>CAVPMU010000001.1:0-83487 GCA_963706535.1 uncultured Gammaproteobacteria bacterium
AGCAGGAGCGCTCACCATGAACCCGCGATCCGGCCTGGCTGCCCTGGCGGCCGTTGCCTCGATCCTCCTTCCGGCCGCCGGCGCGTCGGCGGGAGACACCGCCTACGACGCAGCGACGATTGCGCGCGGCAAGTATCTCGTCACCGTCAGTGGCTGCAACGACTGCTACACCGATGGTTATATCCAGCAGGGTGGGGCGGTACCGGAGAAGGACCGGCTTACCGGCACCTCGGTCGGCTACCGCGGGCCCTGGGGCACGACGTACCCGTCCAACCTGAGGCTGGTCGCCGCCACGTTGAGCGAGGCGAGCTGGATCGAGAACGCCGCAAGGAGCGCCGCCCGCCGATGCCCTGGTTCAACCTGCGCGCGATGACCGACGCGGACCTGAAGGCGATGTACGCCTACGTCCGCAGCCTGGGCGCGCCGGGCACCCCGGCACCGGCCTACGCGCCTCGAGGTTCTCGCTCAGGTCCGGCAGGCGGATCGCGGGATCGAGCCTGAGCTCGCGGTTGGTGTGCTCGGTGCGCCCTTCGTCCACGTAGTCGCGCACCAGCTTCCAGAGGATCGCGCCGGCCACGCCCTTGATCAGGTAGTTCTCGCCCACGAAGATGCTGTCGTTCTCGGCGTAGCGCCGGATGCGCACCGGCGCGCCGCGCGGCGTCGTTGCCTGGCGAGGCGGGGCCGGAGCCTCGGCCACGCATTCCTCGCCTTCCTCGAGCAGGGCGGCGACGGCGGCCACGTGGCCCGCCAGCACCACGAGCGCGTCTTCCTCGTCGTAGCCGAAGCGGCTGGTCTCGACGCTCTCCGCGAACAGCACGCCGAGCAGCCGCTCGCCCGCGACTGGTCGCATCCTCGCGCATCGCGCGGCCGTAGCCGAACTCGGACGTTGCGTGCGAAATGCGGATCGGCGTCCGGGCGAGCGCGGCCGTGCCGATCACGCCCTCGCCCGGGCGGATCTCCGCGCCCACGCCCGATTCGGGATAGCCACGGCTCGCCACGGTGTAGAGATGGTCGCCCGCCGGATCGCGCATCAGCACCATCGAGCAGGCCCGCGAGATGCGAAGCACCCGAGAGACGCGTCATGGCGCAGCGCAGCTCGGCCAGCGAGGTCGCGGTCGGGGCTGCCATCGCGAGCCCGGGGCTATCGATCTCGGTCACGGACTCGACGCGGTAGACGTCCGCGCCGCGCAGCCGGAACACGCCGGTCATGCCCGCGTGCGAGGCGATGCCGGCGAGCTTCGCCTTCATGCACTCGAACAGCGGCACGGAGTCCTCCGTGCGCAGGTAGGTCACGCCGAGCTTGTACTGCACCCCGGTGTCGGGATGGATCACGATCACGGTTGCGCGCGGGTTCTCGAGCACGTTCTGCCGCGTCTTGCTGAAGAACTGGTAGGACAGCGCGACGTGGCAGGGATCGACGTAATGCACCTCGGAGATGTAGGAGACGTTCGGCGTGCCGTCGCGGGCGCAGGTCGCGATCACCGCCGGGACGGCGCCCTCGAGGCAGGGACGGATCGAGTGCAGGGTGAGCGGCACGGTCAGCTCGCGAGCCGCTGACCCGCGGCGGGCCCGGGTGTCTGCTGGAAGGCCGCCGTGGGCGTGAACACGATCGCAGTGAGTCCGGGCCCGGCGACGCCGTGCACGGCACGCGAGAACCCGGGCGCATAACCGATCGACTGCATGTCGTCCGCCCAGGCCTGCAGGTGCTTCTCGACGGCCGCCCGGTCCGCGCTCGTGGGCCGGGCCGCCCGCGCGTCCGAGCCCTTCAGCTGGATGGTGCGGTGCGTGCTCGGCTGGCTGAACACGACGGCGATCATGCCGTTCGCCGCGATGTCGTCGAGCACCGAACCGCAGCGCGCGGTCTCGACCAGCACCGTCACGCGCCGCCGGTCGCGCGCCACCCGGCAGCCGCAGCCACGCACGACGTTGGGGACGAGATCCGCGTTCCGCGTGCCCACGACGACGGACACGCCGCCCTGTATGAACGTCGCGTGGTCCGCCTCGAGCCGCAGCCCGGGTCCGGTTGCTCCCCCCATGGCGCGAATGATAGCGGCCCCGGGGTAGCCGGCGCGCGCCCCTTGGTCTAGTGTCGGGCCGGCGGACCCTGCGGCAGGAGGCGACCATGCACACGATCTACCCGGCTTGGCGGCGGCTGGCGGTGACGGCCCTCGTCGTCGCATCGGCACTTTCGATCGGTTCCGCACGTGCCAATGCCGTGCCTGCGCCCGCGCCGGATGCCCGGGTGGGACCGCTGATCGCGCAACTCGGGCTCGAGGAGTCTGCCGCGCCGGTGCGCGAGCGCGCCGGCTGGAGCCGTCCGCGCAAGGTGCTGGTCTGGAACCTCGCGCCGGAACAGTTGCCGGCCTTGCAGGCCGCCGCACCCGGCGTCCAGGTCGTCGCCGCGAAGGACATGGTGGAGGCCGTCGCCCTCGCGGGAGACGTTGACGCGGTCCTCGGCCACTGCTCGGCGGAGCTGCTCGCCGCCGGGCCGCGCATCCGCTGGATCCAGGTGTACTTCGCGGGCGTCGAGCGCTGCGTGGCGATACCGGCGCTGCGCGAGCGCGACATCCTGCTCACCAACATGCAGCGGGTCGCGGGGCCCGTCATGGCGGAGCACGTGATCGCGATGATGATGTCGTTCGCGCGCGGGCTGCATTTCTACATCCCCGAGCGCATGGCGGGACGCTGGACGGAGGATCCGCCGGCGCCCGTGAAGATGCTCACCGTCGAGGGCAAGACCGTGCTGGTCGTGGGCCTCGGCGGCATAGGCACGGAAGTCGCGCGGCGTGCGCATGCGCTCGGCATGCGCGTCATCGCCACGCGTGCCAGCGGTCGGGAGGGGCCCGCGTACGTGAGCTACGTCGGCCTGTCCGACGAGTTGCACAAGCTCGCGGGCGAGGCCGACTTCGTCGTGAACACCACGCCGCTCACGCCGGCCACCACCGGACTGTTCGATGCGAAGTTCTTCGCCGCGATGAAACCCGGCGCTTACTTCTTCAACGTCGGTCGCGGCAAGAGTGTCGTGCAGGCGGATCTCGTCTCCGCGCTGCAAAGCGGCCGCCTCGCCGGCGCTGGCCTCGACGTCACCGATCCCGAGCCGCTGCCGGCCGACAGTCCGCTCTGGAAGATGCAGAACGTCATCCTCACGCCTCACGTCTCGACGCGCTCGGACCTCGGCAACGAGGCACGGTCCGTGATCGTGATCGAGAACCTGCGGCGGTACGTGGCGGGGGAGAAGATGTTGTCGGTGGTGGATACGGGGAAGGGTTACTAGGCGTTTCAGGTGGTGCGCGCGGAAACGAGGTGACGTTTCCGCGGAAACCCTTGGATTCGGAATGGCCGGTCGTACGAGGCGCGTGCCAATTGCAGTCGTTCGTAACCGCATATTCGCCGACGCATATTTGACGACCTAACGCATCGATGATGTAGTCCTGTCGACAGGTTGCTGGGGGGGTTCGGTCCGGTTATGACACAAACGCGCCCTAATGCCGGGAATTATTTCCGCAAAGCGGCGGCTAATTGGTGCGGCCTAATAGTAGTTAGAGCGCTACATCTCATGGTGACACCGTGAAAATTACTTGGCAGAGATACAAGTCATACCAAAGCGCCCAGGACCAAACTGGAATCATCTATCTTCATGAGCGTAATGGCGTGCCGTTCTATTGGGGGATCGCAGACACATCAGTGTTCGGAGGTAACGCAAGGAACGTCAACGGACAAAGACGCAACCCCCGGTATGGTAGTAGCTATCGGCACTGGATTGAGGGTTGCCTCCGTAGTGGGGCGCGGTTATACATCGGTCACGTGGACAATATCGGTAACTACACACTAGAAGATGTCGAGGCTCACTTGTTAAACAAATATGGATCGGAAATGAATGAGCCGATAACGAACGTAGAGGAAATCACGGAAGCGATACAACACGATGGTAACGTTCCTGAATCCATACTCAAACCCGCGCTCTAACAACGCCATCAACACGGACGTGCAAAAGCGCCGCTTCGCTCTGCTTTTGCACGCCGGTTATGGCGAACGTTAGGCCGCAGCCGCGGCACACTGCCGCATTGACGAGGCGTATCCAAACGGATACTGTCGTGTCGTGTTCCAGATTCAGCGGACTGACATATTCGCGGACTGGCTGGCGCATTTGCGGGATGCCAAAGGCAAGGCACGAATTCTGTCTCGACTCGAGTCGATTGCTCAAGGCAGCCTCGGGGACACGAAGAGTGTGGGCGACGGAGTCCGCGAGCTTCGTGTGCACGTCGGCCCAGGCTATCGCGTTTACTTCGCACAGACCGGCCGGATCGTGCTGTTGCTTCTGTGCGGCGGAGACAAGTCGACGCAAAAGCGGGATATCGAGCGGGCGAAGCGGCTTCTGAGAGACAGCAGAGAGGATTAAGAAATGCCCAAGATCAAGCCGTTTGATCCGAGCGAATTTCTGGACGATGACGAGGTCGTTGCTGAGTACCTGACGGCGGCTTTAGAGGACCCGAACCCGGACGTATTTTTGGCGGCCGTTGGACACGTCGCGAAGGCTCGTGGAATGGGCGCCATAGCCGAGAGCTCTGGCCTTGGCCGTGAGAGTCTCTATAAGGCGCTGACGCCTGGCGCGAAACCAAGGTATGACACCGTGCTTCGAGTGCTCCAGAGTCTCGGCGTGAAGATCACCGTGTCAGCAGCCTAACCCCGGCATGCAGCAGACTCGCTACGTTCGCTGCTGATGCCAGACGTTAGGCCGCATTCAGTGCGGCGCTTGCATTAACGTATATACGTATATACAGTAAGGCGTGCCCATAAGCTTCGACCCGAAGAAGAACGAGCGGAACATCGCCGCGCGCGCTCTGTCGTTCGAATTAGTCGAGGAGTTTGAATGGGACAGTGCGCTTGTGGTCGAAGACTCCCGTAAAGATTACGGGGAGCGACGATTTCAGGCGCTAGGCCTGATCGAGGGCCGACTGCACGCATTGGTCTTTACTCCTCGTGCAGGACGGGTTCACGTGATCAGTCTCCGCAAGGCGAACCGGCGAGAGGTCAGACATTATGAAGCGCAAGACCGCTAAAGCACGGAAGGGCGCAGAGAACCCCGAGTGGACCAAAGCCACGTTTGCAAGAGCGAAGCCGGCCAGCGAAGTTCTCCCGGGACTGCTCGGGGTGCCGGCCGCGAGCAGGTTGCTGAAGCCACGAGGGCGTCCGAAGTCCGGGACGGCGCGGACATCAATTTCTTTACGTCTGCCGCCGGATACTTTGGCGCGTTGGAAGGCAACTGGTCCTGGGTGGCAGACGCGAATGGCCGAGGCTCTGGATAAGGCGATACGAAAGAATGCGGCCTAACCCCGCGCTGTACTCGGACGCGCGTGGTCTGTCACGCCCTTTGCGGTGTGGCAAAGGTCGCGCCAGCCTGCGGCGCGCCGGTAAGTGCGACCGTTATGCCCCAACAAAGTGAGGCCGCAAAGAAGCGCCTAGAGCGGTGGCGCCTGGAACAGTTTCGCAGTCAATTTGCCGCGTTCCCCGCAGGCGAATTGATCGCGGGCGAGGAGCCCGATTTTCTGGTCAAGCGCCCTACTCGCACTATTGGGATAGAACTAACAGACCTCCATAGAGAAGTTCCAGCGGGCACGCAAGCACCACAGGCCCAGGAATCGTTACGCCGACGAATTGCCAAGCGTGCTGAAGCGCTTCACGTGGCGCGCGGCCACCCTCATCTGCATGCGTACATCCACTTCAGCGGAGCGAAACTTTCGAAGCGCGGCGTGGAACCGTTGGCGCAGGACCTTGCCGGCCTCATCGCGGAGACAATTCCCGGTCCCGCCGAGTCTCTGCGGATTCAGGTCGATTACGCGAACCTCGATCGGCTCCCTGGGGAGATAAGCAGCATCACGACGTATCACCTCCCTGGCGCGGAGCGGTCTTTCTTTTCAACTCCCGGGTCAACGTGGATGGCTCATCTACAGCCAGGCGACGTCGAGCGAGCGCTCAAATCGAAGGAAGACAAATACAGGGCATACAGAGAGAAATGCGACGAGGGCTGGTTAGTCGTCGGCTGCAATGGCGAATTCATGTCCACTTGGTTCGATGGCGTTGACGCCGCAGCGGCTTTCGAACTTCCCACTCCGTTCGACCGAGTCTTTGTGATTAGCTACTTCGACCAAAGACTTGTCGAGCTGTGAGGTCGTGGCATAACTCTTCCATCGAGCGGACGTCCTCCGGCAAGCTGCGCTTGCCTGCAGCTGCCGCGCATGTCAAACGCTAGACGTTTCAGGCAGTGTGCGCGCGGCACGAGGTGACGTTTCCGTGGAAACGTCCGAGCTTGGATTTGACGACCTGATTCGTCGGTGATGTAGTTCGATCGAGAAGTCGCCGGGGAGACTTTCCGCACATGACGCACCAGTGCGCCTTGATGCCGGGAGTTGTTGCCGCAGAGCAGCGGCCAGCTCGTGCGGCTTGATGGTTGTCAGGCACCCGAGGAAATCTCATGCCTACCAAGCCACCGCCAAGAACACCCGTCGTACTCTCGCCAGGCGAGGGCCGTTCGTACGACATGGGCCGCATCCGTGCCGTGTTCAAGGCCGACGGTCCCGAGACCCGGGCTGGCTATTCGATCTCGGAATGGTGGCTGGAGCCGAATACCGCAGGTCCGGGTCCTCATTCGCACGCCGAGGACGATGTCTTCTACATCCTCGAGGGCACCATGTCGGTGCTGGTCGGGGACAAATGGGTGGAGGCTCCGAAGGGTTCGTTCGTACTCGTGCCCGGCGGCACCACGCACGACTTCGAGAACCGCAGTTCTGAGCGTGCGGGCCTGCTGAACTTTTCCTACCCGGGCGACTTCGGGCAGCACATGCCCGGCATCGTCGAGTGGTTCCAGGTCCATCCCCCCGGTCATGCTGGCGCCTGATACCGGCGTCCCACTGTCGATCTGACAAGATCTCGTTCGACTATCCGTCAGGGAATGGATCTGACTGGTCGCGGTGGTTGCAGGCATTCCCCGTCCGAAAACCTTTACGGGACGAACTTAGGGAAGGGTATGCGCAAGCTCATCGTTGCCGAGCACATGAGCCTGGATGGCGTCATTCAGGCCCCCGGCGGACCTGATGAAGACCCCAGCGCCGACTTCCGTCCCGGTGGTTGGACAGTGCCCTACCCCGACGACCTCATCGGCCAGGCCCTGCGGGACATGTTCTCCCAGCCGTTCGAGTTGCTGCTGGGGCGTCGTACTTACGACATATGGGCGGCGTATTGGCCGCAAGTACCGGCCGGCCACCCCATCGCCGACCTGTTCAACAAGGTACCCAAGCATGTCGCCACGCACCGATCCGATTCACTCGATTGGCAGAACAGTCACGCGCTGGAGGGCGACCTTGCCGACGCGGTACGCGCGCTCACGCACCAGGACGGCGACAGCTTGTTGACGTGGGGGAGCGCCGACATGGTGCGCCAGCTGCTCGCAGCCGGGCTGGTGGACGAGTTTCGGCTCCTGATCTATCCCGTCGTGCTCGGCCGCGGCACGCGCCTGTTCGGCGACGAGTCACGAGGGTCGGCCTTCACCCTGGCGCACTCGACCAGCACGCCCGGCGGTGTGCTGATCACCCGCTATGTGCGCAGCGGCGAGGGGACGTTCGAAGATGTTGAGTAGGAGAAACCAGGATCACGCCAAAGGAGGACACGCAGATGACGCCCAAGAACACGATCTGTCTCTGGTACGACAACGACGCGCTCGAGGCCGCGCGCTTCTACGCCGCCACCTTTCCGGACAGCAAGGTAAGAGCTGTCCACAAGGCGCCCAGCGACTATCCGGGTGGCAAGGAGGGCAACGTCCTGACGGTTGAATTCACCGTGCTGGGCATCCCCTGTCTCGGCCTCAACGGCGGGCCGACGTTCACCCACAACGAGGCCTTCTCCTTCCAGGTAGCGACGGACGACCAGGAAGAGACGGACCGCTACTGGAACGCGATCGTCGGCAATGGCGGTACCGAGAGCGCGTGCGGCTGGTGCAAGGACCGCTGGGGCATCTCATGGCAGATCACCCCGCGCGTGCTGACCGACGCGCTTGCGGCGGGTGGAGCCGAGGCCAAGCGGGCCTTCGAGGCGATGATGCCGATGGGGAAGATCAACGTCGCCACGATCGCGGCAGCGCGACGGGGATGACGCGGATTTGTCCGCATAACTCGTTGACTTTTAATGGATTCAGGATACGCTACTGTATAAATAAGCAGGCCACGTTCAGGCCGCCGTAAACGACAATTTCGACCCCCGGAGCGCCTCATGGACGACGCTACTTCGGCCCCCGAGTCCCTTTCGGCCCTCACCACGCGCGAGCTGACGGCGCGCATCGCCGAGCTGGCGGGCCACCTCAATGCCGCCAACCGCCGCTGGCTCGCCCTGATCGCCGAGTTCGACCGTCGCCAGCCCTGGTCGGACGGCTTCACGCATTCCTGCGCCCACTGGCTCAACTGGCAGTGCGGCCTCGACCTCGGCGCGGCCCGCGAGAAGGTCCGCGTCGCTCATGCACTCGAGGGACTGCCATTGATCGGCGCCGCCATGGCGCGGGGCGAGCTGAGCTACGCCAAGGTCCGCGCCCTGACGCGCGTCGCCTGCCCCGGCACCGAGGAGGTGTTGCTGATGATTGCGCAGCACGGCACGGCGCATCACGTCGAGAAACTGGTGCGGCAGTTCCGGCGCGTGCAGGAGGTCGAGGAGCTTTCCCGCGAGGAATGCCAGAACGCGAGTCGGCGGCTGAGCTATTTCTACGACGACGATGGCTCGCTGGTGATCAAGGCGCGGCTGCCGGCCGAGACCGGCGCGCTGGTCCTGAAGGCGCTCGATGCGGCCATCGAGGACATCCCTCTGCCCGATGGAGCGGCCCGGGACGTTTCCGCGGCAACGTTTTCGGTCGATCGACCCACGATCTCGGCCCGCCGTGCCGATGCGCTCGGCGTGCTGGCCGAGAGCTTCCTCAAGCATGGTGCCGAGGCGTTGAACGGCGGCGAGCGCCACCACATCGTCGTCCACGTCGATGCGGAGACGTTGCACGCCAGGAGCACGGGACGCTGCGAGCACGAGGACGGCCCCGCGCTGCCGGTTGAGACCGCGCGGCGACTCTCTTGTGATGCGAGCATCGTGAAAATCGTCGAGGACGCACAGGGCGAGCCGCTAGGCAGTCGTAATCGTCGATCTGGTCGCCATCTTCATGCAGGGGTCCGGGTGCTGGAACTATCAACTGGCTGGGAAACCGCAAACCAGCGCGGCCCGCTCGGGGGCCGCGCTGGTTTGCGCCATGAGGTCAACTGACAGGGCGCGCCCTCAGAACTTCCAGCCGATGCCGAGCGTCGTCTCTACCGAATTGATCGGCTCCGCGAAGCGGTCAAGCAGCTTGTCAAGATACCGATAGCGGGCCTCCGCTCGCACGATCACACGATCGGTGGCGAACCACTTGAGGCCGACACCGGCATTGGCGGTGAAGCCGCTGTCGTCGTCGATTCTGTAGGTCTGCGTGCCGAAGGTGCCGATGATCGGTCGGTCGAGACTGGCCGAAGCATAGCCGACGCCGACGACAAGATACGGCACCCACTTCTGGGCCGGAAGCAGGTGCCACACCGCATCGACGTTCGAACGTCGTCAGGTCGAGGTCGACGTCGCTGCCGGCGAGGTCGGTGACCGAATTCGGGTTGTACCCGAGGGATACCTCCATGCCCCACCGGTCGGTGATGTTGTAGCCATAACGAAGACCCGCCACGAAGTCGTCGTCCAGCTGTGGATCCGTACCGGACAGCCGACGGTCGGTGATGTCGCCGCCGAAAAGGTAACCGCCGTAGACGTGACCCTCGTGCGACCCCGCCTGCACCTGGGCCATGGCCGGAGCCGCGGCCGCGAGCAGCAGGACAGTTCCCAGTACAGCAGTCGTGTTGAAACGCGTTCTCACTTCTAACTCCTTCGGTCGAATCCAAAGAGGATCGTTCAGACAACTGGACAATACATGCATGAATGTATCTATGTCAACAATCCGCTAAACTGACGCAGTCACGCGGAGATCTGATGGCACGCAGAACCAAAGAGGCAGCCGAGGCGACTCGCCTCGAAATTCTCGACGCGGCGGAGCTTTGCTTCCTGCGCGACGGGGTCTCCCGCGCTACGCTCGAGCAGATTGCGGCACAGGCGGGCTACACACGCGGCGCGGTGTACTGGCACTTCGAGAACAAGCTCGAAGTGCTCGAGGCCGTCATTGACCGGATCGTATTACCGATTTTCGCGAAACTGGAAACCATCGGGCAACGTGTCGACCGCCCGTTGCCAGCCTTGCGAGAGTTCTTTCGTGATGCCCTGGAGGAGTTCGAGCGCGACCGTCATGCCCGCAACGTATTCGAGATCATGCGGTTGCGTTGTGAATGCATCGAGGGGACGAAGCCGATCTTCCTGCGCCATCGACGGCTGAACGCATTGGCCTTGGAGCACATCGCCCGTGCGATGCAGCACGCCCGGCAGCTCGGACAACTGCGGCCCGACGCCAACCCGGTTGCGTGTGCGCGCGCGATCCAGTTTCTCGTGGACGGCGCCCTTCACGAGTGGATCTTCAGCCCAGGCACCATGACCCTGCGTCGCGACGCGATGGCAGCCATCGACGTTCTGTTCGAAGGCATTACCGCCGACGGCGCGGTGGTGGTAGGGGCGGAAAGGGGTGGCACGGCGCACCCGACGCGCTCGCGGAAGACCCGGGCAAGACAGACATAGCTTCAAGGAGTCTGCCTTTGCCTTAGGGTGCAACGTACTGGGTGGGCCGCCGCGCAGGGATCAAATATCACCACCCGCAGTAATGCGTCGCCGCTTCGGCTCGTTGGCTCAACGGCCAGTAGTCCCGTCTTATTGAGATGCGAAGGTCAAGGCGTGAAGGGGCCGCTGGGCTACTCGTGTTCAAGTCAAAAATGGCGTGATACGCTACATACATGCATGACTGCATGCATTCATTTGCACAACAAAAGCTCGATCGAGCGCCCCGAATCGTCGTGCTCATCCTTGGCGCCATCGCACTGCTATTGCAGTCATCCTCTGGTTTCGCCGCTAACGCAACAGGCGCGTCGCCCGCCATGATTGGCGCTTCCGTGGGTCATGGCAATGTCTTCGGCGAAGGTCAGCGACCGGCACGATACGGTGTGAACTTCAGCCCGGGAGCGTCATCCAGCTCGGCCCTTATGCCCTCATTCGGAGCCGTGGTTGCTGAGGATGACTCAAGCTTCGTCTACGTAGCCATACGTCGCGAATTCTGGCTGAATTACCGATGGGGACTGGTTCCAAGCTTTGGGGTCGGTGCCTACCAGGGCGGCAGCGAACTGGACCTGGGACATTCTCTGGAGTTCCGATCGGGTCTCGAGGTCACGCGTCGATTCAACAACGACTTTTGTCTCGGCCTCGCGATTTTTCATGTTTCCAATGGCGGTCTGTCGGAAAGAAACCCGGGGACAGAGTCGGTGGTTCTGTCCGTGTACGTTCCTATGGAGCACGGTCGGATTCGCGGTCGTCAGTAACTGCCGCAGCCGGTGGCCGCCTCGCACCAGGATGGCCCGCACGATAGCGACTCGTACGCCTACAATTCCATTGACCCCGGCATACCCTACGCGGTGCGTTCACGTGCGGATGATCCACGAGATCGCCTGGGACATGCGGACCACCGATAACCCCCGGTTCACATGTTCACAATTCCTGATCAGCAATGAACGTCAGTCAACTGAATCGAGCGCCGTGGTTGGGGGCGCAACCGGCCGCAGCGATCAGCAGACGCTGATGCAGTGTGCGCAAGTCGAATCGTCGGTTGAAGCGATAACAGAACGCCGCCAGGTAACGAGCGGCATACTTGCGAAAGTCGAACCCATGGCAGGCACCCGACAGGCTGGTCTTGAGATTGCCGAGGATGGTGCTGATCCATTTGAACTCGGGAACGTCTTTCGGTTTGCGTCCGGCCATGACCGTTGGCTGATGGCGACACCCCGCCTCGGTGACCGCCGCGAAGCAGGCCAGTCCGTCGGAGAAGACCGCGCTGGCCGGAGCCGGATGATCGTTCGCCCACGCCGAAATGGCCTTGAGGGTAAAGCCGGACACGGGCGTCAGCTTGATGCGCAACGGGCGGCCGTCCTCGCTCAGCGAGACGGCCGCGACAAACGGCACCTTGTTCTCCGAGCCACGGCCGACCTTGCCGCCAGTGCGCTCACCGCCGAGGTAGGCATCATCGATTTGAACCTGTCCTTCAAGCACATGGCGCGCTTCACGCTTGGTCATCACCTGCATCAGCTTGTGCTGGATCAACCAGGCCGTGGGATAACTCACGCCCAGCTGTCGCTTCAGTGCCAAGGCCGACAGCCAGGTCTTGGCCTGGCTGATCAGATAGATCGCCAGGAACCAGATCGTCAGGGGCAGCTTGGTGCCCTGAAACACGGTTCCGGCAATCAGCGAGGCTTGATGCCGGCAGGCGTTGCACTGAAAGACCTTGCGCACCCCATCCCGCAGCACGCAATGCGCGGCGTGACCGCATCGCGGACAGCCAAAGCCGTTCGGCCAGCGAATGGCTTGCAGCGCCTGCTCGCATTGCCCTTCGCTTCCGTAGTCCTGCAGAAAGTCCGGCATCGACAGTCCCGATTGAAATTGAATTCGATTCATCGCCATTTCGTGCCCCTCACGTTGCGCAGTGAAGGTCACCCTACGGTCAGTCCAGCTCACCAGATGAGCCCGGCTGACGTTCGTTGCTAATCAGGTAGGGAAATGCCACCCCTTGACTATTCACGCCGCCAGCAAGGCGGAGATCTTCTCGGGTCGACGCGAGTGATCCGTCTCCTCGCGGCCGTTCGCGCAGTGGGCGCAGCTCTTTGCCGCCCACGAGGCGCAGGGGCTCACGATCGACGAGAGAACGGCGGCGAACGGATGGACTACGGGATCGCGATCGACCTGCTCATGGCGGGGGCGCGTAGGGCGGGGACGTTGCCGCGGCAACGTCGGGAGATTCACCGCCCGGAGATTTCCTGAGTGCGTCGAGTTCCCGGCGCAGGTCCGCAACGGCCGCCTCGAGCGCCGCGATCCGCTCCTCGTGGTCGGCCGGGGATTGCCCCGCCGATGTGGATGAGCCGGTGCGGCCGGTCGGCAGCGGTGGCTCGTCGACGATCGGCGGCGCCTCGCCACTGAAGAGGTGCATGTAGCGCGATTCCCGCCGCCCGGGCTCGCGTGCCAGCCGCGCGACGAACGGGCCGTCGGGGCGGGTGGCGAGTTCCTCGAGCTCGGTCTCCACCTCGCCCACGTCGTGCAGTGGGGCGAGGCGTGCGGCGTGCGTGCGTAGTTCACCCGGCGTCTGGGGGCCGCGCAACAGCAGCTCGCAGACGATGGCGGTGCCCTGCGGCGAGAACTTGAGCGAGCCGAACTGGGTGTTGCAAAAGAGGTGCTGGTATTTCGGCACGCGGCTGCCGAAGCCGGACTTCTCGAGCACCAGCTGCCGGCGCATGAGTCCGTCCACCACGGCCTGCACCTCGCGTTCCCCGAGCGCCATCACCGGGTGACGGTTGCTCTTCTGGTTGCAGGCGTTGGTGAGGGCGTTGAGCGATAGCGGGTACTGGTCCGGCGTCGCGATCTGCTTTTCGACCAGGCAGCCGATGACACGTGCTTCCTGGGCGGTGAGTTCGATGGCCATCGCGGGCTCCGTGGGCTGTTTCTCGCTCGATTCCCCGGGGCATAATCCTTACCCCCGGACTACGGATACTACCCGGTGCAGCAGCGCAGCGGTTCGACGGCGAAGGGAGTGGTCACCATCACGCTGATGGCGTTGAACGTCATCGCTTGGTGCAGCGTGCTGTTCGTCGTGGCGGTGCTCAAGCTGCTGGTGCCGGTCCCGGCCTGGCGCCGCTGGAGCAGCCGGGCGATGACGGCGCTGGCAGAGGGCTGGATCGGCACCAACAACGCGATCTTCCGCATGATGGGGGCCATGCCGCTCGACACCCGCGGGCTCGAGGGACTCTCGCTCCGCGAGTGGTACCTCGTCGTGTCGAACCACCGCTCCTGGGTGGACATCCTGGTGCTGCAGGCGGTCTTCAACCGGCGCATCCCGTTCCTCAAGTTCTTCCTCAAGCAGCAGCTGATCTGGGTGCCGTTCCTCGGCATCGCGTGGTGGGCGCTCGATTTCCCGTTCATGCGTCGCCACACCTCGGCCTACCTCGAGAAGCACCCCGAGCACCGCGGCAAGGACCTCGAGGCGACCCGCCGGGCCTGCGAGAAATTCCGGCTGATCCCGACCTCGGTGATGAACTTCGTCGAGGGCACGCGCTACACGCCGCAGAAGCACGCGACACTCAAGTCGCCCTACCGACACCTGCTGCAGCCGCGGGCGGGCGGCGTGTCGTTCGTGCTCTCGGCGATGGGTGGCATGCTGCACTCGATGCTCAACGTCACGGTCGCCTACACCACCGGTACGCCGACCCTCTGGGACCTCTGCTGCGGTCGCGTCGGCAGAGTGATCGTGGACGTCCGCCGACGCCCGATCGACGACTGGATGTCATCCGGCGACTACACCAACGATCCGGCGTTCCGCGAGCGGTTCCAGGGCTGGCTGGGCGGCATCTGGGCCGACAAGGACGCGCTGCTCGGGCAGCTCCTCGGGAGCGAGTGACGATGTCCTGGGACCTGCCGTCGCCCTTCATCCACGAGCGCGTCGCCCATCACACGGAGATCGACGGCTATGGCCACGTGAACAACGTGGTCTACATCGCGTGGATGGACGACTGCGCCTGGGCGCACTCGACCGAGCGCGGCATCCCGCCCGAGCTCTGCCGCAAGTTGAACCGCGGCATGGCGGTGTGGCGCACGCAGGTGAATTACCTGGGTTCGGCCTACGAGGGCGACGAGATCCAGGTGGCGACCTGGCCGGTGCTGAACGATCAGCGGTTGCGCATCGTCCGGCGCTTCCAGGTCCGGCGCAAGGCGGACGGGCAGACGCTGGTGCGGGCGCTGATCCACTACGTCTGCATCGACCTCGCGACGGGCAAGGCGAAACGGATGCCCCCCGAGTTTGCGAAGTACACGGTGGCGCCCGAGGTGGCGGCCGCGGTGGCGGCGGAGACCGAACCCTTCCAGCCTGGCGTCGAGCCGGGCTGAGGCGATACGACGAGACACAGGAGGAGACCATGCACGACAAGTGGACCGGCGCGGAACTCGATTCGCTGCTCGGCAAACCGAGCCTCACCCGGCGCGACATGCTGGTCACGTCGCTGGCCGTAGGATTCGCCGCGGCCGCCCTGCCGGTGCGCGCGGACACGGTCGTCACCACCGACACCGAGGGCCTCACGGCCGGCGAGGTGAAGATCCCGGTGGCCGACGGCGAGATCCCGGCCTATCGCGCCATGCCCGCGAGCGGCGGCCCGTTCGCGGTGGTGCTGGTGGTGCAGGAGATCTTCGGCGTGCACGAGCACATCAAGGACGTTTGCCGGCGCTTCGCCAAGGCTGGTTACCTCGCCATCGCCCCGGAGCTCTACGCTCGGCAGGGCAACGTCTCGAAGTTCACGGACTACCGCGAGATCTTCGCGCAGGTCGTCTCCAGGGTGCCGGACGCGCAGGTCATGTCGGACCTCGACGCGGCGGTCGCCTGGGCCGGCAAGACCGGTGCGGGCGACGTGAAGCGCGTGGGCGTCACCGGCTTCTGCTGGGGCGGGCGCATCACGTGGCTCTACTCCGCACACAACCCGGACCTCAAGGCGGGCGTGGCCTGGTACGGGCGGCTCCTGGGCGAGGCCACCGAACTGCAGCCGAAGTATCCGCTGGAGCTGGCGGCGCAGCTCAAGGCGCCGGTGCTCGGCCTCTACGGCGGCCAGGACCAGGGCATTCCGCTCGACAACGTCGAGAAGATGGGCGCGGCGATCGAGGCGGCGAAGGGCGAATCGAAGATCGTCGTGTTCCCGGAGGCGCCGCACGGCTTCCACGCGGACTACCGGCCGAGTTATCGCGACGCGGATGCGAAGGAGGCCTGGCAGCAGTGCCTCGCGTGGTTCCGCGGGCACGGGGTGGGCTAGAACTTCCAGAGCACGCCGAGCGAGGGCACCAGCGGCAGCCAGTGGCGATAGTCGCGCTCGAGCGTGAGTTCGCCGGCGTCCGCGAGCTCGTGGGTGTAGTCCGTGCAGCAGGGATTGCGCCGGTCGAGCGCGTTGGTGACTTCGCCGAACACGGTCAGCTCGCCGCGCGGCAGCGTGAACTCGCGGCTCACGCGCAGGTCTACCGACGCGTAGTCCTTGTAGCGCGCCGAGTTGCGCGTGCCGATCTCGAGTCCATGCACCGGCGTCGTGGGCCAGCCGGTGTGCCACGCGCCCGCGAGCGTCGCCTGCCAGCCGCCATCGGTCCAGGTGAGCCCGCCGCCGACGGAATGCGTCTGGTCCCAGCTGCGCGGGGTCTCTGTACCATCGATGCGGTCGCGCACCCGTGACCACGAGTAGTTGAACCAGCCGTTCCAGGGATTGGCGCTCCTGCGCGTGAGCAGCAGCTCGAGACCTTCCGCCAGCGACGAATCCGGTTCGATGCGCACGCGATCCCAGCGCAGCTCTGGGACGAGCGACAGCGGGTCGAACAGGCTCTCGTAGCGCGGCTTCAGCTGGCGGTAATCCTTTCGGTAGCCCTCGATGCGCAGCGCGTAGCCCGCCGGGAGGTCCTGCTCCAGCCCGAGGATCGAGTGATCGGCCTTCTGCGCCGGGAAGAAGCTGTCGATGCCGTCCTCCACCTGCAGCTCGTTGATGCCCTGGAACTGCTGGTAGCGTCCCCAGCTCGCGCGCAGGCGGGTCGAGGCGCCGAGTTCGTAGGCGAGGTTCACGCGCGGGCCGAGCTGGTCGTCCGCATCGGCGCCGTAGCTCTGCTCGTCCCAGCGCAGGCCGATTTCCGCTGCCAGGCGATCCGTCACGAGCACGCGACTGGTCGCATACACGGCGACGTGCTCGCCGGAGGGCTGCGGTGCGAGCGAATGCACGGTGCTCGAGTAGTCGTAGTCCGCCGCGAGACTGCGGTACTCGATTCCGAAGCGGTGCAGCCACCGGTCCGACGCGTAGTGGCCGTCGAGCTTCAGCCCGAGCACGTCGTAGTGGCGTTCGTCGTCGACGCTGCCGCTGGGGCGTCCGGGCTCGTCGACTTCGCCGGTGCGCTGCGAGGCCACGTCGGTGTAGGAGACGATCGCGCGCCCGCCCAGCCGTGGCGAGAAATCGTGCTCGAGCGAGGCCCAGACGTAGGAATTGCGGTAGTCGGCGTCGGCGAACTCGGTTTCGCTGGAGTTCCGCACCTCCAGGTGGTCGCTCGCCAGCAGCGCGTGCAGGCTGCCCCGCGTGCTGGCGGAGAATTCATAGTCGACGCGGGCAAAGCCATCGAGGTAGCTCGGCTCGCCGAGGTCGGACTGCGCGATGTCGGCGATCTCGTCGAGGTTGCTGCGGCGGACGGCAGCGAGCCACTGTCCCTTGCCGTCGCCGAAGCGCTGCGAGGCGAGGGCATGCGCGTGGAACAGGCTCAGGCCCAGCTCGTAGTAGCGGTCGGCCTCGGGCCTGAGCGACTGCGCCTCGATGACCGCGCTCATGCGGTCGCCGAATTCCGCGGTGTAGCCGCCGGCGTGCACGTCGAGGCCCGCCAGCACGCGCGGGTCGAGCACGCTCGCCGGGCTCAGGAGCAGGCGCAGGTGGAACGGCTCGTAGAGCGGCAGGCCGTCGAACACCACGAGCGACTCGTTGTCCTCGCCGCCGCGGATGTTGGCGAGCCCCGAGAGGCCGTTGCTCGCCGCGCCGGGCAGGCGGTGCACCGCCTTGAGCGAATCCTCCGCGAGACGCGGCACGCCCTCGATCTCGTCCTGCGTGAGCAGGGTGTGGATGTCGGGCACGTCGGCCGCAAGGGAGTAGCGGCTGGCGGCGACGACGATCTGCTCGAGTGGCGTCGTGGGCGAGCCGCCGGCCGTCTCATCGGAGGGGGCAACGGGTGCCGCCGGCGTGGGGCGCACGATCGCGTAGGTGTTCTCACCGACGCGATGCGCGCGCAGTCCGTGCTCGGCGAGCAGGGCTTGCAGCACCTCCGCGGGGTTCGCGCCGGCGGGTTCAATCGACACCCGCAGGCTGGCCGGCACGGTCTCGCTGCTGTAGATCAGTTTCAGGCCGGCGGCGCCGAACTCGCGCAGCACTTCGTCGAGGCTGCGGCCCGCGTAGGGTGGCCCGGCCCCGAATGCCAGTGCCGACCAGAGCACGGCCGCCGCGCAGAATGCGGCACGCAGGCTCGTCGAGGAGCGTGGGGCAGGGGTATGGCGATCGCGCGGCACGGGCCGCACGATACTAGCCGAGCGGGGTCCCGCGGCCTACTCGATGAAAATACGCTCCGCCTCGAGCGATGGCCGCAGGGACGTGGTGGACAGCACGGCCACGACCGCTTCGTCCGGCGTCAGGCCCTCGACCGTGCCGCGCAACGCCACCTCGCGGGCCCGCTGTGCGGCCTCCGGCGTGGCGTAGACGATGGCACGTCCGGTCTCGCGCGCCACCCAGGCCAGGAACGCATCGACGCTGCGGCCCTCGACCTCGAAGGGCGGCGTGATGGCGGCGACCCAGTCCCACTCCTCCGCGGTCGGGGCGAGCCGCGAGCGAACCACGCGGCCTTCCTGCAGCACCAGTTGCTCGCCGGCGTCGCCGCGCACCTTGCCGCCGCGAGCATCGATCTCGACGCGGCCTTCGCGTATGCCGACGCGCAAGGTGTCGCTGGCGAGCCGCGCTGAGTATTGCGTGCCAAGGTGCCGCACGTTGCCCGCGGGCGTCTCGAGCGAAAACGCGGGTGAGGCCGAGTCCGGGCCGAGGCCGGCATCGACGTACACCGCGCCATCGGCGAGCCGGGCGTGGCTCGCATCCTCGAATGCGAGGACCGTGCCGGAATCGAGGCGCAGCTCCACCCCATCGCTTAACCGCAGGGCCGCCCGGCCGTCGGCGCCCGTCCTGAGGCGTGAGCCGGCCGCGATGGAATCGGTCGCGCTGAGCGGCGCCCAGCGCCCGTCGCCGGCGTCCTGCTGCACGTCGCCGACGACGCGCGCCATGGCCGCGACCGGCTCGCTGCCGGGTCCCACCAGCGGTCGTGCGATCCAGACCGCGACGGCCGCGATCGCGATGCCGGCCGCTGCCGCCGAGGTCATGGTGCGCTGCCGGCCGCGGCGGGCCGCAACCGTCGCGCGCCACTCGGCCTCGACCGCCGCCCTGGCCTCGGCCATCGCCCTGGCCGAGGGTTGCACGCGCGCACCCGCCGCGCCGAGCAGCCTTTCGAGGTCGCGATCATCCATCCCGTCCGAGCGTGTCTTTTCGTTCATGTCCCAATCCCCCCTCAGGCCTCCAGGCTCGCGAGCACGTCGGCGGCCGACTGGCCGAACACCGCCTCGAGCCCGTCCCGGAACGCCACCCGCGCCCGCGCCAGCAGCGACTGCGCCGCGGTGTGGCCGATCCCCAGCAGGTCGCCGATTTCCTCGACCGACCGCCCCTCCACGTACTTCCACTCCAGCGCGTCGCCGTAGCGATTCGGCAGGCGGTCGAGCACCGCGTGCACCAGGCGCTTCAGCTCCGCCCCGTCGGCGCGTCGCAGCGGGTCGTCGCCCGCCGGCGCCTCGATCGACTCGAGCGCCGCGCGCACCTCCGCGCTGTCCTCGATCAGCACCACCTTCTCCGAGCGTCGCCGCTGCGAGCGCACGTGGTCCGCGATCTCGCGCCGGCAGATCTGGCAGAGCCAGGTGAACAGCGCTGCCTCGCCGCGGAAGTCGCCGAGCTTGCGCATCGCCTTGATCAGCGTCGCCTGCACGACGTCCTTGGCCGTGTCCTCGTTGCGGTCGAGCCGCGGCAGCGCGAAGCGGTAGACGCGCGGGAAATAGGTCTCGAAGAACGCGACGAACGCGCGTTCCTCGCCCTCGAGCATCCGCTGCACCAGAACCTTGTCGTCGGTCACGTTTTCGTCCATTGCCTCGCGCAGTTAGACGGGGAGCGCCCCGGAAATCAATCGCCGCGATTGATTCCGGCGCATGGCGCCGTCTAACCGACGAACCCGGGGCCCTCGTCCCGGTGGGGCCCCGCGGGCCGAAGGAGCGCAGCTTGAGCCAGTCGTTTGCGGTCGCCCATGCCGATGCCCCGGAGCGCGGCGAACTCGAGGCTTTCGTAGCGGAGGCCTTCAGGCGCGGCCACGACGCGACGGTCGCCAGCTTCATGCCGACGCTGCTGTCCCTGCGCGACGGCTCGGGCCGGTTGCGCAGCGTGGTCGGCCTGCGCGGCGCGACCGCGGCACCGCTGTACCTGGAGCACTACCTGGAGCAGCCGGTCGAGGCCGCCATCGCCACGGCCACGGGCCGCGCCATCCGTCGCGAGCAGGTGGTCGAGGTCGGAAACCTCGCCGGATCGAACTGCCGTGCGGCCGTACGCATGGTCGCGCTGCTGCCGTCCTACCTGCTGTCGCTCGAATACCGCTGGATCGTCTTCACCGCGACCGGCACGGTGCGCGGCATCCTGCAGGGACTCGGCGCGCCGCTGGTCGAGCTCGCGCGCGCCGACGGCACGCGGGTCGCCGACGGGCCGGACCGCTGGGGTCGCTACTACGACACCGACCCGCGCGTGCTCGCGGGCTACCTGCCGCTCAGCCGGCGCATTCCCGGCTTTGGCAGGGCGACTCATGGGCGCTAGCGCGCTGGACGACGGCGAGCAGTCGGTCACCGCCGACGAACTCACCGGGCTGGTCGAGGCGGAAGGTGAGTGGCTCGCGGCCAGCGGCGAGAGATTCGCGCTGCTGGCCGACAACGGTCTTGGCTGGGCCGTGGCGGACCTCGCGCTGCACGACCGTAAGCTGCCCTGCGTACCGCTGCCCGGCTACTTCACGGCCGGCCAGGCGATGCACGCGCTGGACGACGCCGGCATCGACTGCCTGGTGACCGACGACCCGCAGCGCTGCCGCGAACTGCTCGAGGGATGGCGCACCGAAGGCGTCTCGGGACGGACCGGGCTCGCCATGTTCCGCCGGCAACTCGATGCCGCGACTCGCCGGCCGCTGCCGCGCGGCACCGCCAAGGTGACCTATACGTCGGGCAGCACCGGACGGCCGAAGGGCGTGTGCCTGGGCGCGTCGCAAATCGAAGCGGTCGCTCGCTCGCTCGCGGGTGCCACGTCGGCGCTCGGCATCGAGCGCCACCTCTGCCTGCTGCCGCTCGCCACCCTGCTCGAGAACATCGCGGGCATCCATGCGCCCCTGCTGGCCGGGGCGGCCTGCCTGCTGCCCTCCGCGCGAATGACGGGCATGAGCTACTCGGGCCCGGACGTGCCGCGCCTGCTGCGCTGCATCTCCACGTCCCGCCCCGGGAGCCTCGTGCTGGTGCCCGAGCTGCTGCGATTGCTGGTCGCCGCCGCCGAGCGCGGCTGGCGCGTCCCCGACTCGCTGAAGTTCGTCGCCGTGGGCGGCGCGGCAGTCGCCACCGACCTGCTCGAGCGCGCCGACTCGGTCGGGCTGCCGGTCTACGAGGGCTACGGACTGAGTGAATGTGCATCGGTGGTGTGCCTGAACACGCCGGACGCGCGCCGCATCGGCAGCGTGGGACGGCCCCTGCCGCATGCCAGCGTGCGTGTCGCCGACGACGGCCAGCTCATGGTGTCGGGCGTGACCCTGCACGGCTACCTCGGTGATGCGCCGCGCCACCCGGGCGAGGAATGGGCCACGGGCGATCTCGGCGAGATCGACGCGGACGGCTACGTGTACGTGCGCGGACGGCTGCGCAACGTCTTCATTTCGAGTCTCGGTCGCAACGTCGCGCCGGAGTGGGTCGAGAGCGAGATCGCGCAGCAACCCGGCATCCGGCACGTGATGGTGCACGGGGAGGCACGACCCTTTGCAGTGGCGCTGGTGAGCGTCGTGAACGGTTGCGACGACGAGGGCATCGACCGCGGCATCTCGGTCGCGAACCAGCGGCTGCCCGACTACGCGCGGGTGCGCCGCTGGGTGCGCGCGCCCGAGCCCTTTTCCTTCGAGAACGGCCTGCTGACGTCGAACGGCAGGCTGCGACGCGGCGACATCCTGCAGCGGCACCGCCCGCTGCTCGATGCGCTGTACGACGAAACGACCTGATCCTTCAGCGAGGTGGATGATGAAGTTCCACGAGCAACTGGCTCGCGCGACGGCGGCCGACCGCCAGTACCTGCTGGCCGCGCCGGTGATAGGGCGCTGCCTCGCTGGCGAGGTGACGCGCGAACTGTACGTCGCGTTCCTGACGCAGGCGTACCACCACGTGCGCCACACCGTGCCGCTCATGATGGCGGTCGGGGCACGGCTGCCCGATCGGCATCGCTGGCTGCAGGAAGCCGTGCTGCATTACCTCGACGAGGAGACCGGGCACGACGAGTGGATCCTGAACGACATCGCGAATGCGGGCGGCGACCGCGCCGCAGCCGCAGCGTCGCAGCCTGCGGTCGCGACGGAAGCGATGATCGCCTATGCCTACGACACGGTCATGCGCCGCAATCCGCTCGGGTTCTTCGGCATGGTGCACGTGCTCGAGGGCACCAGCGTCGCGCTCGCGCTGCAGGCGGCGGACCGCATCCAGCAGGCGCTGGGACTGCCAGCGAAGGCGATGACCTACCTGCGCAGCCACGGCGAGCTCGACAAGGAGCACGTCAACCACCTCGCCGACATCCTCGAGCGCTTCGACGAGCCCGGGGACCGCGAGGCGGTCATCCGCTGCGCACGCGGCATCTACTGGCTGTACGGCCAGATTTTCCGCGGGCTGGACGCCGCGCCAGTCGCGCAACGGAGGATCGCATGAAGCCCGCATCGATACGCGCGCTGGTGACGGGCGGGGCGGGCGGCATCGGCGGCGCGATCGCCGACGAACTGCTCGCGCGCGGCGGCGCGGCGCTGCTGGTCGACCGTGACGAGGCCGCGCTCGGGCGCGCGGCCGGGCGCCTCGCACGCCATGGCGATCGCGTCGGCACGCTGACGGCCGACCTGACCCGGCCCGCCGACCGTGAGCGGCTGTGTGCCTCGGCCACGGCATGGCGGGGCGGCATCAACGTGCTGGTCAACAATGCCGGCATCAACCACTTCCACATGTTCAGCGACCAGCCGCCGGAGCAGCTCGACCTGGCGATCGCGATCAACCTGCAGGCGCCGATGCACCTGTGTCTCGCGCTGCTGCCGCACCTGCAGCGGCAGCCCGAGGCCTGCATCCTCAACACCGGCTCGGTGTTCGGGGCCATCGGGTACCCGGGCTATGCGGTGTACTCGGCCACCAAGTTCGCGGTGCGCGGGTTCACCGAGGCCCTGCGCCGCGAACTCTCGGACACCAGCGTCCGCGTGCGCTACCTGGCGCCGCGCGCGACCCGCACCAGCATCAACACGTCGGCCGTCGAGCGCATGAACGACGAGCTCGGCGTGGCGATGGACCCGCCGGAGCTGGTCGCGAAGGCGGTGTGCGACATGCTGGCCGGCAACCGCGTCGAGGCGGTGATCGGCTGGCCAGAGAAGTTCTTCGCGCGCGTCAACGGCCTCCTGCCGCGTCTCGTCGACGGCGCGCTGCGCAAGCAGCTGCCCGTCATCCGGCGCTACGCCGGCGAGACGACCGTCGCCGCGACCAAACCCTGAAGAGGAATCGAACCATGAAGATGAAGCGCATCGTGCTCGTCCCCGCTGCCCTGCTCGCGATCGGCGCCGCCCAGGCCGCGACCGCGGACCCGGCGTTCGACGCCCAGCTGCTGTCCATCCAGCAGGAATGGGCGAAAGTGAACTACGACACGCCCGAAGGCGAGCCGCGCGCGAAGGCGTTCGCGGCACTCGAGGAGCGCGCGGAGTCGTTCGTGAAGCAGCATCCCGGTCGTGCCGAGGCGCTGATCTGGGAAGGCATCGTCGAGAGCAGCTACGCAGGCGCCAAGGGCGGGCTCGGTGCGCTCGGGCTCGCGAAGGAGGCTCGCGGTAACCTCGAGGCGGCGCTCGAGATCGACCCGCGGGCGCTCGACGGCTCGGCCTACACCAGCCTCGGCACGCTCTATGCAAAGGTGCCCGGGTTCCCGGTCGGCTTCGGCGACGACGACAAGGCCCGCAAGCTGCTGCGCAAGGCGCTCGAGGTGAATCCGAACGGCATCGACCCGAACTACTTCTACGCCGAGTTCCTGTACGAGGAGGGCGAATACGCCGAGGCGCTCGAGTACCTCGACCGGGCGGCGAAGGCGCCGGCCCGGCCGGGACGCGAGCGGGCGGACCAGGGCCGTCGCGCCGAGATTGCGGCCCTCACGGCGAAGGTGAAGGCGAAGGCCAGCTGAGCTGACGCAGCACGGATGCGAAGTCGACGCCGGGGTGTGCCTCGACGGTGAGCGGTTCCCGCGTCACGGGATGCGTGAACTCGAGCCGCGTGCAGGCGAGCAGCAGGCGCTGCACGCCGAACAGCTCGGCGAACAGCCGGTTGTGCCGGCCCTTGCCGTAGGTCGAGTCGCCGATGATCGGATGCGAGACGTGCGCGAGGTGGCGACGGATCTGGTGCCGGCGTCCCGATTCGGGCTCGAGATCGACGAGCGCGTAGCGACTGGTGGGATAGCGGTCCACGCGCTGCGGCAACTCGACCGTGGCCAGCGTACGGAAGCGCGTGACTGCGGGCTTCGGGTCGGGCGTCCCCTGCTGCGGGATGAGGGCGTCCTCCACGGCCGGGAGCGCATGGTCGATGACGCCTGATTCCGCCGGCCAGCCGCGCACCACGGCGAGGTAGGTCTTCGCGACTCGCTGGTCCGCGAAGTCGCCGGCCAGGGTGCGCGCCGTGTCGCGGTCGAGCGCAAAGACCAGCGCACCCGAGGTGCCCTTGTCCAGCCGGTGCACGGGATGGACGCGCCGGCCGAGCTGGTTGCGCAGCAGCTGCACCGCGAACCGCCGCTCGTGGCGGTCGATGGGCGAACGGTGCACCAGCAGGCCAGAGGGCTTGTTCACCACGGCCAGGAACTCGTCCCGGAACAGGATCGGCAGGTTGCCATCGCTCGCCATGGCCATGAACATACGCCGATGGCGCAATCGCGGCAGCTCGCAGACTGGATCGACGGCGGCGAATCACGCCAGCTGTGCGGGCATCGCATCTTCGTGCGCAGCGCGGTCGCTCCCGGCAAACCGCCGCTGCTGCTGATCCACGGCTACCCGACCGCGAGCTACGACTGGTACCGCGCGTGGCCGCGCCTCGCCGAGCGATACTCGCTCCTCGCGCTCGACCTGCTGGGCTTCGGCCTCTCCGCGAAGCCGCGCGATGCCGACTATCCCATCCACCTGCAGGCGGATATCTGCCAGGCACTGCTCGAGGACGCGGGTATCGAGGTGCCGCACGTCCTGGCCCACGACTACGGCGACACGGTCGCGCAGGAACTGCTGGCCCGCGAGCGCGAGGGGCGCCTCCGGCTCGCGAGCGTGGTGTTCCTGAACGGCGGCCTGTTCCCCGAAGTGCACCGCCCGCGCCGGGTCCAGACCCTGCTGGCAAATCCGGTGCTCGGCCCCTTGCTGGCGCGCGTGATGAGCCAGTCGAAATTCGAGGCGACGATGCTCTCGATCTCGGGTGCGCAGCCGCCGACGCGCACGGAGCTCGCGGACCTGTGGTCGCTGGTCGAGCGCGAGGGCGGCAAGCTCGCGCTCGCGAAGTCGATCAGCTACATGGAGCAGCGGCGACGCCAGCGCGCGCGCTGGGTGGGTGCCCTCCTGGAATCGACCGTGCCGCGGCGCTACATCTGCGGCGCCGCGGACCCGATTTCCGGGGCGCATCTCGCCGCGCGCTATAGCGAACTCGTGCCCGACCCGGACGTGGTGCTGCTCGATGCCGTGGGGCATTACCCGCAGCTCGAGGACCCCGAGCGCGTGGTGGATGAATACCTGGCGTTCCGCGCGCGGCTGCCCTAGTCGAAGTCGCGCTCGCGGCGGCCGACGGAGCCCTTCCTGCGCCGCTCCGTGTTGACCCAGGGGTTGGCAAGCGTGCCGCGCTCGCCCGCGCGGCGGGGGCCCACGCGCCGGTCGTCGAACTTGCGGAAGGTGCAGCGGCACTCCGCGGGCATGTCGCAGGTGGCGAGCGGCAGGCGCGGCGCGTCGGCCGAGAGCATGCGCTGGTCCTTCAGGGCCTTGGCTGCCGCGCAGGCGCGCACCCCGGCGATGACCGCGACGCAGTGATACTTGAGCCTTGGTTGTCCGCCAGCCATGGCAGTCTCCCCCCACCCCGGCACTAACGTACGCCGTTCCCGGGGTCGCATCAACTGAACACGAACACCTTCACCAGGATGTCGCCGATGCCGACCAGCGCTGCGCCCGCGATCAGGCCCGCGCAGATCGGCTCCTGCGAGTCCACCCACAGCAGGTAGCCGCGGGACTGCGGTTGCTTGTCATAACGCCGGCTCGCCCACCAGAAGAGTGCCGCGCCCGCGAACATCATCAGCGAGGAGTCGGGCGGCACGACCACGCCGAGGCCGATCGAGAGCGGCGAGAGCGGAAAGCGGCTCCTGGTCCGGATCCGCAGCACCTCCATGACGAGGGCGGCGAACCCCGCGATGATCATCGACCAGACGATCGAGGTGGTGAGGAGCTTCCGCCCGGTGTCCTCGCCGAAGATCGCGGTGACGAGGTCGGAGACGCCCTTCCACTGCAGCGCGCCGGGGAAGGCGAACTTCTCCGTCACCATCGTGTCGGCGACGGTCTTGCCGGCGCCCGCGTCGAAGTCCACAAGCCCGAACAGCAGGTAGAAGAGCGGGGTGGCCGCGAGCGCGCCGGCGAAGATGCCGATCACGTGCCCGACGGCCTGCTGCCGCGGTTTCGCACCCAGCATGTAGCCGGGCTTGATGTCCATCAGCAGGTTGGAGGCGTTGCTCGCGACCTCGGCCGACATCACGGCCGTCATGAGGTTGGGCGCCGGTGTGCGCGGGTCGAGCGCGCCGAAGGTGAACTGCGGGATCTTCGACAGCGAGCTCGACGGGGTGATGCCCGTGAGCGCGGTGCTGCTCGCCGCGATCAGCGCGAGCACCAGGATGAGCGGTATCGAGAGCACGCCGAGCACCCAGTCCACGCCGAACCACGCGTGGGCCATCCAGATGCCGACCGCGCCTACCATGGGCACGCCGACCCAGGAGACCTGCAGCGGCAGCTCGATGTCCTTGAGCACGTCCTCGCCCGTGGACGGGCGGGACTTGCCGGTGAGCGTGCGCCAGGCCTCGACGAACACCTCGGGCCGCGCGAACAGCGCCACCATGGCCGCGACGACCATCATCATGATGCCCCACCACAGCGACCAGCTGTTCAGGATGTGCGCGCGCCCGAACATTGCCGTGCCTTCGGCGATGGAACCCGCGCGGGGCTGGATCTCGCCGAGCGAGATCATCACGGGGACCACGATCACGAAGTTGAGCCCGGCGCCTAGCAGCAGGCTCGCCGCGGTGCGGATCCCCATCAGGCCGCCCGCGCCGATCATCGCGAAGTCGAGCGTCGGCGACAGGGCGAGCTGGCGCAGGTCCACGCCCACGAGCTTCGGCAGCGGCGCGAGCCCCTTGTCCACCAGCGCGTAGTACCAGCCGTCGAGGCTGTGCGGCAGGTGCCAGGAGGACTGGAACCCGAGCCACTTCTCCTGGATGAGCTTCATGTAGCTCTCGCCGGAGATGAAGCTCACGCTGCCCGCGAGCGCCGCGGCCAGCATCAGCGCGCGGGCCTTGATCATGCCGACCTTCGCCGCCGCGGACTCGTACAGCGCATCGAGCACCACGCCGCAGGCGCGACCTTCCGGGAACGGGTGCTGCTCGTCGTTAACGAAGCGGCGCTTCATCGGGAAGGCGACCAGCACGCCCATGATCGACATCACGATCGTGAAGCACAGGATCTGCCACCACGGGAGCACGGCGTTCGTGGCCCACATGTAGGCGGCGAGGCCCGAGGTGAGCGGCATGGTCATGTAGCCTGCGGAGGTCGCGATGGACTGCACGCAGTTGTTCTCGAGGATGGTCATGTCGCGCGCGCCGAGGCGCGAGAACGCGCGGTAGAGCGCGAAGGCGAGGATCACCGAGGTCAGGCCCACGCCGAGCGTCCAGCCGGTCTTGGCGGCGACGTACAGGTTGGTGATGCTGAGCAGTCCCCCCAGCATGAAACCCGTGACCGCCGAGCGCAGCGTGAGCTGGGGCATGTCGCCGCGGAACACGTTCTCGAACCACCAGCGGTCCTTCTGCTCACGGGTCCAGGTGCGGATCTGTTCTTCGGTCAGGTGGAGAATGGGCATGGGAAGAGAGGGCTGTGGGCTGAGGGAAGAAGGCTGTGGGCTGTGGGCCGTGGGCTGTAGGATAGAGCCTCTTACCCACAGCCTACAGCCCTCAGCCCACAGCCCACAGCCCACAGCCTCCAGGATTCCCGCCCATGTCCACGCACACCGTCTGCCGCACCGACGAGATCAAGAAGGGTCACATGAAGGGGTTCACGGTGGGCGGCGAGAAGATCGTCGTGTACCACCTCGCGGATGGCTTCTACGCGACGCAGGCGAACTGCACGCACGTGTTCGCGCCGCTCGCGCGCGGCAAGATCCTCGACGGCTGCAAGGTGCAGTGCCCGTTCCACCACGCCCGCTTCGACATCCGCACCGGCGAGGTGATCGACTGGGCCAATTTCCCGCCGGGCATCCAGTTGCTGAACGTCGTGCGCGGCGAGAAGGCGCTCAAGACCTACAAGGTGAGCGTCAAGGACGGCGAGGTGCGGGTGCGCGTCGGCTGAACTGTTGCGGCATCCGCGGACGTTGTCGCTGAAACGTGCGGCTGGCCGCACAATCGGCGGCTCGTCGGTTGCTTTCGACCCGGAGCGGATGCATAAGCCGTCAAGATCTGACGGTGTGCAGATGTCCGTCGGGTCCTCATCCGCCGTGCGTGCGCTTCGGATGATTGCACTTCCAGCAAGCTTCGAAAGACGCGGGATTCGGTTGTCGGCAGTTGATGCACGTCCAGTCGGCCGAGTCTGTCTCCGCCGTCGGGATTGCCGGTCGAAACTCTGAAGCTCGGTCATCGCGTCCCTCGAGGTATGCGTACTCTCTCTCGCTCGGGGTTACCTCACGGAGCGCAACGCCTGCGGGCGGTTGGCTCAATCGGATTGCCGGATGTCGCCACCGAAGCACTAGCAAGCCAAGAACCGCTACCAACAGAAGTGCGACAGGCTCCGACAAGTGGCCACCAATTCGGCCCACCGAGACAAATCCGAAGCCCAGGAAAAGTACGACCCAGCGGAACCAATCACTGCGCTGGCTTGCAGCCAGTATCTTCTTGCATTTTGGACATCGGATGCCGAAGGCCACAGGCGCGACCCGCGACCATCCTGACATCCCCGCCGCCCGATCAACATCTATCGGCTGTTGACAGTTCGGACACCGCTGGACGTTGGACTTCATTCGACTTCCCGACGCGCCGGCGTATCTCGAGGAGTGTCTGCTTCTCGTCGAACTCAGACGTTGCCGCGGCAACGCACGCATGACATCCTGGTTCGCGGCCTACCGACCGCTTCCAATGCAGTCCGCACGCGACGTGCAGCGGGCATCGATCAGGCCGCGTCCGTGCGCAGTGCCTTGATTGCCACTGCGGGCTCCTTCTCGACGATGCGAAGCAGCGCCTTTGCAGGCCCGGTCGGTTCTCGACGAGCTTGTTCCCAGTTCTGCAGCGTCTTTACGCTGACATTGAGCAGACGGGCAAACTGCGCTTGAGACAGTTCGGTTCTCTCGCGTACCGCCTGAATGCGCGATGGCGTGAATTCACGGCGGCGCGACGGCTTGGCCTCTCCGCGCGCGATCGCGCCAGCCTGCCGCACGCTCCTGGTCAGTTCCTCAAAAAGCTTCTTGTCCATCATCCGAACTCCTGCCTTATCAACTCGCGAAGTGCCTTCAGCTGAAGTTCGGACAGATTGTCCTGAGCGTTCTTGGCATAGGCGAGCAGCATGTAGATCTGCGATTGTGCGGTCACCCAGTAATAGATGACTCGCGCGCCGCCGCGCTTACCGCGGCCGGGCAGTGCCATACGGATCTTCCTCAAGCCGCCACTGCGTGGAATAAGGTCGCCTGCTTCAGGATTGGCAGCCAGTCGGAGCTGTAGTTCACGATAGGCCTCATCTTCGACCAAGACCTTGATCTGACGAGTGAATATCGGTGTCTCGAGGAAGATCACCACAGTACTATACGCCAATGGCGGTCATACGCCAATGGCGGATATTATCGGCTGGATCCTGTGTGCCTTGGACCGTGGTGGCGGGTCCCGGCCGATGGGCCACGTCGGACATTTCCGCGGCAACACACACCCGACTTTAGTGCTTGCGGCCGTCGGCGCCACTCCATCCGACGCAGAGTTTCGTCACGTTCTGCTGTCAACCTGGAGTCGCACGACGCCAGCGATCTACATTGACCTGCCGGACAAAGACACAATGTACAGGCCTTCCACGGCTTCGCCTCCGCGCATGGCGGGATTGAGGCGCCAGCGCGTCACGGCGGTCAGTGCTGTCGCGTCCCACAATGGCGCTCCGCTGCTCGCCGCGATCGCTGCACCACACACCCAGCCGCTGCCGTCCACATGGACGACAACCTGGGCGGTGGCGCGAAAGCCGCGGCGGCGCAGCTCGGTCGGCATGTCGGGGGCGACGACGTGCGTATCGCGACTCGGTGCCGCATTGGGGCCGCTATCCACCTGCACGATGCGGCCCGTGCAACGCGGCCCCTCGACACGCTGGCTTTTCGCCAGGCACCGCCGGGCAGCCGTGGCAGCGCAGCCGAGTTGAAAATCCGGATCCGATAGCGACGCGGCTGGTGTAGTCAGCTGGACGACTTCCGCTCCGAACTTGATCCAGGGGAAGAAGCTGACGGGCCGCTCCGTGGTGAAATGCCGCAGGCCCGCCGCATAGCGCTGGTAGCTGCGTTCGGCCATTTCCGAACGAATCGCGGCGGCTCGCTGTTCTGCCCGAATCAGTTCGCTGCCGGAAAGCGCGGCAGCGTTCGCAAGCAACATGTCCTGCGCCTGCCTGGCAATCGTTGGATCTGGCGTGGTTGCTGCAATTTCGAGCCAGGCATGACCCTGGACGACGTTCCGCGGCATGCTCTTGCCATCCAGGTGGAGGACGCCGAGCATCAATTGGGCACGGGCATTGCCCTTGTAACCCAGCGGTTCGAGCAGAGCGACGATCTCGTGCCCATCCGCTCCTTCCTTGATCATCGCCACAGCCCGTTCCATCGAGGCGGAGTCATCGTTCGGATCCGGGTCGGCCGCGCGAACCGGGCCCGCTGCTGCGAACGCGAGCATCCAACCGAAAAGGCCAGTCATTCGGACGAATATCTTGAACGATCTCTCACCGCACACCTGCAGCACCTCTAATGCAAATGCCGCCGCGGCTTGAGCACGATCGACTGGACGGCCTCCTCGAACGCCGGCAAGGCCTTGGCGAAGTAACCGAGCTGCGGTGCATCCAGCCGCGCGATCAGCAGGCCATTTGGAACTGCCGTGCCGATCGTCACGAACTCGATCCGCGCGCCGCCCACGAAGTCCGGCAGCCGGTAGCTGTGACGCACGCGGAAAGCCGGCTTGCCGACGAGCTGGGCGTCCGTGGATACCTCGATGATCCGAAGCTCCGGCAGCTTCTGCTGCTCCAGATGCTCGACGAACCACTCAGCGAGCGTCTCCGCCGATGAGTATCGCGTGGACCGCCGGCCGATTTCGAGGAACGACTGCTGGTGATCCCGCAACTCGACATGGATCTCGTTCAGTGCACGCCCATCGCGCGTGGCACGAATCAGGTTGTCGTAGTAATTCACCCGCCAGCCGGCCGGCGCCTGGACCGCGAACTCCCCCTGTTCGGGGGAAATCGGCCGTGTCGGACCGGCCGTGCGAGTCTTCCTGCCATCGCCCGTCCGCGGTTCGTCGGGATACTTCTCGAGCACCTTGCCGACCAGCTTGCGGGCCGAATCCGGATCGCGCAGATCCGTGAAGTTGAATCCGGCCACCTCGTATCCGCTCTCCGCGTTGAGCCAGCGCAGTTCACCGGTGCCTAGGTCCGCGATGAACATCGTCACGTAGCTGCAGCTGACCGCAGGTAGGGTGTAGAAGTTCGCGCCGGCCAGAGGGCTCAGGGTGAGGATGGTCCCCACGGCGGACAGCGACTTGCTCTGTTCGACCTGGACGGCAAACATGCCGATTGCGTAGTCGGCTCCTGTTCGGTCGCGCAGGAACGAGAGCGACGGGCCGAGCGCGAGGTCCGCCGTCGCTCGATATGCGCCCGCTCGCCCGTACCAGCAAGCTCCGCCAAACTGTGTCGCGGCGAGATTGGCGACCGCGATGAACTCGTCGATCGCGCTCGTCTCCTCGGCCGACACGGGGGGTGGTGCCGTCAGCTCGAGTGCCGACGACTGCGCGACCACCTCGTGAAGAGCGGTTTCGAGGTTCGCACGAGCTGCCGCGCTCCACTCCGCTACTTCCTCTCCTTTCACGAAGCCGACTCTCGTGACCTGTGCCCGGATCGGGAGCACGACGACCTTCAGCGGCGCCGTCGCCACCGGAGCAGGTGTGTCCGCAGCGAAGGCCGTCGGGACGACCGTCAGCGCGATCGACGCGACTGCCGCAGTGAGACAGGCACTCGCCTTCGTGTGATGGGCCTCGAGCGTTTCCGCGGAAGCGAACGCCCGTTGATCGAGGCAACTTTCAATCGCGTATGCAGCTTTCGCGCATCCATGTTCCGGGAACATTCGATTCGCCATGCATCTACTGCTCTTCGGTGTAGCCCGCTTCGCGCTGATGCCGCACCGCCAGGATCAGCACGACTTCCTCGGCTGGCAGCCAGCGATACTTCGCGATGTAGCCGTGCCTCCCGCGAGACAGTACGAGTTCGCGACGACCGTCTTCGGCTGCTCTGCCGAGAAGTGGGTGGTCCGCGAGTACCGCGAAGGCTGCCCGCACGCTCGACAGCTGCGCCAGTGCCTGCCTGGGATCAGATTCGGCGGCAAAGTCGAAGAGGCGCTCCAGGTCACGAAGCGCCCGCGCGCTTACTTCGACGCGCGCCACGAGCGCGCCCGCGGGCGTCGGGGGTTCTTGCCGTCGATTCTCGCTGCCAGGTAGTCGAACGTGGCATCCAGGGAATGGGCTTTGCCGCTGCCGAGCGCCTCACGCTCCGATTCGGCTGCCTCGGCGGCGAAACGCTGGCGCAGCTCCGATCGTTCCGCCTCGCGCGCCAGTGCATTGACCATGAACGCGTGGGGTGTTTGTCCGCTGCTGGCCGCGAGTTTGGCGATCCGGCGCTTGAGATCGTCTGGAAGCTTCAGGCTGGTCGCAGACATGTCATTCCTCCGGCAAGTAGTCAGAATGTACTACCCGTCGACCACCGGATCAACCATGCGGCATGGGTCTCGCCGTTCTCAGGCCGCGCCGGCCCTCGGACGCCAGCCGAGAATCCGCGCCGGCAGGGTCACGATTGCCCGCAACAGCGCAAAGGCGCCCTCGACCACGATGCCGATCAGGCGCAGCGGCAGGCTGATCAGCCAGACGATCGGCCACAGCACCAGCGCGAGCAGCGCCAGCGGCCAGCACACCACCAGCAGCAGCATCCACAACAGGAACTTCGCCATCCTTCGTCCTCTACTCGATCAAGACCGCAGTTCCGCTCGCCGATACCATCAGCATGCCATTGCCCTGGCCCAGCACCTCGTAGTCGAGTTGGCGCCCAGGATCGCCTCGCCGGCGACCACGTCGCAGTACCTGGTGATCTTCCGGCCCTCGATGCTCGGGGTGGTCGTGATCTGCATGCGTCAATCATGCCCCAGGATTGTGGTCTTGTGTGCGGTGCCAGCCGCCGTTCGTCGCACCCTGGCCATGATCAGTCGAGTGCGAGCACCCAAGCGCCGGCAAGTGCCAGCAGGGTTGCAAGTCCGGCGACTGCCTGCGCGGCCGGTCCGCGCGGGCAGTGCCAGGCGGCATGCACGGCGCCCGCCAGCGCGCCCATCGCAAAGCCGGTGAGATGCGCGAGCACGTCGGTGCGCTCGCCGCCGGACCCGGTGAACCCGAGCAGGATGACGCCGGCCACGAGCGGTGCCCAGCGATAGGCCCAGCGTCCGCCCTCGCCGGCGCGCCGGCGCCACGCGTAGGCGGCGAGCAGTCCGAGCGTGGCGAACACCGCGGTCGAGGCACCAACCGAGGAATGCGGTGCGGGCTGGATGAAGGCGTTCAACAGGTTCGCGCCGGATGCTGCGGCGAGCACCGTGGCCCAGGCGACGCCCGGCCCGAGCAGTTGCCCTGCGAGCAGGCCGAATACGGTGCCGAAGCCGAGGTTGGCGAGCAGGTGCCCGACGTCGAGGTGCAGTGTCAGCGCCGTGACTGCGCGCCAGGCCTCGCCACCGCGGATGAGTCCCGCGCGCTGCGCTCCCGCCTCCAGCCAGTCGAATCCGAGCACGTTGCGACCCGCGAAGTATCCGACGACGAGCACGATCGCCGCATAGGCCGCCGATCCCAGCCACGCGCCGCGATGCAGCGGCTCCGGCGGCGCGGGCAGTCGCCGAGGCGGATTCTCGCGCTCGTAGCGCTGCAGTTGTGCGACGGCGGCCGCCTGGTCCCCTGCCTGCACCCACAGCACCCACGCATCGCCGTCCCACGAGAGGTCGGACGTGATGCCCACCGCGTGCAGCACGAACGCGCGCTCCTCGCACGCGGGCCGCCCGCTCGAGCGGTGGATGGCGACGAGGTCCATGCCCTCAGGGCTCAGGGGATCGAGCGCAGCTTCGCCATGATCGGCTCGAGCTGGGGCGCGATGCGCTCGACGCAGGCGCGGCCGACCGCGATCGCCTCGCGGGCGCGATGGAAATCCATCAGCTGGAACTCCGCGAGGTCCGGCCGCAGCACGAGGTCGGCAGGGTCGATGGCGAGACGGCTGCGGGTGATGCGGTCCTGCATGATGTTCACCGCGCTCGCCATCGCCTCGAACAGGCCCGGCTCGCCACGCTTGCTGCGGAACGACTCGACGAGGCCGTCGACGAGGCCCGACCACTTCTTCAGCACCGCGATGCCCTCGGCGGTCGACGGGGGCGCGGGCCTGCCATTGCGTTGTGCACGCATCGCCGCACGGGTGACGGCACGGCTCAGGTCCACGGCGATCACGACGTTGGCGCCGAGCGCGCGGCAGAGCGACACGGGTAGGGGATTCACCACGCCACCGTCGATCAGCCACCGGTCCTGGAACCACGTCGGCGTGAACAGGCCCGGCAGGCCGCTCGAGGCCCGCACGGCGTTCACGAGCGAGCCGTCGCGGATCCAGATCTCCTCGCCGGTGTAGAGGTCGGTGGCCACCGCGCCGAATGCGATCGGCAGCTTCTCGATCGGACGGTCGCCCATGTGCTCGGCCACGGCCGCCATGAGCCGGTTGCCGGTCATCACGCCGCCGCCGCGAAACGTGGTGTCGACCAGCCGCCAGACGTCACGCTGCGTCAGCGCGCCGACCCATTGCTCCAGTGGTTCGAGCGCCCCCGCGGCATAGGCGCCGCCGACCAGTGCGCCGATCGATGCGCCGGTCACGACGTCGGGCTTCAGTCCGCGCTCGACGAGGGCGTGGATGACGCCGATGTGCGACCAACCGCGCGCCGAGCCACTCCCGAGCGCGAGGCCGAGGCGCGGCGTGGTCATAGCCGCAATGCCCGCGACAGGAAGGGCAGGCTCACGTCCATTCGATAGTCGACATCGGAGTGGTCGTCGTCGAACTCTTCGTAGCGGTGCGTGATGCCCGCGGTTGCGAGCGCGCGCGCGAGCTGCCGGGTGCCGTAGTGGATCTGGTACTGGTCGCGCCAGCCGCAGTCGATGTAGATACCCTTCAGTTTGCGCAGGTTGCGGGCATGGCGCTTCACCAGCAGCACGGGGTCGTGCTCGAGCCAGCGTTGCCAGCGTTCCTCGAGCAATTCACCCGTCTCGAGGTGGAAGGGCAGGCGGAACCCGAGCGGCGCCTGCGGGTCGGGATCGTAGGTCGCGGCCATGCACACGTTCATGAGCGCGTGCACCTCGGCGCCGGAGAGCTTGGGTTTCTTCCAGAGCGCCTCGAGGAACCGCTTCACCCGGCCGTCGTCGCGCCCCGTGCGCAATCCGCGCTCGGCGGCCGATTCGCGCGGGGCCGCAGCCACGCCGGCCTTGCGCGCCGGGCGGCGGTACTTCGCGAGTTCGTTGAGCGTGTTCGGCCAATCCGCGCGGTAGACGAAATCGAAGTACGCGTCGCCCGAGTGGTTGGCGATCGCGCCCCAGTGGCTCGCGTACTTCATGCCGTGGATGATCGCGCCGTAGCCGCCCGAGGACTTGCCGAAGCAGCCGCGGTGCTCGCGCGAGGCGAGCGTGCGGAACTCGCGGTCCACGAACGGAATGATTTCCTCGAGCAGGTAGTCGGCGTACCTGCCGATTGCGGAGGAGTTGACGTACTGGTTGCCGCCGAGCGAGGTGAAGCAGTCCGGCAGCACGAGGATGCACGGCCCCATCCGGCCGTCGCGTATCAGGCGGGCCGCGCGCTCGGCGAGGTTTTCGCTGAAGGGCTTCCAGTTGAGGTGCGAGAGCCCGGAGCCGGTGTAGCCCACGAGGTCGTAGAGCACCGGGAAGCGGCGACCCGGACCGCTCGCGCGCTGGTCGTATTCCCTCGGCAGCCACACCGCGAGCTTGCGCACGGACGGGTCGCCGAGCGGGTTGTCGGCCAGGATGGTGGAGCGATGCTCGAGGACGACGATGGTGCCGGCATCGCGCAGGGGGCGTTTGCGGGCCATGCGGGACCTACTTGCGATCGCGGATGTCGATGAAGGTGAGGAACTCGGCGCGCGTCCGCGCATCCGTGCGGAACGTGCCCAGCATCTTGCTGGTGATCATGGACACGCCGCGCTTGTGCACGCCGCGTGTCGTCATGCATTCGTGCACGGCCTCGATCACGACGCCGACGCCGCGCGGCTGCAGCACTTCCGCGATGCAGCGGGCGATCTCCGCCGTCATCTTCTCCTGCACCTGGAAGCGACGCGCAAAGACGTCCACCACGCGCGCGAGCTTGCTGATGCCCACGACCTTGGTGGTGGGCAGGTAGCCGACGTGGGCGCGCCCGATGATGGGCGCCATGTGGTGTTCGCAGTGGGACTCGAACTCGATGTCGCGCAGCACGACCATCTCGTCGTAGCCGGCGGTCTCCTCGAAGGTCCGGCCCAGGTAGGCGCGCGGGTCGATGCCGTAGCCCGAGAACCAGTCCTGGTAGGCCTCGACGACCCGCTTGGGAGTCTCGAGCAATCCCTCGCGCTCCGGGTCCTCGCCCGCCCAGCGCAGCAGTGTCCGCACGGCCTCCTCGGCCGCCGCCTTGCTCACTCGCTTGCCCTTGCCTGCCATGTCGATCCCTCCTGCCGTCAGGTGCGGGGCCCGCGCCTCCAGTACACCAGCATCATGTAGCCCGCCGCCATGCCGCCCAGGTGCGCGAAATGCGCCACGCCCTGGCCCGACCCGGTGACGCCGAGGTAGAGCTCGAGCAGGCCGTAGAGCGTCACGAACAGCCAGGCCTGCATCGGGATGGGCGGGAACAGCAGCATGATCTGGCGCCGTGGAAAGGCCATGCCGAACGCCAGCAGCAGGCCGAATACGCCGCCCGAGGCACCGACCGTCGGCACCGGCGGCCGCGTCGCCCCGCCGAGGACGACGAGCTGCGCGATGGCCGCGCCGGCGACGCAGACGAGGTAGTAGGTGAGGAACCGCCGCGGTCCCAGCAACCGTTCGATGTCGCCACCGAACATGTACAGCGCCAGCATGTTGAACAGCAGGTGCGTGAGGTTGCCGTGCAGGAAGCCGTAGCTGAGCAGCTGCCAGATCTGGAACTCCGGCGCATTGGGGTATTGCGGCGAGCCCGGCGGCCAGAGTGCGAATGGTCCGATCAGCAGCGGCCCGGTCAGCTGCTGCAGGATGAAGATCGCGACGTTGGCCAGCAGCAGCGCGCGCGTGATGGGCGGGAGTCGATGCATCGAACCGCCATCCTAGCCCAAAACCGGCCGGCCGATGGCAGACTAGGCGCATGGCAGCAGCAGTCCATCCCTGGTCCGCGGCCGCAGTCCTGGCCGTGGGCTGCGCACTTGCGCCAGCCGTACACGCGACGCGGGCGATCGGGACGCTCGAGTTCGAGCCGTGCACGCTCGCGGCGGTCGGCATGCCGGTCACCGTGGCCGCGCAGTGCGCCGTGCTCGCGGTCCCGGAGGACCGTGCTCGCCCCGACGGGCGGCGAATCCAGCTGGCCGTCGCGTTCGTGCCGAGCCAGGCAAGGCACCCGCAGCCCGACCCGGTGTTCATGCTCGCGGGAGGCCCGGGCCAGTCGGCCCGCGAGTCGTATCCCGCGGTCGCGATGGCCTTCCGCGGCGTGCTGCGCGACCGGCACGTCGTGCTCGTGGACCAGCGCGGCACGGGCGGCTCGAATCCGCTCGCGTGCCGCGAAGCCGACGACCAGGAAGTGGCGGGCGAGGGCGACGCAATCGACCGCGAGGCGGCGCAGGCGATGGCGCGGCGATGCCTGGCCGGCCTCGAGGCCGATGCGCGCTTCTATACGACGAGCGATGCCGTGCTCGACCTCGAGGACGTACGCAAGGCCATCGGCGCCGGGCAGGTCAACCTGGTCGGCATTTCCTACGGCACGCGCGTCGCACAGGAATACCTGCGGCGCTACCCGGCGCGCACGCGGACGGTCGTGCTCGACGGGGTCGTGCCACCGCCGCTGGTGCTGGGCGCCGAGCACGCGCGCAATCTCGATGCGGCGCTGGAGGCGCAATTCGCGCGCTGCAAGGCGGACGCGCAATGCGCACGGCGGTTCGGCTCGCCGATGGATCGCCTCGACGAGTTGCTGGCGGACCTTCGCGCGCGGCCGAGGTCGGTCACCTATCGCGACCCGCTCACCTGGGAGCTGCGGACCGGCACCTTGACTGCCGCGACCGTGGCGGGCGTCGCACGGCTCTATGCGTACGTCCCCGGCCTGGCCGCGATGCTGCCGGTGTCGCTCGCTGAAGCGGCGGCCGGCCGGCCCGAGGTGCTCATGGCGCAGGCGAGCATGATCGAGAGCCTGGTCGGCGAGCAGGTCGCGCATGGCATGCAGCTCTCCGTCATCTGCAGCGAGGATGCCGACCTGCTCGGGCGGGACCCGGCCGATGCCGGCACGCTGCTGGGCACGGCCCTCGTCGACCTGCTCGACGCGCAGTGTGCCGTCTGGCCGCGCGGCCGGCGGCCCGCGGACTTCCACGAACCGGTCAGGAGCGACGCGCCGGTGCTGCTGCTGTCCGGCGAGTTCGACCCCGTGACGCCGCCGGCCTACGGCGAGCAGGTGCTGGCGACATTCCCGAACGGCCGGCACCTCGTGGCGCGCGGCCACGGCCACAACGTGATGGTGGCGGGGTGCATGCCGCGACTGATGACGCGGTTCATCGAGACGAAGGACGCGCAAGGCCTGGATGCGCGCTGCCTCGACCAGCTCATCTACACGCCGCCGTTCACCGGCGCGTACGGCTGGGAACCGTGAGGGGCTCGACCGGATGATCGAAGTCGAGCACTTGCGCAAGTCCTTCGGGCGGGGACTGCAGGAAGTGGTCGCCGTGGACGGCGTCAGCTTCCGCGCCGAGGACGGTGCGATCACGGGGCTGCTCGGGCCGAACGGCGCCGGCAAGACCACTACGCTGCGCATGCTCTATACGCTGATGCAGCCGGACCGCGGCCGCGTGCTGGTAGACGGCGTCGATCCCGCGCAGGATCCGGGCGGTGTGCGCCGGCGCATCGGCGTGCTGCCGGACGCGCGTGGCATCTACAAGCGCCTCACTGCGCGGGAGAACATCGCGTACTTCGGCCGCCTGCAGGGACTCGATGACGCGACGATCGCCGCACGCACGGGACAGCTGGTGGCGGCGCTGGACATGGCGGATTTCGCCGACCGCCGCACCGAAGGCTATTCGCAGGGCCAGCGCACCAAGACCGCGATCGCCCGGGCGCTGGTGCACGACCCGCGCAACGTGATCCTCGACGAGCCGACCAATGGCCTCGACGTGATGACCACGCGCTCGATGCGCACGTTCCTGCGCGGGCTGCGCGCGGAAGGACGCTGCGTGCTGTTCTCGAGCCACATCATGCAGGAGGTCGCCGCGCTCTGCGACCGCATCGTCGTGATCGCGCAGGGACGCGTCGTGGCGGACGGCACGCCCGGCGAGCTGCGGGCGCAGACGGGGCTCGCGAACCTGGAGGACGCGTTCGTGAAGGTGATCGGCACGGAGGAGGGCCTGCTCGCGTGAAGGCGATCTGGACCGTGCTCGGAAAGGAACTGGTGGACGCATTCCGCGACCGCCGCATGGTGGTGGTCGCCTTCCTCGTCATGCCGCTCGCGGTGCCGCTGCTGCTCGCAGGCATGAGTTCGCTCGGCATGAAGCGCCAGGTCGAGCAGCTCGAGCGCACTCTCGACCTGCCGGTGATCGGCATCGAGCGGGCGCCCAACCTGCTCGCGTGGTTGGGCTCCAACGACGTGCGCGTCGTTCCTGCGCCCGCGGATCCCGACGAGGCGGTGCGCCGCCAGGAACACGAGGTCATCCTGCGCATCGACGCGGCGTACGCGGCGGACTGGAAGGCCGGCCGCCCGGCGCGCATCGAGGTGATCTACGACAGTTCGCGACCGCTGCAGTCCGGCGCGTCGATCGCGCGCGTGCGCGGTTTGCTGGACGCCTATGGTTCGCAGGTCGGCACGCTGCGCCTCATCGCGCGCGGCATTCATCCGGCGGTGGCACAGCCACTGCAGGTGGCGAGCCGCGACGTCGCCACGCCCGAGTCCCGTTTCGACCTCGCGCAGCAGATGCTGCCCTACCTGCTGCTGCTGCTCGCGTTCATCGGCGGCATGCAGCTCGCCATCGACGCGACGGCCGGCGAGCGCGAGCGCCAGTCGCTCGAGCCGCTGCTCACGACCCCCGCGTCCCGCGAGGCGATCATCAGCGGCAAGATCCTCGCCACGGCGACGTTCACGCTGCTCTCGCTGGTCGTGACGCTGCTCATGTACCGGCTCGCGTTCGCGGTGATCCCGAGCGAGCGGATCGACCTGTCGCTGGACGTACCGCTGGACGCAATGGGATGGCTGCTGGTCATCGTGCTGCCGATCGTGCTGCTCGGCGCCACGCTGCTCACCGCGCTCGCGGCGTTCGCGAAGAGCCACCGCGAGGCGCAGGGCTACCTGCCGCTGCTGATCTTCCTGCCGATGATCCCCACGTTGATGCTCATGGTGGCGCCGGTAAAGACGCGACTGTGGATGATGGCGGTGCCGTTCCTCGGGCAGAACCAGCTGATCCTGCGGATCCTGCGCGGCGAGGCGATCACCGCGGCCGAGTGGCTGGTCAACCTGGGGGCGGCGCTGTTGCTGGTGGTGGTGGTGTGGGTGGTTGCTGCAAGGCTGTATCACCGGGAGCAGCTGGCGGCGTCCGGGTAGCAGCGGGTAGCGAGCCCGGACGCGGGGCGGCCGCCTGCTCCGAGGTCCAGCCGGTGGGAACCGGGCGCAGGTATGGCAGGCCCAGTAGCACGGCCAACCTCGCCCCGGCCGGCGCGACCATGAATCCGCCGGCGCGGCGCATGCGATAATCCTCCTCTCACCATGCTGACCCACGCCCTGTTCTTCGTCCTCGGCCTCGCCGCGCTGATCGTCGGCGCGGAGGCGCTGGTGCGCGGCGCCTCGAAGCTCGCGTTGTCGCTGGGCGTGTCGTCGCTCGTCGTCGGTCTCACCGTCGTGGCCTTCGGCACCAGTTCTCCGGAAGTGGCGGTGTCGGTAGGCGCCGTCGCAGCCGGGACGACCGACATCGCCATCGGCAACGTCGTCGGCAGCAACATCTTCAACGTGCTCGCGATCCTCGGCCTGAGCGCGATCGTCGCGCCGCTGGTGGTGCACTCGCAGCTGATCCGCCAGGAGGTGCCGATCATGATCGGCGCCTCGGTCCTGATGCTGGTGCTGGTGCTCGATGGACGGCTCGGACGCACCGACGGCGGGCTGCTGCTCGCGCTGCTGGTCGGCTACACGGTCTACCTGATCCGGCAGTCGCGCGCGGAATCGAAGGAGATCCGCGACGAGTACGAGGCCAGCATGGGCCGCAGCGGTGGCTGGGACAAGCACTGGGCCGTTCAGCTGCTGCTGATCGTCGTCGGCCTCGGGCTGCTGGTGCTCGGGTCGGAGTGGCTGGTGAATTCCGCGGTCGCGTTCGCACGCGCGCTTGGCGTCAGCGACCTGATCATCGGGCTCACCATCATCGCCGCCGGCACCTCCATGCCGGAGGTTGCAACATCGGTGCTGGCGGTTATGCGCGGCGAGCGCGACATCGCGGTCGGCAACGTGATCGGCAGCAACACGTTCAACCTGCTGGGAGCCCTGGGACTCTCCGGCCTCGTGGGCCAGCAGGGCCTGACGATCGCCCCGGCCATCATGAATTTCGACATCTGGGTGATGCTCGCCGTGGCGCTCGCCAGCCTGCCGGTCTTCGTCTCCGGCCGGGAGATCGGCCGCGGCAAGGGCCTGCTGTTCCTCGGCTACTACGTCGCATACATCGCCTACCTCGTGCTCGACGCGCAGGGGCACGATGCGCTGCCGGCGTATTCGCGCATCATGATCGGCTTCGTGCTGCCGATCACGATCGTCACCCTGGTCGCGATGCTGCTCCGGGACCAGGCGAAAACGACTCGCTGAGGACGAATCATGCGCATCGGCATCGTGGGTGCGGGCCTGAGCGGCCTTGCCACGGCGTTCTACCTGCAGCGGGTGCGGCCGGGTCTGGACCTCGTGGTACTGGAGGCCGCGGACCGGCCGGGCGGCACGCTGCACACGGAGGACGTGCAGGGCTTCCGCTTCGAGACGGGCGGCAACGGCTTCCTCACCAACAAGCCCGACTGCCTGCGGCTCGTGCAGGACAGCGGCGGCGAGTCCCTGCTGCTGCCGAGCTCCGACCTCGCCCGCAAACGCTACATCTACACGGGTGAACTGCATCGCATGCCGGAGTCGCCCGGCCTCTTCGCGCGATCGAGGCTCCTGACGCTCCCGCAGAAACTGCGCATGGTGGGCGAGCTGTTCGTGCCGGCGAAGCGCGACGGCGAGGACGAGAGCCTGCGCCAGTTCGGCGACCGCAGGCTCGGCCCCGCGTTTACCAGCGTGTTCCTCGACGCCATGTCGGCGGGCATCTACGGCTCGACGCCGGACAGGTTGTCCGTGCGGGCAGCGTTTCCGCTCGTCGTCGCGCTCGAGCGCGAATACGGCGGGCTGTTCCGCGGCATGGTCGCGAAGCGCAGGAAGGGGGCCGGGCCCGGCGGCGTGCTGACCAGCACTCACGCCGGAATCAGCACGCTGATCCGGCATCTCGAGTCCGCCATCTCGGCCGAATGGCGCTACGGCGAGCCCGTGCTCGCGATCGAGCGGGCGCGCGACGGCTTCCGGTTGCATACCTCCGCGGGCGCTACGGAGGTGGACCAGGTCGTGGTCTGCTCGACCTCGCATGCCGCCGCGCAGATGCTGCGGGACCTCGATGCAGAACTCGGCAGGCGACTCGCGAGCATCGAATACTCGCCGATCGCAGTGGTCGGCTTCGGCTACCGTTCGCTCGAGCACCCGCTGGACGGATTCGGGCTGCTGACGACCACCGCGTCGCGACAGCCGGTGCTCGGCGTGCTGTGGGACAGCAGCATCTTCCCGGACCGCGCGCCCGCTGGCTGCAAGAGCCTCCGCGCGATGATCGGCGGGCAGCGCGACCCCGAGCTCGTGGACCAGGACGACGCGGGCCTGATCCAGACGGCGCGCGCCGGCATCCGCAACACCATGGGCATCGACCAGGACCCCGACGTCACGCTCGTGAAACGCTGGGACCGGGGCATCCCGAGCTACGCGCCCGGACACATCGCCAGGGTGGAGGCGATCTTCGCGCGCGCGGCGACGGTCCCGGGCCTGCATCTCAACTGCAACGCCTACCGCGGCATCGCGATGAACGACTGCGCGCGCAACAGCCGGGAGCTCGCCACGCGGATTGCAGGCTGAGACTGCCCGGCTCGCACACCCGCGTGGGCGCGGACTCACCAAGCCACGCCGTAGTCCTCGCCGTGGTTGCTCGACCCACCCCAGAACGAGCCGTTCTCGCGGTCGATCATGATGGCGTTGATGGGCCCGGAGGTGCGCGGCTCGAACTCGAGCTTGTAGCCGCGCAAGGCCAGCTCCCTGCGTATCCACTGCGGCACGGTCTCGTTCAGCACGATGCGCCCGGGCTGGGACGCGTGCTCGTCGAACGAACTCTTCATCTGGTAGCTGTTGAAGTTCGCGGCTTCGGCGGCTTCCTGCGGCGTCATGCCGAACTCGACGACGTTGAGGAAGAACTGCAGCAGGTTCTGGTCCTGGGTGTCGCCTCCCTGTACCGCAAAGGCGAGCCAGGGCTTGCCGTCGCGCAGCGCGATGCTCGGCGTGAGCGTCACGCGCGGCCGCTTGCCAGGCTCGAGCACGTTGTAGGGATTGATGGCGCGGTCGAGCACGAAGGACTGCATCCGCTGGCTCAAGCCGATGCCGGTGCGACCGGCGATGGTGGCCGGGATCCAGCCGCCACTCGGCGTCACGGCGACGAGCCACCCTGCAGCGTCCGCCGCGACGACCGTCGTGGTGCCGCTGCGGAATGTCTCCCGGAAGTCCGCCAGCGCCTCCGCCGTGAGCTCGCGCGCCGGCTCGGCTGACGCGGCCCGGCGCTGACCCTCGAGCAGGTCGGGATACGGGTTCCTGCCACCCTGGTAGGGATACGGATCGCCGGGCCCCGCGCTCGCATCATTGCGATCCATGCGGATCGTTGCCGCACGTGCCTTCGCGTATTCCTTGGACAGCAATCCGCGCCGCGGCTCTTCCGGCGGGAAATAGGGATCGCCGTAGTAGAAGTCGCGGTCGGCGAAGGCGAGGTTCATCGCCTGGTAGACGGTGTGGATGTAGTTGGCGCTGTTGTAGCCCATGCCCTTCAGGTCGAAGCCCTCGAGCAGGTTGAGCGACTGCAGCAGGGCGGGTCCCTGCGTCCAGACGTTCGAGCTTGTAGACGTCGATGCCGCGATAGTTCGTGTGCAGCGGCTCCTCGAGGAGCGGCCGCCACTTCGCCATGTCCTCGACGGTGATGAGCCCGCCCTGCTCGCGCACGCCACGCACGAACTCGTGCGCGATGTCGCCGCGGTAGAAGCGCTCGTGCGCGGCCTCGATCGCGGCCTTGCGCGACATCCCGGCCGCAAGGGCCAGCTTCTCCGCCTCCACCAGCTTGCGTAGAGTCGCGGCGAGGTCGGGCTGGCGGAAGATCTCGCCCGCGCGCGGTGCCTCGCGCGGCTGGCCGAGGTGCGGCAGCATCACCTGCTTCGAATACGGCCACTCCTTCAGCTTCTCCTTCCAGCGCTCGATGTTGTCGGCGGTTTCGGCGTCGATGGGATAGCCGTCCGCGAGCTCGATGGCCGGTGCCAGCACTTCAGCGAGCGACAGCGTGCCGTACTCGGCGAGCATCAGCATCAGCCCGCCCGGTGTTCCGGGGGTGACCGCGGCGAGCGGACCGTACGCAGGCGGGTACTCGTGGCCCTGCTTGCGATAGAACTCGACGGTCGCGCCCGTGGGCGCCACGCCGAGGCCGTTGATGGCGATGACCTTCTTCGTGCGCGGGTCGTAGAGCAGCGCCTGCGTCTCTCCGCCCCAGGAGAGCACGTCCCACATCGTGGAGGTGGCCGCGATCATCGCGCAGCTGGCATCCACGGCATTGCCGCCGCGCTGGAACATCATGGCACCGGCGGTGGCGGCGAGCGGCTTGCCGGTGATGGCCATCCACTGCCGGCCGTGCAGCGGTGGCTTCTGGGTCCTGGCGATGGAACGCGGCACGGCGGGGCTCACGGCCTGGCCGAGCGCGGGGGTGCTGTGGGTCATGATCGTGAGACTCGCGACGAGCGCGGCTGCCGATGCGATCTTGATGATCACGGAATCGCTCCGCGCCAGGGTGGTGACGAAAGTATACGTGCGAGGCGGGCATGCAGGGCACGCAGCGCGCCGAACCGCGCTATTCTCGCCGCCTTGCACCATCTGGAAGCTGCCGATGCACCACCGTGTCCTGCCTGCAATTGCCCTGCTGTCCTGTGTCGCGGCGCCGGCCGGGGCCGCCATTTCCGACCGACAGGTCGACGACGCGGCCGGGGCCGTGGCGGCCAAGGTGGTCACGTGGCGGCGCGATTTCCACCAGCACCCGGAGCTCGGCAACCGCGAGTTCCGCACCGCGCAGAAGGTCGCGGAGCATCTCGAAACGCTCGGCCTCGAGGTGCGCAAGGGCGTCGCGCACACGGGCGTCGTCGGTGTCTTGCACGGCGGAAGGGCGGGCCCGGTGATCGCACTCAGGGCGGACATGGACGCGCTGCCGGTGACCGAGCAGGGGGACCTGCCGTTCAAGTCGCAGGTCACGGCCGAGTATCGCGGCGAGAAGGTCGGCGTGATGCACGCCTGCGGCCACGACGCCCACACCGCCATCCTGATGGGAGCGGCCGAGGCGCTCGTTGCTCTGCGCGCGGAGTTGCCCGGCACCGTGCTGTTCGTATTCCAGCCGGCGGAGGAGGGCGCGCCCGATGGCGAGCAGGGCGGCGCGCCGCTCATGCTCGAGCAGGGCCTGTTCGCCGGATTGAAGCCCGACGCGATGTTCGGTCTGCACGTGTGGGCAGCGCAGCATGCGGGCCAGATCGGCTATCGCGTCGGCCCGATGATGGCCGCGTCGGATCGCTACCGCATCGTGGTGAAGGGGCGGCAGACCCACGGCTCCTCGCCATGGCGCGGGGTGGACCCGGTCGTGGTGGCGGCGCAGATCGTGCTCGGCATGCAGACGATCGTGAGCCGGCAGATCGACCCGACCAGCTGGCCCGCCGTACTGTCGGTCGGCGCCATCAAGGGCGGCATCCGCAACAACATCATCCCGGACTCCGTCGAGCTGGTCGGCACGTTCCGGACCTTCGACACCGGCGTGCGCCAGCAGATCATCGACCGGCTCACGCGCACCGCGCAGGACATCGCGAGTTCCGCGGGCGCGACGGTCGAGGTCGAGATCGCGACCGACAACAACCCGGTGCTGGCGAACGATCCGGCGCTGACGCAACGCATGCTGCCGACGCTCGGGCGCGCCGCGGGGGCGGGCAAGGTGGTCGAGATCCCGTTCGTCACCGCCGCGGAGGACTTCGCCTTTTTCGCGGCGGATATCCCGAGCCTGTATTTCTTCGTCGGCTCGACCCCGCCCGGGCAGGATGTCGCCACGGCCCCGAGCAACCATTCGCCGAGCTTTTATCTCGACGAGGCCAGCCTGGAGACTGGCGTCAAGGCGATGGTCGGCCTCGCCGTCGACTACCTGCAGGGCACGGCGCGCTAGGCCGGCCGGCCGCCGCGGCCCGCGCCGCCCACGAAGCGCGCGGCGCCGGCCGCGGACTCGCCGCTAGCCAGCACCGCGAGCCCGCCGGACCACTCGGCCGCGAGCGCGGCGGCTTCGTCCAGGCCGGCCGACCCGTGCACCGACCGTCGATCTGCGCGCAGGCAGACCTGCGGCAACGCCGCGATCTCCTGCGCCAGCGCCTCGGCGGCCGCGCGGGACTGTCCCTTCGGCACGACGCGATTGGCGAGGCCGATGGCCAGTGCCTCCGCGGAACCCACCGCACGTCCCGTGAGGACGAGGTCGAGCGCCCGGCCCGCGCCGATGAGGCGGGGCAGGCGCACCGTGCCGCCGTCGATGAGCGGCACGCCCCAGCGGCGGCAGAACACGCCGAACACTGCGTCCTCCTCCACGATCCGCAGGTCGCACCACAGGGCGAGTTCGAGGCCTCCGGCGACGGCATGGCCCGCCACGGCCGCGATCACCGGCTTTTCGAGCCGCAGGCGCGTCGGCCCCATCGGCCCGCCGGGGTCGGCCGGATCGCCGGACGGTTCGCGGAGCCGCCCGGGATCCCAGCCGCGGGCGACGGCCTGCAGGTCCGCGCCGGCGCAAAACGTGTCGCCGGCGCCCCACAGGACCGCGACGTGGATCGCGTCGTCCCGCTCGATCGCGAGGAAAGCCTCGGCGAGCGCCGCCGCCGTCGCGGGATCGACCGCATTGCGGACGGCCGGGCGGTCCAGGATCACAGTCGCGACGGCGCCGCTGCGCTCGATTCGCACGTTTTCGGTCATTCTTGCGGCTCCGTACAAACCTTCTGGCGTGCCCCGGCATCTTAATCCCCGAGAGCGGTCTTCCGGGCCCGGGGGCCGGCGGGCTGTGTAGGATGACGCGCCGGACCCGTGGCGTCCGGGGACAGCTCCGAGGTGGACGTTGGCTGGGACGGTGGCCGGGACGGAGATCGAGCAGGCGCGGCGCATGGCCGAGGAACGCACGCTCGTCGCGGCCGCGGCCCGTGGCTCGCAGGCGGCGTTCGAGCAACTCTACCGGCTGCACGTCGGCAAGGTATACGGACTCTGCCTGCGCATGACCGCCAACGTCGCGACCGCCGAGGACTGCACCCAGGAGGCTTTCGTGCAGGCGTGGAAGGCACTGCCCGGCTTCGAGCAGCGCAGCCGCTTCGGCAGCTGGCTGCACGGGATCGCGGTGAACGCGGCGCTGGCGCACGGGCGCAAGCGCGTCGAGAGCCTGGGTGTGCAGGCCTCGGCCGACGAGATCGCGGCCGACTCGCTCGCAGACACCACGCTCGCCGACGACGGGTTGTTGTGCGACCTCGAGGCCGGCATCGCGCGCCTGCCACCCGGGGCCCGCCAGGTCCTGGTGCTCGCTGATGGGCGATCTCGGCGACGGCAGCGAGCGGCTGGAGTTCACCAGCACGGGCGGGCTCACGCGCATCAAGATGATCCTGCTTGACAGGGCCTATGGCATCGACGGCACCGACCTCGAGGTCAAGGTTCCCGCGGGCAGCGGCCTCACCGTCAACACCGTCAGCGCCGACCTGCGAGTCGCGGGCGTGCACGGGGCGCAGCGCCTGCAGTCGGTGAGCGGCGACGTGACGGTCACGGGCGCCGGCAAGCCGGTGCTGCTCAACATCACCACGGTCAGCGGCGACGCGGTGGTGACCAAGGTCGCCGGCGAGGTCAACGGCAACACGGTGAGCGGCAATTTCAGCCTCGGCCTCGGCGACACGAGCCGCTCGCGCCTGCGCTCCACCAGTGGGGATCTCACGCTGGCGACGCGTCCGGCGGCCGACGCCCGGTTCGACATCGAGAGCATCAGCGGGGACGTGCGGGTGGACCTCACGGGCCCGGCGAACGCCGCGTTCGAGGTGACGAGCTTCAATGGCGAGATCCGCAACTGCATGGGTCCGAAGCCGGTCCGCACCAGCGAGTACGCCCCGGGCCGCGAGCCGCGCTTCCGCGAGGGCGCCGGCAGCGCGCTGGTCCGCATCAAGACCCTGAACGGTGACATCAGCGCCTGCCGGAAGTAGCGGCGGGTCTCGCGCTGATGGTCGATTCGTGGAGAATAGGGCCCCAGCAAGCAGGGCGGGGATTCGATGTCGTTCTTGGCGGAACTGAAGCGTCGGCGGGTGGGCAAGGTCGCCATCGCCTACGGCGCGATCGCGTGGGTCGTGACGGAGGCGAGCTCCGTCGTGCTGCCCGCGCTCAGGCTGCCCGAGTGGACCGTCACCTTCATCGTCGTCTTCCTGCTGATCGGCTTCCCGATCGCCATGCTGCTCGCGTGGATATTCGACGTCGGGCCGCAGGGCATCGAGCGCACCGAGCCGCTCGCCGGCACGCCGCCCTCGATGCACGCGCGCTTGAGGTTCGCCTACGTCGCGCTGGTGCTGGTCTGCATGGCCGGGCTCGGCTACCTGCTCTACGAGCGGGGCGTCGGCCGCGCGCCGTCGATCCCGAGGCGGGGCCCCAGGTGACGCTGGTCGGGCCGTACATGCAACTCGGGCAGATCGACCTCGTCTACGAGATCCTCTTCGAGTCGCTCGAGCAGGACCCCGCCGCATGGGTCGACGAGTGGGACCTCGGCATCGCCTGGTCCGATGAAGGGACCGCGTTCCGCAAGGATCCGCGCTTCGTGCAGCTGGCCGAACGCCTCGGCATGGTCGACTACAGGAAGCAGTACGGCTATCCGGACCGTTGCCGTGCCGGCACCGACACGCCGGTCGTCTGTTCCTGAGCGCGTGGACGCGCCCGCCGTCGGGTCGTTCGCGCCGCGCCTGCTCGCGTGGTTCGCAGGCGAGGGCCGCAAGGACCTGCCCTGGCAACGCGACCCGACGCCCTACCGGGTGTGGGTCTCCGAGATCATGCTGCAGCAGACCCAGGTTACGACCGTCATCCCGTATTTCGACGCGTTCATGCAGCGTTTCCCGGACCTGCGGTCGCTGGCGGCGGCGCGGCTCGACGAGGTGCTGCACCTGTGGTCCGGGCTCGGCTACTACGCCCGCGCGCGCAATCTGCAGCGTGCGGCGAAGGAGATCGTCACGCGTCACGCGGGGGAATTCCCGCAGGGACTGGACGCGGTCATGGCCCTGCCCGGGGTGGGCAGGTCGACGGCGGGCGCGGTCCTGGCGTTGTCGCGCGGCGAGCGTCACCCGATCCTCGACGGCAACGTCAAGCGCGTGCTGACGCGCCACTGCGGCATCGAGGGCTATCCGGGCGAGCCGGCCGTGGAGAAGCGGCTGTGGGCGCTGGCCGAGGCGTACACGCCGACACGCGACGTGGCGGAGTACACGCAGGCGATCATGGACCTGGGCGCGACTGTCTGCACGCGAACGCGGCCGGCGTGCCTGCTGTGCCCGGTCAATGCGGACTGCGTGGCGCGCATCGAGAACCTGCAGGGACGGCTGCCCGCACCCCGCCCGAAGACGCGGCGGCCGCAGCGCGAGGCCTGGGTGGTCGTGGCCATGCGCAGCCCGAGCAAGGTGCTGGTGGAGCGCCGCCCGCCGTCCGGCATCTGGGGCGGCATGTGGGGCCTGCCGGAGTTCCCGACGCGCGAGCACGCCGAGCAGTGGTGCCGCGAACATCTCGCGGGCGCAGGCACGCCCCGGCCGGGGGCATCGCTGCGGCATGCCTTCAGCCACTTCGACTTTGCGATGCGGCCGCTGGTCGTGCATTGCCTCGGCAAGGCCGGGGAACTGCGCGACGACGATCGCTTCCGCTGGTACGACCCGCGCACGCCGTCGCGCGTCGGGCTGCCGAAGCCCATCGCCACACTGATCGCGAGAGCGACCGCGGCAACGACCGACGAGGAAGGTGAATGAACACGGAAGCCAACGCGCGATTTGCCTCGGGCTGCGTCGCCGCCGGCTCACTGTTGATGCTGGCGGGCGTACTGCTGGGTGCCTTCGGCGCGCACGGTCTCGAAGGGCGCGTCGCTCCGCGCCAGCTCGCGAGCTTCCAGACGGGCGTGCTGTACCAGCAGGTGCATGCGCTCGGGCTGGTGCTGGTCGGACTGGTTGCCGGACGGACCGCGGGCTCGAGCGCGCTGCGCTGGAGCGCCGGGCTGATGTGCGCCGGTATCGTGTTCTTCTGCGGCTCGATCTACCTGATGACGGCCGGTGCGCCGCGCTGGCTCGGCATGGTGGCGCCGATCGGGGGCCTGTCGTTCATGGCCGCCTGGGCGCTGCTGGCGGTGCACGCGCTCAGGCGTCGGGATTGACGAATCCCCCGGGCTTCTCCGAGCCGCCGCCGAACAGGAATTTCTCCATTTCCTCGACCAGGAACCTGCGCGCCTTCGGCTCGATCGGCGAGAGGCGATACTCATTCATCAGCATGGTCTGGTGCCTGAGCCACAGTTGCCAGGCTTCCTTCGAGATGTTCTCGAAGATGCGCTTGCCGAGCTCGCCCGGGTAGGGAACGCGGTCCAGCCCCTCGGCCTCGCGCTTCAGGTAGGAACAGTGGACGCTGCGCAATGCCGCTCTCCTCAGGCCAGCGGTTGGTTGGAGAGGACGATGCCGTCCTCGTCGACGTAGACGTGGTCGCCCGGGCGGAACGTCACGCCCGCGAATCGCACCGGCACGTCGCGCTCGCCCTCGTTGCGCTTCTCGCTGCGCAGCGGCATTGTGCCGAGGGCGCGGATGCCGAGGTTCATCTGCGCGAGCGCCGCTGAATCGCGGATGCAGCCGTGGACGATGACGCCGGCCCAGCCGTTCCTGACGGCCGCTTCACCGAGCTTGTCGCCGAGCAGCGCGCGTCGCCGCGAGCCGCCGCCGTCCACGATCAGCACGCGACCCTCGCCCGGGCCCTCCACGGCTTCCTTGACCCTCGAGTTGTCCTCGAAGCAGCGCACCGTGCTCACGGGGCCCGAGAACGCGTGGCGTCCGCCGTACGGGCGGAACACCGGTTCACACACCTGCACCGCATCGCCGTGCTGGTCGCAGAGGTCTGCGGTTGCCGAGGGAGTGGGCATGGGGGAGGGGTCCGTGGGGAAGGAGCGGCGGATTATAGCGAGCGACGCAGCCGCGACCACGGGGACGGACGAAAGGGGGTAATGACTAGGGGGTAGGGGGTAGGAAGAAGCGGATAGCGGACAACGGACATTGAACATCGGAAGCGGGCCGTACTGGCCGGCCCGCCCACTACCCACTACCCCCTGATCATTACCCCCTGCTCTTCATTGCACTTGTATCTGCCGCGCCTGCGGCTGCACGACCTTGTGCTTCGGGATGTGGATCACGATGACGCCGTCCTTGCTCTCGGCGCGGATCGACTGCTCGTCGGCATCGTCGGGCAGGGCGAAGCGGCGCGTGAACGAGCCATACTGGCGCTCGATGCGGTGCAGCTTCTCGTTCTCCTCGCGCTTCTCCTGGCGGCGCTCGCCGGACAGGGTCAGCACGCCGTCCTGCACCGTCAGGCTGACGTCCTCCTTGCGCACTTCGGGCAGCTCCGCCTTGATCAGGTACTCGCCCTCGGTCTCGCTCACGTCGGCGAGCGGCGCCCAGGCGAGGGCGGGCTGGCCTTCGACGGACGGGCGCGGCAGGCGCCGGAAGGCGTCGGCGAAGAAACGGTCGAACACGTCGTCCACGTCGCGGAACGGTTCCCACTTGATGACACGCATCGGCTTCTCCTCGGGTCCTGTGGGATCGCCCCGGCGACCCCTCCATGCCGCCGTAGATGCGAACGGCCGGTCGGCTTTCAAGGGGTGGCGTGGCCGCTCAAGCCGGGTACCAGAGGATGAACGCTGCCTCGGCCGGGACCCTGGCTGCCGGGTGCGAGGGCACGATCCGCGGCGTGTAGTCCCGGGCGGGCCGGTTCGACGGCACCGTGGCGACCCACAGGTACCCGCCGGCCGCCCCGCTGAGTGGCCGGTCGCGGGTCATGGCGTGGACTTCCTGGGCCGCGCCGGGCCGCGCTTCGGCATACAGCTGCACGCCGACGGCATCGGGCGGGACGTCGCCCAGGTAGGCCTGGACCCGGAACTCGTGGCCGTGGTCCGTCGTCAGCACGTCGACGTTGCCCCAGTGCAGCGCCTGCCAGTGGTGTCGCAGGCCGCGATACCAGCGCGCCAGGTCGCGGGCGAGACCGAGGTCGCGCTCCGCGCGCTGCCAGTGGGCCTGCGCCGCGGGCAGGTAGAGCTGCTGCAGGTACTCCGCCAGCATGCGATTGCTGCTGAAGCGAGGCGTGAGCCCGGCCAGGCTCGCGCGGATACGCGCCACCCACGCGCGCGGGATGCCCTCGGCGTCGCGCGAGTAGAAATCGGGCACGACCCGTTGCTCGAGCAGGTCGAACAGTTGTGCGGTCTCGGTCGCGTCCCACTGCGCCTCCGTGTGTTCCCGCCCGTCGCCGAGCGCCCAGCCGACGGCCGGCGCATACGCCTCCGCCCACCAGCCGTCGAGTTCCGACAGGTTCAGGCCGCCGTTCACCAGCACCTTCATGCCGCTCGTGCCGCTCGCCTCCCAGGGGCGGCGCGGCGTGTTCACCCACACGTCGACGCCCTGCACCAGCTGCTCGGCGAGCGACATGTCGTAGTCCTCGAGGAACACCGCCCGCGCGCGCACCGCAGGTCGGCGCACGAACCCGGCCCACTGGCGGATGAAGGACTTGCCCTGCTCGTCGTGTGGATGGGCCTTGCCAGCGATGATCAGCTGGACCGGGCGCGCCGGGTCCGTGAGCAGCCGCTCCAGGCGCTCCGGCTGCGACAGCAGCATGGTCGGGCGCTTGTACTCGGTGAAGCGCCGCGCGAAGCCGAGTGTCAGCACGTTGGGATCCAGAGCGTCGCGGGCAAGCGCACGCAGTTCCTCGCCGTCGCCGCGCCGGCCGAGCTGCCGCTGCAGCCGCCGCCGTGCATAGTCGACGAGGTCGCGACGTTCCATCGCCTTGAAGTCCCAGATCTGCGCGTCGGTGAGCCGGGCGACGGCGTCGGAGAGTTGCTGGGGGCTGCCGAGCCAGCGTTCCTTGCCGCAGGCCTCGGTCCACAGGTGGTCGGCCCAGGGCGAGTCCCAGCTCGGCACGTGGACCGCGTTGGTGACGTGCGACACCGGCACCTCCTGCTCGGGCCAGCGCGCGTAGACGGGCGCGAAGATGCGCCGGCTGACGCGGCCGTGCAGCTCGCTCACGCCGTTGATGCGCGCGCAGGTGCGGGCGGCGAGGTAGGCCATGTTGAACGGCTCGGAGGCGTCGTGCGCATCGATCCGCCCGAGTCCCAGCAACTGGCCGGGCTCGAGCCCGCAGCTGCGCGCGTACTCGAGCCCGTACTTGTAGAGCAACGGCACCGGGAAGGTGTCGAAGGCGGCGGGCACGGGCGTGTGCGTCGTGAAGACGTTGCCGGCGCGGGTCGCCCACAGGGCGGTGAAGAAGTCGGTGCCGTGCTCCACCATGAACGTGCGCGCCCGCTCGACGGTCGCGAGCGCCGCATGTCCCTCGTTGAGGTGCAGCACGTCCACCTCGATGCCGAGCGCGCGCAGCGCACGCCAGCCGCCGATGCCGAGCACGCTTTCCTGCATCAGGCGCGTCTCGCGGTCCCCGCCGTAGAGCTTGGCGGTGATGCCGCGGTCGAACGGTGAATTGAGCGGATCGTCGCTGTCGAGCAGGTAGAGCGAGACGCGGCCCACGGTGGTGCGCCACATGCGCACGCGCAGGTTGCGTCCCGGCAGCTCGATCGTGACGCGCAGCGGCGTGCCCTCGTCGTCCGTCACGAGGCGCACGGGCATCGATTCGCGCGAGTTGATCGCGTAGACCTCGAGCTGCCTGCCGTCGGCATCGAGCATCTGGCGGAAATAGCCTTCGCGGTAGAAGAGCCCCACCGCGGTCAGGGGCACGCCCAGGTCGCTCGCAGTCTTGAGGTGGTCGCCGGCCAGCACGCCGAGTCCGCCGGAGTAGAGCGGCATGGCATCGGTGATGCCGTATTCCATGCTGAAGTACGCGATGGCGAGCGGACGCTCGAGCGTGTTGCCCTGCTGGAACCAGCTCGGGCGGGCGAGATACTCGGCCTGCGCGCGTGCGAGGCCGTGGACCCGCGCGACGAAATCGGCGTTGCGCGCGAGTTCGTCCAGGCGACTGCGCGGCGTGTTCTGGATGACCAGCACCGGATTGTGCGTCTGGTGCCAGACCTCAGGCGACAGCGCTTCCCAGATGCGATCCGTGGCGTGGTTCCAGACCCAGTGGAGGTTGAGCGCGAGGCTCGCGATCGGCTCGAGCGCCGGTGGCAGCGAGAGCGAGAGATCCTTCAGTCCGTCCGGTGCCATGACCACTCCCGGAAAGCAGAACGGCGCGACCGGGAAGCCCGATCGCGCCGTCCATGGACGACAGTCGCGTGAGCGATTACGGGCGCTTCACGAAGACCTTGCACCATCCGGTCGCCGCGACGTTGCGGCCCGCGAAGATGTTGCACGGGATCTTCGGGCCCTTCTCCTTGCCCGCGGGCACCTGCAGGCAGTTCGCGCAGACCTGGCCCGGCTTGTAGTTCGGGTTCGTCTTCGCGTCCACCGTCCTGGCGTCGGTGACGTAGCCGAGGCTCTTGGCCTGCGGCTCGTTCGGATCGACGTCGGCCGCTGCGGCCTCGGCGCGACCGAGCAGTGCGGTCACAGGCACGGCCGCTACACCCATCAACGCACCCTTGAGCACGTCACGGCGGGGATATTTTCTCTCGGTCATTTACCTTCACTCCTGGGGCATGCGTGGACCACTGTCACCGATTCTACCCGGTGGCATGCCGTAAGACATCGTTGTGGGCCGCGGGTTCCGGCTGGTTCCGTCGAATGTCCAGCAATGAGAATGGCTCGCATTTGGCGTCGATTCGCGAAGCGGCGTCCGTGGCTCTTAGAATCGACCCATGCACGACCCGCGCCGCAGCCGGATCAAGAAGTTGCTCGGGATTACCGCGAGCATCCTGATCGCGGCGCTGGCCGCCTACGTGCTCTACCGGACCTTCCAGCGCATCAGCCTCGCCGAGGTCCTGGCGCACATGCGCGCGGTGCCGGCCGGCGTGCTGCTGCTGGCGGCCCTCTGCGCGGGCGGCGCATACCTCGCGCTCGCGACCTACGAAGTCGTCGTCGTGCGTTACGTGAAGCACTGCATCGGCCGCGCGAGGCCGATGATCACCGCGCTGATCGCCTTTCCGCTCGGGCATGCGGTGGGCCAGGCGATGCTGAGCGGCGGTGCGCTGCGCTACCGCATGTACACGCCGGCGGGTTTCTCGGCGATGGAAGTCGGGGCGACCGTTCTGCTGTCGAACCTGCCGTACGCCCTCGGCTTCGGGCTGTTGTTCGACCTCGCGCTGGTGTTCGGCGCCGATGCACTCGCGCCGATCTTCCGGGTGCCGAGCCACTGGCTGCTGCTGCTCGGCTGCGTCGGGCTCGCGAAGGACGCGGGCTACCTGCTGTTCGTCAAGCTGCGCAAGGCGCCGATCCGCCTCGGCGGCTGGGCCGTGAACCTGCCGACGCCGAAGCTGACCCTGCTGCAACTGCTGGTCGGCGTGATCGACATCATGCTGGTCTCGTCCGTGCTCTACCTGCTGCTGCCGCAGTCCGCGGGCCTCGCGTTCCTGCCGTTCCTCGCGGTGTACCTCGCGAGCGTGCTGGTCGGCGTGCTGAGCCACGTGCCGGCCGGGCTCGGCGTGCTCGAATCGATGCTGCTGTTGCTGCTGCCGCACGTCCCGCCAGCCGAACTGCTCGCGGCGGTGCTGCTGTACAGGGTGATCTACGAGGTCGTGCCGCTCGTCATCGCGATGACCCTCTGGGGCGGCTACGAGCTCGTGTCGGACGACGGTGCGCGCGTCCGCCTGCTGCGTCAGTGACGCGACAGCGGCGCCGACAGCCCGACCATCGACAGCACGGAGTGCGCCAGCGCGCGTCCGCTTTCGAACGCGGCCTCCACGCGCGGCGCGATGCACCAGTCGCCGCAGGCGCCAGCGGCGATCTCCTCGTCGACGAGGCAGGGCAGGCCGAGCGACTGCTCGACGAACGCGTGGCGCCAGCGGTGCGCCTGCAGGTAGACCGGCGGCGGCAGCGCGATGCCCAGTTCCCGCCCGAACTCCTGCAGCATCAGGCGGGCCACTTCCGCGGCATCGGCGCCGAGGTGCTCCAGCGACCACGACGTCGAGGCGTGCACGACCCAGCATTGCGGGCCCGGCGGTCGCTGCGTCTTGCTCGAATCGCAGGCGGCCCACACCAGCGGACCGCGGGTCCAGCGGCGCACATCGGCGCCCGCGTCGATCGGCTCGTCGAACGCCACCATGGCGGCGCAGCAGGGGGCCATGCGCACGTCGGCGAGGTGGCGGAAAGCGCGGCCGTGCGGGCCGAGCAGCGTCAGCGCCTGCGGCGCGGGCACCGCCACCGCCACCGCGTCGAAGATCCTGTTCTGCCGACCGGAATCCGTCTGCAGCTCCCAGCCGCGCACGCCCTGCACCAGCTCGTGCACGCCAACGCCCGTCTGGAGCTCGATGCCGCGGGACAGCGGGCGGACGATGGCGCTCATGCCGGGCGCGCCGACGTACCAGTCGTCGAACGGGGCGTCGAAGCTGCGATCGTCCTCCATGAGGCGGGGCCGCCAGGGGCGCGCTACGCCGGCCCGCTTCGCGACCTCGACGTACTTCAGGAAGGGACGGCTGCGGGCCGTGACGAACTGGGCGCCGTGGTCGAACGCGAAGTTGCCCTGCCGGCGCGTGCCGAGCCGCCCGCCGAGGCCGCGTGAACGCTCGAAGACGGTGACGCGCGCATCCGCGCCGGCGATCTCTCGCGCACAGGCGAGGCCGGCGATGCCCGCGCCGATGACGGCTACGCGTACGTCTGCCATCCGGCCATTCTACAGGCCGGCCGCGCGCGTGCCTCAGGCGCCGAGGAATCTGTGAAGCCGTGCGTCGTGGGTCTGGAAGTGACCGCTGAACCATTGCGCCAGCCGCGTGGCGAACTGCTCCTCGTCGAGCGGCGCCCCGCCCGCCTGTTCGTCCATCAGGTCGCGCAGGTCGTCGAGCAGGCGCTCGTGGTCGGCCTTGTGCGCGGCGAGGCCGTCGTAGCGACGGGCGCGCATGACCTTCTCCTCCAGCGCGAAGTGACCGGAGATGCTCGCGTAGATCTCGCCCAGGAACCCCTCGACCCGCTCCGCCGAGCGGTCCTCGCCGAGGGCCGCGTGCAGCGAGTTGATCAGCCCGATCAACTCCTGGTGCTCGTGATCGACCTCCTCGATGCTGATGCGGAAATCGTCCCGCCACTGCAGCAGTGTCATGGCGCACCTCGTGCCGGGTCGACGGGCCCCGGCAGATCGAAGGTAAAGCCGCCCTCGGCCGCACGGAAGTCCACGACGAAATTCTCGCCGGGCGCGAGCTCCACGGTGCGGCTCCCGGTGTAGTCGAACCCGTCCTTCGCCCCGCCGTCGCGCAGGCGCGCATCGAGGCGGTGCCGGCCCGCGGGCACCTCGAAGCGTGCGTAGACGGACGACGGGCCATCGTCCCACAGGCCGGCCGGCTGGTGTGTGCCGCGATAGAGCGGCTGGCCGTCGAGGTCCAGCTCGACGTAGACCGGCCAGCGTCCGCGCTCGCAGCTCGTCGCCTTGCGTTCGGCGAAGGGCGTGTTCGTGAGTTCCTCGTGCGTGTAGCGCCGGCAGGGCTTCAACGGCTGGCCGGCGTGGCTGAAGCTCAGCTTGAGCAGCGCCTGGTCCCGCTGCAGGTACGTGTATGCCGGCCAGGTCGCGAAAATCCCGATGACCGCCACGAGGGCCGCGTAGGCGGCGGCCTGTCCGGAATAGCGGAACGGCGGGGCGAGCGCGCGGAGCTTCGCCCGCCAGGCCGCCGGGGTTGCCGCCGGTGCGGCCAGCGCGGACTCGTCGCGCAGGTGCTTGCGGAACTGCGCGAGCGACTCGCGCAGGTCGCGGTGCCGAGTCGGATTGTTCCAGGAGACGGCGACCCGCGAGCGCGGCACGCGGTCGCGCAGGTTAGGGTCGCGCTGGTTGGCGATGCGCTGCTCGACCCACTCGTCGCCGAGGCGCTCGTAACAGTCCTGCCCCGCGCAACCCGAGATCAGCACGCCGTCGGCGTGGCGGCGCGACAGCACGAAGTCGAGGAAGGAGGGCGGCACCATGGCCGCGCATGGCAGCGTGATCACCGCGGTCGATTCGTCGGCGAGCGCGACGGAGTTCGCATCGTGGGTGCAGCCGAACACCAGCACCTTCGGGCCGCCCGCGAGACCGGCAGCAGCGGCCACGACTTCGTCGCGCAGTCCCGCGACGCTGCGGTCGGGCAACTCGATGCCTGCGGACAGGGTCCCTGCGCGGCGGAACGGCGTGGCGGTCGGGCAGGCGCCGACGCAGATCCCGCAGCTCATGCACATGTCGGGGTCCACCAGCGCTTCCTGCTCGTACTTGAGGCCGTCCGTGCGGGTCACCATGGTGATGGCGCCGAACGGGCAGTCGGCGAAGCAGCGTGCGCAGCCGTTGCAGTTCGCGAGGTCCACCCTCGCCGGTGGCGCCTTCTTGAGCGGAGGCAGCCACGGCAGCAGGGCGAGCAGCACGCTGCCGCCGACGAGCGCGAGCCACAGCGTGCCGCCGCCGACGCGATCGAGCAGTGGGAAGACCGCGAGATAGAACCAGTCGAAGCCGAGCTCGAACGGCGCGGCGTCGAGGTTCGCGGGGCCCTGGCTCATGGCGGGCCGCACCAGGGACAGCACCACGAGTGCCGCGAGCGTGCCGATCCCGAGCGCCCGGTGCGGGTTGACGCGCGCGTGTGCGTGCCGCTGGATGTGCACCCACATGGCGAGCAGCATCAGCAGCGGCACGGCGATGTGGATGTACGCCATGAGCGTGAAGAAGCGACCGCTCAGCCGGCGGCTGTCGATGAAGTTGCGCGCGATCGGCTCGGCGAAGATGCCGATCGAGTCGAGCCATTCCGTGGTTGCGATCGCCACGTACTGCGCGAGCTGGTCCCACACCAGCCAGTAGCCGGTGATGCCGCAGGCATAGAGGAACCACAGCAGCGGTATGCCGGTGAACCACGCGAACCAGCGGTTGCCGCGCATGCGGTCCATGGCGAACTCGCGCGCCGCGTGCAGCAGCACGACGATCACCAGCGCGTCGGAGGCGTAGCGGTGCAGGCTGCGCATGATGCCGCCGAGCCACCACTGGTCGCGGCTCAGGCGCTCGAGCGAGTCCCAGGCCTGGGTCACGCCCGTGTCGAAGAACACGTAGACGTAGATGCCCGAGGCCGTGACGATCCAGAACAGGAACCAGCCGAGCGTGCCGAGCTGCGTGATCGGATTGAGGCGTGGCCCGAACAGGGCCTCGAACAGGGCTTCGAGTCGCAGGAACGGCGCCCGGATGGCTCGCTTCAGCAGGTTCAATGGACCAGACTCCCCCGGGTGGCGCGCAAGATCGAAGCCTCAACGAACGTTGCGCAACGCGGCGAGGATACCAGCGGCGGCGATGCCGAGCGCGAGACCGCCTGCGACGATGTTGACGATCAGCGAATAGTCGAAGCGGTAGCGGCCGCTCGCCGGGTCGTAGATCGTGCAGAAGAGCTTCACCGTGTTCACGAGGCCCTCGACAGTGCCACGGTCGAGATTCCTGCCCCACACGAGCTTCTTGAGCGGCTCGACCAGCAGTGGCGGCGCGAAGTCCTCGCCGTAGACCTGCAGCACGATGCGGCCGCCGGAGTCGATGATGGTGGTCTGGGTGATGTGGTCGAAGCCCTTGGGAGAGGCGAAGTACGTGAAGCCGGCGTCGCGGGTGAGTGCCGCCATGGTCGGTGCGTCGGCGCTCGCGAAGTACCAGCCGGGAAGGTCGACTCCGCGCTCGCGCGCAAAGGCGCGCATGCGGTCGGGGGTGTCGACCGGAGTGTCGAAGCCGACGGTGACCACGGAGAAGCTGTCGCTACCGAGCGCATCGCGCGCGACCTTGACGGTCTCGCGCAGGCGCAGCGTCAGCATCGAGCAGACGTGGTAGCAGCTGGTGTAGACGAAGCTCAGCACCACCGGACGCCCGCGCAGCTGCTCGAAGCCGAGCGCGCGCCCGTCCGCGGCGACGAGCTCGTGCCCGGCGAGCACCCGGCCGATCGCCGCCTGGCTGGTGCGCAGCGCCTCCGCATCGTCCACGCGACCAGCCGCCTGCACGCCCGGGGCGGCCAACAGGAGGAGCGCCACGCCGGCCGCGAATCTACGACCAGGCTTTGCCGTGCCGCGCATGGTTCAGAGCTGGACCAGGCTGCCCTTCACGGCGCCTTCGACGATGGCGCCCGCCAGCAGCAGGCCCAGCTGCAGCAGCGAGGCGAGGAAGCTGCGGATCGCATTGCTCCGGGTAGGGCTCCGCACGAGCAGGTACGCGCGGTAGATGAAATACGCACCGCCGCCCGCGGCGCAGATCGCGTACAGCCAGCCCGCGCCCCAGGCGACCGGCAACAGCGACAGCAGCGCAAGCGGAATGGTGTGGCCGAGGATCGCCCGCGCGGCGACCTGGTCGCCGAACACCACCGGCAGCATCGGCACGCCGGCATCCGCGTAGTCCTGCCGGTAGTACATCGACAGGCTCCAGAAGTGCGGCGGCGTCCACAGGAACAGCACGACCGCGAAGGTCCAGGCCGCCGGTCCCGGCACCGGGTCGATCGCCGCGGCGCCGGCCAGCACCGCGAAGCTGCCGGCGAGGCCGCCGATCACGATGTTGATCCAGGTGCGGCGCTTCAGCCACATCGTGTAGACCACGCCGTAGGTGAATGCGCCGAGGAACACGTAGGCGGCGGCGAGCCAGTTGGTCGCGAGGCCTGCGGTGGTGACGGCCGCCACCAGCAGCACGGCGACGAGCAGGTACCAGCGCGCTCCGCCGCCGAGCGTGCCCGTCACGAACGGGCGCGACCGGGTGCGCGACATCTTCGCGTCGAGGTCGCGCTCGGCGAGGTGGTTGAGCGCGCCCGCGGCGCCCGCGGCCACGAAGATCGCGGCCGCGAGCGCGACCAGCTGCCACCACTCGAGGCCGCGCCCGTTGGCCATCGCCACGCCGGCGACGCCGGCCAGCATGATCTCGAAGCCGATGCGCGGCTTGAAGATCTCGAACGTGCTGCGCCAGATGCCGCTCACGGTGCTACTTCAGCGGCCACAGTTCCGCGAGGTACTTCCAGTTCACGTAGTAGTACAGCACGAAGGACACGAAGAACACCCCCACCAGCGTCACCGTGCCGGGGATCTTGAGCGTACCCGCGCTGCCATAGCTGGCGACCGCGGCGGCCGCCTGCGTGCCCGTCGCGGGCCCGAGCTGCACCTTCTCCGTGTCGCCGATGCGCCGGCCGAAGAACACCGAGCCCACCGTCACGATGATGTACATCGCGCCGCCGAGCGCCGCCATGCAGGCGAAGATGCCGTTCAGCGCCAGCATCAGGAACGCCGCGTTCGAGAACTCGAAGCTGGTGAGCGCGTCGGCGAAGGTGATGTCCCAGTGCCGCCGCGGCACGCCGAGCGTGCCCGCTCCCATCATGAACAGCGAGATCCCGGCGATGCCGAGCCCGAACACGTAGGGCTGCAGCTTCGCCATCCGCGGGAACATGACGTGGCGACGGAAGATGAGCGGTATCACGAGGTAGGTGATCGCCATGAACGCGAGCGTGGTGCCCGCGACCACGGTGGCGTGGAAGTGGCCCGGCACGTAGAGCGTGTTGTGCATGATCAGGTTGATCTGCTCGGTGCCCATCACCACGCCGGAGATGCCGCCCAGGAAGCCGAACATCACCAGCGACATGAACATGCCGGAGAACGCCGGGTTGCCCCAGGGCGCCTTGCGCAGCCACTCGAACATGCCCTTGTTGAAGCCCTTGGCGCGCTGCGCGGCCTCGATCGAGCCCGGCACCGTGAGGCCGTGGATCATGCTGCCGAGCACCGCGAGGTACATCGCGTAGCTGGTGTTGAAGATCTTCCAGCTCGAGCTCACGCCGGGCTCCACCAGCAGGTGGTGGGCGCTCGCGAGCTGCAGGAACAGGATGTAGAGCAGGAAGGCCGTGCGGCTCACCTTCTCGGAGATCGGCTTCGCGCCGAGCACCATCGCGCCGATCGCATACCAGACGGCGACGTGGGCCGAGACGTTGATCTGTTGCGAGGAGTGCCCCATGCCCCACCAGACGAGCTTGTACATCAGCGGATCGATGTTGCCGATGAGGCCGAGCGACCAGAGCCAGGTGGGGATCAGGATGATGGCGCCGGAGGCGAGCGTGAACACGGCGATGATCGCGGCCGTGATCGCGCCGAAGGTCACCAGCGGCACCGACCCCTGGTAGGTCTTGTCGTCCTTGGCGATGACCAGCGTGCCGAAGAACACCGCGCAGCCGATCAGGGCGCCGACCGCGAACAGCACCAGGCCGAGGTAGAACCAGGACGAGGCCATCAGCGGCGGGTAGGACGTGAACATCACGGAGGAGTTGCCCTGCAGCACGGTGACGTTGGTCATCAACGCGCCCACCAGCATCAGCCCGAACTGCGCCCATGCCCAGCGCGGAGCGGCGAGGCGGCAGTTGAGCAGCACCGCGGACGCGAAGTACAGGATCGCCATCTCGAAGAAGATGATCCAGCACAGCAGCACGTCGAAGCCGTGCGCGGTGAGTGCGAGGTAGAACCAGTCGGCGGGGAGGATGTGCACGGCCGGCCAGCGCGTGAGCGCGATCGAGAGGCCGAACAGGCCTCCGATCAGCAGGAACACGACGGCCGCGACGGCGTTGGCCTTGATCAGGGCCTCCGCCGCGCCGTCGACCTTGAGCCCGGTGGTCGGGCAGATGCGGAATCCGCTCTTGGTGCTCATCTGTCGCCCCTCAGGTCCGCTCGACCACGTAGATGCGGCCGGTCATCGTGTGATGGCCGAGGCCGCAGTACTCGTTGCAGACGATGCCGAACTCGCCGCTCGAGGTCGGCGTGATGGTCATGACGCTCTCGTAGCCGGGATGCACCTGGATGTTGATGTTGAGCGGCTGCAGCGAGAAGCCGTGCTGCAGGTCGATGGAGGAGAGGTGCAGCCGGTAGGTCTGTCCCTTCTCGAGCTCGAGCATGGGCCACCACATGTAGACGCGGCCCATCATGTAGACGTCGCTGCCGGGCGGCGGCTTGACGACCGGGAAGGCGCCTTCCTGCCGCACGGTGTGCGTCGCGATCATCGCGTCGACCTTCTCGGCGAACTGGAACGGCTGCACCCGATAGGCTTCGTTCGACATGTTCTGCTGGCCGAATCCGTGCCACCAGATCATGGTGAAGAACATCGTGAGGCCCCACAGGAAGGCGACGATGATCCAGATGATCTCGACCTTGTGGATCGGTTCCTTCCACCAGATGCGCTCGCTCGGAGGGGTGATGGCCATGGCTGTTTCCTCAGGGTGCGAGGGGGATCTGGATGATTTCCATGATTCCCCAGATGAGGTAGAGGACCGTCGGCATGGTCACGCCGAGGAACAGCAGCAGGAAATGGTTGTCGAGCAGCCGCTGGAAGAAGGGAATGCGCTCGCGCTCCGGCTCGCCGCCCGGACGCTCCTGGTCGGATTCGGCCATCTGTGACCCCCTGGTCGTGGTGCGATTTGTTGTACCGCGGGAGGAGCCCCGCGGCCCCGCCAGCACCCGTCCTGACCGTGGTTAATACGGGTCGCCCGGCGGGGCCACCTTGATCTAGATCAAGTGCACTGCAAAAAGGGCCGGGCCCAAGCGGGCTCAGGTTCCGGGCGCGAAGCGCTGCACGACCGCGAAGCTCGCCACGGCGAGCACGAGCAGGATCGCGAAAAAGAGCAGGCTGCGATTGTCGAAGCGGCGCCCGGCGCGCCGCTCGAGCGCGTCGAGGACGCGGTCCGCGGCCAGGTACAGCACGACGGCGAGCAAGGTGAACAGGACGATCTGCATGCGGAGCCTCGGAAGTGGGCTGTGGGCTGAAGGCTGTGGGCTGTGGGCTGTGGGCTGAAGGCTGTGGGCTGTGGGCTGAAGGCTGTGGGCTGTGGGCTGAAGGCTGTGGGCTGTGGGTCGGAGCCGCGACTGCGGCGCTCTGCCTCCGAACCTACAGCCTACAGCCCTCAGCCTAGTCCCCTTCCTACGGACTACAGTCCCTTCCAGTATTCCTCCATCTTTTCTCGCTGCGCCCTGTCCGGCAGCGGCGCCATGCCGGCTCCGACGTTGTCCTTCATGTGGCGGGCCTTCGACGTTGCGGGGATCACGCAGGTCACGGCCGGGTGCGACAGCACGTAGCGCAGGAAGAAATGCCCCCAGGACGCGCAGCCGACCTCGCCGGCCCACGGCGGCAGGGGCTTGTCCTTGACGCGCGCGAACATCGCGCCGTCGGCGAACGGGCGGTTCACCATCACCGCGATGCCGTGGTCGCGGCAGTAGGGCAGCAGGCGTTGCTCGGCCTCGCGCTCGGCGAGCGAATAGTTGACCTGCAGCCAGTCGAAGCGCTCGGCGCGCAGCACCTGCTCGAGGTCGGCGTGGGCGTCGGCGCGGTAATGCGTGATGCCGGCGTAGCGCAGCTTGCCGGAGGACTGCAGCGCGCGGATCGTCGGCACGTGGGCGCGCCAGTCGAGCAGGTTGTGGATCTGCAGCAACTCGAGACGGTCCGTACGGAGCCTGCGCATCGACTCGGTGATCTGCGCCGCGCCGGCTGCGCGCCCGCGCGTCCAGAACTTGGTGGCGATCCAGAGCTTCGGTCGCAACGCGAGCGCGGCGATGAGGTCGCCGAGCACCGTCTCCGCGCGCCCGTACATGGGCGAGGTGTCGATGATGCGACCGCCGCCTGCCGCCAGCGCCTGCAGCACTTCGCCGAGCGGCGCGCGTTCGGTGGATGACTCGCCCACGTCGAAGGTGTCGGACGAGCCCATGCCGATCACGGGTAGCGATTCGCCCGACGATGGGACCTTGCGTGCGCTCATCGCAGTGTTCTCCGCGGGCGATGCCAGCGAGACGCCGGGCAGGGCGGCGATGGCGGCACCACCGAGCAATGCGCAGGATTCGCGGCGATTCATCCGATGCGGTCCTTGAGTCCGAAGAGCACCATGATCCACGCGCTGACGGGATGCGCAACCAGCATCACGCCGATGAGCAGCGCGACGAGCCCGGGCGGCGGCTGCCACACGGGCAGCACGAACACCAGCATGCCGACCAGGCTGTCGAGCTGGTCGACCACCCAGAAGCAGCGCCCGGCCAGGCCAGACCCGCTCTCGCCGGGCCCGATGTCGAGCTGGCGCTTGAGGAAGCTGTTCGGCAGTTCGCCCGCGATGTAGCCGCAACCGAGCAGCAGTCCCCACAGGGCCGGGTGCGTCTCGGCGAACGGCACGAGGGTCGGCAGGTGCCAGCAGCAGTCGTGCAACTCGGCGAGCGCCCAGGCCGCGAGGGTCATGGTGGTGATGGTGACGAACGCACCGCGCCAGGTCTTGTTGGCGCCGAACAGGCGCTTGCCGCGGAAGGTGGCGCCGCCGTCGATCGGCCGGCGGCGCAGGCCGGGCAGCAGGTCGAGCTTCAGCACCACGAGGTGGACCAGGCCCGCGGCGATCACCGGCAGCGCGAGCCACAGCAGTTGCAGGACGAGAGTCACGCGGCGACCACGTCAGGCGAGCGGCAGCACGGTCGTTTCCTTGATGACCGTGACGGTGACCGACGAATTGATCGACTGCACGTACGGCAGCTTCGAGAGGTGATCGAGGTAGAAGGCCTCGTAGGCCTTGATGTCGCGCGTGACGATGCGCAGCATGAAATCCCACTCGCCCATGGTGGTGTAGCAGTCGAGCACCTCGGGCCGTTCGCGGATCGCCTCCGCGAAGGCGCTGATCGCGTCGCGGCCCTGCGTCGAGAGCTTCACGTGGGCGAAGATCGTGACGTCGAGCCCGAGCGCCGCGCGGTCGAGCACCGCCACGCGACCACGGATGACGCCGGTCTGCTCGAGATGCTGCAGGCGACGCCAGCAGGTGGTGGTCGATAGGCCGGTGCGCGCCGCCACCTCCGCGACCGGCAATGCGCCTTCGCGCTGCACGAGGTCGAGGATGCGGTAGTCCACGCGATCCAGCGCCGGTCGGTTCTTTTCTTCCATAATCGGCGTCGACATGAAATGTTCATTCCTTGTTTTTGCGCCGCAACGCAACGAAGCTAACCAAATTCCCCCGCGCTGAGTAATCTACCGCGCCGACCCAGACCTGCACCAGACGCCCGAGGGAGCCATGCCCCGACGATCACGCCTGCACATCCCGCGACCGCATTCCCGGCCTGGCGAGGAGCCTGACTTCAGTTACCTGGAGACGTTGCCGGCCGGTGCCGTCGCGCGGCCCGACGTCAACGCGCGCGTGCGCGACATCGGCAACCTCGCCATCGACCTCGTGCGCGTGCTCGACGACGACCACCAGGCGGTCGGCCCCTGGCACCCGCACCTCGACGCCGCGGACCTGCAGGTGGGCCTGCGCCACATGATGCTGACGCGCGCCTACGACGACCGCATGCAGCGGGCGCAACGCGCGGGCAAGATCTCCTTCTACATGCGCTCGCTGGGCGAGGAGGCCGTGTCCGTGGCGCAGTGCATGGCGCTCAGGCCGGGTGACATGCTGTTCCCGTCCTACCGCAACCAGGGACTCTACATGGTGCGCGGCCGGCCGCTGGTGGACCTGATGTGCCAGCTGCTCTCCAACACGCGCGACATGTGCAAGGGGCGGCAGCTGCCGGTGATGTACCACTGGAAGGAAGGCCGCATCTTCTCGATCTCCGGCAACTTGACCACGCAGTTCCCGCAGGCGGTCGGCTGGGCGATGGCGGCGGCGATCAAGGGCGAGGACGACATCGCCGTGAGCTGGATCGGCGAGGGCTCGAGCGCCGAGGCCGACTTCCACCACGCGATGCTGTTCGCCTCGGTCTACCAGGCGCCGGTGATCCTGAACGTCGTCAACAACCAGTGGGCGATCTCGACCTTCCAGGGTTTCGCGGGCGGCGAGCAACGCACCTTCGCCGCGCGCGGGCCGGGCTACGGCATGGCCGGCGTGCGCGTGGACGGCAACGATTTCCTCGCGGTCTACGCGGTCTCGCAGTGGGCCGCCGAGCGCGCGCGCACCGGCGCCGGCCCGACCCTGATCGAGCACGTCACCTATCGCGGCGGCGCGCACTCCACGAGCGACGACCCGTCGCGCTATCGGCCGAAGGACGACTACGAGCGCTGGCCGCTCGGCGACCCGGTGGACCGCCTGAAGGGCCACCTTAACGCGCTCGGCGAATGGTCCGAGCAGCGCCATGCCGCGCTCGCGAAGGAACTCGAGGCACTGGTGACCGAGAGCTGGAAGGAGGCCGTGCAGTACGGCGCGCTGAACGAGGGCCCGCGGCTCAACCGCGACCTGATGTTCGACGACGTGTTCAAGGAAATGCCCGCGCACCTGCGCCGGCAGCGCGAGCAGATGCGCGCCGAGCAGGGGGGCTGAGCCATGCCGCAGATGAACATGATCCAGGCGCTCAACTCCGCCATGGACATCATGCTCGGGCGCGACCCGGACGTGGTGATCATGGGCGAGGACGTCGGTTTCTTCGGCGGCGTGTTCCGCGTCACCGACGGCCTGCAGCGCAAGTACGGCGAGCACCGCGTGCTCGACACGCCGATCGCGGAGGGCGCGATCATCGGCGCCGCCATCGGCATGGGCGTCAACGGGTTGCGGCCGGTGGCCGAGGTGCAGTTCGCGGACTACATCTACCCCGGCTGCGACCAGATCTTCAGCGAGCTCGCGCGGCTGCGCTACCGCAGCGCGGGCGAGTTCTGGGCCCCGGTGACCATCCGCACGCCCTGTGGCGGCGGCATCCGCGGCGGCCAGACCCATTCGCAGAGTCCCGAGGCGATTTTCACGCACGTCTGCGGCATCAAGGTCGTGATGCCGTCGAGCCCCTACGATGCGAAGGGCCTGCTCATCTCCGCCATCGAGGACGACGACCCGGTGGTGTTCTTCGAGCCGAAGCGCATCTACAACGGCCCGTTCGACGGCGACCCGGACAAGCCGGCCGTGCCGTGGAGCACGCACCCAAAGGGCGAGGTGCCCGAGGGCTACTACACGGTGCCGATCGGCAAGGCCGAGATCGTGCGCAAGGGCGCGCAGGTGACGATCGTCACCTACGGGACGATGGTCTACGTCTGCGAGGCCGCGGCGCGCGACCTCGGCCTCGACGCGGAGATCATCGATGTGCGCTCGATGGTACCGCTCGAACGTCGACACCATCTGCAGTTCCGTGAAGAAGACCGGTCGCTGCCTGATCGCCCACGAGGCGACGCGCTTCTCGGGGTTCGGCGCGGAACTCTCGGCGACCATCCAGGAGGAGTGCTTCTGGAACCTCGAGGCGCCGATCCAGCGCGTTGGCGGATGGGACACACCGTACCCGCACGCCTTCGAGTGGGAGTATTTTCCGGGTCCCGCGCGCGTGGCCGCGGGCCTCAAGGCCGTGATGGAGACCCCATGACCCGCTACGTATTCAAGATGCCGGACCTCGGCGAAGGCACCGTCGAGGCCGAGATCGTCGCCTGGCACGTCAAGGTCGGCGACCAGGTCGACGAGGACCAGGTCATGGCCGAGGTGATGACCGAGAAGGCGGCGGTGGAAGTGCCGGCGCCGGTCACCGGTCGCGTGGTGTCGCTCACCGGCAGTCCCGGGGACATGGTGCGGGTCGGCGCCGAACTCGTGGTGTTCGATACGGACGCAGGCGAAGCCGAGCCTCTTCCGGTTGCGATCGAGGTCGAGCACACCGCGGTCGAGGCTCCGGCTCCCGCTGCTGCTCCACAGCCGGCGCCCAGGCCCGAACCCCCGCTGGCTCCCGCGAAAGCGGCGGAGAGCGTGAAGGCAAGCCGCGTGATGGCGTCTCCGGCGACGCGCCGCCGCGCCCGCGAGGCGGGCCTCGACCTCGCTGAAGTCGCGGGCTCCGGCCCGAGCGGACGCATCACCCGACAGGACATCGATGCGGCATTGTCGGGCACCGCGGCCGCGGCGGCGCCGGCCAGCGGCGCGGCACGTCGCAAGGCCGGCCCGGCGCTCGCGCGGCGCACCGGCACGGAGGAGGTCAAGGTCATCGGCGTTCGGCGCGTGATCGCCAATCGCATGACGGATGCGAAGCGCAACATCCCGCATTTCGCCTACGTCGAGGAAGTCAACGTCACCGAGCTCGAGTCGCTGCGCCAGCACCTGAACGGCCGGGTTCCCTCGGGCTCCGCGCCGCTCACCTACCTGCCGTTCCTGATCGCCGCGCTCGCGCGCGTGCTCGAGGACTACCCGCAGTGCAACGCGTGGTTCGACACGGAACGCAACGTCGTCGTGCGCCACCGAGCCCTGCACGCGGGAGTGGCCACGCAGACGCCGGACGGCCTCAAGGTCCCCGTGGTGCGTCACGCCGAGTCGCTCGCCCTGTGGGACCTCGCCGACGAGATCAAGCGTGTCTCGGATGCCGCGCGCAGCGGCAAGGCGACCAGGGAAGATCTCTCGGGCTCGAGCATCACCGTGACGAGCCTCGGCAAGCTAGGCGGCATCGTCTCGACGCCGATCATCAATGCGCCGGAGATGGCCATCATCGGCGTGAACAAGGCCGTGGAGCGTCCGGTCGTGATGAACGGCGCGATCGTCGTCCGCCGCATCATGAACCTGTCCTCGTCGTTCGATCACCGCTTCGTGGACGGCTACGACGCGGCGGCGATGGTGCAGGCGCTCAAGGACAGGCTCGAGCATCCGGCGACGATCTTCATGGCAGGTTAAACTCATGCACACCCTCGAATCCGACCTCGCGCACCAGGACGCCGCCCGCATGACCACCGCTCCCCAGGCACGACCGGCCTTCGGCACCGTGCTGGCCGACCAGATGGCGATCGCCACCTATCGCAATGGCCAGTGGGGCGCCCACGAGTTGCGGCCCACCGGTCCCATCGAGATACAACCCGCCGCACACGTGCTGCACTACGCCAGCGAGTGCTTCGAGGGCTTCAAGGCCTATCGCTGGGCCGACGGCAGCATCCACGTGTTCCGCATGGACAAGCACGTCGAGCGCATGTGCCAGAGCGCGCGCCTGCTCGCGTTGCCGGTGCCCGATGCGGCGCAGCTCGCGAAGATGGTGCTCACCGTGATCGACCGCGTCCGCGCGCAGGTGCCGGAGCCGCCGGGCGCGCTCTACATGCGGCCGCTGCTGTACGGGACGATGCCGAACATCGGCGCGGCCTCGGCGCCTTCGAACGAGGCGAACCTGATCGTGCTCGCGAGCCCGGTGTGGGATTACTTCGCGGGCGGCATGAAGCCGCTGCGCATCTTCGTCGAGGACCGCTGCCACCGCACCGCGGAGCACCTCGGCATGGTGAAGACCGGCGGCAACTACGCGGCCGCCATGGGCCCGACGCTGGCGGCCCGCGAGAAGCACAAGGTGGACCAGGTGCTGTTCTGCCCGGGCGGCTCGGTGCAGGAGACCGGCGCGGCGAACTTCCTGCTGATCCGCGAGGGCCACATCCTGACGCGCAGCCTCGACTCGACGTTCCTCCACGGCGTGACCCGCGATTCGCTGCTCACCATGGCGCGCGGCATGGGCTTCAAGGTCGAGGAGCGCGTGTTCGACATCGCCGAGATGCTCGAGTGGGTGAAGACCGGCGAGGCTGCGCTCTCGGGCACCGCCGCGGTACTGGCCGGCGTCGGCACGCTGGTTCACGCCGACGAGGAATATCGCGTCGGCAGCGGCGAGGTGGGCCCCGTCACCAAGCGACTGCGTGCGGCGCTCGTCGCCATCCAGAGCGGCGAGGCTCCCGACACCTACGGGTGGACGACGCGCGTGTGAGCGCCGCGGGCGCTGGCCACGTCGCCGTCGTCACGGGTGCGGGCAGCGCCACCGGCATGGGCCATGCGATCGCCCGCGCGCTCGGCGGCGCGGGGCTGAAGCTCGTGATCGCATCGACCACCGATCGCATCCAGCAGCGCGTTGCGGAACTCCGTAGCTGGGGCATCGATGCCACCGGCGTGGCATGCGACCTGACCACGGAATCCGGCGTAGCGATGCTCGCCGCGGCCGCCGACTGCATCGGGGTGGTCGCCGTGGTCGTGAACAACGCGGGCATGGCGATCCTGGGCGAGATGGATACCCACACCGATCTCGCGCAGGTCACGGCCGAGCAGTGGCATCGCTCGCTCGAGCGCAATCTCACCTCGGCGTTCCTGGTGACGCGCGCATTCCTGCCCGGCATGAAGCAGCGCGGCTACGGACGGATCGTGAACGTCTCCTCGACGACGGGCACCGTCAGTGCGATGCCGGGCGACTCAGCCTATGCGGCCGCCAAGGCGGGCATGGCGGGGCTGACCAGGGCCGTGGCGCTCGAGGCGGCACCATTCGGCGTCACCGTGAATGCGGTCGCGCCCGGCTGGATCGCCACCGGATCGCAGACCGAGCGTGAAGCGGCCGCGGGCACGCGGGCGCCCGTCGGACGCTCCGGAACACCCGGGGAGGTGGCCAGCCTCGTTGGCTGGCTCGCCTCGCCCGGGGCGTCCTATGTCACCGGCCAGCTGATCGTGGTCGACGGCGGCAACTCCATCGTCGAGGACCACAACGCGTGAGCGGGTCGGTCGTGCTGGTCGCCGGTGCGGGCGGCGGCATAGGCGCCGCCACGGTGCGGAAGTTCGCGGCGTCAGGGTGGTGGGTGATCGCGACGGATGCGGACGAAGCCAAGCTGGCCACGCTGGAATCGGGTCTCGCCACGACTGCGATCGTTGGCGACGTGCGAGACCCCGCGAGCTGCCGCGGAATGGTCGCCCGCGGCGTGGCGGCCGCCGGACGACTCGATGCGCTCGTCAATGCCGCTGGCGTCTGGCGTGAAGGGCCAGTGGACGATTGCACCGAGGCCGATTTCGATGCCGTCGTCGACGTGAACCTGAAGGGAACGTTTTTCATGTGCGCCGCCGCGATTCCCCACCTCAAGGAATCGCAGGGTGCCATCGTCAACATATCGAGCGACGCCGGGCGCCAGGGCAACCTGAACGCGGCGGCCTACTGCGCGTCGAAGGGCGGTGTGACGATCTTCACCAAGGCGCTGGCGCTCGAACTCGCACCACATGGCGTGCGGGCGAATACCGTGTCGCCCGGCGACGTGGACACGCCCATGCTGCGTTTCCAGGCGGAGCGCTACGGCGGCGGGAATCCGCAGGATTATCTCGATGACCTGCTGGCGAAGTATCCACAGGGTGAACGCGCTCGCTTCATTCGCCCTGCGGAAGTCGCTGAACTCGTCTTTTTCCTGTGCTCCTCAGCGGCCGCGGCCATCACCGGCGCCGATCTCGCGATCGACCAGGGCTATTCCGCCGGCAAGTGACCGGTCGACCGGTCGTCAGCGCCGCAGGCCCGGGAGTGGCACCACGCCGCGGGCGGCCGACCAGGCCAGGGCAGCGGCGGCCACCGCGATGCCGAGCGCGCCCGACACGGCCAGCTGCGGTGGGCCCGTGATCGCATCCAGCAGGGAGCCGGTAGATCCCGACAAGCCTCGCGCCGCGACCAGCAGGCCAAGGGTTGCCGCGACCGTGCCGATCGCATCGAGCAGCACGTGACGGCGTACGCCGCGACCGAGCACCTCAAGCGTCCGCTCGTACTCGCGATCCTCCGCCGAGCGCAGCTCGCTACGCCGGGCCGGCTGGACGATCGCCGAGAGACGCTCGCGCAGCCTGTCCTCGAATTCAGCGGAAAGCCGTGGCCGCGGCATGGCGGAAGCCAGCGACGCGTCGAGCCCGGCGAACTCGGCCTGCCACGCGCGGCAGCGCGGGCAAGCGGCGACGTGCAGCCGGATCACGCGCGCCCGCTCGGGCCCGAGTGAGCCCTCCAGCAGGTCCACGAGGTCGTGCTCGTATTCGGCGCAGGGGCCGGTGTCGATCGTGTCGTTCATGCGGCTTTCACCTCGTCGGGCCGGGCGAGCTCCATCAGGCGCTTGCGGGCCCGGTGCAGAAGGTTCTTGACGGTGCCGAGCGGCATGTCGAGCTGCTCGGCGACCGCTTCGTAGGAACGGTCCTCGAGATAGAAGAGGCGGATGGCTTCCTGCTGGTTGCGCGGCAGCGATTCCACCAGTCTCAGGATGTTGTCCCGCTCCGGGTCCGCGGCGGGCCCGGTCGCGATGCTCTCGGCCGCGTGCTGGGCCTCGGTCGAATCCGGGTCGTCGAAGGAGACGGTCGGCCGGCGCCGCCGCAGTTCCATCAGGCAGGTGTTGCGCGTGATCGCATAGATCCAGGTGCCGAGCGCCGCTCGCCCGTCGAAGCCGGGCAACGCCTTCCAGACCCGCACGAACGTCTCCTGGGTGGCATCCTCCGCCGCGGCCCGCTCCTTGAGGATGGAATACGACAGGCGGAAAACGCGGTCCTTGTAGGCGGGGACGACGAGATCGAAGGCGCGGGCGTGGCGACCCGCTGCCAGATGTTGTTCGATCCCGGCATCCATGCGCCTTTATATGCGCGGGAGGGGTGCAGGGTTGCAAGGGGGCGATGCAACCCGCGGGCGGTCCGGCGCATATAACGATCACCTACACCGGAGACCTGCCATGGACGAAGACGCCATCGCCGTATTCATTCCCATCATCGCGATCTTCATGTCGCTGCTGATTCCGATCGTGTTCGCGATCGTGGACTACAAGCGGCGCAAGGACATCGTGGAAGCGAACCATAAGGAGCGCCTTGCCGCGATCGAGCGCGGCATGGAGATCCCGTCGCTGCCCGAGTCCTTCTACCAGTCGCTGAAGCCGGCGCGGCGCTCGAGCTACCTGCTGCCCGGCCTGATCTGGCTGTTCGTCGGCATCGGGCTGTTCATCGCGCTCGGCGCGGTGGCGGGCGAGGAGGTCAAGTACTTCGGCGTGATTCCCGGCGGCGTGGGCCTCGCGTTCCTGGTCTATTACTTCGTCGAGGGCCGCAAGCTGCCGCCCACGACCCCGGATACGCGGCCGCCAGCCTGACCCAGGGTTGACTCCGGGTGCCGTCCACGTGCGAATCTCGTGGTCTCGCACCGGCCCCGGAGTCCCCGCCCATGCCCAGGTTCGCAGTTCCGTTCGCGCTCGCGCTGCTCATCGCTGCGCCACTTCCCGGGGCCCGTGCCGACGATGGAGCGGTCGGCACCGAGCGCGGACCCATCCGCCTGGTCACCGTCGCCCGGGGGCTCGAGCGGCCCTGGGGCATGGCGTTCCTGCCGGACGGGCGCTTGCTCGTCACCGAGAAGCCGGGGCGGCTGCGGCTCGTCGGCACCGACGGCAAGGTCGGTCCGCCGCTGGCTGGCATTCCAGAACGTCGACGCGGCCGGGCAGGGTGGCCTGCTCGACGTCGCGCTCGACCCGGACTTTGCGTCGAACCGCCTCGTCTACGTTTCCTACGCCGAGCCACGCGACGGTGGCAATGGCACCGCCGTTGCCCGCGGGCGCCTCACGGATTCCGGCCTCGCCGATGTGCGGGTGATCTTCCGCCAGCAGCCGACGGTGAAGAGTGGCCATCACTTCGGTTCGCGCCTGGTCTTCGCCCGCGACGGCCGGCTGTTCGTGACGCTGGGCGAGCGCAATTCCGAGCGCGCGCGTGCGCAGACGCTCGACTCGCACATCGGCAAGGTCGTGCGCATCGAGCGTGACGGCAAGGTCCCCGCGGACAATCCGTTCGTCGGCAGGGCGGGCGCGTTGCCGGAGATCTGGTCCTACGGTCATCGCAACGTGCAGGGTGCGGCGCTGCATCCAGTCACCGGCGAACTGTGGAGCAACGAGCACGGTCCCCGGGGCGGGGACGAGTTCAATCGCACGCTCGCGGGGCGCAACTACGGCTGGCCGAAGGTCAGCTACGGGGTCGAGTACTCGGGCGCGAAGATCAGCGATGCGGCGACTGCGCCCGGCATCGAGCCGCCGGTGCATTACTGGGTGCCGTCCATCGCCACCAGTGGCCTGCTGTTCTATACCGGCGACCGCTTCCCGCTGTGGAAGGGCAATGCGTTCGTGGGCGGCTTGAAGAGCCAGCAGTTGTCACGTCTCGAGTTCGACGGCAACGAGGTCGCGCACGAGGAAGTGCTGCTGCGCGGGGTCGTGGGCGACCGGGTCCGCGACGTCGAGCAGGGCCCGGACGGCCTGATCTACCTGCTCACGGACGAGGGCGACGGGAGGTTGCTGCGCATCGAGCCGTCGAACTGAGTAGAATTCGTGCGTTGGGCCTGTAGCACAGCGGTTAGTGCAGGGGACTCATCTAGAAGGTGCCTTCGCGGCGTAATCCGCGGAGTGGACGGGATGAATTCAGGGAAACCTTCCGGCCAAGCCGATGGCAACCCTGAGCCAAGCCGGTGGTACACCGCCGGACGGTGCAGAGACTACCTGAGGGCTGCAGTGCCCTTGATGACAGGCATCGAGCGTCCCGCACCCGACCGGCCACGGGGCCGAGGGTGAAGAGATAGTCCACGCCCGGGGGAAATCCCGGGGCAACGTGAATCCCTTGGTCGTAGGTTCGAATCCTACCGGGCCCACCACCTTGAGCGAATATGGGCAGTTCGAGGCGGTTCCGGCCGCTACTGGCCTGGAACCCGTTCGTCGTCGAACGGTCGAAGTCATGCGCGACGCTGTGCCAGAATTGGCCGGCTGACTGGCCCAGGAGATACCCATGGCACGGATAGATCTCGATGCGCTCCGTCGCACGCCGGCCTATCCGTTCGCGGAGGCCGCGCACTACCTGCGCCTACCCACGAGCACGCTGCGGTCGTGGTTCCTTGGGCAGCATCGATTCCGCCCGCTAATCCGTCTCGACGGCGACCGTGGCGAGGGGCTGTCCTTCCTCAACTTGGTTGAAGCCCACGTGCTCGCGTCGATCCGTCGCGGCCATGGGTTGTCGCTGCCGAAGGTCCGTCGCAGCCTCGCATACGTGTCTGATCATCTCGGCATCGATCGGCCGCTCTCGGCGGTGGAGTTCCAGACGAACGGCGTGGACCTTTTCCTCGAGCAACTCGGCGAACTACTCAACGTGTCCAAGGAAGGGCAGGTGGAAATGCACGCGCTGATGAAGGCATACCTGCGCCGAATCAAACGCGACTACCTTGGGGTCCCGATCAAGTTGTACCCGTTCACACGAACGAATGCGCCACTGTCGGCGAAGGCGCCGACCACGGTAGAGATGGACCCGCGAATTGCCTTCGGCCGTCCGGTGCTTGTCGGCACCGCCGTGCCAACTGCAGTACTCGCAGACCGGTTCAAGGCGGGGGATACGCTGAGCGACCTCGCCGCTGACTATGACACCTCGACGGACAAGATCGAGGAAGCGATCCGCTGCGAGTTCGACCGCCAGGCTGCTTGAAGACACCGTCTTCTACCTGGACGAGTCGATCTACTCGCGCGTGCTTCTAGAGGCCATGCGCGCCGCCGGCGCGACCGTGGAGCACGTGCGCGGGGCAGTTCGGGCCGGCGCGTCCGACGAGGAGTGGCTGGCGTTCGTTGGTGAGCACCGATGGGTTGCCATCATGCGTGATCAGCGCATCCGGTGGCGTCGCCTCGAGCGCGAGGCATTGAAGTTGTCCGGGGTCGGGGCGTTCGTCTTCACTGGTGGGCAGGCCACCGCGCGGGATACAGCTGAGACCATTGTGCTGAAGCTCCCGAAACTGGCTGCGATTGCGAGCAGCGAACCCCGACCGTTTCTGTATGCAATTAGCCGCGGCGGAACTCTCAGCAAGATTGCGCTCTAGCCCGGCACACGGACCAAATCTGACTGAATCAGGCTACCGGGCCCACTAACCCTTCACGTAGACGTGGTTCGGCAGCCAGAGCGCGATCTCCGGATAGATGATCACGAGCGCCAGTCCCACGATCATGATCAGCACGAAGGGGATGATCGACTTGTAGATGTCGATCAGCGAGATTTCCTTCGGCGCCATCGCCCGCATCAGGAACAGGTTGTAGCCGAACGGCGGCGTGATGTAGGCGATCTGGCAGGTGATCGTGTAGAGGATGCCGTACCAGATCGGGTTGAACCCGAGCGCGATCACCAGCGGCACGTAGAGCGGCGCCACGATGATCAGCATCGCGGTGTCGTCGAGGAAGGTGCCCATCAGGATGTAGGTGAGCTGCATCAGCACCAGCACCTGCCAGGGCTCGAGCCCCCACTTCTCGAGGAACAGGATCTCGATCGCCTTCACCGCGCCGAGGCCGTCGAACACCGCGCCGAATGCGAGCGCCGCCAGGATGATCCACATGAACATGGCGCTCACGGCCAGGCTCTTGCGCAGCGTGTCCTCCAACACCTTGCGCGTGATGCGGCCCTTGTACCAGGCGACCAGGGTGGCCGCGAACGCGCCGACGGCGGACGACTCCACCATGCTGGTGACGCCCATCACGAACAGGCCCGTCATCGAGAAGATGATCAGCAGGGGCAGGACGCCGGCCCTGAGCAGGCGGAACTTCTCGCTCCAGGTGATCTGCTGGCGTTCCTCGAGCGGCAGCGGCGGACCGAGGTGGGGCTGCAGCTGGCAGCGGATCACGATGTAGAGGATGAACAGGGTTGCCAGCAGCAGCCCCGGCCCGACACCCGCGAGCCAGAGCTGGCCCACCGGCTGGCGCGCGATCATCCCGTAGAGCACCAGCACGACGCTCGGCGGGAGCATGATGCCGAGCGAGCTGCCGGCCTGGATGACCCCCGTGACCATGATCTTGTCGTAGCCGCGCTTCAGCAGTTCCGGCAGCGCGATGGTGGCGCCGATCGCCATGCCCGCGACGCTCAGGCCGTTCATCGCCGAGATGGCCACCATCAGCAGGATCGTGCCGACGGCGAGCCCGCCGCGCATCGGCCCGGTCCAGACGTGGAACATGCGGTACAGGTCGCTCGCGATCCCGGACTCCGACAGCATGTAGCCCATGTAGACGAACATGGGCAGCGTCAGCATCGGGTACCAGTTGAGCAGCGTGATGGTCGAGGCGAACGGCATCTCGACCGCGCCTTCGCCCCACAGCGACAACGCGAAGATGGTCGCGATGAAGCCGATCGCGCCGAACACCCGCTGCCCGGTGAGCAGCAGGAGCATGAACGTCGAGAACATCAGGACGGCGATCGCCTCGTAGCTCATGCGATCTCCCGCCCGGTGAACCTGGCGATGTCCTTGAACAGGATCGAGATCGCCTGCAGCAGCATGAGCGCGATGCCCACGGTCATGATGATCTTGATCGGCGCCATGGGCGGCGCCCACGCCGAGTAGTTGGTCTGGTTGTACTTGAGCGAGTACGCCGCACTCGCGATACCGCCGCGCATCATGAAGACCAGGTAGAAGACGAGGAAGAAGGCCGTGATCGAGTCCATGAACGCCCGGGTCCTCGGTGTCCAGCGCTCGTAGAACACGTCCATGCGCACGTGCGCGTCGAGTTGCATCGAGTAGCCGCCGCCGAGGATGTAGTAGGCGGCCATCAGGAACTGCGCCATCTCGATGATCCACACGAACGGCACGTTGAATACGTACCGCGTGAGCGACGAGAACAGCAGCACGCCCATGATCACGAGCGTGAGGTACATGACGAGGTAGCCGAGCACGCGGTTCACCGCGTCGACGTACCGGACGTACAGCTTGATGATCTTGGGCATGGCCCGAATGCTCCCTATCTGCGGCATGGGACCTCAGCCGCAACGCGAAGACGGGGCAACCTTCCCCGGACCGGCCCTCGTCGGCCGGGGAAGGGCCCCGTCATCGACTACTCGAACCGGGCCCCGATCAGGTGTAGCGATACGGAGGACCGGCCTTGGACATGAGATCGTTGTAGTCGCGGAAGATCTGCACGACCTTGGCGCAGCGCGGGCTCGTGGCGGCGATTTCGTCCCAGAACTTGTGCGCCTCCTCCTCGACCGTCGCCCACTCGGCGGCCGGGATGGTCGTCAGCTTCATCTTCGGGCCCTTGACGCGCAGGTCCGCCTCGCCGGCCCAGTACCAGTGCTGGCGATAGTAGTGCGAGTTGTCGATGCAGAGCTTGTAGAGCTCCTTCAGGTGATCGGGCACCTTCTCCCAGGACTTGTCGTTGACCCAGTAGGAGCCGATCCAGGCGCCCGAGATGTTGTTGGTGAGGAAGTATGGCGTCACGTCCGCCCAGCCCACCGTGTAGTCCTCGGTGATGCCGGACCAGCAGATGCCGTCGAGTTCGCCCGTCTGGATGGCGACCTGCACGTCGCCCCAGGGCAGCGTGACCGGGACGACGCCGAAGCGGGTGAGGAACTGGCCGGCCGTCGGGAAGGTGAAGATCCTGAGGCCCTTCAGGTCCGCGAGCCTGTTGATCGGCTTCACGGTATTGAAGTGGCAGGGATCCCAGGCGCCGGAACTGAGCCAGGTCACGCCCTCGACCTCGTCGTAGGCCTCCTTCCAGATCTCGTTCAGGCCGTACTTGTGGAACAGCGCCGGAACGTCGAGGCTGTAGCGGGTGGCGAAGGGGAAGTACCCGCCGAAGACACGGATGTCCGTCGGGGCCGCGATGGAGTCGTCGTCGCTCTGCACCGCATCGATGGTGCCGGCCTGCATGGCCCGGAACAGCTCGCCGGTGGGCACCAGCTGGTCCGCGAAATACAGCTCGATCACCATCTCGCCGTTCGCGGCCTTGTTGAAGGCGTCGATCGACGGCTTGATGACGTGTTCGGCCAGCGCCGCACCCGCGTAGGTCTGCAGGCGCCACTTGATCGCCGTCTTCTTGTCGGTCTGCACGGCCGGCGCGCCGGCCCCGGCGTTGTCTGCCTTCTTGCCGCAGGCGGCGAGCAGGGCGGTGGAACCCGCGGCGGCGGCCATCGCCGCTTTCGTCAGGAAGGATCTTCGCTGCATCTCGCTCTCCTCTTCGGTCCGTCGCGGGGATTCGTGGAATCTCCGGCAGGGACCATCGTTATTGCGGTTACGATTCCAGGAAGGTCACTGTCCCGGACGATGGGACAGCCACCTTGGACGCTGCGGCGACTTTCCCACTGATCATGGTCGCCGAGTTCCCCCATGCGATTCTTAGCCTTATCGATCGACAAAAGTCAAATCAGCGGCCTCGGCCGATCGAGGCGGCCGCGGCCGGTCGCGAGGCTTGCAATGCGGTCGCGGCGATGATCAATTCGACTTTGGCAGCAGCAGCGCGACACCATGAACAAACTCCCTGAACTGTTCGACAGCAATCGGCGCTGGGCCGCCGGCATGGAATCCCGCCAGCCGGGATTCTTTTCCGGGCTCTCGGCGCAGCAGGCGCCGCGCTACCTCTGGATAGGTTGTTCCGACAGCCGCGTGCCCGCCAACGAGATCGTCGGGCTCGCGCCGGGCGAGCTTTTCGTGCACCGCAACGTCGCGAACATCGTCCTGCACAACGACTTCAGCTGTCTCTCGGTGCTGCAGTACGCCATCGAGGTACTCAGGGTCGAGCACGTGATGGTGGTGGGGCACTATGGTTGCGGCGGCGTGCAGGCGGCCTGGGAGGAGCGGCGCCTGGGGCTGGTGGACAACTGGCTGCAGCCGATCCGCGACGTGGTGCACCTGTACCGCGAACCGCTCAGGCAGCTGCCCGGCGACGCCGAACGGCTCGACCGGCTGTGCGAACTCAACGCGCTGGTGCAGGCGCGGCGCGTGTGCCGCACGACGATCGTGCAGCAGGCCTGGGACCGTGGGCAGGCGCTGACGGTGCACGCCTGGGTCTATCGCCTGACGGACGGACTGCTGCGCGACCTGGGCTTCTGCGCGTCGAACCTCGCCGAGGCCGAAACCCAGTACTCGAGCGTCGCCGGTCTCGGGACGATCGGCGCCTAGGAAATGGCGACCAGCTCGGCGCTGCGTCCCGCCAACTCGACCTCGTCGCCGACACGCTGTCCGAGCAGCGACCGCGCGAGTGGGGATACGTACGAGATCCTCCCGTCCGCCGGAGCGGCCTCGTCCTCGCCGACGATCCGGAACGTCGTCGGTGGCCCGTCAGCCGGCTGCAGCACGACGCTGGATCCAAATCGCACCGTCGTCGCATCAGCGGGCGGCGGCACGACCTCGGCGCTCGAGCGGCGCTGCGCCCAGTAGCGCAGGTCACGCGAGCAGCGCGCGATGGCCGGGCCGTCCTCCGCTGCCCGGGCCGCGGAAAGGGCCTCGCGCAGCTTCACGACCTCCGCATCGATCTGCGCCAGCCCCTCCGGCGTGACCAGGTTACGGTGCGGACTGACGACGAGTTCGGGGAGGTCCTGATCGACCTCCCCGCCGTCCTGCTCCTTGACGAACGCCCGGCTCACCCCGCCTTGACCTCGATCCTGCGCGGCTGGGCCGCCGGGGTCTTGGGTATGCGGACCGTGAGCACGCCGTTCGCGAGCCGGGCATCGATGCCTGCGGTGTCCAGGTCGCCGCTCAGGCTGAAGCGGCGCCGGAAGGCCAGCGATCGTTGCTCGGCATAGACCGGCTGGGCGCCCTGTGGCAGGGCGAGGTTGCTCGCGCCCTCGATGAAGAGCGTATCGCCCTCGACGTGCACGTCGAGGCCTTCGAGGTTCACGCCTGGCAGATCCGCATGCAGCGTGATGCCGTGGCTGTCCTCGACGATGTCCACCGGCGGTTGCATGTAGATTCGCTCACGCTCGGCCGGAATCCTGGACTGCTCCTGCGCGACGTCCTGGCGGCGCGCGGTGGCTACAGTGGTTGCCATATCGCACCTCCTTCCTCGTCAATGAACATCGATCCGGCGCGGCCGGGCCGCTTCCTGGCGCATGACCTGGATCCACAGCACGCCATCCCGGGACTGCGCCTCGACGCGCTGGGGGTCAACGTCGTCGGGCAGCGTCAGGGTGCGGCAGAACCGCCCGCCGAGTCGCTCGCCAACCCAGACCTGGGCGCCGTCCGGGGCCTTGGGCAGCTCGCGGCGGCCCTGCACGGTCAGGACGTTGCCCAGGATCGATACGTCGAGCTGGCCGGCGTCGATACCCGGCGCAAAGACCAGCACGTGCACCTTGTCCTCCTCGGTCGCGACGTTCACGGCCGGGAAGCCGCTGCCTGCGGTGCGCAGGGCCGGGATGCCCATGGGTTCGAACAGGCGATCCATCTCGCGGCTCAACCAGTTGAACTCGTCGAAGAGGCTGGTGGATTCACCGAACAGTGTGTTCCACATAGGTCTCCTCCTTGGTCAGTGTTCCGCCCCGGGACAATGCCCCGGGGTGCACGATCAAATAGGGCCGGCCGTGGGGTTTTCAAGGGTGGCCGGTCACCGGGACCCGCAAAAGAGAACCTG
>CAVPMU010000002.1:0-80000 GCA_963706535.1 uncultured Gammaproteobacteria bacterium
GAACACCCATCGACCACGAGATGGACGACACCTACAAGCGTGTCGCCCGTGCGCTCGCCAACGTCGAGAAGGACAACGTCCGTGAGCACTGGTACGAGCAGTTCCTGTGGGCACTGCGCCGCGGCGCGATCCCGGCCGGCCGCGTCACCTCGAACGCCGGCGCGCAGGAGCACAAGCCTGCCACCTCGACCATCAACTGCACGGTCTCGGGCACCATCCGCGACTCGATGGACGACATCCTCGGCAAGGTCCACGAGGCGGGTCTCACGCTCAAGGCCGGCTGCGGCATCGGCTACGAGTTCTCGACGCTGCGCCCGCGTGGCGCCTACGTCTCGGGCGCCGGCGCCTACACCTCGGGGCCGCTGTCGTTCATGGATATCTACGACAAGATGTGCTTCACCGTGTCGTCGGCCGGCGGCCGCCGCGGCGCGCAGATGGGCACCTTCAACGTCGGCCACCCGGATGCCATGGAGTTCATCCGCGCCAAGCGCGAGGCCGGCAGGCTCCGGCAGTTCAACCTGTCGCTGCTCGTCACCGACGAGTTCATGCGCGCGGTGCGCGAGGACGGTGAGTGGAAGCTCGCCTTCCCGGTGCGCGAGGCCGAGATCGTGGACGCGAACATCGGCGACCCGGCGAAGTTCGTCTGGCGCGAGTGGCCGGACGCTTCGAACTACGTGCGCAACGACGAGGGGCTGGTGCTCTGCAAGGTCTACAAGACCGTGCCCGCGAAGCGCATGTGGGACGTGATCATGTCCTCCACCTACGACTTCGCCGAGCCCGGCTTCGTGCTGATCGACCGCGTCAACGAGATGAACAACAACTGGTGGTGCGAGAACATCCGCGCCACCAACCCCTGCGTCACCGCCGACACCTGGGTGCACACGTCCGCGGGCCCTCGCCAGGTGAGCGATCTCGTCGGCACGCCGTTCGCGGCGCGCGTCAACGGCGCCGATCACGCGAGCGGCGTCGAGGGGTTCTTCAAGACCGCCGACAAGCCCGTCGTGGTCCTCGAGACGGCGGAGGGCTACCGTCTGCGTCTTACCCACGATCACCGGGTCATGCGCGTGGCGCGTCAGACGCGCTACACGGCGGAGACCGAATGGTGCGAAGCCGGGGAACTGCATGCGGGCGACCGCGTCGTTCTGCATGATCATCGCGTTGCTCCCCGCTGGGACGGCGAATTTACGCGTGAGCAGGGCTACCTGCTGGGACTGCTGGTGGGCGACGGAACGCTGAAGGCCGACAAGGCGACCCTGTCGGTCTGGAAACCCGCGGCCGTCGTGAATGGCCGGTCCAGCGAGCTGACCGCGGGCATCCACGCGCTGATGAGCGAGACCGTCGCGGCGGCGCAGACGCTTCCCCATCGCGCGGATTTCGCCGGGTGGTGCGAGGTGTCGGGCCGCAACGAATTCCGGCTCTCGCTCACCGCCCTCCGGGACCTCGCCGACGAGGTGGGAATGGCTCCCGGACAGAAGTGCATCACGGCACGGATGGAGCGAGCCTCGAGCAATTTCTGCCGCGGATTCCTGCGCGGGCTGTTCGATGCCGACGGATCGGTCCAAGGCAGCCAGGAGAAAGGTGTCAGCGTGCGCCTCGCACAGTCCGACGCGACGTTGCTCGAAGCGGTGCAACGCATGTTGCTGCGGCTCGGCATGGCGTCGCGCATCTACCGCGAGCGTCGGGCAGCCGGCTCGACGCTGCTGCCGGACGGCAGGGGAGGCGTACGCCGTTACGAGACCATGCCGCAGCACGAACTGGTGGTGAGCGGCGAGAACCTGCTGCGGTACGCCGAGCTGGTCGGATTCGGTGACGGCGACAAGGCGGACAGGCTGACGTCGCTGCTCGAACGGTATCGTCGGACGCTGAACCGCGAACGTTTCACCGCACGCGTGACCCGGGTGGCCGAGGCCGGCGTGGAATCCGTCTACAACGTCCAGGTGCCGGGGGTCAACGCCTTCGATGCGAATGGCCTTTATGCGCACAACTGCGGCGAGCAGCCTCTGCCGCCCTACGGCTCCTGCCTGCTGGGTTCGGTGAACCTGACGAGCTTCGTGCGCGACCCGTTCACGGAGAATGCGCGCTTCGACTGGGACGAGTACCGGCAGGTGGTGCGCGTCTTCACCCGCATGCTCGACAACGTGGTCGAGGTGAACGGCCTGCCGCTCGAGAAGCAGCGCGAGGAGATCCACCGCAAGCGCCGCCACGGCATGGGCTTCCTCGGGCTCGGCTCCACCATCACCATGCAGCGCATGAAGTACGGCTCGCGCGACGCGGTGGCCTTCACCGAGCGCGTGTCGCGCGAACTCGCGCTCGCCGGCTGGGAGGCGGGGCTCGACCTTGCCCGCGAGAAGGGCCCGGCGCCGATCATGCTCGAGGAGTTCGAGGTGACGCCCGAGATGCTGCGCAAGCGCCCGGAGATGCGGCGCGACGGCATCCGCGTCGGGCAGAAGCTGCCGGGGCGCGTGCTGCACGCGCGCTACAGCCGCTACATGCAGCGCGTGGCCGAGGCCGCACCGGAGCTCGTCGAGCAGCTGGCCGCGACCGGTGCGCGCTTCACGCACCACAGCTCGATCGCCCCGACCGGCACGATCTCGCTTTCGCTCGCCAACAACGCCTCGAACGGCATCGAGCCCTCGTTCGCGCACCACTACTTCCGCAACGTGATCCGCGAAGGCCGCAAGACCAAGGAGCGCATCGACGTGTTCTCCTTCGAGCTGCTGGCCTACCGCGAGCTCGTCAACCAGGGCGCCATGCCGGGCGGCACCAGCCCGGGCGAGAAGCTGCCCGAGTACTTCACGACCGCCGAGGACGTCACGCCGCGCGAGCACGTGGATATCCAGGCGGCGGCGCAGAAGTGGATCGACTCCTCGATCTCGAAGACCGCCAACGTGCCGACCGACTATCGCTACGAGGACTTCAAGGACATCTACCTCTACGCGCACGAGCAGGGCCTGAAGGGCTGCACCACGTTCCGCTTCAACCCCGAGGCGTTCCAGGGCGTGCTGGTCAAGGAAGAGGACCTGAAGAACACCACCTACGTGTTCACGCTCGAGGACGGCAGCGAGGTCGCGCTGAAGGGCGACGAGCAGATCGAGTACGACGGCGAGATGCACACCGCCGCGAACCTGTTCGACGCGTTGAAAGAAGGCTATTACGGTAAATTCTGATGAGCGCCCACAAGATCGAAAAGAAGATCGTGAAGTACCGGGTGGTGAAGCCCGGCGACGAGGCCAAGGCCAAGGCGGAGGCGAAGGCCGAGGCGAAGCGCGAGGCGCTGGCCGCCGATGCGCGCGAGGACGCCAAGGTCATCCGGATGCACGAGAAGCTCGAGCGCCCGGAAATGCTGATCGGCTCGACCTACAAGATCAAGACGCCGGTCTCCGACCACGCGATGTACGTGACCATCAACGACATCGTGCTGAACGAGGGCACCAAGCACGAGCAGCGGCGGCCGTTCGAGATCTTCATCAATTCGAAGAACCTCGACCACTTCCAGTGGATCGTCGCGCTCACGCGCATCATCTCGGCGGTATTCCGCAAGGGCGGCGACGTGACCTTCCTGGTCGAGGAGCTGAAGGCGGTGTTCGACCCGCGCGGCGGCTACTGGCAGACCGGCGGCAAGTTCATGCCCTCGATCATCGCCGAGCTCGGCCACGTCATCGAGAAGCACCTGCAGATGATCGGCCTGCTGCGCAGTCCCGAGATGGACGAGCACCGCAGGAAGCTCATCGAGGATAAGCGCTCGGAGTACGAGGCGCGCCAGAAGCAGCAGGATGCTTTCGCCAAGAGCCACTACCCGCAGGGCGCGCAGCTCTGCCTCAAGTGCAGCACCGCGGCGGTGGTGATGATGGACGGCTGCATGACCTGCCTCAACTGCGGCGACTCGAAATGCGGATGAGGCAAGTGACCAGGTTTCCCCACGCGCTTCGGCTGGAATTCCCGCCGGCCACCTGACGCATCAGGGCGCCTCGACCGGGCGCAGCGCGTATCTCCGAGGCGGCCACATGGTCGCCTCGTTTTTTCGAGCGGTTGACATCGGCCTGTCCGCTAAACGGAAGTTCCATACGTGATTGCTCGATTTGTATCGTCGAAGCGCTTGGAATCATAGAGCTCCGGCACGATTTCGTGGTGGAGATCGCTGCATAATGTAGCCATGTAAATAGCAGAAACGTGTTGTATGTCTTGCCGCACAATGGCATGATGTGGCCATGCATATCGATGGCGTGCCCAATCGCACCTCGCGTCCCACGTACCTGCTGCGCGAGTCCTATCGCGAGGGCGCGAAGGTACGTAAACGCACGCTGGCTAATCTCTCGGCGCTCTCCGATGAGCAGATCGAGTCCATTCGCGCCGTGCTCGCCGGCCACGATGTGCGGCCCGTTGATCAGTTGTGGGACACGCTGCGCTCGCGCCCTCACGGTCATGTGCAGGCGGTTCGCGTAGCTATGCACAAGCTCGGCTTCGAGTCCCTGATCGCCGCGCGGGCGAGCCCGCAGCGTGATGCGGTGTGTGCGATGGTGGCCGCACGGGTGTTGTCCCCGCACACCAAGCTCGCCACCACGCGCTGGTGGCACACGACCACGCTGCCGGAGGAGTTCGGTGTGCAGGAGGCCGATGAGAACGATTTGTACGCGGCGATGGACTGGTTACTGGAGCGTCAGGGGGCGATCCAGAAAAAGCTCGCCGCGCGCCATCTGTCCGAGGGCGGGGTCGCGCTCTATGACTTGAGCTCCAGCTATTTTGAAGGCCGCTGTTGTCCGTTGGCGAGGATCGGCTACAGCCGCGACGGCAAGCGCAATACGCTGCAGGTCAACTACGGCCTGCTCACGACGCGTGCCGGTTGCCCGGTGGCGATCTCGGTGTACGAGGGTAATACGGCGGACGCGCAGACGCTGCTGCCGCAGGTGAGTCAGCTGCGAGAAGACTTTGGTCTGCAGCGTCTGGTGCTGGTCGGCGATCGCGGGATGATCTCACACAAGGCGATCGACACACTGCGCGCGCTCGACGGACTGGATTGGATCACGGCGCTCAAGAGCTCGCAGATCCGTGCGCTCGTGCAAGGCGGCACGCTGCAGCTCGGTCTGTTCGATGATCGTAATTTATTCGAGTTTTGCCATCCCGATTATCCCGGCGAACGTCTCATGGCCTGCCGCAACGTGGATCTGGGCAGGCTGCGCGCGCACAAGCGCGAGGCGCTCCTGGAGGCGACCGAGAAAGAACTCAGTAAAATCCGCGCGCGCGTGGACAGCGGCTCACTCGCCGGTCAGGATACGATCGGTGTGCGCGTCGGCAAGGTCGTGAACAAGTACAAGGTCGGCAAGCACTTTGCACTCACCATCCAGGACGCTCACTTCCAGTTCCATCGACTCACCGAGCAGGTGACGGCGGAAGCGGCGCTGGACGGATTGTATGTCATCCGCACCAGCGTACCGAACCAGCAGATGGACTCGGCCGAGGCGGTCCGCAGTTACAAAGCGCTCGCTGAAGTTGAGCGGGCGTTCCGGTCGATGAAAACGCTCGATCTGCACATCCGCCCCATCCATCATCGTCTCGCTGATCGCGTGCGCGCGCATATCTTCCTGTGCATGCTCGCCTACTACGTCGAGTGGCATATGCGCGAGGCGTGGCGTGAACTGCTGTTTGCCGATGAGGATCTGCAGCGCAAGACGCATCGCGATCCGGTCGCCGCGGCCCGGCGCTCCGAAGGCGCGCTGCACAAGGTCGCCCGCCGCACGCTCAAAGACGGTTCACCGGTGCACAGCTTTCGCACGCTGCTGCACGAACTCTCCACCATCGTGCGTAACACCTGCAAAGCACGCGCCGGCCCGGACATCGCTGCGACGTTCCAGATGACGACCACACCCACTCCCACTCAGCATCGAGCACTGCAGCTACTGCAATCCATCACCGTGTAGCCATGCGCCAGACAGCGCAAAATAGATCAACTCCATGATCTACAAAGCAATAACTGCCACCGGCGGAAAGAACTTCAGGCTAAATATGGTCCTGCGGGACCACTTTCTGGCTGGGGGAGACCATGGGCCACTTGGTCAGCGCGCCGGTCTGCGACGCAGCAGCGGCAGTTGCGTTGTTCGGCCTGGCAACCCCGACCCTGGCCGCCGTTGGCCGCACCGCCGGGTCCGCGGCGGTCTCGCAGAGTGGCTCCGCGCAGTATCAGATCGCCCTCGCACTGCCCGCCGGCCGGCGAGGCCTCACGCCGCCGCTGGGCCTCGTCTACGACAGCAACGGTTCCCGCGGGGTGGCGGGCCTCGGCTGGTCGATTGCCGGTGCCTCGATCATCAGCCGCTGCGAGAAGACCGTAGCGCAGGACGGCGCGGCGCAAGGCGTGCGCAACCAGACGACGGATGGCTACTGCCTCGACGGCAACCGGCTGCGCCTCGTGGGCGGTACCTACGGTGCGGCCGGTTCGACCTACCGCACCGAGCTGAACAACTTCAGCCGCATCACGGCGGTGGGCAGCGCCGGCAAGGCCCGGCCTCGTTCAGGGTCGAGACGCGCGATGGCCTGGTTCACTACTACGGCGTCACGGCCGACTCGCGCATCGAGTCGCTGAACCAGTCCACGGCACGCGCCTGGGCGGTGAACCGCATCGAGGACCGCCAGCGCAACTCGATCACCTTCAGCTGGGGCGAGGACACGAGCAACGGCGCGGTGCGGCTCGAAGCGGTGCGCTACACCGGCAGCGACGTTGAGGAGGGGCCGTACACGGTCGATTTCCAGTACGCGAGCCGCGCGGACGTGAACGCGCGACCCTCGAGCTCACCGTCGCGCTCGGCTATGACGCGTTCGGCAACGTTGCCGCGGAAACGCTCTCCGGCGTGGGTGTCGCCGCGCGCACGACCGCGGTGAACTGGGGCACCTCGGGCTGCGACGCGCGGGTGAAGGCGCAGGTGCTGCTCGAGGAGCAGGATGCGCTCGGGCAGGTGATCCGCACGCAGACCGACGATCTCGACCGCTGGGATCGGCGGGTGGCGCAGCGCTCGCATCTCCTGACGCCCAACGATGTGGTCTGGTCGGTGCGGCGCGAGTTCGATGCGCGCGGTGCACTCGTCAAGGACGACGCACCCTCCCTCGCCGGGGCCGATACCGGCCACCGCCGGCTCACCTATGACGCGCTCGGGCGGGTGCTCTCCGAGGCGCTGCTGCGCCCGGGCGAGGTGACCTACGCGACCACGAGCTTTACGTACAACGGCCTGCAACTCGCCGTGACCGATCCACTGCTGCACACCACCACGCGGCATCTGGCGGCCTGGGGTCCGGTGCTGCGGGTGACGGACGCGGCCAACGGGCAGGTCAACTACCAGTATGATGCGTTCGACCAGCTGACGCAGGCGACCGACCCGGCCGGCAACCTCGTGACGCGCCTCACCTACAACGCACGCGGCATGCGCACCCAGCTCCAGGACATGGATCTTGGCAGCTGGAGTTTCACCCCGAACGCGCTCGGGCAGGTCACCGGCCAGACCGATGCCAAGGGGCAGTCGAGCAGCTTCGAGTTCGACCTGCTCGGGCGGCTGAAGAAGCGCACCGAAGCAGAAGGCGTGTCGACCTGGACCTGGGGCGCCTCGAGCGCACAGAAGAACATCGGACGGCTCGCTGGAGTATCAGGACCGGGCTACAGCGAGTCCTATGCCTATGACTCGCTTGGCCGACCCGCCGTGCGCACCATCGTCACCGATGCGACCTACCAGTTCGATTACGCCTACGACACCGCGGGCCGCCTCGAGACGCTCACCTATCCCACCAGCACCGCGGGCGTGCGGTTCAAGGCGAAGTACGGCTACGCGGGCGGCTACCTCGCCTCGGTGCAGGATGTCACCGGCGACGTGAACGGCCCCGTGCTCTGGACCCTGAACCTGCTCGATGCGCGCCGCAATGCCACGAGCGAGGCGTTCGGCAACGGGCTGTGGGTGCAGAACGCGTTCGACCCGTTGACCGGGCTGCCCACCACCCGCCAGGCGGGCACCGGCGGGCAGTCGACCAATGTGCAGCACCTGAGCTATGCGTGGGATCCAGCCGGCAACCTGACGAGCCGACAGGACCTGCGCCAGGGCCTCACCGAATCGTTCACCTACGATGCGCTCGATCGGCTTACCCTCGCCGCCGGGCCGGGCGCGCAGTCGACCTCGCTGGCCTATGACTCGATCGGCAACCTGCAGAGCAAGACGGGCGTGGGCAGCTACACCTATCACCCGACCCGCCGGCACGCGGTCACGAGCGCCGGCGGCGTGAGCTACGGCTACGATGCCAACGGCAACATGACGAGCCGCGGCGGGGCCACGATCGGCTGGTCGAGCTACAACCTCCCGACCGTGATCAACACTCCGGGCGGCTACTCGGCGCAGTTCGCCTATGCGCCGGACCGCTCCCGCTGGCGGCAGGTCAGCAGCTACGCGGGCGGCACCGAGACCACGATCTACGTGGGCGGACTGCTCGAGAAGCTCGCGACGCCGGCCCGCACGCACTGGAAGCACCTGATCGCGACGCCCTCGGGGCAGGTGCAGGTGATCCGGCGCTCCGATGGCACGACCGACACCCTATACGTCACGACCGATCATCTGGGGAGCACCGATGCGGTGCTGGACGCGGCGGGTAACGCCGTCCTGCAGGGCAGCTTCGCGGTGCACGGCGAGCGGCGGGCGGGTGACTGGCAGGGTCCGCCCTCGAGCGGGGAGTGGCAGGCGATCGCGAACACGACCCGCCGCGGCTACACCGGCCACGAGATGCTCGACAACGTCGCGCTGATCCACATGAACGGGCGGGTGCTCGATCCGCTGATCGGGCGGTTCCTCAGTGCAGATCCGTACATCGATGGCCCGCTGTCGACGCAGGGCTGGAACCGCTACGCGTATGTGCAGGGGCGCGTAATGAGCGCCATTGATCCAAGCGGATTTGGCTCGACCCGCTACCAAGGGCCCCAACAGTCAAATGGTCATGGCAACGTGTCGGTAATCATCGTAACCGGCTCGCGACTTCGCAATAACCTCGAGGCGTTGGCAGGATTCCTGAATCGCTGGGCAATATCAGACATTCTGGATCGCCCGCAGACGATGGACACGCGAGAACAGGACCCGACTGATCCCGGGGCGGGGCCCGATCCAGCAGAGCCGCAAGGGGAGCGGCAAGACGTCGGGATTTGCAGCGAAGAGCTTCCGGTGATAACGACTGCAGTCAATCTTGGCGTTGGCTTCGTGTCGGGAGAATTTGGGAATGTCTATGTGGTTGATTGGAAAGCGGGGGCAGTTCATGTGTACAACTACGGAGGCTTGGGTGTCGGGCTTTCGATTCCGACACTATTTACTGGAGCTGCGAGCATCGAACTGGGTGCGGCCTCGGGTGTCAATTCGCGGAGCGAGCTGACGGGCTGGGGTTATGCCGTAAGCGGCTTCGCTGCCGTCGGACCGAAGGGCTATGCCGGTCAATACTTCGCGAACTTCTCCGGTGGGTACCATGGAGCAACGGCTGGGTATGCCGCCGGCCTTGGCGGTTCGCTGGGCGGTATTGCCACCTACACACGATTTGATCGCACATTCTCGCTCGATGATGCGCCTCAGCCGATCAAAGAGCTGATCTCCGGCTGCCAGAATGGAGGCTAATAGCGTATGGCCGTGCAGAACGTCGCGCTGATTCTAATGCTCGTGGCAACGATACTAGGCGCGGTGGCTTCCGTCCTCTTAGTGCTGTTCAAGCGTCCCGGCGTGAAACTCTTCAAATCAAGAGTCTCTACGCTTGCGATCCTTCGCGATCCCAGGATATACGTCCGCGAACCATATGCACGAGCCGTGCAGGCCCTTGGGATGGCTGCTTTGGCGTTGGGGGCCGCTACCATTGTCAGTCTCATGGTGTGGCAACTTCTTCGGTAGGGCCGTGCTCGGTCCGCCGCAAGGGCAGTGGCCGGAACCCGGTCAATATTGCCTAAATGAGGGGACCCAAGCAGAAGGCAAGGCGGCGGACAATTTAGCGATCCGAGAGTTGGTGCTGGTGGCAGGAGGGCTACTCACGACGGCATAGACATAGCGGCACCGGAGGGAAATCCAGTAGTCGCCGCCTTTGACGGTACGATTGTCCCCGTTCAACCCAACCCGAGTTCGACCTACGGGTATGAGGTAGTTCTGTCTGTGCCCGGGCTCGGCTATATCCAGCACGCGCATCTACGCAATCCGTCGTCCGTTCTATTCGGGACCGGCGGCATCGTGCCTGGCTCTCAGGTTCCGGCGGGAACTCTTCTTGGCTGGGTCGGGCGCACAGGCAACCTACCTGCCCGCGCAGGCAGTCATCTGCACCTTGAGTATCGGTTCGGGCCTGGGCCGTTCGCGCCCGTCGCGGATCCACTTTCAGTTCTTCCGCCTTGTCCGTGAGCTGCGCCAATGAGGCATGAAGATTGTTATTTCGCAATGCTCGGTCCGCTGATCTTGAGTGTCGCCGCGTTTCTGATGGTCGGATGCACGGATACGGTTTCTGCCCAGGAGCGACTGATCGAGCCGGTGGGGCGCCACACTGTCGGGTCGAAACTCGCCGATGTGCATTCACTCAGGCGGTCCGAGAACTGCCTGATCGAAGGCGGCAATGCCGACTGCACGTTTACGGATGGCAATGGCGTTGCCTATGTCGTATTGGCGGACGCGGTGACGACCGTCGCAGTCACGGAGAGGACGGCAGGTCCAAACGTCAAATTGCCGCTCGGGCTGGTGTTCGGCGATGACCTCGATGCAGCCGCCCGAAAACTCGTCTCCGACGGAAGTACCTGGACACTAGCCCGTGTTGCGCAAGCCTGCCGCGATCCCGTTGATCGTCAGGTGGATGCCGCGCCGGCTGCGTTCGTCCCGATCGCCCGAGCGGAACCGCCGCAGCAGCTCGACCTGGATGTGGTTGAGCGGGTCGAGGTAAGGGAAGCGATACCTGATCGAGCGCGCGAGCTGCGGGTTGTGCGCGAGCAGTGCGTCGGTGCCCATGATGCGGAGCAGGGCGGCGACCGTCCGCTCGAGTTCGGCGCGGATGCGGCCGAAGATCTGCACGCGCAGCTGCTCGTCGGCGACGAGCCCGGCGTAGCGCGAGGCGACGGCGAGGTCCGCCTTCGCGAGCACCATTTCCATGTTCGACAACACGGAGGCGAAGAACGGCCACTCGCGGTACATCTCGCGCAGCAGCTCGAGTCCGGCTTCATCGCGCCCGGCGAGCCACGCATCGACGGCCGCGCCGAACCCGTACCAGCCGGGAAGCATCAGCCGGCACTGCGCCCAGGAGAACGACCACGGGATCGCGCGCAGGGTCTCGATCGAGCGTGACGGGTTGCGCGAGGCGGGCCGGCTGCCGATGTTGAGCTCGGCGATCTCGGTGATGACCGTCGATTCCCAGAAGTAATCCTCGAACCCCGGCGTCTCGTAGACGAGGTTCCGGTATGCGTCGAATGCGCTGCCGGACAGCTCCTCGAGCGCCGCGAGGTACTCGGCCCTGGGCGCGCGGCCCGCGCCGCCGAGCAGGGTCGTCTCGAGCGTGGCGGCGGCCAGCACCTCGAGGTTGTGGCGGCCGACTTCCGCGTTGGCGTACTTCACGCCGATCACCTCGCCCTGCTCGGTGGTGCGGATCTGTGCCTGCACCGTGCCGCCCGGTTGCGCGAGGATGGCCTCGTACGTCGGGCCGCCGCCGCGCCCGACCGACCCGCCGCGGCCGTGGAACAGCCGCAGGCGCACGCCGTGGCGCTGGAACGTCTCGACGAGGGCGAGCTGGGCCTTGAACAGCTCCCAGCGCGAGGTCAGGTACCCGCCGTCCTTGTTGCTGTCGCTGTAGCCGATCATCACTTCCTGCGCCGAATCGCGCGAGGCGAGCAGGCGCGCGTACGCCGGGATCGCCAGCAACCCGTCCATGGTGCGCGCGGCGTTGCGCAGGTCGGCGATGGTCTCGAACAGCGGCACGACGTTGCAGGCGAGGCTCGCGTCCGCGGCCCGGTAGAGCCCCACCTCGCGCAGCAGCAGCACGACCTCGAGCACGTCGGAGACCCCGTCGCACTTCGAGATCACGTAGTTGCGGATGCAGTCGGTGCCGAAGAGCGCGTGCAGGTTCGCGGCGGTGCGCAGGATCTCGAGTTCGCTGCGGGTCTCGCTCGAGTACTCGACGTAGGGCGAGCCGAGGAGCCGCGGCGTCGCGAGTTCGTCGACCAGCACGCGCACCCGCGCCGCCTCGTCGAGCTCCCCGTAGTGCAGGTCGGGCCGCGCCACCGCGAAGAGCTCGGTCACGACGCGCTGGTGCACGTCGGAGTTCTGGCGCAGGTCGATCGCGGCGAGGTGGAAGCCGAAGACGGAGACCGCGCGGCGCAGCCGGCGCAGGCGCCCGCGGGCGAGCAGGGTGGAGCCGTGCGCCACCAGCGAGTCGTGGATCACCTGCAGGTCGGCCGCGAACTCCGCGGCGCGCGCATAGGGGGGCGCCTCGGCGATCGCGTGCCGCAGCGGAACGTGCTGGTCGAGCGTGCGCGCGGTGGCCGCGACGCGCGCGTAGATGCCGGTCAGCGCGCGTCGATATGGCTCGTCGCTACGATGCGGGCTCTTGTCGGGCGAGCGATCCGCCAGCGCGAGCAGGTCGGCCGAGGCACCGCTCACGAGCGTGGTCACGGAGAGCTCCGCGCCCAGCGCGTGTACCTGCTCGAGGTAGTGATCGAGCACGCGCGCCGACTGCATGCGCAGCGCCCGGGCCAGCACCTCGGCCGTCACGAACGGATTGCCGTCGCGGTCGCCGCCGATCCAGGAGTCGATGCGCAGGAACGGCGGAAGCTCCACCGCTTGCCGAGCGGGCTCGCGTCGCGCCAGCTCGTCCTCGAGCGCGCCGTAGAGCTGCGGCAATTCTGGCAGGAACGTGTGTTCGTAGAACGAGAGTCCGTTCGCCACCTCGTCGAGCACGTCGAGCTTTTCCAGGCGCAGCATGCGCGTCTGCCAGAGCGCGAGCACGGCGCGCCGGATCGATTCATCGTTGGCGGCACGCTCGCCGGGCGTGAGCCGGCTGCGGTCGCGGTCGCGCAACAGCCGCTCGAGCTTCATCTCGAGGTCGCGCACGCTCTTGCGCTGCACCTCGGTCGGGTGCGCGGTGAGCACGGGCGCAATCAGCGCATCGCGGAAGAAAGCCGCGAGTGCGTCGCGTCCGATGCCGGCGGAGGCCATGCGGTCGAGCGCGTGCACGAGGCTGCCTTCGCGGGGAGCATCGCCCGCGATCTCGGCCTGCCGCCTCCGGCGCCCGTTGTGCACGTCTTCGGCGAGGTTCGCCAGGTGCGAGAAGTAGCTGAACGAGCGCACGACACTCATCGTCTGCTCGCGGGTCAGCCCGTCGAGGATGCGCTCGAGCTCGCGCCGGGCCGCGAGGTCGTCCTGCCGCCGGAAAGCCACCGAGCTCTGCCGCACCCGCTCGACCAGCTCGAACGCGGCCTCGCCCTGCTGCTCGCGCACGGTGTCGCCGAGCAGCCTGCCGAGCAGCCGGATGTCGTCGCGCATGGGGCGATCGGGTTCGTCGTCTGTGTCCACGTGATTCCTCGGGCCTCGTCCACGCCCTCCGTTCGCGGTCACTCGGCGCGCTCGATCGAGCGGATCCTGCCGTCGACGACGGTGACCAGGATGCGGAACGACCGGCTGCCGCGGTCGTAGGTCCAGTACTCCGTGACCGTAGTGCCGACCGTGCGCCGCGTGTTATCGGGGTTCTTCACGAGGATGTCTTCCTCGACGAGGCGCTTCGAGGCGGGCTCGCCGCACTTGCTGACCAGTTCCTCGACCGTCGCCGTCTCATCCACGACCCAGCGGCCACAGCGGATCGTCTCACCGGCCCCGGCCGTGGCGGCTGCGAGGACCGCGGCCATCGCAATCAATCGATTTCGCATCGGGGCGCTCCTGCAATCCTCCCAGGCAATGCTAGGCCCAATGGAAGGTCGAGAGTAGTGCCATCGCGAGCATTCCGCTGGAAACCGGCAGCTACGCGAGAAACAGGCGCGTCATGCAGACGCTGTTCGGGTCTTCGAAATACGTGCCGAATGGTGGACAACGCGTGAATCCGTAGCGCTCGTAGAGCCTGCGCGCGGGCTCGAAGTGCTGCATTGATCCGGTCTCGAGACTCAGCCGCGCGTAACGGCGTCGGCGGGCTTCGGCAATGATGTGCTCCAGCATCGCCCGGGCCACGCCCTTGCCACGATGGGCTTGGGCCGTGCGCATGGACTTGATCTCGCCGTGCGCGGGGTCCAGCTCCATGAGCGCGCCGCAGCCGAGCAGTTCGGTGCCGGACCACACGGTCCAGAACGTGATTTCGGGCCCGCGCAGTGCCTCGATGGGCATCGCGTGGACGGATCCGGGCGGCGAGATCCGGCGCATCTCCGCGAGGTGTTCCTCGAGCAGCGCATGGATCTGCGGGCTTGTGAGTTCGTCGAGCCTGATCTCCATCAGCACCCTGCCGTGTCAGAATTCGAGGACGACTCCCAGCATGGGGCCCGACGGCTCGATGTCGTACGCGAAGCCGTCGTCCTGATAGTCGACGCTCAGCATACGGTAGGCGGCGGCGACCGAATTGTGTCGGTGACGCGATAGCCGACGGCGCCCATCACGTCCCACATCGAGTCGGATCCCGCGCCGAAACCGCCCACCACCGCCCAGCCCCTGACGAAGTAACGTTCCCCGAGCCGTGCCAGGCTCTTCAGCCCGAAGAGGGGGTCGAGCCAGCTGGCGTCGTCTCGCGCGACCGCGCCCTCGAGCGGTCCGCTGTCGAACCGCAGTTGATTGTCCACCGACCAGAGGCGTGCACCGGCGAACGCATCGAGTGTGGCCGTCTCGCCCTCGACGAGCGCGTAGCCCGCCACGCCGGTCCACATCGAGCTTTCCGTGGTCACGGTGACGCGCGACGGGACCGGCCCGAGTGCGGAACCCCGTTCCTCCTCGAGCCGGACCCAGAACACGTCGCCCGCGAGGGAGAACGGACCGCGGCGCGCCTCGCCGAGGCCCATGAAGCCGGCATCGAGCCGGTCGAGGACCTCGCCGATGCTTGCACTCGCATCCGCGACAGGCGCGCCGAACGCCGCCATGGTCCCGTCGATGCCCGCCGCCCACATATAGACGCCCGACGTGAACGTCCACCGATCGGCTGCCGCGGCAAGGCTAATTTCGTCGGGGTTTTTCGCAGTGCAGCATCCCGCCGGATCGCTGCGGAATCACGCCACATTCCGCGATGTGTCGCGACCGCGTGAACCGGAGCACGACATTTCGCCCACGCTGTCTATAATCTCGCCCCCAATGGACCTCACCAAGCACATCGCGCCGCTCGCGGCGCTGCTCCTGGTACTGCTTCCGGCGGGTGGTGCCGGCGCGCAGGCCTTCGGCTCGATCTCCAGCATGGGTTCGGGTCAGGGCGCCGCAGCCTCTACCGGGTCGGTCGCCTCGGTCCCGGCCGCGCAGCCGGCCCGCAACTCGAGCTTTGCCACCGCCGACCGCATCGTCGTGAAGAAGGGTGAGCGCAAGCTCTACCTGCTGCGTTCCCGCCAGGTCATCGCCGAGTACCCGGTCAAGCTGGGCCTGAATCCCTACGGACACAAGGAAAAGGAAGGCGACTTCCGCACGCCCGAGGGCACCTACCAGCTGGTGCGGCGCAATCCACGCAGCGAGTTCTTCCTCTCGCTCGAGGTTTCCTACCCGAACGAGACCGACCGCGCCCGCGCCCGCGCCCGCGGCGTGCCGCCGGGTGGCCTCATCATGATCCACGGCCAGCCGAACGTGCTGCGCAAGTCGCCGGACTACTACGCCAGCAACGACTGGACCAACGGCTGCATCGCCGTCAGCAACTCGGACATGGTCGACATCTGGCTGCGCACCGGAGTAGGCACGCCGATCGAGATCCGTCCGTGATGCGACGCGCGGTGGTCCCGGCGCACGGGACCGACGACCACGATTCGGTGGACGCGCGCGTCACTCCGACCGGCAGCCTCGAGAACCTCTCCCAGCAGGAGGTCGACCGCCTGCTCGACTCCTCGCGCGGTGGCCTCTACGGCCTCTATCGCCGCTGCTCGCTGGCCGTACTGAACAGCGGCGGCGAAACCGACGATGCGCGCGCCATTTTCCGGCGCTACGCCGACTTCGACATCGCGATCGTGCGGCAGGCCTGGGGCGTGAAGCTCGAGCTCAGGAATGCGCCGCCCGGGGCGTTCGTCGACGGCCGCATGATCCGCGGCATCCAGGAACACCTCTTCGCGGTGCTGCGCGACATCCTCTACATCCACGGCGAGGTCTACGAGGGCGGCAGCATCGAGTTGAGCGAGTCGCAGGGCATCACCAATGCCGTGTATCGCATCCTGCGCAATGCGGGACTGCTGCGGCCCCGCGTGCGTCCCGACATGGTCGTCTGCTGGGGCGGCCACTCGATCAGCCGCGAGGAGTACGACTACACCAAGCGCGTGGGCTACGAGCTCGGCCTGAGGGGCCTCAACGTCTGCACGGGTTGCGGCCCGGGCGCGATGAAGGGACCGATGAAGGGCGCCACGATCGGCCACTCGAAGCAGCGCATCCGCGACGGACGCTACGTGGGCCTGACCGAGCCCGGCATCGTGGCGGCCGAGCCGCCGAACGCCATCGTCAACCAGCTGGTGATCCTGCCGGACATCGAGAAGCGCCTCGAGGCCTTCGTCCGCACGGGACACGGCATCGTCGTCTTCCCGGGCGGCGCGGGCACGGCGGAGGAAATCCTCTACCTGATGGGCATCCTGCTCGACCCCGCGAACGAGGAGCAGCCGTATCCGGTGGTCTTCACCGGACCCGCGGGCAGCGAGGACTATTTCCGGCAGATCGACGAGTTCCTGGTCACGACGCTCGGCCCGGTCGTGCAGCAGTGCTATCGCATCATCGTCGACGACCAGGCCGAGGTGGCGCGCGAGATGCTGCGCGGCATGGACGCGGTTCGCGAGTTCCGCCGCCGCAGGAGCGATGCCTACAACTACAACTGGCTGCTGCGGGTGCCGCACGACCTGCAGACCCCGTTCGAGCCGACGCACGAGGCGATCGCCGCACTCGAGCTCAGGCGGGACACGCCGCCGCACCGGCGCGCCGCCGAGCTGCGCCGCGCGTTCTCGGGCATCGTCTCCGGCAACGTGAAGGAACAGGGCATCCGCCTCATCGAGGAGCGCGGTCCCTTCGAGATCCACGGCGACCGCGACCTGCTCGAGCCGCTCGATGCGTTGCTCGCGTCCTTCGTGCGCCAGCGCCGCATGAAGATCGCGGGCGACTACCGTCCCTGCTACCGCATCGTCACCTGAACTCGCCCATCTGTGACTCAGTACCGGACGCCGCTGCGCCGGTGCCGTAGCTTTGCAGCAGGCGAAAGGTGGCATTCATGACCGACGAAAAGAACGTGGCCGGACGACAGGTCGACGACGGGCCGGACGAGCCCGCGGATCCGACGGGGCGCCGGACCAAGTTCGGCGCCGCCGCCGACGGCTGGGAGGCCTACAACACCTGGCTGGAGCGCGTTCGCCAGCAGTCGGGCCGGACCTCGCGCCAGGCCGTGATCGCGAAATCCCTGTACAGCGTGTCCAGCTACAAGAGCTGGGCCGACAAGGCCAAGGGTGCGTTCGACAAGCCGAAGTGAGCCGCTGCCGCGCCGGGACTATCATATATATGTGTCCCGGACGGCCGATTTGACTTAACGTCACGCCGTCGCCTCAAGCAGATGGAACGCATTCTCAAGTGGCTCGACGATCTCGACGACCTGCTGGTAGTGGTGCACGTGCACACGAAGTCCGTCATCGTGACGGCGGTGCTGCTCGTCGTGTTCCTCGCCGTCGTCGGTGCCGTGTTCGTGTTCGGGCCGCCCGTCCTGCACGCCGCACCCTGAGGGTTCTCCCATGACCGAGCAAGACCGCCCCGAGGCGGGGCCGCCGCGTGCCCGCCTGACGGAGGAGCAGTACCGCATCACGCAGCAGAAGGGCACCGAGCGCGCCTTCACCGGCCGCTACCTGCACAACGAAGAGCGCGGCACTTACGCCTGCGTGTGCTGTGGCGCGGAACTCTTCGCCTCCGACACCAAGTACGACTCCGGTTCCGGCTGGCCGTCGTTCTGGCTGCCGCTCGCGGGCGATCGCGTGAAGGTCGACATCGACACCAGCCACGGCATGGTGCGCAAGGAAGTCACCTGCGCCGCGTGCGGTGCGCACCTCGGTCACGTCTTCGAGGACGGCCCGCAGCCGACGGGCCTGCGCTACTGCATCAACTCGGCGTCACTCGATTTCCGGTCAAAGGCGGGGGAGAAGAAATGAATCGTACCGTGCTGCTCGGTTGTGTCCTGTTGCTCGCGACCGGCGCGGGACTGGCGGGCTGTTCGCGCCAGGGTCCTGCGACGCCGGCGGTGGAGTCGTCCGTCACTGCGCTCGAGACGACCGAACTCGTCGAGGGCAGTGGCGCGGAAGCGGTGGCGGGTTCGCGCGTGACCGTGCACTACACCGGCTGGCTGCACGACCCGGCCGCGGCGGAGTCGAGGGGCACCAAGTTCGACAGCTCGCTCGATGCCGGGAAGCCGTTCAGCTTCTCGCTCGGCCAGCGGCAGGTGATCGCGGGCTGGGACCAGGGCGTGCAGGGCATGAAGGTCGGTGGGCAGCGCAGGCTCGTCATCCCACCGGCGCTGGCGTACGGCGATCGGGGTGCCGGGGGTGTCATTCCTCCGGGTGCGGCGCTCGTGTTCGATGTCGAGTTGCTGGCGGTCGAGTGACCGCCGCCCTTGCCCGAGCGGGAGCGAGGCGAAATGTCGTCACCGGGCCGGAAATGGCGGTGCCGCCTCGCTCCAGCGCTCGGGCTGCGGCGTCCGACATGGAGCGGGAAACAGACTCGGTCCACGCCCGGTGCACGGGCGGCGACAACCCTCGACGCAACGACCAGCGCAATCGCGAAGCTCAAACAGCGGCTCGCGCGACCCGTCGCAACTGACTCACGCGCGCGTCCGGGGCCGGGCTTGCGCAGCGGTGGTTCGACGTCCGCAGCGCCATCTCCCCTGTCACCGCCGCCATGGCGCGGACACTCAGGGTAACTTCCCTGGTGAGGCGACGCGATGCGATGCCCTCGACGTGGCCGCATGCCTGTCGTTACGGTGACCCTCCGAAAGCTTTCAAACGCCCTTTCTCGTGGTAGGCGGACTCGAACTACCGCTGCGCAAGCCCGGCGCCGCGCGAGTGAGGCATCGACGGGCCGCGCGAGCGGCGAAAAAAGCAGCGCTGATCAGCGAACCGAAGGGTTGAGCGAGTAGACGCCCGTGAGCCGGGCCTCGGCAAGCACGTGCCCGTCGACCGCCGCCCGCACCTGCTGGCCCGTGAACGCACCCTCGACCGGGCAGTGCGCGAGGTCCGTCGCGTAGACGATGAAGTGATAGTGGTGCAGCCGCTCGTCGTTCCACGGCGGGCAGGGGCCGTCGTAGCCGAAGTACTGGCCATCCATGTCCGCATCGCCCGCGAACCAGCCCGTGTAGTCGTTCAGTCCCTGGCGCGAACCGGCCGGACCCTGCGGATCGCGTTTGCCCCGCGCGGTGATGCCGTCGGAGCAGGCGCCCGCCTTGATCTCCTGCAGCGTCGGCGCGATGTCCACCATCAGCCAGTGGAAGAAGTCGGCGCGCGGCAGGCTGGCGGGAACCGCGCGTCCCTCCTTGTTGACGTCGTCCGGGCGGGTCGGCGCGTCGGAGTCCACGCAGACCAGGACCAGCGACCTGGCCGTGGAGGGCACGCCCGTCCAGCGCAGGTGGGGATTACGGTTGCCGCTCAGCCGGACGTGCTGCGTCGCGTCGGGCGCGCCGAAGGCGAATTCCTCGGGAATGCGCTGCTGGTGGCCGAAGCTCGATGACATCAATTGCACGGGAGTCCTCCGCTCGGTAGCCGCACGGTCGATTCTGGCACACTGCCGGCCAGGTTTTGGAGAGAGGCGTGCAGCAGCATTTCCGGCCACCCATGCCGCAAGCGGTGACCATCGACGGCCCGGTGGGGCCGCTCGAGGGCCGTGTCGAGGATCCGGCGCCTGGCGCGCGGCCCACCGTCATTGGCGTCGTCTGCCACCCGCATCCCCTGCACGGCGGTACGATGCAGAACAAGGTCGTACACACGCTCGGACGCGCGATGCAGGAGCTCGGCACGCCTACATTGCGCTTCAACTTCCGGGGCGTGGGCCAGAGCGCCGGGAGCTACGATGCCGGCATCGGCGAACTGGACGACGCGCTGGCGGCCTGCGCGTGGGCGCGCCAGCGCTGGCACTGCGACGAGCTGTGGCTCGCCGGATTCTCGTTCGGCGCGGCGATCGCGCTGCAGGCGGCGGCGAAGGTCGCGCCGGCGAAACTCGTGACCATTGCGCCACCAGTCGGGCGGCTGATCGTCACGCCGGTCGAGCGACCGTCGTGTCCGTGGCTGGTGGTGCAGGGGGATCGCGACGAACTGGTCGATTTCGCCACGGTGCAGTCGTGGGTGGCCGCGTTCAGCGATCCGCCACGACTCGCGGTGCTCGAGGGCGCCGAGCATTTCTTCCACGGCAGGCTGGTGGAGCTGCGCGCCCGGGTGAGCGAATTCCTCGAGGAAACGGCTGCCGCGACGACTTGAGGGCGACCCGCGCGAACGGCGGGTAGAGGCGGCGGAGGAGGGAATCGCCGGGGCGGCAGGGCCGCCCCGGACTTGAAACCGCGTCGGCTCAGTTCACCATGCCCTTCAGGTTCTTGAGCGGCATCACGCGAACCTTCTTGCTGGCCGGCTTGGCCTTGAAGGTCATCTTCTCGCCCGTGAACGGGTTCACGCCCTCACGCGCCTTGGTGGCGGGCTTCTTCACGACCTTCATCTTCGCGAGGCCCGGCAGCGTGAACAGCCCGTGGCTCTTCAGGCTCTTCTTGATCACGGTGTTCAGCGAGTCGAAAACGGCACTGACCTGCTTCTTGGGCAGCCCGGTGTCCTTGGAAATCGCCGCAAGGATGTCGGACTTGGTCGGTGCAGAACTCTTCTTGGCCATTTAAGTCTCCTGTGGATGGATCGCGGGCCGCTGGCCCCGTTTAATCGTTGGCGCGCGGAAAATAACACAACCCCGCACCGTGTTGAATCGCTCCGGAGCCTTTTTTTTCAGTGCCGGAGCGATCAGCCGGCGAAGAACTCACGCTTGAACTGCACCGAGTACTTGCCCGACCGGTCGCCGGGCGCCGCATCGATGTCGAAGACCAGGATCTCGGCGCCGCTGATGCCGACCTCGCCGATGAAGTACACGGAGCTGCCTTCCGTGATGCGACGCATCTGCAGGTCCTTCAGCTGGCCGTTCAGATTGTAGGCGGAAGCGGTGACCGTGCCGTCGACCGGCGTGGTCTTGCCGTCCGGGCTCTTGCGCAGCAGCGAGACGTTGAGCATCACCCGATTCGCGCTGCGCTCGATGCCGTAGGCGCGGGCGACGTCGGGCGACAGTTCGTCGGTGCGCAACGCGTTGTAGTGCACCACGAAGTCGCCGAAGTCCTGGTGGGTCGGCTCGCTGGGCGCGGCGGTCTGCGCCTGGCCGGGAGCGGGACCGCCCTGGTCGCACCCCGCCAGCCCGAGCAGCGCGCATGCGACGAGCCATGGGAATGAATGCGCGACGCGATTCGACATCGTCCTTCCCCCTGCAATATCCGGCGCCGGTCCCGCGAACTATAGTCCAACGCGATGCGCCGTGGCGTCGAGTTTGCGCCTCACTCGCAGCCGAGAAAAGCCTTCATTTGCGGGGCGAGAGTCCCCGCATTGCGGATGCGCACGCGCTTGTCGCGGCCGGCGAGCCCGTGCTCGATGGACACGCACGCTCGCGGCACGTCGAAAGTCGTGGCGAGGAACTCGATCAGAGCCGCGTTGGCACGCCCGTCGACCGGCGGTGCCTGCAGGCGTATGCGCAGGCGCTCGCCGTGAGTGCCGGCGATCTCGCTGCGCGACGCACGCGGCTGGACGCGCACGTCGATCACGAGGTCCGCTCCGTCCCGACGCCCTGCCGGCATGTCAGGGGTCCGTCAGCGCAGCAGGATCTGCAGGGCCTGCAGGCCGATCAGCACGAACAGCGCCGAGAAGTCGAGGCCTCCGAGCGGCGGGACCAGGCGGCGGACCGGCCGCAGCAGCGGCTCGCAGAGCCTGCCGAGCAGCTGCGTCGCCGGGCTGTGCGCGCCGGGTGCGACCCAGCTCAGGAGCGCGTAGACCAGCACCGCGATCGTATAGAACTGCAGGACCGTGGTCGCGAGGTCGAGGACGCCCTGCACCAGCACCGGCGCCAGAGCGAAGCCGCCGTCCGCAACGAGTCGCAGGACGGCCGTGCCGGCGAACTGCACGAGCAGCAGTGCGACCAGCGAGGCGACGTCGAATCGTCCCGCGGGTTTCAGGACCTTGCGCAACGGCACCACCACCGGGCTCGTGAAGCTCAGCACCGCCTGGCCGAGGGGGCTGCGGAAGTCGGCACGCACCATCGGCATCAGAACGCGCAGCAGGAACGCGATCACGACCAGCGTGAGAAGGGCGTGGAGGACGAAGAGGACTGCTGCCATCGTGTCAGGTTCCGCCGAATTGTTCCGCCAGCTGCGCCGATCGGCGGGCTGCGGCCGCCACGGCGCGGGCGAAAATACCACGTACGCCAGCGCCGTCGAGCACTTCGAGCGCCGCAGCGGTGGTGCCTCCCTTCGAGGTGACCTGCTCGCGCAGCAGCGCGGGCGACTCGCCGGACTCCGCCGCCATGCGGCCGGCGCCCCGGGCCGTTTCCACGGCGAGCCGGCGAGCCGTCTGCGCCGGCAGGCCGAGTTCCACTCCGGCCGATTCCAGCGCCTCGACCAGCAGGAAGAAATACGCGGGACCACTGCCGGAGACGGCCGTGACGGCGTCCATGTGCGACTCGTCGTCGAGCCAGACCGTTGTCCCCGCCGCCGACATCAGTCGCTCGACGGCGGTTCGTTCGTCGGCCGTCACCCCGGCGTCCGCGCAGAGCGCGGAGATGCCGGCGCCGATCAGCGCCGGCCGGTTCGGCATGGCGCGCACGGTCGGGATCCCGTCCCCGAGCCATCGCGCGAGGTCCGCGAGCCGGATGCCGGCCGCGATGGACACGACGACCCGGCGCCGCTCCGCAAGCTGCGGCGCGATGCTGCGTGCGGCCTGCGCCATGTCCTGTGGCTTCACCGCGAGCACCACGAGGTCGGCGTCGGCCACGACCTCGCGGTTGTCCGTGCTGCACCGCACGCCGAACTCGCGCGCCAGGCGCTCGAGCTGGGCGGGCACGGGATCCGAGACGGCCAGGGTTGCGACTGGCGCGCCGTGCCCGACGAGGCCGCCCAGCAGGCTCGTGGTCATGTGACCGCCGCCGATGAAGGCGATGCGCATCGATCGATCCTCCGCTTCAGTCCCGTGGCCCGAACACCGCCGTCCCGATGCGCACGATGGTCGCGCCTTCGGTCACCGCGGCCTCGAGGTCGGCCGTCATCCCCATCGAGAGCGTGTCGAGCGCGTGCGCCCGGCCGTTCAACTCCGCGAGCAGTGCGCGCAGCCGCGCGAACGGTGCGCGCTGGCGGGCCTCGTCGGTCGCGGGCGGGGGAATACACATCAGCCCGCGCAGTCGCAGACGCGGCATTCCGGCGACGACTTCGGCGAGGCGCGGCAGTTCGACCGGCTCGACGCCGCCCTTGCCCCCTTCCTCGGCCAGCTTCACCTGGATCAGCACTTCGAGCGGTCCCGCGTAATGCGGTCGCTGGGCCGAGAGCCGCGCGGCGATGCGCTCCCGGTCGAGCGTGTGGACCCACTGGAAGCGCTCGGCCACGTCCCGGGTCTTGTTCGACTGGAGCTGCCCGATGAAATGCCACTCCAGCGGGAGGTCGCCCAGGGCGTCGATCTTGGCCAGCGCCTCCTGGACGTAGTTCTCCCCGAACGCCTTCTGGCCGGCTGCCGCGACCGCGCGCACGCTTTCGGCCGGCTGCTGCTTGCTCACGGCGAGCAGGCGGACGGAGGCAGGGTCGCGGCCGGCCCGGCGGGCCGCCGCCTCGATGCGGGCAAGTACCGAGGCGAGCCTGTCGGGCAAGAACTGCGGAGCGGTTAACATATTGGGGTCCGAGGCCCTGTTCTATACTGCGGCCGCCCGTGCGAACCGTCCGGCCTCGGACACGGCGCGCGGGCTCGAGGTATCCCTGATGGCCGTCGACATCGCCCAGTTGCTAGCGTTCGCAGTCAAGAACAAGGCTTCCGACCTGCACCTGTCGTCGGGCGTGCCGCCCATGATCCGTGTCGACGGCGACATGAAGCGGATCAACATGCCACCGCTGACGCACAAGGAAGTGCACAGCATGGTGTACGACATCATGAATGACAAGCAACGGAAGGCCTACGAGGAATTCTACGAGACCGACTTTTCGTTCGAGATCCCGAAGCTCGCGCGCTTCCGCGTCAACGCCTTCAACCAGAACCGCGGCGCTTCGGCGGTGTTCCGCAACATCCCCTCGGTGGTGCTGTCGCTCGACGACCTGAACGCGCCGAAGATCTTCAAGGACATCTCGATGCAACCGCGCGGCCTGGTGCTGGTCACCGGACCGACCGGTTCCGGCAAGTCGACCACGCTCGCGGGCATGGTCAACTACGTCAACGACAACCGCCCCGACCACATCATCACGATCGAGGACCCGATCGAGTTCGTGCACGAGTCGAAGCGCTGCCTGATCAACCAGCGCGAGGTGCACCGCGACACGCTCGGCTTCAGCGAGGCGCTGCGCTCGGCGCTGCGCGAGGACCCGGACGTGATCCTGGTGGGCGAGATGCGCGACCTCGAGACCATCCGCCTCGCGCTCACCGGCGCCGAGACCGGCCACCTGGTGTTCGGCACGCTGCACACCAGTTCGGCCGCCAAGACCATCGACCGCGTGGTGGACGTGTTCCCGGCGGCCGAGAAGGAGATGGTGCGCGCGATGCTCTCCGAGTCGCTGCGCGCGGTGATCTCGCAGACGCTGCTGAAGCGCATCGGCGGCGGCCGCATCGCGGCGCACGAGATCATGATCGGCACCCCCGCGATCCGCAACCTGATCCGCGAGGGCAAGATCGCGCAGATGTACTCGGCGATCCAGACCGGCCAGGCGGCCGGCATGCAGACGCTCGACCAGTGCCTGAAGGAGCTGCTGCAGAAGGGCCTGATCACGAAGGAAGAGGCGCGATTCCGCGCGCAGAACAAGGAAGACTTCTGATGGACCGCGACCAGGGCATCAAGCTCATGCAGGACCTCCTGCGCCGCATGGTCGAGCGCAAGGGGTCGGACCTGTTCATCACCGCGGGCTTCCCGCCCGCGATCAAGGTCGACGGCGAGATCAAGCCGCAGACCAACCAGCCGCTCACGCCCGAGCAGGCGCAGCTGCTGGTGCGCGCGATCATGAACGACCGCCAGACCAAGGAATTCGACGCGTCGAAGGAGTGCAACTTCGCCATCGCGCCGCCCGGCATCGGCCGCTTCCGCGTCAGCGCGTTCGTGCAGATGGGATTGACCGGGGCGGTGCTGCGCACCATCAACGTCAAGGTGCCCACCATCGAGGAGCTCGAGCTGCCGCCGATCCTGAAGGAGATCGTGCTCTCGAAGCGCGGCCTCGTGATCCTGGTTGGCGCCACGGGCTCGGGCAAATCGACCTCGCTCGCGGCGATGCTCGACTACCGCAACGACAAGACCCGCGGCCACATCATCACGATCGAGGACCCGATCGAGTACGTGCACACGCACCGCAACTGCGTGGTGACGCAGCGCGAGGTGGGCGTCGACACGGAGAGCTGGCACATGGCGCTCAAGAACACGCTGCGCCAGGCGCCCGACGTGATCCTGATCGGCGAAATCCGCGACCGCGACACCATGGAGTATGGCATCCAGTTCGCCGAGACCGGCCACCTCGTGCTCGCCACCCTGCACGCGAACAGCGCCAACCAGGCGATGGACCGCATCATCAACTTCTTCCCGGAGGACCGGCGCGAGCAGCTGCTGATGGACCTGTCGCTCAACATCCGCGCCATGATCGCGCAGCGGCTGATCCCGCGCGACGGCACCAAGGGGCGCATCGCCGCGATGGAGGTCATGCTCAACACGCCGCTGATCGCCGACCTGATCTTCCGCGGCGAGGTCTCCGCCATCAAGGAGATCATGGCCAAGTCGAACCGGCTCGGCATGAAGACCTTCGACCAGGCGCTGTTCGAGCTGTTCGAGTCCGGCACCATCTCCTACGAGGAAGCGCTCAGGAACGCCGACTCGAAGAACGAGATCCGGCTGCGCATCAAGCTCGAGAGCAAGCGCGCCGACAAATCGCACCTCGAGGAGTCGGGCGCGCTCAAGATCCTCGAGGAAGAGGAATAGGGGGATCCCCGCCATGACGGCCACCGACATCGAAGGCACGAACACCGGCGCGGAGCGCGTGCTCAGCGACTCGACCGGTGCCGCCAGCACCGCGCGCAACTTCGTGCTCAATACCCGGCCGCTCTTCAAGCTGATGGTGGAGAAGAAGGCCTCGGACCTCTTCTTCAGCTCGAACTCGCCGATCAAGATCAAGATCGAGGGCCAGATCATGCCGGTGAACCGGCAGGTCCTCAGCGCGGACCAGGTGCGCCAGGCCGCCTACGGCCTCATGAACCAGGAGCAGATCGACTACTTCCAGCAGGAACTCGAGATCGACTTCGCGGTCTCGGAGCCCGGCCTCGGGCGCTTCCGCGTCGCCGTGTTCCACCAGCGCGGCAACCCGGCGATGGTGCTGCGCTACATCACCGCCGACCTGCCGAAGATCGAGGACCTCGGCCTGCCCGAGATCCTGAAGGACCTGGTGATGATCAAGCGCGGCCTGATGCTGATGGTCGGCGCCACGGGCTCGGGCAAGTCGACCTCGCTCGCGGCGATGATCAACCACCGCAACGAGATCTCCTCCGACCACATCCTCACCGTCGAGGACCCGATCGAGTTCCTGCACTCGAACAAGAAGTCGATCGTCAACCAGCGCGAGGTGGGCCTCGACACCAAGTCGTTCCACCGCGCGCTCAGGAGCGCCATGCGCGCCGCGCCCGACGTGATCCTGATCGGCGAGATCCGCGACCGCGAGTCGATGGAATACGCGATCACCTTCGCCGGCACCGGCCACCTGTGCCTCGCGACGCTGCACGCGAACAACGCGGCCGAGGCGCTCGACCGCATCATCAACATGTTCCCGAAGGAGCAGCACTCGCAGATCTTCCTCGACCTCTCGCAGTACCTGAAGGCGATCCTGTCGCAGCGCCTGGTGATGGGCAAGAACGGCAAGCGCTGCGCCGCCATCGAGGTGCTGCTCAACACGCCGCACGTGCAGGAGCTCGTCAAGAAGGGCGACGTGGTCGGCGTGAAGGAAGCGCTGGTCCGCAGCGCCGAGAAGGGCATGCAGAGCTTCGACGTGGCGCTCTACCAGCTCTACCTCGACGGCAAGGTCACGCTCGAGGAGGCGATCAACAACGCCGACTCGCGGTCGAACCTCGAGGCCAAGATCAACTTCGGTTGAGGGGCCGTGGTCGGCGGTTGCAGGGCGGGCGTTCCGGGTTCCTCCGGGCTCGCGAAGAAAATGTGGTCGCCCGGAAGAACCCGGAACGCCCGCCCGACAGCCGGCGCCTGAGCGAGTCTTTCGCCGAGCCGAAAGACTCGCACGGCGCATGAAGCCTGGCACGTCGCGACGGAACGGGGAGTAAGCGCAAATTCTCCGAAGTGGTCGTTCGGCAGTGAACGCATCGCATGGAGCAAATCAACGTTTCCGCGGAAACGCCTCAACGATGGCATCTCGCCAGACGAGTGGCTGCAATCGACCGAGGCTGTGTGAAAACGACGGCCTGATTTGTGCGAATATCATCGTGCCACACGACAGGGTGCACGATGAATCGGTTCATCGAAGGTGAGAGCCGAACGCAGGCCACGCTGTTCCCGGAACGTCTGGACGACTGGATCGCCGAGGACAACCCGGTGCGCGCAGTCGACGCGTTCGTCGACGAGCTCGACCTCGCACAGCTCGGGTTCGAAGGCGCCGAGCCCGCCGCGACAGGTCGACCGGCGTATCAGCCCGGCACACTGCTCAAGATCTACGTCTACGGGTACTTGAATCGCATCGCTTCGAGCCGGCGCCTGGAGCGCGAGACGCAGCGCAACCTCGAGCTGATCTGGCTCACCGGGCGACTCACGCCCGACTTCAAGACCATCGCCGACTTCCGCCGCGACAACGGTCCCGCGATCCGGCAGACCTGCCGTCAGTTCGTGCTGCTGTGCCGCGAGATCGGCCTGTTCGAGCCGGCGCTGGTGGCGATCGACGGCAGCAAGTTCAAGGCAGTGAACAACCGCGACAAGAACTTCACGCCGCACAAGCTCAAGGCGCGTCAGCAGCAGCTCGACGAGAGCATCGCCCGCTACCTGGCCGACCTCGATCGGGCAGATCGCGATCCCTCGCTCGTCCCCGAAGAGCGGACAGAGCATCTCAAGGAGAAGCTCGTCACCGTGCGGGCGCAGATGAAGAAGCTCGAGGCGATCGGCCGGCAGCTCGCGGCCTCGCCCGATCAGCAGGTCTCACTGACGGATCCCGACGCACGTTCAATGGCGACGAGCGGCCGCGGCACGGGCATGGTCGGCCACAACGTGCAGGCCTCGGTCGACACCGAGCATCACCTGATCGTCGCGCACGAGGTCACCAACGAAGGCCACGACCGCGCCCAGCTCACAGCGATGGCGCAGCAGACACGAGAAGCGCTCGGCACGAAGGATCTCAAAGTGCTGGCCGACCGCGGCTACTTCAGCGGCGAGGAGATCTTGAAGTGCGAACAGGCCGGCATGACGCCGCTCGTGCCGAAGCCACTCACCAACAACTCCGCCACCAGCGGTCGCTTCACAAGCGCGACTTCAAGTACGACGCGAAGTGTGATCGTTACCGCTGCCCTGCGGGCGAGTACGCCATCTGGCGGTTCACCTCGGTCGAGAAAGGCATGGCGATCCACAAGCACTGGTCGTCGGCGTGCCCGAAGTGCCCGATCCACAGCGCCTGTACGACCAGCAACTACCGGCGCCTCGCGCGCTGGGAGCACGAAGCCGTCATCGAGCGGATGCATCGACGGCTCGATCGGATGCCCGAAGCCGGCCGACTGCGGCGACAGACCGTCGAGCACACCTTCGGCACCCTCAAATCGTGGATGGGAGCGACGCACTTCCTGACGAGAACGTTCCCGAGAGTACGAACGGAGATGAGCTTGCAGGTCCTGGCATACAACCTGAAGCGAGTGATCCAGATCCTCGGCGTGCAGCCGCTGATCGCGGCGATCCGGGCCACTTGAGAACAGCGGACTTGTCGTCCGCTGTCACTTGCCGTCAAATCAGCGGAACCGAGTTATCACACAGCCTCGACCCGAAACGGTCGTTCGCACGATGACCCTACGGCTCCTCGTATTGAATGATCCGTAGGTGCGCCGGCATCGGCGAGACCGGTGGAAGCCTCAGTGGGCCGAGGTTAGTTTGCAGAGGCTTCGACAGATCGAGGTAATGGAAGAAGAAGCACCAGTGATCCGATGAGCCTGGCACTTGCCGCTCATCATATGCCGCCTGCCAATAGGATCGGTCCGGGTTGTCACCGGGTTGCGTAACTGAGGTCCAGTCCAGCGCCGCTTCTTCCTGACCAAGGCACACCTCAATGAGATGAACCGGCTCGTCGGCATCGACCTCATGCACGCCGATAGCGAGCGAGCACTTGTGCTTCCCTCGAATGGCTAATGGCTTTTGGGCCATTCTCCAATAACAATGCCGTCGCCTTGCCGCAGGGTGGTCCTGCCAGCCGGAAACCGGTCGTAAAGCGCCTTGGCTTGGTCGTAGAGATTGTCAGCGACGAGCAGCCAACTGCGCGGGTGTGCCGCTTGCGCAAACCCTCGGGCGTCGAGTGAACTAGCCATAGCAACCTAACACGTGAATTAAGCCGAGCCGCGAAGCGGCTTCGGCCTGAATGAACAGTTGGCTGCGTTACCGGCCACGCTGGAACTATTTCTTGAGGAAAATGGGCTGCGGGAACGTGGCAATCTTGGCCTCCTCTTTGGCGGCGCGTTCAGCAGTCCAGCCCTTCTGCAGATACCCGTGAATTGCTACAACCTCCTCGTCCGTCAGGTGCGCGAGCTGCTCTCGAGCAACGATTCCCATGATGCTTCCTTGTGCATACATGTCGCGACCATCACGGGTCACGCCCGTCTCTAGCAGCGTTTTGAACTCAGGAAGCGAATAGCCCTTCACGACAATCAGAGGAGGAGCGTTAAGGATCTCTTTGGGTGTCTGATGGTGGCAGTTGACGCAGCCAACGATGTAAGCAAGCCGCTCTCCGGACAGAGGCGCAGGGGCGGTAACCTTTGCCGCCTCGACCTTCGCTTCCTGGTGAGTGCGATCGGGAGAGCAGCCGGAGACGAGTGCGAGACAAGCAGCTCCCACAGCAATCAGTCGATACATGACAACCTCGAGTGAGCAGCTAACGCCGCAGTTCAGCGGCCGCGCGACCACGTGTCCTGCGCGGCGCGTGTGCATAATGAAGTGACGCACATGCGCCGCGCCGGCGCCGACGTGTCACGGTCCGCTGCAACTGTTTGTTAGCCGACAAGCGTGTCGTAGTCAGCATGGCTCCCGATCCAGAACCACTGAACTCCATCGGCGACATCGTGACCGAGCGCTCGATAGTGGCCACCGACCCGCACGGACCACAGCGGCCCAACGCGTTTGAAATGTAACGACGGATGTCGCGAATCAGTCTTGAGTAGCTCGTAGTTCTTGTCCGCGAGCGCTCGAACCTCTGCGGGCAGGTTGCTGTACAGCGCCCAGAACGCCGGCGAGGCGTAGTGCTTCAAAGCTTGCGGGCCTTGCCACGGTCGAAATCCGCCCGTGCCTCTGACACCAATTTATCGAGCTTGCCGGACCTCGCATCGGCTTCGATCTGAGCATCCCAAGCGACCCAGTCCCGCTCAAGAACCCAGTTGCGCAGCTCAGCGAACTCCGCAGACGAGAGGTCACGAATCTGCTGCTCGATGTGTTCAACCTTGCGCATGGGGGGGTACCTCGACGCGAAGTATATCTTGGACTCTGGCAGTGTCGGTGACCTTGTCGGCTAACAACAATTAGGTCGGAACAATTGGTTGCGGCTCGGCCGATATAACTACTGGCATAGAGCGAATGCTTGCAACATAAGCGGACCGAGTACCGTGCAACTCGTTGATCCGACTACAGCACCGGTCCATTAGGTCGTCAATTATGCGTCGGTGTATATTTCGGCTCGCAACGTGTCGCCGCGGGCGGCGCGCGCCGGGGCCGATCAAGCGCGTACCGACATTGTCGGCCAACGACTGCTATCGGAAAGCGCGCCGTAGGTCCGCTCCTGGCCGAGGCTGTGTGAAAACTTCGCATTGAAGGCTACCATTTCCGCGTGCTCCCGCTCGAGGCCTGACCATGAGCCGGTTCATCGCTGAAGCCGACCGATCCCAGGGCACGCTGCTTCCCGAGTCGATTGACGAGTACGTCACCGAAGAGAACCCGGTTCGGGTGATCGAGGCGTTCGTTGAGGCGCTCGATCTGGCGGAACTGGGTTTTACGGGCGTCGAGCCGAAGGCGACGGGGCGCCCGGCCTATCACCCCGCGACGATGCTCAAGATCTATCTCTATGGCTACCTGAATCGCATCCAGTCGACGCGCCGGCTTGAGCGGAAAGTCGGCGCAACCTCGAACTGATGTGGTTGGTCGGGCGTCTGGCCCCGGACTTCAAGACCTTGGCCGACTTCCGCGCCGCGAACACGGCGGCGATCAAGAACGTGTGCCGCGAGTTCATCATGCTGTGCCGGCGCTGGCAGCTGTTCACCGAGTCGACGGTGGCCATCGACGGCAGCAAGTTCAAGGCGGTCAATCACCGCGACCGCAACTTCACCCGCGCCAAGATGAAGACCCGGATGGCACTGATCGAGGAGAGCATCGCCGAGTACCTGATGCACCTCGATCGAATGGATCGCAGGGAGACGCCGCGCAATCCGCGCAAGGCGGCGCGGCTGCAGGCTCGGATCGCGACGCTGAAGGAGGAGATGGCTCGGCTGAAGGGGTTGAAGCGGCGGATTGAGGCATCGCCCGACGGCCAGGTGTCGCTGACCGACCCCGATGCGCGCTCAATGGCGAGCCAGGGCAAGGGCAGCGGGATCGTCGGCTACAACGTTCAGACGGCCGTTGAAGCGAAGCACCACCTGATCGTGGCGCACGAGGTCACCAACGTGGGCTCGGACCGTGCGCATCTGGTGAAGATGGCCGAGGCGGCACGCGAGGCGCTCGGCAGGACCGAGCTGACGGCGATCGCTTATCGTGGCTGTTTACAGCAGCGAGCAGCTCAAGGCCTGCGCGGACGCGGGTATCGCGCCGGTGGTGCCGAAGCCGATCACCTCGAGCAGCGCGGCCGGCGGTCGCTACGAGAAATGGGACTTCACCTACCTGCCAAAGCGCGATGCCTATCGGTGTCCGGCCGGTGAGTATGCGATCCACCGGTTCGCGAGCGAGATGAATGGCCTGATGATCCACAAATACTGGTCATCGGCCTGTCCGCGCTGCGCACTGCGTTCGAAGTGCACCACCAGCGACTACCGGCGCTCGATACGTTGGGAGCACGAGGCGGTGCTTGAGCGGATGCAGGCGCGGCTGGAGTGCGACCCGACGCTGATGACCGTACGCCGACGAACGGTGGAGCATCCGTTCGGGACGATCAAGGCCTGGATGGGTGCCACCCACTTCTTGTGTCGGCGACTACCGACGGTGAGCGCCGAGATGAGCTTGCACGTTCTGGCGTACAACCTGAAGCGAGTGATGAAGATCATGGGAACCGGGCCGCTGATCGAGGCGCTGCGCGCCTGATCGCGCCCGGCCTATCATCCAATCGGAAGGAAACGGGCCCGCCGGCTGACTGGACCATCGCTGCCGCGGTGAGTCATCACACAGCCTCGGCCGAATTCAGACGTTTCCGCGGAAACGTCAACCGACTGTCGGCGAACCGCGCCAGTCTACCGTTCGATCGCGATCCGTGGCAGGCGCCCCACGCGAGATCCGTCACGCCTATTCACCGTCGCCTGACCTCCCTCCGCCCACGCTGCGAAGCAGCAGCGGCAGCACACCAGCTCAAGCAGCAGGCGGAAACACCGCATTGGCATCGAACACCGGCCCGTCGACACAGACGCGCTTCATCGCGAGCCCGGTCTCGGTGACGACCGGCACCGCGCATCCGGCGCAACCGCCGACCGCGCAGGCCATGAACTCCTCGAGCGACACCTGGCAGGGCACGCCGAAGCGGCGTGCGACCTTGGCGGCGGACTGCAGCATGGGTGTCGGACCGCAGCCGAACATCTCGACCTCGGCCAACGCAGTCGCGTCGAGCGACCCGAGCCATGCGGCGGCGAGGTCGGTCACGTAGCCGTCGAAGCAACCCGGGAAGCCCGCGAGCGTCGCGAGCCGGCTCGGCACGCCCCAGTCGTCGAGCAGCGGCATGCAGGCGATGGCTTCGGGCGGCATGCCGTCGACCATGATCGTCGAGGGCCGCGCGCGGAACGGGAACGGGGTCTCCGAGCCCATCAGCACCAGCGGCTGCCACTCGGCGTCGCGGCGCGACTTGAGCGCCTCGGCAAGGAACACCATCGGCGGGATGCCGACGCCGCCACCGACGAGCAAGGTCTTCGGGCGGGCCGGGGAGGGCGTGAAGCCGTGGCCGATCGGTCCCATGACGCTGATCGTGGCGCCCAATGGCTGCTGCGACAGCGCTTCGAGCCCGGGGCCCACGATCTTGTAGAGGATCTCGATCCAGCCCGCCGCCGCATCCGCCCGCATGATGGAGAGCGGCCGGCGCATCGGTATCAGGCGGTCGCAGGTAAGGTGCGCGAAGCTTCCCGGCGTCGCGGCCGCCGCGCACTTCGGCGCGCGCAACCGGATCACGAACTGCTTGCCGGCGAACTCCTGCCGCGCGAGGAGTTCGGCGTCCTCGACGAAGATCGTGCCGCGGTGTGCGCGGTCGCTCATCCGGCCCTCCGCCCGGCCTCGACGTTGTGCATCTGCACGTTGCGCACGATCGTCGCAAGCACCGCCATGCGCACCGCGACGCCGTTCGTGACCTGCTGGCGGATCACCGACTGCGGGCCGTCGGCGACCTCGTCGGTGATTTCGACGCCACGGTTCATCGGCCCGGGGTGCATGACGATGGCATCCGTCTTCGCGTGCCGCAGGTTCTCCGTACTGATGCCCCACTCGCGATAGAACGCATCCGGGTCGAGCGCGTCGGCCTCGGACATGCGCTCGCGCTGGATGCGCAGCGCCATCACCACGTCCGCGCCGCGGATGCCGTCCGCGAGGTTGGTGTGGCGGCTCGCACCCTCGAGTTCACCGGCCGCGGGCATCAGGCTGACGGGGCTCACGAGGCGCAGTTCGCCGACGCCGAGCGTGAGCAGCGCGCGGCCGGTGGAGCGGGCGACGCGCGAGTGGAGGATGTCCCCCACGATCGCGACACTGAGTGCTCCCAGGTCGCCCTTGCGCTGGCGGATCGTCGACACGTCGAGCAGTCCCTGCGTCGGGTGCGAGACGTGTGCCTCGCCCGCATTCAACACGCTCACGTGCGGGGCGACGTGCTGCGCGACGTAGGCGGGGAGGCCGGGCTCGGCATCGCGCATCACGAACACGTCCACCTGCATCGCCTGCAGCGTGTAGATCGTGTCGAGCACGGTCTCGCCCTTCACGCGCGAGGAGGAGTGCAGGTCGAGGTTGACGACGTCGGCGCCGAGGCGGGTCGCGGCCAGCTCGAAGGACACGCGCGTGCGCGTGCTCGGCTCGAAGAACAGGTTCGCCACCGTGCGGCCGCCGAGGCTCTGGTCGCGCGCCGGCAGGTCGCCCGGCAGGCGCACGTAGAACTGCGCGAGGTCGAGCAGGTGGTTCAGTTCGTCGCTCGAGAGGCCCTCGAGCGTGAGCAGGTGTCGCAGCCTGCCCGCGGGGTCGCGCTGCAATTCTCGGCCGGTGTCGGTGGTCACGGGTCGCTCCGGGGTCTTGTTGCGGACCCGCGCAGCCAGGTCTCGAGGATCAAGCGCGCGGCGTTGGCGTCGATGTCCTCGCGTCGCACCCGGCGGGTTCGCGCGCCCGAGCGCCGCGCCTCGCGCAGGTCCGACGTTGCGGCCGCGGAGGTGAGGCGTTCGTCCACGAATTCCACCGGCAGGCCGAAGCGCCGCTCGAGTTCGCTGCCGAACGAGCGGCACGCTGCGGTGAGGACCGTCTCTGAACCATCCATATTATAGGGGAGGCCGACCAGCAGTCGCGCCGGCGTCCATTCCCGGACGCCGCGCTCGATGGCCGCCCAGTCCGGGCACTGGGTGACGGCTATCACCCCGGCGGGGCTCGCGGTGCCCGTGGTCGTCTGGCCGACGGCGACGCCGATGCGCTTCGCCCCGTAGTCGAAGGCCAGGATCACCTCGCCGCGGGAGGCCACGTCCGGGCTCAGGCGTGCCCCGCGTCGCTGCTCAGCGTCATCAGGTTGACGCCCAGCAGCCGGGCAGCGGCCTGCCAGCGGTCCTCGATCGCCACGTCGAACAGCAACCGCTCGTCCACCGGGACCGTGAGCCAGGCGTTGCGCGCCATCTCCTCCTCGAGCTGGCCGGCGTCCCAGCCCGCGTAGCCGAGGGCGACGAGGACCTTCTCGGGGCCTTCGCCACTCGCGAGTGCATCGAGGACGTCGCGCGAGGTCGTCAGGTGCAGGCGCTCCGACACGGCCAGCGTGGAATCGAACTCCTTGTCGGGGCTGTGCAGCACGAAGCCCCGGTCGGTCTGCACCGGCCCGCCGTGCAGCACCGGGTCCTGCGCGACGCTCGACTGCGACGCGTCGAGGCCGAGCTGCGCGAAGACTTCCGCCAGCGTCATCGACAGCGGCTTGTTGACCACGATGCCGAGTGCGCCACGCGGACTGTGCTCGCAGACCAGCGTCACCGTCTGCGCGAAGTTCGGGTCTTCCATCCCCGGCATCGCGATCAGGAACTGGTTGGTGAGGTAGGTGGCGCCCATGGCGCCAAGTATCCGGCCGCCGAGCGCGCCGCGACAAGCGCGGCGTCAGGGCGTCGGCGACCAGACCGAGCTGTCGCCGAGGCGTCCCTCCAGGAACTGCCACTCGTACGCGAAGCGCAGCACCGGGTAGCGCTCGCGCATCGCCGGCGGGAACGGGTCGAACGGCGAGGCCAGGCGCACGATGGCGACGGCCGCGTTATCGAGCTCACGGTGTCCGCTCGGCCGGCGCACGACGACCTGCTCGAGGCTGCCGTCGGCGCGGATCGCGACCTCGAGCACGGGATTGCCCGACAGCGAGCGGCGCCGGGCCTCGTGCGGGAAATTGAGCGTGCCGGCACGCTCGATGCGCCGCTTCCAGCCGTCCAGGTAGCTCGCGATCAGCGAGTCGCGGGTGTCCGCGAGCAGCCGGTCGTCGGTGGCCGGCGCGCCCCGCAGGCGCAAGGCCTCGTCGGCGGCCGCGGCGTTGACGCCGACCTGCGCAATCGGCCGTGTCGCGAGTGGCACGGCCGAGGCCAGGTCGCGCTCGGCCTCGGCGCCGGATTGAACCTGCCGGGCCTGTGCCGAACGGCTGGCCAGCACCTGGGCGCGGCCGACGGCCTCGGTGGCCGTCTCCTGCGCGAGCGACTCACCCTGGGCCTCGCCCGGGCTCTCGAGCAGGCTGGCCGAGGCTTCCGGCAGCGAGGTCCGCACGCGCTCGCGCGTGGTCCCGGCGCCGTGCTGGCTGCGTTGCGCGATGTAGCTCGCCTCCGCGTTCTCCTCTTCCTGCGCGCCGTCGGGCACCAGCAGCACCTCGAGCGTCGGCAACGGCTCGTCGGCGGCGGAAGGCGCCGCGAACCGCACGCCGAGGATCACCAGGCCGTGCACCAGCGCCGCGACGAAGATCGCCGTCGCCAGGCGGTCCTCGGGACGCTCGTTGCCGGCGCGTGCCCGCATCGCTCAGCGGGACAACCGGCGGGCGATGGCGTCCATCAGGGTGCCCGCAATGTCGAGGCCGAACTGCCTGTCGAGCTCGCGCACACCCGTCGGGCTCGTGACGTTGATCTCGGTGACGAACCCGCCGATCACGTCGAGTCCCACGAACAGCATGCCGCGCTCGCGCAGCGCCGGGCCGATGCGGCCCGCGAGCCAGCGGTCGCGCTCGTCGAGCGGGCGGCCGATGCCCTTGGCGCCGGCGGCGAGGTTGCCGCGGTTGTCCGCCGCCGTGGGGATGCGCGCCAGCGCATACGGGACCGGTTCGCCGTCGACCAGGATCACTCGCGCGTCGCCGGTGGTCACGATGTCCGGGATGTAGCGCTGGGTGATGGCAAAGCGGCTGCCGTACTCGGTGAGGGTCTCGAAGACGACGCTGGCGTTCTTGTCGCCGAGCTCCAGCACGAAGATCGAGCGCCCGCCCATGCCGTAGAGCGGCTTGCAGACGATGCGCTGGTGCTCGCGCAGGAAGGCGTGCATGTCGTCCATGTCCCGGGTGATGAGCGTGGGCGCGCAGCACTCCGGGAACCACGCCGTGTAGACCTTCTCGTTCATGTCGCGCAGGCCCTGCGGGCGGTTCACGACCAGCGCGCCGGCGAGTTCGGCGCGCTCGAGGATGTAGGTCGCGTAGATGTACTCGGTGTCGAAGGGCGGGTCCTTGCGCATCAGGATCACGTCGAAGTCGCCGAGCGGCGTGGTGGCGGGCTCGCCGAACGTGAACCAGTCCGCGGGGTCGTCGCGCACCTCCAACGGGCGCGCCCGGCCGAGCGCCACGCCGTCGCGCAGCCACAGTTCGTTCAAGCCCAGGCAGTGGAGCTGCCAGCCGCGGCGCGCGGCGGCGAGCATCATCGCGAGCGTGGTGTCCTTGACCGGCTTGATGTGCTCGATCGGGTCCATCACCACGGCGACGCGCAAACGCTTCTCGGTCATCGCAGACTCCAGCGGGCTGCGGCCCCGCGGGCCGCCTGTGACACCCGTCATGGTATCGAAAGCGGCCGATGGCAGGGCCATTGCCAATATGTTAAAAACTCCCCGCGAGCCGAGCCTCGCGCTTTAGCGTCGTGCTCGCGACGCTCATTCCCAACCCGGGGGTCCGAGGGCATGAATAATTCGGCAGCCAGCACCAGCCGCCCGCGGTTGGCGGGGCTCAAGGTGCTGGTCATAGACGACAGCAAGACGATCCGCCGCACGGCGGAGACGCTGCTTGCCCGCGAGGGCTGCGAGGTCTACACGGCGGTGGACGGGTTCGACGCCCTCTCCAAGGTGGCGGACCACCAGCCTGACATCGTGTTCGTGGACATCATGATGCCGCGGCTCGACGGCTACCAGACCTGTTCGCTGATCAAGCACAACAAGGTCTTCCGCAGCATCCCGGTCATCATGCTGTCCTCCAAGGACGGGCTCTTCGACCGTGCCCGGGGCCGCATCGTGGGCTCCGAGCACTACCTGACCAAGCCCTTCACGCGCGAAGAACTGCTGAGCGCGATCGAGACCCACGTCCATCGCTGACGCCGACCGATCCGGAGGACCTGACCCGTGGCACTGGTACTGATCGTCGATGACTCCCCGACGGACGTGCACATCATGCAGAAGGCGCTGGAGCAGGGCGGTTTCCGCACGGCCTCCGCGGCCGACGGCGGCGAGGGCATCCGCAAGGCGCGCGAGCTGCACCCCGACCTGATCCTGATGGACATCGTGATGCCCGGGTTGAACGGCTTCCAGGCCACGCGGCAGCTCGCCAACGACCCGGAGACCCGCTCCATTCCCGTCATCATGGTCACCTCGAAGGCACAGGAATCCGATCGCGTCTGGGGGCTGCGCCAGGGCGCCGTGGACTACCTCGTCAAGCCGGTGGCGATGGACCAGCTGGTGCAGAAGGCGCAGGCGGCGCTCGCGGTCTGATGGAAGTCGCGGGTGCACTGCGGTCCCTGCGCGACCGTCCGTACGAGTTGCTGCGTGAGCTCGACCGCCGCGCACGGACCGTGGCGCAAGGCCAGCCCGAGGCGACCGCCTCCGGCGCCGAGTGGGTCGGCATCGCCTTCCGCCTCGGCGGCGAGGCATTCCTGCTGGCCCGCGAGGAGACCCGCGAGGTGATGGGCTTCCCGGCCGCGGTCACGCGCGTGCCCGGCGCCAAGAGCTGGATCCGCGGCCTCGCGAACGTGCGCGGCCAGCTGCTCCCGGTCGTCGACCTGCGTGCCTTCCTCGGCGCAGGCAGCACGGCCATCGGCCGGCCGACACGCGTGCTGGTGGCGAACCACCGCGAGATTCCCGCGGGACTCGTGGTGGACGAGGTGATGGGATTCCGCAGGTTCTACGAGGGCGAGTTCTCGGCCGACCTGCCGCCGACCCTGCTGCGCTGCGAGCGTTACCTCGCCGGCGCCTTCAAGCGTGGCGCCGAGGTATGGCCCGTGTTCAGCGTGCGCAACCTGCTCGAGAGCCAGCAATTCATGCAGGCCGCGGCTTCCTGAGCCGGGCGACCTGCCATACGCCTATCCGGTGCAACGATGACGAACCGACCCGATGCCGCCCGACTGCAGCCCGTCCTGATACGCGTCGCGCTGGTCGCCGCCGCGCTCGCGGCCCTCGCGCTCGCCTTCACGGCGCGCAACGCGAGCCAGCAGTCGCAGGCCAGCGAGGGCCTCGCCGAGTTCGCCGCACTTGCGCAGAACATCCCCCTGCAGGCCGGCGCCGCGGTGCGCGGCTCGGCGCCCGCGTTCGATGCCCTCGCGGAGTCGCGCGCGCGTCTCGAGCGCCGGCTTGCGTCGCCGGGCGCGAAGCACTTCGGCGAGGAGGCCGGGTGGGCGGCCCTGCTCGAGCAGTCGCAGGCAGTGCTCGACGGCCGCGAGGCGGCGCTCGAGGCGCAGCGCGCGGCAGCCAGCGTGCGTGAGCTGACGCCGCAGTTGCTCGCCGCCCTGGCGAACGTCGCCAAGGCGATGGACACGTCGCGACCGGATGCGCTCGACCGTCACCTCGAGCGCTTCGAGGTCCGCGCCCAGGCGGTGGAGCAGGACCTCGCCGCGCTCGCCGACGGCACGGCGCCAGTCGAGGCGGCCTCGCGGCGCATCGGCGAGAGCGTCGACTACCTCGACCAGGTGGTCGCCGGCCTGAACGGCGACCCGAACTCGCTCGGCATCGGCGGGGTGCCCGAGGGCGCCGCGTCGGCGGCCGGGCTGCTGGCGGTCGTCTTCGGCAGCGTGCAGGAGCAGGCCCGGGCCGCCATTGCGCTCGGCGACCGGCTCGAGCAGATGCAGGCGGCACGCAATGCGCTGGCGGAGAGCGGCGCGACTGTCTTCGCAGGCGTCGAGCAGGCGGGCAGCCGGGTCGGCGGCGGGCTGGCCGGCTGGCTCGCGAGCCCGTGGCTCCCGCTGCCCTTCGTGCTGGTGGCCCTGATCGCACTCGCCGTCGCGGCCTTCCTGCAGCGCTCCCTCGCCACGCTGCGCAAGGTGGCCGACCAGCAGGCGCGCCAGAACGAGCGCAACCAGCAGGCGATCCTGCGCCTGCTCGACGAGCTGTCGAGCCTGGCCGACGGCGACCTCACCGTGCAGGCCACCGTCACCGAGGACATCACCGGCGCCATCGCCGATTCGATCAACTACGCCATCGAGGCGTTGCGCGAGCTGGTCGCGACCATCCACGATTCCACGCTCAAGCTCGACGCCGCGACGCGCCAGACCCAGGCGCTCTCGACGCATCTAGCCAAGGCTTCCTCGGCCCAGTCGAAGCAGATCGGCGCAGCCTCCGAGTCGATCGCCGCGATGGCCGCCTCCACCGAGGAGGTCTCGGGCAACGCGGAGCGCTCGGCGGACGTCGCGCGCCACTCGGTGGACATCGCGCACAAGGGCGGCGACGCGGTGCGTCGCACCATCGACGGCATGAACGCCATCCGCGAGAACATCCAGGAGACCTCCAAGCGCATCAAGCGCCTCGGCGAAAGCTCGCAGGAGATCGGCGACATCGTCGAGCTGATCAACGACATCGCCGAGCAGACCAACATCCTGGCGTTGAACGCCTCGATCCAGGCCTCGATGGCGGGCGAGGCGGGTCGCGGCTTTGCCGTCGTCGCCGACGAGGTGCAGCGCCTCGCGGAGCGTTCCGCCAACGCCACCAAGCAGATCGAGGTGCTGGTGCGCACCATCCAGGCGGACACCAACGAGGCCGTGGTCTCGATGGAGCGCACCACCACGGACGTGGTGGGCGGGGCGCTGCTCGCCGAGAACGCGGGCGCCGCGCTCGAGGAAATCGAGCAGGTCTCGAACCAGATCGCGAGCCTGGTGCAGAACATCTCCGCGAGCGCGCGCGGCCAGGCGGCCTCGTCGCAGAACATCTCGCGCAACATGCAGGTGCTGCGGGAAATCAGCTCGCAGACCGCGGAAAGCACCACGGCCACCTCGACCTCGATCGGCAAGCTGGCCGAACTCGCCGCGCAACTGCGCCGGTCGGTCTCGGGGTTCCGCCTGCCTGACGGGCTCGGCGGCAGCGTGAGCGGCGAGTACCCGGTACTGCGCCCCGGCGAAGGTGCTGCGGACGGCGCCGAGCCTGTCCGCCGCGTGAGCGGGCTCGGCGGTTGAGGACCGGGACCGGCGCGTCCGTGAGCACGGAAAAGATGCAACTCGCCGTCCCCGAGGAGGCGCACGCCTCGCTGCAGCTGGTCGCGCGCGAGATCGCCGCCGAGCTGAACGAAGCGCGCGTGGCGCTCGAGTCGTTCGCCGAGCGACCGGAGGACCGCGGGGCCCTGCACCGTTTCGCGGCGCACCTGCACATGGGGCGCGGCGCGCTCAGGCTCGCCGAAGTCTATGGCGGCGCGCTGCTCGCCGAGGAGATGGAGCTGGTCGCCCGCTACGTGGACGTCCACTCGGGCGAGGGGCAGGCGGACGCGGACGGGCTCGAGGCGCTGATGCGCGCCATGGAGCAGCTGCCGTCCTACGTCGAGCGCGTGGCCTCGGGCGGCCGCGACGTGCCGCTCGCGCTCCTGCCGCTGCTGAACGACCTGCGCGCCGTCCGCGGCGGGGCGCTGCTGTCCGAGGGCACGCTGCTGCTCCTCAACCTGCACTCCGACGAGCCGGCGCGGCCGGCCGGAGCCGCCGAGGCCGCGCAGTCCGTGGTCGAACTCGCGCGCCGCCTGCGGCCGCGCTTCCAGCTCGCGCTGCTCGGCTGGATCCGTGGCGAGAACGTGGGGCAGAACGTCGCGGCGCTCGGCGACATCGCGGCACAGTTCGAGGCGGCCGCGACCTCGCAGCCGCTGTTCCAGCTCTGGTGGGTCGTGGGTGCGGTGGTCGAGGCGCTGCAGCAGGGCGGCATCGACGGCAACGTCTCGATCAAGCGCCTGCTCGGACACGTCGACCGCGAGCTGCGCCGCCTGCAGGAGCAGGGCGAGCAGCGCTATGCGGATTCGCCGCCGGTCGAGCTGCTGAACAACCTGCTCTTCTACGTGGCGCGTTCGCGGACCGCCGGGCCGCGCATCGCCGGCGTGCGCAAGTCGTTCCGCCTCGACGAGGTGCTCGCCGTCGACGACCAGGTCGACGAGGCGCGCGAGACGCTGTCGGCGCCGAGCGTGCGGCTGATGAAGACCGTGGCCGCGGCGATCCGCGAGGACCTGACGCGCGTCAAGGACGTCCTCGACATCTTCGTGCGCCGTGGCGCGACGCAGGTCGAGGAGCTACTGCCGCAGCTCGAGATGCTCGGCAAGATCAGCGACACGCTCGGCGTACTCGGTCTCGGTGCGCTGCGCGACCGGGTGCAGGGCGAAATCGAGTCGCTGCGTGGCATCGTCGACCGGCGCATCGCGCCGGACGAGACCGCGCTGCTCGGCATCGCCGCCGCGTTGATCGAGGTCGAGGACAGCCTCGATTCGCAGCTCGTGAAGCTGATCCTGCCCGAGCCGGCCGCCGCGGCGGGCCTCGAGCCACCGGACGACGAGTTCCGGCAGGTGCAGGAAGCGGTGCTGCGCGAATGCGTCGTCAACATGGCGCGCATCAAGGAAGCGATCACGCAGGCGCTGGGCGCGCCGGCGGAAGCGCAGGGGCTCGACCAGGTCCCGCAGCTGGTGCGCGGCATCACCGCGGGCCTGCTGATGCTCGGCAAGCAACGCGCGGTCGAGGTCATGGAGGGGGTCGGGCGCGCGCTCGGCTCCATCGTCCGACCCGACTCGATGGCGCTCGCGGTGCCGCGGCTCGACCGGCTCGCGGATGCGATCGTCGCCGTCGAGTACTACATGGAGATGTTGCAGGCGGGTCGTCCCGACCACTGGCACATGCTGGACAACGCCCAGTCCTGCCTCGCCGAGCTCGACCAGGTCGCGTCCAAGGTCGTCGCGCTGCGACCGCCCCGCGCGGCCGAGCCGGAGCCGGCGCGTGCGGCGGAGCCTGCACCGGCGCCGGTCCCGGCCGCGGCGCCACCGGACGTCGCACCCGCTCCCGTCGCGGCACACCTGCTCGAACCGACCGCGATCGACCCCGAGTTCCTGCAGCTATTCGTCGAGGAGGCGCGCGAGAACATCACGCAGCTCGAGGCGCTGTTCCCGCAATGGGAGAAGGACCCGCTCGACACGCAGGCCCTGCGCGACGTGCGGCGCATCCTCCACACGCTGAAAGGCAGCGGCCGTATGGTCGGCGCGCGGCGCGTGAGCGAGTTCTCCTGGAGCGTCGAGAGCCTGTTGAACCGCGTCATCAGCCAGACCCTGCCACGCTCCCCGGAGGTCGTCGAGATCGTCCGCGGCGCCGTGGCGGCGATGCCTGCGCTGGTGAACGAACTCGAGCGCGGCGGCGAGCCGCCGGCGGACGTCGCCGAACTCATGACGCGCGCGGATGCCCTCTCCGGACGCGAGGCGACGGTGTTGCCGGCGCCTCCTGCGGCCCCTGCGCCAGCGGCGGCCACCGGGCCGGAGCCGGACGTCGCGGCGGCGGAGCCCGCGGAGGCGCCGGGCATGGATCCGGTGCTGCAGGAGATCTTCCGCAAGGAGACCGCCGGCCACGTCGCGGTCGTGCGGCATTTCATCGAGCGGTGCGCCCAGTCGATCGCGCCGTACCCGGTCACCGAGGCCCTGCACCGCGCCTGCCACACGCTGAGCGGCATCGCGAAGACGGCGGGCGTGCGCCAGGGCATCAAGGTCGCGGAACCGATGGAGCACTACGTCCGCAAGCTGTACGACAACGGCCATGGCCTGCCCGAGGAAGGGCTGGCCCTGTTGCGCGACACGGTGCGCAGTCTCGAGAAAGTCGTCGACCACGTGCTCGCGGACACCGGTTTCTTCCCCGAGCAGGGCCGGCTGATCGCCGGATGGCATGCGCTCGACCGCGCACTCGACGCGGAGCTGGCCCAGTTGACGGAGGCGGCGGAGCGCACGATCGCGGAGGTGTGGCCGGCCGAGGACGCTGCCGCTCCCGCACCGGACCTGACCGAGCCTTCGCTGGCGGGCCTCACCGAACACGTCGAGCTGCCGGCGGAGGTCGACCGCGACCTGACCTCGCCTCACGTCCTGTTGCCCGAACGCGCACCCGAGCCCGCGCCCGAAGCCGAACCCGAGCCGGAGGCGGTCGCCCCGGTCGAGCCGGAGCCCGCAGCCGAGGCACCGCAGTTCGAACCCGAGGCCGGGCCACAGGAGGTTGAATTCGACGCCGACATCGCCGCGATCTTCAGCGAGGAAGCGAGCGAGCTGCTCGAGCAGGCCGACGCCTCGCTCGCGAACTGGACGCGCGATCGCGCCGACCGCGGCCAGGTCACCGAGCTCAAGCGCCTGTTGCACACGCTGAAGGGCGGCGCCCGCATGGCCGGGATCCGCGCGATGGGTGACCTGAGCCACGAGATGGAGTCGCTGCTCGGCTCGCTCGAGGCAGGGTCCATCGTCGCGGACGACGCGGCGATCGCCGTGCTGCAGGAGTCGCTCGACGATCTGCACCGCATGCGCGACACCGCCAACGCGGGGCAGCCCATCACCCCGGCGCGCGAGCTCATCGCGCGTGCGAAGGCTGTTGCACGCACGACGGCGGCAGAGACCGCGGCGGAAGCGCCTGCCGTGACGGCGCCGGAAGCGGCGGAGCCCGCCGCGCCCGAGATCGTCGCGCAGGAGGAGCCAGTCGTAGAGACCGTCGCGCCCGACGAGCTTGCGGTGGAAGAGATCGTGGCCGAGGAGGTCTGGGCCGAGGAGCTACCGATCGCAGAGCCGCCGGTCGAGGAGATACCGGCCGGGCAGTCCTCGTTCGAGGAGATCGGGGCGGCGGCGTCCATGCCCGCCCAGCCGCTGGTGCTGCCGGGTCGCGAACCCGTCGCAGCGGCGGAGCGCCACGAGCTCGCGCGCGTCAATGCGGAGCTGCTCGACGAGCTGCTCAACAACGCCGGCGAGGTGAGCATCTTCCGTGCCCGCGTCGAGCAGCAGATGACCTCCATCGAGTTCAACCTCGCGGAACTCGGCCGCACGGTGACGCGACTGCGCGAGCAGTTGCGCAAGCTCGAGCTCGAGACCGAGGCACAAATCCTCTTCAAGCACCAGGAGGACGCGCAGGGGCGCGCCGAGTTCGACCCGCTCGAGCTCGACCGCTATTCGACCATCCAGCAGCTGTCGCGTGCGCTCGCGGAATCGGTGAGCGACGTGGCGAGCATCGAGGGACTGCTCGGCAACCTGAACCGCGACGGCCAGAACCTGCTCCAGCAGCAGGGACGCGTGGTGGCGGAGCTGCAGAACGGCCTGATGCGCACGCGCATGGTGCCATTCCAGCGCCACGTGCAGCGTCTCACGCGCCTGGTCCGCCAGGCCGCGCAGGAGACCGGCAAGAAGGTCGAGCTCGCGATCGAGGGCGGTTCGGGCGAACTCGACCGGCAGGTGCTCGAGCGCATGCTGCCGCCCTTCGAGCACATGCTGCGCAATGCAGTCGTGCACGGCATCGAGGCCCGCGAGGAGCGCCTGGCGCGCGGCAAGCCCGAAGGTGGCACGATCACCGTGCACCTGCAGCGCGAGGGCTCGGAGGTAGTGATCGTCGTCGAGGACGATGGCGCGGGCCTCGACATCGCCGCGATCCGTGCCAAGGCGCGCCACATGGGACTGCTCGGGCCGGAGCAGGACCTCACGGACGAGGAGGCGCTGCAGCTCATCCTCGAGCCCGGCTTCAGCACGGCCGACCGCCTCACGCAGCAGGCCGGGCGCGGCGTGGGCATGGACGTGGTCGCCACCGAGGTGAAGAAGCTCGGCGGCGGACTCTACATCGAGTCGACGCCCGGGAAGGGCGCGAAATTCACCATCCGCCTGCCGTTCACGCTCGCCATCACGCAGGCGCTGATCGTGCGCGTGCACGACGAGTTCTACGCGCTGCCGGTGGCCACGGTCGAGGGCGTCGCGCGGCTGTCGCGTGCGGACGTCCAGCAGCACCTCGCCGAGGAGCAGCCCACTTTCGAATACGGCGGCCACGTCTACCGCTTCCAGCACCTCGGGGCCTTCCTCGGCAGCGGGCCCTCGGCCTTGCCCGAGTCCGAGGCCGCGATCCCCGTGATCCTGGTGCGCGCCGGCGAGCACTCGACGGCGATGGTCACGGACGAGCTGGTCGGCAGCCGCGAGATCGTCGTCAAGTCGGTGGGCCCGCAGGTCGCCTCGATCCGTGGCATCTCCGGCGCGACGATCCTCGGCGACGGGCGCATCGTGATCATCCTCGACATGGGTGCACTGGTGCGCTCGGAGTGGCGCGCCCGCGGGACCGACGCGTCGATGCGCCCGACGCGCGACGACCGCATCTTCGCGCTGGTGGTCGACGACTCGATCACGGTGCGGCGCGTGACGCAGCGCCTGCTCGAGCGCAATGGCATGCGCGTGATGACGGCGAAGGACGGCGTGGACGCGATGGCACTGCTGCAGGAGCACGTGCCGGACGTCATCCTGCTCGACATCGAGATGCCGCGCATGGACGGCTACGAGGTCGCCTCGCACGTGCGCAACGACCCGCGCCTCGCCGACGTGCCGATCATCATGATCACCTCGCGCGTGGGCGACAAGCACCGCGCCCGGGCGATCGAGCTCGGCGTCGACGACTACCTCGGCAAGCCCTACCAGGAGAGCCAGCTGCTCGACGCGATCGAGCCGCTGGTCCTGGCGCGGCGCCGGCAGGCCCCGTGAGGAGCCGCGAGCAATGAACGCCTCCGCCGACGAGATCTACTGCCTGCTGGTGCCGATTGCGGAGGAGCGGTTGCTGCTGCCGCGCGCCTGCATCACCGAGGTGATCAACTACCAGGTGCCGAACCCGATGGAAGGTGCGCCTGCCTGGTACCTCGGCACCATCGCCTGGGGCGGACGGCGCGTGCCGCTCGTGTCGATGGAGGCCGCGTGCGGGCACAACCTGCCGCGCACCAGCGGCCGCACCCGCATCGTGGTCATGCAGGCCATCTCGGGTGCGATCGAGGGCGGGCATTTCGCGATCCTCACCCAGGGCTTCCCGCAGCTGGTGCGGGTCAATCCCGACGTGGTGCACGCCGACGACTCCCGCAGCTTCGGCGAGCGCAGCCCCATCATCTGCCAGGTGCGCATGGTGAACGAGTACCCGCTGGTGCCCGACTTCGAGCGCATCGAGCAGATGGTGGCGGAGGAAACCCACGCCTGACGGGAAAGGGGGTAGTGATCAGGGGGTAGGGGGTAGTGAAGAAGGCCGGCGCGCCGGCCAATCGGAGTTCTTCCACTATCCCCTACCCCCTGATCACTATCCCCTTCCCCTACTGCAGGTCTCCCCACAGCCCCTGCAGCACCGCCAGCGCGACGATGCCTGCGGTCTCCGTCCGCAGTATGCGCGGGCCGAGGCATACCGGCGTGTAGCCGGCCTGCACGGCGGCGGCGAGTTCCGCGTCGTCGAGCCCGCCCTCCGGGCCGATCAGCAGTTCGACGCGCGCGGCGACGCTCGCGAGCCCGGCGAGCGACGTAGGTCCGTCGGGGCTCAGCACCAGCCGCTGGCCGCTGCGCGGCGCCTCGGCGAGGAAGCGCCGCAACTCGAGCGGCGGGCGCACCTCGGGCAGCGTGCTGCGCCCGCACTGCTCGCAGGCGCCGGCGACGATGGCCTGCCAGTGGCGCAGTTTCTTCGCGGCCTGTTGCTCGTCGAGGCGGACGACGCTGCGGGCGGAGAGCACCGGCGCAATCGTCCGCACGCCGAGTTCCGTGGCCTTCTGCAGCGTCCAGTCCATGCGCTCGCTGCGCGAGACCGCCTGCACGAGCGTGATGGCGAGCGGCGACTCGCCGAGCCCCGCCACACGCTCGCCGACCCGCACCCGCACCCGCTCGCCCTCGATCGAGACGATCTCGCAGCGGAAGTCGTCACCCGTGCCGTCGAACACCGTGAGCGGCGCTCCGGGCCGCAGGCGCAGCACGCGCGCGACGTGATAGGCGGCGGCGGCCGGGAGTTCGGCTTCCAGGCTGCTCGCGAGGCGCTGGTCGCAATAGACGCGATTCAGTCGCATGTCGCGGCCTCGATGCCGTCGCGCGCCGTCGCGACCAGCCGGTCGATCTCGTCGGGCTCGATCACGTACGGCGGCATGAAATAGACCACGTTGCCGATCGGACGCAGCAACGCTTCGTGGGCGAGCCCGTGCTGGTAGACGCGCAGGCCGCGCCTCTCCCGCCAGTCGAACGGCTCGCGGCGGTCACCGTCGCGGCCCATCTCGACCGCGACGATCATGCCGCGCTGGCGGACCTCGCTCACGTGGCGCAGCCCCGCGAGTTCGCCGCAGGCGCGGCCGAGGTGGTCGGCGAGCGCGCGGTTGCGCTCGATGACGCGGTCCTGCGCGAATATGTCGAGCGTCGCGAGCGCCGCCGCGCAGGCGAGCGGGTTGCCCGTGTAGCTGTGCGAGTGCAGGAAGGCGCGCAGGTTCGCGTACTCGTCGTAGAACGCCGCATAGACGCGCTCGCCGGCGAGGACCACCGACAGCGGCAGGTAACCGCCGGTGAGTCCCTTCGAGAGGCACAGGAAGTCGGGTGCGATGCCGGCCTGCTCGCAGGCGAACATCGTGCCGGTGCGGCCGAAGCCGACCGCAACCTCGTCCGCGATCATGTGCACGTGGTGGCGGTCGCAGGCCTCGCGCAGCAGCGCGAGATAGACGGGATCGTACATCCGCATGCCGCCCGCGCATTGCACCAGCGGCTCGACGATGACCGCGCAGGCCTCCGCGGCGTGGCGGGCAAGCGTTTCCTCCATGTGCGCGAACATCCGGCGGCTGTGCGACTCCCAGCTCTCGCCGGGCTCGCGCGCATGGCAGTCGGGGGAGGGCACCGCGATCACGTCCATCAGCAGCGGCTGGTAGATCTCGCGATAGAGCTCGACGTGGCCGACGGCGAGCGCGCCGAGGGTTTCGCCGTGGTAACTGTTGGTCAGCGTGACGAAGCGACGCTTGCGCCCCTGGCCCTGGTTGCGCCAGTAGTGGAAGCTCATCTTGAGCGCGACCTCGATCGCGCTCGAGCCGTTGTCGGCGAAGAAGCAGCGCGTGAGGCCGGGCGGCGCGAGCGCAGTGAGCCGCTCCGCGAGCTCCACGGCGGGCGCGTGAGTGAAGCCGCCGAGCATCACGTGCTCGAGGCGGCCGAGCTGGGTCGCCACCGCCGCGCCTATCCTCGGGTTGGCATGGCCGAACAGGTTGACCCACCAGGAGCTGATCGCATCGAGGTAGCGCCGTCCATCGTAGCCATGGAGCCACACGCCCTCGCCGCGCTCGATGGGCACCATCGGCAGCCACTCGTGGTCCTTCATCTGCGTGCAGGGATGCCAGACGACGCTGAGGTCGCGGGCGGCGAGGTCTCGGGAATCGTGCATGGGGTGTCCGGGTTCCGTCGGTCGCGCTGATTCTAGACGGCTTCGCGCAGGGACTTTAGGTGCAAGCACGGATCGCGGCCCGGTGCCTTCTTTGCCACGATCGGGGCACGGGATTGCGCGCAGTTGCCGTGGCGCGCCAGAGGAGGTCGGCCATGTTCGAGACTATCCTTGCCGCCGTCGCAGATCCCCAGGCGCCGGTTCAGGTCGCGGCCACCAAGGCCGCCGAACTCGCCTGGCTCGCGGGCGGCCGGCTCGTGCTCTACCACGCAGCCTATGACGCAGCCCTGAGCGGCCGCCCGTTCTTCGATTCGGACCATCTCGCCCACGCGCGCCGGGAGCACCTGCAGCGACAGTGCCGTGCGCTCGACGAGCTGGCCCGTTCGCTGGCGGGCGAGGGGCCGCCGCCGACCACCGTTACGGAGTGGCATCGCGTTCCCCACGAGGCGATCGTGCGGGCAGCCATGCGCGAGCACGCCGACCTCGTGGTTGCCGAACCGCGGTTCCGAGCGGCGCGCCGGCGACTGCCGGGCTTTTCGGCGACGGACTGGGAACTGGTGAGGCTCTGCCCGGTGCCGCTGCTGCTGGCGCGCGGTCCGGCTCCCTACCGCACCCCGACGATCCTCGCCGCGGTGGATCCCGTGCGCGATACCGAGAAGCTCTCGACGCTGGACCTGTGCATCGTCCAGGTCGCGCACGAGCTCGGGCGCCTCACCGACGGCAGGCTGCGCCTGCTGCACTGCGCGATCGAGCCACGCGCCACGCCCGGCATGTCGTTCACGGTCATCGAGCGGGAGCGTGCGCAGTCGCGCCAGCTGCTCAAGCTCCTGGTCAAGGAGGCCGGAATCTCGAGTCGCGCGTTGCGCGTGACGACAGGGCGACCGGCCGAGGCGATCGCGGCGGCCATTGCGGAGGAGTCCGTCGACGTGCTGGTGCTCGGCAGCATGACCCGCGGCCGCTTCGAGAACATGGTCCTCGGCAGCACCGCGGAGAAGCTGCTGCACACGGCCGCCTGCGACATGCTGGTAGTGAAGCCGTCCGGCTTCCGCACGTCGGTCGCGGTGTCGTCGCGCGCACCCCGCGAGATGGTGCGCGGACCGGCGTCCGAGCCCGCGCGGCCGGCGGCACGACGCGCAGGCAAGCGCTGACGTCCACGGCTCGCACGCGCCTGGAGCGAAATGCTGGAATCGCTGCCGACCGCCGCACTCTGGCTGCTCTTCATCACCTGCGGGGCCATCATTGCGTTTGCCGGTGCCCGCCTGTCGCGCTACGGTGACGTCATCGCGAGCAAGACGGGGCTGTCGGGCAGCTGGGTCGGGCTCGTGCTGATCGCGGTCGTGACTTCCCTGCCCGAGCTCGTGACAGGCACGAGCTCGGTGCTGCTCGCGGGCGTCCCGGACATCGCGCTCGGGGATGCGCTCGGCAGCTGCACGCTCAACCTCGTGATCCTCGCGGCCCTCGGCGTGCAACGCGAGTCCATGGCCGTGCTGGGCCGGGCGAGCCAGGGGCACATCCTCTCGGCGGCCTTCGGCGTGCTGATGCTCATCGTCGTGGTCCTGGCGCTGGCGGCACCGACAGGGTGGGCCTTGCCCACCCTGGCTCACGTGAGCCTCGCGACGCTGGTCCTGCTCGGGTTGTACCTGGTAGCCGTCCGCTGCATCTTCGAGTTCGAGCGCCGCGTATTGAGCCAGTCGTCGGCCCGCGTCGACGACCGTTATCCGCAGCTGGCCCTGTCCCATGCCCTGCGTCGCTACGCCGCGTTCGCCCTCCTGATCGTCGCGTCCGGTGCGGCGCTGCCGTTCGTAGGTGGGCAACTTGCGGTCCGTCTCGGCTGGAGCGAATCCTTCGTAGGCACGCAGCTGGTGGCGCTGGCGACCTCGCTGCCCGAAATCGTCGTGACCTGGAGCGCCGTGCGCATCGGTGCGCTGGACATGGCGGTGGCGGGCATCCTCGGCAGCAACCTGTTCAACCTCGGCATCGTCGCGCTGGATGACGTGCTCTTCACGGACGGCCCGATCTATGCCGCGGTCGCCGCCAGCCACGCCGGTACCGCGGGCACGGCGGCCGCGATGTCGGCCGTCGTCATCGTCGCGCTGATGTATCGCCCGACGCGACGCGTGTGGCGCGGCCTGGACGCTCCGGCGCTGGCGATCCTCGCGCTCTACCTCCTGAACTCCTGGGTGGTGTTCAGCCAAACGTCCTGACGCCGCCCGCGCCGCACGTGGCGGGCGCGGCGGGGCCCGTGCATCATTGCCAGATGCAGCGGCTCCCGAAACGCCTCACGGCACCGACCGACCTCGACCTGGACGCCGCCACCGGCTGGCTGCGCGTGGCCCGCCGGGTGGAATCACCGAATTGCGACGATCGGCCGGCGGGAGTCCAGCCGACCCTGGTCGTGGTGCACGGTATCAGCCTGCCGCCCGGCGAGTTCGGCGGGCCATGGATCGACGCACTGTTCACCAACCATCTGCCGGCCGACGCCCACCCGTACTTCGCGACGGTCGCCACGCTGCGCGTATCGGCCCACGTGCTGGTGCGCCGTGACGGGGAACTGGTGCAGTACGTGCCGTTCCACCGTCGCGCCTGGCATGCCGGCAAGTCGCAGTGGCAGGGTCGCGAGGGGTGCAACGACTACTCGGTCGGCATCGAGATCGAAGGCACGGACGCGAGTGCCTACGAGTCGGCGCAGTACACGATGCTGGCGCGGCTGGTCGCACGACTGTGCCTGACCTATCCCGGCCTGTCGCCCGAACGCGTCGTCGGGCACAGTGACGTCGCGCCCGGACGAAAGTCCGATCCCGGGATCGCCTTCGACTGGCCCCTGCTGCGGACGCTGCTGCGGCTCGAGCTGGAGGTCGCAGGATCATGAGCCTGCTCGCGCTGCTGCTCGCGCTGGTGGTCGAACGCGGGCTCACGCACCTGCTGCACCTGCGCGAGCCGCGCTGGCTCGACGGCTATTTCGACTGGGCCAGCCGCCGGCTCGGCGGCCGGCATGGCCCGGTGGCGCAGGTCGCGGCCGCGCTCGCCATCCTGCTGCCGGTGCTGCCGGTGGCGGTGGCCTCGTGGCTGCTCGGTGCGCACCTGCTCGGCCTGCCGCAGCTCGCTTTCGCGGTACTGGTGCTGCTGTTCTCGTTCGGGCCGCGCGACCTGCGCGACGAGGTCGACGACTACGTCGCGGCGCTCGAGCGACGGGACGCAGAGGCCGCCGGGCTTTGTGCCAATGGCCTGCTCGAATCCGACGCGGCCGGACGCGGCGCAGGATTGCGCGACGCGGTCGAGGAGGCCATCTTCGTGCAGGCCAACAACCGGATCTTCGGCGTACTCTTTTGGTTCGTGGCGCTAGGCCCCGCCGGCGCCTGGGTGTTCCGGGTGAGCGACCTGTTGCGACGACGCGCCGTGCTCGAGGCGAACCGACAGGGTGTGCCGGCAGGAGGTGACACGTTCAGCGGGGCGCTGGTGGCGTTGCACGGCCTCGTCGCGTGGATCCCGGCGCGCCTGGCCGCAGGCGCCTATGCGCTGGCCGGCAGCTTCGAGGACGCGGTCGGCAACTGGCGCGTGGCCGTGGACGAGGTGAGCGAGCGCCTGCTGGAGAGGACCGAGGACCTGCTCGCGCGCGTCGGCAAGGGCTCGTTGCAGCCGAGCCTCGCGGACGTGCCCGCCGGCGACCTCGACGCCGCGACGGCGCGCGGCGCGTGGCGGATCGTGGCCCGCGCGATCTGGATCTGGCTCGCGCTGATCGCGATGCTGGTCCTGGTGGGCAGCGCCGCGTGAGGCACCTGGCCGTGCTGCTGGCCGCGCTCCTCGCGTTTGGGCAGTCGGCGGCTGCTCCGCCGCTGCGCATCGTCAGCCTGGCGCCGCACCTCACCGAGCTTGCCTACGCGGCAGGCGCGGGCGATGCGCTGGTGGGGACGGTCGAGTACAGCGACTATCCGCAGGCCGCGCGCGAACTGCCGCGGGTAGGCGACGGCTGGCGGGTGGATACCGAGCGACTGCTCGCGCTCAGGCCCGACCTCGTGCTGGCCTGGGCTTCCGGCACGCCCACGGACACGATCCGGCGCCTCGAGTCCCTGCATCTGCGGGTGGCGACGATCCCGACCTATCGTCTCGCGGACGTGCCGGCGGCGCTGCGCCGCATCGGCCGCATCGCGGACACGCGCGAGGTCGCGGAGCGCGCGGCCGGGGACTTCGAGGCAGAGCTGGAGCGGCTGCGGGCGAGCTATTCGCGCCAACGAACGCTGAGCGTGTTCATCCAGATCGACGACGAGCCGCTCTACACGGTGAGCCGCCGCCACGTCATCAGCGAAATCGTGGAGCTTTGCGGCGGGCGCAACGTGTTCGCGGACCTCGCGCAGGTCGCGCCACCCGTGGCCATCGAGGCGGTGCTGGCGCGCAATCCACAGGTCGTCCTCAGCACGGACGACACGCTCGCGGACCCGGCGGCGTACTGGCGGCGCTGGCCGAGCCTGGCGGCCGTCCGCCACGGCACGATCTACTCGATGTCGGCCGACACGCTGGCGCGCTCCACGCCGCGCCTGGTGGAAGGAGTGCAGGCCACCTGCGAGGCCCTCCGCGACGCACGGTCGCGCGTCCCGGGTGCGCGTCCCGCCGCGCAGTGACGCCGCGCAGTGACGCCGGCTAGCGCTGGTGGCGCCAGAGCACCTCGCTGCCGTGCTCGTGGCGGGCAAGCACGCGTGCGACCACGAACAGCAGATCCGACAGGCGGTTGAGGTACTGCGGCACTTCCGCCGCCACGTCCTCGACGCGTGCGAGCGACCAGACGCGGCGTTCGGCACGGCGTGTCACGGTACGGGCGAGGTGGCAGGCCGCCGTAGCCGGGCCCCCGCCCGGCAGGATGAAATCCTTGAGCGGCGGCAGGGGCTCGTTGAAGCGGTCCAGCGTCTGCTCGAGCCACTCGACATCCGACGCCGCGATCGCGCGGTAACCCGGGAGGCAGAGCTCGCCGCCGAGGTCGAAGAGCTTGTGCTGGACCTCGGTCAGGCACGCGGTCACCTCCTGCGGCAGCCCGGGGACCGCGAGCACCATGCCCACCGCGCTGTTCGCCTCGTCCACCGTGCCGTAGGCCTCGACGCGCAGGTGCTCCTTCGGCACCCGCACGCCGTCGCCGAGGCCGGTGCTGCCGTCGTCACCGGTGCGGGTGTAGATCTTGCTCAGTCGGTGACCCATGAGTGCTCCATTCGATCGCTGCGTGCAGAGGCGGAGTATGCCGCGCCACCGCTGCCGGCGGGCGAGTAGCGCAGCGAGACGTAGACGCCGCGGTCCGGGGTGTTGAAGGTACTGGCGAGTTCGTAGCGCTCGTCGAAGAGGTTCTCGATGCGTCCCGCGATCGATAGCGTGCGCGTCACCTGCCATCGTGCCGTCAGGTTCGTGAGCACGTAGCCGTCGAGCGTAACGGGGCTCGGGAAGCCGAAGTCCTTGCGGTCGCCGACGGCGAGCACGTCGACGCCGAGTTCGACCGGGCCGAGCGTGCGGGAGACGGAGGCGGCCAGGCTCTCGCGCGCGCGGCGCAGCAGGAGATCGCCGGTCCCGCGGTTGCGGGGGTCCTGGTAGGAGGCCTCGATGCGGGCGCGCCAGGGCGAGCGGCTGTACTCGTAGCTTGCCTCGAGGCCGTCGATGCGGGCCTGCTCGACGTTGCGGTTCTCGCCCTCGAAGGGGTCGTAGGAGGTCGTCACGAACTCGATCAGGTCCTCGATGTCGTTGCGGAACGCGGCGAGCGAAAGCGTGTGCCGGTCGGCGAGCCGGCGGCGCGTGCCCAGCTCGAGACTGCGCGAGCGCTCGGGATCGAGCCCGGGGTTGCCGCCGAAGCCGTAGCGATCCGTCGCGTCCGGCGCGCGGAAGCCCGTGCCTGCGAGTGCGTAGAGCAACGTGCCGCCCTCGAGCGTGTAGCCGTACTCGACGTTCCAGGTCGTTTCCTGGCCGGCGGTCTCGTGGTCGGTGTAGCCGATCGCGAGCAGGGCGCGGTGCGCGCCCACGGCGATGCGGTCCTGAGCGTAGAGGCTCAACGTGTCCGTGTCCGCATCCAGCACGTCGCCGTAGGACTCGCTGCTCGCCCGCTCGCGCGCGTACATCACGCCCGCGCTGAACGACTGCCTCGTCGAGAAGGTCCAGTCGAACTGCGCGTCGGCCGTCTCGCGCTTCGTCTCCAGGTAATCCGGCGACTGGTTCTGCCGGATGCGGTCGTCGAGGCGGCTCGCCGTGAACCGCGCCTGCAGCCGCTCGGCGAGCGGCGCGGCCACCTCGAGCGCCGTCGCCGCGTTCTCGAAATCCTGGTCCACGGGCGTCAGGAAGAAGTCCGAGTACTCGGTCGTGCCCTCCGCGCGCCAGTGCCTGAGCGCCACGCTCGCGGGGCCGAGATTCGCGCGCAACTGCAGGTTGGCGCTCAGGTTCTGGAAGCCGCGGTCGGTGTCGTCGGTGGTGCGGGTGGGGAAGCCGTCGCTGTCGAGCCAGGAGACGCCGAAGTCGATCTCCGTGCGGCCGAGGCCCATGCCGCCGTTCAGGCTGGCTTGCCGGGTGTCGTAGTCCCCATAGCCCACCTCCGCCGACCAGCCGTCGCGTGCGCCGCGGCGCGTGATGACGTTGATGACGCCACCGATCGCATCGGTGCCGTAGAGCGCAGAGCGCGGGCCCTTGACCACCTCGATGCGCTCGATCATCGCCGGCGGGATGTTCTGCAGCGCGGCGAGGCCGATCGTGCCCGGGTTGACGCGCACGCCGTCCACCAGCACCAGCGTGTGGTTGCTTTCGGCGCCGCGGATGAAGACGGCCGTCGGCTGGCCCGGGCCGCCGCTGCGGGTCACGTCGAGACCGGCATGGAAGCGCAGCACCTCGGTCAGGTCGGCCGCGCCGCTGCGTTCGAGGTCCGCGCGGTCGATGACCAGTACCGGCGCCAGCACTTCCTCGATGGGCGTCGGCACGCGCGTGGCGGTCACGATGACCTGCTCCTCGACGGGGCTGGCGGCAGCCGGATCGGCCGCCTGGGACGCCGCCGAGGCGAGGAACGAAGATGCAACGAACAGGGAACGAACCGGATTCGACATACGACACCCCATGCACGCCCGCAGGGCCAGTGTGTTGCCAGTTCGCGAGGAGGAGGGGTCGGGTGGGCGCGGATGGGGCGCGGATCCCGGCCGCTCGCCCACCGCGAGGCTGGTCTCGTCCGACAGGCCGGTCTCCGGGCTCTCGAGTGGACCTTACGGTCCCGCCTGCATCCCCTTCCCGCGCCGCGGCGCAGTGGGTGCCGGGATCTCCGGCCGATGCGGGCTCGACTCGACTACCGTTGCGGGGGCAGCGCCGGAATCTGACCGGCTTCCCGTTCTCCCGTGCTCGCGCACGGGGTCACCTGACGGTGGCGGCAAGGTAGGGAACGGCCGCCGCGGTGTCAAGGATGATCTTCACCCCCGGGCCAGTCGCCGCCGCCCTCCCATCCGGGGCAAACTATCCCCTATCCCCTATCCCCTATCCCCTATCCCCTATCCCCTATCCCCTATCCCCTATCCCCTATCCCCTATCCCCTATCCCCTTCCCATGCCCCATTCCGACTTCCTCGCCACCGCCCTCGACGCCGCCCGCACCGCCACTGCCGTGGTGCGCAGCTTCTACCAGTCGAATCTCGCCGTCACCATCAAGGCGGACAAGACTCCGGTGACCGCGGCCAACGTCGAGACCGAGAAAGTCATCCGCGCGATCATCGAGGCGCGATTCCCGTCGCACGGGTTCTACGGGGAAGAGACCGGCTCGAGCGCGCTGGACTCGGAGTACGTCTGGCTCGTCGATCCGATCGACGGCACCAAGGCTTTCGTGCGCGAGTACCCGATGTTCTCGACGCAGATCGCGTTGATGCACCGGGGCCGGCTGGTCGTCGGCGTGTCGTCCGCCCCCGCCTATGGCGAGCTCGCCTACGGCGAGGTCGGCGTGGGCGCCTGGCTGAATGACAAGCCGGTCCGCGTGAGCGGGGTCGACACCGTCGAGGCCGCGGCGCTCTCCACCGGCAACCTCAGGACGCTCGCCACCGGCCCGCAGTGGCCGGCATTCGGGCGCCTGGTCGGGCGCCTGAATCGCATCCGCGGCTACGGCGACTTCCTGCATTACCACCTGCTCGCGTCCGGGAAGATCGACGCCGTGATCGAGTCGGACGTCAACATCCTCGACATCGCCGCCTGCGCGGTGATCGTCGAGGCGGCGGGCGGGAGGTTCACCGACCTCGCCGGTCGGCCGCTCACGCTGGCGAGCACGTCCGTGCTCGCGAGCAACGGCCGGCTGCACGAGGCCGTGCTCGGAGCCATCAGCGCCTGAACTGCAGAAGCAAGGGGGGATCTGTCATGCCGGCGAAGAAAATCATCACCGTGTTCGGTGCGACGGGCGCGCAGGGTGGCGGGCTCGCGCGTGCCATCCTCGAGGAACCGGAGAGCCCGTTCGCGGTGCGCGCGGTCACCCGCAATGCGACGAGCGAGGCGGCACGCGCACTGGCCGCGGCAGGTGCGCAGGTGGTCGCGGCGGACGTGGACGATGCGGCGAGCGTCGCGCGTGCGCTCGAGGGCGCCTATGGCGCGTTCTTCGTCACCTTTTTCTGGGCGCACTTCTCGCCGGAGAAGGAACTGGCCGAGGCGCGGATCATGGCCGATGCAGCGCGCGAGACCGGGCTCGGCCACGCCATCTGGTCCACGCTCGAGGACACGCGCCGCCGGGTGCCGCTGTCGGACGACCGCATGCCGACGTTGATGGGCAAGTACAAGGTGCCGCACTTCGACGCGAAAGGCGAGGCCGACCAGTACTTTCGCGACGCAGGCGTGCGCACCACGTTCCTGCTCACGTCCTTCTACTGGGACAACCTGATCCACTTCGGCATGCAGCCGAAGCGCGGCGAGGACGGCGCGCTCGCCTTCGTGCTGCCGATGGGCGAGCGCAAGCTGCCGGGGATCGCCGCCGATGACATCGGACGCTGCGCCTACGGCATCTTCCAGCGCGGCCGCGACCTCATCGGCCAGACCGTCGGCATCGCGGGCGAGCACCTGAGCGGCGCCGAGATGGCCGCGGCGCTCGGTCGCGCACTCGGCGAGAAGGTCCGCCACCTCGACGTATCCCCGGCGACGTACCGTGGATTCGGCTTCCCGGGCGCCGACGACCTCGGCAACATGTTCCAGTTCAATCACGATTTCAACGACGACTTCCGGGCCGCGCGCAGCGTCGAGTTCTCGCGTTCGCTCAATCCCGGGCTGCAGGATTTCTCGACCTGGCTCGCCCGCAACGCGGCACGCATCCCGCGCGAGTGAAGCAACGGTGCACTGAGCCATGCCGCGCATCGAGCACGTGGCGCTCTGGACGCACGACCTCGCGCGCCTGCGGGATTTCTACGTGCGGTACTTTGGCGCCCGGGCGGGCGACGGCTATCGCAACGAGGCCAGGGACTTCGACTCGTGCTTCCTCGACTTCGACGGCGGCGCACGGCTGGAGATCATGCGCAGCGGCTGGCTCGATCTCGCGGATGCCGCGGCCGGCGCCCAGCGCCGCGGGCTCACGCACCTTGCGATCTCCGTGGGCAGCGAGGGCGGCGTGGATGGGCTCACTCGGCGCCTGGCGGAGGACGGCTACCAGGTCCTCGACGGGCCACGCCGGACCGGCGACGGCTACTACGAGAGCGTGGTGCTGGACCCGGACGGAAATCGCGTGGAAGTGACGTCATGGGAATAGCGGCCGACGGGATTCACACGTGAGCCGGATGCCCGCATGAAGCGCCAGCTCCGCGTTGCACGGCCGGTTCGGAACCTGGGGCGTTCTGCGGCCATGTACGCGGCGGGATTCGTCGCGGTGCAGCCATACAACCCGTACTGGAGCCGGCTCGGCCGCACGTTCGAGGACCCGGACGGCTACCGCGTCGTGCTGCAGAACGCCGGCTGGGGGTAAGAGTGCTGATCTTCTACTCGCCGCGACACGAATTGCACGCGCCGCAGCACGAGTTCTAGCGCGGCGAGCGCGTGCCAGCCTTCGAGCGCCCGGCGCGGGTGCGCTTCGTGCACGACGAACTCGTCGCCCGTGGCCACGTATTGCGCGACCCGACGCTCGACAGCGCCGAAGTGCTGCCGCGCGTGCACGGCGGGCGCTACCTCGCCTTCCTGCGCACGGCGTGGAGCCAGTGGCTGGCACTCGACGCCGCCAATTCGTCGGCACAGCCGTTTCCGTCGGTTTGGCCGGTGCGCACGCTGCGCAGCGACCTCGAGCCGGCCAATTTCATTGCGCGACGCGGCCACCGGGGCACCACGCGGGCCCCGATTTCATGGGTGGCTACTGCTTCCTGAACAATGCCGCGATCGCGGCCGAGGCATTGCGGTCGCGGGGCTGCGCGCGGGTCGCGATCCTCGACGTGGACTTCCACCACGGCAACGGCACCCAGAGCATCTTCTACCGCCGCGACGACGTGCTCTTCGTCAGCATCCACGGCGACCCCCGTACCGAGTTCCCGTTCTACCTCGGCCATGCGGACGAGATCGGCGAGGGGCCGGGCGAGGGATGCAACCTGAACCTGCCGCTCCCGGCGGGCACTGGCGCCGACACCTGGTTCACCGCGCTCGACGTTGCCTGCGAACGAGTCGCCAGGCATCGGGCGGACGCGCTCGTCGTCTCGCTCGGTCTGGACACCTACGCCGGCGATCCCATCTCGGCGTTCACGCTCCAGTCGAGTGATTTCCTGCGTCTCGGCCGTCGCCTGGCACGGCTCGGCCTGCCCACGGTGCTCGTGCTCGAAGGTGGCTATGCGGCGCAGGATCTGGGCGCCAATGCCGCGAATGTCGTGGACGGGTTCGAGCAGTAGAGTCGTCCGCTGTGATGCCCAGTCCTGCCGAAGAGGTGCCACGATGCCTGTACCGAAGCTCCAGACGGTCTCCTGGCTCGTTTTGGCAGCGATTGCGCTCGCCTCGGGCCCGGCGATCAAGGTGACGCTGCTCGGCACCGGATGCCCACCCGCCGTGATGAATCGATTCGGGCCTGCCACGCTCGTGGAGGCGGGCGGACAGTCGTTCGTCGTGGATGCGGGTCGTGGCGCGCTGCAGCGTCTCAACCAGGTCGAGGTGGACTGGCGTGAGGTGAAGGGCGTGCTGTTCACCCACCTGCACTCGGATCACGTCGTCGGATTTCCCGACCTGTGGCTCACGGGGTGGCTCACCGGGCGGCGTGAAGATCACGGCGTTCGAAGTGGACCACGCACCGGTCGAGCCGGCACTCGGCTATCGCTTCGACCACGCGGGGCATTCGGTGGTGCTGTCCGGCGACACTCGGTATTCCAGCAATCTCATCCGCCACGCGCAGGGAGTGGACCTGCTGGTCCACGAGGTCGCGGTGCCCGAGTCGTTCCTCCGGGCCGGCCATCCGACCGCACGCGCGGCGCAGATCGTCGCGCACCACACGACGCCGGAGCAGGCTGGCCTGGTGTTCGCACGCACGAAGCCGCGGCTCGCGGTGTACTCACACGTGTGTCTGCCGGGCGCAACCGAGCAGGACCTCGTTCCGCCGACGCGCAGGCATTACGCCGGACCGCTGGAGGTCGGGGAGGACCTGATGGTCGTAGAGGTGGGCGAGGAGATCTCGGTCAGGCGGACGTCGATTGACTGCGCCACCGTGAGTGGACAGAGTCGCGCTTGCTAATTGCGCAGGGGAGGAAGAACGTGAGCAACGAACCAACCTACAAGGGCACCTGTTTCTGCGGCGCGGTGGAGGTCACGGTCACCGGTGAGCCAGCCGCGATGGGCTATTGCCATTGCGAGTCGTGCCGGCACTGGTCGGCCGGCCCCGTCAATGCCTTCACGCTGTGGAACCCGGAAGCGGTGTGCGTCACCCGGGGCGCCGACAAGGTCGGCTCCTTCAACAAGACTCCCGGCAGCGCCCGCAAGTGGTGCAAGGCCTGCGGCGGGCACCTCATGACCGGTCATCCCGGGCTCGGCCTCACGGACGTCTATGCAGCGCTCCTGCCGGACCTTTCGTTCCAGCCCGGGGTGCACGTGAATTACCAGGAGGCGGTGCTGCGCATCCACGATGGGGTGGTGAAGCTCAAGGATTTCCCGGCGGAGTTCGGCGGATCGGGCGCCACCGTGCCGGAGTAGGAGCCGTGGCGGGTCGGGCGTGGCGCAGGCCTTGCTCGCGGGGGCGATCGCGTACGCGAGGAAACACGGCGCCACGTTGATCGAGGCGTATCCCGTCGACCGCTCCGCGCGCTCCGGTGACGAAGCAATGTGGTTCGGCGCCAGGTCCATGTACGATCGCGCGGGCTTCAAGGAAGTCGCGCGCCGCAAGCCCGAGCGACCCATCGTGCGACTGGAGCAAGGGAAATGACGACCCCGCGAATTGCACCGCTCGACCCGCCGTATCCGCCAGAGGTGCAGGCAGACTTCGACAAGCTGATGCGCGGCGCTCCGCCGCTGCTGCTGTTTCGCACGGTGGCGCGCAACCCGCGCGTCCTGCAGCGCATGATGGCGGGCGGCCTGCTCGACCGGGGCAGCACCTCGCTGCGCAGCCGCGAGTTGATGATCCTGCGCACCTGTGCGCGCTGCGGTGCCGAGTACGAGTGGGGCGTGCACGTCGCGATCTATGGCGGCAAGGCCGGGTGGACTCCGGAGCAGCTGCGCTCCACGGTGCACGGCGGTGCGGACGACGCCTGCTGGAGCGCCGAGGACCGGCTGGTGATGCGCATCGCAGACCGGCTGCACGACACGAACCGTGTCGACGATGAGCTCTGGACCGAAGCCGCCGGGCACTTCGCCGCGGACCAGCTGGTGGAGCTCGTCATGCTGGCCGGGCTCTATCACGCGGTCTCCTTCATGATCAACGCGACCGGCGTGCAGCACGAGGCGTTTGCGCCGAGGTTTCCCGAGGATGCTTGAGTCGGCGCAAGACAACGGGCGCGCACCTGGCAAGCGACTGCGCGTGGTCGGCATCCTGGGCGGCTCCAGTGACCAGGCGACGGCCGACTATTACCGGCGCCCGAACCAGGCCGTGCAGGCGCGCCTCGGCGGATGGAACACCGCCGAGGTCATCATCAACTCGATGAATTTCGCCCTGGCCGAACGCTGGGTCCGCAATGACCTGTGGGACGAGGCGGCTGCGGATCTCGCCGTGCGGGCACGAGGCCTGGAGGCCGCCGGCGCGGAACTGCTGATCTGCGTATCGAATACGCTGCATCGTTGCGCCGGGATTTTCGCGGCCGGACTCACACGCGTGGGGCTGCTCGGGACCCGGCCCGTGATGGCGACGGACTACCTCAAGCGCCGTTATCGCGACTCGTTCGACGTCGAGATCCTGGTGCCGGACGAGGCCGGGCAGGACGAGGTCGACCGGATCATCTTCGACGAGCTGTGCCGCGGGCGCTTCCTGCCGGAGTCCAGGGATCGCTACCTCGCGATCGTGGACCAGCTGCGGGCCTGGGGCGCCGAAGGAATCATCCTCGGCTGCACGGAGATTCCGCTGCGGATCGGGCAGGGCGACCGGCCGGACATTCCGATGTTCGACACGGCAGCGCTGCACGTCGGGGCCGTGGTGGACTGGGCGATGCAGTGATCGGCCGCTCGGCATGATCACGGTGAGAAAGGGCGAGGCGGCGGACGCTGCCGGGCTGGCGGAACTGGCCGCCGCGACGTTCCGCGATGCCTTCGCCGCCGCCAATACGCCCGCGGACCTGGCGCTGCACCTGGCACAGTCCTATGGCGTGGCGCAGCAGGGCGCCGAGCTGGCAGACCCTGGAATCCTCACGCTCATCGCGTTCGACAGCGAGGCGATGGCCGGTTACGCGCAGCTCTGCCGCAGCGAGCCGCCGCCGTGCGTCGCGACCGCCGGTGCCCTGGAACTCTGGCGTTTCTACGTCTCGCAGTCCTGGCACGGCCGCGGTGTCGCGCAGGCTTTCTATCGCAAGGCAGGTTTCGCGGAGGTCGGGTCGAAGGTCTTCGTCGTCGGCACCGACGCGCAGACCGATCGCGTCATGCTGAAGGTGCTCCCGGCACCTCAGGCGGGAACGAAGGTTCGTCCACCTTCCCAGGCGAGCTCGCGCACGGGCACGCCGTAAAGCACCGCGATCGTCGTCTCGTTCAGCACGTCCACGGCGGCCCCGTGCAGCCAGCGGCCGTCGCCGAACAGCAGTAGTGCCTCGTCCGCATAGCGCGCCGCAACGCCTGCATCGTGCAGGCTCATGACCACGGTGCGGCCCGCATCGGCCAGCGCGCGAAAGTGCCCCAGCACCTGCAACTCGTGCTGCGGATCGAGCTGCTGCACGGGTTCGTCGAGCAGGTAGGTCTGCGGCTCCTGCGCGAGCACGGCCGCCAGCGCGAGCCGGCGCCGCTCGCCCCCCGAGAGCGTCGCGACGTCGCGGCCCTCGAGGCCGGCGAGGTCCATCAGGCCCAGGCAGCGGCGCGCAGCCTCGAGGTCCTCCTCGCCTTCCCATTGCCAGAAGTCGATGTGCGGGTGGCGGCCCACCAGCGCGGTCTCGAGCACCGTGCCGGGGAAAGGGTCCTCGCTCGCCTGCGGCAGCAGCCCGACGTGCAACGCGAATTCGCGGCGCGTCCACTCGCCGAGCGGTCGCCCGTGCAGGCGCACTTCGCCGGCCGCCGGCGCGCGCAGTCCGGCGAGGACACTCAGCAGCGTGCTCTTGCCGGCGCCGTTGCGGCCCAGCACGGCGACCACGCTGCCGGGCCGGAACTCGGTCGTGAGCCCGCACAGGAGTTCGCGGCCCGGCACGCTCACGGCGAGGTCACGACATGCGATCCGAGTCGTCTCCGACTGCTCGCTCATCGCAGCCATCCGATCTCGCGCGCGGTCGTCGGACCGACCACGGTCTCTCGCAGTCCGCGCGGGATCTCGGCCTCGCCGGGCCCGACGACGATGCGGCCGGCCATGATCTCCGCGGTTCGTTGCGGATACGGCGGGTCCTGCGCGGGATCGCCCAGTCCGTCCGGAACGTGTGGCATCCCGGTCGTGGGGTCGTACTTGTCCGTTGCGCCCAGCGTGTGCAGCAACTCGTGCACCAAGACCACCTGGTTGCTGCTGGACGCATCACGTCCGGCGTACAGGTGCGTGACGGCCATGAGCCCCTTGCTGAGTCCCAGCGAGTCGGGCACGGCGTTCGCGCCGTCCGCGACGTGATACAACGCGAACACCTGGATGTCGGGCGTCGGCAGCGGATCGTTCGCCGCGACGCGCCACGCCCAGTAGCGCATCTTCAGGCTCCACAGCGCCACCCCGAACGGGCCAGGTTGGGACGGCGCCGCAGGCGGCAGGCCAGGCGCCGCGTGCGAGACCCTGAGCCGCACCGGTTCCTCGAGCGCAATCCCGTGGCGACGCGCTTCGTCCGCGAAGAATTGCCCGGCCGCAGCGAAGTCCTCGGCCAGGAGTCCCGCGACGAACTGCCCGGTGCCCGGGTCACCGTCCGCGGCGAGCGGGTACACCGTCACGCGCAGCGGCGCGTCCCAGTCCGTGCTGCGCGCCTTGTCGAGCCAGGCGCCCAGTGCGACGAACGCCAGGATCGCGAGCAGGATCGCGATGCGCAACGTACCGAAGAACGTACGCCCGGCCACTCGCCTAAGGGTAGATGCGCGTGGCGGACCAGGGCCCCGCCGTGAAGCCCGTCTCGCCGTCGGGTACCAGTTCGCGGGTCCAGCGTGCCCGGTCGTGGACGCGGAAAGGGCCCTCGATCCACAACTCGAGCGACTCGGGCCAGAGCCGGAATCCGCCCCAGTGCGGCGGGCGCGGGACGTGCGTGCCGAACTTCGCGGCCTGTGCGGCCACGCGCTTCATCAGCGTCGTGCGCGAGTCCAGCGGCTGGCTCTGCAGGCTGGCCCAGGCGCCGATGCGGCTGTCGAGCGCGCGGCTGGCGAAGTACTCGTCGCTCTCGGCGGCCGGCGAGCGCACGATGCGTCCCTCGAGGCGCACCTGGCGCCCGAGCGCGTCCCAGTGCAGCACGGCGGCGGCGCGCGGGTTCGCCGCCAGCTCGCCACCCTTGCGGCTGTCGTAGTTGGTGAAGAAGACGACGTAGCCGGGATCGACGATCAGCTTCTTGCAGAGCAGGACGCGGGCGGACGGCCTCCCGTCCGGCGTGCACGTCGCCACGACCATGGCGTCCGGGTTGGGCTGGATCTTCTCCTTGCGCGCGCCGAGGAACCACTTCTCGAACAGCGGCATGGGATCGGCGGGCAGCGTGCCCGGCAGGGAGCCTTTGCTGAGCATGGTGGCGATTATGCCCGAGCGCAGGCCTTGCGATGCGGCCACAGCGGCGCTTGCGGCGCGCCGGCCGGACCGGTAAAAGAAGGCGGTTCCCGCCTGCACCGACCGACATGAAATCACTCGAAGAACTGCGCGCCCGGCTGGACGTGCTCGACCGCCAGCTGCTCGAACTCGTGGCCGAACGACAGGCGATCAGCACGCAGATCGCCGCGGTCAAGCGCTCGACCGGCCAGTCCACGCGCGACTTCCGTCGTGAGCGCGAGGTGCTGCTGAAGGCGCGCAGGGATGCGCAGGCGCTCGGTGTCGCGCCGTCGCTCGCCGAGTCGATCCTGCAGTCGCTGATCCGCGGCTCACTCACGACGCAGGAGCAGGCGCGGGTCGCGGCGCAGGGCAAGGGCTCGGGGCGGCGCGCACTGGTGATCGGCGGCCGCGGCAAGATGGGGCGCTGGATGGCGGATTTCCTCGCCTCGCAGGGGTTCCGCATCACGGTGGCCGATCCGGCAGGCGAAGTACCGGGCTACGAATGGCTCGCCGACTGGTGCTCGTCCGACCTGTCGCACGACCTGGTGGTGGTCGCCACGCCGCTCAAGATCGCGAACGAGGTGCTCGGCGAACTGGCTGCCCGCAAGCCGGCGGGCGTCGTCTTCGACCTGGGTTCGCTCAAGACGCCGCTGCGGCAGGGGCTCGCGGCGCTCAAGTCCGCCGGGGTGCGCGTCACCTCGATCCATCCCATGTTCGGCCCGGACACGGAACTGCTCTCCGGCCGCCACGTCATCTTCATCGACCTCGGCGACGCGGGTGCGCTCGAGGAAGCGCGCAGCCTCTTCGGCTCGACCATGGCCGACCTCGTCGTCATGGGGCTCGACGAGCACGACCGCCTGATCGCCTACGTGCTCGGGCTCTCGCATGCACTCAACATCGCGTTCTTCACCGCCCTGGCGGAGAGCGGCGAGGACGCGCCGAAGCTTGCACGCCTCTCGAGCACCACGTTCGACTCGCAGCTCAACGTCGCGACCCGGGTCGCCGACGACAACCCGGACCTCTACTTCGAGATCCAGAGCCTGAACGCCTACGGCGAGGAGTCGCTGTCCGCGCTGCGCACCGCGGTCGAGCGCATCTGGCGTTCGGTGCACGAGCACGATCCGCAGGCCTTCAAGGGCATGATGCGCCGCGGGCAGGAGTACCTGCAGGTACGGCAGGCGGCTCGCGGGCAGTCCGCATGATGCCGGCCGCGCTCACGGATTCGGTGCTGGACTGGGAGCGGGCCCTGCTCACCGCGGAGACGCTGGGCGAGTGGCTCGGAGTCGCCGCGGATCCACCGGGCAGCGTGCGAGAGGATCGCGCGATCACGTTGCTGGTGGCCGACGCGACCTTCGAACTGCGCCACCTCGCCGCCGGCAATCACGCGACGGTGGAACTCGCCTTGCCGGTCACGTTCGTCGACAGCCTGGTCAGCGTCGCCCCGCAGCTCGATTCGCCATACCAGTCCTGGCACGGCGCATTCCACGCCGCGGACCACGCGCTGCTCATACCCGGCAAGCAGGGCCTGCAGCACCTGTTGATGCTGCCCTTGCGCCGCGGGGAGCACCTGGTCGGCGTCTGGAGCCTCGCCACGCATGCAGGCCCACCCGAGCTCGCCGGTGCCGGCGAGCGCCTGCTAGCGCACGCAGGAACCGTGCTCGCCGCCAGCCTCGAACGGCTGTTCGATCACGCCCGGCTGCTGCGCGGCGGCCTGATCGACACGCTCACCGGCTGGAACTCCGGTCGCTACCTTTACACCCGCCTGCGCGAGGAGGTCGCGCGCAGCCAGCGCCGGGGCTCGAGCACGGCCTGCCTGGTCGTCGACATCGACCGGCTGCACTCGGTCAACGAGGAACTCGGCCAGCCCGCGGGCGATCGCGTGCTGCGGGAGATCGCGCACCGCATCGAGTCGCAGGTACGGTCGTGCGACACGGCGGCGCGCCTCGGCAGCGACCAGTTCGTCGTGCTGATGCCGGAGACCGGCGCGGCCCAGGGCACGCCGCTGGCGGCACGTATCCTGGCCGCGATGCGTGCGGCGCCGGTGGACCTCGGCGGCGGGCTCTCGCGCCCGGTCAGCGTGTCGATCGGCATCGCGGCGACCCGGCCGCCGGCGCGTGGTGACCGCAAGACGCTTGCAGACCGTCTCATTGCCGATGCCGTGGCGACGATGCACCGGGTCAAGCAGAAGGGCGGTGACGGCTACGAGGTGGCAGGCCCCTGAGCAAGCGCCGGTAGCCATTGCGCATGGCGAATGAGTATAATGAGAATCATTCGCATCATCTGTGAGTCCTCAAGTCCGCCATGAGCATTCCCTCGATTCGACGGTTACTGGTCGCCACGGCGCTGGCGGTCGGCTGCTCCGGGGCGCCCGCCCTGGCCGACGCCGAGACCCTGGTCGTCTATTCCGCGCGCAACGAGCAACTCATCAAGCCGATTTTCGACCGCTACACCCGGGAAACGGGTGTGGAAATCCGTTTCACGACGGGAGACGCCGGCGTGCTGATCGAGCGGCTGGCGGCCGAGGGCAGGAACAGCCCGGCCGACCTGCTGCTGACGGTGGATGCCGGTGAACTCTGGAACGCCGCGGAGCGCGGCCTGCTGAAGCCGGTCCGCTCGCCCGTGCTCGAGCGCAACCTTCCAGCGCACCTGCGCGACCCGGAGCATCGCTGGTTCGGGCTGGCGGCGCGGGCCCGCACCATCGCTTACTCGACCGAGCGCGTGCGACCGGCCGACCTCGGCACCTACGAGGCGCTCGCGGGCCCGGCGTGGAAGGGCCGCCTGTGCCTGCGCACCTCGAAGAAGGTCTACAACCAGTCGCTGGTCGCGACCATGATCGCCGAGCACGGCGAGGCGAAGACCGAGCGGGTCGTGCGCGGCTGGGTCGCCAACCTCGCGACCGACGTGTTCGCGAACGACACGCAGGTGCTCGAGGCCATCGCCGCCGGCCAGTGTGACGTCGGCATCGTCAACAGCTACTACTACGGCCGCATCGTGAAGCAGCGAGCGGATTTCCCGGTCAGGCTGTTCTGGGCGAACCAGGGCGCCGGCGGCGTGCACGTCAACGTCTCGGGTGCCGGCGTGACGGCGAGTTCGCGCAAGGTTGCGGCCGCCACGCGCTTCCTCGAGTGGCTGTCGGGCGGCACGGCCCAGGAGCACTTCGCGGCGGTGAACATGGAGTTCCCGGCCAATCCCGCCGCGCCGCTCGATCCGCTGGTGAAGTCCTGGGGTCCCTTCGAGCCCAGCCTCATCAACGTCGCGGAGGCGGGCCGGCTGCAGCCCGCGGCCGTGAAGCTCATGGACCGCGCCGGCTACCACTGACGCATGCGCGACGACCGCGAGGCCGCCTGGGCGGCGCCAGTCATGATGCTGCTCGCGGTGCCGGCGCTGCTGCCCCTGCTGTCGGCGGCGCTGGCATGGGCCACGCCGGCGGGCGAGGTGTGGTCCCACCAGTTGCAGTACGTGCTGCCGCGCGTGAGCGTGAACACGGCGGTGCTGCTCGCACTGGTCGGTGCTGCGACGGCGACGCTCGGCACGTCGCTCGCCTGGCTGGTGGCGGCGTACGAGTTTCCCGGTCGCCGGATGCTCGCCTGGGCCCTGCTGCTGCCGCTCGCCGTGCCCGGCTATGTCCTTGCCGTCGTGTTCGCAGGCGCGCTCGACTTCGCCGGGCCGCTGCAGTCGTGGCTGCGCGAGGCAGTGCACCCCGCGTTGCGCCTGCCGCCCATACGCTCGCTCGGCGGTGCGGCGCTGGTGCTCACGCTCAGCCTCTACCCGTATGTCTACCTGCTCGCCCGGGTCGCGTTCGAGTCCGGCGGTGCGCGCATGCTGGAGGCGGCGCAATCCCTGGGGCTGGCCCGGCGCACGGCCATGCGCAGGGTGCTGCTGCCGCTCGCGCGCCCGGCCATCGCGGCCGGCACGGCACTCGCGTGCATGGAGGTGCTCGCGGACTTCGGCGTGGTCGCCGCGTTGAACGTCGACACCTTCACCACCGCGATCTACCGCGCGTGGTTCGGCATGTTCTCGATCGAAGCCGCCCTGCAGATGGCGGGCGTGCTCGCGCTGCTCGCGCTCGCGGGCGTGGCCGTGGAGCGGCGCCTGCGTGGCGCGCGAGCCTTCGCGTCGAGTCGCGACGTTGAGCGTGAGTTCCCGCGGCAGAGGCTGTACGGCGTCCGTGCAGTGCTCGCCACGGCGGCCGCCGCGCTCGTTCTGGGAGCCGCCTTCCTGTTGCCGATGGCGCAACTGCTGCGCTGGGCCTGGACGCACGCGGCGTCCGACCTGGACGCCCGCTACTGGGGCTTCGCGCTGCGCAGCGCGCTGCTCGCCGCCTCCGGTGTACTGGTGATCCTCGTCGCGGCGTTGCTGCACGGCTATGCGCTGCGCCCGAAGGGACGGGCCTGGGTCGCCGGCCTCGGCCGATTCGCCACCGTGGGCTACGCCATTCCGGGTACCGTGCTCGCGGTGGGGCTCTTTGCGCCCGTGGCCGCACTGAACGGCTGGGTGCAGGGCTGGCTCGACGGCACGCTCGGCGAGTCGGCGCCGCAGCTCTTCCTGCAGGGCACGTTGTTCACGATGCTGCTCGCTTATCTCGCCCGTTTCCTCGCGGTCGGAACCGGGCCCGTCGAAAGCGGGCTCGCGCGCATCCACCGCAGTCTCGACGAGGTCGCACTCACCTTCGGCGTGCGCGGACTCGGCCGCCTGCGGCGCGTGCACCTGCCGCTGCTGCGCGGCAGCCTGCTCGCGGGCGCGGCACTGGTGTTCGTGGACCTCATGAAGGAATTGCCGATCACGCTCATGACGCGACCGTTCGGCTTCGAGACGCTCGCCGTGCGCGTGTACGAGATGGCGGCCGAGGGCGAGTGGGAGCGGGCAGCGCTGCCGTCCGTGCTGCTCGTGGCGGTCGGCCTCGTGCCGGTGGGCCTGCTCGCCCGGAGGGTCGCGCATGTGGCTTGAACTGCGCGACGCGGCACGATCGTTCGGCGCACGGCGCGCGCTCGACGGCGTGAGCCTCGGCCTCGAGGAGGGCGAGATCGGCTGCCTGCTCGGCCCGAGTGGTTGCGGGAAGACCACGGCATTGCGCTGCATCGCGGGTTTCGAGGCCCTCGATGCGGGCAGCGTGCTCTCGCGCGGTCGCGTGCTCTCGGCACCCGGCGTGCACGTGCCGCCGCACGAGCGCGGCGTCGGGCTGGTGTTCCAGGACCTCGCGCTCTTTCCGCACCTCACGGTGCAGGGCAACGTGGAGTTCGGACTGCAGTCGATGCCCCGGGACGCGCGACGCAGCCGTGCCAACGAGATGCTCGCGCTGGTGGGCCTCGGTGACTACGGCCCGTCCTATCCGGCGCAGCTCTCGGGTGGCCAGCAGCAGCGGGTCGCCCTGGCGCGGGCGCTCGCGCCGCGACCCGCCACGGTGCTGCTCGACGAGCCCTTCTCGAGCCTGGACGTCGCGTTGCGGGAGCGGCTGGTGCGCGAGCTGCGCACGCTGCTTCGCTCGCTCGGGGCGACCGCGCTGGTCGTCACGCACGACCAGCAGGATGCGTTCGCGCTCGCCGACCGCGTCGGCCTGATGCGCGAGGGACGCCTCGAGCAATGGGGCACGCCCTACGACCTCTATCATCGGCCGCGCACGCGCTTTGCCGCGGAATTCGTCGGCGACGCCTCCTTCCTGCCGGGCACGCGCCGCGCGGATGGTTCGATCGACACGGAACTCGGCAACCTGCGTGGCGGGTCGGGCCTCGACGCGGGCGTGGAGCGGGTGGACGTCCTGCTGCGTCCCGACGACGTGGTCCACGATGACGACGCGCGCCTCACCGCCCGCATCGTCGACCGCGTGTTCCGCGGCGCCGATTTCCTCTACGTGCTCGAGTTGCCGGGAGGACGACGCATCCTGTCGCTGGTGCCGAGCCACCACGACCACCCCGTCGGCCAGTCGATCGGGATCCGTGTCGACACCGAGCACGTCGTGACGTTCGCGGCGGCGGACCCGGTCACGACCGCTGGCGCGACATCAGCAGCAGGAACAGCGGCACTCCCACCAGCGCGGTGAGGGCGCCCACGGGCAGCTGGCGCGGCGCGAGCAGCACGCGGGAGGCGAGGTCTGCCGCCATCAGCAGGATGCCCCCGAGCAGGGCGGATGCCGGCAGCACCACGCGGTTGTCGGTACCGAGCGCGAGCCGCGCGAGGTGCGGCGTGACGAGGCCGACGAAGCCGATGCTGCCGGCCGCGCTCACGGCGAAGCCGGTCAGCACCGAGCTCACGACGAACAGCAGCACCTGGAAGCGGCGTACGTCGAGGCCGACGCTGGCGGCCTGGGTCACGCCGCGTGCGAGGACGTTCAGGTGGCGGCCGAGCGCGACGCTCGCGGTGGCGGCGATGAGGAGCAGCGCCATCAGCCAGGTCCACCGTTCTGTCCGCGACAGGTCGCCGAGCAGCCAGAACACCATGCCCCGCAGCCGCGTGTCGTCGCTGAGCGCCAGCAGCAGGCTCACGATCGAGCCGGCGCCGGCCGCGACGACGATGCCGGTCAGGAGCAGCCGCGTCGGGGTCCAGCCCCCTGGCCCCTGCGCCAGTGCGAAGACCACCAGGCACGCGGCGAAGGCCCCGAGCGCCGCGGCGCCGTCGACCCCGACCGCCGGCAACCCGAGCATGATCGCGAGCAGCGCGGCGACCGATGCGCCCCCGGAGACCCCCAGCACGTAGGGATCGGCCAGCGGGTTGCGCAGCAGCACCTGCAGCATGGCGCCCGCCAGCGCCAGCAGGCCGCCGACCGCGAAGGCCGCCAGCGCGCGGGGCAGGCGCAACTCGAGCACCACGTCCCGCGCGAGCGACGGCCCGCCGTCGCCAAAGGCGCCAATCACCTCGGCGAGCGACAGCGGCAGGCTCCCCGCGGCAAGCGACAGGGCGAGGAGGCCCGCGGCGGCCAGGGCGAGGAGGGCGAATGCGGGAAAAATCGGCAGGCGGCGGTGCATTGGATGCTCGGGACTGGTCCAAGGTTACGGGGAGCATTCACCGGGCCACAAGGCGGGTTGCGGGAAGTCGCCTTGGACCGCGTCCCCGCGATGTGAAAAAATCAGCCGGCTCCAGAGCTTACGAGGCAATGAGCGATTTCATAGACACCGAGGGCTTCCGCGCCAACGTCGGGATCGTGCTGATCCGGGACGGGGGCGAGGTATTCCTCGGTGGCCGCAGCGACGGCCGCGGCTGGCAGTTTCCGCAGGGCGGGGTGCGCCGCGACGAGTCGCCGGAGCAGGCCCTGTTCCGCGAGCTGCGCGAGGAAGTCGGCCTCGAGCCGGGCGACGTGCAGGTGCTCGCGAGCACGAGTGACTGGCTGCGTTACCGGCTGCCGAGCCAGTTCGTGCGCCGCCGCTCGAAGCCGCTGTGCATCGGCCAGAAGCAGCGCTGGTTCCTGCTGCGGATGCTGGGCGAGGACGCGCGGCTGCGTTTCGACGTCACCTCGCAACCCGAGTTCGACAGCTGGCGCTGGGTGGACTACTGGTGGCCGGTGCGGGAAGTGATCTATTTCAAGCGCACGGTCTACGTCCGGGCGCTGACCGAACTCGCGCCGCAGGCGTTCCCGGCCGGCCCGCCGCCGTTTCCGGAGTGGTGGTCCGACCAGCTGCTGCAGCCTCCCGCCCCGCCCCGCAAGCCCCGGCGCCGCCGCGCCAGGGCTGCGGACGCCGCAAAGGCCGTCGAGGAGTGAAACAGGTCGACTGGCTGAAGTGGGTGGCGGTCGCCGCCGGGGTGGCGCTCCTCGCGCTCGGCGGCTGGTTCGCCTACCAGCGCGGGCAGGTGTCCGCGGGCCTCAACGTCGCCGAGGTGACGCGCGAGCGGCGCGACCTGACGGCCAAGGTCGTCGCGCTGGAGGCCGAGAATTCCCGGCTGAACGCCAAGGTTGCCGAACTCGAGATGGCCCGGCGACTCGACCGCGAGGCCTACGGGCAGGTCGAGCGTACGCTCGGCGAGTTGCAGTCCCGGCTGTCCCGGCAGGGGGACGACCTCGCCTTCTACAAGTCGATCGTGTCGCCCGCGGACGGCATCCAGGGCCTGCGCATCCAGCGCTTCGAGGTCGAACCCGGCAAGGAGCCACGGCAGTTCGTGGTCAAGCTCACGCTCATCCAGGCGATGCGACACGACAGCCTCGCCGCCGGGCTCGCCGACGTGGTCGTCCACGGCATGCAGGGCGACCGTCCGGCGCGGTATTCGGTCGGCGAGCTGCTCGACCGGCCACGGGCGCAGCTGCCGTTCTCGTTCCGCTATTTCCAGACGATCGAGCAGGCGGTGACGCTGCCGGAGGGCTTCCAGGCCTTCGAGGCCGAGGTCCAGGTCCGTTCGGCGAAACTGCGCTTCCCGATGCAGCAGTCCTTCCCCTGGAAGCCCGTCGGGCAGGCCGCGCTGTGATGCGCCCTGCGGGATGGGCGGCCGGATGGTAAAATCGCGGCCCGCGGATGGACGATGGAGCAGCAGCCAATGACCACAGCCCATGAGCCGACCGACCTCGCCGAGGCCCCGGCGCTCGTCTTCACGGACTCGGCCGCCACCAAGGTGAGCGAGCTGATCCGCGAGGAAGGCAACCCGAACCTCAAGCTGCGCGTGTTCGTGTCGGGCGGCGGCTGCTCCGGCTTCCAGTACGGGTTCACGTTCGACGAGAACGAGGAAGACGGCGACACCTGCGTCGAGAAGGGCGGCGTGAAGCTGTTGATCGACCCGATGAGCTACCAGTACCTCGCCGGCGCCGAGATCGACTACAAGGAAGACCTCGAGGGCGCGCAGTTCGTGATCCGCAACCCGAACGCCAGCACTACCTGCGGCTGCGGATCATCGTTCTCGGCCTGAGGACGGGTTGGCCCGCACCGACCCACAGGTTCCCGACGTCCTGGCGGCTGTGGACCTCGGGTCCAACAGCTTCCACATGGTCGTGGCCCGCCACTCGCACGGGCAGCTGGTCATCGTCGACCGCCTGCGCGAGACCGTGCGGCTCGGCTCCGGCCTCGACGAGCAGGGTCGCCTGAGCCGCGAGGCGACCTCCCGTGCACTGCAATGCCTGCAGCGCTTCGGCCAGCGCCTGCACGACGTACAGGCGAAGCGCGTGCGCGTGGTGGGCACCAACACGCTGCGCAAGGCGAAGCGTAAGGGTGCGTTCCTCGACCGCGCCCGCGAGGCGCTCGGCCACCCGATCGAGATCATCTCGGGCGTCGAGGAGGCGCGACTCATCTACCAGGGCGTCGCCCACACCACGCCGAGCGAGGGCGGCCATCGCCTGGTCGTCGACATCGGTGGCGGCAGCACGGAGCTCATCATCGGCGAGGGGCTCGCGCCCAAGCGCCTCGACAGCCTGTACATGGGCTGCGTCGGCATGAGCCAGCAGTACTTCGGCGACGGCGTCATCACCGACAAGCGCATGAAGCGCGCCCGCACCGCGGCGCAGCTCGAACTCGAGCCGGCCGCGGCACGTTTCCGTCGCTCGGAATGGGACACCGCGTTCGGCGCCTCGGGCACCATGCGCACGGTGAGCGACGTGCTGCTCGCGCGGGGCGCGCCGAACGGCAACATCACGCGTGATGGCGTGGAGTGGCTGCTCGGGGAGTGCCTGCGGGCCGGGGACGCCGCGAAGCTCAAGTTGCCAGGCCTCGCACCCGACCGGCAGGAGATCCTGCCCGGTGGCCTCGCCATCCTGGTCGAGGTGCTCGACATGCTGGGCATCGACAACCTGCGGGTCGCCGACGGGGCGCTGCGCGAGGGACTGCTCTACGACCTGCTCGGCCGCCTCACCGACGAGGATGCCCGCGTGCGCAGCGTGCGCGCGATGGAGGCCCGCTACCACGTCGACACGGCCCAGGCCGAGCGCGTGGAAGCCACCGCGCAGGCCTTCCTGCGGCAGGTACGCGAGCCCTGGAAACTGGACGAACCGCTCGCCGAGCTCGCGCTGCGATGGGCCGCGCGGCTGCACGAGGCGGGCCTCGCCATCGCGCACTCGCACTACCACAAGCACGGCGCGTACGTGCTGCAGCACGCGGACATGCCGGGCTTCGCGCGCGAGGAACAGCAGCTGCTCGCCGCGGTCGTGGGCGCGCACCGCCGCAAGCTCAACCTCGAGATGATCGAGGACCTCGTGCCGCCCTGGCACCTGAAGGCCGAGTCCCTCATCGTGCTGCTCAGGCTCGCGGTGCTGCTGCACCGGGGTCGCGGCCCGCGTGCCCTGCCGCAGATCGACCTAAAGGCGCGCGGGCGGACACTCGAGCTCGAGTTCCCCCGCGGCTGGCTCGCCGAGCATCCGCTCACGGCAGCGGACCTCGAGCAGGAGGCCGAGTACCTGCGTGCGGCGGACTTCCGCCTGCGCGCGCGCTGAGCGTCCCGGTCAGTCGGCGAGCGTGGCGAGCAGCGCGACCTGCGCCGCAACGGGCGGCGCGTCGGCCGGGACCTGCCGCGTGTACGAACCGTCGGCGTTCAGCACCCAGGCCTGGCAGTTGTCGGCGAGGTAGAGCTCGAGGTCCTCGAGCACCTGCCGGCGGTGGTGCCGGCGCTGCACCGGGAAGCACACCTCGATGCGGCGGAAGAAGTTGCGCTCCATCCAGTCGGCGCTCGAGCAGAAGATCTCGGACTCGCCGCCGTTCTCGAAATAGTAGACGCGGGAGTGCTCGAGGAAGCGACCCACGATCGAGCGCACCGAGATGCGGTCCGAGACGCCCGGCACGCCCGGCCGCAGCGCGCAGATGCCGCGCACGATCAGGTCCACCCTCACCCCGGCCTGCGAGGCCTCGTAGAGCGCGCGCACGATCTGCGGCTCGATCAGCGAATTCATCTTGGCGATGATGCGCGCCGGCCGACCCGCGCGCGCATGCTCGATCTCGCGGCGCGTGCGCTCGAGCATCGCCTCGTGCAGCGTGAACGGCGACTGCAGGATCTTGTGCAGCTGCGCGACGCGTGTCGGGCTGGTGAGCTGCAGGAACAGCTCGTGCAGGTCCTCGCCGATGGCCTCGTCGCAGGTGAAAAGCCCGTAGTCGGTGTACAGGCGCGTCGTCTGCGGGTGGTAGTTGCCGGTGCCGAGGTGGCAGTAGCGGCGCAGCCGCTCCGCCTCGCGGCGCAGCACCATGATGAGCTTGGCGTGGGTCTTGTAGCCCACCACGCCGTACATCACGTTCGCGCCGGCTTCCTGCAGGCGGTTGGCGAGCGCGATGTTGGCGGCCTCGTCGAAGCGCGCCATCAGCTCGATCACCACCGTGACTTCCTTGCCGGCGCGCGCGGCATCCACGAGCGCGTCGACCACCGGCGAGTCGGGCCCGGTGCGGTACAGGGTCTGCTTGATCGCGAGCACGGCGGGGTCGGCCGCGGACTGGCGCAGGAAGTCGATCACCGGCGCGAAGCTGTGGAAGGGGTGGTGCAGCAGCACGTCCTTCTCGCGGATCGCCTCGAAGACGTCCGGGCGCCCGACCAGCCGCTTCGGCACGGCCGGGACGAACGGCTGGTACTTCAGGTCGCGGCGATCGACGAGATCCGGGATGGCCGCCAGCCGGTTCAGGTTGACCGGCCCGTCCACGGCGTAGTGGTCGTCCGGGCCGAGTTCGAAGCGCTCGAGCAGGTACTCGCGCAGGTGCGCCGGACAATCGAGCGTGGTCTCGAGCCGCACCGCATCGCCGTAGCGCCGCGACGCGAGCTCGCCCTCCACGGCACGCAGCAGGTCCTCCGTCTCCTCGTCGTCGACCCACAGCTCGGCGTTGCGCGTGACGCGGAACTGGTGGCAGCCCTCGACCTCCATGCCGGGGAACAGCCGCCCGACGTTGTGCAGGATCACCTGCGAGAGGTAGGCGAGGCACACCTCGGCCGGGTCCGCCGCAGGGACGCGCAGGATGCGCGGCAGCGAGCGCGGCAGCTGCACGATGGCGAGCGATGCGCTGCGGCCGAACGCGTCGGTGCCGGAGATCTCGACGATGAAGTTCTGGCTCTTGTTCTGGATGCGCGGGAACGGCCGCGCGGGGTCGATGCCGAGCGGCGTCAGGACCGGCTCGACTTCCTTGTCGAAATAGGCGGCGAGCCACTCCGCCTGCTCAGGCGTCCACTCGGCGGCGCGCAGCACGCGGATGCCCTCGTGGCGCAGCTGCGGCAGCAGCTCGTGGTTCAGGACCTCGTACTGCGCGGCCACCAGCCGCAGCGACTCCGCGCGGATCGCGCCGAGCTGGTCGTCGACGTCCATGCCGTCGGGGCCGCTGCCGCGCGAACCGAGTTCCTTGCGCTGCTTCAGGCCGGCGACGCGGATCTCGAAGAACTCGTCGAGGTTGCTGCAGGAGATGGCGAGGAAGCGCACCCGCTCGAGCAGCGGCACGGCGGTGTCCTGCGCCTGCGCGAGGACGCGCCGGTTGAACTCGAGGAAGGAAAGCTCCCGGTTGATGAACAACCGCGGCGAATCGAGGGACGGGCCGCTCATGGGCAAGGCCGTGGACATGGCTGGATCATGCGACAGTTGGATGACGATCCCGTGACCGGGACCGTAACACGGCCGTGCCCTGGCCGCGCCGGGACTTCAGCGGCTGGCGAGCGCCTGCTGCGGCCGGCCGCTGGTGAGCTCGAGCCGGGCGAGCGCCACCTCGGCCTTGCCGCGGAACTCCGCCGCGTAGGCCTGCGGGATCTCGGTGTTCGGCAGCGGGATCGACTCGGGATTCTTGTGCACGCCCTTGATGCGGTACTCGTAGTGCAGGTGCGGCCCGGTCGAGGCGCCCGTGGAGCCCACGTAGCCGATCAGCTCGCCCTGCCGGACGGCGCGGCCGCCGCGTGCCGACTTGCCGAAGCGCGACATGTGGCCGTAGAGCGTGGTGATGCCGCGGCCGTGGTTGATGATCACGGCATTGCCGTAGCCGCCCTTGCGCCCGGCGAACTCGACGCGGCCGTCGCCCGCCGCGTAGATCGGCGTGCCGGTCGGCGCTGCGTAGTCGATGCCCTTGTGCGCCCGCACGCGACCCGTGATCGGGTGCCGGCGGTTCGGGTTGAAGCGCGAGCTGATGCGCGTGAAGTCGAGCGGCGCGCGCAGGAACGCCTTGCGCATGCCCTTGCCCTCGGGCGTGTAGTAGCCGCGCAGCTTGCCGTCGGCCGATTCGAACCACACCGCGCGATGCACCTTGCCGCGGTTCGCGAACTCGGCGGCGAGCACGCGGCCGTCGTTGACGTACCGTCCGTCCTGGTAGCGCTGCTCGTAGAGCACGCCGAACTCGTCGCCGGCGCGGATTTCGTTCGCGAAATCGATGTCCCAGCCGAAGATCTCGTTGGCGAGCACCATGACCGTCTGGCCCGAGATGCCGGCGTCGATGCCGGCCTCGAACAGCGACGAATCGATGCGGGCGCGCTTGCCGGCGACCTCGATCTCGAGCGGATTCTCGATGTAGTCGACCGTGTACGCGTCGCCGGCGCGGGAGACCGACAGCGTCAGCGTCTCGCTGATCTGGCGGTTGAGCGTCTGCAGCGCGCCGTTGACGTGCGTCAGCGTGATCGTGTCGCCGGGCCGCAGCAGGTCGAGGGCCTTGCGTACGTCGGGCAGCGTGCGCAGCTCGGCGAGCGTCGCCAGGTCGATGCCGGTGCTGCGGAAGATGCGATCGAGCGTGTCGTTGCGCTGCACCGTGACTTCGACGCTGTCCGGTCCCTCGATCACCGGCGCGGGAGCGGCCGGCGCGGCGGTCGCGACGAGATCGGTCAGGTCGATCGAGCGGGGCACGTCGTCCACCGCGGGCTTCGTGGCGACCAGCGCGGCAGCGGCCACCAGCGGAAACGCGGTGACGAGCAGCAACCAGGGTCGGCCGGCGACGGCGGTTCCGTTCACGGTGCGGCGCGAGCCGCGGGGATCGATGGCGGGCAAGGGCTGACCCCGGCAAAAAGTTGCGCGTAAGTTAGTTGCGCCGGCGCCACGCGTCAACTGTCAAATTGGTTGTTTTTCCTAATTCCCACAGATGCTTGCGACCACGATGACGATACTGTGAAGCAATTCTCGCGGCCCCTCGCGATTGCCTGCCCGGGGGTGTAGCCC
>CAVPMU010000002.1:85000-682271 GCA_963706535.1 uncultured Gammaproteobacteria bacterium
GTACCTAAGGCGAGGCCGAAAGGCGTAGTCGATGGAAAACGGGTCAATATTCCCGTACCTGGTGCTGCTGCGATGGGGTGACGGAGAAGGCTAGATCATCCGGGGCTGGTTCCCGGTTTAAGCGAGTAGGGAGGGTCTCCAGGCAAATCCGGAGATCCGTTAATCCCAAGACGTGATGACGAGGTCCCACGTGGACCGAAGTGATTGATGCCACGCTCCCAGGAAAAGCCTCTAAGCTTCAGGCAGCAACGGACCGTACCGCAAACCGACACTGGTGGGTGAGCAGACAATCTGCTAAGGCGCTTGAGAGAACTCGGGTTAAGGAACTCTGCAAATTGATACCGTAACTTCGGAAGAAGGTATGCCTTCGATCGTGACTGGATTTACTCTTGAAGCGAACGAAGGTCGCAGGTAATCGGTGGCTGCAACTGTTTATCAAAAACACAGCACTCTGCTAACACGAAAGTGGATGTATAGGGTGTGACGCCTGCCCGGTGCCGGAAGGTTAAGTGATGGGGTCAGCCGCAAGGCGAAGCTCTTGATCGAAGCCCCGGTAAACGGCGGCCGTAACTATAACGGTCCTAAGGTAGCGAAATTCCTTGTCGGGTAAGTTCCGACCTGCACGAATGGCGTAATGATAGCCACACTGTCTCGACCCGAGACTCAGTGAAGTTGAAATCGCTGTGAAGATGCGGCGTACCCGCGGCAAGACGGAAAGACCCCGTGAACCTTTACTATAGCTTTACACTGAAATTTGAACCTTCTTGTGTAGGATAGGTGGGAGGCTTTGAAGTGCGGTCGCTAGATCGCATGGAGCCAGCCTTGAAATACCACCCTGGAATGTTCGACTTTCTAACCTAGGCCCGTTATCCGGGTCGGGAACCGTGTATGGTGGGTAGTTTGACTGGGGCGGTCTCCTCCCAAAGAGTAACGGAGGAGTGCAAAGGTACGCTCAGCGCGGTCGGTCATCGCGCTCTAGAGTGCAAAGGCATAAGCGTGCTTAACTGCGAGACGGACAGGTCGAGCAGGTGCGAAAGCAGGTCTTAGTGATCCGGTGGTTCTGTATGGAAGGGCCATCGCTTAACGGATAAAAGGTACTCCGGGGATAACAGGCTTATTCCTCCCAAGAGTCCACATCGACGGAGGAGTTTGGCACCTCGATGTCGGCTCATCACATCCTGGGGCTGTAGCAGGTCCCAAGGGTATGGCTGTTCGCCATTTAAAGTGGTACGCGAGCTGGGTTCAGAACGTCGTGAGACAGTTCGGTCCCTATCTGCCGTGGGCGTTGGAGAATTGAGGGTGAGCTGCTCCTAGTACGAGAGGACCGGAGTGGACGTATCTCTGGTGTTCCGGTTGTCACGCCAGTGGCACTGCCGGGTAGCTAAATACGGACGGGATAACCGCTGAAAGCATCTAAGCGGGAAGCCCCCCCCAAGATTAGTTCTCCCTGGGGACTCGATCCCCCTGAAGGGCCGTCGAAGACTACGACGTTGATAGGCTGGGTGTGTAAGCGCAGTAATGCGTTCAGCTAACCAGTACTAATTGCCCGTGAGGCTTGACCATATAACACCCAATCGGCCTGGTGATCACCGGCCCATTGGAGTCGATCAGCGAGGTATCGCTGCGACTGCGACACGCTCGTCATACCCGATTCGTATTCATTGCGCCGCGATAACGCGCGCGTGAGCCAGTTTGCCTGGCGGCAATGGCGAGCGGGAACCACCCGATCCCTTTTCGAACTCGGAAGTGAAAACGCTCTGCGCCGATGGTAGTGTGACCTTTGGTCATGCAAGAGTAGGTCACTGCCAGGCTCTTAAGCCCAAGACCCCCGGTGGAGAAATCCACCGGGGGTTTTTCTTTTTCGGCGCGCGGAGGCACACTCCGTCGCGCTCGACGACAACAACGGGGAGCGGGGGTGAACCATGCCGTTCCAGCGCAGTCCCCGGCCGGGCTGCGCCCCGAGGCGTTGCTGCAGATCCTGGAGGTGACGCGCAAGCTTGCTTGCGTCGCCCTTCGACCTGCAGACCGTGCTCGCGGGACGAGTCGCGACCTGTGGCAGTTCTCGGCGATTGAGGCGCGGAGGCCGCCACGTCAGCGATCGCCGGAAATCCCGAGCCGCTGCAGCTTGCGGTAGAGCGTCCGCTCGCTGATGCCGAGCGATTGCGCCAGTGACCGGCGACTGCCCTGGTGCGCCGCCAGCGCGGCTTGCAGTGCCTTGCGCTCGGCGCCGCGCAGCGCCGGTTCCGGGACATGCGTCGGCGAGGGCACCGCGTTCCGCACGTCCTCCGGCAGGTCGGTGAGCCCGATGACTTCGCCGTCGGCGAGCAGGCTCGCGCGCTCGAGGATGTTGCGCAGCTCACGCACGTTGCCCGGGTAGTCGTAGCGCGCGAGGCAATCGAGAGCCGCATCGCTCAGGACCGTGGGCCGCCCGGCAGGCAGGCGCGACAGCAGCGAGCCTGCGAGCATCGGGATGTCTTCACGACGCTCACGCAGTGGCGGCAGCCGGACCGGGAAGGCGGCGATGCGGTAGAAAAGGTCGCTTCGGAAGCGTTCCTCGCGCGCCATCCGGGCGAGGTCGCGGTGCGTGGCCGCGATCAGTCGGAAGCTCGCGTGCAGCGGCTCGACGCCGCCGACGCGGCGGAAGGCCCCCGTCTCGAGCAGCCGCAGCAGCTTCACCTGCAGCCCGAGCGGGATGTCGCCCACTTCGTCGAGGAACAGCGTGCCGCCCGCGGCCGCCTCGACGAGCCCGGTCTTGCGTGCCAGTGCGCCAGTGAAGGCGCCTTTCTCGTGGCCGAAGAGTTCGCTCTCGAACAGGGTCTCGGCGAGACCCGAGCAGTCCACCGCGACGAACGGCTGGTCGGCGCGCGGGCTCGATTCGTGGATGGCACGCGCGACCATCTCCTTGCCCGTGCCCGTCTCACCGAGCAGCAGCACGGACGTGTCGGTGGGTGCCGCCCGCGCCATCAGCGTCAGCATCTGCGTGAAGGCCGCGGAGCGCCCGACCAGCCCGACGGAGGAACGCGACGCCCGCGCCGATGGCAGCGCCGACATGCGCTCGATGAAGAAGTTCACCCGCCCCGAATCCCCACGCATCGGCACGAGGTCGACCTGCACGTGCTCGTCGCCACGCGGGGTGTGGTGCACGTGGATGACGCGCTCCATGTGACCGGAGGCGGTGGCCGCGTGCATCGGGCAGGACTCGCCAGCTTCGTCGCAGGGCCTGTCGTAGCCGTGAGACACCTCGTGGCAGAGGCGGCCGACGACGGGCTCCCCGGAGGAATACTGGTCGCGGTAGGCGCGGTTCGCGGCGACGACCCGGTACTGCGTGTCGATCACGATGCGCGGTTCGCGCACGCTCTCGATCAGCGACTCGACCTCGTGGGGCAGCCGGCAGAGGGCGCGCGCCATGTCAGTGGCCAACGGAAACGGCAGTCATCGCCGAAGTATATGCCGTAAATGGCAGTCCATGTGTCCGTTGCCTCGCCCGCTTGGCGCGCATCCCGGCGCAAGTCCCTGAGCCCGCTGGCCATCGCTGCCGCCACCCACTTGGCACGCATCCTGCACTGCAACAAGCAGGCAAAAGATTAGCGATGCCTAAAGTAGAAGAAACTGATGGATTGGCGGAACCCGACCCCAGGAGCGGTCACATGAACGCGATGCAACACCTGACTCGATCACTGGCCACGCTGGCCTCGGTCGTCCTGCTCGCCGCCGGCATGGCGGGCTGCGAGGGCGACGACGGCAAGGACGGTGCCGACGGCACGGCCGGCACCCCGGGGACCCCGGGCACACCGGGCCTCGCCTGCTGGGACCTCGACCAGAACGGCGTGGCGGACCTCGCCACGGAAGACCTCAACCAGGACGGCGTCGTCGACGTGCTCGACTGCCGCACTCCGACCGGCGGCTACGATGCCGTCACGCTGCACAAGGGCTACTTCACCGAGAACGCCTACACCGGCACGAGCCAGTGCCTGAACTGCCACGGCAAGATCGGCGACGAGGTCATGACCACGGCGCACTGGAAGTGGCAGGGCGTGTCTTCGAACATCGAGGGGCACGAGGGCGAACTGCACGGCAAGACCGACATCATCAACAACTTCTGCCAGGCGATCCCGTCGAACGAGGGCCGCTGCACGCAGTGCCACATCGGCATCGGCTGGAAGGACAAGACCTTCGACTTCGGCAACCCGAAGAACATCGACTGCCTCGCCTGCCACGACCAGACCGGCACCTACGAGAAGGCTCCCACGACGGCAGGCGCGCCCGCACCGACCGTTAACCTCACGGCCGTCGCGCAGAGCGTCGGCATGAACGAAGGCGTGCCGCCACGCGCGACCTGCGTGTTCTGCCATTCGAAGGCGGGCGGTGACGACAACGTCAAGCACGGCGACATCTCGACCGACCTCAAGGCGACGACCCGCCAGTACGACGTGCACATGGGCACCGACGGCGGCAACATGAACTGCGTCGCCTGCCACCAGGTGAAGAAGGACGCCGAGGGCAACCTGCTTTCGCACGGCATCGGCGGCATGGCGTTCCACTCCGTCGACGAAGGTGCGATGAAGGAGTGCGGCGACTGCCATGGCGAGGCAACCAGCATCCACGCCGGAACGTCGGTGGAGGGCATCGTCCAGACGCACACGCGCCTCGCCTGCCAGGTCTGCCACATCCCGGCCATCGCCCGTAAGGTCTCGACCATGACCGACTGGCGCTGGGAGCAGGCGGGTCTCGACGCGGCGCCTGCCGAATGCGCTCCGGCCGACCCCGCGGTCCTGCCGGCTCGTTCGACCTACAACAAGATGAAGGGTTGCTTCGTCTGGCAGAACAACGTTCGCCCGACGCTGCGATTCCACAACGGCAAGTGGAACCGCGTGATGATAAACACGAACGACCAGTACACCTCGTTGCCGGTCGACCTGTCGTCGCCCACCGCGACCTATGGCGACCCGGATGCGAAGATCTATCCGTTCAAGCTGATGACCGGCAACCAGACCGCCGACGCGAACAACGACACGGTGCTGGTGCCGCACCTGTTCGGCACGGCGGGCGGCGCGAATCCGTACTGGTCGAAGTACGACTGGAACCTCGCATTGCTCGACGGCGCGACCTACACGGGCCAGGTGTACACGGGCGCCTTCGAATTCGTGGAGACGACCATGCTGCTGAAGGTCGACCACGAGGTCGCGCCGAAGGAGATGGCGTACGGCATGGGTAGTGACTGCTCGGACTGCCACCTGATCGAAGGCAAGGTCGACTGGGCGGCGCTCGGCTGGAGCGGTGACCCGATCCTGCCCGGCACGCCCGACCGGCCCTGATTGATCCCCTGGCGTCGTGCGCGACGCATTGCGCCCGCGTGCCCTCGACGCGGGCGCATTTTTCTTCTACGCCGCGCGCTCGTACCAGCCCTTGCTCGAATTGACCACCCGCACGACCAGCAGCATCACGGGCACTTCGATCAATACGCCGACCACGGTCGCGAGCGCGGCGCCGGACTCGAAGCCGAACAGTGAGATCGCGGCGGCCACTGCGAGTTCGAAGAAATTCGAGGCACCGATGAGCGCCGACGGGCAGGCGACGCTGTGCTTCTCGCCCACCGCGCGGTTCAGCAGGTAGGCGAGCGACGAGTTGAGGAACACCTGGATCAGGATCGGCACGGCCAGCAGCGCGATGACGAGCGGCTGCTCGAGGATCGCCTCGCCCTGGAATGCGAACAGCAGCACGAGCGTCGCGAGCAGTGCGCCGATCGACCAGGGGCCGATGCACGCCAGCGTCGCATCGAACCTCGCCTGGCCCCTGCGCAGCAGGGAGCGGCGCCAGAGTTGCGCGAGAATCACCGGGATGACGATGTAGAGCACGACCGACGTGAACAGCGTGTCCCACGGCACCGTGATCGCGGAGATGCCGAGCAGCAGGGCGACGATCGGCGCGAAGGCGAAGATCATGATCACGTCGTTCAGCGCCACCTGTGACAGCGTGAAATACGGGTCACCGTTGGTGAGGCGGCTCCACACGAAGACCATCGCGGTGCAGGGCGCGGCGGCGAGCAGGATCAGGCCCGCGATGTAGCTGTCGATCTGCTCGGGGGGCAGCAGCGGCGCGAACAGGTGACGGATGAAGATCCACGCGAGCAGGGCCATCGAGAACGGCTTGACGAGCCAGTTGATCGCGAGCGTCACGCCGATGCCCTTGACGTGGCTGCGCACCTGCCCGAGCGCGCCGAAGTCGATTCTGAGCAGCATCGGGATGATCATCACCCAGATCAGCAGGCCGACCGGCAGGTTGACCCGGGCGATTTCCATCGCCCCGACCGACTGGAACACGGCCGGGAACAGCTGCCCGAGCGCGATCCCGGCCACGATGCACAGGAACACCCAGATCGTGAGGTAGCGCTCGAAGAAGCTGAGCGGCGCCGCCGCGCGCTTGCCCGCGACCTCGCACTGCGCAGACACGGCTAGGACTTCCCGATCTCGGTGACCTTGCGGGCGAGGGCGAGCTCATCGAGGCTGCGGATCGGCAGGCTGACGAACAGGCTGATGCGCCGCTCGAGTACGCGGAACGCCTCGTCGAACGCTTTGCGTTGGTCGGCGTCCGTGCCTTCCACTGCGGCGGGGTCCGGGATGCCCCAGTGCGCCGTCATCGGCTGGCCGGGCCAGATCGGGCAGACCTCGCCCGCGGCGTTGTCGCAGACCGTGAATACGAAATCGAGCGGCGGTGCACCGGGCGCCGCGAACTCGTCCCAGCTCTTGCTGCGCAGTCCCTCGGTCGGGATGCCCGAGCGCTGCAGCAGGTCGAGCGCGAACGGGTTCACGCGACCGGTCGGGTGGCTGCCCGCGCTGTATGCACGGAACTGGCCGCGACCGCGTCGGTTCAGCAGCGCCTCGGACAGGATGCTGCGCGCCGAGTTGCCGATGCACAGGAAAAGTACGTTGTAGGTCTTCTCATCGCCCGCGCTCGTCATGACGTCCTCCGTTTGCGCGCCGGTACGGCGGTGGGCTTGCAGGGGCGGCCGCCGCAACAGTTGTCGCTCAGGTAGTCGAGCAACGCGTTCATCGCCTCGAAGCTGGCCGAGTAGTAGACGTAGCGGCCTTCGTGGCGGGATTCCACGAGGCCGGCGTGGCTCAAGGCCTTCACGTGGAACGACAACGTGTTGGCCGGTATGCCGATTCGCTCGGCCAGTTCGCCTGCCGGGACGCCGGCCGGGCCCGCCTGCACGAGTTCCCGGTATGCCGCGAGGCGGTGCTCCTGGGCGAGTGCGGCGAGTGCCGTGACGGCGAGCTTAGTATCCATAGTTCCAGAATAATGGAATCAATAGACCGCGACAAGGTGCAGTCACGCTCCCGAGCGTGACCGCTCAGGCGAGCAGCCGCCGGGTCTCCTCCAGCGATGGCACCTTGCCGCTCACCTTCACCGTCCCGTCCACGACCAGTGCAGGAGTGAACATCACGCCGAAGTCGGCGTAGCGGGCGACGTCCGTGACCTTCTCGAGTTCGTACTCAACGTCCAGGTCCCGGGCAGCTTCCTCGGCGACCGCGGTGAGCGCGCGACACTTGGCGCAGCCGGAACCGAGAATCTGGATCTTCATCATGGTGGTACTCCCAGGTGGGCGTCGGGTGCTTCAGGCGAACCATGCGCCGTATATCGAACCGCTGACCGTCGCCATGACGACGACCAGTCCGATGTAGGCCAGGGTCTTCTTCAAGCCGAGAATCGAGTGCAGCACGAGCATCGCCGGCAGGCTGAGCGCCGGACCGGCGAGCAGCAGGGCGAGCGCGGGGCCGGAGCCCATGCCGCTGCCGATCAGGCCCTGCAGGATCGGCACCTCGGTGAGCGTGGCGAAATACATGAACGCTCCGGCCACGGCGGCGAACAGGTTGGCCCCGATCGAGTTGCCGCCAACCAGGCCGCTGATCCAGTCGGACGGTATCAACCCTTCATGGCCGGGCCGCCCGAGCAGGAACCCCGCCACCAGCACTCCCGCAAGCAGCAGAGGCACGATCTGTTTGGTGTAACTCCAGGCCTGGTTGAACCACTCGCCCGCCTCGTCGTCGCGACCTGCCGTGAGCCACGCCAGGCCCAGGGTTGCGACCAGGAATGGCCAGGTCGGGTGGTCCGGCATGAGGAGGGCGATGCCGATCGTGGCTGCCGCCACGACGGCGATTCGTCGCGGATCGAGCTTGAACCAGCGCCACAGCAGCAGCGCGAGCACGGCGCCGAACATCGACGTCAGTACCCACTTGACGGAATGCACGGCGGCATAGAAGCCGGTCGTCTGCGCAGCTGCGCCCCAGTTGGCGAACACCAGGATGCCGACCAGCACGGCGAAGAACGTTGCCGTCTGCCACAGCGGGCGGCCAGCGTCCGCTTCCGGCAGCGCAAACGCGGCGGCCGCCTTCGTCTTTTCCTCGGCGCGGAACAGGAGTGCCATCGCGAGTCCGATGACGACGGCGAACACCACGGCGCCGATTGCCCTCGCGGCGCCCAACTGCGCCCCGAGCACCTTGGCCGTCATGACGATGGCGAGCACGTTGATGGCCGGCCCGGAATAGAGGAACGCGGTGGCCGGACCGATGCCGGCGCCCATCCGATAGATGCCGGAAAAGAGCGGCAGCACCGTGCAGGAGCACACCGCCAGGATCGTCCCGGAAACCGAACCCACTCCGTACGCCAGCGGCTTTGGCGCCCTTGGTCCGAGGTAGCGCATGACCGACGCCTGGGAGACGAACGCGGCGATCGCACCGGCGATCCAGAACGCCGGCAACAGGCACAGCACGAAGTGCTCGCGTGCGTACCACTTGGTGAGTTCGAGCGCTTCGCTCACGGCGCCGTCGAAGCGCGGCTGCCCCACGGGCAGGAAGTAGATGACTGCGAACGCAGCGGCCAGCAGCCCGAAGATCTTGAACTCGTGCCGGGCCTGCGGACCGAGGGTGAGGGTCGTCATGCGCTGCTCCGCGCACAGTGGCCGTCGAGGCAGCCGATGAATTCCGCGACGCAGGCGAGCTTCAGGCGATAGAAGACCTGCTGCCCGCGCTTCTCGGAGTCGACGACACCTGCCTCGCGCAGGATGTCGAGGTGTTTCGACGTGGTGGACCAGCCAAGCCCCGCGGCTGCCACCAGGTCGCAGACGCAGCGCTCGCCGCCCTGCAGCGTCCTGACCAGGGTCAGCCGGGCCGGATTGCCCAGCGCCTTGAAGACGACATCCGGAGTTGCGCCATTTCGCCTGGATTTCACACGCGAAGTATTTCGCGGATTCACGAAATGTTCATCAGGGCCTTCCGCAGCCGGGGACGGGCTGGGCCGCCGCAGCGGGCAGTGTATGACGTTTCCGCGGCAACGCCGCCGGGCCCGACCTAACGCGTGCGCCCTCGCGTTGCGAGCCGTACGGTCTCCTCGAGCGCCTGCAGGAATCGCGATCGATCCCTGGGACCGAAGGGAGGAGGGCCGCCACCGACGCCGTAGGCGCGCAGGTCCGCCATCAGCTCGCGAGTGGCGAGCGCGTTGCCGACGTTGTCGTCGGTGAACCGCTTGCCGGACGGGCCGAGCACCATGGCCCCGGCCTTGAGGCTCCGCGACGCCAGCGGGATGTCGGCCGTGACCACGACGTCGTGCGGCTGCAACTGCTCGACGATCCAGTCGTCGGCCGCGTCGAAAGCACCCGAGACGACCTGCAGGCGCATCCTCGCGCCACGCGGAACCTGCATCGGCGCGTTCGCGACGTAAACCACCGGCAACCCGTGTCGCTCGGCGACCTTCGCGATCTCTGCCTTGACCGGGCAGGCATCGGCGTCGACGTAGAGGTGCGGGTCGGTGCTCACTGCCGGGCCGCAGTCGACTTCGCATCCAGCGCTTCCCAGCGCTCGTACGCCGTGAGCAGCAGGGCCTCGATCTGGTCGATGCGCGCGGCGTCCGCCTTCATCCGCGCGGCCCCCTGCCTGTGGTAGTCGGGCCGGCTCATGCTCGCGGTCAGCTCGCGCTGCTCCCGCTCGAGGGCTTCGATCCTCGCGGGCAGTTCCGCGAGCTCGCGTGTTTCCTTGTACGTGAGCTTCGTGGATGCGCGACCCTGGCTCGACTGGCGGGCGCCGTCGTCACGTCCCGTTCCCGCTGAAACCGGCGTGCGTGCCTGTGGTGCGGGCGAGGGAGGCGCCACCGGTCGCTGCTGCAGCCAGTCGCTGTAGCCACCGACATATTCCCGCCAGCTGCCGTCGCCTTCCGCGGCGAGCGTCTGCGTTACGACGTTGTCGAGGAACGCACGGTCGTGGCTCACGAGCAGCACGGTGCCCGGGTAATCCTGGAGCGTGGTTTCCAGCAGTTCGAGCGAGTCGATGTCGAGGTCGTTGGTCGGCTCGTCCAGCACGAGGATGTTCGCCGGCCGTGCGAACAGGCGCGCGAGCAGCAGGCGATTGCGTTCGCCGCCCGACAGCATGCTCACGGGCGAGTCGGCACGCTGCGGCGGGAACAGGAAATCGCCGAGGTAACTGACGACGTGCTTGCGCTCGGTGCCGATTTCCACCCAGTCCGAGCCGGGCGCAACCGTGTCCGCGACGCTGCGCGCGGGGTCGAGCTGCTCGCGCATCTGGTCGAAGTACGCGACCTGCAGGTTGGTGCCGAGTCGCACCGTGCCCGAGTCGGGTGCGAGCGCGCCGAGGATGAGCTTGAGCACCGTCGTCTTGCCAGCCCCGTTCGGCCCGACCAGCCCGAGGCGATCGCCGCGCATGATGCGCAAGGACAGGTCCTTCACCACGGTGCGCACGCCGAAACGCTTGCAGACGCCCGCGAGCTCGGCGACCAGCTTGCCCGAGCGCTCGCCGGCGTCGAGCGTGAGGCGTACGCTGCCCATGCGCTCGCGACGGGCCGCGCGTGCGCGGCGCAGGTCTTCGAGCCGGCTCACGCGGCCGGCATTACGGGTGCGCCGCGCCTCGACGCCCTTGCGGATCCACACCTCCTCCTGCGCCCAGAACTTGTCGAAGCGACGGTGCTCGGTCGCTTCGGCAGCCAGCTCGTCGCTCTTGCGGCTCTCGTAGGCGGCAAAGTTTCCCGGGTAGGAGCGCAGCAGCCCGCGATCGAGCTCGACGATACGGGTCGCGACCCGGTCGAGGAACGCGCGGTCGTGCGTGATGACGATGCAGGCCGGGCCCTTGAGCAGCAGGTCCTCGAGCCGGCTGATGCCGTCGATGTCGAGGTGATTGGTGGGTTCGTCGAGCAGCAGCAGCTGCGGTTCGAGCGCAAGCGCCAGCGCGAGCGCGGCTCGCTTGCGTTCGCCGCCCGAGGCGGCCTCGGGCCGCAGCCCCTCGTCCAGTTCGAAGCGGTGCAGGAATTCCACCAGCCGCACCTCGGTGCGCCAGCGCTCCCGTTCGTCGGCGATGTGCTCGAATCGCCCGCGGATCGCGAGGCTGTCGCGCAGCGTCGCTGCACCGGGCAGTTCGGGCTCCTGCTCGATGAGCACGATGCGCAGGCCGTCGCGACGCCGGATCTCGCCGCCGTCGAGCGCCTGCCCGGCGGCGATGACCCGCAGCAGGCTCGACTTGCCGGTGCCGTTGCGGCCGATGAGCCCCACGCGCTCGCCGCCGCGCACCGTGAGCGCGGCACGGTCGAGCAGGGGGTGCAGGCCGAATGCAAGCTCGGCGTCGAGGAGTGTGATGAGCGGCATGAGGGCGCGCATCGTCGCACAGGTCGCGCGACGGGGGCAGTTCGTGTATAGTGGCGCCCGGGTAGTGACCCTTCACCTTTCCGTGCCTGCTGGCCCGCGCCTTTCCCGGCGCAATACTGGCCTCAAGTTCCCTAAGTCGAAGAGTTTCCGATCCTCGTGGCGATACCGCCGCGATCGTGTTTGTTTTATTTCAGTAGTGAGTATTTTTTCAATGAGCAAGATTTACGTTGGCAATCTCCCTTTCTCGGCCGATGAAGCCGCTGTCCGCACGCTGTTCGGAGCCCATGGCACGGTCGAATCCGTCGCCCTGATCACCGACCGCGACACGGGCCAGCCGCGCGGCTTCGGCTTCGTGGAGATGTCGAATGCCGATGCCGCCCGTGCCATCCAGGGCCTGAACGGCCACCAGATGGACGGCCGCGCGCTGAAGGTCAACGAGGCACAGCCCAAGACCGACCGTCCGCGTCGGTCCTGGTAAGCACTGCCGCGGGCTGTTCGCAGCCCGGCGACAAGTGACGACGACGCCCCGGCAACGGGGCGTCGTTTTTTTTTTGCCCCTGGAACCCGGTACGGCAAACCCTCATGAATTGCTGCGGTGCACGCTGGTGTGATCGGGCGCCGACGGCCAGTTGATCGGCCCGGAGGCGAACCGCGCACGGAACAGCACTGACGAGTTGCGCGGGGCGGGGGAGGTGTCGTGGACGATCGGATCGCTCGTCTCGAATCCACCATGGCGCGACTCGGGTCGGCCGTCGAGTCGCTGCAGCGGCGGGTCGAACTGCTGGAAGCGCTCTCCTCCGGCACGGCGGATGCTGCAGTCGACGCTGGTGCCGGCGAGGCGAGCCGGGAGCCGCCGAAGCCACCGCCGGCCAGCCTTGCCAGGAGGGACCCCTACGATCCAATCGTGGTCCTTTCGCTGATCGGGCGACTCTTCCTCGTGCTCGCCGGCGGATTCTTCCTGCGGGCGATGACCGAGGCCGGTGTGCTCGCAGCGGAAATCGGCGTCGGCCTGGCGTTCGTGTACGGACTCGCCTGGCTCGTACTCGCGGACCGGGCCGGCCGGCGCGGGCAGGTGACGAGCGCCGTGTTCCATGCGCTCGCGGCGGCGTTGGTCGCGTTCCCGCTGCTGGTCGAGGCGACGACGAGGTTCAAGGTGTTGACCGGTGCGGGCGGCGCCCTCGGCCTCGCCCTGCTGACTGTCGGGCTGTTCCTCGTCGCGTGGCGCCAGCGACTGCGCGCGATCGCGTGGGTCACGATCGTGGCGGCGTTGCCGACCAGCCTGGTCCTGCTGGTCGAGGCCGGGGTCGTCGTACCGATCGGCCTGTACCTGGTCGCACTCGGCGTGGCGACGTTGTGGCTCGGCTACGCGTTAGGCTGGACCGCGCTGCGCTGGCCCGTGGCCTTGACGGCCGACATCGTCGTCGCCGGCGTGACCATGCGTGCATTGGCGCCCGGGCACCTGGTCGTCCCCCACGTTGCGATGTTGTTGCAGTGGGCATTGATCGGCGCTTACCTCGTCAGCGTCGCGATCCGCACCTTCGTCCGCGGCCGCAGCGTGACCCCGTTCGAAATCGTGCAGACCGCAGCGGCGCTGCTGGTCGGATTCGGTGGCACCGTCTTCCTCACGCGGGCCAACGGGTCGATTCCCGCGGCGGTCGGCTTGACCAGCGTGGTCCTCGGTGCGACCTGCTACGGCGTCGCTCGTGTTTTCATCGGCCGGCGTGCGGACCTCGAGCGGAACCTGTACTTCTATACGTCGCTGGCGCTCGTGCTCGTGCTGGCGGGGTGCGCGCTGGCCCTGCGCGCGCAGTGGCTCGGCGTGGTGTTTGCCGTACTCGGCGCGGCAGCCACGGCAGCCTGGTCCCGCGAGGGGCGGCCCTACCTGCTGCTCCATGGCGCGATCTACATCGTGGCGGCCAGCATCGCGTCCGGTGCGCTCGGCTACAGCGCCTGGGCGCTTCTGTCGGCGCCGGTCGAGGCCTGGGCCGTGCCGCGCGCAATCATGCTGGTCGTGCTCATCGCTGCCGCGTCGTCGGCTGGACTCGCGGCCGCACGTCCGCGGCCGGATGACGCGGTGCTCGCGAGCGGGCTCAAGCTCGTCCTCGCCCTGTGCGTAGTGGTGCTGGCCAGCGGTTGGCTCATCGGCAACCTCGCCCTCGTCGCAGCCGGGCCGGCCGATCGCAGGGTGGACCTCGGTGCGCTCGCCACGGTGCGCACGATCGTGCTCGCCGTCGCAGCCCTCGTGATCGCGTGGATCGGCAGGCATTCCCGGTTCCGCGAGTGGGCGTGGCTGGTCTATCCGCTGCTGGTCGCGGTCGGCCTCAAGATGGTGGCCCAGGACTTCAACTACTCGCGTCCCGCGACGCTGTTCATCGCGCTGGCCGTCTACGGTGCAGCGCTCATCGTGGCGCCGCGCCTCCGCAGGGGCGGCCCCGCTGCGCATGTCCGAAACACGCCTGCACAAATCCCCTAGATCACCCGGCCTGCGAAAAAACTAACATCGGGCAAAACCAGCCTGCGTCCTGGCCAGACTACCCAGGGGGAGCGCGTGCACATCGACCACACTGCGAGGCATATGCATCGGCTGTCGACCGGCCTCCATCGCGCTGACCGCGCCCTGCCCACACTGCCGGGAGGGCCAGGCCGTGAAACTACCTGAGCAGGTCACGCGTCTCGGCATCGTCATCGGCGTCATCGTCGCGATCGTCCTGCTGCTGCGCTTCGTCATCCTGCCGGAATCGCTGTTTTCCGCGCGGCCGCACCAGGCGGCCACGGTCACGAGGGAGATGGCGAAGCCGGTACGCCATGCCGGCGTGGCCGCGTGCCGCGAGTGCCACGAGGAGCAGTTCGAACTCAAGTACGGCGGCAAGCACCGCAACATCGGCTGCGAGAACTGCCACGGTCCCGCGGCCAGGCACGCCGCGGACGAGAAGGCCGAGTTGCCTCCGCTGCCACGTGAGCGGGAATCCTGCCTGGCCTGCCACGCCTACGATTCCTCGCGGCCCAACGGGTTCCCGCAGGTCGACCCGCAGCAGCACAGGCCGCGCAAGAAGTGCGTCTCCTGCCACGACGCCCATGATCCGGTGCCGCCGAAGACGCCCGAGGAGTGCACGGGCTGCCACGGTCGCATCGAGCAGACCAAGGCACTGTCCACCCACGCACTGCTGCCCTGCTCGGGTTGCCACGCGGTCGACGAGCGGCACATGACGGAACCGCGCCTGGCCTTGCCGACCAAGCCGGATAGCCGGGAGGTCTGCGGCCGCTGCCACGCGCCCGGCTCGACCGATCCCTCAGCGTCGAAGGCGACGGTCGACCTTGCCTCTCACGGCGGCACCTATGTCTGCTGGGAGTGCCATTACGCCCACCTGCCCGAGGGACGCAAATGAACAAGCGCGAATTCCTCAAGGACGCGATCCTGTTCTTTCCCGCCGCGGGCGTGCTGCAGGCGCTCTCGCCCGAGGCCGAGGGCAGTGCCGCCACGGCGCCCGCCGCGACCGGTTACGACGCAACCAAGCACTGGTACGGGATGGGCATCAACGTCGACAAGTGCATCGGCTGCAATCGCTGCGTCGAGGCGTGCAAGGCCGAGAACGCCGTGCCGGACGAGCCGTATTACTTCCGCACCTGGATCGAGCGTTACCGCATCCACAGCGACGGCGAGACCACCGTCGAGTGCATCAGCACGCACCCGGCGACGCCGGAGCAGGTGGCGCCCGAGGACCCGACCGTCGTGCGCACGTTCTTCGTCCCGAAGTTGTGCAACCAGTGCGCCCACCCGCCGTGCGTGCAGGTGTGCCCGGTGGGCGCGACCTTCCAGACGGCGGACGGCGTGGTGCTGGTCGACGAGAAGCGTTGCCTGGGCTGCCGCTACTGCATCCAGGCCTGTCCGTATGGGGCCCGCTACCTGAACCCGCACACGCGCACGGCCGACAAGTGCACCTTCTGCTACCACCGCATCACCGAGGGCCTGCTGCCGGCGTGCGTCGAGGTGTGCCCGACCGAGGCGCGCATCTTCGGCGACCTGAAGGGCAAGGCCGACCGCCTGGTCCGGTTCCACCGCGTCAACCAGATCAGCGTCCTGAAGCCCGACCTGAACACCGAACCGAAGGTGCTCTACGCGCAGCTCGACGGAGAAGTGCGATGAGCGGCGCCGTGCCCGAGAGCCTCTACGAGCAGTTGAGCCACCAGCTGGGCCAGGTGATCGGCTTCATCTACCCGAACGAGGTGGAGACCCAGTGGGCGATCCTGATCGTGGTATACCCGTACCTGACTGGAATCGTCGCCGGCGCCTTCATCCTCGCCTCACTGGTGAAGGTGTTCAACGTGGTCGAGGTGCAGCCGATCTACCGGCTGGCGCTGCTCACGGCCCTGGCGTTCATGCTGGTCGCGGGCATGCCGCTGCAATTGCACCTCGGCCACCCCGAGCGTGCCTGGGAGATTTTCGTCACGCCGCAGCCGACCTCCGCGATGGCGATGTTCGGCTTCGTGTACCTGTGGTACCTGCTCGGCATCCTGCTGATCGAGATCTGGTTCGAGTACCGGCACCAGCTGATCCTGATGGCGCAGAGGTCCCGCGGGCTGATGAAGGGGATCTACGGTGCGCTGTCGCTCTTCTCGAAGGACGTGAGCCCCGCGGCTCTGGCCTTCGACCACAAGGCGAGCAAGATCATCACGATCATCGGCATTCCTTCCGCATTCCTGCTCCACGGCTACGTCGGCTTCATCTTCGGTTCCGTCAAGGCGAACCCCTGGTGGGGCAGCGTCCTGATGCCCATCGTGTTCCTGATGTCCGCCATCGTGTCGGGCATCGCCATGGTGATGTTCCTGTACATCCTGCTCAGTCTCCTGCGCAACGAGAAGCTCGACATGCGTTGCGTCGACAAGATCGGGCTGTTCCTGCTGGTCGCCATCATCGTGGACTTCGCGCTCGAGGCGCTGGATTACATCCACCGCCTCTACCAGAGCGAGGAATCCATCGGGATCCTCTCGCAGCTGGTGTCGTCCAAGCTGTTCACCAGCCTGGTCGTCGTGCAGCTGATGCTCGGCATGCTGCTCCCGCTGCTCGTGCTGGTGCTCGTCCGCAGCGTTCGCTTCAACGAGGAATTGCGCAAGCTCCTCTACTTCACCTCCTCGCTGCTGATCCTGCTCGGCATCTTCAGCATGCGCTGGAACGTGGTGATCGGCGGCCAGCTGTACTCGAAGAGCTTCCGCGGCCTGATGGCCTACAAGATGGAGATCACGGGCATCGAGAGCCTGCTGACCGCGCTGCTGCTGCTCGCGCTGCCCTTCATCATCCTCACCGTGCTGTTCCGGCTGCTGCCGCCACGGTGGATGGAACGAAACGCACCGGCGTGACCACGTGCCACGGGCCTGCGAGAGCCGGGAACACCGACCTGAAGTGGAGGAGAAATGCGATGAATAGACTGACGCTGTCGACCATGCTCGCTGCCGGCATCCTGCTCGCCGCCCCGGGCTACGCCGCGGATGCCGCGGCGGGCAAGGCGAAGGCGGAGGAATCCTGCGCCGACTGTCACGGCGATGACGGCGCGGGCGACGAGGACTATCCGGCGATCAACGGGATGACCGTCGAGAAGTTCACGAAGGCGATGCAGGAATACCAGAACGGGACGCGCACCAAGAGCCCGAAGATGACCAAGGAGGCGAAGAAGCTCGACGCGGCGGACATCGCCAACCTCGCGGCCTACTACGCAACGCTCAAGTAGCGGCTGCCGCGCAGCACGTTCCCGGCAACGGGCTGGCAGACCAACAAGGGCCCCGGCCGGCTGGCCGGGGCCTTTTTCCATGCCCTTCGCTGCGCGGTCGCTCAGGTACCGGTCGCGGCTGCCTGGGCGTCGGGAGCCGCGCCTTCCTCGGCAGCCGCCGGCTCCGGCGGCGCCTCCTGCAGCCCGAGTTCCTGCAGCAGCTTCGAATCGCTTTCCTCGTCCGCCACGATGTTGTGGCAGGTGCCGCACTTCTTGCCGACCTTGTCGCCGTCGTCGGTCTTGTGCTTGTTGTCGTGGCAGCGGAAGCAGCCGGGCGATTCCTTGTGGCCGATGTGGTTCGGGTAAAGGTTCCAGGTGACCTTCATGTGCGGGAAATTGTTCCAGCAATATGCGTCGCCGAGCGCCTTGCCAGCCTGCGCGACCGCCTCGGAGCCGGCGAGGTCCGGATATTCCTGCGCGTAGAATGCCTGCACGGCGGCGGCGATGCCCTCGCGCGCCTCGTCGTGCGACGGGTATTCCTTCTCCGTGAGGATCCGCACGCCCTCGCGGCGGATGTAGGGCAGCGACCTGTCGATGCGGCCTTCCGACAGCGCGAGGTCCACTTCGTACTCCGGGCTGCGATAGTTGTGGGCCGGCCGGTTGTGGCAGTCCACGCAGTCCATCGTGCGCCACTCGGCGCCAGCAGGCGCGGGCTCTTCGGTCTTGTAGAGCTTGGTCGTGCCCTCGGCGGCGTTGGTGAGCTCGATGTCGTAGATCTTCTCGCGGCTCGGGTCCGAGAGATAACGGATCAGGTGCTTCGGGTCGACGTGCCAGTGGATGCCGTGAGACTCACCGCCCGCCGAGCCGCCGACCTTTACCATCAGCGCCGTCTTGATCTCGGTGTTCGCCTCGTCCTCCTCGTAATGGGTGCGCACCTTGAGGCGCTCGCCCACGAACTTCGTCGGCCAGTGGCACTGCTCGCAGGTGCCGTTCGCCGGGCGCAGGGAGTGAACCGGAGTCTCGATCGGCCGCGGGTAGAGGTCGAACATCACCGCGATCAGCTGCCACGAGCCCGAGATCTTGGCCTTGACGAACCATTCGGCGCCCGGGCCGATGTGGCAGCCGGCGCATCCGACGCGCACGTGCGGCGAGCGCTGGAACGCCGTGTACTCGGGCTGCATCACCTTGTGACAGGCCATGCCGCAGAACTCGGTCGAGTCCATGTAGTGGACGGCCTTGAAGGTCAATCCCGCGCCCAGCGCGATGATCGGCACCGCCAGGGCCACGAAGCCGAGCAGCACGCCCCGGGTGCTTTCCTTGTTGAGGTCCACGACCGGGAGGTGACCCGCCGGCCGGCCCTCGGCGGCGGCCTTCGCATCGCGGCGCTTCTGTATCCAGATGCCGACGGGAACGATGATGACCCCGGCGAGGAATCCCATCGGCAGCACCACGAAGGTGATGATTCCGAGGTAAGCGCCGCCCTCGAATCCCATCCCCTGCATGATCAGCAGGGCCGCGATGAACAGCAGGCTCAGCGCGATCATCAGCGTGCCGATCAGGCTGATTAGGTTGCCGGTAATCGCGGCGAAGAAGTGTTTCATAGTCAATTGACCCCAGGGCTGCGAATGTCGTGTTCTTGAATTGCCGGCGCGGCATGCAGCCAGTGCCTCCGGCGGGCGCCAGCATACCGCCGACGCACATCGCGCTCCACCTGAAACGGCCGCAGCCGGCCCGGACGTGATCCGGGCCGGCCGCAGCCGATCGCATGCATCGCTAGAACAGGTGCATCGCGCCGCTCGCCAGTCCCTTGAAGATCAGCACCGCCATCCAGATGCCGAACGCGACGGCCGCGAAGCCGAACACGTACGCCACCGTGATCCGTGTCTGCGACGGCGCGGGCACGAAGTGCTGCTCGAGCGTGTTGCTTTCCACCATGCGCTGGTACTCGAGCGGCCGTTCTTCCTTGAACCGGTGCAGCGGCATGCTGCCCGTGAAGATCACCGGATCCATCGGGAAGCTCTCCGGCCGCAGGTGCGTGTGGAAGAAGTGGAACAGGAAGATGAAGCCCGTGGCGAGCAGGGCCTCGTCGCTGTGGATGATGTAGGCCGCGTTCAACGCCCAGCCCGGCAGGACCTGGGTGGCCGCGCCCGGGAACCACAGCAGCAGGCCCGAGACGCCGATCATGGCGACGCCCCAGAACACCGCCAGGTAGTCGAATTTCTCCCAGTACGCCCAGCGGTCGAGCGTCGGCCGCGGGCCGATGTACAGGAAGTACTTCACGTTGGCCCACAGGTCCTGGAGGTCCTTGAGCTGCGGGGTCATCGACCGCCAGCCCCAGAAGTAGCCGCGCCGCTTCTCGAGCACGATGTCCCGGAACAGCATCGACAGGTGCACCGCGAAGTAGCCGAACGTGACGATTGCCGCGAAGCGGTGCAGGAAGCCCGCGATCTCGGGGCCACCGAGCAGCTTCATCAGGCCGGGCGCCCAGGGGGCCGCCGAGAACTTGAGCGGCAGGCCGGTCACCGAGAGCAGCAGGAAGCTCAGGATGATCGCCAGGTGCAGCAACATCTGCGTGGAGGTGAAACGCCGCACGTACGGGCCTTCGCCGAAGTGGGCGACCTTGAACTCGCCACGCAGGCGGCCTACCAGCGTGCGCTGCAGCCACAGCAGCGCATGGATGCCGAAGAATCCGAACACGCCGAGCAGCAGCAGCGTCATGAACAGGTAGATGTAGTGCACCCACGCGTTCTGGTCCTTGTCCATGGGGTCGCTGTGGGGCATGAAGGTCAGGAACGACGCATTGACCTTGCCTTCATGGCAGCTGCTTGCGCCGCAGGTGGCGGCGAGATTGTCCGGGTGGATCGACGAGTTCGGGTCGCTCGCCGGCAGGTTGTGGTGCGGCGTGTGGCAGTCCGAGCACATGGCCGCGGACTCGTGGCCGACGCCCGTGGCCTTGCCGTGGAAGCTGTCGTGGAAGGTCTTGTAGAGGTCGGCGTGGCAGTTGCCGCAGTCGCTCGGCATGTGCTGCCGCATCGCGACCGAGGTCGGATCCTGCACCGCGTGCGCTTCGTGGCAGGTGCTGCAGACCGGGCCTTCCTTGCCTTCACGCCACAGCGCGCCGTGCGCGCTCTCGTCCCATTCCTTGAGGATGCCCTTGTGGCACCCGCCGCAGGTCTCCGGGCTCTTCGCGTGCGACGTCCGTGCGCCTTCGGCGTCGTGGCGCTGGATGTCGTGGCTGCCATGGCAGTCGCTGCACGCCGGCGAGGCTTCGGTGAGGCCGGAGACGAACAGCGCCTTGGCGTGCACGCTCGAGAGGTAGCCCTCCATCATGTCCTCGTGGCAACCACCGCAGTTGCGGACCTGGTTCACGTCGGACATCGGCGCATTCGGATTATTGCTGCGCACGACCGTGTGGATGTTGCCGTGGCACCCCTGGCAGGACTCGGGCTTCGCGCCCTTCACCATGGCATGCACGCTGTCCTGGAACGGCGTGACCTCTTCCTCGTGGCAGTCCATGCAGACGTCGAATGACACGGGGCCGAGCGCGTTGCGCGGGTGCTTGATGGTGGTGGCCGCCGAGTGGCACTCCACGCAGTCGACCCGCTTGTGGGCCGAGGCGGCGAACTCCGCTTCGTGGACGGCCAGCGACTTGCCGGCATCGTCCTTCATCTCGGCATCGTCGTGGCAGTTCAGGCACTTGGAATTCGGGATCGCCGGCGCGTCGGCGGCGGGCTCCGCAGGCGTCGCTTCCTGGGCGAACGTGGGTACCGGTCCCGCGAGCGTAAGCAGCAGCGCCGACAGGCCCAGGGCAGGAACGACGAGGCGCAGATCGCGGATCCGGAACATACAGGGGCTCCCTTTATACGGTCGACGCCGCATCGGCGGCGCGCACGCGAATTTGACCCCAGATGCCCGACCGGGGATGCACGCATTTACCGAAACCTGTGAGGCATGCGCGGCATTGCCACCCCTGTGATCACACCGGATTCAGCGCTTCGGGGTGTCTTCCGGCGAGGTCCCGGGAGGTTGCGCGGCGCTGCAGTCGCTGCACCCGCCGATGCGCGAACGGGCGGCATGCTCGAGGACGGACGCGGCTCGCACCACCCAGCCGGGCCGGCGGGCGCCCCGGGCCCAGGCCGCGAAGCGCTGCGCCGAGTGCAGGCGCAGGGCGGCGGGCAACAGCGCCCAGACCGCAAACGCCGCGGCGAATGCGACGATCGCACCGACGATGACGCCTTCGAACATCGGCCGTCTCCTCTAGAGCCCGAATGCGCCCGCCACGCGATAGGTGACGAACGCGGCCAGGTAGGCGAGGGCGAACAGGTAACCCGCCATGATCAGCGGATAGCGCCAGGAGTTGGTCTCGCGCTTGACCACCACCAGCGTCGACAGGCACTGCGGCGCAAATACGTACCAGGCGAGCAGCGAGAGCGCCGTGGCGAGGCTCCAGGAGTGCGCGATCATCGGCGTGAGCGTGGCGGCCACGTCGTCCCCCGTCGCCGACAGCGAATAGACGGTGCCGAGTGCACCCACGGCCACCTCGCGCGCGGCGAGGCCCGGCACCAGCGCGAGCGAGATCTGCCAGTTGAAGCCGATCGGCGCAAACACCGTCTCGAGCGCGTGTCCCAGCATGCCGGCGAAGCTGTACTGGATCGCCGGTCCCGTGGCGCCTTCCGGCGGTGCCGGATAACTGCTCAGGAACCACAGCACGATCATCAGGGCGAGGATGATCGTGCCGACGCGCTGCAGGAAGACCTTGGTGCGCTCCCACAGCCCGATCGCGAGGTTGTTCAGGTGCGGCCAGTGGTATTCCGGCAATTCGAGGAGCAGCGGGTGGTAGCTCGAGCGCATCGCCGTGCGCTTCAAGGCGTAGGCGACCGCCATCGCGGCCACGATGCCGCTGACGTAGAGCGTGAACAGCACCAGTCCCGGCAGGTTGAATGGCCCGACCGGCCGGCTGGGGATGAAGGCGGCGATCACCAGCGCATACACCGGCAACCGCGCGGAGCAGGTCATGAGCGGCGCGATCATGATGGTCGCGAGCCGGTCGCGCAGGTTGGGGATGGTGCGCGTCGCCATGATGCCGGGCACGGCGCAGGCAAAGCTCGACAGCAGCGGGATGAAGGCCCGGCCAGAGAGTCCCACGCTGCCCATCATGCGGTCGAGCAGGTAGGCGGCGCGTGGCAGGTAGCCGCTGTCCTCGAGCACGAGGATGAAGAAGAACAGGATCAGGATCTGCGGCAGGAACACCAGCACGCTGCCCGCGCCAGCGATCACGCCGTCGACGAGCAGGCTGCGCAGCGCGCCGTCCGGCAGCGCGTCGTGCAGTTGCTGGCCGACCCACGAGACGCCGGCGTCCACCCATTCCATCGGCAGGGCCGCCCAGCTGAACACGGCCTGGAAGACGAAGAACAGCAGCACGGCGAGGATCGCCGGCCCGGCCACCGGGTGCATCACCAGCTCGTCGAGGCGCTCGAGCGCCCGCTTGCGCGCCGGCTCGACGTAGTCGATGGCACGCAGGATGCGGCGCACTTCGCGCTGCGTCTGCTGGATCTGCTCGAAGGTCGGCTCGCGCCACTCGGTGGCGGGGCGCGCGCCGGGCGCCGCGGTGCCCTCGAGCGCCTCGAGCAGCCTGCGATGTCCGCCGTGTTCGACCGCCACCGTCTCCACGACCGGCACGCCGATCTCCTGCTGCAGGCGCTCGCGGTCGAGCTGGTAGCCTCGTCCGCGCGCGAGGTCGCTCATGTTGAGCGCGACGATCATCGGCACGCCGACGTCGCGCAGCTCGAGCACCAGCCGCAGGTTCAGCCGCAGGTTGGTGGCGTCGACCACGCAGATCACGAACTCGGGCGCGGGCTCGCCGGCGAGGCGTCCGAGCAGGAAGTCGCGCGTGATGGCTTCGTCGAGCGTGGTCGGGGTGAGGCTGTAGGCGCCGGGCAGGTCGAGGATCCGGTACTGCCGCTGCCGGGATGGGCCCAGAAATACGCCTTCCTTGCGCTCGACGGTGACCCCCGCGTAATTGGCGACCTTCTGCCGGCTGCCGGTGAGTCGGTTGAACAGCGCCGTCTTGCCGCTGTTCGGCACGCCCACGAGGGCGAGACGCAACGGGGCTAGCGCTGGGGCCTGGGCCGTCATTCGCGGGCTCAGCCTTTGTCGACGGCAACCAGTACCGCGCCGGCTTCACGGCGACGCAAGGCGAACGTCGTATTGCCGAGGCGGACCGCCATCGGGTCGCCGCCCGGCCAGATCGCCCCGATCACCTCGATGGTCTCCCCGGGGATGAATCCCAGCTCGAGCAGGCGCCGGCTGACGGTGGACTGCGCCTCGTCGCCGAGGCTCTGGGTATCGTCGGTCACGTCCGACACCACGCCGCGGACACCTTTGCCGAGCGTAGCGAGACTTACAGGGGGCATGGGGGGCTCTGGGGAACTGTCGGGGCGATCAGGAGTCTGGCCGTAATGAGAATCGCTTGCAACAGTGGTTACTCCTGATGCGATAGCGGTAGGTCTGGACGGACCGGTCAAGATGTATATAATCCGTACAGCATATAGCTGTACAAAAGGTTTTTCTGTTTGGTTTTGCAGTCAACGGCAAGAGATAAGGAAAGCGCGATGAACACCACAGTCCTCGAGCGCATTGCAGCTGGCGATCCACGCGCAGTGGGGGACTGCATCGACGAATTCGGCGGGCTGGTGTGGGCCATCGCGCGCCGCATGACCCGCTCCCGGGCCGACGCGGAAGACGCCGTGCAGGAGATTTTCGTGGACGTATGGCGGTCCGCGGGTCGGTTCGATCCCGCACAGGGCTCGGCGAAGGTGTTCATCACGACCATCGCCCGCCGCCGCTTGATCGATCGCATCCGGCGCTCGCGCATGAACCAGTTCCACGACGGCGAGGAGGTGCTCGAGGACATCCGGTGGGCCGAGCCTGGCAATTCCGGGGAGATCGCAGTCGAGGCCGAACGTGCGGCGGCGGTGGTCGCCAACCTCCGGCCGGACCAGCGCAAGGTGCTGCGCATGGGCCTGCTCGAGGGGATGACCCACTCGGAGATCGCCCACGCGACCGGCCTGCCGCTCGGCACGGTCAAGACCCAGATGCGTCGCGGTCTGATCCAGGTGCGCAAGTGGATGGGCATCGATCCGCCGGTGCGGATCGGCGAAGCGATGGCCTGACGGCGCATCGGGGCGCCGTACAATGCGGCATGCCTGAGGATTCGCGGCCGGCCGGATTGCGACAGTGCGCCGATGCGGTGCTGATGGTCCGTCCCGCCGCGTTCGACTTCAATTGCGAGACCGAGCCCAGCAACCGCTTCCAGAAGCGGAGCAGCGCCACGGCCGGGACGCTCGAGCGGGCGCTCGCCGAGTTCGCTGCGCTCGAGCAGGGTCTGCGCGACGCCGGTGTCGCGACCTGCGCGGTCGCGGACCGGCCCGTACCCGCCTGCCCGGATGCCGTCTTCCCGAACAACTGGGTGAGCTTCCACGCGGACGGCACCGTCGTGCTGTACCCGATGCTGGCCGCGAGTCGTCGCCGGGAGCGCCGCATGGACCTGCTGCTCGAGCTCGAGCAGCGCGGCGGCTTCGAGGTTGCGCGGCTGCTGGACCTGTCGCACCACGAGATGTCCGGCCGTTTCCTGGAAGGCACCGGCAGCGTCGTGTTCGATCACGCGGGCCGCATCGCCTATGCCTGCCTGTCGCCGCGGACCGACGTGCGCGTGCTCGACGAACTCTGCGCCGAACTCGGCTACCAGCCCTTCGCGTTCGCGGCGGAGGACGCTGCGGGGGTGCCCGTGTACCACACGAACGTCATGCTCTCGATCGGCAGCCGCTGCGCGGTCGTCTGCGCGGAGGCAGTGGCCGCCGCCGATCGCCCGATGCTGATGGAGCGCCTCGCCGGTGGCGGCCGCACCGTGGTGAACATCGACCAGCGGCAGATGGCGAGCTTCGCCGGCAACGCGCTCGAGCTGCGCGCGCGCGGCGGCGCCAGGGTGCTCGTGATGTCGGCGCGCGCGCTTGCGAGTCTCGACGGCGAGGCGCGTGAGACCTTGCAGCGAGCCGTCGACCGCGTCATCGCGGTGCCGGTGCCGACCATCGAGGACGTGGGCGGGGGCTCGGTGCGCTGCATGCTGGCCGAGGTGTTCCTGCCGCGCCGGGCGGCGATGCGCGCGGAGTGAACGTGCCGCCGGCGTCAGCCCGCCGGCTCGAGGTCGTCCAGGAATTCGACGGCGCGTCGCAGGTGCGGAATCACGATCGTGCCGCCGACCACGAGGCCGATGCTCATTGCCTCGACCATCTCCTTGCGCGAGTTGCCGGCCTTGCGTGCCTCGACGAGGTGGTACCTGACGCAATCGTCACAGCGCAGAACGAGCGAAGCGACGAGTCCCAGCAGCTCCTTGGTCTGCTTCGGGAGCACGCCGTCCTCGCCGTAGGCCAGCGAGTCCACCGAATAGATCCGCTTGATGACGCGATTGTCCTCGGCGAGGATCCGCTCGTTCATGCGCTCGCGATAAGCCGCGAAATCCTGCTCCAGCTTGCCCACGTTGCCCTCCTGCAGCGACCGTCGGAGAGGCGAGTCTATGCGCCGCACCGGGCGGACGCGCCGGGTCCCGATGCTAGAATCGCCCGCAGGAGACACGCGTGCTCGAACTCGGCCTCAAGACCCTCGTCGCCTACCTGCTCGGATCGGTGCTCGGCAGCCTCGTGTTCGGCCGCCTGCGCGGCGTGGACATCCGTGAGCAGGGCAGTGGCAACGCGGGCGGCACCAACGCGCTGCGGACGCAGGGCTGGCAGTTCGCGCTCGGCGTGGCGGTCGTCGACGTCGGCAAGGCGCTGGTCGCGGTCGGCGTGCTGCCCGGCCTCGCCCTGCCGCTGGTCGGCATCGACGCGGCCATCGATCGCACGTGGCTCGCGTGCGGGTGCGCGACCGCGGTCGTCGTCGGCCACGTCTATCCCGTGTGGTACGAATTCCGCGGCGGCAAGGGCATGGCGACGCTGATCGGCGCCGTCGCGATGCTCTCGCCCATGGCGCTCGTCCCGGTCGTCGCGGTCTGGCTCGGCAGCGTCATGCTGTCGGGATACGTCGGGCTCGGCACGATGCTCGGCGCGGTGGCGCTGCCCGTCCATTTCGCGACGACGCGAGGGATCGGCGATCCGCTGTTCATGTATGGCCTGCTGATGGCCACGTTCATCGTCTACACGCACCGCTCGAACATCGATCGCATGCGGCGCGGCGTCGAGAACCGCGCACGCCGGTTGTGGCTGCTCGGTCCGCGATGACCGGGCGACCGAGCGAGGCACTGCTCGCCCTGCTCGCCGACGGCGGGCTACACTCCGGTGCCGCCCTGGCGGGGCGACTCGGCGTGAGCCGCACGGCGGTGTGGAAGCTCGCCGCGGAACTGCGACGCCTCGGCATCGGGATCGAGAGCCTGGAGCGGCGCGGCTATCGCCTCGCGCGGCCGGTCGAGTTGCTCGATGCGGCTCGGATGCGGGGCGCGGCGCACGCAACCGGGGCGGTCCTGCCGGACGGGCTCGAGGTCCTGTTCGAGACTGGTTCGACGAACGATTACCTGTATGCGGCCCCGATGCCGCCGGCCGGCCGCCCGCGGGTGGTCTTCGCGGAGTTGCAGCATGCAGGCCGCGGCCGCCGCGGGAGGTCCTGGGTGGCGCCGTTCGGCACGGGCCTGACCTTCTCGATCGCGTGGACCTTTGCGGAGTTTCCGGCCGACCTGAGCGCGCTGAGCCTGGCCCTGGGCGTGACGGTCGCCGAGTCGCTGCGGGCGGACGGCGCTGCGGAGGTGATGCTCAAGTGGCCGAACGACATAGCGTGGCGGCAGCACAAGCTCGGCGGCCTGCTCATACAGCTCAAGTCCGAGGCCGGCGGCGCGGCCTCGGTCGTCGTCGGCCTGGGGCTCAATCTCGCGCTGCCGGTCGGGAGCCGCGCAGGGCTCGTGACGCCTGGTGCCCTGCCGGTGGCGGACCTCACGGAAGCCTTCGGCAGTCGACTGCCGGGGCGCAACGATCTCGCGACGCGGCTCGCACTGACCATGCTGACCGGGCTGGATGAATTCGGCCGCCTGGGGTTCCAGCCCTTCGAGGCACGCTGGCGCTCGCTCGATGCGCTCGCCGGCGCTCCCGTGCGCGTCACGCAGAGCGGGCTCGTCGTCGACGGCATCGCGCTCGGTGCCGACCGCGACGGTGCCCTGCGCGTGGACGTCGGGGGACGCATAGAGCGTGTGCTGTCGGGCGATGTCAGCGTGCGGCCGGCCGCAAGCTCGCCATGAGGACCTTGCTGGTCGACATCGGTAACTCCCGCGTGAAGTGGGCCCTGCTCGAGGACGGCAGGCTCGGCGAACAGCAGGCCGCCGCGCATGCGGGCTGGACGCCCGACGACTGGCGCCGGGCACTGTTCGCTCGGCGCGGCATCGATCGAGTGTTGGCCGCGACGGTGGCGGGTGCCGGTGGAGCGGACGCCTTGCGGGCCGCGGCGCTGCTGGAGACCGGGACCGAGGCGACGTTCGTGACCACCACGCGCGAGGCAGCGGGAGTCTGCAACGGCTACCAGGATGCCGGCCTGCTCGGAGTGGACCGCTGGCTCGCCGTGATCGCTGCGCATCGACTGGTGCCCGGTGCGTGTTGCGTGGTGGACGTCGGCACGGCCGCGACGATCGATGCCGTGCGCGCGGACGGCCAGCATCTCGGCGGATTCATCGTGCCCGGGCCGGACCTGATGATGCGCTCGCTGTGGGGTGGCACGAGCGACCTGGCGACCAGGACGGCCGGGAGCGGGGCTCGCGCGGCAGGCCTGTTCGCCGACAACACCCGCGACGCGATCGAAAGGGGCTGCCGCCTCGCCGTCGCCGCGTTGATCGAGCGCTGCCTCGACGAACTCGCGCGGGCGCTGCCCGGCCCCCCGGTACTGCTGTTGACCGGTGGTGCCGCGGGCCACGTGTCACCGTACCTGCGCGAGCCCGGCCGCCTCGTTCCGGACCTCGTCCTGCAGGGCCTGTCAGTAGTTTCCGCAGTTCCGGCCGTCTGAAACTATTGGGCCGGATGCCACTCAAAGTAAGCGGACGGGGTCATGTATGATCGCCGCCCGGGGCAGTAGGCAATCCGGCAAGTGTGCCCCGCCGGTTACTCATCGGGAGATAATGCAGATGAAGATCGACAAGTTGGCACCCGTGGCGCTGGCCGTGGCCGGTCTGGCGGGCTATAGCGGCGCGGCGCTGGCAGCCAATGCCGGCGGCAAGGCGTTGTTCGAGGAAGTGTGCTCGGAATGCCACGAGACGGCGGACTTCGAAGGCGAGGACGCCAAGGAAGTCGGCGCGATGATCAAGAAGATCGTCGGCGGCCAGACCAAGCACAAGAAGGCCCTGAAGCTCACCGACCAGCAGATCAGCAACGTCGCGGCCTTCATGGCGAGCGGTGGCAAGTAGGCTGGGGATCGTCCATCCGCAGGATCACGGATGTGCGCCGCGGAATCCACGGTCACGGCAGGCGATGCGCGCCGCTAGGATAGCGGAACTCTTGTATCGGGCCGGCACGTGTCGAGCCCGGATTGTCGCGAGGAGGTTGCGATGAAGATGTCCCGGTTGTTTGTGGTTGCGATGGCGACTGTCGGTATGGCTGGCTTCAGCCTCTCGGCGAGCGCCGATGCGGCTGCCGGCAAGGCGAAGTTCGATGCGGCCTGCGGCGAATGCCACGAGGCGGCGGACTTCGAGGGCGAGGACGCCAAGGGTCTTGCGGATTCGATCAAGAAGATCGCCGCGGGCCAGGTGAAGCACAAGGCAGCGATCAAGCTGACGGATGCCGAGATCGCCGACGTGGCCGCCTACATGGCGGGCGGCGGCAAGTAAGCCGCAGCCGGGTCCTCCAGGATCCACCCAGGGCCCGCCCCGCGAGGGGCGGGCCTTGTCATTGTGCGCCCGGCAGGGCGCACCTTCTTGGAGGTGAAAGTCCTCTACGGACCCGACACGGGGAACCGTTAGCTGCACGGCAAGGGCGGTCCGGGCGACTGGACGTCTAAAGGAAGCCGGAGGCAAAGCGCTGGCGCGACGAACAGGAAGCGGATAGAGGCGGCGTTGCGGGGTAAGCAGGCAATGATCTGTGAAGCCCGGTACGTGTCCGGAGCGCAACGACGTAGATCCGACGCGCATAAGCGTGACAGAAGGTGCGCAATACCCGGGGAGATCTGGCGGTGCGCCGAGTGGACATCCCGAAGCCTTCGGGCGGAGTGAGGACGCTCGGCATCCCGACGGTGGTGGACCGGCTGATCCAGCAGGCGCTGCATCAAGTGCTGTCGCCGGTGTTCGAGCCGACGTTCTCGGAATGGAGCTACGGCTTCCGGCCGGGACGCTCGGCGGGACAGGCGGTGAAGCAGGCACAGGCGTACATCGGCGAGGGTCGGCGCTGGGTGGTGGATCTTGATCTGGAGAAGTTCTTCGATCGGGTGAACTACGACGTGCTGATGTCGCGGGTGGCGCGCCGGGTGCGCGATGTGCGCGTGCTGAAGTTGATCCGCCGGTTCCTGGAGGCGGGGATGATGCAGGATGGCCTCGTCACGGCGAGGACGGAGGGCACGCCGCAGGGCGGGCCGTTGTCGCCGCTGCTGTCGAACATCCTGCTGACGGACCTCGACCGGGAACTGGAGCGGCGGAGCCTCGCGTTCTGCCGCTACGCCGATGACTGCAACATCTACGTGCGCAGTCAGGCGGCGGGGGAGCGGGTGATGGGCGGGGTCAGGGCCTACCTCGAGGAGGTCTTGCGCCTGCGCATCAACCCGGCGAAAAGCGCCGTGGCACGGCCGTGGTCGAGGGTGTTCCTCGGCTACAGCGTCACGGTGCATCGCCGGCCGCGCCTGCGGATCGCAGCCGCGAGCGTGCAGCGGTTGCGGCAACGCATCCGTGATCTGATGCGGCGCGGGCGCGGCCGATCGCTGGCCCACACGATCGAGGAGTTGAACCCGCTGCTGCGTGGTTGGCTGGGTTACTTCCAGCACGCGCAGGGCCTGCGGGCTATCGCGACTCTCGACGAGTGGCTGCGGCGACGGCTGCGCTGTCTGCTGTGGCGGCAGTGGAAACGCCCGGCGACCCGGGCGAGCAAGCTCCGCCAACTCGGGCTCGATGACGATCGAGCGTGGCGCAGCGCGCTGAATGGGCGCGGGCCTTGGTGGAATGCCGGGGCCTCGCACATGAACGCGGCGCTGCCGAGTGCGTTCTTCACCCGCATGGGGCTGGTCTCGCTGGTGGTCACCCACCGGCGGCTCCAGTGTGTCCGTTGAACCGCCGTATGCGGAACCGCACGTACGGTGGTGTGGGAGGCCGGTGGGCGTAAGCTCACCGGCCTACCCGATTCCGGCTACCATTCCGCCATGCGTGCGTTGTTCCTGCTGCTGCTCCTCGCGAACATCCTGTTCCTCGCCTGGTCCCGCTGGATCGCGCCGCCGGCGCAGCGGCAGGGCCACGCCACGCCCAGCAGCGCCGATGCTGGCGCGATCAGGCTGCTGCGCGAGGCGCCGCTGGCACAGGAACTCGCCAGCGACCCGCTGCTCGGCCAGGGCGCGACCTGCGTCAGCGCCGGGCCGTACCTCGAACGGGCGGCGGCCGAGCAGGCGGCTGAACGCCTCGCCGCGCAGGGGTTCACTTCGCGCGTGCGCGAGTCACGGGACGAGGTGTGGGTCGGCCAATGGGTACGCATCGAGGACCTCGCGACCCCCGAGGATGCCGCGAACGCCATGGCGGCGGTGCGCGCGGCCGGCATCGCCGACGCTTACGTGCTCAGCGACGAAACCCCGGGCAACGTCGTGTCCCTGGGCGTTTTCGAGAGTGCGGAGCGCGTGGAGCAGGTCTCGACGATCGCGCGCATGGCGGGATTCGCGCCCACCGCGGTGGACAGGTTCCGGGCCGCGGACGTCGCCTGGCTCGACATCGACCGGCGTGCGAATGGGGGATTGCCCGGGCTCGAAGTCCTGCGTGGCAGCACCGAGCCGGCCGGGCGCCTGGAATTGCGCGCCTGCCCCGAGGCGGGTGTGACGCAGGACTCGACGGCACAGCCCGAGGGGGCGCAGTCTCCCGACGGCGGTTAGAATCCCCCTTCACGCGCCGGCTTAGCTCAGTTGGTAGAGCAGCGGTTTTGTAAACCGCTGGTCGGGGGTTCGAGTCCCTCAGCCGGCACCAATGCCGCGGCGCGGCCGTAACTGGAGGATGACTCAATGGCACTGTGGAAAGACCCCTCGGCTAAGGATTCCATCGCTGGCGCGGCCGAGCCTGCGCCGCAGCCGACCGAGTCGGCCAGCCGGCCCGCCCCCGTCGGTCTCGCGTCCGTGGGCGAACCCGTGCGCCGCGCCACGCCGGTCGCGGATCGCGGCCCGGCCAAGGAGTCGTTGATCGCCGCCAACGTCACCATCGAAGGCAAGATCGAGGGCGCCGGGCACGTGCGCATCGCCGGCCGGTTCAAGGGTGACGTCAACGTGCAGGGTAACGTCACGATCGAGCAGGGCGCGCATGTCACCGGCCAGGTGAATGCCGCGACCATCGTCGTGAGCGGCGAGGTACAAGGCAACATCAATGCCAGCGCGCGCGTCGAACTGCTCGAGACCGGCATCATCAACGGCGACGTGAAGGCTGCCGTGCTCACCGTGGCGGCGGGCTCGCGCATGCGCGGCCAGGCCGACTTCGGCTGGGGCGAGCAGGGTCCCGGCAAGAAGTGATGCCCGACGGAGCCTGAATGCTCCCCGGGCGCACTACCGGCGGGACCGTCGGCCGCACGCGGGTCTGCCCGCACTGCAAGGCCACGATCCTCGACAGCGCGGTCATCTGCCCGCAGTGCCGGCACCACCTCAAGTTCGGTGCGGCGGCGGTGCCGCAGCGCAAGTCGGAAAGCTTCTCCGCCCTGAACGTGCAGGGCGAGTTGCGTCACGCCGAGCAGGGCGGCGACTGGGAATATTCGGTGGTGATGACCATACGCAACGAGCGCGGCGAGGAACTGTCGCGGCAGGTCGTGGGCGTCGGTGCGCTGCGGCCCACGGAGTTGCGGACCTTCACGCTGTCCGTGGAGGTGCAGGCGCCCGGAGGCCGGAAGGGATAGTGACTCTTGCGCAACCGCAGCTCCAGCGCTTCCGTCCCGCCTTCGCCTGCAACGTGCACCGCACAGGCCACGCACGGATCGAAACTGTGGATCGTGCGCAGGATCTCGATCGGCTGCGCGGGGTCGGCGAGGCGGTGGCCGACGAGTGCGGCCTCGTAGGGGCCGGGCTGGCCCTGCGCATCGCGCGGCGCTTCCATGAAGCCCGTGCCGCTCGCCCTCGCCGGCCAGTCGCGCGCGTCCCAGCGTCGAGTAGAGCGTGGCGACTTGATCCAGCCGTAGCTCTTTTCGACATCCAGTTGCTTGTACGGCGGCCGCGGCCCGTCGTAGCGGAATCGCGTCTCGCCCTCGAAAGGATGCAGGCCGTGGTCCTTGCCCGCGCCGTACTCGTACCAGGAGTGCGAGACGAACTCCTGGATCTGCGTGGGGTCCTTCAGGTCCACTTCATGGACGGTCGCGAGGTCGCGACCGAGGATCGCGCCGCGCGGGAACAGGAAGTCCCGCGGGTCGCCGACGCCGCGCGCCGGCGGGTCGCCGTAGCAGAGGAAGTTGCCGACACCCTCGCCCTGGGTTGCCCAGTCCTTGTACCAGGAGGCGATGGCGAGAGTGTCCGGGACGTAGCATGGTCGGTGAACGCCTGCATCCGATGGATGACGTCCTGCACCTGCGACAGGCGCTGCTGGTTCAGCGCGGAGTCGGAGTCGAGGTCGATGGGCCCCGGTGTGCCGCCCACGACGAAGTTCGGATGGGGGTTCTTGCCGCCGAAGATCGTGTGCAGTTGCACGACGTCGCGCTGCCACGTGAGTGCGCCGAGATAGTGCGCCACCGCCATCAGGTTCGCCTCGGGCGGCAGCCGGTACGCGGGGTGTCCCCAGTAGGCCTTGGCGAAGATGCCGAGCTGGCCCCTGCTCGACGAAGCCCTTGAGCTTCCTGCGCACGTCGGCGAAGTAGCCGGGCGCGGAGTTCGGGTAGCCCGACAGGCCCTGCGCCAGTTGCGAGGTCGCCGCGGGATCGGCCGAGAGCGCGGAGACGACGTCCACCCAGTCGAGCGCGTGCAGGTGGTAGAAGTGCATGACGTGGTCGTGCACGTACTGCGCCCCGATCATCAGGTTGCGGATCAGCTGTGCGTTGCGCGGCACCTCGATGCCGAGCGCGTCCTCGACTGCGCGCACCGAGGCGATGCCGCGCACCATCGTGCCGGACGACCACGCGCTGGCTCATCGTGCCTTCCTGGCCTGGTCCTGCCGCACGCGCTAGGCGACCACCGTCGCGGCGCCGAGGACCATGCCGGCGGCCGCGGCCGCGCCGAGCGTCTTCCAGCCGCCCCACTGGCCCTGCGACAGCGGCCTGTAGAAGCCACCCCAGTCCCGGAAGCCGGGTTCGCTGCAGCCGAGGCAGCCGTGGCCGGCCTCGTGTGCGCTGCGGCGGGGTTGTCCGGGGAACTCGTCCATGGCGGCGGATTCGAAGCACCGGACGGAACCCGGCGACCCGCCGAGCCGGGCGGCGTCGAACACGATCAGTCCGTCGAGGACCCCGAGACCCGGTCGGTCGCCGGCCAGCCGGCTGAGCCACCGCGCGGCGTGCGCGCCGGCCCCGTCGTCGCCGAGCAACGTGTTGCCGACCCACAGGACCAGGGTTGTGCGCAAGACCTTGGGACCCCTGCCGCACTCGCCGGATCGACCCGGCCGTCACCGCGGATTATGCTGCGGATGCCGCATCATGGAAGGGGCCAACCGGGGGCGCCTCGGGGTATCTACGGATTCGTGTGCGGTACGGTCTTTGCGAGCCTGCGTGCCATGCCGCGGGATCGTGCCGCGGTGGAGGATCAGCAATGTGTCTGGCCGTGCCAATGAAGGTCCGGTCCGTGGACGGCTTCAATGCCGTCTGCGAGGCCAAGGGCATCGAACGGGAAGTGAGCCTGTTCATGCTGCGGGGCGACGAAGTCGCGCCCGGTGACCACGTGCTCGTGCACGTCGGTTATGCCATCCAGAAAGTGAGCGAGGAGGACGCACGCTCGGCGTGGGAACTCTTCGACCAGATCGAGAATGCATGAGCTGTCGGTCTGCCAGGCGCTGATCGAGCAGGTCGCGCGCGTGGCGCGCGACAACGACGCGAGGCGCGTGGTGTCCATCGTGATCGCGGTGGGGCCACTATCGGGCGTCGAGCCGCGGCTGCTCGAGCACGCCTATCCGCTCGCCGCGGCGGGGACCGTCGCCGAGGACGCCAGCCTCGTGATCGAGACGGTGCCGGTGCGCGTCCGCTGTCGCGGCTGCACGGCCGAGACCGAGGCGCAGGCCAACCGGCTGCTGTGCGCAGCCTGCGGCGACTGGCAGGTGGACGTGATTGGCGGCGAGGAGATGCTGCTCACGCGCGTCGAGATCGAGACCGAGGCCACGGCCATTCATTGAGGGCGGGAGGAGATCGAGCATGTGTCGCGATTGTGGATGTTCGCTCGGGCCCGATGCGGCGCGGGCACCGCTCGCGGCCGCCAGGGGCGCGCCGCTCAAGGTCGAGACGATCGAGGTCATCACCGCGATCCTCGGCGAGAACGACCGGGTCGCCGCGCACAATCGCGAGCACTTCGACGAGCACGGCGTGCTGGCGCTCAACCTGATGTCCTCGCCGGGCGCCGGCAAGACCTCGCTGCTCGAGGCCACCATCCGCGCACTGGACGGCCGCCTCAAGGTCGCGGTGATCGAGGGCGACCTCGCCACCGAGAACGATGCCGACCGCATCCGGGCCTGCGGAGTGCCGGCGGTGCAGATCACGACCGGCAACGCCTGCCACCTCGACGCCACGATGGTGCACGACGCGGCGCACGACCTGCGGCTCGCCGACCTCGACGTGCTGTTCATCGAGAACGTCGGCAACCTCGTCTGCCCCGCGAGCTTCGACCTCGGGCAGCATCGCAACGTGACTCTGCTGTCGGTGCCCGAGGGTGACGACAAGCCCGCCAAGTACCCGGTGATGTTCCGCGCGGCCGACCTCTCGCTGCTCACCAAGACCGACCTGTTGCCGTACATCACCGAGTTCAGCACCGGGCGGGCGAGGGCGGCCCTGCGCCAGGTCGGCTTCGCCGGCGAGACCATCGAGCTCACGAACCGCGGCGGTGCGGGATTCGAGGCCTGGCTCGCCTGGCTAGAGCGCGAAGTGGCCGCGCAGCGCGAGCGCACGGCGCGCGGCGAATCGGCCCGGCCGCGCGTGCAACCCGACGGGGCCGTCGCGCACCCGGCTGTCCCGCAGCCGCAACGCTGAGGACACTCCCATGACCACGGCCTCGCAATGGCTGGACCGGATTCGTGCGCTGCCACTGCCGCCGCGCATCAAGGTCATGAACGTCTGCGGCGGGCACGAGCGGTCTATCACCACGGCGGGGCTGCGCAAGGCCATCCCGTCGAACATCGAGCTGGTGCCCGGGCCGGGTTGCCCGGTCTGCATCTGCCCGGAGGAAGACATCTACGAGGCCATCCAGCTCGCGCTGCACGAAGGCGTGATCCTGGTGGCCTACGGCGACATGCTGCGCGTGCCGGTCAACGCCCCGAAGAGCGAGCCGCGCTCGCTGGAGCAGGCCAAGGCCGCGGGCGCTGACGTGCGCCCGATCGCGAGCCCGACCGAGGCGGCGGCCATCGCGCGCGCCAATCCCTCGCGCATGGTCGTGTTCCTCGCGGCCGGCTTCGAGACGACCACCGCGCCGGCTGCGGCCCTGCTCGCGCAGGGCGCGCCGGACAACCTGCTGTTCCTGATGTCGGGACGGCGCACCTGGCCAGCCGTGGCGATGCTGCTCGATTCGGGCGAGCCGGGCTTCGAGGCGCTGATCGCCCCGGGCCACGTCGCGACCGTGATGGGGCCGGAGGAATGGGAATTCGTGCCGCGCGACCACGACCTGCCGACGGCCATCGCGGGCTTCGCACCTGATTCGCTGCTCGCCGCGCTCTATTCGGTGCTGCGCCAGAAGCTCGAGGGCAAGTGTTTCCTCGACAACTGCTATCCGTCCGTAGTGCGGCCGGGCGGCAACCCGACCGCGAAGCGCCACATCGTCGCGACCATGGACATCAATGACGGCAACTGGCGCGGCATCGGGCCGATCCCCGCGTCGGGCTATGTGCTCAGGGATGCCTACGCCGCGCACGATTCCCGCAAGCGCCTGCCTTCGTACACGGAGATGGCGCGCAAGCGCGCGGGCGAGATGCCCCCGGGCTGCGACTGCGCGAAGGTGGTGCTCGGCAAGATCTACCCGAACGAATGCCGTCTCTACGGGCTCGCCTGCACGCCGCGGCACCCGATCGGACCCTGCATGGTCTCGGATGAAGGCGCCTGCCGCATCTGGTGGGCGGACGGCATCCGCGAGAACGCGTGGGAAGGGCGCAAGGCCTCCGGATCAGCGTGAGCGGGGACAAGGGAGCGCGCATCGCCCGCCGGATCGTGATGACCGGCAGGGTGCAGGGGGTCGGCTTTCGCCCCTTCGTCTATCGTCTCGCCCACGAGTTCGGTCTCGACGGATACGTGCGTAACCTGCGTGGCGACGTCGAAGTCATTGCGGCGGGCGCGGCCGCTGCCGTCGACGCCTTCGCGCTCGGTCTCGTCGCACGGGCTCCGCCGCTCGCCCAGCCGCGCATTCGAGACGTGGCCGATTGTGCGGCGCCGGCGGATCGCGGATTCCGGATTGCCGCCAGCGATGCCACCGACGCTCCGCAGGTGTCGGTCCCGCCGGACTTCTTCGCCTGCGACGATTGCGTCGCCGAGCTCGCAGCCCCGCGCGACCGACGCCACCGCTATCCGTTCATCAACTGCACGCAATGCGGCCCGCGCTACACCATCATCGTGGCGCTGCCCTACGACCGGCCCAACACCAGCATGGCGCGTTTCTTGCTGTGCCCCGAGTGCCGGCGCGAGTACGAGGATCCCCTCGACCGCCGTTTCCACGCCGAGCCGGTGGCCTGCCCGGTGTGCGGGCCGCATCTCGCCTTCGTCCATGGCGACGGACCGCCCGTCGCGGATGACGAGGCTGCGCTCGCAGCGGCCATCGAGGTCCTGCGCCGTGGCGAGGTACTCGCGGCGCGCGGCATCGGCGGCTATCACCTGATGTGCGATGCGCGGAGCGAGCCGGCCGTGCGGCGCCTGCGCGATCGCAAGCGACGGCCGGACAAGCCGCTCGCCGTGATGTACCCGCAGTCCGGTGGCGACGGGCTCGAGTCCGCGCGTCGTGACCTCGACGTCGGCGACCCGGAGCGCGTGGCGCTAGTCGACCCCGCCAGGCCCATCGTGCTGGTTCGGCGCAGGGCGGACGCCACGCTGGCCCCGTCCGTCGCGCCGGGACTCGCCGAGGTCGGCGCCTTCCTGCCCTACAGCCCGCTGCACCACCTGTTGCTCGCGGGATTCGGGGGACCGGTCGTCGCCACGTCGGGGAACGTGAGCGGCGAACCCGTGCTGACCGAGCCGGCCGAGGCCGGGTCGCGCCTCGTTGCAGTGGCCGATGCGTTCCTGCATCACGACCGGCCCATCGTGCGGCCCGCGGACGACTCCGTCGTGCGGGTGATCGCAGGTGCTGCCCGACCGATCCGGCTGGGCCGCGGGTTCGCACCGCTGGAACTCGAGCTGCCGGCCGCCCTCCCCGAACCGGTCCTCGCGGTCGGCGGGCACATGAAGCTGACCGTGGCGCTCGCGTGGGATCGTCGCGTGGTGATCTCGCCGCACGTCGGTGACATGGGCACGCTGCGCAGCGAGCAGGTGTTCGAACAGGTCGCGGACGACCTGCAGCGACTCTACGACGTGCGCGCGACCCGCTGGCTCTGCGATGCGCACCCCGGCTATACGACCACTCGATGGGTACAGGGTTCGGGCAGGCCACACGAAACCGTGCTGCACCACCTCGCCCATGCATCGGGCATCGTCACCGAGCACGCCGTCGACGAACCGGCGATCGTCTTCGCCTGGGACGGGGTGGGCTACGGCGGCGACGGCACGCTGTGGGGCGGCGAGACCTTCGTCGGGCGGCCCGGCCACTGGGAGCGCCGGGCGAGCCTCAGGTCGTTCCGGTTGCCCGGCGGCGACAAGGCGGGGCGTTCGCCCTGGCGCAGCGCCGCGGCGCTGTGCTGGGAAGCGGGGCTCGACTGCCCGGTGCCGGTGCCCGATCCCATCGTGCGGGCGGCCTGGGAGCGTGGCATCAACGCGCCGCGTTCGAGCGCCGCGGGCCGGCTGTTCGATGCGGTGTCCGCGATCGTGCTCGGCGTGACCGAGACCAGCTTCGAAGGGCAGGGGCCGATGTGGCTCGAAGCCCGTGCGCGGATGGATGGCGAGTTTCCGTCGCTGCCCATCGTGCCGGATCCGGAGGGCCTCGCGCGAATCGACTGGGGGCCGTTGCTCGAATGGTCCGTGGACAGGGTGCGCACGCAGGAAGCTCGTGCCGGCGCTGCGCACGCGTCATTGGCGGAGGCCATCGAACGCGTCGCGCGCATGGAGCGCGAGCGCAGCGGGGCCGCGGTGGTCGGCCTCACGGGCGGCGTGTTCCAGAATCGCCTGCTCTCCGAGCTCGCCGCGCGGCGGCTCGAGGCGGCGGGTTTCCGCGTGCTGCTGCCCGCGCGGATTCCCTGCAACGACGGCGGCTTGAGCTATGGACAGGTGGCCGAGTTCCTCGGCCGGGTCCGGTAGACTGCGACGATGCTGTGGTTCGAACGACCGTTCCTGCACCTGCTGCACCGCGAGTACTCCGCGGCGATGCGCTTTGCCGAGGACGGCATCGCGCAGGCGCCCCCGCCGGCGCCGGCGAACCCCTGCCAGCTGTACGTGCACGTCCCGTTCTGCGAGGTGCTGTGCCCGTTCTGCTCGTTCCATCGCGTGCGTTTCCGCGAGGAGAAGACGGCGCGCTACTTCGACGCGCTGCGCCGCGAGATCCGCCTCTACCACGACGCCGGCTTCCGCTTCAGGGACGTGTACGTAGGCGGCGGCACGCCGACGGTAGATCCCGGCCAGTTGCTCGAGACGCTCGAGCTCGTGCGCTCGCTGTCGCCCGTGCACACGGTCTCGATCGAGACCAATCCGAACCATCTCGAGCCCGGCTGGCTCGCCCGCTACCGCGACGCGGGAGTGACCCGGCTCTCGGTGGGCGTGCAGAGCTTCGACGACGGGCTGCTCGCGGGGATGGACCGGCTCGAGAAGTACGGCAGCGGCACCACGATCCGCGAGCGGCTCACGGCGGCGAGCGGGATCTTCCCGACGCTCAACGTGGACATGATCTTCAACCTGCCCGGCCAGACGCTCGCGCTGCTCGAGCGCGACCTCGACATCCTGCTCGCGCTCGACGTGGACCAGGTGTCGTTCTATCCGCTGATGACGGCCCCGACGGCGCGCCACAAGATGGAGACGTTGATGGGGCAGAACGAACCGCGTCTGCGCCATCCCATGTACGAGCGGATCCTGGACCGGTTGCTGCCGCATTACCGGACGTCCTCAGCGTGGTGCTTCTCGCGCGGCGAGGGCATGTTCGACGAGTACATCATCGACCAGGACGACTACGTCGGCGTCGGCAGCGGCGCGTTCAGCTACGTGGGCGGCGCGATGTACTCCACCACGTTTTCCTTGAACCACTACTGCAGGCTCGTCGAGGGCGGCAGCACGGCGGTCACCAACCGGCGCGTGCTCGGCGCGCGCGAGCGCATGCGCTACGACTTCCTGGTGCGGCTGTTCGGCGGCGAGCTGCGCCGCGACCACATCGAGGCGCGCTACGGCCGCGCATTCTGGTTCAAGCTCGCCCCCGAGCTCGCGGCCATGCGCGCGATCGGCGCGACCCGCCACGACGCCGATGCCATCCGGCTCACGCGCCGCGGCCTCTACTGCTGGGTGCTGATGATGGCGGAGTTCTTCAATTCGGTGAACGCCGTGCGTGAGCAGATGCGCGACCACATCCGCGCCGAACTCGACGCGTGGAACGAGGAGGCGAGCGTGCCGGTGGGTTCGATCGGCAAGCGGCAACAGGAGGCGCGACCGTGAGCATGGAAGACACCCACGTCTCGCTCGCCCACGGCAATGGCGGCCGTTACATGCGCGAGTTGATCGCCGAGGTCTTCGCGCGCCATCTCGCGAACCCGTATCTGCACACAGACACGGACGCGGCGATCCTGCCCTGGGATTCATCCGCGGGCGAGCTCGCGTTCACGACCGACAGCTTCACCGTGCAGCCGATCGAGTTCCCGGGCGGCAACATCGGCTCGCTGGCGGTGCACGGCACCACCAACGACCTCGCCGTGGCGGGCGCGATCCCGAAGTACCTGAGCCTCGGCGTGCTGCTCGAGGAAGGCCTCGAGTTCGCGGTGCTCGAGCGCATCGTCGCGTCGATCGCCGAGGCGGCGCGCGAGATCGGCGTGCTCGTCGCCGCCGGCGACACCAAGGTCGTGCGACGCGGCGAGGGCGGTGGCATCTACCTCAACACTGCCGGCATCGGCGTGAAGGATCCCTCGCTCGTGCTCGGCATCGACCGCATCCGTGCAGGCGACGCGGTGCTGGTGAGCGGGCCGATCGGCGACCACGGCATCGCGGTGATGCTGGCGCGCGAGCAGTTCGGGTTGCGCGGCGACGTGCGTTCCGACGCGGCGAGCGTGCTGCCGATCACGCGTGAACTGGTCAAGCTGCCGGGCCTGCGCTTCATGCGTGACCCGACGCGCGGCGGCCTCGCCACCGTCGCGCACGAGATCGTGCAGGGCACTGGCTGCGGGCTGGTGCTCGAGGAGTCGCGCATCCCTGTGCGCGACGCGGTGCGCTCGGTGTGCGAGATGCTCGGCTACGACCCGTATTACCTCGCGTGCGAAGGACGCGTGGTCGCGGTCGTCGCGCAGGGCGATGCCGATCGCGCACTCGCTGCGATGCGTGCGTTGTCATCGGGCGATGGCGCTCAATTGATCGGCAGCGTCCGGGAACTACCGCCGCGCGTGGTGCTCAAAACCTCCGTCGGCGGCGAACGCGTGCTCGAGGAACTCGAAGACGATCCGCTGCCGCGCATCTGCTGAGTCCGGTATTGCTACGTATTGCATTGCGCCCATAGGACGAGGTCGCGTCGATGATCGGCGACGCATCCGCTGGGCGCATCAGGTGGAATAATAACCGCTCGCATTGGCGGACCCTCGCGCACTGAATAGCGCGTGTTTTCTGCGGGAATCCGCAATTTAGGCCCCCTAGGCACGCGATTAGGATTGCACGCAATTCTTCAGCCGTGCGCTGAAGATTGATTACGACGTGTACGTCGGAAATTGCAAGAGTACTAGGGAGTCAAAAATGAAATTTGCAGGCGCCCGGAGCATCACGCGATCGCGTGTGCCACTGATTGCGTTGATGGCGCTGGCTGCAATCGGCATGGCCGGTTGCGAAGGCGACGACGGTAAGGACGGAGCAGCAGGACCCACGGGAGGCACGGGCGCTACCGGACCGGTCGGTCCGACCGGCCCGACAGGACCGGGCCTGGATCCCATTCTTTCGGCCAATGCCGAATCCTGCGGCACCTGCCACAGCGGCGCGGGCGACGGGCACCAGTCGGTTTACGACAAGTATGTCGATGCCAGCAAGCTCGATCTCGAGCTACTTGACTACGAAAGCGTGGCCGATGGTGCGGGCACATTCACTGCGACCCTGACGTTTACGGTCAAGAAGAGCGGCGCGAACGTCACCGGCGTGGATATTTGCCCGACCACGGCTTCGTCGGTTCTGCAGAAGACCTTCTATGCCACCCGGTGGGATGGCGCGGGGAAGTTCACCGCCACGAAGAGCCTGTACGCCTGCCCGAGCTCGAGCAGCCCGTCCGGCACCGGCACGATGACGTATGACGCGGGATCCGGCGTCTACACCTTGGTCACGACCGGGGTCGCCTTTGCGGCCGAGCAAGGTACCGGCGGCATCGCCTACGCCTACGTCGCCCAGGACGAACTGGACGTCGAGAGCGGTGGCAGCTATCACCTGTACGACAACCTGGACAACGACGCCCTGGAGTTCGGCAACGTGGAGACCTACGTTTCCGCGGCCAATGCCGAAGGGTGCCAGAAGTGCCATGGCGAGCCGTACCTGAAGCACGGCTACCGGGCCGCAGTGGTCCAGGGCGTGCCGGACTTCGTGGCCTGCAAGGCCTGCCACTGGGACGACCGCAACGGTGGCCATCGCGCGTGGCAGCACATGGTCGACGACCCGCTCGCATGGGCGACCGGGCCCGAGACGACCGACGCCAAGTACAACTACAAGGCGACGATCATGAACGACGTGCACATGTCGCACGCCATGGAGTTTCCGTATCCGCAATCCATGGCCAACTGCGTCACGTGCCACGAAGGCAAGCTCGACCGGATCCTCGCGGACGCGCAATTCGTACCGGCGACCTGCAAGAGCTGCCATCCGGTGACTGGCAAGGATGCGTGGGAAGACGAGCCGTACTACCAGGAGGCTGGCGACGGTGGTCGCGCGAGGGCGCCGGCTCTCACGGAGCTCTGGACCGCGAAGAACCTGATGGGCGTGCATGGCGCGCTCGACGTCTCGAGCCCGACTGCGTGCGTGGGCTGCCATGACGCGGACGGTCCTGGTTCGCGCTTCACGGCGTACCACGGTGGCCGCGAGAAGCAGATCTACACCGCGACCGGTGAGCGCTACGACGAGCTGTACGGCGCGACGATCGACAGCGTAGAGAAGACCGGCGACGTGCTGAACATCGCGTTCAGCTCGAACAACACGTCGGCCGTCCCGATGGTGATGGTGTCCCTGTACGGCTACGACACGAAGGACTTCATCGTCAGCGCCCACACCGGCGACGGCTCGACGCGTTGCTGGAGCAGCCGCACGAATTCACCGTCGGGCTGCACGATGGAGTACACGGTCGGCACGAACGCCGGCGAGCACCCGAACCCGCTGTTCACCGAAACCGCGACGGGCGTCGCTGGCACGTGGGAAGTCGACCTCGACCTCGCCGGGTACATCCAGCCGGCGGCCACCGCTGGCGTACTGGGGAGCCTCCCGGAGCTGATCGCCTCGGGCGTGGTCAAGACGATCGAAGTGACGGTCCTTCCGACGCTGACGATCGACGGCGTGAGTGTCGCGGCCAAGGGTGAAGGGAAGACCTACACCGTGACGCCGACGAGCGTGACGGAGCGCATCGACTACTTCAAGGACGACGCGAAGCTCGTCGACAACGCCAAGTGCAACAACTGTCACGACGCGCTGGGCACGACGTTCCACAGCCCGCAGTACGGCAGCGCAGGCGTGGTCGGTTGCCGCAACTGCCACACAACGGTATCGGGCGGTTCGCACCTGGAGATGCAGTCACGCTCGATCGACTCGTATGCACACGCGATCCACGCGTTCCAGAACTTCGACACCGGCGGTGCGGATCGTACGGACGGTACCGTCGTCGGCGTCGATTTCACGGATCCGGTGGCGGCGAAGCGGTACGCGCATCACGTCGAGGCCACGTTCCCGAACTTCACGTTGAAGAACTGTGAAGGTTGCCACGTGGGCGGCGTGTACAACGTGCCCGATCAGTCGAAGTCCATGCCTGGCCTGCATTCGGCGGCCTACGTGATGGACAACGGCTGGTATGTGCTCGATGCGAACGGCAATGCGCAGCCGATCGACGACAGGAACATCGGCTCGGTGCCGTCATATGTGACCGGTCCCGCGTCCCGGGCCTGCGGCGGTTGCCACAGGGCCGAGGCGATCAACGAAGACAATGCCGGAGACCTGGCGGCCTTCAACGCGCATGCGAAGAATGGCGGCTATCTCGTCGAAAACGCGACGGGTGCCGTCTACAAGATGATCGACCACATCATGTCGATGTTCGAGTGACGATAGCGTGAGAGGTGGGCCGCGGGGCCCACCTCGATCCGATTCGAGTTCGTGCGAGGTGGGCCTTCGGGCCCACCTCTTTTTTATGTGAGCGGGGTTTGGGAGCGGGCGACCCTGCACGCACCCTTGATAAGAAAAAGGCCGGGCATCTGCCCGGCCTGCGAATTCTGGGGGAGATGGCCGGCGGTCCCGGCCATCCCGGTTCCGGCCGTCGTTACGATCCGGCCGCTTCCACGGTCATGTCGGCGTCCTCGATGATGACGCCGTACTGGTAGCCCATGCCGTAGTCCTTGTTGACCGAGAGCTGCCCGCTCACGACGACGGTGTCGCCAACCGACGGCAGGGCGCCGGCGATGGTCACGGTGAGATCGTTCGCGTCGTCCGTGCCGGAGCCGTCCCGCACGTGCACCCAGTTCTTGCCCATGATGCCCGCGTTGGTCTTCACGACCCTGCCTCGGACGGTGACCTGCGTGCCGGCGAGCGCGTCCTTTTCGGCGAACAGCTCCGCGACGGTCTTGCCTCCCTCCGCCTTCGTGATGCCTGACAGGTCAACGTCCGTGGCGGCCGAAGTCGAGGGCGCAGGGTGCGGCGCGGCCGGCTGCGCGGCCGCTGTCGGGGTCTCGGGGGTCGCCGCGGGCTGAGCCGGCGGCTGTTCCTTGCTGCAGGCAGCGAGCAGAGTAAGGACGGACAGGGCCAGCAGACTGCTAGTAGTTGCCTTGATCACGAGAGAGATCTCCGGGGTCGGTGGAGTGGATAGGGTAACTTCAGGCGGCACAGTCTAATTGAGGGGCGGTGCGCCCGGGCTGCGGTTGCCACGGATGACCTGGTGACCTGCGGCCGGCCGTTGCGAACGGGCCACAACCAGCGCCAGGACGCCGCGAGTATGCTTGACCCTCGGTTTATCGCTATACGATGAGAAAGGGACCAATAACTACTATGCGCGGCAACGGCCCGCTACTGTGGGCCAGTACCTCGAATCCGCTTGCTGCGGTGCACGTTTGAACGGGTCAGGGAGTTATCCATGAAAATTGCAGGCGCCCAGGGCATTACGCGATCGCGAGTCCCCTTGATTGCGATGCTGGCGCTCGCTGCCACGATCGGCCTCGCCGGCTGCTCTGGCGACGACGGCAGGACCGGCGCGACGGGTCCCCAAGGCCCGGGTGGCGGCACGGGTCCCACGGGCCCGACCGGGCCTGGGGGTTCACCGGGACCCAGCATCGAGCAGGGTGGCACCGTCGTCATCGGCAACGGAACCACGCTGACCGAGGAGCAGATCGCGGCCATCGGCGGCCTGGTGGCGTCGATCGACAGCGCGTCGATTGCAGGCAACAAGCCGGTCATCGAGTTCACGGTCAAAACCGCCCACGGCGGCGGCGCACTGGGACTGGCGCCGAGCGTCCTGAACTTCATGGTCGCCAAGCTCGTCGACGACACTGGGTACGGCATGCCGTCCCGGTGGCAGAGCTACGTGAACCGAACGCAGACCGCGTCCGCCAGTGGTCCCATGGTGCTGCCGTCGGCCGTCCAGGCGACGACCGAAAACGGGGCGGCAGGCACGCTCGTCGAACTCGACGCTGACGGTGACGGTGCCCTCGACGATGGAAAATATCGTTACACCTATGGGGTGGACCTTGCGAACGTCACGGCTCCGCGCGCGGTGCCTTACGAGCCGTCCCTCACGCATCGCTTGGGCCTGGAGATACGCATGTCGGGCGAGGCCGAAGCACTGGCACCCGACAATCCGACCGTGGACCTCGTGCCCGACGGCGGCGCGGGCTCCGGCACCAAGCTCATTGCGGCGACGGAGAATTGCGAGAGCTGCCACGCACGCTTCGAGTTGCACGGCGGTCCGCGCCGCAACGTCGAGTACTGCGTGACCTGCCACAATCCGGGCACCATCGATCCGGACGGCGGGCAGTCCGTCGACCTGGCCTACATGGCGCACTCTATCCACCGGGGCGAGGACCGGACGAACGCGTACATCGTCTACGGATTCGGCGGCACCGCGCATGACTACAGCGAAGTCACCTACCCGCAGTCCACGTTGTTCTGCGAGAACTGCCACACAGCGTCGGCGGCGTCGCCCGACGGTGACGCGTGGAAGGCCAATCCATCGGCGTCCTCGTGCGGCGGGTGCCACGACATTGGTCTCGGCAAGACGGGTCCGGATGCGGCCACTGGCCTGTACACGTACACGTACTCGCACCAGGCGTTCGCCTACACGGCGAACGACGGTGTCTGTGTGGACTGCCACCGGGCCGGTGCTGCGGCGGGCGACATACTCGAAAGTCATCTGAAGCCTCTGTTCGCAGGGAACGTCCGCAGTCCCAGGTACGGCGTCGAGCGCGGCCGCGACTTCAAGTACGAGATCCTGGGCGCGACGAATCTCGCGGCCGGCCAGACGCCGACGGTGACGTTCCGGGTCCTCGACAATGGGGCGGCGATCGACGCCAAAACCCAGCCCGGAAACCTCACGCTGAACCTTGCGTGGTCGACGACCGATTTCCACAATCTGGCCTGCAAGATCGACGTGGCTGACGACCCGGCGACGGTCGGCGTAGACGAGACCTGTGTCGCTGGCACCCTGGCGGGGAGTCGAGGTCGGGGTGTGACCTATGCCGTGCTCAACAGCGCCAACGTCGCCGGGCCCGCTGGCGATGGCAGCTTCACCTTCACGGCGCCAGGTCCCCTGCCTGCCGGCGTCGATGGGACCGTCATGGTGGCGTTGTACGGCCGGCTGGACTTCGCGGACGGCTCGCGCGCGAATCCTTCGGCCACAGTATTCCCCGCGGCCGCTGCCGATGGCAGCGTAGGCGGACGGCCGAGGCTGGTCGACAAGGCGAAATGCGGGAATTGTCACGAGCTGGTGATGGCGCACGGCGGCGGCCGCAACGGCGAAACCATGATGTGCATCGCGTGCCACAACTCGAGCGGCGGCTGGCAAAGCGCCGACGCAGCCGATGACTACGGCCCGATCGCATTCGGCGCGATGACGCACAACCTCCACAATGGGACGATGCGGGCGTTCGGCCCGGTCACGTATCCGCAGAGCCTGAGCCGGTGCGAGGCCTGCCACGTTGCGGGCAGCTATTACACCGCTCGCGTGGATGCCCTGCCGATCAGCGTGAACCCGGGCCCGGATCTCGACCTTGTGGCCAACGGCGTCCAGAACCAGAACCTGTTCGACGACACGTGGCACTCGGCGACGGCCGGCACCTGTGGGTACTGTCATGACAGCGACCCTGCAAGGGCTCACATGGAGCAGAACGGTGGTGTGTTCGACGGCCCGCCCCCCAAGGCCCTCATCCCGTCGTCGGCGATGGAAGCCTGCGCCGTCTGCCACGGCCCGGGCCGTGCGGTGGACACCGTGAAGGCGCACGCCGAGTGACGACGATCGGCCGGGCGTCCTCCGGGACGCCCGGTTTCCGTGCCCGTCCTCCGCAGAGGACTTCGAAGGTCGGGCACCCGCGCGGCCTCGGTGGCGGCACCGCGGCGGGGACGCAACGATGACGATGGGAGTTCGAGTCATGACACCGCGTAATAATCGACATCCCGTGCGCACCGGCCAAGCGTGGCTCCCGTTGCTCGCCTGTGCCGCGCTCGGAGTGGCGGCCTGCTCAGGCGACAGGGGCAACGCCGGCCCGGACGGCCCGTCCGGGCCCGGCGGTCCGCCCGGAGTACCGCCCGGGGTCGGGGTGCCGGTCGGTACGGCCAACATCATCACGTCGTCGATTGTGAGTGCCACCGTTCCCGACGACGGCAAGCCGGTCATCGAGGTCCGACTGGTCAACGAGCTGAACCAGCCGCTTGTCGGCCTTCCTGCCGGCAGCATCCGTTTCGTGCTGGCGCGCCTCGAGCCCGGCGTGAATGGCAAGTCGAGCACCTGGCACGCGATCACGCGGCGTACGGAGACCTTCCCCGGCACGCCCGCTCCCACCCCGGCAGACAGGGTGACCGGCACGGGTCCGACGAACCAGGGTTACACGGAGACCGCCACGGCCGGCACTTGGGTCGAGGGCAGCCTCGGCAACGGCGTCTACACGTACACCTTCGCGCAGAGCCTCAGTGGCATCGCCGACATACCCTACGATCCGTCCCTTGTCCATCGCGTGGGGCTCGAGATCCGCACATCGCCGATCGCCATCCCTGCGAACAACGCTGTGTTCACCTGGATCCCGGCGACAGGCACGCCGGTCGCGCAGTCCGGCCGCGAGATCGTGGACAACGACACCTGCAATGCCTGCCACGACAACCTCGCGTTCCACGGCGGCGCGCGCTTCGACCTGCAGTACTGCGTGATGTGCCACGAGTCGTACTCGTTCGACGCGCAGTCCGGCAACTCGATCGACATGAAGGTGATGATCCACAAGATCCACTCGGGTGGGACGCTCCCGTCGGTGGAGGCGGGCGGTTTCTACGGGATCTTCGGTTTCGGCAACACCTTCGCCGACTTCGGCGAAGTCGTCTACCCGCAGGACAAGCGCAACTGCCAGACCTGCCACGAGGAGAGCGACGCCGACACGCCGCAGGCGAGCAACTGGCGCATCACGGTGAATCGCGAGGCCTGCGGCTCCTGTCACGACGCGACGAATTTCGACACGGGCGCGAATCACGGCGGAGTGGCCGCGACCGACGACCAGTGCGTGAGTTGCCACGGCCCGGACTCGAACGTCGAGGAAGGCCGGCTGCGCGCGCAGGTGGCCCACCTGATTCCCGCGGCCGAGGCCGCGAAGAAGTTCGAGTTCGAAGTGCTGCGAGTCGTGGACAGCGCCCCCGGGCAGACGCCCACGGTAACCATCCGCGTCGTGGACCCCACGAACGGCGACGCGCCGTACGACATCAAGGCCGCGGGCGGGCCGTTCCAGAACTCGGCCGCCTCGCTGGCCGTGGACATCGCCTGGTCGACCCGGCCCGATTTCACCAACACGGGCAGCGGATCGGCCGGAGCGACGACAGGATCGCCCGCGCAACCGGTTCGCATCGACTTCAAGGCGAACGCGGTCCCGGACCCCGACTTCGCCGGGGCCTTCAAGGCCACCGCGGCGACGCCGATTCCGGCCACGGCGACCGGCTCCGGCGCGGCGATCATAGAAGGTCGGCCGGGAGTGGACGTCACCGGCGACGGTGCCCCGGACCGCATCCCTGTGAAGTCCGTCGGCATGACGTTCGCGATCACCGACGCCGCACCGGTCGATTACCGCAAGATCGTCGACATCGCGAAATGCAACGACTGTCACCAGCAGCTCACGCTGCACGGCGACGGCCGCACCGACAACGCCGAGCTCTGCGCCGCGTGCCACAACCCGAACGCCACGGATATCGCGCGCCGCGTGGCAGGCACGAGCTGCGAGACGGTCACCGGCACGACCGACGACGAAAGCATCGACTTCAAGTACATGGTGCACGCGATCCACGCGGGTGCGATCGGCGCCTACGAGGTCTGCGGGTACAACAACACCGGCTACGACTTCAGTCACGTGGTCTACCCGGGCAAGATCAACAACTGCGAGGGCTGCCACCTGCCCGGCACGTACTACCCGCCCGATCCGGCGACCGCGATCGCGACCACCATCGATGCGGGTGCCGACCGCTCGACGCCCGAGGGCGACATTGCCATCTCCCCGGCGACAGCCGTGTGCTCCACCTGTCACAAGAGCGAGGCCGCGCGCAACCACATGGTGACGAGCGGCGGTTCGTTCGACGCGGTGAAGGCCGCCGACGGCACGATCCCGGGCGCACCGCTCGAGACCTGCCGCACCTGCCACGGCGAGGGTCGCAGCGCCGACGTCGCTGTGCTGCACGGCGTCGGCGAGTTCAATTTCAACTGAGGCGGACATGAACCACTCGAACCCGCTGCTCTACCGCCTGCTCGCACTCGCCGTGCTGTGGCCGGCGATCACGCTTGGCCAGGATCCGGCCCCGGCCCCTGAGGCAACTCCCGCCGCCGCACCCGCCGTTGAATACAGCAAGAAAGGCGCGGACACGTGCCTCACCTGCCACGACGACGAAGTCGCGCTCGGGGTGTTCCACACGAAGCACGGCCAGCCCGGCGATGCACGCAGTCCCTTCGGCAAGGGACAGCTGCAGTGCGAGGCCTGCCACGGCCCCGCCGGAAACCACACCAAGCGCGTCAAGAAGGGCGAGAAGCGGCCGCCGGTGATCCGCTTCACCGCCGACTCGGTCACGCCGGTCGCCGTGCAGAACGGCATGTGCCTCGCGTGCCACGAGAAGTCGACGGCCTCAGCCTGGCACAGCGGGCCACACGCCTCGAACGACGTTTCCTGCGCCTCGTGCCACGACAGCCACGCCCGCAAGGACGCCGTGCTGTCGGCGCGCACGCAGGCCGACGTTTGCTACACCTGCCACGTCGCCGAGCGCGGCCAGTTCCAGAAGCCCTTCTCGCACCCGGTGCGCCAGGGCCAGCTCGCGTGCAGCGACTGCCACTCGCCGCACGGCACGACTGCCGAGTCGCAGCTCGTCAAGGCGACGCTCAACGACACCTGCTACGAATGCCACGCGGACAAGCGCGGCCCGTTCCTGTGGGAGCACGCGCCGGTCTCGGAGGACTGCTCGACCTGCCACAACCCGCACGGTTCGGTGAATCCGGGCATGGTCAGCATGCGCGGCCCGCTGCTCTGCCAGTCCTGCCATTCCCAGGCGGGGCACCAGAGCTTCGCCTACGGGCCTGCGGGCCTGCCGGGGGGCGGCGGCTCGCCGTCGTCGTCGCTCGCGCTCGGCAATTGCATGAACTGCCACTCGCAGGTCCACGGATCGAACCATCCGTCGGGCTCGACGCTCACACGGTGACCGCCATGGAAACCCGCAGCCTGCTTCTCTCGATCACCGTCGCCACGGTCCTCGCGTCCGCCAGTGCCGCTACGGCGCAGGACGCCGCTCCGGACACCAACGAGTGGACCTGCAGCAAGTGCCCGTTCGACAAGGGCTATCGCTCGGAGGTCGAACTCGGCGGCGGCTACGTCGACGACTCCGCGGCGAAATTCGGCGACTACACCGGCCTCGACGAGGACGGCGGCTACGTCCTCGCGGGCGCGGAGGGCCATGCCACCACGGACTCCGGCTACGTGCTCTCGTACTCCCTGAGCGACCTCGGCCTCGACTCCCGCGAGGCGAGCATCGAGGGCGGCAAGCCGGGACGCTACGAGTTCGGCCTCTTCTACGACCGCATCCCGCACCGCATCTTCGACACGACTTCGACCGTGTTCGGCGGCGTCGGCAGCCGCAGCCTCACGTTGCCCGCCGGGTGGGTCACGGCCGGCAGCACGGGCGGCATGGCTGCGCTCGACGGCAGCCTGCGGCAGGTGGACGTCGGCCTCGACCGCGACCGCTACGGGGCGTCTGGCGCGTTCTGGTGGGACCAGAACCTGTCCTTCTCGCTCGACTATCGTCGCGACGAGCGCGACGGGATGCGCCCGCAGCTGGCCGCCATCGGCAGCGTGTCGACCGAGTTGCTGCGCCCGGTGGACGACACCACGGACCGGCTCGACGCGAAGGTGCGCTACCAGGGCTCGCGCTGGTTCGCGGAGGCAGGTTATTCGGTCTCGATCTACGAGACGAACGCGGCTTACCTCAGCTGGCAGAATCCATTCAATCCCATGTCTCCGGGCGCCGAGGAGGGGCAGATGTCGCTCGCCCCGGACAACGACTACCACGAGTTGTCGCTCGCCACGGGCTGGTACGGCCTGCCGGGCAACACCACCATCGGGCTGACCGCGGCCACGGGCAAGGGCTCGCAGGACATGCGGCTGCTGCCCTACACGGTGAACCCGCTGATAGCGACGGACGGCCTGCCGGCCTCCAACCTCGACGGGGAGCTCTCGGTGACGCGCTTTGGCCTGACCGTCACCTCGCGTCCGCTCGACCGCCTGCGGCTGCGCGGCGCGGTGACCTACGACGAACGCGACAACGACAGCCGGCAGGAACTCTATACGTCGGTCGTGCACACGGACGCCTTCCTCGTCGCCGACGACCGCATCAACCCGGTCTACGGCTACGAGCGCACGCGCATGTTCGGCAGCGCGGACTACGAGGTCTACAGCGGCCTCACTCTGGGCGCGGGCGGCGAGTACCGCGAGACCGATCGCACCGGCACCGCGCGCGAGGTGAAGAGCGAGCAGCTGGCCGACGGCTGGGGTCGCGTGCAGTACCGTCCGAACCAGTACCTCAACCTGGTCGTGAAGGGTGGTGCCGAGGAGCGCGAACCGGACAGGTACGACACCAACGTCGCCGACCTCTACGGCCAGAACCCTCTGCTGCGCAAGTACCACATGGCCTACCGCTACCGCGGCTACGGCGAGCTGATCGTGAATGCGGCGCTCGGCAAGCTGCCGTTGTCGCTCGGCGCGAGCGCGTTCTACGCCGACGACAGCTACACGCGCTCGGAGCTCGGGCTGATCTCGAGCCTCGACCGTCGCTACGCGCTCGACCTCACCTGGACGATCAACGAGAAGTTCACCGCTTACCTGAACGGCGGCCAGGAGAAGATCGACTCCACGACGCTCGGCAGCAGCTCGTTCGCGGCGCCGGACTGGCGCGGCGAAGTGCAGGACGAGTTCACCACCTGGGGCGGCGGGCTCGCGGCGCGCTTCGGCGAGAAGGCGCGGCTCGACCTCGGCTACACGCGCGCCGAGGGCGATTCCGACACCACGATCCGCGGCGTGGCGGCAGGTGCGTTCCCCACCGTCACGAGCGAACTCGACAGCTTCCAGGCCGACTTCACCTACGGCTGGTCGGAGCGCCTCGACCTGGTGTTCGGCTGGCGCTACGAGAGCTTCGACAGCGACAACTGGGCCTGGTCCGGCATCGAGCCCGACACGCTCGCCACGATCCTGTCGCTCGGCGCCGACCCGTACGAGTACGACGTCAACTACGTGACCGCGTCGTTCCGTTACTACTTCGGCCCGCGCAGGGTCTCGCTGCCCGAGTGAGCGAGGCCTGACCGGTCGAGGACGGACGCGCGCCGCAGGATGGCGCGCGTCAGCCACTTGAACAGGAACAGGTGCGCGGGCTCGAGCGCGTACCAGCAGGCCAGCCCCAGCACGCCGGCGGGGTGCCAGTAGGCCGTGGCATCCACGCTCGACCCCGTGCCGTCCGCCCCGGGCTGCACGACGAATTCCAGCACGCCCGCGCCCGGGCCCTTCATTTCCATCAGCAGCGTCAGGCGGCGTCCCGGCTCGAGCGCGATCACGCGCCACGAGTCCACGACGTCGCCCACGCGCAGTTCGCTCGGGCGCCGCCGCCGCCGGCGGAAACTCGGGCCGCCGACCGGCCAGTCGATCGCGCGGCGGATCCACCACGGGCTGTTGGCGAAGAAGTAGCCCTCCTTGCCGCCGATGGAGCACACGACCGCGAACGCGGACTCGGGTGACGCCGGTCCCGTGGCAGTGGCGCCGGTGCGTTTCGCGTAGAAGCCGTACTCGGGGCGGAAATTGCGGCATGCGATCGCACCCTCCACCCAGCGGGCGGTGACCGCGTGGCGGCGGTCGGCGTCGATCGCGGCGCACACGGCCTCCTCGAGGCCCATCAGGTGGCGCGGGACGAGCGAGCGGATCGCCCCGGTCGTCTCCGCCACGAAGTCGTGCTCGAGTCCCTCGACGAGCGCGCGGGCGACGTTGGTCGGCACCGAGGTCACGAACCTGAGCCAGTAGGACGACAGGCGCGGCGTGAGCACCGGCACGGCGAGGATCCTCACGCGCCGCCCGACGAGACGCCCGTAGCAGCGCATGATGTCCTCGTAGGTCACGGCGTCCGGGCCGCCCATGTCGAGGATGGCGCCGGCCGGCACGCCCGGATCGCCCACCGCGACGAGGTACGCGAGCAGCTCGGGCAGGGCGATCGGCGTTGACCGCGAGCGTACCCACGCCGGCGTGATCATCACCGGCAGGTGGTTGACCAGGTCGCGGATAACCTCGTAGGCCGCGGAACCGGGGCCGATGATCATGCCGGCCCGCACCTCGGTGACTGGCACCGGGAATTTCCTCAGCACCTCGCCGGTCTCGGCGCGCGAGCGCAGGTGTCGCGAGCGGGCACCCGGCGGAATCAGTCCGCCGAGGTAGACGATGCGCCGCACGCCGGCCGCGGCAGCGGCCCGCGCAAAGTTCTCCGCCGCGATGCGATCGATGGCGTCGAAATCGCTGCCGGCCGCCATCGAGTGCACCAGGTAGTACGCCACGTCGACGCCGGCGAGTGCCGCTGCGAGCGAGGAGGGGTCGAGGGCGTCGGCCTGCACGAACTCGACGCCGCGCCAGCCGCGTCCCGCGAGCACCTCTGCGTTGCGCGCGCTGGCGCGTACGCGGTGTCCGGCGGACAGCAGCGCGGGAACGAGGTTGCTGCCGGTGTAGCCGCTCGCCCCGAAGACCAGTCGCAGTGCCTCAGGTGCGGGCGGCATTGCGGACCCGGATGGCCTCCTCCTGGTCCACCGCGTCGAGCTGTTCCTCGATGAACTTCAGCGATCCGTCGATCTCGGGCAGCATCACGTTCTCCAGCGCGCGCGCGCGTCTCTCGGTCCGCACGTATTCGCGCACCAGGCGCCGGAGGTTTCCCACGCAGGCTGCGATGGGCGCCTCGGCCAGCAGCAGACGGTGGAAGGCCGCCTCGCAGGCGCGCGCCTCGGGCGTCGGCAGCTGCGGATGCACCGCTCCGGCCCGTTGCGGCTCCTCGATGGCGGCCTCGAGCAGCTGCAGGCCGAGGAAGACCTGCGCGTCGGTCCTGAGCAGCGCCGCGCCGAGGTCGCGCTTCGGCATCACGGTGAGTTCGTCGAAGCCGTGGACGGCCGCGGCGGCCTCGAGCGCCCGGCGCGCCTCGGCGTCGAGGCGTTCGCGTTCCTCGCGCAAGGCGGCGAGCCTGCGCAGCTGCCGCATGATCTCCGAGGCGAGCAGCATGCGCTTCTCGTCGAGCAGCTCGTAGCCTTCCTGGATGAGCCGGCGTTCGTCCTTGAGCTCGAGGAACGCGACGCGTGTCGCGAGGATCTCGGTGCCCGACTCAGGCATGGGCCGGCTCGCCGAGGTGGCGCTTGATCTGCACGTCGGAGAGTCGCGGCAGCTCGCTGTGCGGCAGCCCGCGCAGCGCCGCCCAGCCGGCCTCCATGCTTTCCTCGAGCGTGCGCGGGGCCGCCTGGTTCACGAACTGCTCCTCGAAGCGCTGGCCGAAGGCGAGGAACTTGCGATCGCTCTCCGGCAGGCCCTGCTCGCCCATCACGCTCGCCAGCGTGCGCACCCGCACGGCACGCGCGTAGGCCGCGAACAGCTGGTGGGCCAGCGCCGGGTGGTCCGCGTCCGTGTAGCCCTCGCCGGTGCCGGCGTCCATGAGCCTCGACAGGCTCGGCAGCACCTTGATCGGCGGATAGATGGCACGTCGGTCGAGTTCGCGGTCGAGCACGATCTGGCCTTCGGTGATGTAGCCGGTGAGGTCCGGGATAGGGTGGCCGATGTCGTCGCCGGGCATGGTGAGGATCGGCAGTTGCGTCAGCGTGCCGGGCCGGCCGTGGATGCAGCCCGCGCGCTCGTAGAGTGCGGCGAGGTCGGAATACATGTAGCCCGGGTAGCCCTTGCGGCCGGGGATCTCGCCGTGACTCGCGGAGACCTCGCGCAGTGCCTCGCAGTAGTTCGTCATGTCCGTGAGGATCACCAGCACGTGCCGGCCCTCGACGAACGCGAGGTACTCGGCGGCCGTGAGCGCATACCTCGGCGTGAGCAGGCGCTGCATGCCGGGCTCGTCCGCCAGGTTCAGGAACAGCACCGTGTGCCCGAGCGCGCCACTCGATTCCATCGCACGGCGGAACTGCTCGGCCGTGTCGTGCGGGACGCCCATGCCGGCGAACACGACGGCGAAGTCCTCGGCCCTGCCGCCGCGCAGCCGCGCCCGCTGCGCGATCTGCGTGGCGAGCCGGTCGTGCGGCAGGCCGCCGGCAGAGAACAGCGGCAGCTTCTGCCCGCGCACCAGGCTGTTCAGCAGGTCGATGGCCGAGACGCCGGTCTCGATGAAGTCGCGCGGCAGTGCACGCCACGACGGGTTGATCGCGAGTCCCTCGATGCGCATGCGCGCCCGTGCTGCCACCGGCGGGCCGCCGTCGATCGGGCGGCCGAGGCTGTCGAAGGTGCGCCCGAGCAGGTTCGGCCCGACGCCGAACAGCACCGGCTCCGGGCGCAGTCGAACCCGCGTGCCGTCCAGGCTCAGGCCCGCGGTGGACTGCAGGACCTCGATGACCATCGACTGCTCGTCGAGCGCTGCGACCCGGCCGAGGCGCGTGGCGCCGTCGTTGCCGATGACCTCGACCGCGGAATTGAGTCCGACGCGCGCCTCGCGCTTCGCGAAGAGCAGCGGCCCTTCGATGCGGGTGACGGCGCCCTCGAGCAGCAGGTCAGCGAACATGGCTCTTCACCGGTTGCAGCGCATCGAATTCGTAGTCGAGCTCGCGTGGCAGCAGCGCCAGCTTGCGCAGGTCGCCCTCGCCGAATTCCTCGCCGAGGCGCTGCAGCTGCCGCAGGATCTTCATCTCGGCGAGCCGGGTCGGGTGGATGCCGCCCTGCACGGCGGCCTCGGCGCGATCCATGAAATGCAGCAGGATGGTCAGCATCGCGACCTGGCGCGCGGGCGAGCAGTAGCGGTCGACCTTCGAGAAGGAGGACTGCCGCAGGAACCCGTCGTTGACGAGGTCCGCGCAGAGCAGCTTCAGTTGCTGCTGTGCCGGCAGCGCGTCGCGCCCGACGATGCGCGCCATGCGCTCGAGGTGCGCCTGGTTCTCGAGCAGCGACAGCACTCGCTGGCGCTGCGCGAGCCAGTCGGGGTTGCCGTTGACCTTCCACCAGCTCGCGAGCGCATCGGCATCCGCGCTGTAGGACTGCAGCGGGTGGACCGCCGGGTAGAAACGCGCCTGCGCGCGCCCGCGGTCGAGCGCCCAGAAGCAGCGCACGTAGCGCTTCGTGTGCAGCGTCACGGGCTCGGAGAAGTCGCCGGCCGGCGGGCTCACGGCGCCGATGATCGTCACCGAGCCCTCCTGTCCCGACAGCGCCGTGACGCGGGCGGCGCGCTCATAGAACTCGGCCAGCCGCGAGCTCAGGTAAGCGGGATAGCCGGCCTCGCCCGGCAGCTCGCCGAGCCGTCCGGAGACCTCGCGCAGCGCCTCGGCCCAGCGGCTCGTCGAATCCGCCATCAGCGCCACGTGCAGGCCCTGGTCGCGGAAGTACTCGGCCACCGAGATCGCCGTGTAGATGCTCGCCTCGCGCGCCGCCACCGGCATGTTCGAGGTGTTGGCGATGATCACGGTGCGCTCGGCGAGCGGCCGGCCGGTACGCGGGTCCTCGAGCTTCGGGAACTCGTCGAGCACCTCGGCCATCTCGTTGCCGCGCTCGCCGCAGCCGACGTAGACGATCACGTCCGCGTCGCACCACTTGGCGAGCGCCTCCTGCAGCACCGTCTTGCCCGTGCCGAAACCACCCGGCAGCGTCGCGCGGCCACCGCGCGCGACCGGGAACAGCGTGTCGAGGATGCGCTGTCCGGTGATCATCGGCGCGCTGGCCGGCAGCCGCCCGGCCACCGGTCGTGCGGTCCGCACCGGCCACGCGTGACGCATGGTGAGTTCGCGGCGCGTGCCGTCCTCCGCGGTGACCACCGCGAGCGACTCGTCCTCCGAGTACTCGCCCTCGCCGGGGATGAGCCACTCGAGCCGCCCCGAGGTCTCCGGCGGCGGCAGGATCCACTGCAGCCGCGGCACGGCGACCGTGCCGATGGGCTGGCCCCGGCGCAGTTGCGCCCCCGGCTCGAGCGTCGGCGTGAAGCGGAAGCGGCCCGGGGGGCGCGGCGCCATACCGGGCTTGACCTCGTAGTCGTCGGTGCCGGTGAGGGGACGCAGCAGGCCGTCGAAGATGCCGCCGAGCAGTCCGGGACCCAGCATCACCGACAATGCCCGGCCGCGTCCTTCGACCACCACCCCGGGCTCGAGCCCGGTCGTGTCCTCGTAGACCTGTGCGACGAGCTCGTCGCCGCGCAGCTGGATCACTTCGCCGAGCAGCTGTCGCGGGCCGACCGACAATGCCTCGTAGACGTTGAAGGATCCCTCCATGCGCGCCCTCAGCACGGGCCCGCCGATCCAAGTGATGCGTGCCTGGCTCACGAGTGCCCTCCACGCTGCTCGAGCAGCTGGCCGAGCTCCGCGAGGAGCTCCGCCTCGATGCGCTCGCGCGAGGCGAGCAGGCCCGCGATCGTCGCGTCGACGCAGGCGAGACCGCTGCGGATGCGCAGGCCGGCGCCGAGCTTCGCGATGCGCCGCGTCTCGATCGCGGGAGCCCCGTCCACCCCGAGGTTCGCGACGATGCAATCCACGACGTCATCCGGGGCCGCGGGATCGACCTCGGCCGCGAGCGGCGCACCACCGGTCAGCGTGCGCCGCGCGACCGCGCATGCCGCTTCGCACCAGTCGCGCCGCGTGTCGCGCTTTTCCCAGCTGGCCGCGAGGACACCCGGCAGGTCGCGCCACGCATCGTCGATCAGGCCGCGCAGCACGGACTGCTCGCGCTGGCGCGCGGCCGTCTCGAGCGCGGCACGCCGTTCGAGCACCGCCTGCTCGATCCCCTCCCGCTCCTCCTTGACCGCCTGCCGCAGCCGGGCGCGGGCTTCCTCCCACGCGCGGGCGACGATCGTGCGCGCCTGCTCCTCGGCCGCGTCGCGCGCGCGGCGCGACTGCATCTCCTGCTCGCGCGCCACGCGCCTGAGCAGCGCTTCCATCTGGGCCCGCACGATCGTGTCAGGTTCGTTCATGGCTCGATGCCAAGCGCGAGTCGGACCTCCCGCGCCATGTCGGGCGACGGGTGCAGGCCGTAGACGTCCTGCACGACCGCGACCAGCGGTTGCTCGGCGAGCAGCGCCGCCGACAACTCCTGCGGGTCGACGGCGTCCGCGAGTTCGGCGGAGAGCAGCACCATGCTCGCCCCGTCCGTGAGCGCCCGGTGGAAGGTCTCGGCCGCCTCGGCGCGGTCCGGGACGCGGGTGAGCGCGCCGGCCAGCCGGTAGCCGGCGGCCGTCGTCTCGTCCCCGATGTAGTAGATGCGCGTCACGTCAGCCCAGGCGGTTCAGGATCAGGATGGCGACGATCAGCCCGTAGATCGCGATGCCTTCGGCGAGGCCGACCATCACCAGCACCTTGCCGAAGAGGTCGGGCTTCTCGGCAAGCGCGCCCAGGGCCGCCGTCCCCACCTGCGCCACGGCATAGCCGGCGCCGAGCGCAGCGAGGCCCGCCGAGGCCGCCGCCGCCGCGAATCCCCACCGCAGCACCGACGGATCGAGGGATGCGGCTGCGGCGCCACCTTCCGCGGCGAGCGCAGGGCTCGCGAGTACGAGCGCTACGGTGGCCAGCACCGCGGTGAGCACCGTGCAGGCGGCGATGGCGAGAATCCAGCGTGCGGGCGACTTCATGACTTGCTCCGGGAGGCCGGGGAGGGAGGGGATACCGCCGACGGCAGTGGCACGAAAGGCCGGCCGCGCGCGGTGAGGAAACGAATGAAGAACTCGAACAGGATCAGGCGCGTCGTCTGGATGCCGACGACGAGGCCCTCGAGCAGCACGATGAACGCATTGCCGAGCAGCAGCACCGGCCAGTAGCCGGCCCCGGCGGCTTCCGACATGCCGACGACCGCGGTGCTCAAGCCCGCGTGGGCCAGCGCGAACGCGCCGACGCGCACGAAGGAGAGCGTGTTCACGGCGAGCTGCAGCATGTGCTCGACCGTTTCCCCGGCCGCCTTGCCCGCGGCGCCGAGGCGGTCCTGCGGTGCGACCAGCGCGGCCCCGCCGATGATCCAGGCGATGCCGATCGGCAGCAGCCACAACGCGCGCGCGTCGAACACCGTGGCGACCAGCCCGAGGTAGGCGACCAGCATGCCGGCATCGCTCGCGAGCCAGTGGCGGAACTCCCCGCGCCAGTGGAACTGCAGCGCGCTGATCAGGAGCCCGAGCGTGATCACGATCACGCCAAAGCCGAGCGCCGTGCCGAGCACGACGAGCGGCTGCGAGAGCGGGTGCAGCCACAGCGCGGGAATCAAGTCCTCGCGCGCCAGCACGCTGCCGAACGCGAAGCCGAAGGCAATCGCCATCACGCCGCCCGGGATCAGCAGCCGCAGCGCGGGCAGGCGGTCGCGCAGCAGGTAGCCTGCCACCAGCACCACGAGTCCCTGCGCCACGTCGCCGAACATGAAGCCGAACATCAGGGGCGCGAGCAAGGCGACCACGACGCTCGGGTCCGCCTCGCGCGTCCCGGGGACGCCCATGAGCCCGGCGAAGACCTCGAAGGGTCGCGCCCAGGCCGGGTTGTGCAGCACGGACGGCGCCTCGGCGCCCTCCGGTGCGGGCGTGATGCGCAGCAGGTAGTGCAGGTCGCGTGCGTCGAGCGCGGCCTTGAGGCGGGTGTCGTCCAGGTCTGCGCACCAGCCGGTCACCCATGCGAAGTGCTCGGTGACGGGCAGCTCGGGGACGTGCGTCACGAGCCACGAGGCGAGTGCGAGTTCGCCGAGCGCATCGGCGAGCGAGTGCTCCACGTTGTGCGCGTCGAGCGAAGCGCGTGCCGCCTTCTCGCGTTCCTCGATGGCCCGGCTGCGTCCGGCCAGGAATTCCCCGACCGCGGCCGGCTCCGCCGGCATCCCCTCGGGCACGCCGATCACGCGGGCCTTGCGTGCCGCGAGCAGCTGGTCGAGCGCGCCGATGTCCTCCTTCGGGCCGACCGCGACCAGGAACAGCTCGTCGCGCGAGACGATGCGCTGCACGAGCACCGCAGGCGGCAGCGATTGCGGCGGTCCGTCCTCCGGCAGCACGTAGACACGGCCGGCGAGCACCGGACCGGCGCCTGCCACGTGGTCGAGCCGCGGCAGCGCGGCGCCGGACTCCGCCTCGAGCCGCTGCAGCAGTGCGTTGTCCTCGCGGGACTGGGCGAGCGACTGCAGCTCGGCGATCAGCGGGTCGGCGTCGACGGCCCAGGCGCGCAGGCGTTCGAGCGCCGCCCGCGGTGCCTCGAGCAGTTCGCGGTCCGGGCTGGGCGGACGAACCTGCGCCTTGGGCCAGAACGTGGCGTAACGTCGCGCGAGAGCCTCGTACTCGACGAGCGTGTTGCGCAGGTCCGGCAGCGCGAGTCGCGACTCCGACTGGCTGTAGGACTGCAACTGCACCAGTCCGGTCGCCGCGAGGCATTCGAGCGTGACCCCCAGTTCCTCGCGCGAGGTCAGCAGCTCGAACCAGCTCGCGGTGACCGGTCGCAGGATCATGGGACCGCCACCGCCGGCTCGCGCAGCGAGCGCACCGCGAGCAGCCCACGCAGGCGCTGCACGTCCATCGCGAGCAGGCCGACGAACGCCGTCGTCGCCGCCGACGTGAGCGGGTTGCGCCGGAAGTGGAACTGCAGGCGCTGGCGCAGTGCCTGCGTCGAATCGCCGGATCCCGACTCGGCGGGCAACTCCTCGAGGCGCCTGGCATGGTGTGCGACTTCGCGCAGCAGGCCCTCGAGCGTGGCGGCCGCAGTGGTTTGCCCGGGCCACAACGCCCGCCACTGCCGGAGCCATGCGTCGACCACGTTGCCGTCGGCCGCGAAGCCTGCCTCGAGTGGCGCGAGCGCGGTACGGCGCAGTGCGGCCGCGCGCTCCAGCGGCTCGCGGGCGACGACTGGCCCGAGCACGAGGTCCTCCCGCATCCACGCGGGCGCGTGGCCGCCACGCGCGAGCTTGTCGAGCGGCTTGAGGTAAGGCAGCCAGCGCAGCCACGCGATCGCCGCCCGCCACGGCTCGGGCTGCCACTCGGCGATCTCGTCGACGGCCCGTGCCCACTCCTCCCGCAGGCGCCGCTCGATTTCGTGGATGTCCGGGCGCGCACCGAGGCGGCCGGTCCAGCGCGCGAGCGAGGTGTTGCGGGTCACCTGCAGCGCGGCTGCAAGGTCTGCGGTCGCCTCGAGCTGGTTCCAGTCCGCGCTGGTCGGGCGATTGCCATGGCGGGCCTGCAGGCGGGCCTGTGCGTAAGCGAAGGTCAGGTCAGCGCGACTCATGATCGATCGAACGTCAGGCGCCGCGCGAGGCGCTCGAGTGCCTCGCCCGCCAGGCCCCTGAGCGACTCGAGGCCCGCGTCCGCACCGCCCTGGCCCTGGTCCATTTCCTTCAGGATGCCATCGAGGCGGGCCTGCGCCTTCACGTGTATGCGAGTGGCCCGGCGGCGCGCCGTCTCGAGTATCCGGCGCCGCTTGATGCGGGCCGCCTCGATGACGGACTCGGCGGAGCGCTGTGCGGCCGCAATCGCCTCCGCAGCCTCGCGTTCGGCCGCGAGGACCCGGTTCATCGCATCGACGATCCCTTTATCGGGCGCTGCTTTGTCCATCCGCGCTCCTGCACCCGCAGGCAACATACGGGGCCGGGGCAGGCAGCCCAATTCGCAGAATCCCCTACCGGAGTGCAGTGATTCGCGCGGCCGCCGGCCACGCTCGGCTCAGCCGCCCTGGCCTTCCATCATCAGGCCGGTGCCACCGCGCGAGATGTGGGCCACGACGGCCGTGCGGCGATGGATCTTGGTGACGACGCCGAGGCTGATGGCGAAGGCGAGTTCGACGGTCTGGCCCTTGCGCAGGCCCATGTCGGCGGTCTCGACGAACACGCCGCTCGCGCTCAGGTTCTTCGCGCGGCACAGACGGCGCTTGCGCCCTGGCAGCAGCACGTAGACCGTAGTGCGGGCGCGGTGTCGTGTGGTGAGTCGTCTTTCCACTGGCCGATTGCTCTTCTAGTTTTCCGTCGTCGGCGGCGTACTGCGGTCAATTATGCACGGCGCGCGCCGCGATGGAATAGGCATCGCTGCACGCGGCGTTATGTCGCGTTGAGCGCGCACGTTATCCTTCGCACCCCCGCAGCAGGTGACGCGCATGACGCCGCACGATTTTCCGCCAGTCCCACCGCGAACAGATGCGCCGATCGGTGTCTTCGATTCCGGCGTCGGTGGACTGACCGTGCTGCGCGCGCTGCTCGCAGTGCTGCCCGGCGAGGACTTCCTCTACCTCGGCGACACGGCGCGCCTGCCGTACGGCACGAAGAGCGCCGAATCGATCCGCCGCTATTCGCTGCAGGCGGCCGGCTTGCTGCGGCAGCGCAGCGTGAAGTGCCTGGTGGTCGCCTGCAACACGGCCTCCGCCGTCGCGCTCGATGCGTTGGCTGCGGAGTTCGCGCCGGTGCCGGTGCTCGGCGTCGTCGAGCCCGGTGCCGCGGCGGCTTGTGCAGCCACGCGGTCGGGGCGCATCGCGGTCGTGGCCACGGAGAGCACGGTGCGCGGCGGCGCCTACCAGGCGGCGATCCGTCGCCTGCGCCCGGACGCCGTCGTCACGGCCCGCGCCTGCCCGCTGTTCGTGGCACTGGCCGAGGAGGGCTGGACCGAGGGGCCGGTGGTCGAGGCGGTCGTGCACCGTTACCTCGACGAGCCGTTCGGCGGCGACCCCGCCGTCCGGCCGGACACGCTGGTGCTGGGCTGTACGCATTTCCCCGTACTCGCGCCGACCATCCACCGGGTGCTGGGTACCGAGGTGGCGATCGTGGACTCCGCGGCGACCACCGCCGGCGCGCTGGTGCGTGCACTGGACGACCGGGGCCTGCGGCGTGTCGGGGCCCCGGGCCGCGGGACGGTGGGACTGCTGGCCACCGACGGTGCCGAGCGCTTCGCACGCGTCGGGGGTACGTTCCTGGGCCGGTCCCTCGCGGCCGCCGACGTCGAGGTCGTGGACCTCTGAGCCGGCGGTCGGGCCCCCGCGCCGGGCCCCGAGCCCCAGACTCACGTTGACAGCGGGGGGGCGGCCGATGAGAATACGCGGCTCTCTGTCCGCGGAGGGGTACCCAAGCGGCCAACGGGAGCAGACTGTAAATCTGCCGGCTCATGCCTTCGTAGGTTCGAATCCTACCCCCTCCACCAGGTCAGTCGGGAAGGACGCGGGCCACGACAGCTGGATTACGGCGCGGTACTGCGGGTGTAGTTCAATGGTAGAACCTCAGCCTTCCAAGCTGATGGCGTGGGTTCGATTCCCATCACCCGCTCCATTCCGCGGGGCTGGGAACGATGAGGGACGGTTGTTCGGGCCCACGTAGCTCAGTCGGTAGAGCACGTCCTTGGTAAGGACGAGGTCACCGGTTCGATTCCGGTCGTGGGCTCCAGGTTTTGAAGAGAGGGGGTAGGGGATAGTGACCAGGGGATAGTGAAGAGCGGCTCCGTTCGACGTTTGGTCGAAGCATTCGGCGCTCTCGCAAGCACTGCCCTTCCGCACTATCCCCTACCCCCTGATCACTAGTCACTTGTATTTAGAGGTATAGGTCGTGGCTAAGGAAAAATTCGCGCGTACGAAGCCGCACGTGAACGTGGGCACGATTGGTCACGTGGACCATGGCAAGACGACGCTGACGGCGGCGCTGACCAAGGTGATGGCGGAGACGCACGGCGGCGCGTTCATGGCCTACGACCAGATCGACAAGGCACCGGAGGAGAAGGCGCGCGGGATCACGATCTCGACGGCGCACGTGGAGTACCAGAGTCCGCAGCGGCACTACGCGCACGTGGACTGTCCGGGGCATGCCGACTACGTGAAGAACATGATCACGGGTGCGGCGCAGATGGACGGTGCGATCCTGGTGGTCTCGGCGGCCGATGGTCCGATGCCGCAGACGCGCGAGCACATCCTGCTGGCGCGCCAGGTGGGCGTGCCGTACATCGTGGTGTACCTGAACAAGGCGGACATGGTGGACGACGCGGAGCTGCTGGAGCTCGTTGAGCTGGAGGTTCGCGAGCTGCTCTCGAAGTACGAGTTCCCGGGCGATGACACGCCGATCGTGACCGGTTCGGCGCTGAAGGCGCTGGAGGGGGACAAGAGCGACATCGGGGTGCCCTCGGTGGTGAAGCTGGTCGACGAGATGGACCGCTACATCCCGGTGCCGGAGCGTGCGATCGACGGTGCGTTCCTGATGCCGGTGGAGGACGTGTTCTCGATTTCCGGGCGCGGCACGGTGGTGACCGGTCGCATCGAGCGCGGCATCGTGAAGGTGAACGACGAGGTGGAGATCGTGGGTCTGCGCCCGACGGTGAAGACGATCTGCACGGGGGTGGAGATGTTCCGCAAGCTGCTCGACCAGGGGCAGGCGGGGGACAACGTGGGGGTGCTGCTGCGCGGCACCAAGCGCGAGGAAGTGGAGCGCGGGCAGGTGCTGGCCAAGCCCGGTTCGATCACGCCGCACACCAAGTTCGAGGGCGAGGTGTACGTGCTGACGAAGGAGGAGGGTGGTCGTCACACGCCGTTCTTCAAGGGGTATCGGCCGCAGTTTTACTTCCGCACGACGGACGTGACGGGGTCGGTGGAGTTGCCGGAGGGCGTCGAGATGGTGATGCCGGGCGACAACATCAAGATGACGATCGAGCTGATCAGCCCGATCGCGATGGAAGAGGGCCTGCGCTTTGCGATCCGCGAGGGCGGACGCACGGTCGGCGCGGGCGTGGTCTCCAAGATCCTGAAGTAGGAAAGCGGTTAGCGGTTGGCGGTTGGCGGATAGTGGCGCCGAGCGGCGCCCATCCCCACTAACCGCCGATCATTGATCATCAGTCACTGGCTTTTTCAAGGGTTCGATTCGTCGCCAACGTTTCCGCGCACGCAGGCCAGTAGCTCAATTGGCAGAGCGGCGGTCTCCAAAACCGCAGGTTGGGGGTTCGATTCCCTCCTGGCCTGCCATTCGGGGCGCGGTGCGGAGCTAGGGACGGATCGGGCAGGACCCGGCGCAAGAACATGACCGAACAGGTTGAATCCGCACCGAGCGTGCTGGACACCGCGAAGCTGGTCGCGGCCGTGGCGATCCTCGTCGGCGGCATCGCGAGCTTCTACCTGCTCGGCGACCTGCCGGCCGCGGTGCGCTGGCTGATCGTGCTCGCCGCGCTCGCCGCCGGCATCGTCGTGGCGCTGCAGTCCGCGCAGGGCCGCACGTTCTGGCAGTTCGTGCAGGGTTCGCGCGTCGAGCTGCGCAAGATCGTGTGGCCGACCCGCCAGGAGACGATGCAGACGACGCTGGTCGTGGTGGTCGCGATCCTGGCGCTCGGCATCTTCTTCTGGGTCCTGGACTGGATCCTCGGCAGCGTGACCGCGGCACTGACCGGCGGGCAGGGGGGTTGATCGTGGCGCTGCGCTGGTACGTCGTGCATGCCTATTCGAACTTCGAGCACAAGGTGGCGGAGTCGCTCAAGGAGCGCATCCGGCTCAAGGGCCTCGAGGACAAGTTCGGCGAGATCCTCGTGCCGACCGAGGAAGTGGTCGAGATGCGCGACGGTCAGCGTCGGCGCAGCGAACGCAAGTTCTTCCCCGGCTACGTGCTCGTGCAGATGGAGATGGACGAGGACACCTGGCACCTCGTGCGCGAGACGGCCAAGGTGCTCGGCTTCATCGGCGGCACGCCGGAGAAGCCGGCGCCGATCAGCGAGCGCGAGGCGAACGCGATCCTGCGCCGCGTCGAGGAAGGCGCGGACAAGCCGCGGCCGAAGGTGCTGTTCGAGCCGGGCGAGGTGGTGCGCGTCACCAACGGGCCGTTCAACGACTTCAACGGCGTCGTCGAGTCGGTGAACTACGAGAAGAACCGCCTGCAGGTGGCGGTGCAGATCCTCGGGCGCTCGACGCCCGTGGAACTCGATTTCGGGCAGGTCGAGAAGGCCTGAGGACGAAGGGGATAGCGGATAGGGGGTAGGGGATAGTGAAGAAGCGAAGCGGCGAGTGGGTCTCTCTTACCACTATCCGCTATCCGCTACCCGCTATCCGCTTTCCTCCGGGGAGCCCACGAGGGCGTTGGTACCCAACAGAGGTGTGAGATGGCGAAGAAGGTACAGGGTTACGTAAAGCTGCAGGTGCCGGCCGGCCAGGCCAACCCGAGCCCGCCCATCGGGCCGGCGCTCGGCCAGCAGGGCGTCAACATCATGGAGTTCTGCAAGCAGTTCAATGCGCAGACCCAGAACGTCGAGAAGGGACTGCCGATCCCCGTGGTGATCACGGTGTACGGCGATCGCAGCTTCACCTTCATCATGAAGACCCCGCCGGCGTCGGTGCTGATCCGCAAGGCGCTCGGGCTCGAGAAGGGCAGCGGCACGCCGAACACCGCCAAGGTGGGTCGCATCAGCCGCCAGCAGCTCGAGGAGATCGCGAAGACCAAGACCCCCGACCTGACCGCGGCCGACCTCGATGCGGCCGTGCGCACGATCGCGGGCAGCGCCCGCAGCATGGGCGTCGACGTGGAGGGGGTGTGACATGGGTGCCGTAGCCAAGCGCATGAAGCCCTGGGCGGAGAAGCTGCCGCCGGGCAAGTCCTATTCGATCGACGAGGCTCTGGCCCTCGTCAAGCAGTTCGCCACCGCCAGGTTCGACGAGGCCGTGGACGTCGCGATCAACCTCGGCGTCGATGCCTCGAAGTCCGACCAGCAGGTGCGCGGCTCGACCGTGCTGCCGAACGGCACCGGCAAGTCGGTGCGCGTCGCGGTGTTCACCTCGGGCAAGAATGCCGATGCCGCGCGTGAAGCCGGCGCCGACATCGTCGGCCTCGAGGACCTCGCCGAGAAGGTCAAGGCCGGCGAGCTCAACTTCGACGTGGTGGTCGCGAGCCCGGACGCGATGCGCGTCGTCGGCCAGCTCGGCCAGATCCTCGGCCCCCGCGGCCTGATGCCGAACCCGAAGGTCGGCACGGTCACGCCGGACGTCGCGGGCGCGGTGCGCAACGCCAAGGCCGGCCAGGTGCGCTTCCGCACGGACAAGGCGGGCGTCATCCACTGCACCATCGGCAAGGCCAGCTTCGAGGTCAAGGCGCTGCACGAGAACCTGCACGCGCTGCTCGCCGACCTGCAGAAGGCGAAGCCCGCCGCGGCGAAGGGCATCTATTTCAAGCGCGTCTCGGTGTCCTCGACGATGGGGCCCGGGGTCGTGGTGGACCAGTCGAGCCTCGCCGCCTGAGGGCGCGGGGTTCGCAAACGATTTGATGCAGGGCCGGCCTGGCCCGGGGACCGCGGCGACGCGGTCCGCGAGCGGGGCCGGTCATCATCGAAGACCGCAGGCGGGGAGTCGTTCCCCTTAATGGGCGCCTGCGCAGATGGTGGTACCCGAGTCAGTGTCTCGCTGCCTCAAGGTCCCGCCCTCTAGCAAAGGGTGAACGCTCAGGGAAGGGCGTTTTGTTCGGAAGATCTTCAGGCCAGGAGGAACACATGGCGCTCAGACTGGATGACAAGAAGGCGATGGTCGCCGAGGTGGCGGAGGTCGCGCAACGCGCGCAGTCCGTCGTCGCCGCGGAGTACCGGGGGCTTTCGGTCGCGCAGCTCACCGAGCTTCGTGCCAAGGCCCGCGCCTCCCGCGTCTACGTCCGGGTGGTGAAGAACACGCTGGCCCGCAGGGCGATCGCCGGCACTCAGTTCGAGTGCGTAGGCGACAAGCTCAAGGGCCCGCTGATCCTCGCCTTCTCGGAAGACGACCCGGGCGCGGCCGCGCGTCTCGTGAAGGGGTTCGCCAAGGACCACCAGAAACTCGTGCCGACGCTGGTGTCGCTCGGGGGAACGGTGCTGTCCGCGAAGGACCTCGAGCGGGTCGCCGACCTGCCGACCAGGGAGCAGGCGCTCGCGCAGCTCCTGGGCGTGCTCAAGGCGCCCATCGGCAAGTTCGTGCGGACGCTCGCCGAGCCTCACGCGAAGCTCGTGCGGACGATCGCCGCGGTCAAGGACCAGAAGGCGGCCGCCTGATCGGCGCGGCTGCCGTTCCAGACATCGGGTATTCAAACTCAATTTTCAGGAGTCAAGACAATGGCTGCTAGCAAGGAAGAGATCCTCGACGCAATCTCCAACATGACCGTCATGGAGGTCGTCGACCTCGTCAAGATGATGGAAGACAAGTTCGGCGTCACCGCCGCGGCCCCGGTCGCGATGGCCGCCGTCGCGGGCGCCGCTGCCGCCGCCCCGGCCGTCGAAGAGCAGACCGAGTTCACGGTCACCATGACCAGCTTCGGCGCGAACAAGGTCGGCGTCATCAAGGTGATCCGCGAGATCACCGGCCTCGGCCTCAAGGAAGCGAAGGACCTGGTCGAGGGCGTGCCCTCGATGATCAAGGACTCGATCCCCAAGGCCGACGCCGAGGCGATCAAGAAGAAGCTCGAAGAGGCCGGCGCTGCCGCGGAGATCAAGTAACCGCGATGCGCGGGCACGAGCCCGTTGCACGGGGAGCGGGCCGGCGGGGCATTCCCGCCGGCCGGCTCGCCCGTTCGTTTTCGTTCCGTAGTCGAGCTGTGTGGGCCGGGTTCCCGGCCGCGAGAGGGTGACCGAAATGGCTTATTCCTTCACCGACAAGAAGCGCATCCGCAAGGATTTCGGCAAGCGGTCGAGCATCCTCGAGGTGCCCTACCTGCTCGCCATCCAGCTCGACTCCTACCGCAAGTTCCTGCAGGCCGACGCGGCCGAGGACCGGCGCAACGAGATCGGCCTGCGCGCCGCGTTCAAGAGCGTGTTCCCGATCGTGAGCTACTCCGGCAACGCGAGCCTCGAGTACGTGAGCTATCGCCTCGGCGAGCCCGTGTTCGACGTCAAGGAGTGCCAGCTGCGCGGCCTCACCTACGCGGCCCCGCTGCGCGTCAAGGTGCGCCTGATCGTCCTCGACAAGGAGGCGCCCGGTGCCCGCAAGCCCGTCAAGGACATCCGCGAGCAGGAGGTCTACCTCGGCGAACTGCCGCTCATGACCGAGAACGGCACCTTCGTCGTGAACGGTACCGAGCGGGTGATCGTCTCCCAGCTGCACCGCAGCCCGGGCGTGTTCTTCGACCACGACCGCGGCAAGACCCACAGCTCGGGCAAGCTGCTATTTTCCGCGCGCGTCATTCCCTACCGCGGCTCCTGGCTCGACTTCGAGTTCGACGCCAAGGACTGCGTGTACGCGCGCATCGACCGCCGCCGCAAGCTGCCGGTCACCATCCTGCTGCGCGCGCTCGGCTACAGCGACGAGCAGGTGCTCGACCTGTTCTTCGAGAAGAACACCTTCTACCTCTCGCCCGAGGGCATCGAGCTCGGGCTGGTGCCGAGCCGCCTGCGCGGCGAGACCGCCAGCTTCGAGATCCGCGCCGGCTCGAAGGTCATCGTCGAGGAAGGCCGCCGCATCACCGCGCGCCACGTGCGCCAGCTCGAGGAGGCCGGCGTCAGCCGCCTGCCCGTGCCGAACGACTACCTGGTCGGCAAGGTGCTCGCGCACGACGTCGTCAACACCGAGACCGGCGAGATCCTCGCCAAGGCCAACGAGGTGCTCGCGACCGCCACCGTCGCCAAGCTGGTGCTGGCGGGCATCCCCGAGATCCACGTGCTGTACGTGAACGACCTCGACCGGGGCCCGTTCATCTCCGACACGCTGCGCATCGACCCGACCAAGAACCGCATGGAAGCGCTGGTCGAGATCTACCGCATGATGCGCCCGGGCGAGCCGCCCACGCGCGACGCCGCCGAGAACCTGTTCCAGAACCTGTTCTTCAACCCCGAGCGCTACGACCTGTCGGGCGTCGGTCGCATGAAGTTCAACCGCCGCGTGGGGCGCACCGAGGTCAAGGGCCCGGGCATCCTCTTCGACGCGCTGCACTTCGGCCGTCGCGGCGACGACTTCGCCAAGTCGCTGATCGAGCAGCACGGCAGCACCTCCGACATCATCGACGTGCTCAGGACCCTGATCGACATCAGGAACGGCAACGGCACGGTCGACGACATCGACCACCTCGGCAACCGCCGCGTGCGCAGCGTCGGCGAGATGGCCGAGAACGCCTTCCGCGTCGGCCTCGTGCGCGTGGAGCGCGCGGTCAAGGAGCGGCTCACCATCGCCGAGAGCGAGGGCCTGATGCCGCAGGACATGATCAACGCCAAGCCGGTCGCGGCCGCCGTGAAGGAGTTCTTCGGCTCCTCGCAGCTCTCGCAGTTCATGGACCAGAACAACCCGCTGTCCGAGGTCACCCACAAGCGGCGCGTCTCCGCGCTCGGCCCGGGCGGCCTGACCCGCGAGCGCGCGGGCTTCGAGGTGCGCGACGTGCACCCGACGCACTACGGCCGCGTGTGCCCGATCGAGACGCCGGAAGGCCCGAACATCGGCCTCATCAACTCGCTCGCGGTCTACGCGCGCACCAACGACTACGGCTTCCTCGAGTCGCCGTACCGCAAGGTGACCAACGGGCAGGTGACCGACCAGATCGAGTACCTCTCGGCGATCGACGAGGCCCAGTACGTCATCGCGCAGGCGAACGCCACGCTCGATGCCAAGGGCGCGTTCACCGACGAGCTGATCTCGAGCCGGTACCAGAACGAGTTCATGCTCTCGACGCCCGACAAGATCCAGTACATGGACGTGTCGCCGAAGCAGATCGTCTCGGTGGCCGCCTCGCTGATCCCGTTCCTCGAGCACGACGACGCCAACCGCGCGCTGATGGGCTCGAACATGCAGCGCCAGGCCGTGCCGACGCTGCGCTCGGAGACCCCGCTGGTGGGCACGGGCATGGAGCGGCCGGTCGCGATCGACTCCGGCGTCACCGTCGTGGCGCGCCGCGGCGGCGTGGTCGACTCGGTCGACGCCTCGCGCATCGTGGTGCGCGTGCACGACGCCGAGACCACCGCCGGCGAGGCGGGCGTCGACATCTACAACCTGACCAAGTACACGCGCTCGAACCAGAACACCTGCATCAACCAGCGCCCGCTGGTGAAGGCGGGCGACTCGATCGCGCGCGGCGACGTGCTGGCCGACGGCCCCTCCACCGACCTCGGCGACCTGGCGCTCGGCCAGAACCTGCTGGTCGCGTTCATGCCGTGGAACGGCTACAACTTCGAGGACTCGATCCTGATCTCGGAGCGGGTCGTCCAGGAGGACCGCTTCACCACGATCCACATCGAGGAACTCACCTGCGTCGCGCGCGACACCAAGCTCGGCCCGGAGGAGATCACCGCCGACATCCCGAACGTGGGCGAGTCGGCGCTCGCCAAGCTCGACGAGGCCGGCATCGCCTTCATCGGCGCCGAGGTCAAGGCGGGCGACATCCTGGTCGGCAAGGTCACGCCCAAGGGCGAGACGCAGCTCACCCCCGAGGAGAAGCTGCTGCGCGCCATCTTCGGCGAGAAGGCCTCCGACGTTAAGGACACCTCGCTGCGCGTGCCCCCGGGCATGGACGGCACGGTGATCGACGTGCGCGTGTTCACGCGCGACGGCGTCGAGAAGGACTCCCGCGCGCTCTCGATCGAGAAGTCCGAGATCGAGAAGGTGCGCAAGGACCTCGCCGACCAGCAGCGCATCCTCGAGGAGGACCTCTTCTCGCGCGTGCAGTCGATGCTGGTGGGCAAGGTCGCCGCCGCCGGCCCGCGCAAGCTGAAGCCGGGCAGCAAGGTGACGGCGGACTACCTCGCCGATATCCCGCGCGAGCACTGGCTCGAGGTTCGCCTCGAGGACGAGGAGGCCAACGCCTCGCTCGAGCTCACCGCCGAGCGCATGCGCACGCAGCGCAAGGAGTTCGAGCGCCGCCTCGAGGAGAAGCGCTCGAAGATCACGGCCGGCGACGACCTCGCCCCGGGCGTGCTCAAGATGGTCAAGGTCTACCTCGCGGTGAAGCGCCGCGTGCAGCCGGGCGACAAGATGGCGGGCCGCCACGGCAACAAGGGCGTGATCTCGACCATCGTGCCGGTCGAGGACATGCCGTTCGCGGCGGATGGCACCCCGGTCGACATCGTGCTGAACCCGCTCGGCGTGCCCTCGCGCATGAACATCGGGCAGATCCTCGAGACCCACCTCGGCTGGGCGGCCAAGGGCATCGGCCTCAAGATCGGCCGCATGCTCGACGAAGGTCGCGCGGCGGCGGAGCTGCGCGGCTTCCTCGACCAGGTCTACAACCAGAGCGGTGGCAAGACCGAGCAGCTCGGCTCGCTCGACGACGGCGAGATCCTCGCCCTCGCCGGCAACCTGCGCAACGGCGTGCCGATGGCCACGCCGGTGTTCGACGGCGCCACCGAGAAGGAGATCAAGTACATGCTGCGGCTTGCCGAGCTGCCGGAGAGCGGGCAGACGTGGCTCTACGACGGCCGCACCGGCGAGCGTTTCGACCGGCCGGTGACCGTGGGCTACATGTACATGCTCAAGCTGAACCACCTCGTCGACGACAAGATGCACGCCCGCTCGACCGGCCCCTACAGCCTGGTCACGCAGCAGCCGCTCGGCGGCAAGGCGCAGTTCGGCGGCCAGCGCTTCGGCGAGATGGAGGTCTGGGCGCTCGAGGCCTACGGCGCCTCCTACACGCTGCAGGAGATGCTGACCGTCAAGTCGGACGACGTGACGGGCCGCACCAAGATGTACAAGAACATCGTGGACGGCAACCACCTGATGGACGCGGGCATGCCCGAGTCCTTCAACGTGCTGGTGAAGGAGATCCGCTCGCTCGCCATCAACATGGAACTCGAGCAGGAACGGCGTTGAGGACTGACGGCAACACGCGTGCGATGGACAGGGTGAACACATGAAAGACCTGTTGAAATTGTTCAAGCAGCAGCCGACGGTCGAGGACTTCGACTCGATCCGGATCGCGCTCGCTTCCCCGGAGATGATCCGTTCGTGGTCCTTCGGCGAGGTGAAGAAGCCGGAGACCATCAACTACCGGACCTTCAAGCCGGAGCGGGACGGGCTGTTCTGCGCCAAGATCTTCGGGCCCGTGAAGGACTACGAGTGCCTGTGCGGCAAGTACAAGCGCCTGAAGCACCGCGGCGTGGTCTGCGAGAAGTGCGGCGTCGAGGTGACGCAGGCCAAGGTGCGCCGCGAGCGCATGGGCCACATCGAGCTCGCGAGCCCGACCGCCCACATCTGGTTCCTGAAGTCGCTGCCGTCGCGCATCGGCCTGATGCTCGACATGACGCTGCGCGAGATCGAGCGCGTGCTGTACTTCGAGGCCTTCGTGGTCATCGAGCCGGGCATGACCTCGATGCAGCGCGGTCAGCTGCTGTCCGACGAGATGTACCTCGAGGCGATCGAGAAGCACGGCGACGAGTTCGACGCGCGCATGGGCGCGGAGGCCGTGCACGAGCTGCTGAAGAGCCTCGACCTGCAGGCCGAGGTGGTCAAGGTCCGCGAGGACATCTCGAACACCAGCTCCGAGACGAAGATCAAGCGCCTCTCGAAGCGCCTGAAGCTGCTCGAGTCGTTCATCGAGTCGGGCAACAAGCCCGAGTGGATGGTGCTCACCGTGCTGCCGGTGCTGCCGCCGGACCTGCGCCCGCTGGTGCCGCTCGACGGCGGCCGCTTCGCGACCTCCGACCTTAACGACCTCTACCGCCGCGTCATCAACCGCAACAACCGCCTGCGCCGGCTGCTCGAGTTGAATGCGCCCGACATCATCGTGCGCAACGAGAAGCGCATGCTGCAGGAGTCGGTCGACGCGCTGCTCGACAACGGTCGCCGCGGCCGCGCCATCACCGGCACCAACAAGCGCCCGCTCAAGTCGCTCGCCGACATGATCAAGGGCAAGCAGGGCCGGTTCCGCCAGAACCTGCTCGGCAAGCGGGTGGACTACTCCGGCCGCTCGGTCATCGTGGTCGGTCCCACGCTGCGCCTGCACCAGTGCGGCCTGCCGAAGAAGATGGCGCTCGAGCTGTTCAAGCCGTTCATCTTCCAGAAGCTGCAGCTGCGCGGCGAGGCCTCGACCATCAAGGCCGCCAAGCGCATGGTGGAGCGCGAGGGTCCCGAGGTGTGGGACATCCTCGAGGAAGTGATCCGCGAGCACCCGGTGCTGCTGAACCGCGCGCCGACGCTGCACCGCCTCGGCATCCAGGCCTTCGAGCCGGTGCTGATCGAGGGCAAGGCCATCCAGCTGCACCCGCTCGTCTGCACGGCGTTCAACGCCGACTTCGACGGCGACCAGATGGCCGTGCACGTGCCGCTGTCGCTCGAGGCCCAGCTCGAGGCGCGCGCGCTGATGCTGTCCTCGAACAACATCCTCTCGCCCGCGAACGGCGACCCGATCATCGTCCCGTCGCAGGACGTGGTGCTCGGCCTCTACTTCATGACGCGCGATCGCGTCAACGCGAAGGGCGAGGGCACGTACTTCACCAACGTCGCCGAAGTGCACCGCGCCTACGAGAACCGCATGGCCGAGCTGCAGGCGAAGTGCCGTGTGCGCATCGTCGAGTTCGCGAAGACCGCCGACGGGCTCGCCGAGAAGCGCCGCCTGGTCGAGACGACCGTCGGCCGCGCGCTGCTCTACGAGATCCTGCCGAAGGGGCTGTCCTTCGACCTGATCAACCAGGACATGACCAAGAAGGCGATCTCGGGCGTCATCAACGCCTGCTACCGCACGCTCGGCCTCAAGGAAACGGTGATCTTCGCCGACCAGCTCATGTACATGGGCTTCCACTACGCGACCCGCGCGGGCGTGTCGATCGGCGTGGACGACATGGTCGTCCCCGAGCAGAAGCAGAAGATCCTGAGCGCGGCGGAGCACGAGGTGAAGGAAATCCAGGAGCAGTACTCCTCGGGCCTCGTCACCAACGGCGAGCGCTACAACAAGGTCGTCGACATCTGGTCGCGCACCAACGACCAGGTCGCCAAGGCGATGATGGAGAAGCTCGGCGGCGAGGAAGTCGAGACCGCCGGCGGCCGCATGGTGCGCCAGAAGTCGTTCAACTCGATCTACATGATGTCGGACTCCGGGGCGCGCGGCTCGCCGGCGCAGATCCGCCAGCTCGCCGGCATGCGCGGCCTGATGGCGAAGCCCGACGGCTCGATCATCGAGACGCCGATCACGGCGAACTTCCGCGAGGGCCTGAACGTACTGCAGTACTTCATCTCGACGCACGGCGCGCGCAAGGGCCTCGCCGACACCGCGCTCAAGACCGCGAACTCGGGCTACCTGACCCGCCGGCTGGTCGACGTGGCGCAGGACCTCGTGGTCACCGAGATCGACTGCGGCACCGAGCACGGCCTGTCGATGATGCCGATCGTCGAGGGCGGCGACGTCGTCGAGGGCCTGGGCGAGCGCGTGCTCGGCCGTGTCACGGCGAGTGCGGTCTATCGCCCCGGCTCCGACGAGGTGGTGGTGGAGGCGGGCGAGCTGCTCGACGAGCGGCTGGTGCGCAAGCTCGAGCAGGCGGGCGTGGACCAGGTGATGGTCCGCTCGCCCATCACCTGCGCGACGCGCTACGGCGTCTGCTCGCAGTGCTACGGACGCGACCTCGCGCGCGGCCACCGCATCAACATCGGCGAGGCGGTGGGCGTCATCGCCGCGCAGTCGATCGGCGAGCCGGGCACGCAGCTCACGATGCGTACCTTCCACATCGGCGGGGCGGCCTCGCGTGCCGCGGCCGTCAACTCGGTCGAGATCAAGGGCAAGGGCACGGTGCGCTGGCACAACCTCAAGGCAGTGCACCACGTGAAGGGCCACTGGGTCGCCGTGTCGCGCTCGGGCGAACTCGGCGTGATCGACGACTTCGGCCGCGAGCGCGAGCGCTACCGCATCCCCTACGGCGCCACGATCGCGGCCAAGGAAGGCGACGCGGTGCAGGCGGGCCAGCTGCTCGCGACCTGGGACCCGCACACCCACCCGGTGGTCACCGAGGTGGCGGGCTTCATCCGATTCCAGGACTTCATCGACGGCATTACCGTCACGCGCCAGGTGGACGAGATCACCGGGCTCTCGAGCACGGTGGTCATGGACCCGAAGCAGCGCGGCGCCGGCGGCAAGGACCTGCGCCCGGTGATCAAGCTGCTGAACGCGAAGGGCAAGGAAGTCTGCTTCGCCAACACCGACATCCCGGCCGTCTACGCGCTGCCCCCGGGCGCGCTGGTGAGCCTCGAGGACGGCGTGCAGGTGTCGGTCGGCGACGTCATCGCGCGCATCCCGCAGGAGAGCTCGAAGACCCGCGACATCACCGGCGGTCTGCCGCGCGTGGCGGATCTGTTCGAGGCCCGCAAGCCCAAGGACTCGGCGATCCTCGCCGAGTACTCCGGCACGGTGAGCTTCGGCAAGGAGACCAAGGGCAAGCGCCGCCTGATCATCACCGACGACCAGGGCGAGAAGCACGAAGAGCTGATCCCGAAGTGGCGGCACCTCACCGTGTTCGAGGGCGAGCACGTGGAGCGCGGCGAGGTCATCGCGGACGGCGAGCCGAACCCGCACGACATCCTGCGCCTGCAGGGCGTCGAGCCGCTCGCCAACTACCTGGTGCGCGAGATCCAGGACGTCTACCGCCTGCAGGGTGTGAAGATCAACGACAAGCACATCGAGGTGATCATTCGCCAGATGCTGCGCAAGGTCGAGATCGTCGAGCCGGGCGATGCCGGCTTCCTGCGCGGCGAGCAGATGGACCGGGCGCGCGTGCTCGAGGCCAATGACCGCCTCGCCCCCGAGGGCAAGCTGCCGGCGATCCCGGACCCGCTGCTGCTCGGCATCACCAAGGCGTCGCTCGCGACCGAGTCGTTCATCTCCGCGGCCTCCTTCCAGGAGACCACGCGGGTGCTGACCGAGGCGGCCGTGCGCGGCCTGAAGGACGACCTGCGTGGCCTCAAGGAAAACGTGATCGTCGGGCGCCTGATCCCGGCCGGCACGGGCTCCTTCTACCACCTGGTGCGCCGCCGCCGGGGCGAGGCAGGCCTCGCGGGTGGGCCGGCGGAGGTCCTGCCGGGCCCGGCAGTCGCGGATTTCGATACCGCGGCGCCGGACGAGGTCGAGGCACCGGCGGGCTGAGGCCGCCGGGGCAGGGACGCTGCGCCGCAGCAAGTTGACAGCGGCGGGCCCCCTCCCTAGAATTTTGCGCCTTTCATCGAGGCGCCGCCGGCAATGCACCCGTGCGGCCCTGTTGCCTTCTCATCGGGCCGCCGCTTAGGCGGCCCGGTGTTTCTCGGGCGGTGTCGCTCTTTCGCGCCCGCCGGTACGTCCTGGAGTCGGACCTGGTATGTCAACCGTCAATCAGCTGATTCGTGGCCCGCGCCGCGTCGCCGCCGCCAAGAGCAAGGTGCCCGCCCTCGGCAATTCGCCGCAGAAGCGTGGCGTCTGCACCCGCGTGTACACCACTACCCCGAAAAAGCCCAACTCGGCCCTGCGCAAGGTCGCCAAGGTGCGGCTCACCAACGGCCACGAGGTGATCAGCTACATCGGCGGCGAGGGCCACAACCTGCAGGAGCACTCCGTGGTGCTGATCCGCGGCGGCCGCGTCAAGGACCTGCCGGGCGTCCGCTACCACACGGTGCGCGGCACGCTCGACTGCGCGGGCGTCGGCGAGCGCAAGCAGAGCCGCTCCAAGTACGGCGCCAAGCGTCCCAAGAGCTGATCCGACCCTTCGGCCCTCAGCCCACAGCCTTCAGCCCAGGTAATCCGCCATGTCCCGCAGAACCCAAGCCCCGACCCGCAGCATCCTGCCCGACCCCAAGTTCAACAGCGTGCTGCTGGCGAAGTTCATGAACATGGTCATGGAGCGCGGCAAGAAGTCCGTCGCCGAGCGCATCGTCTACGGCGCGCTCGACCGGATCGCGGAGAAGTCCGGCCGCCAGCCCGACCAGGCGATCGAGTTGCTCACGCTCGCGCTCGACAACGTGAAGCCGATGGTCGAGGTGAAGTCACGGCGCGTCGGCGGCGCCACCTACCAGGTCCCGGTCGAGGTGCGCTCCACCCGCCGGCAGACGCTCGCCATGCGCTGGGTGATCGACGCCGCGCAGGCGCGCAGCGAGAAGTCCATGTCGCAGCGGCTCGCCGCGGAACTGCTCGAGGCCTCGGAGAACCGGGGCGCGGCCGTCCGCAAGCGCGAGGACACGCACCGCATGGCCGAGGCCAACAAGGCCTTCGCGCATTACCGCTGGTAAGGCCGCCGCGCCCGACCAGACCGCCAAAGGATCAGCACCGTGCCACGCAACACTCCGATCGAGCGCTACCGGAACTTCGGTATCTCGGCGCACATCGACGCCGGCAAGACGACGACGACCGAGCGCATCCTGTTCTACACCGGCGTCTCCCACAAGATCGGCGAGGTGCACGACGGCGCGGCCGTCATGGACTACATGGAGCAGGAGCAGGAGCGCGGCATCACCATCACGGCCGCCGCGACCACGGCGTTCTGGAAGGGGATGGAGAACCAGTTCGCCGAGCACCGCTTCAACATCATCGACACCCCGGGGCACGTCGACTTCACGATCGAGGTCGAGCGCAGCCTGCGCGTGCTCGACTCGGCCTGTGCGGTGTTCTGCGCGGTGAGCGGCGTGCAGCCGCAGTCCGAGACCGTGTGGCGCCAGATGAACAAGTACGGCGTGCCGCGCCTCGCGTTCGTCAACAAGATGGACCGTGCCGGCGCCAACTTCCTGCGCTGCGTCGAGCAGATCAGGACCCGCCTGCGCGGCAATCCCGTGCCGCTGCAGCTGCCGATCGGCGCCGAGGACAAGTTCGAGGGCGTCGTCGACCTGATCCGCATGCGGGCGATCTACTGGGACGACGCCACCGAGGGCATGAAGTTCGAGTATCGCGACGTGCCGGCGGAAATGCAGGCGCAGTGCGCGGAGTACCGCGAGAAGCTGGTCGAGGCCGCGGCCGAAGCCAACGACGACTTCATGCACAAGTACCTCGAGAGCGGCGAGCTCACGGTCGAGGAGATCAAGGCGGGGCTCAGGCAGCGGGCGCTGCGCAACGAGATCTGCCTGATGCTGTGCGGCACCGCGTTCAAGAACAAGGGCGTGCAGGCGATGCTCGACGCAGTCATCGAGTACATGCCCTCGCCGGCCGACGTGCCGCCGGTCAAGGGCATCGACGACCGCGACGCGGAGGCGAGCCGCCCCGCGACCGACGACGCCAAGTTCTCCGCGCTGGCGTTCAAGATCCTGAACGACCCGTTCGTCGGCAACCTGACGTTTTTCCGCGTCTACTCGGGCGTGCTGAACTCCGGCGACCAGGTGTTCGTGCCCGGCAAGAGCAGGAAGGAGCGCATCGGCCGCCTGCTGCAGATGCACGCCAACGAGCGCGAGGAGATCAAGGAGGTCCGCGCGGGCGACATCGCGGCGGCCGTGGGCCTGAAGGACGTGACGACCGGCGACACGCTGTGCGATCCGGACAGCATCATCCAGCTCGAGAAGATGGAGTTCCCGGAGCCCGTGATCTCGGTGGCCGTCGAGCCCAAGACCAAGAGCGACCAGGAGAAGATGGGCCTCGCGCTGCAGCGCCTCGCGAAGGAAGACCCGTCGTTCCGCGTCAGCACCGACCAGGAGTCGGGCCAGACCATCATCGCGGGCATGGGCGAGCTGCACCTCGACATCATCGTCGACCGCATGAAGCGCGAGTTCAAGGTCGAGGCCAACGTCGGCAAGCCCCAGGTCGCCTACCGCGAGACGATCCGCGGCAAGGTCGAGCAGGAAGGCAAGTTCGTGCGCCAGTCCGGCGGCCGCGGCCAGTACGGACACGTGTGGCTCAAGATCGAGCCGCAGGAAGAGGGCAAGGGCTACGAGTTCGTCAACGGCATCGTCGGCGGCGTGGTGCCGCGCGAGTACATCCCGGCCGTCGACAAGGGCGTCAAGGAAGCGCTCGAGGGCGGCGTGATCGCCGGCTTCCCGGTGGTCAACGTCAAGGTCACGATCTTCGACGGCTCCTACCACGACGTCGACTCGAACGAGATGGCGTTCAAGATCGCTGGCTCGATGGCGGTCAAGGAAGGCGTGCGCAGGGCGAAGCCCGTGCTGCTCGAGCCCGTGATGAAGGTCGAGGTGGTGACGCCCGAGGACTACTCCGGCGACGTCATCGGCGACCTGAATCGTCGCCGCGGCCAGATCCAGGGCATGGAGGACGGCCCGTCCGGCAAGGTGATCACCGCCGAGGTGCCGCTCTCCGAGATGTTCGGCTACGCGACGTCGGTGCGCTCCATGAGCCAGGGCCGCGCGACCTTCACGATGGAGTTCGCCAAGTACATGGAAGTGCCGAACAACGTCGCCGACGCGGTGATGAAGAAGGCCAGCTGAACGGAGAGGGGGTAGTGACCAGGGGATAGGGGATAGTGGAAAAGCGCCGATTCCAACGTCCGGTCGGAAGCCGAACGCCCCGCCGTCACCGACCTTCCGCCACTATCCCCTACCCCCTGATCACTAGTCACTTGTATTTAGAGGTATAGGTCGTGGCTAAGGAAAAATTCGCGCGTACGAAGCCGCACGTGAACGTGGGCACGATTGGTCACGTGGACCATGGCAAGACGACGCTGACGGCGGCGCTGACCAAGGTGATGGCGGAGACGCACGGCGGCGCGTTCATGGCCTACGACCAGATCGACAAGGCACCGGAGGAGAAGGCGCGCGGGATCACGATCTCGACGGCGCACGTGGAGTACCAGAGTCCGCAGCGGCACTACGCGCACGTGGACTGTCCGGGGCATGCCGACTACGTGAAGAACATGATCACGGGTGCGGCGCAGATGGACGGTGCGATCCTGGTGGTCTCGGCGGCCGATGGTCCGATGCCGCAGACGCGCGAGCACATCCTGCTGGCGCGCCAGGTGGGCGTGCCGTACATCGTGGTGTACCTGAACAAGGCGGACATGGTGGACGACGCGGAGCTGCTGGAGCTCGTTGAGCTGGAGGTTCGCGAGCTGCTCTCGAAGTACGAGTTCCCGGGCGATGACACGCCGATCGTGACCGGTTCGGCGCTGAAGGCGCTGGAGGGGGACAAGAGCGACATCGGGGTGCCCTCGGTGGTGAAGCTGGTCGACGAGATGGACCGCTACATCCCGGTGCCGGAGCGTGCGATCGACGGTGCGTTCCTGATGCCGGTGGAGGACGTGTTCTCGATTTCCGGGCGCGGCACGGTGGTGACCGGTCGCATCGAGCGCGGCATCGTGAAGGTGAACGACGAGGTGGAGATCGTGGGTCTGCGCCCGACGGTGAAGACGATCTGCACGGGGGTGGAGATGTTCCGCAAGCTGCTCGACCAGGGGCAGGCGGGGGACAACGTGGGGGTGCTGCTGCGCGGCACCAAGCGCGAGGAAGTGGAGCGCGGGCAGGTGCTGGCCAAGCCCGGTTCGATCACGCCGCACACCAAGTTCGAGGGCGAGGTGTACGTGCTGACGAAGGAGGAGGGTGGTCGTCACACGCCGTTCTTCAAGGGGTATCGGCCGCAGTTTTACTTCCGCACGACGGACGTGACGGGGTCGGTGGAGTTGCCGGAGGGCGTCGAGATGGTGATGCCGGGCGACAACATCAAGATGACGATCGAGCTGATCAGCCCGATCGCGATGGAAGAGGGCCTGCGCTTTGCGATCCGCGAGGGCGGACGCACGGTCGGCGCGGGCGTGGTCTCCAAGATTCTGAAATGAGGGGATAGTGATCAGGGGGTAGGGGATAGTGGCGCGGCGCGCCTTGTCTTCACTACCCCCTATCCCCTACCCCCTATTCACTAGGATTCAAACATGGCTCGCCAGAACATCCGGATCCGCCTCAAGGCCTTCGACTACCGGCTCATCGACAACTCCGCCCGGGAGATCGTCGAGACCGCCAAGCGCACCGGTGCGACCGTGCGCGGCCCGGTCCCGCTGCCGGTCAAGATGGAGCGCTTCACGGTGCTGATCTCGCCGCACGCCGACAAGGACGCCCGGGACCAGTACGAGCTGCGCACCCACAAGCGCCTGATGGACATCCTGAACCCGACCGACAAGACGGTCGACGCACTGATGAAGCTCGAGCTGCCGGCCGGCGTGGACGTGCAGATCAAGCTCAACTGACGACAGGGCTGTGGGCTGTGGGCCGTAGGCTGTAGGTTCGGAACCCACAGCCCACAGCCATTTCGCGCTTGCAAAGCGAAATCCGGCCGCTACAATAGGCGGCTCTCTCGCCGAGGCCTGGCCGGATCGCCGGTACCGCTCGAGCGGCGCAGCCCCGGACCCCGGCGGCGGCACCACTCAGCCCCTTGACGAGCACCTGCCCGCAGACCTGTCGAGCGCGACAGGCGGGCGAGTTCTTTCAGCCGCGGCCAATCGCAGCCGCGGCGGTGTATGAGGACGAATCGATGACGATCGGTCTGATTGGCCGCAAGGCCGGCATGACGCGCGTCTTCACGGACGCGGGCGAATCGATCCCGGTGACGGTGATCGAGGCCCTGCCGAACCGCGTCACCCAGGTGAAGGCCGCCGAGGGCGACGGATACCGCGCCGTGCAGGTGGCTTTCGGCGAGCGCAAGGCTTCGCGCGTCACGCGCCCGCTCGCCGGGCACTACGCCAAGGCGAAGGTCGCTCCCGGCCAGTCGCTGGTCGAGTTCCGGCTCGCAGACGGCGAGGGCGAGGAACTGGCCCCGGGCGCCGAGCTCAAGGTCGACATGTTCGCCGCCGGCCAGGTGGTGGACGTGACCGGCACCACCCTCGGGAAGGGCTTCGCCGGCACCATCAAGCGGCACAATTTCGCCGGCGGCCCGGCCTCGCACGGCGCCTCGGTGTTCCACCGCGCCCCGGGCTCGATCGGCCAGCGCCAGACCCCGGGCCGCGTGTTCCCGGGCAAGCGCATGTCGGGGCACCTCGGCAACGTGCGCCGCACCATCGAGAACCTCAAGGTCGTCGAGGTGGATGCCGAGCGCAACCTGCTGCTGATCCGTGGCGCCATCCCCGGCTCCCCGGGCGGCCAGGTCATCGTGCGTCCTTCCGTCAAGGCGGCGCGCCGCGCCCCCCGCAAGACCCTGGTCCCGAGGAAGTAAGCCATGGCCACCCAGCTCAAGATGGTGAGCGGCGGAGCCGCCGCGGGCAGCCTCGAGGTCTCCGAGAAGGCCTTCGGCCGCGAGTTCAACGAGGCGCTCGTCCACCAGGTCGTCGTCGCCTACATGGCGGCCGGCCGCGCCGGCACCAAGCGGCAGAAGAGCCGCGCCGAAGTGCGTGGCGGCGGCATCAAGCCGTGGAAGCAGAAGGGCGGCGGTCGCGCCCGCGCCGGCAGCATCCGCAGCCCGATCTGGGTCGGCGGTGGCCGCGCGTTCGCCGCGCGCCCGCGCGACTACTCGCAGAAGGTCAACCGCAAGATGTACCAGGGCGCCATCCGCGCGATGCTCTCCGAGCTCGCCCGCCTCGAGCGGCTGGTGGTCGTCGAGTCGCTGGCGCTCGAGGCGCCGAAGACGCGCCTGCTGGCGGCCAGGCTCAAGGAGCTCGGGCTCGACAACGTGCTGATCCTGGTCGAGGCCTACGACGAGAAGCTGCACCTCGCGGCCCGCAACCTGATGGGCGTCAACGTCCTGCCGGTGGCGGCCCTCGACCCGCAGAGCCTGCTCGCCCACGAGCACGTGCTCGCCACGGTCGCGGCGGTGCGCATGCTCGAGGAGAAGCTGGCATGAGCAGCAAGGAAAGATTGATGACCGTGCTGGTCGCGCCGCACGTCTCCGAGAAGAGCGCCCTGGTCGCTGAGAAGCGCAACCAGATCGTGTTCCGCGTGCTGCGCGACTCGACCAAGCCCGAGATCAAGGCGGCCGTCGAGCTGATGTTCGAGGTCAAGGTCGACTCGGTGCGCGTCGTGAACGTCGCCGGCAAGGCGAAGCGCTTCGGCGGCCGGCCCGGCAAGCGTTCGGACTGGAAGAAGGCCTATGTGAGCCTGGCCGAGGGCCAGACCATCGATTTCGCCGGCGTCGAGAAGTGACGGCCCGGGCAACCTGACGGAAGACCGCAAGATGGCACTCATCAAGACCAAACCAACGTCGCCCGGCCGGCGTTTCGTCGTCAAGGCCGACCGCTCGAAGCTGCACAAGGGCGGCCCGGTCGCGGCATTGACGAAGAGCCAGAAGCGCACCGGCGCGCGCAACAACATGGGTCGCATCACCACGCGCCACAAGGGCGGTGGTCACGCGCACCGTTATCGCGCGGTGGACTTCCTGCGCAACAAGGACGGCGTGCCGGGCAAGGTCGAGCGCGTCGAGTACGACCCGAACCGCAGCGCACACCTCGCGCTGGTGCTGTACGCCGACGGCGAGCGTCGCTACATCCTGGCGCCGAAGGGCGTGGTCGCGGGCGACCCGATCGTCTCCGGCGTCGATGCCCCGATCAAGGCCGGCAGCGCGCTGCCGATCCGCAGCATCCCGATCGGCTCGCAGATCCACAACGTGGAGCTGAAGCCGGGCCGCGGCGGGCAGCTCGCGCGCAGCGCGGGCGCCTCGGCACAGCTCGTCGCGCGCGAGGGCCTCTACGCCACCTTGCGCCTGCGCTCCACCGAGATGCGCAAGGTGCACGTCGACTGCCGCGCCACGATCGGCGAGGTCGGCAACGAAGAGAACAACCTGATCGTCTACGGCAAGGCCGGCGCCAAGCGCTGGCGCGGCATCCGCCCGACGGTCCGCGGCGTCGTGATGAACCCGGTCGACCACCCGCACGGCGGTGGCGAGGGCAAGTCCGGCCAGGGCAACCCGCACCCGGTGTCGCCGTGGGGCTGGAAGACCAAGGGCAAGAAGACCCGCACCAACAAGCGTACGGCCGGCCTGATCGTCCGTCGCCGCAACTGAGCCTGAAGAGGAACTCACAGTGCCCCGTTCAGTCAAGAAAGGCCCGTTCGTCGACCTGCACCTCGCCAAGAAGGTCCAGGTGGCGGCCGAAAAGAACGACCGCCGTCCGATCAAGACGTGGTCGCGCCGCTCGATGGTCCTGCCCGACATGGTCGGGCTGACGCTCGCGATCCACAACGGCAAGCAGCACATCCCGGTGCTCGTCTCCGAGAACATGGTCGGCCACAAGCTCGGCGAGTTCGCGCCGACCCGCACGTTCAAGGGTCACTCGGGCAACAAGAAGGCCTCCTCGGAGTAAGCCATGCAGGTCGCAGCAAAACTCAAATACGCGCGCATCTCGCCGCAGAAGTGCCGCCTGGTGGCCGACATGGTGCGCGGCCAGCCGGTGGGCAAGGCGCTCGCCACGCTGCGCTTCACGCCGAAGAAGGGCGCGGTGCTGGTCCGCAAGGTGCTCGAGTCGGCGATCGCCAACGCCGAGAACAACCACAACGCGGACATCGACACGCTCAAGGTCGCCCGCATCGAGGTCGACGAGGCGCCGACGTTCAAGCGGTTCCATGCCCGCGCCAAGGGCCGCGGCAACCGCATCGTCAAGCGCAACAGCCACATCACCATCCTCGTCGGCGACGGCCGCAAGGACTGAGGAGAGCAGGGCACATGGGTCAGAAGGTCAATCCGGTCGGCATCCGCCTCGGCATCACGCGCGACTGGACGTCGAAGTGGTATGCGAACTCGCGCAACTACCCCGCCTACATCCTGCAGGACTGGCAGGTGCGCCAGTTCCTGAAGAAGAAGCTCGCCGAAGCCTCGGTGAGCGGCATCCACATCGAGCGGGCCGCGCGCAAGGCGAACATCACCATCAGCACGGCGCGCCCGGGCGTGGTGATCGGCAAGAAGGGCGAGGACATCGAGCGGCTGCGCATGGAGGTCGCGAAGCTGATGGGCATGACCCTGCAGGACGTGCGCATCAACATCTCCGAGATCCGCAAGCCGGAGATGGACGCGCAGCTGGTGGCCGAGGGCATCGCCCAGCAGATCGAGCGCCGCGTGATGTTCCGCCGCGCCATGAAGCGCGCGGTCATGAACACGATGCGCAGCGGCGCGCTCGGCGTGAAGGTGCGCGTCTCCGGCCGCCTGAACGGCTCCGAGATCGCACGCACCGAGTGGTCGCGCGAGGGCCGCGTGCCGCTGCACACGTTCCGCGCCGACATCGACTACGGCCTGGCCGAGTCGCGCACCACCTACGGCGTCATCGGCGTCAAGGTGTGGATCTTCAAGGGCGAGGTGTTCGACCAGCCGGCCCCGGTGGCCGCCGTCGAGCCCGAGGCCGCCCCGGCGCAGGAGCAGACGGCCTGAGGCGGTAAGCCCGAGCGCCGGCTGGAGACACGACCATGATGCAACCGAAGCGAACCAAGTATCGCAAGCAGCACAAGGGCAAGAACGGCGGCCTCGCGCAGCGCGGCAGCTCCGTGGCCTTTGGCGACTACGGGTTGAAGGCGACGAGCCGCGCCCGCATGACCGCCCGCGAGATCGAGGCGGCGCGCCGCGCCATGACCCGCTACGTGAAGCGCGGCGGACAGGTGTGGATCCGGGTGTTCCCGGACGTGCCGATCACCAAGAAGCCCCTCGAGGTCCGCATGGGCTCGGGCAAGGGCAACATCGAGTACTACGTCGCGCGCGTGCAGCCCGGCAAGGTGCTCTTCGAGATGGAAGGCGTCACCGAGGCCATCGCGCGCGAGGCGTTCCGCCTCGCCGCCTCCAAGCTCTCGGTCGACACGTTGTTCGTCAAACGGCAGGTCCGCTGATGAAGGCGAAGGAACTCAGGTCCAAGAGCGCCGGCGAGCTTCAGGAAGAACTCCTCAAGCTGCGCCGGGAGCAGTTCAACCTGCGCATGACGCAGGCCTCCGGTCAGGCCGCGAAGCCCGACCAGGCCGGCAAGGTGCGCCGCAACATCGCGCGCGTGAAGACCGTGCAGGGCGAGCTCGCCCGCACCGCCGTCGAGAGGGGTGCCGAGAAATGAGTCAGGTGACGAGCGATCAGGCCGCCGTGGACGCCACCGCGAGGGGCGCCAAGCGCACCCTCACCGGGACGGTCGTGAGCAGCAAGATGCAGAAGACGATCGCCGTGTCGGTCGAGCGGCTGGTGAAGCACCCGCGCTACTCGAAGTACGTGCGCCGCACCACCAAGCTGCTCGCGCACGACGAGAACGGCGAATGCCGCGAGGGCAACGTCGTCGACATCGCCGAGTGCCGCCGCCTGTCGAACCGCAAGTCCTGGCGCCTGGTGCGCGTCGTCAAGCGGGCCACCGGGGCCTGACCGTCGCACGAGGAGAAAGACCATGATCCAGATGCGAACGATGCTGCAGGCCGCCGACAACAGCGGCGCCAAGAGCCTGATGTGCATCAAGGTGCTCGGCGGTTCGAAGCGTCGCTACGCCACGGTGGGCGACGTGATCAAGGTGAGCGTCAAGGACGCCATCCCGCGCGGCAAGGTGAAGAAGGGCGAGGTGTACGACGCCGTGGTGGTGCGCACCGCGCAGGGCGTGCGCCGCGCCGACGGTTCGCTGATCCGCTTCGACGGCAACGCGGCCGTGCTGCTCACGAACAAGCTCGAGCCGATCGGCACGCGCATCTTCGGGCCGGTCACGAGGGAGCTGCGCACGGCGCAGTTCATGAAGATCATCTCGCTCGCGCCGGAAGTGCTCTGAGCACGGCGCGCCTGAGATCGAGGAACGAGGCATGAACAAGATCCGCAAGGGCGACGAGGTGGTGGTCATCACCGGCCGCGAGAAGGGCCGCCGCGGCACCGTGATCCGGGTGCTGGCGAACGACCGCGTGCTCGTCGAGAACGTCAACATGGTCAAGCGCCACACGCGCCCCAATCCGCAGCGCGGGACGCAGGGCGGCGTCGTAGAGAAGGAGGCTTCCCTCCACCTCTCGAACGTCATGCTCTGGAACCCGGTCGCGAAGCAGGGCGATCGCGTCGGCATCCGCACGCTCGCCGACGGTCGGCGCGTGCGCTACTTCAAGTCCAACGACGAAGTCGTGGACGCCTGATCGGGCGAGAGGGGCTCACATGGCGAGGCTGCAGCAGTATTACCGGGAAAAGGTCGTCCCCGAGCTCATGAAGAGCCTCGGCGTGGCGAACCCGATGCAGGTCCCGAAAATCACCCGCATCACGGTCAACATGGGCGTGGGCGAGGCCGTGGCCGACAAGAAGGCCATGGACGGCGCGGTCGGCGACCTGACGGCGCTCACCGGGCAGAAGCCGCTCGTGACCAAGTCGCGCAAGGCGATCGCGTCGTTCAAGCTGCGCGCGGGCGTGCCCGTGGGCTGCAAGGTGACGCTGCGCGGCGCGCGCATGTACGAGTTCCTCGACCGCCTGATCAACGTGGCGATGCCGCGCATCCGCGACTTCCGCGGCGTCTCGGCGCGCTCCTTCGACGGCCAGGGCAACTACAGCTTCGGCGTCAAGGAACAGATCATCTTCCCCGAGATCGCCTACGACAAGATCGACGCGATCCGCGGCATGGACATCACGATCACCACCACGGCACGCGACGACCGGGAAGGGCGGGCGTTGCTCGAATCCTTCAACTTCCCGTTCCGCAAGTAAGGACCGGCAAATGGCGAAGACCAGCATGATCGAGCGCGAGAAGCGCCGTGAGAAGCTCGTGAAGCAGCACGCGGCGAAGCGCGCGAAGCTCAAGGAGATCATCCGCAGCCCGAAGTCCACGGACGCGGAACGCGAGGAGGCCGTGCACAAGCTGCAGGCGCTGCCGCGCGACGGGTCGGCTTCCCGGCTGCGCAACCGCTGCGCGATCACGGGCCGCTCCCGCGGCGTCTATCGTAAGTTCGGCCTCGGCCGTACCAAGCTGCGCGAGGCGACGATGCGCGGCGACGTTCCCGGCCTGCGCAAGGCCAGCTGGTAAGGCCGGGTACTGGAGCAAGACATGAGCATGACGGATCCCATCGCGGACTTCCTCACCCGCATCCGCAACGGGCAGCGCTCGGGCAAGACGGAGGTTGGCATGCCTTCCTCGCGCATGAAGCTCGCGCTCGCCAAGGTGCTGAAGGACGAGGGCTACATCGACGACTTCGCGGTCGCCGACGAGGCGGACAAGCCCACCCTGACCGTGCGCCTGAAGTACTACCAGGGCCGTCCGGTCATCGACCGCCTCGAGCGCGTGAGCCGCCCGGGACTGCGCGTCTACAAGGGCAAGGACGACCTGCCGCGCGTGCTCGGCGGCATGGGCGTGGCCATCGTCTCGACCTCGCGCGGCGTGATGACGGACCGCGAGGCCCGCGCCGCGGGCCACGGCGGCGAAATCCTCTGCATCGTGTCGTGAGCACGGGCAACGGATCAGGACTCAAACAATGTCACGAGTAGCAAAGAACCCGGTACCGCTGCCCCAGGGCGTGACCGCCACGACCGACGGCGAATCCGTCACCGTGAAGGGCGCCAAGGGCGCGCTCAGACTGCCGCTGCGCCGCGGCCTCTCCCTGGTGCAGGAAGGCCAGTCCGTGCGCATCGAGATCGCCGAGCGCAACAAGGAATCGCTGATGCACGCCGGTTCGCTGCGCGCGCACCTCGCGAACTCGGTCGCCGGCGTGTCGAAGGGCTACGAGAAGAAGCTCGAACTGGTCGGGGTCGGCTACCGCGCCGCCGCGCAGGGCAAGAACCTCAACCTCACGCTCGGCTTCTCCCACCCGGTCGTCTTCGTGGCGCCGGAGGGCATCACCATCGAGACCCCGTCGCAGACGGAGATCCTGGTGAAGGGCACGGACAAGCAGGCGGTCGGCCAGGTCGCCGCCGAGATCCGGGCGTTCCGCTCGCCCGAGCCGTACAAGGGCAAGGGTGTTCGTTATTCCGGTGAGCGCATCGAGCTCAAGGAAACGAAGAAGAAGTAAGGGTGCCGCATGGAAAAGAAATCTAGCCGCCTGAGGCGCGCACGGCGCGCACGGGCCAAGATCCAGGAACTGAAGGTGATGCGCCTGTCCGTGCACCGCACGCCCAGGCACATCTACGCGCAGGTGCTCGACCACGAGTCGCACGTCGTCGCGGTCGCCTCCACGCTGCAGAAGGACGTGGCCGAGGGCCTCAAGGCCACCGGCAACGTCGAGGCTGCGAAGGCGGTGGGCAAGGCGATCGCCGAGCGCGCCAGGGCCAAGGGCATCACGCAGGTGGCGTTCGATCGCTCGGGGTTCAAGTACCACGGGCGCGTCAAGGCGCTGGCGGACTCGGCGCGCGAGCACGGGCTCGAGTTCTGACCGCGGCCCACGCACGCATATCCAGGAGCAGCAATGGCGAGAGTTGAGAGAGCCCCGGCAGCCGACGAGTTCATCGAGAAGCTCGTGGCCGTCAATCGCGTGGCGAAGGTCGTCAAGGGCGGCCGCCAGTTCGGCTTCACTGCGCTCACCGTGGTGGGCGACGGCAACGGCCGCGTCGGGTTCGGCTACGGCAAGGCCCGCGAGGTCCCGGTCGCGATCCAGAAGGCGATGCAGCAGGCCCGCAAGAACCTGGTCAACGTGAGCCTGCGCAGTGCGACGCTGCACTTCGCCGTAACCGGCAAGCACGGCACGGCGAAGGTCTACATGCAGCCCGCCGCCGACGGCACGGGCGTGATCGCGGGCGGCAGCATGCGCGCGGTGTTCGAGTGCGCTGGCGTGCGCAACGTGCTCGCCAAGAGCTACGGCTCGCGCAACCCGATCAACGTGGTGCGCGCGACCATGAACGCGCTCGCGACCGCGCCGTCGCCGGAGCAGATCGCGGCGAAGCGCGGCAAGCGCCTCGCCGACATCACGGGTTGAACGACATGGCCAGAGAAAACACTTCCGGCAAGAGCGTCAAGGTGACGCTGGTCAAGAGCGTGCACGGGCAGCTGCACCGGCACCGCGCGACGGCGTCGGGCCTCGGCCTGCGCCGCATGCACCAGACCGTGGTCGTGGCGGACACGCCGGAGAACCGCGGCATGATCAACGCCTCGCGGCACCTGTTCCGCGTGGAAGAGACCTGAGCACACCACCATGAAGCTGAACAGCATTTCCCCCGCCCCCGGTTCCAGGAAGACGCGCCTGCGCGTCGGACGCGGCGCCTCCGCCGGCCAGGGCAAGACCTGCGGCCGCGGCGTCAAGGGACAGCGCGCGCGCAAGGGCGGCTACCACAAGGTCGGCTTCGAGGGAGGCCAGATGCCGCTGCAGCGCCGCCTCCCCAAGTTCGGCTTCCGCTCGATGTCGGCGCCGCGCGTGGCCGAGGTGCGCTTGAACGAGCTCGCGCTCGTCGAGGGCGGCGTGGCGACGCTCGAGTCGCTCAAGAAGGCGGGCGTGGTGCCGGCCAACGCGCTGCGCGCCAAGGTCGTGCTCTCCGGCGAGATCAAGGTCGCGGTGAAGCTGCAGGGCGTGGGCGTCACCAGGGGTGCCCGTGCGGCGATCGAAGCCGCCGGCGGCAGCATCGAGGCGGCCTGAGCGGCCCGCCCCCTCAAGGATCCCGAGTGGCCAACCCTTTGTCATCGAGCGCAGTCGCCGCATTGGGCGAGGCGAGCCGGCTCACCGAGCTCAGGAAGCGCTTCTTCTTCCTGATCGGCGGCCTCATCGTCTATCGCATCGGCACGTTCATCCCGGTGCCGGGCATCGATCCGGTGGCGCTCGCGAGCTTCTTCCAGGGCCAGCAGGGCACGATCCTGAGCATGTTCAACATGTTCTCGGGCGGCGCGCTCGAGCGCCTGTCGATCCTCGCGCTCGGCGTCATGCCGTACATCTCGGCCTCGATCATCGTGCAGATGATGGGCGTGGTGGTGCCGCAGCTGCAGGCGCTGCGCAAGGAAGGCGAGTCCGGCCGGCGCAAGCTGACGCAGTACACGCGCTACGGGACCGTGGGCCTCGCGGCCTTCCAGGGCGCCGGCGCGGCCATCGCCTTCCAGAACCAGGGCGTCGTGATCGCCCCGGGACCGCAGTTCGTGTTCCTCGCGACCATGACGCTGGTCGCCGGCACCATGTTCCTGATGTGGCTCGGCGAGCAGATCACCGAGCGCGGCCTCGGCAACGGCATCTCGATGATCATCCTCGCGGGCATCGTCGCCGGGCTGCCGGCCGCGATCGGCGGCACGCTCGAGCTGGTGCGCAACGGCGAGATCAACCCGGCGCTGGCGCTGATCCTGGTGCTGATGGTGGGTGCCGTCACCGCGTTCGTGGTGTTCGTGGAGCGTGCCCAGCGCCGCATCCCGGTCAACTACGCCAAGCGCCAGCAGGGCCGGCGCATGTTCGCGGGCACCACCACGCACCTGCCGTTCAAGCTCAACATGTCGGGCGTGATCCCGCCGATCTTCGCCTCGAGCCTGCTGCTCTTCCCGGCGACGATTGCGAGCTGGTTCGGCACCTCGGAGAACTTCGGCTGGCTGCAGAACGTGGCGGCGAGCCTCGGCATCGGCCAGCCGGTGCACATGATCCTCTACTCGGCGCTGATCATCTTCTTCTGCTTCTTCTACACCGCGCTGGTGTTCAACTCGCGCGAGACCGCGGAGAACCTCAAGAAGTCCGGCGCCTTCATCCCCGGCATCCGCCCGGGCCAGCACACGGCGGAGTACATCGACAAGGTGCTCACCCGGCTGACGGTGTGGGGCGCGCTCTACGTGGCGACGGTGTGCCTGCTGCCCGAGATCCTGATTTCCCAGTTCCGCGTGCCGTTCTACTTCGGCGGCACCTCGCTCCTGATCATCGTCGTGGTGATCATGGACTTCATGGCCCAGCTGCAGGCGCACCTGATGTCGCACCAGTACGAGGGGCTGATGAAGAAGGCCAACCTGCGCGGCTATGGCCGCTCCGGGCAGCTGCGCTGAGCGCGGCCGCCCGACCCGTCGGAGATTGACAGATGAAAGTTCGACCCTCGGTGAAGCGGATCTGCAAGAACTGCAAGGTGGTGCGCCGTCGCGGCGTCGTCTACGTGATCTGCAGTGACAAGCGCCACAAGCAGCGGCAGGGCTGAGAGGCCCTTTCGCGTTGAGTGAGCAAGGTTTCTAAGTTATAATTTCGGGCTTTTCGCGCCCCGGAGTGAGCCTCACATGGCCCGTATCGCCGGCATCAACATCCCGATGAACAAGCACGTCTGGGTGGGCCTCACGTCCATCTTCGGCGTCGGCCACAGCCAGGCCCGCAAGGCCTGCGAGGCCGCGGGCGTCAAGCCCGACACCAAGGTCAAGGACCTTACCGAGGCCGAGGTCGCGGCGCTGCGCTCGCAGGTCGCGAGGCTGCAGGTCGAGGGCGACCTGCGCCGCGAGGTCTCGATGAACATCAAGCGGCTGATGGACCTCGGTTGCTACCGGGGCATCCGCCACCGCAAGGGCCTGCCGATGCGGGGCCAGCGCACGCGCACCAATGCGCGCACGCGCAAGGGACCGCGCAAGGCGGCGGTGAAGCTGAACGCTCCTCCGGGCAAGGCCTGAGCGGCCCGCGCCCACTGACTGAGGCAGGACAATGGCTGACGACAAGAAGCAGACCGGTGCGGCGAAGGGCCGCAAGAAGGTGAAGCGCGTGGTGACCGACGCCATCGCGCACGTGCACGCATCGTTCAACAACACGGTCGTCACAATCACCGACCGGCAGGGCAACACGCTGTCCTGGGCGACGTCGGGCGGCTGCGGCTTCCGCGGCTCGCGCAAGAGCACGCCGTTCGCCGCGCAGGTCGCCGCCGAGAAGGCCGGCGTCGCTGCGCAGGAATATGGCGTCAGGACCGTCGAGGTGAGGGTGCGCGGACCGGGTCCCGGCCGCGAGTCCGCCGTGCGCGCGCTGAACGCCGCGGGCCTCAAGGTGACCAGCATCGAGGACGTGACGCCGATCCCGCACAACGGGTGCCGTCCGCCCAAGAAGCGTCGCGTCTGACGCGCCGCCCTCAAGGAAATCGCCATGGCCAGGTATCTTGGACCGAAGTGCAAGCTCTCGCGCCGCGAGGGCACCGACCTGTTCCTGAAGAGCGGCGTCAAGCCGCTCGAGTCGAAGTGCAAGCTCGAGGTGCCGCCCGGCGGCATCAAGGGTGAGCGCCGCGCGCGCGTCTCGGGCTACGGCCTGCAGCTGCGCGAGAAGCAGAAGCTGCGCCGCATGTACGGCGTACTCGAGCGGCAGTTCCGCGGCTACTACCAGCAGGCCGCCGGCCGGCCCGGCGCCACCGGCGAGACGCTGCTGCAGCTGCTCGAGGGCCGCCTCGACAACGTCATCTACCGCATGGGCTTCGCCACGACGCGCAACGAGGCGCGCCAGCTGGTGAGCCACCGCTCGGTGACGGTGAATGGCGCGGTGGTGAGCGTCCCGTCCTACCAGTGCAAGGCCGGCGACGTCGTTGCCCTGCGCGAGAAGGCGCAGAAGCAGGCCCGCGTGCAGCAGGCCCTGCAGATCCGTGGCCAGGTCGGGTTTCCCGACTGGGTCGAAGTCGACGAGAAGAAGTTCTCGGGTGTCCTCAAGTCCCTGCCCGAGCGCGGCGACATCCTCCCGGACATCAACGAGAGCCTCGTCGTCGAGTTGTACTCCAAGTAATACCCACGGTGACGTCCATGCAGTCAGCCATCGGCGAGTTCCTCCGCCCCCGCGTCGTCAAGGTGACGCCCACCGCCCCGCGCCACGCGCGCGTGGTCATCGAGCCGTTCGAGCGCGGCTTCGGCCACACGCTCGGCAACGCGCTCAGGCGCGTGCTGCTGTCGTCCATGCCGGGCAGCGCGATCACCGAGGCCGAGATCGAGGGCGTGCTCCACGAGTACACCAGCATCGAGGGCGTGCAGGAGGACGTGGTCGAGATCCTGCTCAACCTGAAGCAGGTCGCGCTGCGCCTGAACGCTCGCGAGGAGACGGAGCTGCGCCTGTCGAAGAAGGGCCCGGGCCCGGTGCGCGCCGGCGACATCCAGGGCGACCACGACGTCGAGATCCTGAACCCCGAGCTCGTCATCGCCAACCTCACCAAGGCCGGCGAGCTGGTGATGACGCTCAAGGTCGAGAAGGGCCGCGGCTACCGCCCGGCCGGCCAGCGCCTGGCCTTCGAGGAAGCGAGCCGGCCGATCGGCCGCCTGCTGCTCGACGCCTCCTTCAGCCCGATCCGCAAGGTCACCTACAACGTCGAGTCCGCGCGCGTCGAGCAGCGCACCGACCTCGACAAGCTGATCATCGACATCGAGACCAACGGCACGATCGACCCGGAGGAGGCGATCCGCCGCGCGGGTTCCATCCTCAAGGACCAGCTGTCGGTGTTCGTCGACCTGCAGGGCCAGGACGAGGACAAGGCGAAGCCGAGCGAGCACCACTTCGACCCGCTGCTGCTGCGCCCGGTGGACGAGCTCGAACTCACGGTTCGCAGCGCGAACTGCCTGAAGGCCGAGAACATCCACTACATCGGCGACCTCGTGCAGAAGACCGAGGTCGAGCTGCTGCGCACGCCGAACCTCGGCAAGAAGTCGCTCACCGAGATCAAGGAAGTGCTCGAGAGCCACGGGCTCACGCTCGGCATGCGGCTCGACAACTGGCCCCCGGCCGGCCTGCGCCGCGACGAGGACCGGGACGTAATCTGAGGCGAATGAGATGAGACACGGACTGACCGGGCGGCAGCTGAGCCGCAACTCGACGCATCGCTGGGCGATGCTGAGCAACATGGCGGTGTCGCTGCTGCGCCACGAGTCCATCCGCACCACGGTGCCGAAGGCGAAGGAGCTGCGTCGCTACGTCGAGCCGCTGATCACGCTCGGCAAGACCGACAGCATGGCGAACCGCCGCCGCGCGTTCGCGAAGCTGCGCGACGCCGAGGTCGTGACCAAGCTGTTCGACGAGATCGGCCCGCGCTTCAAGGCGCGCCCGGGCGGCTACACACGCATCCTGCACATGGCGAATCGCGCCGGCGACAACGCCGACATGGCGCTGATGGCACTGGTGGACCAGGCTGCGGCGGTGGAAGCCAGGGCCGAGGAACCCGTCAAGAAGGCCCGGGCCCGCAAGAAGAAGGCTGCCGAGCCGGCGGCCGAGGCCGCCGCGACCGAGGCGCCGGCGAGGAAGCCGCGCGCTCCGCGCAAGAAGACCGCGGCGGCCTGAGCCGGCCACGCGATCGATGAAAGGAAGCCGGGCAAGTCCCGGCTTCTTTTTTTCCGCCCCCTCGCCTATCGTCGAACGGGCCCGGCCGTGAGCCGGACATCCCGTGCGTCCCGCCTTCCAGCACACGGAGAACACGAATGAGCATGATCCAGGAATTCAAGGAATTCGCCATGAAGGGCAACGTGCTCGACATGGCGGTCGGCGTCGTGATCGGCGGCGCGTTCGGCAAGATCGTCGCGTCCTTCGTGGGCGACATCGTGATGCCGCTGCTCGGCAAGCTGGTCGGTGGCGTCAACTTCTCCGAGCTGGCCGTGACCCTCGGCACCGACCCGGCCGGTGCGCCCGTGCTGCTCAAGTACGGCGCCTTCCTGCAGAGCGCATTCGACTTCCTGATCATCGCCGCCGCGATCTTCATGGCGCTCAAGGGCATCAACAAGCTCAAGGCGCCGCCGCCGGCCGCCGCCCCGGCCGCGCCGCCGGCGGACGTCGCGCTGCTCACCGAGATCCGCGACCTGTTGAAGAAGCAGGGCTGATCAGTCGAGCGCGGCGAATGCGTCGCGCGTGAGGTTCTCGGGGGCGCCGTCGGTACAGACGACGTCGTCCTCGATCCGGATGCCGCCGAACGGACGCAGGCGCTCGACCGTGTCCCAGCGGATCGAGCGGCCGTGCTCGCCGGCGCGCGCCGACTCGAGCAACAGGTCGATGAAGTAGATGCCGGGCTCCACGGTCACCACGAACCCGGGCTCGAGCCGGCGCGTGAGCCGCAGGTAAGGATGTCCGGGCGGGCGCGGTATCTCGCCGCCCGATTCGGCGGCGGCGAGTCCCGCCACGTCGTGCACCTGCAGCCCGAGGAGATGCCCGATGCCGTGCGGGAAGAAGACTCCGCTCAGGCCGGTCTCCACCGCGGTGTCGGGTTCGCAATCGATGACGCGCGCATCGCGCAGCAAGCCGGCGATCAGGCGGTGCGCGAGCAGGTGCACTTCCCGGTAATCGGTCCCGCCGCGGATCGACGCGCAGAGCTGCTGCTGCACGCCGTCCAGCGCCGCGACCAGGTCCGCGAACTCACCGTCGGCGGTGCAATAGGTGCGCGTGATGTCGGAAGCGTAGCCGCGGAACTGCGCACCCGCGTCGATCAGGAACGAGCGGCGCTCGCCGCCGCGCTCGCGGGAGAGCTGCTGGTAATGCAGCACCGCGGCGCCTTCGTTGAATGCGATGATGTTGCCGTAGGGCAGTTCCTTCTCCTGCAGGCCCGTCGCGGCACAGTAGGCGAGGTGCGTCTCGTACTCGGAGGCGCCCGCGAGGAAGGCGTCCCGCGCTGCGAGGTGGCCGCGTGCAGCCAGGGTGGATGCACGGCGCATGCATTCGACCTCGTAGGGCGTCTTCACGGCGCGGTGGTAGTGGAGCTGGGCCAGCAGGCCCGCGGGATTGGCCTCCACGAATCCCCAGTCCGCGAAACCCGGCTGCCACTCGCCGATGAACGCCATGCGCCCGCGGTCCGTCCCGAGCAGTCCCCGGGCGGCCGCGGGCTCGCGAATGATCTCCACTTCGAACTCGCCGAGCCACGCGTCGGCCGGGAGCTCGGGCGGCTTGTGCCAGTAGTCGGCCGGCTGGTGGAAGTACAGCCGCGGCCTGCGGCCCGGCAGATGGGTGATGAAGCTCCCGGGCGCGTCGGTGAGCGGGGCCCAGTGCTTGAAGTGCGGATTCACCTGGTAGGGATAGGTCTGGTCGTCCAGGAATGCATAGGGCGGGCTGCCCGAGTAGATCACCACGCCATCGAATCCATGATTCGCGAGCGCAGCGTCCGTGCGGGATCGCACCGTGGCGAGATGGCTGCGGAACGTCGTGTCGATGTCGTCTTGCATGGTTGTCGCAACCTGGAGACAGTGTTGGATGGCGCATCTTGCCCAAGCAGCGCGTTTGTCGCCATTCAGAGACAGTTCCGCGCGCTCTGCCCCCGGTGGCAGCCACTAGAATCATATCCGCACAACCGCCGGGTCGCCGGCGCGAGCCCAGGGCTCTGGCGGTTGGCCCGAGCAAACATCGTCCTTACATCCTTGGGGTATACCTACATGAACGCGAAGATCGCACTTGCCGCCGCTCTGGCCGCCCTCGTCCTGGCCGGCTGCGCGAAGAAGGAAGAGGCCGTCGAGGCCACGCAGGAAGCTGCTGCCGACGCCGCCGCCGCCGCTGGCGAGGCTGCCGATGCCGCCGCTGACGCCGCTGCCGATGCCGGCGAAGCCGCCGTCGACGCCGCCGCCGCCGCTGGCGACGCCGCTGTCGATGCGACCGGCGAGGCCGTCGAGGCCGCCGGTGATGCCGTCGAGGCAGCTGGCGAGGAAGTCCAGGAAGCCGGCGAGGCTGTCCAGGAAGCCGCGAAGTAATATCCGCGGTTCAGCCTGAGCTGAACGGGACGGGCGGGCTCCGACCGGGGCCCGCCCGGCCTCATCGAGAACGAACCGGTCGCCGGGTACTCCGCCCGGCCACGCTGGCAGGAGGCTGGCAGAGCGCTGTGCCCGTCACTCTACGAGACGCGCGCGACTCCGAAGCCGATCGCGACTGGATACGCGCGGTTTACCGCAGCTATCTGTCCGAACTCTCCGCGTCCAAGTCGGGACTGTTTCCCGCCCTCGGCGAATGGGACGCCCGCGAGAGCGAATTCCTCGCCGGCTGGTTCCGCGACGCCACCGCTCATCCCTTCGTGATCCTGCAGGACGGCGCGCGCGTCGGTTTCGCGCTGGTCGCACGTCCGCCGTCGTTTCCGCGCCGCACGGCCGACTACCGCATGGCGGAGTTCTTCGTCGTCGACACGGCCCGCCGGCGCGGCGTGGGCGCCGGCGCCGCCGCGCTGCTGTTCAGCCGATTCGCCGGGGACTGGGAAGTCGTCGAGGACGAGTACAACCGGCCGGCGCTCGGCTTCTGGCGCCGCGTGATTGGCTTGCAGACCGGCGGGCGATTCGTCGAGACCCGCGCGGCGGGCGAGGTCTGCCACCGGTTTCGCACCGAGACCCGCGGGCCCGGCCCGGCAGCCTGATTCTTCCTCAACCCTGCGCCGAACGGCGCGCCTCTGCGGCGCCCTTGCGCCCCGCCGCCAGCACGCGCTTCAGGTAGCGCCCCGTGTGCGACTCGGGCACGCGTGCCACCTCCTCGGGCGTGCCTGACGCCACCAGCCGCCCGCCGCCGTCGCCGCCCTCCGGCCCGAGGTCGATCACCCAGTCGGCGGTCTTGATGACGTCGAGGTTGTGCTCGATGACGACGATGGTGTTGCCCTCGTCGCGCAGGCGCAGCAGCACGCGCAGCAGCTGCTCGATGTCGTGGAAGTGCAGGCCGGTGGTGGGCTCGTCGAGGATGTAGAGCGTGCGGCCCGTGGCGCGCTTCGCGAGTTCGCGCGCGAGCTTGACGCGCTGCGCCTCGCCGCCCGAGAGCGTCGTGGCGTTCTGCCCGAGCCGCACGTAGGAGAGTCCGGTCTCGAGCAGCATCGAGAGCCGCGACTGCAGGGCCGGTACGTTGCGGAAGAACACGGCCGCGTCCTCGACGGTCATCTCGAGCACGTCGTGGATGGTGCGGCCCTTGTAGCGGATCTCGAGCGTTTCGCGGTTGTAGCGCATGCCGCGGCAGGCGTCGCAGGTGACGTAGGCGTCCGGCAGGAAGTGCATCTCGACGCGGATGACCCCGTCGCCCTCGCACGCCTCGCAGCGGCCGCCGCGCACGTTGAAGCTGAAGCGACCCGGGTCGTAACCGCGCGCCCGGGCCTCCGGCACCTCGGCGAAGAGTTCGCGGATCGGGCCGAAGAGCCCCGTGTAGGTGGCCGGGTTGGAACGCGGCGTGCGGCCGATCGGGCTCTGGTCGATGTCGATGACACGGTCGATCTGCTCGAGGCCCTCGACCGCCGTGCAGGGCGCGGCATCGCCGGCCGAGTCCTGCATCGAGCCCGCCGCATGGCGGAACAGCGTGTCGATGACCAGCGTCGACTTGCCAGAGCCCGACACGCCGGTGATGCAGGTGAGCAGCCCGATCGGCACCTCGACCGTGACGTCCTGGAGGTTGTTGCCGTTCGCACCCACGATCCTGAGTACACGACCGGGTTGCGTCGGCGTGCGTAACGGGGGCACGGCGATCGTGCGGCGTCCGCTCAGGTACTGGCCGGTGAGCGAGTCGGGTGCGGCCTCGAGCTCGGCCGGCGTGCCCTGCGCAACGACGAGGCCGCCGTGGATGCCGGCGCCGGGACCGAGGTCCACGACGTGGTCGGCCTGGCGGATGGCGTCCTCGTCGTGCTCCACCACCAGCACCGTGTTGCCGAGGTCGCGCAGGCGCGTGAGCGTGTCGAGCAGGCGCTGGTTGTCACGCTGGTGCAGGCCGATCGACGGCTCGTCCAGGATGTACATCACGCCCACCAGCCCGGAGCCGATCTGGCTCGCCAGGCGGATGCGCTGCGCCTCGCCGCCCGACAGCGTCTCGGCACTGCGGTCGAGCGAGAGATAGTCGAGCCCGACGTCGCTCAGGAAGGTGAGGCGGTCGGCGACCTCCCGCACCAGGCGGCTGGCGATCTCGCCGCGCCAGCCGTCGAGCTTCATCCCGGAGAAGAAGCGCCGGGCGTCCGCGATCGGCAGGCCGGCGAGCTGCGGCAGGTTGCGGCCGGCCACGAATACGTTGCGCGCCGCCTGGTTGAGCCGACTGCCGCCACAGTCCACGCACGCGCGGGTGCCGCGGTACTTGGCGAGTTCCTCGCGCACCGTCGCCGACTCCGTCTCGCGGTAGCGGCGCTCCAGGTTGGGGAGGATGCCCTCCCAGGCGTGGCTGCGCCGGGCGCTGCCGCCGCGCGCGTCGAAGTAGCGGAAGTCGATGCGCTCGTCGCCGCTGCCCCACAGCAGGACGTGGCGGACCGCCTCGGAGAGGTCGCTCCACGGGGTCTCGATGTCGAAGCGGTAATGCCGCGCGAGCGACTGGATGAGCTGGGAGTAATAGGCGTTGCGCCGGTCCCAGCCGCGCACCGCGCCGCCCGCGAGCGAGAGCGAGGGGTTCGTCACCACGCGCGAGGGGTCGAAGAACTCCTGCACGCCGAGCCCGCCGCAGGTGCCGCAGGCGCCGCTCGGGTTGTTGAAGGAGAACAGCCGCGGCTCGAGTTCGGCGATGCTGTAGCCGCAGATGGTGCAGGCGTAGCGGTTCGAGAACACCAGCGCGTCGCGCTTGAGGTCGTCCTGGAACGCGAGGCGCGCCACGCCCTGCGACAGTGCAAGCGCGGTCTCGAAGGATTCGGCGAGGCGCTGGCCGGCGTCGGCCCGCACCCGCAGCCGGTCCACCACGGCGTCGACGCTGTGGCGCCGCCGCGGGTCCAGGGTCGGCGACGAGTCGAGTTCCACGAGGCGCCCGTCGACGAAGGCGCGGACGAAGCCCTGTCCCTTCAGGTGCTCGAAGGTCTCGGCGTGCTCGCCCTTGCGGTCCTGCACCATCGGCGCGAGCAGCAGCACCGCGGTGCCCTCGGGCAGCGCGAGCACCTGGTCCACCATCTGGCTCACGGTCTGCGCGGCGAGTTCCTGGCCGTGCTCGGGGCAGCGCGGCACGCCGGCGCGCGCAAACAGCACGCGCAGGTAGTCGTAGATCTCGGTGACGGTGCCGACGGTCGAGCGCGGGTTGTGCGAGGTCGCCTTCTGCTCGATGGCGATGGCCGGCGACAACCCCTCGATGTGGTCGACGTCCGGCTTCTCCATGACGGAGAGGAACTGCCGCGCGTAGGCCGAGAGCGACTCGACGTAGCGGCGCTGGCCCTCGGCGTAGATCGTGTCGAAGGCGAGCGAGGACTTGCCCGAGCCCGACAGCCCGGTGATCACGATCAGCCGGTCGCGGGGCAGGTCGAGGTCGATGCCCTTGAGGTTGTGGGTGCGGGCACCGCGGATGCGTATGACGTTCATGCAGATGCGGGTTCGGCCAGCCGGGCTCAGCCTGCTAATATAGGCCCAGCTTTCGAGGCAAAGCCAATCCAAGCCAGGGACCCCACAAGCAAGCCGGCGCTCTCGCCGCAGGAGCGCCGTTCGGTCGGTGCGCTCGCCGGTATCTATGCCACGCGCATGCTCGGCCTGTTCCTGCTGCTGCCGGTGCTGGCGCTCTACGCCCGCGAACTGCCCGACTACTCGCCGGAAATGCTCGGCCTCGCCATGGGCGCCTATGGACTGACGCAGGCCCTGCTGCAGATCCCCTTCGGGCGCTGGTCGGACCGGTATGGCCGCAAGCCGGTCATCGCCGTGGGCCTGATCTTCTACGCCGTCGGCTCGCTGGCCGGGGCGCTGGCCCATTCCGTGGTGGCCCTGGTGATTGCACGCTGCGTGCAGGGCGCGGGCGCGGTCTCGGCCTCGGTCACCGCGCTGCTGGCCGACCTGACGCGCCCCGAGGTGCGTACCCGAGCGATGGCCGTCGTGGGCATCAGCATCGGGCTGTCGTTCGTCGCCGCGCTGGTGCTGGCGCCCGTGCTCGACGCGGCCATCGGTGTACCCGGGATCTTCGTCGTGATGCTCGTGATGGCGCTCGCGGGCCTGGCGCTGCTGTTCCTGGCCGTGCCGGCGGAGCCCCCGCGCAGCGGCGGGGCCGAATCCCGCTCGCTCGCCGACCTCGCCGACCTCGCGCTCAGGCCCGACTTGCGGTCGCTGTATGCCGGCGTGTTCGCACTGCATTTCATCATGACCGCGACTTTCATCGCCGTCCCCCTGGTGCTGGTGGGCGACCTCGGAATGGCGAGCGCAGGGCACTGGAAGGTGTACCTCGGCGTCTTCGCCGCGTCGCTGGCCGGGACCATCCCGCTCATCCTCGCCACCGAGCGCAGCGGCCGGGGCCGGATGCTGTTCGTCGCGGCGGTGCTGCTCGCCGGTGGAGCCCAGGCGTGGATGGGACTGGACCACGCGCGAGCCTGGGTCGTGCTGGCGGCCCTCGCGCTGTTCTTCGCGGCCTTCAACTACCTCGAGGCGCGCCTCCCGGCGCTGCTCACGCAGGCAGCGCCGGGCACGGACCGCGGGGCGGCCCTCGGTGTGTTCGCCACCGCGCAGTTCCTGGGCGCCTTCCTCGGCGGCGTGCTGGGCGGCGTGCTGCTCGGCCGATTCGGGCTGGCGGGCGTGTTCCTCGGCAGCTCGGCCATGGCGCTCGCCTGGGCGGCGGTCGCCGCGGCGGGCGGGGTCGGGCGCGAGATTGCGCCGCAATCCACCTGATTCTCTTTAACGCCGGGCCCGCCCGGTGCCGTAAAATTCCAATCCTTTCCACGCGGGTAGGCGCCATGGCACGCGGAATCAACAAAGTCATCATCGTCGGCAACCTCGGGCAGGACCCGGAGACGCGCTACATGCCGAGCGGCAAGGCCGTCACCAACCTGCGCGTCGCCACCTCCGAGTCCTGGAAGGACAAGCAGACCGGCGAGCAGCGCGAGCAGACCGAATGGCACAGCGTCGTCATGTACGACCGCCTCGCGGAAATCGCCGCCGAGTACCTCCGCAAGGGCTCGCAGGTGTACCTCGAGGGCAAGCTGCGCACCCGCAAGTGGCAGGACAAGGAGGGCCGCGACCGCTACACGACCGAGATCCAGGCCAACGAGATGCAGATGCTCGGCGCCCGGGGCGGCGGCGGTGGCGGCATGGGCACCGAGTCCCGCGCCGAGCCGCGTCCCGCGTCGTCCGGAGGCGGCGACCGCGGTGCGGCTGCGCCGGTGTCGCAGGACGAGGGCTTCGACGACGACATCCCGTTCTGAGGCCCCGCGGGCCGGCCATGCCTCGCGTCCACGTCACCACCTTCGGTTGCCAGATGAACGAGTACGACTCCGCCCGGATGGCGGACGTGCTGCGCGAGTCGGGCGGCTACGAGCCCACGGACCAGCCGGCGGAGGCGGACCTGCTGCTGCTCAACACCTGCTCGGTGCGCGAGAAGGCGCAGGAGAAGGTCTTCTCGCTGCTCGGTCGCTGGCGGGAACTCAAGCTCGCGCGGCCGCACGTGATGATCGGCGTGGGCGGTTGCGTCGCGAGCCAGGAAGGCGAGGGCATCACCGCCCGCGCACCCTTCGTCGACCTCGTGTTCGGTCCGCAGACGCTGCACCGGCTCCCCGACATGATCGCCGAGTTGCGGCGCGGCGGGCGCGCGGTCGTGGACGTGAGCTTCCCGGAGATCGAGAAATTCGATCGCCTGCCGGAGCCGCGCGCGACCGGCGCCACGGCGTTCGTCTCCGTCATGGAAGGCTGCAGCAAGTACTGCACGTTCTGCGTCGTGCCCTACACGCGCGGCGAGGAAGTGAGCCGGCCGCTCACGCAGGTGATGGACGAGGTGCGCTCGCTCGCATCGCACGGCGTGCGGGAGGTGACCCTGCTCGGCCAGAACGTCAACGCCTACCGCGGGGCCTTGCCGGGCGGCGGCCACGCGGACCTCGCCGCACTGATCTACTTCGTCGCCGAAGTGCCCGGCATCGAGCGCATCCGCTTCACCACCTCGCACCCGGTCGAGTTCCGCGACAGCCTCATCGAGGCGTACCGTGACGTCCCGCAGCTCGCGGCCTACCTGCACCTGCCCGTGCAGAGCGGCTCGGACCGCATCCTCGCGCTCATGAAGCGCGGCCACACCGCGCTCGAGTACAAGCAGAAGATCCGCCGCCTGCGCGAGGCGCGGCCGGGCCTGAGCCTCTCCTCGGATTTCATCGTCGGCTTCCCCGGCGAGACCGGGCGCGACTTCCAGGCCACGCTCGACCTGATCGCCGAGGTCGGCTTCGACCAGAGCTACAGCTTCATCTACAGCCGTCGCCCGGGCACGCCCGCCGCGTCGCTGCCCGACGACCTCGAGCACGCGGAGAAGCAGCGGCGACTCGAACGCCTGCAGGCGCTGGTGAACGGCCAGGCGCTCGCCATCAGCCGTGGCATGGTCGGCACCGTGCAGCGGGTGCTGGTGGAGCGGCCCGCCCGCCGCGACGCCCGACAGCTCGCGGGTCGCACCGAGAACAACCGCTGGGTGAACTTCGACGGCCCCGCAACGCTGATCGACCGCTTCGTCAACGTCGTCGTCACCGAGGCCATGCCGAACTCGCTGCGTGGGCGGCTCGCCGAGCCGGCGCGGAGCATGGCTTGAGCGAACAGGTCGAGATGCGCGACGTGTCGCTCGAGGGCGCCGACAACTCGCGGCTCGGCAATTTCGCCGGTCCCATGGAGCAGAACCTGCGCCACGTCGAGGAGCGCCTCGGCGTCGAGGTGCGCCGGCGCGGACACCAGCTGCAGGTGTTCGGCGCCCCGGGCACGGTCGACAACGCGGCGGCGGTGTTGCGCCGCATGTTCGAGCTGTCGGCCGGCGAGGCGATGTCGCCCGAGCGCGTCCATCTGTGCGTGCAGGAACTCGGGTTCCCGCAGCCGGGCGAGACCGCCCGCGAGGGGCGGGAGGTCGTGGTGCACACGCAGCGCGGTGGCATCCGCGGCCGCGGCGAGAACCAGCGGATGTACCTCGACAACATCCGCACCAACGATCTCACCTTCGGCATCGGCCCCGCCGGAACGGGCAAGACCTACCTCGCCGTCGCGAGCGCGGTCGAGTCGCTGCAGGCGGGAGCCGTGCGCCGCATCGTGCTGGTGCGCCCCGCGGTGGAGGCGGGCGAGCGCCTCGGGTTCCTGCCCGGCGACCTGGCGCAGAAGGTGGACCCCTACCTGCGCCCGATGTACGACGCGCTGTACGAAATGCTCGGGTTCGACCGCGTTGCGCGCAACGTCGAGCGCCAGATCATCGAGGTGGCGCCGCTCGCCTTCATGCGCGGCCGTTCGCTCAACGACTCGTTCATCATCCTCGACGAGGCGCAGAACACGACGGTCGAGCAGATGAAGATGTTCCTGACGCGCCTCGGGTTCGGTTCGAAGGCGGTGGTGACGGGTGACATCACGCAGATCGACCTGCCGCGCCAGCAGCGCTCGGGATTGCGCCACGCCATCGAGGTGCTGCGCGGCGTGGAGGGCGTGGCCTTCAGCTTCTTCAACGCCCGCGACGTGGTGCGCCACCCGCTGGTCCAGCGCATCGTGCAGGCCTACGAGCGGCAGTCGAGCGACGAGGAGCAGGGGCCGTGACCGCCGTGCCGCTGCGCGTGGAGACGCAGGTCGCGGTCCGCCGGCCGTGGGTCCCGGCGCGGGCGGCCCTGCGTCGCTGGGCGGGTGCGGCGCACGTCGTCGCAGAGGGTCGCAGGCGTTCCACCGCGCGCCGTGCCGTCCCGTCGCCCGCCGCGAGCGTGTGCATCCGCATCGTCGGCTCCGCCGAGAGCCGGCGCCTGAACCGCGACTACCGCGGCAAGGACCGGCCGACCAACGTGCTGTCGTTTCCGGCGTCGGGCGCCGAGCGCGAACTCGGCGGGTCGCTCGGCGACCTCGTCGTCTGCGCGACCGTCGTCGCGGCCGAGGCACGCGAGCAGGGCAAGGTGCGCGCGGCCCACTGGGCGCACATGGTGGTCCACGGCATGCTCCACCTGCACGGTCTCGAGCACGGCACGCGCCGCGAGGCGGCGGCCATGGAGCGGCTCGAAGTGGAAATCCTGAGCGGTTTCGGGTATCAGAATCCCTACCTTCCGGTCACCCCCCCAAGCCATGAGTGAAGACAGGCCCGGTCCGCCGGGCAGCTGGTTGCGCCGCATCTTCGACACGCTGTCGGGCGAGCCCCGCGACCTCGAGCAACTCGCCGACGTGCTCATCGACGCGCGCGACCGTGGACTCATCGACGCCGACGTGCTCGCGATGCTCGAGGGCGTGCTGCAGGTGTCGGAGATCCAGGTGCGCGACGTGATGGTGCCGCGCTCCCAGATGGTCGTGATCCAGCGCGAGGAGCCGCCCGAGAAGATCCTGCCGGTGGTGATCGAGTCGGGCCACTCGCGCTTCCCCGTGGTGGGCGAGGACCGCGACGAGGTCGCCGGGATCCTGCTCGCGAAGGACCTGCTGCGCTACTTCGCGCAGGGCGGCGAGGGGCACTTCGACATCCGCGAGTGCCTGCGACCGGCCGTGTTCATCCCGGAGAGCAAGCGCCTGAACGTGCTGCTCAAGGAATTCCGCGTCAGCCACAACCACATGGCGATCGTCGTCGACGAGTACGGCGGCGTGTCCGGGCTGCTCACCATCGAGGACGTGCTCGAGCAGATCGTGGGCGACATCGGCGACGAGTACGACGTCGACGAGGGCGAGGGCATCCGCAAGGAGGGCGAGCGGCTCTTCACGGTGCCGGCGCTCACGCGCATCGAGGAGTTCAACCTCGCCTTCGGCACGCGGTTCTCCGACGAGGAATACGACACCATCGGCGGGCTGGTGCTGCACGAGCTCGGGCGCATGCCGCGGCGCGGCGAGGCGATCGAGATCGGCGGCCTCGAGCTCAAGGTACTGAAAGCCGACCGCCGCCGGATCGAGGCGCTGCGCGTCACCACGCCGCGCGATCTCGACCTGCCGACGCCGGAGTCCGGTTGATCGCCCGCCGGGGAGCCTGGCTGGCCGCACCGGGGGGCGCGGCCCTGGCGCTCGCTTTCGCACCCGCCGGCATCTTCCCCCTCGCGCTCATCTGTCCGGCGCTGCTGTTCCTGCTGTGGCAGGACACCGCGCCGCGCACCGCCGCGTGGCGCGGGTTCATGTTCACCAGCGGCACCTTCCTCGCCGGCACCTACTGGCTCTACAACAGCATCCACCTCGTGGGGCAGGCACCCCTGTGGATCGCCGTGTTCCTCATGCTGGGCCTGGTGGCGATCATGGGCAGCTACAGCGCCGTGCTCGGCTATGCGGTCGCACGCTGGGGACCCGAGCGAGGCGCGCTGCGCTGGCTCGTGCTGCTGCCGGCAGGATGGATCGTCGTCGAGTGGGTGCGCGGCTGGTTCCTGAGCGGCTTCCCGTGGCTGGCCCTCGGCTATTCACAACTCGGCACCGTGCTGCGCGGCTACGCAGCGCCGGGCGGCGTGTACGCGGTGAGTCTCGCGGCCGCACTCACCGCCGGCGGGCTCGTGACGCTCGTGCTCGGCGACCGCCGGTCGCGTCTGGTCGCCGTCGCAACGATCGCGGCGGTGTGGCTCGGGGGCGCGTCGCTGGCGCGGATCGAGTGGACCGAGGCGCGCGGCAACAGCGTGTCGGTCGCGCTGGTGCAGGGCGCGGTGCCACAGTCCATGAAATGGGAGCCCGGGCAGCGCGAGCAGACGCTGCAGCTCTACTTCGACCTGACGCAGCCACATCTCGGGGCCGACATCGTCGTCTGGCCCGAGGCCGCGTTGCCCGCGCTCGCGAGCGACCTGGAGGACTACCTCGCCCGCCTGCGGGCGCTCGCGCATGCACAGGGGTCGGCGCTGGTCATGGGGCTGCTGAGGCGCGATCCTCAGACGGGCGCGTTCTACAATGCCATGGCGGCGTGGTCGCCCGCGGAGCAGTGGTACTACAAGCGACGGCTGGTGCCCTTCGGCGAGTTCTTCCCGGTGCCGGACGCGGTGCGCGAGTGGATGCGACTGATGAACCTGCCGTACTCGGATTTCGAGCGCGGGCCGGCCGAGCAGTCGCCGCTCGTCGTCGCGGGCGAGCGGCTCGCGCCGACGATCTGCTACGAGGACGCCTACGCCTCGGAGCAGCTGGCGCTGGTCCGCGACTCGACGCTGCTGGTCAACGTGACCAACGACGCCTGGTTCGGCGACTCCACGGCGCCACACCAGCACCTCGACATCAGTCGCATGCGTTCGCTCGAGACCGGCCGCCCGATGCTGCGCGCGACCAACGACGGTGTCACGGCGCTGATCGACCATCGCGGCGCGCTGCTCGGCGCGCTGCCGCAATTCGCGCCTGGCGTCCTCACGGGATCCGTGCAGCCGCGCGTCGGATCGACACCGTATGCCCGCCTCGGCAACTGGCCGGTTCTGCTGCTCGTGTTCGCAGGACTCGCGGCCGGCCTGTGGCGGCGCGGGTCGCGGCAGGCGCCGGCGAGGGCGGACCGGTGAGCAGTCGTCGCGGTGCCATCGCGGCGGAAGGCGAGCGGCTGCCGCCCCGACCGCACGAACTCACCTACCTCGCGATCGATCCGCCGCGTGCCGGCGAAGCGCAGCAGATCGCCGGCGGCGTGCTGTGGCTGCGCATCCCGCTGCCGATGGAACTCAACCACATCAACGTCTGGCTGCTCGACGACGGCGACGGCTGGACGCTGGTCGACACCGGCATGGCGGAGGAGGTGTGCCGCGACGCGTGGCTCGCGCTCGAGGAGCGGGTGCTCGGCGGGCGGCGTCTGGCACGCATCTTCATCACGCACGACCATCCCGACCACATGGGCCTGTCCCCGTGGCTGGCCGCGCGACATGGCGCCGCCGTGTGGATGTCGGAGTACGCGCATCGTTCCGCAGGCGAGTTCCTCGCCGCCGACCCGGCGGTGGTGGGCGCACGCATGCGGGAGTTCATGCGTGTGCACGGCGCCGACGTATCGGGCGCTCCGGCGCCGGGGCGTGGCAACCACCGCCGCTGGTTCGACGGCATGCCGCCGCTGGCCGCCAGCCCGCGGGACGGCGACAGCATCGACGCGGGCCGCGGCCGCTGGCGAGTGGTGGAGACCGCGGGACATTGCCGCGGGCACCTGTGTCTGCACGACGCCGAGCGGCGGCTGCTGATCAGCGGCGACCAGGTGCTGCCATCGATCTCGCCGAACGTCAGCGTGATCTCGAGCAGGCCCGAGGCCGACCCGTTGCGCGAATTCCTCGCCTCGCTCGCGCGCCTCGGCGAGTGTGACGCGGACACGCTGGTGCTGCCGTCGCACGGGCGGCCGTTTCTCGGATTGCATCGGCGCCTCGCGGAGCTCGTCGGGCATCACGAGCAGCAGCTCGCGGCACTGCGCGAGTTCTGCTCGGAGCCACGCACGGCGTTCGAGGTGCTGCCGACGATGTTCCGGCGCGTACCACAGGGATTCCACCGCATGCTGGCCATGGGCGAAGCGGTCGCGCACCTGAACTGCCTGTGCGGGCGCGGTGAATTGCGGCGGCTGCAGGATGGACTCGGCATTGCACGCTTCGTGGTGGCCGATGGTTGAGCGCATCGCACTGGTGAGCGCGCGCGAGGCACTCGCGCTCGACGAGGACATGGTGCCCCTGGTCGCGGCACTGCAGGCGCAGGGCGCCGAGGTCGGGACTCCGAGCTGGGACGACGCGGCGGTGGACTGGTCCGGCTACGACCTCGCCGTCCTGCGCTCGACCTGGGACTACGTCGACCGCATCGACGAGTTCCTCGCCTGGGCGGAGCGCTGCGCCGCGTGCACGCGGCTGGTCAACGGCCCGGACGTGGTGCGCTGGAATACCGACAAGCACTACCTGCGGGACCTGGCGCAGGCCGCGGTGCCGATCGTGCCCACGCGCTTCGCCGAGCCTGGCTCGCGCGCGTCGGCCGAACTCGTCCGGTTCCTGGACGAATGGGGCTGCGAGGAGTTCGTCGTCAAGCCGGCCATCGGTGCGGGCTCGCGCGATGCGGCCCGCCATCGCCGCGGCGACGGCGGGCGGGCGGTCGCGCACCTGCAGGCACTCCTCGATGCCGGTCGCAGCGCGATGCTGCAGCCATACCTCGCGCGGGTCGACGAACACGGCGAGACGGCGGCGATCTACCTCGGCGGGACCTACAGCCACGCGATTCGCAAGGGTCCGCTGCTGCGCGTCGGGGACGAACTGGTCGCGGGACTGTTCGCGCCCGAGCAGATCACGGCGCGCATGGCCGATGCCGACGAGCTGCGGGTGGCCGAGGCGGCGCTCTCCGCCATCCCCTTCGAACGGCCGACGTATGCACGGGTCGACATGATCCGCGACGGCGGCGGCGGGCCCGTGGTGCTGGAACTCGAGCTCACCGAGCCGTCGCTGTTCCTCGCGCATGCGCCGGGCGCAGCCGAGCGCTACGCCGCGATCCTGCGCCAGGCCCGGCCAGCGGCGGGCAGCCTGCCGCTCCGGGCCGGCAATTAGGCCGCGCGGCACGCGCTCGGGTATCCTAACCCGTTCGACCCAGCCATCCGAACCCGCCATGCAGGAACGCTACGAACCCTCCGTCGTCGAGCCCGAGGCACGAGCCTACTGGGACGACAATCGCACGTTCGCAGTCACCGAGGATCCGGCCCGCGAGAAGTACTACTGCCTGTGCATGTTCCCGTACCCGAGCGGGCGCCTGCACATGGGGCACGTGCGCAACTACACGATCGGCGACGTGCTGAGCCGCTACATGCGCATGCAGGGATACAACGTCCTGCAGCCGATGGGCTGGGACGCCTTCGGCCTGCCGGCCGAGAACGCCGCGATGGCACACGGCGTGCCGCCCGCGAAGTGGACCTTCGACAACATCGACTACATGAAGCGGCAGCTGAAGTCGCTCGGCTTCGGCATCGACTGGGACCGCGAGGTCGCCACCTGCCGGCCCGACTACTACCGCTGGAACCAGTGGCTGTTCCTGCGCATGCTCGAGCAGGGCATCGCCTACCGCACGACCGGCGTCGTCAACTGGGACCCGGTCGACCAGACGGTGCTCGCGAACGAGCAGGTGATCGACGGCCGAGGCTGGCGCACGGGCGCCATCGTCGAGAAGCGCGAGATCCCGATGTACTACCTGCGCATCACCCAGTATGCGGAGGACTTGCTCGGCGCCCTCGGCTCGCTGCCCGGCTGGCCGGAGCGCGTCCGGTTGATGCAGGAGAACTGGATCGGTCGCTCCGAGGGCCTCGAGATCGAGTTCGAGATCGAGGGCGGCGAGGATCGACTGCGCATCTACACGACGCGTCCCGACACGCTGTTCGGCGTGACCTACATGGCGGTGGCGGCCGAGCATCCGCTCGCGCAGCGCGCCGCGGCGGGCAACCCCGACCTGCAGGCGTTCCTGGCGGAGTGCCAGTGCACCGGCGTCACCGAGGCCGCCCTCGAGACGATGGAGAAGCGCGGCATGCCGCTCGGCATCCACGCCATCCACCCGTTCACCGGCGATCGCGTGCCGGTGTGGGTCGCCAACTTCGTGCTGATGGGCTACGGCACGGGCGCGGTGATGGCGGTGCCGGCCCACGACCAGCGCGACTGGGAGTTCGCCCGCCGCTACGGCCTGCGGATCCACCAGGTGGTCCAGCCCGAGGACGGCAGCCTCGTCGACATGGACGCAGGCGCCTACCTCGAGCACGGCCTGCTGATCAACTCGGGGCAGTTCGACGGGCTCGACTTCGACGAGGCGTTCGATGCCTTCGCCAGGGTCGTCGAGGCGCAGGGCCGCGGCAAGCGGCGCGTCAACTACCGCCTGCGCGACTGGGGCATCTCGCGCCAGCGCTACTGGGGCTGCCCGATCCCGCTGATCCACTGCGCGAACTGCGGCGTGGTCCCGGTGCCGGACGAGCAGTTGCCGGTCGTGCTGCCGGAAGACCTCGTGCCGGACGGCAGTGGCAATCCGCTCGCGAAGTCGGCGGCGTTCCTGGCCTGCACCTGCCCGAAGTGCGGCAAGCCCGCGCGCCGCGAGACCGACACGATGGACACCTTCGTGGACTCGTCGTGGTACTTCTTCCGCTATGCGAGTGCGGGCAACGACCGCGCGATGGTGGACGAGCGCGCGCGCTACTGGATGCCCGTGGACCAGTATATCGGCGGCATCGAGCACGCGATCCTGCACCTGCTCTATTCGCGCTTCTGGACGCGCGTCATGCGCGACCTCGGGCTCACGGAGCTCACCGAGCCATTCACCAACCTGCTGACCCAGGGCATGGTGCTGAACGAGGTCTTCTTCAGGAAGCCGGCCTCCGGGCGCATCACCTACTACAACCCCGCCGACGTGGACGTGCAGGTCGACGAGAAGGGCGCCCGCATCGGCGCCGTCCTGCGCTCGGACGGCAAGCCCGTCGAGTCGGGTGGCATCGGCACGATGTCGAAGTCGAAGGGCAACGGTGTCGACCCGCAGGCGCTGGTCGAGCAGTACGGCGCGGACACCGCGCGGCTGTTCATGATGTTCGCGGCGCCGCCGGAGCAGACCCTCGAGTGGTCCGACGAGGGAGTGGAGGGTTCGTTCCGCTTCATGAAGCGGCTGTGGAAGGCCGTGCACCAGCACGTCGCCGTCGGGCCCGCGCCGGACCTGGACAGGGCTGCGCTCAGCGGCCCACAGCGCGACCTGCGGCGACAGGTGCACGAGGCCCTCGCCAAGGTCACCGTGGACATCGGGCGCCGCCGCACCTTCAACACCGCGATCGCCGCCGTCATGGAGCTGATGAACACGCTCGCCCGCTTCGAGGACCGCTCCGCGCAGGGACGCGCAGTGGTGCAGGAGGCGCTCGACACCATCGTGCTCGTGCTCTCGCCCGTCGTGCCGCACGCCTGCCACGTGCTGTGGCGCGAGCTCGGGCACGCCACGGCGGTGGTCGATGCGCGCTGGCCTGGGGTGGATGCGCTGGCGCTCCTGCGCGAAAGCGTCGAGGTGGTGGTGCAGGTCAACGGCAAGCTGCGCGGCCGCGTCACGGTGCCGGCGGATGCCGACGAGGCCCGGGTCCGCGAGGCTGCCCTGGCCGATGCGGGCGTGCAGCGCTACGTCGAGGGCAGGCCCGTGCGCAAGTTCATCTACGTCCCGGGCAAGCTCGCCAATGTGGTGGTCTGAGGCAAGGGTCGTCGCGGTCGGGCTCGCGGCGCTGCTGCTGGCGGGCTGCGGTTTCCACCTGCAGGGCGCGCATGCGCTGCCCGAGGGGGTGAAGAACGTCCACGTCTCGACCACGGACGAGCTGACGCCTTTCGCCGTGGAACTGCGCCGTGCGCTCGAGAGATCGGGCGCACGGGTCGCGCCGTCGTCGGCCGGAGCCGACGCGGTCATCCGCATCCGCCAGGACCGCACGGGACGCCGGGTGCTCTCGGTATCGGCGCGCAATACACCGCAGGAATTCGAGGTCTACTACTCCGTCGAGTTCGCCATCGACCGCGGCGGCCAGGAGGCCCTCGCGCCCCAGCAGCTCGACCTCACCCGCTACTTCAGCTTCGACGAATCGCTGCTGCTCGCGAAGGACCGCGAGGAGGCTTCGCTGCGCGAGGCGATGGCCCGCGACCTCGCGGACCTCGTGCTGCGCCAGCTCGGGTCGCTGTAGCGTGCGCGTACCGGTCCGTCGCACTCACCAGCTCGTGCAGGTTTCCCGGCTCGAGCGCGGAATGCCCGGCGTCGGGTACGACGCGGAAATCGGCTTCCGGCCAGGCGCGGTGCAGTTCCCAGGCGGTCTGGATGGGGCACACGACGTCGTAGCGGCCCTGCACGATGATGGCGGGAATGTGGCGGATCCTGCGCACGCCCCGCAGTAGCTGGTCCTCCCGCTGCATGAATCCCTTGTTCACGAAGTAGTGGCACTCGATGCGCGCCACGGCGACCGCGAACTTCTCCTCGTTCCACTTCGCGAGGTTGTCCTCTTTCGTCATCAGGAAGCTCGTCGCCGCCTCCCAGATCGCCCACGCCCTCGCGGCGCGCAGCCGCGTGGTGCGGTTGCGGCTGGTCAGGCGACGGTAGAACGCTCGCACGAGGTCCTTGCGCTCGGCACGGGGAATCGCGGCGACGTAGTCCTCCCAGCGATCGGGGAAGATCGCGCTCGCGCCGTGCTGGTAGAACCAGTGGATCTCCCAGGGTCGCAGCATGAAGATGCCGCGCAGCACGAGTTCGCTGGCGCGCCGCGGGTGCGACTGCGCGTACGCGAGCGCCAGCGTCGAACCCCACGAGCCGCCGAACACCAGCCAGCGCTCGATGCCGAGGAATTCGCGCAGCTGCTCGATGTCTGCGACGAGGTGCCAGGTGGTGTTGTCCTCGAGGCTCGCGTGCGGCCGGCTGCGGCCGCAGCCGCGCTGGTCGAACACCACGATGCGATAGCGCGCGGGGTCGAAGAACTGGCGATTCACCGCGCTCGAGCCCGCGCCGGGACCGCCGTGCAGGAACACCGCCGGCTTGCCGTTGGGATTGCCCGACTCCTCCCAGTAGATCTCGTGCACTGGCGAGACGCGCAGCCAGCCGCTGCGGTTCGGCGCGAGCGGAGGGTAGAGGGTGCGGAGCGCGGCAGGGGGAGTGGTGGAGTTCATCGGAAGATAGTACCGGAAAGCGGTCAGCCGCTAGTCTCCAGCCGCTCTCTTCAGAGTGCCGCAGGGTCTTGCTGCCTTGGTCCAATTCGGTCGGTTCCGGGGCCGGCTCGGGAGGGCGCCACGCCAGCCGGTGGATCCGGATCGGTCAAGGCTGCATAATCGACCGCGCATGCAGAGAGTACCCAGGGCCGCGCGCCTCCACGAGGCGGCGCGCGCGAGTCACACAAGGCAGTGAGGACCTCGCCGGAGGCCCTGTCGGCAGGGCTGGCCCGCGGCCTGCGCAACGCCTATCTGGTCACGGGCGCCGAGCCGTTGCTGATCGCGGAGTCGTGCGACGCCATCCGCCGGCAGGCGCGCCAGCAGGACTACGCCGACCGCGAGGTGCACTTCATCGAGCGCGGCTTCGACTGGAACGCGCTGCTCGCCGACTCGGCGAACCTCTCGCTGTTCGCCACCCGCCGCCTCATCGAACTGAAGTTCGCCTCCGCACCGGATGCGGCGGGCGGCGGTGCGCTCGCCGGGCTCGCGCAGCATCCTCCCGCCGACACCCTGCTGCTGGTGTCGGGCGAGCTCGAGCGCAAGTCGCTGGCCAATGCGTGGGTGAAGGCCTTCGAGGAACACGGCGTGCTGGTCGTCACGCAGGCCGTCGAACGCAGTGCACTGCCGGGCTGGATCCGGGATCGCCTGGCGCGCCACGGCGTGAGCATCGCACCGGAGGCCGCCGAGCTGCTGGCGGACCGGGTCGAGGGCAACCTGCTCGCCGCGCAGCAGGAAGTCGAGCGGATCGCGCTCGTGATGCCCGGTGCGAGCCTCGGTGCGGCCGAGGTCGCCGAACTGGTCGCGGACAACGCGCGCTATGACGTCTTCGAGCTGTCCGCCGCCGCGTTTGCCGGGCAGCCGGCGCGTGCGCTGCGCATCCTCGCAGGACTGCGTGCCGAAGGGCGCGAGCCGCCGCTCATCCTCTGGGCCCTGCTGCAGGACCTGCGCGGCCTGTCCCGCGTCGCGCTCCGCGCCGGGCGCGAGCGGTCGCTGGAGGACGCGTTTCGCGCCGAGCAGGTCTGGTCCAACCGCCAGGGGCCATTGCGGGCGGCACTCACGCGCATCGCGCGACCACGGATCGATGCGCTGCTGACCGCGGCAGCGCGCGTCGACCGCATGGCGAAGGGCGGCCTGCGCGGCGACGCCTGGACGGCGCTCGAGGGACTGGTCGCGAGGATCGCCGGCGTGGACCTCGCCGCATGACGGCGATCGGCATCTTCGGCGGCACCTTCGACCCGATTCACTTTGGACACCTGCGCACGGCGTTCGAGCTGCTGCAATCCCTGCGACTCGGCGAGCTGAGGTTCGTGCCCGCGGGCGACCCGCCGCATCGCGGTGCCCCGCTTGCCGACGCGTCGTCGCGCCTCGCGATGGTGCGGGCGGCGACAGCCGACCAGCCGGGTTTCGTCGTCGACGATCGCGAGGTCGCACGCAGCGGCCCGTCCTATACCGTGACGACCCTGGGCGAGCTGCGCGCCGAATTCCCGGACCGGCCGCTTTGCCTGATCGTCGGGATGGACGCCTTCCTCGGCCTGCCGCAGTGGCATCGCTGGCGCGAGATACTCGAGCTCGCGCACGTCGTGGTCGCGCACCGTCCCGGCTGGCGGGCCCCGGACGCGGGCCCACTCGGCGACCTGCTCGCCAGTCGGGGCACGGCGCTGGTGCAGGACCTGCACGGTGCGACGGCCGGCCGCATCCTGGTGCAGCAGGTGACGCAGCTCGAGATTTCCTCCACCGACCTGCGCGACATCATCGTCTCGAACCGCGACCCGCGTTACCTGATGCCCGACGCAGTGCGCGACATCATCATTGCAACCGGTTGCTACACACATCCAGCCACGAGGTGAGCATGACTGCAGCGAAGCGCAAGGCGACCAGCAGGACGGCGAAGAAGACCGTGAAGAAGACCACGACGATGACCGCGAAGAAGACCGTGACGAAAGCGGTGAGAAAGGTCGCGCAGCCGCGGGCGAAGCCAACCTTGCGCGAGGTCGTGCTGGATGCGCTGGCTGACATGAAGGCGGTCGACGTCAAGGCGCTCGACGTGCGTGGCCTCACCGACATCACCGACACGATGGTGGTCGCGAGCGGCACGTCCGACCGCCACGTCAAGTCGATCGCCGACCGCGTCGTGCAGCGCTGCAAGGAAGCGGGCTTCCGCCCGTTCGGGCTCGAGGGCGAGCGCGACGGCGAGTGGGTGCTGCTCGACCTGAACGACGTCGTGCTGCACGTCATGCTGCCGCGCGTGCGGCAGTTCTACTCGCTGGAAAAGCTCTGGGAGGGCGGCAGCGTCGCGGCCTGAGCGCGCGCCGGCGACCATGCTGATGCGGGTCATCGCCGCGGGCACGCGCATGCCCGGCTGGGTGGACGCGGGGTTCGCGGACTACGCCGGCCGCCTGCGCGGCGAGTTCCGGCTGGAACTGGTCGAGATCACGCTCGGGGCGCGCAGTGGCGGCGAGGTGCGCAAGGCGGTGGACACGGAAGGGCGGCGCATGCTCGCGGCCGCAGGGGAGCGCGCCGGGATCGTGGCGCTGCAGGTGCACGGACGCGCCCTCGACACCGTCCAGCTGGCCCGTTGGCTGGAGGAGCGCGCCCGGACCGGCGAGCCCCTGGCATTCTGCATCGGAGGTCCCGACGGGCTCGCGTCCGGCGTGGACGCCCGGGCCACCCTGCGCTGGTCCCTGTCGCCACTCACGCTGCCGCATGGATTGGCCCGCATCGTGGTCGCGGAGGCGCTCTACCGGGCCGTGAGCGTGGTCAAGGGGCTGCCTTACCACCGCGCCTGATTCAGCGCATGCGCGGATGGACAGCGGCGACCGGGCAGGTTTGAATGACCGGTTGAACGGTCTTCATCAGGTGATTCGCATGCATCCCTACCCGCATCTCTATACCGTCCAGGCGTCCGCAACCCCGGAAGGCGTCGTGCCCGTGGCGTCGCCGGGCCTGCCCGAGCTCACCACGGCGCCGCCGGCGGAATTCGACGGCCCCGGCGATCTGTGGTCACCGGAGACCCTGCTCTGTGCCGCCGTGGCGGACTGCTTCCTGCTCAGCTTCCGCGGCGTGGCGCGGGCGGCGAAGTTCGCCTGGGACTCGCTCGAGTGCAGCGTCGAGGGCACGCTGAACCGCATCGAGGGCAGGACCCGCTTCACGCACATCGTCGTCAAGGCGACCCTGCGCGTGCCTGCCGGCACCGACCAGGAGAAGGCGATGAAGCACATGGAGCGTGCCGAGCACGTCTGCCTGATCAGCAACTCGCTGGTCGCGGAGCGGCGGCTCGAGGCATCGGTCGTCGCGGGCTGAGGACCCATGCCGCGCCCGGTGATCTACCTCGCGTCCGCGTCACCCCGACGCAGCAAACTGCTGTGCCAGATTGGCGTCGCGCACGAGGTGCGTGCGGTGGCGGTGGACGAGACCGTGGCAGCGGGCGAGGCGCCCGCGCAATACGTGCTCAGGCTCGCCGAGGCGAAGGCGAGGCGACTGTGGGACACGGTCGCGGCCCACGAGCGCCTGCCGGTGCTGGCCGCCGATACGACCGTGGCGCTCGAGGGCGAAGTCTTCGGCAAGCCCGTGGACAGCGCCGAGGCGGCCGCCATGCTGTCGCGACTCTCCGGGCGCACCCACCAGGTGCACACCGCGGTGGCCGTGCTGCACTCCGCGGGAGGCGCCGCGCTGATCAGCACCAGCAGCGTGAGCCTGCGCGACCTCACGCCGGCGGAGATCGACTGGTATTCCAGGACGGGAGAGCCGATGGACAAGGCAGGTGGCTACGCGGTGCAGGGGCGTGCCGCGATCTTCATCCGCCACCTCTCGGGCAGCTATTCCGGGGTGATGGGTCTGCCGCTGCACGAGACCTGGGAACTGCTGTCCGGCATTCCCGGTCTGACGGTCGAAGGAGCCCCGGCATGAGCGTGGAAATGGTGGTCAACGTCAGTCCGCGCGAAACGAGGGCGGCGCTCCTCGAGAACGGGGTGCTTGAGGAACTGTTCGTCGAGCGCGCGAGCCGGCGCGGACTCACCGGCAACCTCTACCAGGGACGGGTCTCGAAGGTGCTGCCCGGAATGCAGGCGGCGTTCATCGACGTCGGCCTCGAGCGTACCGCCTTCCTGCACGTCTCCGACATCGTGCAGCCGGCCGACGCCGAGGGATCCGGCGATGCCCCGCGTACCGACAGCATCCGCGAACTGGTCTGCGAGGGCGCCAACATACTCGTGCAGGTGCTGAAGGACCCGCTCGGCACCAAGGGCGCCCGGCTCACGACGTTCATCACCATCCCGTCGCGGTTCCTGGTCTACATGCCGTTCGGCCACGGCGTGGGAGTCTCGGCGCGCATCGAGGCGGAGGCGGAGCGCAAGCGCCTGCGCGACGCCGTGCAGGCGCACATCCAGCCCGGGGATGCGGGCGGGTACATCGTGCGCACCGCGGCCGAGGGCGCGAGCGGGGAAGCGCTGCGGGCCGACATGCTGTTCCTGCGCAAGCTGTGGGAAGTGCTCACGGCGAAGGCGGGCACCGCCGCCCAGGGTACGCTGGTGCACGAGGACCTGCCGTTGCCGCTGCGCCTGATGCGCGACCTCGTCGGCGAAGGCGTCGACCGCGTGCTGGTCGACAACGAGCGCACCTGTGCGCAGATGCGCGAGTTCGCCGCGACCTTCATGCCGGGCCTCGCCGCCAAGGTCGAGTACTACGCGGGCAGCCGGCCGATCTTCGACCTGCACGGCGTGGAGGAGGAGATCCAGCGTTCGCTCGACCGCAAGGTGGCGCTCAAGTCCGGCGGCTACCTGATCGTCGACCAGACCGAGGCGCTCACCACGATCGACGTGAACACCGGCGCCTACGTCGGCCACCGCAACCTCGAGGAGACGATCTACCGCACCAACCTCGAGGCGGCCGTCGCGATCGCGCGCCAGCTCAGGCTGCGCAACCTCGGCGGCATCGTCATCATCGACTTCATCGACATGGAGGAGGACGAGCACCGTCGGCAGGTGCTGCAGGCGCTCGAGAAGGCGCTCGCCAAGGATCACGTGAAGACCCACGTCTCCGCCGTGTCGCCACTCGGCCTCGTGGAGATGACCCGCAAGCGCACGCGCGAGAGTCTCGCGCACCAGCTGTGCGAGCCGTGCGCGGCGTGCGAGGGGCGCGGCTTCGTCAAGACCGCGGAGACCGTCTGCTACGAGATCTTCCGCGAGATCCTGCGGCAGGCAGGTCAATTCGACTTCCAGCAGCTGCTGGTGCTCGCGCAGCAGGACGTGATCGAGCGGCTGCTGGACGAGGAGTCGGCTGCGCTCGGCGAGCTCGAGGTGCTGGTCGGCAAGCCGATCCGTCTGCAGACCGAGTCGCTGTACACCATCGAGCAGTTCGACGTGGTGCTCATGTGAACGAGCCGACCGGGCGCAGGACTTCCGCCCGGCCATGGCGTCTGCTCGCCGGGATCGTCGCCGGCACCCTGATCCTCGCCGCCGTGATGCTCGGAGTGCTACGCCTCGCACTCGCGCTGGTGCCGGAGCACGCCGGTCGCATCCAGGCCTGGATCGAGCAGCAGACGAACCTGCGGATCGAGTTCGCGGCGCTCGACGCCCGCCTGCGGTGGTACGGGCCGGAGGTCGTGCTGAACGACGTCCGCGTCCTCGACCGGGACGGGACGCAGGCCTTGTTCGAGACCCGCGAGGGATCGGTTGCCCTCGACGCGTGGAGCCTGTTCCGCACCGGGGAACTCGTGGCCGGCCGCGTCCGTTTCGTGGCACCGTCGGTCACCATCGTGCGGCTGGCCGACGGCCGCATCCGCCTGCTCGGACAACGCGACCGGCCCGAGGACCGGCCGCCATTCGACCTCGACAGGCTGCCGGCGGGGCGCGTCGAGATCGAGGACGCGACCGTGACCTACCGCGACCTGAAGACCGGGTCGCCGCCGCGCACCGTCGAGCAGCTGAGCCTGGCGCTCACCCGCGAACGCGATCACGTGAACGTCTCCGGATCGGCGTTGCTGCCGGCGAGCCTCGGCCGGGAAGCGTGGTTCGAAGGCAGGCTGCGGGGCTCGCTCGACACCCTGGAAGACCTGGACGCGCGCGTGGAACTGCGCACCGACCGCCTGCTGCTGCCGGGCCTGGCCGAGTACCTGCCGACGCACCTCGCGCGGCCGCTGGCGGGCGAGGGCACGATTCGCGCAATGGTCGGCCTGTCGCGGGGTCGCATCGACCAGGCGCGCCTGACGCTCGACCTGCAGGGTGTCGTGCTGCAGATGCCGTCGCGTGCCGTGCCGGCAGTGGACGCGTTCGAGATCTCGAAGCCCTATCGCGAAGTCGGGGCATCGCCGCTCAGCCTGCCGGTCGTGGACCGGACGGTCGTGCAGCGGCCGGCGGCCGCGTTGCCGGGCGAGGTGCGTTACGCGGCGCTGGCGGGCGACCTGCGGCTGCGCCGGGACGGCGAGGCGTGGTCGGTCCGCATCGCCGACCTGCTGCTCGAACCGGACGAGGAGGGCAACGCCGCGCGGGCGACGGTCGTGGCGAACTGGCGCGGCAAGGCTGCGACCACCTTCGGCCTGCATGCGTACGTCAGCAGGTTGCGACTCGACGATGCCTGGCCGCTGGTGCTCGCATTTGCGCCACGCTCCTTCGATCGCTGGGCGGGACTCGCGCCGTCCGGCGAGATACGGCACTTGCGGGCGGAGGTGCTGCGCGGTCGCGCGGGTGCGGCACCACGCTTCGAGTTCAGCGCCAATCTTGCCGGCCTGGGCATCGGCGCCGTCGGGCCCTGGCCCGGCATCTCCGGGCTCACGGCGACCGCCTCGGGCACCGACGAGCACGGACGGATCGCACTGCGCTCCAGCGAGCTTGCATTCGACCTGCCGCGCAGGTTCCGCGCGCCCATCGCGGGCCTGGACGCCAGCGGCGAGATCGACTGGCAACGCGACGGCCGCGCGTGGGTATTCGGCTCGAAGTCCGTCGACGTGTCGCAGGCCGAGGCACAGGCGCGGGGTTCGTTCGAGTTCCGGTTCGAGCGGGCCGCCGGCTCGCCGTTGCTTACGCTGGAGGCGCAGGTCGAGGATTTCGACATGGCACGCGTGGCGAGCCTGGTGCCGGTCAGTCGGCTCAAGCCGCGCACCCTCGGCTGGCTCGACGGCGCGTTCGTGCAGGGGCGCGTCGTGCAGGGACGCGTCAGTTACCGTGGGCCGGTGCGCAAGTTCCCGTTCCGCGGCGGCGAAGGCGAATTCAAGGCGACGGCCGACGTGCGTGGCGCGACGCTCGTGTATTTCGACGGATTCATGCCCGTCACCGAGGCCGCGGGACAGGTGACGTTCCACAATGCCGGACTCGTGGCGCGCGTGAGCGAGGCCGAGGTCGGCGAGTTGCGGCTCGCGCGCGCCACGGTGTCGATCCCGGACCTGAAGACGCCGGTCATCGGAGTCCGTGCGGATGCCAGTGGCGATCTCGGGAAGGCACTCGGTTTCCTGCAGCGCAGCCCGCTCGGCCCGCGCCTCGGCAGCCAGTTCATGGGACTCGAGGGCGCGGGGCGTGCGGACTACGCCGTCGACCTCAGCATCCCGACCCGGGACGTCGCCCGGCGCGACTATCGCGTACGCACGAGGTTGCACTCGGTGACCGTGTCGCTCCCGGCGTTGCGCGCGCCCGCCGAGCGCGTCACCGGCGATTTCGAGCTGCACAACTTCGCGGCAAGTGCGAAGTCGCTGCGCGGAACCATCCTCGACGGCCCGTTCGAACTGTCGGTCGAGCCCGGGCCGGCCACCCGCGACGCAACCGCCGTCGTCGTCCTGCGCGGGCGGGGGCGCGCCGCCGGGCCGCGCCTGCCGGAGTTCATCGGACTGCCACGATCGATCAGCATGGGCGGCGTCGCGGCCTGGACCTTCGACGGACGGCTGGTCCGCGGGCGCGCGGGCGAGGAGTGGACCATGGGCTTCGCCGTCGCGAGCGACCTGCAGGGCCTCGAGGTCCGTGCTCCGCGGCCGTTTGCCAAGGAGCCCGCCGCCGCGCGGCCGACGCGGGTCGCGCTCGAGATCGGTCGCCGCGGTCGCAACGAGGTGGCCATCGAGACGGGGTCGGCCCGCTCGCGCCTGCTGTTCGCCAGGGGCGGGGATGGTCGCTGGAGCCTCGAGCGGGGACTCGCGAGATTCGACGGGCGGCCCGCGGCCTTGCCGCAACGCAACGGCCTCGTGGTCGAGGGGGACTGGCCCGAGTTCGACCTCGGCGAGTGGCTGGCGCTGCGCAGCGCGGGTGGCGGAGGGCCGCGGCTTTCCTCGTGGCTGGGCCCGGCCGACGTGCATCTCGACACCGCGCGAGTCTTCGGCTTCGAGTTCCGCGACGTCGTGGCCCGCCTGCGGCCGCAACCCGGCGCCTGGCAGGCGAGCCTGACGGGGCCGATGGCCGAGGGCAGCGTCACGGTGCCGGAGGGACTCGATGGCGGCGCGCCGATTCGCCTCGAGATGCAGCGCCTGCAGTTGCAGTCCCGGCCGCTGGTCGGGGCCACCACCCCGGAGCCGGCGACCGACCCGCGCAAGCTGCCGGCGATCTCGATCGACGCCGAGGATTTCACCTGGCAGTCGCGGCGCTTCGGGCGACTCGGAGCCGAGATCCGCAAGGAATCCGGCGGCCTGCGTCTCGCGAATCTCACCACGGAGTCCGCGGATTTCTCGATCAAGGGCCGCGGCAGCTGGCTCGCGGAGGGCGCAGGCTCGCGCACGCGGCTCGAGCTCGAGTTTGCGAGCGACGACTTCGCGGCCGCGGCGCGTGCGCTGGGTTATCGGGACGACGTGCAGGCGAAGCGCGCGCGGGCGACGGCGAGCCTGAGCTGGCCGGGCGGGCCGGACGGCGACGCCATCGGACGCATGGATGGCACGTTGCAGCTGCAGTTCACCGAAGGCCAGTTGCGGAACGTGAAGCCGGGGGCGGGCCGCCTGCTCGGCCTGATGAGCGTGGGCGACCTGCCGCGGCGCCTCGCGCTCGACTTTCGCGACGTCACGGACGAGGGACTGGCTTTCGACTCGGTGCGTGGCGATTTCGAGATTCGTGGCGGCAATGCGTTCACGCAGAACCTGATCCTGAAGGGACCCGCCGTGGACGTGGGTGTCGCGGGCCGTACGGGCCTCGGCACGCAGGACTACGACCAGACACTGGTCGTGAGCGGAAATTCCAGCGGGCCGCTGGCCGTGGCCGGTGCGCTGGCCGGCGGGCCGGTGGGCGCGGCCGGGGCGCTGCTGTTCTCGCAGCTGTTCAAGGGACAGCTGCAGGGACTCACGCGGGTGTACTACCGTGTCACCGGGCCGTGGTCGGCCCCGGTGGTCGAGCGAATCACGGCGCAGGCAAGCGAGGAGGCGACGGTCCGACCGGCTGCCGTTCCCGCCAACGGAGAGGGTGCATGACGAAAGTGGCGGCCGTGCAGATGGTTTCCTCCGCCAGCCTGGAGCGCAATCTCGCGGAGGCCGGGCGCCTGCTCGGCGCGGCGCGGCGGGGCGGCGCGATCGTGGCCGCGCTGCCGGAGAACTTCGCCTTCATGGGCTGCGCCGAGGCCGACAAGTTCGCGATCGCAGAGCAGCCGGGCAGCGGGCCGATCCAGTCCTTCCTCGCCTCGACTGCGCGCGAGCTCGGCCTGTGGCTGGTCGGCGGCACTGTCCCGCTGCGGGTGCCCGGGGAGAGCCGGCTCGCGGCGGCCTGCCTGGTCCTCGACGAGCAAGGTCGGCAGGTCGCACGCTACGACAAGGTCCACCTGTTCGACGTGGCGATCCCGGGCAAGGAGGAGAGCTACCGGGAATCCTCGACCATGCGGCCTGGCGACGAACCGGTGTGCGTCGACACGCCGGCGGGCCGGCTCGGGCTCGCGGTGTGCTACGACCTCAGGTTTCCCGAACTCTTCCGGCAGCTCCTCGCGATGGGGGCCGAGTGGTTCTGCCTGCCTTCTGCATTCACGGCCCCGACCGGGCGGGCGCACTGGGAGGTCCTGTTGCGGGCCCGGGCCATCGAAAACCTCAGCCACGTGGTGGCGCCGGCCCAGTCGGGTTTCCATGCGAACGGCCGCGAGACCCATGGCGATTCGATGATCGTGGACTGCTGGGGCAGGGTGCTCGCGCGCCTGCCGCGTGGCTCCGGGGTCGTGGTCGCCGACATCGACCTCGTCCGGCAGCGCGAGGTCAGGCAGAATTTCCCCTCCATCGACCACCGGCGCCTGCCCTGAGCCCAATGATGACCCCCATCCCGCCCGCGCTCTTCTCGCCACAGGCCCTCATGCCGGCCCGGGCGGGGCAACCTGATCCGCTGGACATCGCGCGCTCGGCGCTGCTCGCGCCCGCGGGACTCGACGAGGACGGCGTGGCGCGCATCGTCGGCGACGTCATGGGCCACGCCATCGACTATGCGGACGTCTACTTCCAGCTGCTGCGCGAGGAGTCCTGGGCGCTCGAGGACGGCATCGTCAAGGACGGCGCGCACAGCATCGACCAGGGCGTCGGCGTGCGCGCGCTCGCGGGCGAGAAGACCGGCTTTGCGTATTCCGACGACGTGGTGCTGCCTGCGCTGCTCGAGGCCGCGCACGCGGCGCGTGCCATCGCGCGGTCGGGGAACACCGGTACGCTGCAGGCGTGGCGAGCGAGCGGCGGCCACCGGCTCTACCTGCCCATCGATCCCGTCGAGTCGCTGGACGATCGCGACAAGGTACGCCTGCTCGAGCAGATCGACCGCGAGACGCGCGCGCTCGACCCGCGCATCACGCAGGTGATGGCGAGCCTGAGCGCCTCGCACGACACGATCCTGGTGCTGGCGAGCGACGGCACGCTCGCCGCGGACGTGCGCCCGCTGGTGCGCCTCAACGTCTCGGTGATCATCGAGCAGGACGGTCGCCGCGAGCAGGGCTACGCGGGTGGCGGCGGGCGCTTCGCCTACACCGAGTTCCTCGAGTCGGAGCGCTGGCGCGGGCTCGTGCGCGAGGCCGTGCGCACCGCGCAGGTCAACCTCGAGGCGGTGCCGGCGCCGGCCGGGACGATGACGGTGGTGCTCGGTTCCGGCTGGCCGGGCGTGCTGCTGCACGAGGCCGTCGGACACGGGCTCGAAGGCGATTTCAACCGCAAGGGCACCTCCGCGTTCAGCGGCCGCATCGGGCAGCAGGTCGCCTCCCGGGGCGTGACGGTGGTGGACGACGGCACGCTGCCCGCGCGCCGCGGCTCCCTCAACGTCGACGACGAGGGTACCCCCACGCGCTGCACGACCCTGATCGAGGACGGCGTGCTGCGCGGCTACCTGCAGGACAAGCTCAATGCGCGCCTGATGGGCGTGGCGCCGACGGGCAACGGGCGGCGCGAGTCCTTCGCCCACGTGACGCTGCCGCGCATGACCAACACCTACATGCTGCCCGGGCCGCACGCGCCCGAGGACATCATCGCCTCGGTCGCGAAGGGGCTCTATTGCCGCAGCTTCGGCGGCGGGCAGGTCGACATCACCTCGGGGAAGTTCGTATTCTCCGCCAGCGAGGCCTACCTGATCGAGAACGGCAAGCTCGGCGCACCGGTCAAGGGCGCGACGCTGATCGGCAACGGTCCGGAGGTGATGACGCGGATCTCGATGGTGGGCAGCGACCTCAAGCTCGACGACGGCGTCGGCACCTGCGGCAAGGAAGGGCAGGACGTTCCGGTCGGGGTCGGCCAGCCGACACTCAGGGTCGACGGGCTCACCGTGGGCGGCACCGGCTGATGTGGATTCCCCGCCCGCTGTACGAAGCGCTGCCCTACGGTTACATCGTGTCGGGCGCTGCGCTGCTGGTTGCGGCGTACTTCATGGAGGGCGGGCCGCGCGGCCTGCTGCTCGCCGGGGGATTGCTGGGACTGACCGCCGGCCTGGTGCTGTGGATGCGCCGGCGCGACTACCGCGCGAACCACTCCGAGTACGACTCGCACTCGCTCGACCGCTGACGCGTTCAGCGCTCGCTGCCGTCCTCGGCCTCGGCGCCTTCCTCGTCCTCCAGTTCGTCGCCGCCATCCTCGAGCGTGGTCGTCGCGGTGACCTGCGGTTCCACGCGGAAGTAGGCGAGCTTGTGCATGCCGAGGGTCAGCACGTCACCGGGCTGCAGCTTGTGGCGCCGCACGCGCTTGCCACGCAGGAACATGCCGTTGGTGCTGTTCAGGTCCTCGATCACGCTGCCCTCGGCCGTGGTGATCACCTGGGCATGGTGGCGGCTCACGAACTTGCTGTCGACCTGCAGGTCGTTGTCCGGCGTCCGGCCGATGACGTAGCGACCCGGCACCAGCAGTGCTTCCGTGACCACGACGCCCTTCTGCGACAGCAGCAGGCGGCCGACGGGCGGCTGCTCCTGCGAGGCCGTGTCCTCGGACCGGCCCGGCAGGTTCGTGAACGTGCGGGCGGCGTACTCGACCCACTGCAGCTCGGCGACCGCCGACTCCATGTCCTCGGTCGACACCGACTGCCGGTCCTCGCCGAACGCGGCCAGCATCGCGGTGTCGCACAGGGTGTTGATCAGCCGCGGGATGCCGCCCGTGTACTTGAAGATGACCGGGTGGGTTTCCGGCTCGAAGATCTCGCGCTTGCCCGCGCCGGCGACGCGCAGGCGATGGCGCACGTACTCGGTCGTGTCCGGTTCGCTGAGCGCCGTGAGATGGAAGCGCAGCCGCACGCGCTGCCTGAGCTGCGCGAGCTCGGGGGAATTGAGCTTGTCGTTCAGCTCCGGCTGCCCGGCCAGGATGATGCGCAGCACCTTGTCCTTGGTGGTCTCGACGCCCGACAGCAGGCGTACTTCCTCGAGCACCTTGTGGGTGAGGTTCTGCGCCTCGTCGACGATCAGCAGCACCTTGCGGCCGTTCGCATACTGCTCGATCAGGAAGGTGTTGAGCGTGGCGAGCAGCTCCGCCTTGCGCATGCGGAACGGGCTGAAGCCGAACTGCGCGAGCACGGTCTGCAGGAACTCGATGGGCGAGACCTGTGTCTGGTTGATCTGCGCGATGACCACGTCGTGCTCGAGTTCCTTGAGGAAGGTCTCGATGAGCGTCGTCTTGCCCGAGCCGATCTCTCCGGTGATGACCACGAAGCCGTCGGTGAACCAGATCGTCGACTCCATGTACGCCTTGGCGCGGGAGTGGATCTGGCTCAGGTAGAGGAAGGCCGGGTCCGGGCTCAACCGGAACGGCAGTTCCTTCAGCTGGAAGTGCTCGAGGTACATCTGGTGCTCCAGACCCTGACTATACGAGAACGGTTCCGGCCTGAAATCGATCGCTCGTCACAATCCCGCGTCCAAGTTCAGCGCGGCACGAGCCGCAGCAGCCGTGTGAGCAGCGCGGCGCGGGCGGCCGCCGTCGGCGCGACCAGCGTGCAGTGCCCGAGCTTGCGACCCGGCCGCGGGGCCTTGCCGTAGTCGTGGTGGTGCGCGCCTGGCAGGGCCAGCACGCGCTCGCGCACGGGCAGGGTCCCGATGTAATTGACCATGGCCGAGTGGCCCACGGCGCTCGTGTCGCCGAGCGGCCATCCCAGGATGGCGCGCAGGTGATTCTCGAACTGCGAGGTGACCGCGCCCTCGATCGTCCAGTGGCCGGAGTTGTGTACGCGAGGGGCCATCTCGTTCGCGACCAGCCGGCCGTTCCGCACGAAGAACTCAATGGTCAGCACGCCGGCGTAGCCGAAGTGGTCGAGCAGGCGCCCGAGGTGCTGCTCGGCGGAACGCTGCAGGCGCACATTGCGCGTGGGCGCGATGCTCACCCTCAGGATGCCCGCGCGGTGCGTGTTCTCGACGAGCGGGTACGCGCGCGTTTCCCCCTGCGTGCTGCGGACGCCGATGATCGAGACCTCGCGATCGAAGGCGACGAAACCCTCGAGGATCAGTGGCACGCCGCCGAGCGCCCGCCACCCGGCCTCCACGTCGGCGCGCCTGCGCAGCACATGCTGGCCCTTGCCGTCGTAGCCCAGCCGCCGCGTCTTGAGCACCGCCGGCAGCCCGACCGCTGCGACCGCGGCGCGCAGGTCGGCCAGCGTATCCACCGCGCGGAATGGTGGCGTCGGTATGCCGAGGCGGCCGAACAGTTCCTTCTCGTAGAGGCGGTCCTGCGAGACACGCAGCGCATCCGCCGGGGGATGGCAGGCTCGCGTCCTCGCGACTGCCTGCAGCGCCGGCACGGGTACGTTCTCGAATTCGTAAGTGACCAGGTCGACCTCGGCGGCGAGCCGGCGCAGGCTGGCCGGATCGTCGAACGCGCCCGTGATGATCGGCGCGACCTGCGCGCCGGGGGAGTCGGCGTTCGAGTCGAGGAAGCGGAACTGCAGCGCGAGTGGACAGCCGGCCAGCGCCAGCATCTGCCCCAGCTGGCCAGCCCCGATGATGCCGACCTTCATGAGTTCGCCGGTGGCTGCCGCGGGTCGGGCTGGGCGAGCACCTTGTCCGTCTGCGACGCACGGAATGCATCCAGCGCGGCGCGGACCCGGGCATCGCCGTTCGCGACGATGGCCGCCGCGAGCAGCGCGGCATTGGTCGCGCCGGCTGCGCCGATGGCCAGCGTGCCTACCGGTATCCCGGCCGGCATCTGCACGATCGACAGCAGCGAGTCGAGGCCATTGAGCGTCTTCGACTGCACCGGGACCCCGAGCACGGGCACGGTCGTCTTGGCCGCCGCCATGCCGGGAAGGTGCGCAGCCCCGCCGGCGCCGGCGATGATGACCTGCAACCCGCGTTCACGGGCCGTGCCCGCATACTCGAACAGCAGGTCGGGCGTGCGGTGCGCTGAGACGACGCGCACCTCGTGCGGGACGCCGAGCCGCTCGAGCATTTCTGCGGCGGGCCCGAGGGTCTCCCAGTCGGAGGTCGACCCCATGATGATGCCAACGAGTGGTTTCACCGCGGCATTGTAGCATTGCGCCCCGCGGTCCCTAGCCGGTCGGGGCAGGCAGGACTTCGCGCAGGCGGCGGAACAGCTGCCGTGCGGCGGCCGGTGGTCGTGCGGCCGCCTGTTCGGCGCGCGCCTGGCGGGCGAGGCCGCGCAGCTGCTGCAGGTCCGCGGTCTCCACCAGCGGCGCGAGCTCCGTCCAGGCGGACGCGTCGTCGCCGAGCAGCCGGTCCCGCCATTTCTCGATCGACCGTTCGCGCAGCACGCGCTGCCGGTCGATCTCCCCGCGGTGTGCGAGGGCCACGCGCACCGGTTCGACGTCGATGCGCCGCAACAGCTTGCCGATGTAGAGCCTCTGGCGCACCCGGGCGCCGTGGCTCGTGATGCGCCGCGCGGCGGCCACCGCGTCCCTCACGTCCTCGGGGAGTGGCAGGGCGTCGAACTCTGCCGTCGGCAGCGCCACGAGCTCGTCGCCCAGGTCCTGCAGGTCGCGGCTCTGGCGCTTGAGCTCGCTCTTGCTCGGCAGGTCGTCCTCGAAATCGTCCGTCATGCGCACCGGGCCTCCTGCGGCATGCTAGCACGCAGGGTTGCGCGGCCCGCCGCTGCTAGAATGCCGGATCTTCACACCCAGGCGGAATCATGGCCAGCGAACGATCCCCGGCGACCGCGCCAGACGGCGCAGAGCTGCTCGCGCTCGTCGAACTCGCGCTCGCGGAGGCGCGCATCCTCGGTGCATCGCAGGCCGAGGCGGCAGTGAGCGTGGACGTGGGGCTCTCGGTCTCCGCGCGGCTCGGCGAAGTCGAGACAGTCGAATACCAGCGCGACCGGGGAATGGGCGTCACCGTCTATTTCGGGACGCGCAAGGGTACGGCCAGCACCGCCGACCTGAGCCCTGCTGCGCTGCGCGAAACCGTGGCGAAGGCCTGCAGCATCGCCCGCTTCACGGCGCAAGACCCCTGCGCCGGCCTGCCCGATGCGGACACGCTCGCGACCGACATCCCGGACCTCGATCTCGCGCATCCCTGGGACCTGTCGCCCGAGCATGCCTGCCAGATGGCCATCGACTGCGAGGCGGCGGCCATGGCCGTCGACCCGCGCATCACGAACTCGGAGGGCGCCGGCGTCAGCAGCCACCGCGGCCTGCGCGCCTACGGCAATTCGCTCGGCTTCCTGGCTGCGTATCCCGGCACGCTGCACAGCGTGAGCTGCGCCGTGCTCGGTGTCGATGGCGAGGAGATGGAGCGCGACTACTGGTACTCGACGGCGCGCGACTGGCGGGAACTCGAGGACGTCGCGAGCGTCGGCCGGCGCAGCGGCGAGCGGGCGGTGCGGCGGCTGGGGGCGCGCAAGCTGCCGACGATGAAGGTTCCGGTGCTCTTCAGCCCGGACGTGGCGCGCGGACTGGTGGGGCACTTCACCGGTGCGATCCGCGGCGGCAGCCAGTACCGCCGCGCGTCGTTCCTGCTCGATGCGGCCGGCCAGCAGGTCTTTCCGGACTGGTTCTCGATCTCCGAGCGGCCCCACCTGCCGAGGGCGCTCGCGAGCGCACCGTTCGACCACGAGGGCGTGGCCACGCGCGACCGCGAACTCGTCGCGGGCGGCGTGTTGACCGGCTACCTGCTCGGCACCTACTCGGCACGCAAGCTCGGGCTGCGTACGACCGGCAACGCGGGTGGCCCGCACAACCTGATCGTGGCCGGGCGCGGACGCGATTTCGACGCGATGCTGGCGCTGATGGACCGCGGCCTGCTGGTGACCGAGCTGATGGGCCAGGGCGTGAACGGAGTGACCGGCGATTACTCGCGTGGCGCCGCCGGCTTCTGGGTGGAGGGCGGCCGCATCGCATACCCGGTGCACGAGGTCACGGTCGCGGGCAATCTCAAGGAGATGTATCGCGCGATCGTCGACGTCGGTTCGGACGTGGACCTGCGCGGCGGCACGCGCACCGGATCCATCCTGGTCGAGCAGATGACGATCGCGGGCGATTGAGCCGCGCGGCCGCTGCTAGGCGGGGCGGATCAGGTCCCGCAGGCTGCGGCCCCGGACGCTGTCGCGCAACGCGGCGTCCGCGAGGTTCGCCGCCTCGTCCGCCGCGGCGACCGGGCGTTGCCGCGGGCGGCGTGGATCGGGCAGTTCGTGGCGGATGGCATGCAGGATGGCGTCGAGAGGGATCGACTCGAGGTCGCGCGCGGGTGCCACGGTGTCGTCCTCCGCGGTCAGCACGAGCCCGTGGTCCTCGAGGCACGATACCGTCTCGCCGACGACCGTCGCCGGTATGTCCAGCCGCTCCGCCAGTGCGTTGATCGTCCAGCGCGCGCCACCCTCGATGAACCTCTCGCCCAGCATGAACATCACCGACAGCGCCAGCCGCTCGCGCAGCGCGCCCGTCATCGGGATGTCCTCGTGGCCGGTGCGCAGGTGCTCGGGGTGCTGTACGTAGAACGACAGCTGCGCGCCGAGCAGCAGGATCAGCCAGCTCAGGTAGATCCACACCAGGAACAGCAGCACGACCGCGAAGCCCGCGTAGACGGCCGCGGTCTTGGCCGAATAGACGACGATGCGTGCGAACAGCGCGCCCACCGCCGCCCACAGGATGCCGCCGGCCAGCGCGCCGACGAACGCGGGCCACGGCCGCACGCGCGTATTCGGCATGTACAGGTAGACGAACAGGAACAGCGCCACCACCAGCACGTAGGGCGCGAAATGCGCGCCGGTCGGCGCGCCGCCGGCGTAGCCGGAGAGCGTCGCGACGACGCTGCTCGCCTCGATGCGCGCCAGCAGCACCATCGCCAGCACCGCGACCACCGGCCCGACCAGCATCACGACCAGGTACTCGCTGACGCGCCTCGCGAGGCTGCGCGGCCGCTCGACGTGCCAGGTGAAGTTGAGCGCTCCCTCGACCTTCTGCACCATCGAGATGACGGTGTAGAGCAGGAACACGAAGCCGACGGTGCCGAGCAGCGTGCCCTGCACGTTCTCGACGAACTCCATGATGCTCTCGGTGAGCCGGTACCCCGGGTCGCCGAGCGGGCGCAGGAACTCGAACAGCACCGGCTCGAGCTCGCGGTGATAGCCGAACGCCTTCAGCACGGAGAAGGCCACGGCGACCACCGGCACGGTCGCGAACAGGGTCGAGTAGACGAGGCTCATGGCGCGCAGGCCGATCTCGCCGCGCGCGAAGTCGCGCAGCAGCGCGTAGAGGTAGCGCAACGGCGCGGCGACCCAGCGCATCGGGCGGCCGCCCACGGCCTCGGGCAGGTCGAACAGCCAGTGCTCGACTCTCAGGTGCAGCGTGGGAAAGATGGCGCGGAGTTCTCGCAAGCTACGGAAGCGTTGCACGGCGCCTTCGGTGACGCAAGTTCGACGCGCGAGCTACGTAGTGAGCCGTCGCAACGCTTCCGCGTACTTCTCGCTGGTCCTGCGGATCACGTCCGCCGGCAGCTTTGGCGCCGGCGGCGTCTTGTCCCAGTCGAGCGTCTCGAGGTAATCGCGCACGAACTGCTTGTCGAACGAGGGCGGGCTCGAACCCGGCTCATAGGTGTCCACCGGCCAGAAGCGAGAGGAATCCGGCGTGATGGCCTCGTCGATCAGCGTGAGGGTGCCCGACTCGTCGACGCCGAACTCGAACTTCGTGTCGGCGATGATGATGCCGCGCGCGAGTGCGTGCGCGGCGGCGAATTCGTACAAGGCGACGGCCGTGTCGCGCACCTGCTTCGCGAGACCCGCGCCTATCGAGGCGGCGATCTCTTCGAAGGCGACGTTCTCGTCGTGCTGGCCAAGCGCGGCCTTGGTCGCGGGCGTGAAGATCGGCTGCGGCAGCCGGTCCGCCATGCGCAGGCCGGCCGGCAGGTCGATGCCGCAGATTCTGCCTGTGCGCTGGTAATCCTTCCAGCCCGAGCCGATCAGGTAGCCGCGCACCACGGCTTCCACCGGCAGCGCTTTCAGTCTTCGCACCACCATCGCGCGATCGGCGATGAGCACGCGCTCGGCCGGATCCGGGACCGCACGCTCGAGGGGATAGTCCGACAGGTGGTTGCCGACGATGTGCCGGGTGCGCGCGAACCAGTAGTTCGAGATGCTGGTGAGCACGCGGCCCTTGCCCGGGATCGGGTCGGGCAGCACGACGTTCGAACGCGCTCAGCCGGTCCGTCGTGACGATCAACATGTGACGTTCGTCCACGGCGTAGATGTCGCGCACCTTCCCCTGGTGCAGGCGCTCGAGGCCGGCGAGATGCGACTCGTGCATGGGAGGCGAGGGCGGGGGCATGGTCTGGGACATGGCTTGAATTCCGGTGTGCGGGTCGCCGTCGGGGGTTCTGCTGCTACCATACCGCGCCGCTGCGAGCGGCCAGTGTTGCAGGGGCGTTCCCCGACGGTCAAGGAATCCATGGGCTGGTACGGAAAGCTTATCGGAGCGTTGCTCGGCGCCATCATCGGGCGCGGCTTGTTCGGTGCGGTCGTGGGCCTGCTGATCGGGCACCAGTTCGACCGCCGCTCGCAGGCGACGCGGCCCCGCGTGACGGGCGACCCGCGGGCGCTGCAGATCGTCTTCTTCCGTGCCACCTTCCAGGTGATGGGTCACGCCGCCAAGGCCGACGGGCGCGTGACCCCGCAGGAGATCGACGCGGCGCGCGAGGCGATGCGCCGGTTCTCGCTCACCGAAGCCGACGTGCAGCGCGCGATCGACCTGTACACGGACGGCAAGCGACCGGACTTTCCGCTGGACCATTTGCTCGCCGAACTGCGCGGCGCAATGGCGGGCCGGGACGACCTGCGCCGCCTGTTCGTGCAGATCCAGCTCGAGGCGGCGCTGCAGGGCGGGGGTCTCAACCCGGCGTCGCGCGCCGTGTTCGCACGCATGTGCTCGGCGCTCGGCATCTCGGGCATCGAGTTCGCCGCGCTCGAGGCGATGCTGCGCATGCGCGGTCCGGCAGGTACGGGTGCGACGCGGCCGCAGGCCGACCGCCTCGCCGATGCCTACCAGGTGCTCGGGGTGCGCGTGGACACCCCCGATGCCGAGGTGACGCTCGCATACCGGCGGCTGGTGAGCCAGAGCCACCCGGACAAGCTGGTCGCGAACGGCTTGCCGGAATCCATGGTGGAGGCGGCGCACGAGCGCACGCGGCGCATCCTCGAGGCCTACGAGATCATCCGCAAACACCGGGGCATGAAGTAGCGGGCCGCCCTGCTAGCATTGTGGTCGCCCACAGGAGCCCGCCATGCTGCAACCCTGGATCGCCCCCTCGATACTCTCCGCCGACTTCTCGCGCCTGGGCGAGGAGGTGCGCGCCGTGCTCGCGGCCGGCGCCGACATCGTCCATTTCGATGTCATGGACAACCACTACGTGCCGAACCTCACCATCGGCCCGCTGGTCTGCGAGGCCCTGCGCAAGGCCGGCATCGAGGCGCCGATCGACGTGCACCTGATGGTGAAGCCGGTGGATCGCATCGTGCCGGACTTCGCGAAGGCGGGCGCCACCTGGATCACCTTCCACCCGGAAGCCAGCGAGCACGTCGATCGCACCATCGGTCTGATCCGCGAGAACGGCTGCCGGCCCGGACTGGTGCTGAATCCCGCCTCGCCCTTGAACTGGCTCGACCACGTGCTCGACAAGATCGACATGGTGCTGCTGATGTCCGTGAACCCGGGCTTCGGCGGGCAGTCGTTCATCGCGTCGGCGCTGCCGAAGATCACCCGCGTACGCGAGATGATCGATCGCAGCAGGCGCGAGATCAGGCTCGAGGTGGACGGCGGCGTGAAGGTCGACAACATCGCGGCCGTGGCGCGCGCCGGCGCCGACACGTTCGTCGCCGGATCGGCCATCTTCGGCGCGAAGGACTATCGCGCCACGATCGAGGCGATGCGGGCGGAGATCGGGAAAGGGGATAGGGGATAGGGGATAGTAGGAAGAAGAAAGGCCGGCGGTGCCGGCCTTCCTGCTATCCCCTATCCCCTGATCACTATCCCCTTTCTCAGTCTTCGTCCTCGTCGTCCTCATCGTCGGCCGTCGTGGCCTTGGTCGCGCGTAGCGCGAGCGGCGAGGGTGGGCCGGCCTGCGCCGACATCTGCGCGGCCTTGCCCTTCAGCTTCGGGCGCACGCCGTAGACGACCATGGTCTTGCCACGCGCGGTGAGCAGGCCCTGTTCCTCGAGCACCTTGAGCACCCGGCCCGCCATTTCGCGCGAGCAGCCGACCAGTCGCGAGAGTTCCTGGCGGCTCACCTTGATCTGCGTGCCTTCCGGATGCGTCATGGCGTCGGGTTCGTTGCACAGGTCCATGATCGCGTGCGCCACGCGCCCGGTGACGTCGACGAAGGCGAGGTCGCCGAGCTTCTTGTTGGTGCGGTCGAGGCGGCTCGCGAGTTGCGTGGCGAGCTCGAACAGCAGCGTGGGGCTCTCGGCCGCGATCTGGCGGAAACGCGGATAGGTCATCTCGGCGAGCTCGCACTGCGAGCGCGTGCGCACCCAGGCGCTGCGCGCGGGCTGGTCGTTGAACAGCCCCATCTCGCCGAAGAACTGGCCCTTGTTCAGGTAGGCCAGCACCATTTCGTTGCCTTCCTCGTCCTCGATCAGGACTTCGACCGAGCCCTTGATCACGTAGTACAGGACGTCGGGCACGTCGCCGGCGTGGATCAGTACCGTCTTGGACGGGACCGTGCGGATGCGGCAATAGCTCAGGAACCGGTTTATTGCCGGAATCTCGCTCAGAGGTCGTCCCCCAGTCTCCATGCTCCCCGTCCTTTGGTTTATGTCAAAACTGCGTGGATTTAATAGCAAGTGCCCGTCGCGCCGCAAGTTTTCAGAGTCGATAGGCCGTTCGGGTCATCACTCGGGCCGTGCGCCGCATCAGTTCGCGGACCGGTCGTGGCAGCTCGCGACCGCCGGCGGCGCTGGCTTCGCTGCCGTGGCGCGCCTCGTCGTCCCTCATCTGCTCGACGATGCGCCGCGAGCGCTCGTCGCCCTCGGGCAGCGCGTGCAGGTGCGATTCGAGGTGCTCGATCACCTGTCGCTCGGTTTCGGCGACGAAGCCGAGGCTGTTGCGGTCCCCGGCGAGGCCGGCGAGCGCGCCGATCGCGAACGAGCCCGCGTACCAGACCGGCGCGAGCAGGCTGGTGCGGTCGCCGAGCTCGCGCACGCGCTGCTCGCACCAGGCGAGGTGGTCGGTCTCGTCGCGCGCCGCCTGCAGCAGCGCCTCACGGGTCTTCGGGTTGCGGGCGGTGAGGGCCTGGCCGTGGTAGAGGGCCTGGGCGGCGATCTCCCCGGCGTGATTGACCCGCATCAGGGCGGCCGCGTGGCGCCGGGCCTCGTCCTCGGCCACGGATTCCGGGCTGGAACCGGCCGGATTGGGGCGGGAGGCGGTATTTGCGGCGGCCACGGTCCTGATGCCCCGGTCGAGCTCCTGGATCAGGCGGTCGACGAGGCTCAGGTGGCGATCTGCGACGGGCATGCCGACATTCTATATATGTAGCGCGCCCGACAGGTGGCCGGCGCCAGTCCGGGGCCAGGGGCGCCGGACCGGCCCCACGAGGGCCCGCCACGGCCCCGTCCGCGGCCTTTGCAATAAGCCTGTCCGTACAGTAAGATTCGCGGCTCTTTGCAGGATCTACAGGTTTCCTGGAGCCTCCGATGACCACCGTTTTTGCACGCCCGGAGCGGGTGCGCCGTGACTGGTACGTGGTGGATGCGAGCGGCAAGACGCTCGGCCGCCTGGCCACCCAGCTCGCCATGCGGCTGCGCGGCAAGCACAAGCCCGAATACACCCCGCACGTCGACACCGGCGACCACATCGTCGTGTTGAATGCCGAGAAGATCCGCGTCACGGGCGACAAGCTCAAGGACAAGGTCTACTACTGGCACACCGGCGCCATCGGCGGCATCAGGAGCAAGACGCTCGAGAAGATGCTGGCCGAGCACCCGGAGCGCGCGATCGAGTTCGCGGTCAAGGGCATGTTGCCCAAGAACCCGCTCGGCCGCGCCATGTTCAAGAAGCTGCACGTGTTCCCGGGCGACAAGCACCCGCACGCCGCGCAGCAGCCCAAGACGCTCGACATCTGAAAAAGGCTGAGGTTTCGACGATGCCCGCCAACACCAATTACGGCACCGGCCGCCGCAAGACCTCCACGGCGCGGGTGCACCTGCGTCCCGGCACCGGCAAGATCCGCATCAACGACCGGACGATCGAAGAGTTCTTCGGTCGCCAGACCGCCCGCATGATCGTGCGCCAGCCGCTCGAGCTCGTGCAGATGGCCGACCGCTTCGACGTCGAAGTGAACGTCGCCGGCGGCGGCAGCACCGGACAGGCCGGCGCGATCCGCCACGGCCTCACGCGTGCGTTGATGGATTACGACGAGTCCTTCCGCAAGCCGCTGCGCGTGGCCGGGTTCGTCACCCGCGACGCCCGCGAGGTCGAACGCAAGAAGGTCGGCTTCCGCAAGGCCCGCCGCGGCACGCAGTTCTCGAAGCGCTAACCCGTTTTGGGGGATCGTCTAGCGGTAGGACTACGGACTCTGACTCCGTCAACCTAGGTTCGAATCCTAGTCCCCCAGCCACAAAACGTGAGGCCCGCCATTCGGCGGGCCTCGTCGTTTTGGGGCACGGGGGACTAGGGGCGAACCTAGGGACCCTAGGTTCGACAACATCGCGTTGCGATGTTGGACGTTGCGGTTTCGCGCTACAGGAGCGCAACCGCAACGGCCCCGCAGGGGCGCGCTGCACGACAGGGCGCGCAATCCTGGTCCCGCATTTTTCTCGCTCCGCTCTTCTCTGCTTCTTCTCTTCGAGCTAAGCGCCAGCGAGCGGGCGTCAGCAAGCTCCCCTCCGCAGAACCTCATCCACCAACTCAACCCAATGCCTCACCGGCACCGGGCTCGCGACGCGCAGATGCTCGAGACAGCCAATGTTCGCCGTCGCCACCACCGTCGGCGACCCCGTCATCAACGCCGCGATCTTCCGCCGGCGCAATTCCGCTGAAAGCTCCGGCTGCAACAGCGAGTAGGTTCCCGCCGAACCGCAACAGAGTTTCTGGTCGCTCACCGGTGCGAGCCTGAATCCGGCCGCTTCCAACAGCGCCTCGACACGCCCCGCAATCGCCTGCCCATGCTGCAGCGTGCACGGCGCCTGCCACGCCACGACCGGGCCGGCGCCTCGCGCGACCGCAATCTTCGCGAGGTCCTCGTCAGTGATGACTTCGCTCAAGTCCAGCGTCGCCGCGCTCACTCGCAGCGCGCGCGCTGCGTACTGCGGATCGTCCGCGAGCAACCGCGCATAGTCCTTCACCATCAGTCCACAGGCGCTGGTCGTGCTGACGATGGCTTCGGCGCCTGCATCCAGCATCGCGCTGCAGGCCGCGACATTCCGGCGCGCCTGCCCGAGCACCCGCCCGGTCCGTCCGAGGTGATGGCAGAGCGCTCCGCAGCAGACCTCGTCCTTCAGGCGAACGAGACTGACGCTCATGCGGTCCAGCACGCGCGCGGCCGCTGCATTGATGGACGGCGCGAGTGCCGGCTGCACGCAACCCTCGAGCACGATCATCCTGCGGGCGTGCCTCGCCGCAGGCCAGGCGGTTGCCGCGGCCCGTGGAGGAATCCGCACGCGCAGCCGCGCCGGCAGCAACGGCCTGAGCACCCTGCCCACGCCGACCGCAGCGCTGACGAGGGCGCGACGCGACAAGGTCTCGGCGAGGGTGAATCGAACCAGGCGATCGCCCACCGGTCTTGGCGCACGTTGCTCCACGAGTTCGCGCCCGAGATCGACCAGGCGACCGTACTGGACGCCGGACGGGCAGGCCCGCTCGCACGCACGGCAGGTCAGGCAGCGGTCGAGGTGACGGCGCGTCGTCTCGCTTGCGGGCGCGCCCTCCACCAGCTGCTTGATGAGATAGATGCGGCCGCGTGGACTATCGAGCTCGGATCCCACCACACGGTAGGTCGGGCAGGCGGGCAGGCAGAAGCCGCAGTGCACGCAGGCGCGCAGCAGTTCCTGCGCCTCCGCTCCGCGCACGCTGCCCTCGAGTTCGCCGGCGGGCTTCGCATACATGGGCGCTAGATTCCCTGGTACATCCGGCCGGGGTTCAGGATGCCCGCGGGATCGAAGACCTGCTTCAGGGATCGATGCAGTCGCAGCAGTGGCTCCGCGGGAGACGCGAACGGCGCCGTGCCGGGCGCAGGATTGCGGAAGCAGGTCGCGAAACCACCGCAGCGAATCGCCACTTGCGCCGGATCGCCCTCCGCCGCGCAATACCAGCGCTGCATGCCGTGCCACTCGATCAGCGGCGCGCCAGGCAGTGCCAGGGGTTCCGTCGCCGCGGGAATCGTCAGGCGCCACAACGGCAGCGACGAGGCGAAGAATCCGTCGGCCTGCTCGCGGATACCCCGCCAGAATGCCTCGGCATCCTCGAGGCGCGCACCGCCGATGCGCGCAGCCACTTCGTGGAGCGTCGCCGGCGTGCCGGCGAAGCGCAGGTGCAGCCGTCCGTCCGTCCAGCAGCTCGCGGTCAGCGGCAGTGCCGATCGCGAATGTACGGCGAGCCGCTGCAGCGCCTCGCGCTGCGACGCCTGCTGAACCAGCGTGAGCTGCGATGGCGGCAGCGGCAGCACCTTGAGCGACACCTCGAGCAGCACGCCTAGCGTCCCGAAGGCGCCCGCCATGAGGCGCGCGACGTCGTAGCCCGCGACGTTCTTCATTACCTCGCCGCCGAAGCGCAGCACGCGCCCGTCCCCGCAGAGGATGCGCACGCCGAGGACGTAGTCGCGCAACGGGCCAGAGGAAGCGCGACCGGGACCGGCAAGGCCGCATGCGACGGTGCCGCCGAGCGTGGCATCGTCACCGAAGCGCGGAGGGTCGAACGGCAGGTGCTGTCCGTGCGATCCGAGCAGCGCCTCGATGTCGTGCAACGGAGTGCCCGCTCGCGCCGTGATCACGAGTTCGGCCGGGTCGTAGTTGACGATGCCCGCGTGACCGGCCACGACGAGCGCCTCGCCCTGCACGTCGCGACCGAGGAAGCGCTTGGTGTCGCCACCCACGATCCGCAGCGGAGTGCGCCGCGCCGTCGCAGCCCGGACGCGCTCGGCGAGATCGGTCGTGCAGTCGTGTTCGGTCATCAACGTCAGAACCGCGGCAGGTGCGGGAACGGCAGCTTGCCGCCATGCACCCGCATCGCCCCGTAGTCGGCGCAGCGGGCGAGGGTGGGTACGGCCTTGCCCGGGTTCAATAGTCCCGCCGGGTCGAAGGCGCGCTTCACCGCGTGGAAGGCCTCGAGCTCGGCGGTGCCGAACTGCGTGCACATCGGCCCGAGCTTCTCGACGCCCACGCCGTGCTCGCCGGTGACCGTCCCGCCGACGGCGACGCAGAGCTCGAGAATGTCGGCGCCGAGACGTTCGGCGCGCGCGACCTCGCCCGTCACCCCGGCATCGAACAGGATCAGCGGGTGCAGGTTGCCATCGCCGGCGTGGAACACGTTGGCAACGGCGAGGCCGGCCTCCCGCGACATCTCGTCGATACGCGCGAGGACGGCGGCGAGGTGCCGGCGCGGGATGGTGCCGTCCATGCAGAAGTAATCGGGCGCGAGCCGGCCCACGGCGGGGAAGGCCGACTTGCGGCCCGACCACATGCGGGCCCGCTCGGCGGCGCTGCCGGCCACGCGCAGTTCCGTCGCGCCGCAGGCGCGCAGCACCGACTGCGCTGCCGCGAGCTCGGCCTCGACGTTCGAGCGTGAGGCCGTCGATCTCGCAGAGCAGCAACGCGGCCGCATCCAGCGGGTAGCCGCAGTGCGCGAAGGCCTCTGCCGCGCGCAGTGCCGGCGCATCCATCATCTCGAGCCCCGCTGGCAGGATGCCTGCTGCGATCACGCGGCCCACGGCGTCCGCGCAGCGGGCGACGTTGTCGAAGGCCGCCATGAGGAGCTCGACTCGCTCGGGCCGCGGCACCAGGCGCACGGTCACCTCGAGCACGACGCCGAGCATGCCCTCCGAACCCGTCAGGAGCGGCAGCAGCGCGAGGCCGGGTGACTCGCCGGTCGCGGAGCCGAGCACGAGTTCCTCGCCGTCGATGGTCGCGACGCGGATCTCGAGCAGGTTGTGCACGGTGAGGCCGTACTTGAGGCAGTGCACGCCACCGGAGTTCTCCGCGACGTTGCCGCCGATGGTGCAGGCGACCTGCGAGGAGGGGTCGGGTGCGTAGAAGAGGCCGAACGGCTCGGCCGCCTCGGAGATCGCGAGGTTGGTGACGCCCGGCTGCACGCGCGCGAGGCGTCGCTCTGGATCGACCTCGAGGATGCGGTTGAGACGCGACAGCACCAGCAGGACGGCGCCCGCGACCGGCAGTGCGCCGCCCGAGAGTCCGGTGCCTGCGCCACGCGCGACGACCGGTGTGGCGTGGCGGCGACAGAGGTCGAGGACGGCGCGGACCTCGCCGGCATCGCCGGGCAGCACCACCGCCTCGGGCACGTGGCGCTGGGCGCTCAACGCGTCGCACTCGTAGGCGACGCAGGCTTCGGCGGTCGTCAGGATCGCGTCGGTGCCGAGCGCCGCGCGCAGTTCGAGCAGGAGGGTCGGGTCAAGCGCCACGCGCCAAGGTTACGACCTCGGTGTCCGTCCCGACCAGTAGCACGTCGGCGGGACGCCGCGCGAACAGGCCCACCGTGACCACGCCGGCGAACTGGTTGATCTCGGTCTCGAGCGCCACCGGGTCGTCGATCACGAGGTTGCGTACGTCGAGGATGTGGTTGCCGTTGTCGGTGACGAATCCCTCGCGCCAGGCGGGTTCACCGCCCAGGCGCAACAGGCGCCGCGCGACGTGGCCGCGCGCCATCGGGATGACCTCCACCGGCAGGGGGAAGCGGCCGAGCCGGTCGACCAGCTTCTGGTCGTCGACGATGCAGACGAAGCGGCGGGAGCAGGCCGCGACGATCTTCTCCCGGGTGAGCGCGCCGCCGCCTCCCTTGACGAGGTGCAGCGCGCGCGTCGCCTCGTCGGCGCCGTCGACGTAGACCCCGAGTTCGCCGACGGCGTTCAGGTCCAGCACCGGGATGCCGTGGGCCTCGAGGCGCTGGGTGCTCGCGACCGAGCTCGACACGGCGCCCGCGATGCGGTGGCGCAGCGAGGTGAGCGCCTCGATGAAGTAGTTGACGGTGGAGCCGGTGCCGACGCCGACGATGGCGCCGTCCTCCACGTACTCGAGCGCGGCCTCGGCGGCGCGCTGCTTCTTGATGTCCTGGTTCATCGCGGTGACCCCCTGAAACAACTGTGCCCGCTTTCGCGGGCACAGTCGTGAAGCTTGGCGATAAGCCTACTTCTTCTTGGCGGCCTTCTTCGGCTTCGCCTTCGCCTTCGCCTTCTTCACTGCCTTTTTCTTCGCTGCCATTTGCATATCTCCATGTCGGGTTAGTCCGGGCGCAGTATTTACAGAAATCAAAACCCGATTGCAAGAGGCATGTCACGAATTTCTGCAACGCCTCCCGGACGCTCGCTCGACTCGCATCGCGCGATGCACTCGACCTACGACGAGTTGGTGCTGCGAATCACGGCATTCGCTCACGCGAGCGAGAGGATGAATCGCCACGCTTCGCGCGTCACCGGCGTCACCGACAAGCGGTTGCCCCGACGCAGTATCAGCATCTCGGAGAGCGCTCCGCGCGCATGTTTGCGCAAGTCCTCGAGCGTGATCAGCGGGTCGAGCCGGCGCGTGAGCCGGACGTCGACCGAGTACCAGCGCGGGTTCCCGGGATCCGAATCGGGATCGAAGTAACGATGCCGCGGGTCGAGCGCCGAGCGTTCCGGATAGCCGGCGCGCACGACGCGCACGATGCCGGCGATGCCCGGCACGGCGCAGCTCGAGTGATAGAAGAAGCCCTGGTCGCCGACGCGCATCTCGTCGCGCATCATGTTGCGGACCTGGTAGTTGCGCACGCCGTCCCAGGCAGTGGTGGCGCCCGGTGCGCGGGCGAGGTCGTCCACGCCGAACGAGTCGGGCTCCGACTTGAAGAGCCAGTAGTTCATTTCTCAGCTTGCCTCGTGCGGGTCGGGCGCGCGCCGCCCAGGCCGGATGATTCCGCTCTCCGTGACCACCATGTCGAGCGCCACGTCCCAGGGCGAAGGCTCGATGCCCGGCAGCTGCTGGCAGGCGAACGCGACGCCGACCAGGCGCGGTCGTCGCCACGCGGTTCCGGATCGGCGGCGTCCACGCAGCGCACGGTCGTAGAACCCCGCGCCCATGCCGAGTCGATTGCCGTTACCGTCGAAACCGACCACCGGCAGCAGTACCGTGTCGAGCCGCAGCACCGGCAGGCGCATGCCGGCAGTGGCGAGCGGCTCGGCGATGCCGAACGCGCCGGTGCGGGTGGGTTCGCCGCGGGCGAGCGGCACGAAGGCGATCTCGCGGCGCCGGCGACTGGTGATGCGGGGTGCGTAAAGGAGCGCACCGGCGCGCCACGCCACGGTGATCGTCGGCGCGAGGTCGACCTCGCCGCGCATCGCGAGATAGACGGCGACGCGCTTGCCGGGGGAGAAAATGTGGAGGCGTGCGAGAGTCGCGGCGATGGCCTGCTCGGCGGCGGACCGCTCGGCCGGCCCGAGCGCGAGGCGCAGCGCGCGCAGCCGGCGGCGCGCGTCACGGACTTCGGCTGTGGGTTTCGCCATTCAGGCGGTCGCCGGGGAGAGGGGAGAGGCGCCACCCGCCTGTGCCGTCACGGGCCATTGCTCTCGACAAGAGCAATAAGCGGGGAAGGCCGCGGCACTTAAGGCTTCCCGCTCGAGGCGGACTTGCACAATGTGCCGACTGGCCGGCTCCCCTGGGTGTTGGACTTAAGGTCGAGAGGTAACCCGGACCGTGTCGAACACTGCAGGCGGCGCCAAATCGTCGAGGGTCGGACCCGATGCCGTCCCTCAAAGTTCCATCTGCTGGCCCTTCGCCAGGGCCGTCTCTACGCGCTCGCGCAGCGAGCGCAGCTTCGCGCCGATGTCGCCGTCGACGACCGAGCCGGTGCGGCGCAGCGCGATCAGCTCGTTCGCGAGGTTGAGCGCCGAGATCACCGCGATGCGGTCGAGCCCGACCACCTTGCCGGAATCGCGCACCTCGCGCATCTTCGAGTCGAGGTACTCGGCGGAGTCGAGCAGCGCGGAGCGCTCGTCGGCCGGGCACGCCACCTGGTACTCGCGGTCGAGCAGCCGCACGCTGACCCGCGTCACGCGATCCTCGCTCATGTGCCGTGCTCCATCGCCTTCAGGCGGCCGATCATCGCTTCGACGCGGCCGCGCACCTGCTCGTTCTTCTGCAGCAGGTTGGCGCGCTCCGAGATCAGGGTGTCCTGGCGCTGGCGCAGCGCACGGTTCTCTTCCTTGAGTTGTCCGACCGTCGCGACGAGCTCGTCGATGCGTCGCTCGAGACGGCGCAACTCGGCGTCGATGGCGGATCTGGCAGTGGGCTCGCTCATGCCGGGAACTATAGGGCCGGGCCTGCGCGGAATCAATTGAAGCGGCGGGCATTCCGCGCGCGATGCTACGATAAGCACGATGCTCTCAACCGTCGCCTTCGACGACGTCGCCCGTGCGCTCGCGGCCGGGGGCTCGACCGTGCACGCCGCCGAGGCGCATGGCTGCCTGTGCGGGGCGCTGTGCGCGCGCCGGACATATTCCCTGGCCGAGTGGCTGGACGAAATACAGCCCGAGGCAGCCGGGACGACCCCCGACGACGTAGGGGTGCTCGCCGAGCTGCACGCGGCGACGGCCCGCTTCCTGACCGCCCCCGACATGGAATTCGAGCCGCTGCTGCCGGACGACGACGCGGAACTCGGGACCCGGGTCGAGGCGCTGGGTGCCTGGTGCCAGGGTTTCCTGTACGGCTTCGGCGCCTCCGGGACGGCGGCGAAGCTCGCCTTGCCGGAGGAAGTCGCGGAGGTGCTCGGCGACCTGGCCCGCATCTCGCACGCCGGCGACGTGGGATCGGCGGGCGGTGAAGTCGAGGAAGTCGCCTACGCCGAACTGGTCGAGTACCTGCGCGCCGCCGTGCAGCTCGTGCACGACGATCTCGCCGGCCTGCGTGCCGGCCAGCCTCCGCCACTACCCAGCCACTGACAGGACCATGACCGTACGCAAAGAAGAGTTCGCCCGCCGTCGCCGCCAGCTGATGCGCATGATGGGCAGGGGCGCCATCGCCATCCTGCCCGCCGCCACCGAGAAGCAGCGCAACAGCGACGTCCACTATCACTACCGGCCCGACAGCGACTTCCACTACCTGACCGGGTTCGACGAGCCCGAGGCGGTCGCCGTGCTGGTGCCGGGACGGGCGCAAGCCGAATACATCCTGTTCGTGCGCGACCGCGACCCGGCGCGCGAGACCTGGGACGGCAAGCGGGCGGGCCCGGACGGCGCCACGCGCGACTACGGCGCGGACGACGCCTTCCCCATCGGCGACATCGACGACATCCTCCCCGGCCTGATGGAGCAGTGCGGGCGCGTCTATTACACGATGGGCCTGAACGCGGACTTCGACCAGCACGTGATCGGCTGGGTGAACACGCTGCGCGGCAAGGCCAAGCAGGGCATCCACACGCCGCAGGAATTCGTCGCGCTCGACCACCTGCTGCACGACATGCGGCTCTACAAGAGCCGCGGCGAGCTCGCCGTGATGCGCCGCTCCGCCCAGATAGCGGTGGGTGCGCACGTCCGGGCGATGAAGGCCACTCGACCCGGCGTCCATGAGTACGAGGTGATGGCCGAGCTGCTGCACGAGTTCCACCGCCACCGGGCCGACATCTCCTATCACCCGATCGTGGGTGGCGGCCCGAATGCCTGCATCCTGCATTACCACGCCAATGACGCCGAGCTGCGCGACGGCGATCTGCTGCTGATCGACGCCGGCTGCGAGTACGAGTACTACGCCTCCGACATCACGCGCACCTTCCCGGTCAACGGCCGCTTCTCGCCCGAGCAGCGGGCGATCTACGAGGTGGTGCTCGAGGCGCAGGAGGCCGCCTTCGCGCGCATCAGGCCCGGCAACCACTGGGACGAGCCGCATGCCGCGGCGGTCAAGGCCATCACGCAGGGGCTCGTGCGCCTCGGCCTGCTCAAGGGGCGGGTGCAGGCGCTGATCAGGGAGGAGGCGTACAAGAAGCTCTACATGCACCGCACGGGCCATTGGCTCGGCATGGACGTGCACGACGTCGGCGACTACAAGGTCGGCGACGAGTGGCGCGTGCTCGAGCCCGGCATGTGCCTGACGGTGGAGCCCGGAATCTACATCCCGGCCGGCACTCGCGGCGTGCCGAAGCGCTGGTGGAACATCGGCGTGCGCATCGAGGACGACGTGGCGGTGACGGCCGACGGCTGCGAGATCCTCACGGACGGCTTGCCGCGCACGCCCGCCGAGATCGAGCGCGTGATGAGTGCATGACGACCCGGGACTTCGACCTCGCGATCTCGGGCGGCGGCCTGGTGGGTGCGTCGCTCGCGCTGGCGCTCGCGCCGCTCGGCATGAAGATCGCGCTCATCGAGGCCGTGCCGCCGGGTGGGGACGCTCACCCGAGCTTCGACGAGCGCACCACGGCGCTTGCGAACGGCAGCGTGCGGGTGTTCCGCGGCCTCGGCGTGTGGCGGCACATGGAGCGCGAAGCGACGCCGATCCGCCGCATCCACGTCTCGGACCAGGGCCGCTTCGGCGTCGCCCGCATCGACGCGGCGGAGCAGGGGCTGGAGTCGCTCGGCTGCGTGCTGCCGAATCGGGTCATGGGCGCTGCATTGTGGGAAGGACTGCGCGCCGCGCCGGGCGTCGAGGTCATTGCGCCGGCGCGAGTCGTCGCCACCGCGCTCGAGCCCGGCTCGCGGACGCTGCGCCTGGAGCGCAGTGGCGGGGAATCCGTTGACCTGCGTGCGCGCCTGGTCGTCGCGGCCGATGGCGCACGGTCCACGCTGCGCGAGCAGGCTGGCATCGCCGCCGAGCACTGGGAGTATTCCCAGACGGCGATCATCTCCACCATGGCCACGCAGCGCTTCCATGACCACACCGCCTACGAGCGTTTCACGCCCGATGGCCCGATCGCCGTGCTGCCGCTCGCCGACGGTCGCTGCGGACTCGTGTGGACGCGCCGCCCGGACGATGCCGCCCGGTTGCTCGGGCTACCGGACGACGAGTTCCTCGCGGAGTTGCAGGCCGCCTTCGGGTTCCGGCTGGGACGGCTGTTGCGCATCGGGCTGCGGCATTCCTATGACCTCGCGCTCTCGCGCTCGGAGCGTCACGTGGCCGAACGACTCGCGATCGTCGGCAACGCCGCGCAGGGATTGCACCCGATCGCAGGCCAGGGCTTCAACCTGGGGCTGCGCGACGCCGCGAGTCTCGCCGAGGTGCTGGCGGACGCGCTCGCGGAGGGCGCGAGGGACGTTGGGGATGCGGCCCCGCTCGCTGCCTACGCCCGGTGGCGTGAGGAAGATCGCCGGCGCATCGTCGCCTTCACCGACGGACTGGTGCGGCTGTTCGGATCGCCGCTCGGGCTGCTGCGGGGACTGCGCAGCGTCGGCCTGCTCGCCTTCGACTCGTTCCCGGCCGCGAAGAGCGCGATGGCGCGTCTCAGCGTGGGTGCGGCCGGGCGCATACCGCGCCTCGCGCGCGGCGTGCCGCTCGCGGAGAAGCGCTGATGGTCGCGGCGAGGCGACTCGATTTCGACGTCGTCGTGATCGGCGGTGGCATGGTCGGTCTCGCCTTTGCCGCGCTCGCGGCCGAGGACGAGCGACTCGCGTCCTGGCGCATCGCGATCGTCGAACCGGCAGCGCCGCGGCCGCCACGCGACGGCGAAGTGGACCTGCGCGTTTCGGCGCTCTCGCGCGCATCGCAACGCATCCTGCAGGTGGCCGCGGCGTGGCCCGCGCTCGCCGGGCACGCCTGTCCGTATTCGGAGATGGTCGCCTGGGACGCGGCGAGCCGCCCGGACGCGCGTGATGCGATGCACTTCTCCGCGGCGGAGACCGGCGAGCCCGATCTCGGCCACATCGTCGAAAACCTGCGCGTGCAGTGGGCTTTGCTCGAGTCGCCGCGCCTCAAGGGCGCGACCGAACTGCGCGCCGGGCTCGAGGCGCTCGCACTCGAGGAAGACGCGGCGCGATTGACACTCTCGGACGGGCGCCAGCTCAGCTGCGGGCTCGTGGTCGGCGCGGACGGCGGTCCATCGCGTACGCGCGAGCTGTGCGGAATCGGGCGTGCGGGCTGGGCCTACGGCCAGTCGGCAGTCGTCGCCCACCTGCGGTGCGCGCAGGCACATCGCCACACGGCCTGGCAGCGCTTCCTGCCAGATGGACCGATCGCCTTCCTGCCGCTGGTGGACGGGCGGGTGTCGCTCGTATGGACGGTCACGCCGGCCGCGGCGACGGAATTGCTGGCCGTGGATCCCGCCGGGTTTTCGCGGCGGGTGACCGAGGCGAGCGGCCGCGTGCTCGGCGACGTCGAACTCGACAGCGCAAGGGCTGCGTTCCCGCTGGCGTTGTGGCATGCGCGGGATTACGTCAAGCCGCGGCTCGCGCTGGTGGGCGACGCCGCCCACACGATTCACCCGCTGGCCGGCCAGGGTGTCAACCTCGGGTTCCTGGACAGTGCAGCGCTCGTCGAAGTGCTCGCGGAGTCCGTCGCCGCGGACGGCGAGCCGTTCGGCGTCAGGACGCTGCGTCGCTACGAACGGTGGCGTCGCAGCGAGAACGCGCTGATGCTGGCCACGACCGACACGCTCAATCGGCTGTTCGGCGAGCGCAGCGTGCCGGTCGCCGCAGCCCGCCGCCTCGGCATGGCAATGGTCGGCAACCAGCCGTTGGTGCGACGGGCGCTCGTGACGCGCGCACTCGGACTCGCGGGAGACCTGCCGGGGATCGTCACGCGTCCCGGGCATGCCGCATGAACGGCAAGGCCGGCGCGGTCGACGATCCTCTGCTCGAGTCGTGGTTGCGCCGCTATCCGCGCATCGCGCCGCTCGCCGACACCTACGTGGCGTACTCGACGCCCGATGCCGCGACGTGGCCGTCGGTCGTCGAGCCGTCGCCGATGGACGACTGCGTCCGGTGCAGCGTGCATGCCGCCGCGATCATGCGCAGGTGCCTCGCGATCGCGCGCTGGCCGGCCGCCGGCGGGACGTGGGCTGGCGAGTCGAGCGGGGCCTCGCCACGGCGAACGGACACGCTTGCGGCACTCGAGGCCGAGGCCTGGGGCGCGTTCCTGGCGGCGTTCCTCACGGTCGAGTCGAGCGACCGCCTCGGCCGCGGCGAGACCGACGGGCAAGCGCGGGCTCTGCTGCACATGGCTGCGCCGGTGGTCGCACTCGCCAACGCCAGGCAGGCGGTCGCAATCACCGCGGCGGCCATCGAGGCCTCCGGGGAGGCGGTGTTGTCGGGCGAGGCCACGCTCGAGGGGCTGTTGCGCGAGGCACTCGGGCTCGCCAGGCGCGCGGGAGGCCTGCGTGCACTCGAGCTCGATACGCTGCTGCCGTCGGAACTGCATGCCGGCCTCGCGGCGCTGATGGGCCGCGCATCGGCCTGCCTGCGCGGTCTCACGGAGCCGCGACTGGTCGCCGCGAGTCGCGTGGCGGTGGGCGCCCTCGAGCGCGCGACGCTCTGGCTCGAGTCCGGCAAGGACCACGAAGTCCTGCAGGCCGGCGCAGCGCGGCTCGCCGTGACGTTCGCGCGCGGGCTCGAACTCGCGCTGCTCTGCGAGCACGCGCAGTGGATGATGGACCACGGCGGCGATCGCCGTGGCTTCGCCGCCGCGCTGCGCTTCTCGCGGCTGCCGGTGGACCAGGTGCACGAGGTGGACCTGGAGCTGGACAGGGCGCTCCTGGCGCCGACAGGCGGAAGGGGATAGGGGATAGGGGATAGGGGATAGTAGGAAGGCCGGCAGTGCCGGCCGTTTTTACTCTTCACTATCCCCTATCCCCTATCCCCTATCCCCTATCCCCTTCTCACTTTCCTCGTTGCGCGGCCACGCCTCCGCATCCACCGCCTCACGGTACCCGTGCCAGGTCGCATGACCGATCAGCGGCAACGTGATGCCGAGCGCGATCATGATCCAGGCGAGTCCGGCCCGGCGCTCGCGGCCGATGAAGAGCAGCGCGAAACCGGGCGCGACCGCGAGCACGATGCACGCCGCCCACACCGCCATCGCCGCCTTGTTGCGCAGCACGGCATTGACGCTGGTGATCACGGCCGTCACGGTATCGACGCGGCGGTCGACCATCATCGGCAGCGAGAACGCCGCGGCCGAGAACACGATCAGCGCGAAGATCGAGCCGACCGCGCTGCCGATGCCGAAGAAGGTGAGGTAGTCGCGCCAGCCGGGCCGTTCGGTCATGGGGAAGAAGATGTGGATGGCAGAACCGGCCCGCGCCCACACCAGGAACACCACCATCAGCATCAGCGCGAACACCATCAGGTTGCCGAAAGCGCGTTGCTCCTCGCGCAGGCAGCGCCGCAGCGAAGGCCTCTTGCCGCGCTCGATCTGGCTGCTGATCGCATAGGTGCCCACCGCCAGCACGGGCGAGATGAAGATGAATCCCGACACCAGCGACAGCAGCTCCCAGTAGCCACCGAGATCGATCGCGATGACGGCGAGTGCGAGGCTCAGGCCGACGACGATCGAGCCGTAGGTGAGGCTCTGGCGCGGCGCGGCCCACATGTCCGCCCAGCCCTTGCGGAGCCAGCCGAGCGGCGCGCCTGCCGCGAGCCGGCGGCAGGGCGCCACGAACGGCAGCTCGGCCTCGCCGTCAGCCAAGGGCGTCGATCTTCGCCGCGCAGATGAAATCGTTCTCGGACAGCCCGCCGATCGAGTGCGTCGCGAGCGTCACGCGGCAGTAGTCGTAGCCGACCTCGAGGTCGGGGTGGTGGTCCTCGGCGTTGGCGATCCACGCCACCGCGTTCACGAACGCCATGGTCCGGTAGAAGTCCTCGAAGCCGAAGGCGCGCTTGAGCGACCGGCCGTCCTCGGCGAGGCGCCAGCCCGGCGCAAGCTGCCGCAACAACTCCGCGGACCGGGCGGGCTCCAGGGCCGGAGTTCCCGGGGCGCAGGCCTTGCACTTGCGGTCACGCAATGCAGTCATGCTCGGTCCCTCGCAACGTAGGTTCGCTCGACATACTGCTCGACCAGCTGCTGGAATTCCTCGGCGATGCGTTCGCCCTTCAGCGTCGGCCCCTTCTCGCCGTCGATGTACACGGGGGCGACCGGCCGCTCGCCGGTGCCCGGCAGGCTGATGCCGATGTTGGCGTGCTTGCTCTCGCCGGGACCGTTCACGACGCAGCCCATCACCGCGACGGTCATTTCCTCGACCCCGGGGTGACGCTTGCGCCACTCGGGCATGCGGTGGCGCAGGTGGGACTGGATCTTCTGCGCCAGTTCCTGGAAATAGGTCGAGGTGGTGCGGCCGCAGCCCGGGCAGGCCACCACCATCGGCGTGAAGGAGCGCAGTCCCATGGTCTGCAGGATCTCCTGCGCGACGATCACTTCCTGCGTGCGGTCGCCGCCCGGCTCGGGCGTGAGCGAGACGCGGATCGTGTCGCCGATGCCTTTCTGCAGCAGGACGCCGATCGCCGCCGTGGACGCCACGATGCCCTTCGAGCCCATGCCGGCCTCGGTGAGGCCGAGGTGCAGCGGATAATCGCAGCGCGTCGCGATGTTGCGGTAAACCGCGATCAGGTCCTGCACGCCGCTCACCTTGCAGGAGATCACGATCTGGTCGTGCGGCAGGCCGAGTTCCTCGGCGCGGCGGGCGCTCTCGAGCGCGGAGACCACGATCGCCTCGCGCATCACGTCGTGCGCGGCCAGCGGCTCGGGCTGGCGCGAGTTCTCGTCCATCAGGCGCGTGAGCAGGTCCTGGTCGAGGCTGCCCCAGTTCACGCCGATGCGCACCGGCTTGCCGTGCCGGCAGGCAATCTCGATCATCTCGGCGAACTGCGGGTCGCGCTTGCTGCCGCGGCCCACGTTGCCGGGGTTGATGCGGTACTTGGCGAGCGCCGCGGCGCAGTCCGGGTGCTCGCGCAGCAGCTTGTGGCCATTGAAATGGAAGTCGCCGACGATCGGTACGTCGACGCCGAGCCGGGCCAGCCGTTCGGCGACGTGCGGGACGGCGGCGGCGGCCTCGTCGGTGTTGACCGTCACCCGGACGATCTCGGACCCGGCCAGTGCCAGCGACCGCACCTGTGCGGTGGTCGCGTCCACGTCCGCCGTGTCGGTGTTGGTCATCGACTGCACGACGACCGGTGCGCCACCGCCCACGGTGACGCGACCGATGCGGACGGGAACGGACGGGCGGCGGGGCGGGTGGGGCATCTGTCGGGACCGGGGCCGGGAAGGGCCGCATTGTAGCGTCCTTAGGCCCGCGGAACGGTGCTGGCCCGGGGCCGGGCGCTCGGGTAACATGCTCCGACCCATCGCAAGGCCCGTCCGGAGAGAGACCGATCCGGTCCGCCGAAGGCGCAACCCGCCCGGAAACGCTCAGGCAAATGAACGGCGGTGCTTGGTGGGCTCTGGAGAGCGGCCTCGCGAGGGGCCCACCGAAGGGGTGCGGCGCCGGTCCACCGGCGCCCGATCTCTCAGGTCACAGGACAGAGGGGCGGCAGGTCGACCGGGCCTGCCGCCTTTTTTTATTGGCTGCCTCCAGGAAACAAACCATGGGCCTCAGAACACCACTCTACGACACGCACGTGGCGGCCGGCGCCCGCATGGTGGACTTCGGCGGCTGGGACATGCCGGTCAACTACGGCTCCCAGATCGAGGAGCACCACGGCGTGCGGCGCGATGCCGGGATGTTCAACGTCTCGCACATGTGCGTGGTGGACCTGCGCGGCGCGCGCGTGCGCGATTACCTGCGACGCCTGCTCGCCAATGACGTCGCGAAGCTCACGCAGAGCGGCAAGGCACTCTATTCCTGCATGTTGCGCGAGCACGGCGGCGTGATCGACGACCTGATCGTCTATTACATGGACGAGCAGTGGTACCGGATGGTCGTGAACGCCGGCACGCGCGACAAGGACCTCGAGTGGCTGCACGCGCACGCGGGCGGGTACGAAGTGTCGGTCGAGCCCCGCCACGACCTGGCGATGATCGCCGTGCAGGGCCCGAACGCGCGCGACAAGGCGGCCAGCCTGCTCGATCCCGCGCTCGCCACACGCGCCCTCGACCTCGGCCCGTTCTTCGGCACGGCCACCGACCACTGGTTCATCGCGCGCACCGGCTACACGGGCGAGGACGGCTGGGAAATCATGCTGCCCGTCGACGCTGCCCCCGGATTCTGGGCCCGCCTGCGGGACGTCGGGGTGATGCCCTGCGGACTCGGCGCGCGCGACACGTTGCGCCTCGAGGCGGGCATGAACCTGTACGGCAACGACATGGACGAGACCACCTCGCCGCTCGAGTCGGGCCTCGGCTGGACCATCGCCTGGGACCCGCAGGACCGCAACTTCATCGGTCGCGAGGCGCTGGCGGCGCAGAAGGCGAACGGCGTGCCGCGCAAGCTGGTCGGCCTGGTGCTGTCCGATCGCGCGGTGCTGCGCTCGCACCAGAAAGTGATCGTGCCTGCCGTCGGCGAGGGCGAGGTCACCAGCGGCACCTTCTCGCCGACGCTCGAGCGCTCGATCGGGCTCGCGCGCGTGCCCTCGCAGACCGCCGATCGCTGCGAAGTCGAGATCCGCGGCCGGCTGCTCGCGGCGGCCGTCGTGCGGCCGCCGTTCGTGCGTCACGGCAAGATCGCGATTCCCCTGTAGAGTCTTCACGGAGCACACCATGAGCAACGTCCCTGCCGACCTGCGTTACCTCAAGTCCCACGAATGGGCCCGCCTCGAGGCGGACGGCACCGTCACCGTGGGAATCTCGGACCATGCCCAGCAGGCACTCGGCGACCTCGTGTTCGCGGAAGTGCCGGACGCCGGGCGGCGCGTCGCGGCTGGCGAGGCCTGCGCGGTCGTCGAGTCCGTGAAGGCCGCCTCCAACGTCTACAGCCCGGTGAGCGGCGAGGTCGTGGCGAGCAATGCCGACCTCGGCGGCAAGCCCGAGCTCATCAACCAGGACCCGTACGGCGCCGGCTGGCTGATGCGCGTCCGTCCGGACGACAAGACGCAGTTCGCCGCCATGCTCGACGCCAAGGCCTACGAGGCAGCGCTGGCCGCGGAAACCCACTGACCGGGGAAAGACCATGCCCTTCATCCCGCACACGGCGGACGACATCCGCGACATGCTGGCCGCCATCGGCGCGCCGGACATCGACGCGCTGTTCGACGAGATCCCGGCGGACCTGCGCTCGCGCGCGCTCGACGGCATACCGGCGGCCACCTCCGAGATGGAGATCGGCCGGCTGATGACGGAGCGCGCCGCGATCGACGGCCGTCGCCTCAACTTCATCGGCGCCGGCGCCTACGAGCACCACGTGCCTGCCGCGGTATGGGCGATCGTGTCCCGTGGCGAGTTCTACAGCGCCTACACGCCCTACCAGGCGGAAGCGAGCCAGGGCACGCTGCAGCTGCTGTACGAATACCAGTCGATGATGGCGAGTCTGACGGGCATGCAGGCGTCGAACGCCTCGCTGTACGACGGCGCCACGGCGCTCGCGGAGGGCTGCCTGATGGCGGTGCGCGCGCATCGCAGGTCGAAGTCCGCGCGCATCCTGCTGACCGCGTCGCTCAATCCCACCTACCGCGACGTGCTGAAGGCCGTGGCGGGCAAGCAGAAACTCGCCTTCGAGCTGCTGCCCTACGATCCGCAGGGCGGCCACACGACGGTGGCGAGCCTCGAGAAGTACCGCGGGCAGGACGTCACGGCGCTGGTGATCCAGCAGCCGAATTTCTTCGGCAACCTCGAGGACGTCGACGCGCTCACGGACTGGGCCCACGCCGCCGGCATGCTGGTGATCGCGGTGGTGAATCCGGTGTCGCTCGCGGTCCTGAAACCGCCGGGACAATGGGGCGGGAAGGGCGTCGACATCGTGTGCGGCGAGGGTCAGCCGCTCGGCGTGCCGCTGTCCTCAGGCGGGCCGTACTTCGGGTTCATGACCACGCGCATGGAGCACATCCGGCAGATGCCGGGGCGCATCGTGGGACGCACCGTCGACCTCGACGGCAAGCCCGGCTTCACGCTCACGCTGCAGGCGCGCGAGCAGCACATCCGCCGCAGCAAGGCGACCTCGAACATCTGCACCAACCAGGGCCTGCTGGTGACGGCCGCGACCATCTACATGTCGCTGGTCGGCCCGCGCGGTCTGGCGCAGGTTGCGGCGACCAGCATGGAGCGCACGGCGCAGCTGGTCGCGGCGCTGACGAAGATCCCGGGCGTGCGCCCGGCCTTCGACCGGCCGCGTTTCCACGAGGCCCTGCTGCTGCTCGACCGTCCGGTCCGCGGCGTGCTCGAGGCGCTGGCCGCGCGCGGCATCGTCGGTGGCTGCGACGTGAGCGCCGACTACCCGTCGCTCGGCAACGCGCTGCTCGTCTGCGCGACCGAGACGCGCACCGCCGCGGACATCGACGCGTATGCACGCGCGCTGGCCGACATCATGAACAGTGCAGCCGCGGCCTGAGCCGCGCGAGGATCCCGACATGCACGAAAAGCTCATTTTCGAGCACTCGCGACCCGGCCGCAGCGCCGAGGCGCAGTACCCGCTCGCCGACGCCGCAGCCGCGATTCCCGAGGCCTTGCGCCGCGCGAGTCCGCCGGTGCTGCCCGAGGTCTCGGAGCTGCAGGCGGTGCGTCACTTCACCCGCCTCTCGCAGCTCAATTTCTCCATCGACACGCATTTCTACCCGCTCGGGTCGTGCACGATGAAATACAACCCGCGGGCCTGCAACCAGTACGCCATGCTGCCGGAGTTCCTCGGCCGCCATCCGCTGGCGCCGGAGTCGACGGGGCAGGGCATCCTGCAGTGCCTGTACGAGTTGCAGGAAATGCTGATGGAAGTCACCGGCATGCGCGGCGTCTCGCTCACGCCGATGGCCGGCGCGCAGGGCGAATTCGCCGGCGTGGCGATGATCCGTGCCTACCACGAGGCGCGGCAGGACCTCGCGCGCACCGAGATCATCGTCCCGGACGCGGCGCACGGCACCAACCCGGCGACGGCGACGATGTGCGGCTGCACCGTGAAGGAAATCCCGTCGCTGCCGAACGGCGACATCGACCTCGACGCGTTGCGCTCCGCCGTCGGTCCGCAGACGGCCGGCATCATGCTGACCAATCCGTCCACGCTCGGCGTGTTCGAGCGGCGCATCCGCGAGGTCGCCGGCATCGTCCACGAGGCCGGTGGCCTGCTCTACTACGACGGCGCGAACCTGAACGCGATCCTCGGCAAGGTGCGCCCGGGCGACATGGGTTTCGACGTCATCCACATGAACCTGCACAAGACCTTCTCGACGCCGCACGGTGGCGGCGGGCCGGGCTCGGGCGCGGTCGGCGTGAGCGAGCGACTGCTGCCGTTCATGCCCGTGCCGCTGGTCGGGCGCGATGGCGAGCGCTACCGCTGGCTCGACGAGCGCGACCTGCCGCAGTCGATCGGCCGGCTGTCGGCGTTCATGGGCAATACCGGCGTGCTGCTGCGCGCCTATGTCTACATGCGCATGCTCGGCCGCGACGGCATGCAGCGCGTGTCGGAGTTCGCCACGCTCAACGCGAACTACCTGACGGCGCGCCTGTCGGCGGCGGGCTTCGATCTCGCCTATCCAGACCGCCGCGCGGGCCACGAGTTCATCGTGACGTTGCGCCGCGAGGCGCGCGACTACGGCACGACCGCGATGGACTTCGCCAAGCGGCTGCTCGACTACGGCTTCCACGCGCCGACGACCTATTTCCCGCTACTGGTGCCGGAGTGCCTGTTGATCGAGCCGACCGAGACCGAGTCGAAGCAGGAGCTCGACGCGTTCGTCGATGCGATGGTGGCGATCCGCGAGGAGGCCCAGTCGGATCCCGGCAAGCTGAAGGGCGCGCCCTACACGTTGCCGGTGCGCCGGCTCGACGACGTGCGGGCCGCCAAGCAGCTGGACCTTGCCTGGAAGGCCGCGTGACCGCCCTCATCTGCGGTTCGATCGCCTACGACACTGTGATGGTGTTCCCGGGCCGGTTCCGGGACCACATCCTGCCCGACCGCATCCACCTGCTGAATGTCTCGTTCCTGGTGCCGAGCCTGCGACGCAATTTCGGTGGCTGCGCCGGCAACATCGCCTATGGCCTCGGGCTGCTCGGCGGGAAGGGCGCGCCGATGGCCACCGTCGGGCACGACTTCGGCCCGTACCGGCAGTGGTTGCAGGAGCGCTCGATCGACCTCGGCCACGTGCACGTGTTGGAGGACGAGTTCACGGCGCAGGCGTTCATCACGACGGACCTCGACGACAACCAGATCACGGCCTTCCATCCGGGTGCGATGAGCCACGCGCACGTCAATCGCGTGCCCGACGGTGCGGGCATCACGCTCGGCATCGTCGCGCCGGACGGGCGCGACGGCATGCTGCAGCACGCCGAGCAGTTCGCCGCGGCCGGGATCCCCATGCTGTTCGATCCGGGCCAGGGGCTGCCGATGTTCGGCGGCGAGGAGCTGCGCGGCTTCATCGGCAAGGCGACGTGGATCGCCGTCAACGACTACGAGGGCCAGCTGCTCGCCGAGCGCACGGGCTGGTCCCACCGCGAGATCGCAGGGAAGGTGCGGGCATTGATCGTCACCAAGGGCGCCGAGGGCAGCGTGATCCACGCCGACGGGCGGGAGCGCCTGATTCCTGCCGCCCGGCCGGAGGCGATGGTCGACCCGACGGGCTGCGGCGACGCCTACCGGGCGGGACTGATCTTCGGCCTGATGAACGGCCTCGACTGGGAGACCACGGGCCGCGTCGCCTCGCTGATGGGCGCGATCAAGATCGCCCACGCCGGCACGCAGCACCACGCCTTCACGATGGACGAGTTCCGCAGCCGCTACCGCGCTGCGTTCGGCCGCTCGCTGTGAGCGCCGCGATGGTGCGACTCCAGGCCTGTGGCTTGATTGCCGTCGCCGCGCTCGCCTCGACCGCGCTGCGGGCCGAAACGCCGGTGTGGGACAAGACGCTCTCGCGCATCGCGCCGTCGGTGGTGACGATCGAGATCGACCAGGCTCGCGCGTTCGACACCGAGTGGAACCAGTCGAGCCAGGCCACCGGGTTCGTCGTCGACGCCGAGCGCGGGCTCATCCTCACCAACCGGCACGTCGTGACGCCCGGCCCGGTCGTCGCAACCGCGATCTTCCAGAATCGCGAGGAGGTCGAGCTGCACGCGGTGTACCGCGATCCCGTGCACGATTTCGGCTTCTATCGCTACGACCCGTCCAAGCTGCGCTACGTACGGCCCGTGGCGCTGCCGCTCGCGCCCGAAGGCGCGCGCATCGGCACGGAGATCCGCGTGGTCGGCAACGACGCCGGCGAGCAGCTGTCGATCCTGGCCGGCACGCTGGCCCGACTCGATCGCGAGGCCCCCGACTACGGCATCGGCAAGTACAACGACTTCAATACTTTCTACATCCAGGCCGCCTCGGGCACGTCGGGCGGCTCGTCCGGCTCCCCGGTCCTCGACATCCGCGGCCGCGTGGTGGCGTTGAACGCCGGCGGCAGCAGCGGTGCGGCGTCGAGCTTCTACCTGCCGCTCGGGCGCGTGCAGCGTGCACTAGACTTGATCAGGCAGGGCCGGCCGATCACGCGCGGCACGCTGCAGGCGGTGTTCGACTACACGCCCTACGACGAACTCGCGCGACTGGGGCTGCGCCAGGAAACGCAGGCGGCGGCGCGTCGCGCAGCACCTGACCTCACCGGCATGCTCGTCGTCGGCGAAGTGCAGCCGGGCTCGCCCACCGAGGGTGAGCTGCAGCCGGGCGACATCCTGGTGAGGGTCAACGGCAGGCTCGTCACGACCTTCGAGCCGCTGGCCGACGTGCTCGACGGCGCGGTCGGACAGTCGATCACCGTGCAGGTGGAGCGGGGCGGCGAGGTGCTCGAGCGCCAGCTCGCGGTGGGCGACCTGCACGCCATCACGCCGGCGGAGTACCTCGAGTTCGGCGATGCCGTGGTGCACACGGTCTCCTACCAGATGGCCCGTCACCTGAACGCGCCGGTGCAGGGCGTCTACGTGGCGAACCCGGGCTATGCGCTCGGTGCTGCCGGCGTGCCGCGCGGCGCGGTGATCTCGAGCGTGGACGGCAAGGCCGTGCGGACGCTCGCCGACTTCGCGCAGTCGATCGCGGGTCTCGCGGACGGTGCGCGCGCGCCGCTGCGCTACACGACGCTGGACGATCCCCAGGGAACGCAGACCCGCGTGATGCGCATGGATCGCCGCTGGTTCCCGGCGCAGCACTGTCGCCGCGACGACGCGAGCGGCTATTGGCCCTGCACCGCGCTGGCCGATGGTCCGCCGCCCAGTCCCCCGGCGCCGGCTGCCACGACGTTCGTGGCGACGGGCGACGAACTGGCCGACGGGCTCGCGCCCTCGCTGGTGCTCGTCAATTTCGACATGCCGTACTCGGTGGCCGGCGTCACCGAGCGCAATTACCACGGCACCGGACTGCTGGTGGACGCCGCGGCGGGGCTCGTGGCGGTCGACCGCAATACGGTGCCGGTTGCGCTCGGCGACGTGCGCATCACCGTCGCCGGCTCGGTGGAAGTCCCCGGGCGCATCGAATACGTGCACCCGTTGCACAACCTCGCGATCCTTTCGTTCGATCCGGCGCTGCTCGCCGGGACACCGCTGCGCGCCGCGCGCCTCGACCCGCGCGAGCTCGCGCCCGGCGAGGCGGTGAACGTCATCGGGCTCAACGCGGACTCGCGCGTGCGTTCCATCGCGACCACGGTCGCGTCGGTCGACAACGTCGCCTTCCCGCTGTCGCGGACGTTGCAGTTCCGCGAGGCGAACCTCGAGGTGGCGAACCTCGTCAATGCGCCGAACGATTTCGACGGCGTCATCGTCGGTCGCGACGGCCGCGTGCGGGCGCTGTGGTCGAGTTTCGCGGCCGAGTCCGGTCGCGACATGGTGCAGGTGAATCGCGGCCTGCCGGTGGAACTGGTGCAGGAGGCGGTCGAGGCTGCCCGCTCGGGCCAACCGCTGTATTCGCTCGAGGTGGAGTTCGAGGCCGTGCCGATCGCCGCCGCGCGCAAGCTCGGGCTGCCGGACGACTGGGTGCGGCGCATCGAGCAGCACGACGGCTCGCATCGGCAGGTGCTGAGCATCGCCCGCGTGGTGGCCGGGGCGCCGGCAGCCGGGGCGCTGCGACCGGGCGACCTGCTGCTGGCCGTGAATGGCAGGACCGTGAACCGCTTCCGCGAGGTGGAGCGGGCGACGCGCGCCCCTCGCGTGGCGGTGACGATCCTGCGCGACGGGCGGGAAATCACGCTCGAGACCACGACCGCCGCGCTCGGCGGCCGCGACATCGACCGGCTGCTGCTGTGGGCCGGGGCGGTGCTGCATGCGCCGCATCGCGCGATGTCGGCGCAGCGCGGGATCCCGCCGGAGGGCGTGTTCGTCGCCTACTTCTCCTACGGCTCGCCCGCCACCCGGCACAAGCTCTACGCGGGCCGGCGCATCGTCGAGGTCGACGGCAAGCCGACACCTGACCTCGATTCGTTCATCGCCTCCGTCCGCGGCCGGGCGGACCGCTCCTCGGTGCGGCTGAAGACCGTCACCTGGAACGGCACCGTCGAGGTGATCACGCTCAAGCTCGATCGCCACTACTGGCCCACCTACGAGCTCGTGCGCACGGTGGCGGGCTGGGAGCGGCGCCCGGTCGAGTGACCCGCGGCGGGCCGGTTTCTTTACCGCTATCATTCACGCATGGTCACTGCACGCCTGCCCCAGGACGAGATCGACCGCGCGGTCGAGGCACTGCGCGAGGGCGAGGTCGTCGCGTTTCCGACCGAGACCGTCTACGGCCTCGGTGCCGACGCGCAGAACCCCGAGGCGGTGCGCCGGGTCTTCGAGCTGAAGGGCCGGCCCGCGACCCACCCGCTGATCGTGCACATCGATCACCCGCGCGTGCTCGAGCGCTGGGCGCTCGAGGTGCCGGCGTCCGCCCAGGCGCTGGCCGAGCGATTCTGGCCGGGGCCGCTGACGCTGGTGCTGCGCCGTGCGCCGGCGGTCGACCTCGCCGTCACCGGCGGACAGGACACCGTGGCGATCCGCGTCCCCGGGCACCCCGTGGCGCAGCAGCTGCTGCGCGCATTCGGCAGCGGCATCGCTGCACCGTCGGCGAACCGCTACGGCCGCGTCAGCCCTACGCGGGCCGAGCACGTGCGCGAGGAGTTCGGCGACGTGGTCAAGGTCATCCTCGACGGGGGCGACTGCAAGATCGGCCTCGAGTCCACCATCGTTTCGTGCGTCGGCGAGGTGCCGCGCGTCCTGCGGCCGGGTTTCATCACCCTGTCGCAGCTGCGCGCCGTCGTGCCCGAGGTGCAGGTCCGCGGCGAGGCCGAGGCGCCGCGCGTGCCGGGCAGCGACGCCAAGCATTACGCGCCGTCGACGCCGCTCAGCATCGTCAACAGCCGGGCGCTGGAGGAAGTGGTGGCGCATCTCACCGCCGAACACGAGAAGGTCGCGGTGCTGGCCCTGCGTCCACCGCGGGTGGCGAACAAGTTCATGACCTGGGTGAACGCCGGCCGCCGTGCCGACGCCTACACCCGCGAGCTCTACGTGAACCTGCGTGCCCTCGACAAGGCGGGCGCCCGTGAGATCCTGGTCGAGGAAGTGCCCGAGGGTGAAGCCTGGGACGCGGTGCGCGACCGGTTGCGGCGCGCCGCCTCGGCGGAGACCGTCGTGACGGTCGATCCGGACATCGCGGCGTTGCGCGCGGATTTCGGCGAGGACGTGGGACAATCGTGAGCGAACGATCGAGCGTCGCCGCCGCCTTGCGCAGGCTCGTGGCGCGGCACCGTACGCCCCTGCTGAGGAGTTCCCGTGCAGATTGACTGTCTCGATCACGTGGCGGGCTCGCAGGCTGCGCGCGGAATCGCCGTCGTCATCGACGTGTTCCGGGCATTTTCGGTGGCGCCCCATGCCTTCGACCGGGGCGCCTCGCGGGTGCTGCCGGCCGGGGAGATCGAGGAAGCGGTCGAGCTCGGTCGTCGATTTCCGGGTGCCGTGCTGGCAGGCGAGCGACATGCGCGCCGGCTGGAGGGTTTCGACGCCGGCAATTCCCCGACCGAGATCCGTGCGCTCGATCTCCGTGGCAGGGTGCTCGTGCACACGAGCCATGCCGGGACGCAGGGTCTCATGAACGCGAGCGGGGCGGACGAGGTCCTCACGGGCGCCTTCGTCAACATCTCGGCCGTCTGTCGCTACATCCAGCGACGCTCGCCCGCGCGCGTCTCGCTGGTGCGCATGGGGCACGAGGCCCGCGAGCGCTGCGCCGAGGACGACCTCTACGCGGAGTGCCTGCGGCTCATGCTGCTCGGCGAGGCAGCGCCGCTCGCCGAGGTGCGTGATCTCCTGCGCGATGCGCCCGCCGCGGTGAAGTTCTTCGACCCGGCGTGCGACTGGGCGCCGCGCACCGATTTCGACTACTGCACCGAGGTCGACCGGTTCGATTTCGTCCTGCGCCTGGAGCAGGCGGCGGGACAGCCACGCGAACTGAAGCGCATCGAGAAGTGACCTTGGACCACGCCGGAAGCCCGGGCCTGGAGATTCTCGGCATTCCCCTCGAGTTCGTGCTCTTCGCCCTGACGCTCCTCGGCGTGGCGCTCTTCCACCACCGCACGCTCGAGGTCGCGGCCAGCGGGCTCGCGGTCATCGTGCTCTACAAGCTCGCCTTCACGGGCTTCCACGGCGTGACCGGGCTCGCCGGGCTCGGGGCACACCTGCTCGAGGAATGGGTGGTGCTCGCCAACCTGTTCGGCCTGCTGATGGGCTTCGCGCTGCTGTCGCGCCACTTCGAGGAAAGCCGGGTCCCGGACCGCCTGCCCGACCTGCTGCCCGACGACTGGCGCGGCGGCTTCGTGCTGCTGGTGCTGGTGTTCGTGCTGTCGAGCTTCCTCGACAACATCGCGGCCGCGCTCATCGGCGGCACGGTCGCCGCCACCGTCTACCGCCACAAGGTCCACATCGGCTACATCGCGGCGCTGGTGGCTGCGTCCAATGCCGGAGGCTCCGGCAGCGTCGTCGGCGACACCACGACCACCATGATGTGGATCGACGGCGTGAGTCCGCTGGACGTGGTGCATGCGTACGTCGCCGCCGGCGTGGCCCTGCTGGTATTCGGCATTCCCGCGTCGCTGCAGCAGCAGCGCTACTCGCCGATTGTGAAAGACGCGCCGCAGGAGGCGAGCATCGACTGGCTGCGGGTCGGCGTGGTCGCGTTCATCCTCGCGGCGGCGATCGCGGTCAACGTCACGACCAACGTCAGGTTCCCCGGGTTCGCCGACCGCTTCCCGTTCCTCGGTGCGACGGTGTGGGTCGCGCTGCTGCTTGCGGCTTTCGTGCGCAAGCCGGACTGGAGGGTGATGCCTTCGACCCTGCGCGGCACCACGTTCCTGCTGTGCCTGGTGCTCGCGGCATCGACCATGCCGGTGGACCGCCTCCCGGCGGCGTCGTGGGAGACGGCCATGGGACTCGGGTTCGTGTCCGCCGTATTCGACAACATACCGCTCACCAAGCTGGCGCTCGAGCAGGGCGGCTACGACTGGGGCGTGCTCGCCTACGCGGTCGGGTTCGGCGGGTCGATGATCTGGTTCGGCTCGTCGGCAGGCGTGGCGATCACGAACCTGTTCCCGCAGGGGCGCTCGGTGGGGGATTGGCTCAAGGCCGGCTGGCACGTGGCGCTCGCCTATGTCGTCGGGTTCCTGGTGATGATCGCGCTGGTCGGCTGGCACCCCCACGAGTCACACCGGCAAGTCCCTGCCGCGAGCGAGGTACTGCATTGATACGCAACATCGTCTTCAACGTCGGCGGCGTGCTGGTGCGCCTGCGCTACCAGCCGTTCGTCGACTACCTGAGCGCGGCAGGCATCGACATGACGGACCTGCCTGCATGGCTCACGAGGGTCGACCTCGCGGCCCATGAACGCGGGGAGATGACCGGCGAGGAGCTGCTCGGGCGCATCGCCGCGATGGCGAGCAGGCCGCTCGACCCCGGCGAGCTCACGGCCCGCTGGCTCGACATGTTCGACCGTGCGCAGGAGATGCTCGACCTCGCGTCGGGGCTCATGAGCAGCCACCGCGTCTACCTGCTGTCGAACGTCGGCGACCTGCACTGGCGCCACCTCAATGCCGAGTACGGGCTCGAGCGCGTGGCCCACGGCGTACTGACGTCCTTCGAGGCCGGCGCCGTCAAGCCGCAGCCCGAGATCTACCGCGAGGCCGAGCGGCGGTTCGCGATCGACCCGGCGGCGACGGTCTTCGTCGACGACCTGCCGCCGAACGTCGCGGGCGCCGAGGCCTGCGGCTGGCACGCAATCCACCACCGCAGCGCGCAGCGGACCCTCGAGCTGCTCCGGGCGCTCGGCGTTCGACTCCCGGAGCACTTCGCGCAGGACTGAACCATGCAGGCGATCCCGCTCAGCATCCTGTTGCTCGTGCTGTCGAACATCTTCATGACGTTTGCATGGTATGCGCACCTCAAGAACCTGAGCGGCAGCCCCTAGTATGTCGCGGCGCTCGTGAGCTGGGGGATCGCCCTGTTCGAATACCTGCTGCAGGTGCCGGCCAACCGCATCGGCTACACCGTGCTCACGCTGCCGCAGCTCAAGATCATGCAGGAAGCGATCACGCTCGCGGTATTCGTGCCGTTCGTCGTGCTGTACATGCGGCAACCCGTGAAGCTCGACTACCTCTGGGCGGCGTTGTGCATCTTGGGCGCCGTCTACTTCGTGTTCCGCAAATGAGTACCGCCATCCACCGCAGGGTGGCCGCCTGTCGTGCGGGGGCGGACCCGACCATGATCGCGCGGCTCGCCACCGGCTGGGCCGTGATGGGCGATCCGCAGGTGCTCGGTGGTTATTGCCTGCTGCTGCCCGACCCCGTGGCGCCGCACCTGAACGCCATGACGCCGGCCGAGCAGGCCGCGTTCCTCGCCGACATGGCGCGGCTCGGCCAGGCGGTGCTCGAGCTCACGGGCGCGATCCGCGTCAACTACGCCCTGTTCGGCAACGTCGAGCCTGCGCTGCACGCCCACGTCTTTCCGCGGTTCGCGACCGAGCCCGACGGCCTGCGGACGGCGAACCCCTGGGGCTACGACTGGTCGGCGGCACGTCCCTTCGACGTGGTCGCGGATGGGGCGCTGCTCGGATCCCTGCGCAGAAAGTTGACGTCCGTCGAGTAAAGCGCGGAACGCGACACTCAATCGCTGGCGCGCCGGCCCTGCCGAGGTAGTCTTGGCACATGGCCGCACCAGCAAGGCGCAGTCCCCGGATCCTGCTCGCGCTCGTCGCCGGGTGCGCGCTGGCCGCGGCGTTCACCGCCGCGGCGCAGGTGTACCGCTACAAGGACGAGAAGGGCACGTGGGTGTACACGGATCGCCCACCGCCGGCGGGGCGCCCCGCCGACACACTCGAGCTCCCGTCCGGGGTCGCCTCGCCGCGCATCCTCGTCGAGCCCCGCTCGTCCGCGGGCGCAGTTGCGATGGTGGCGATCAACGAATGCCGCTGCGCCGTCGAGTTCGGCATCAAGGCCAGGGATGGCGGCGGCCGCGAGCTCGCCGCCAAGGCGGTCGTGCCGGCCCGCTCCGAACAGGTGCTGCTCGAGGTGCCAGCCGCTCCCGGCGTCGGCCAGATCGCCTTCGACTACGGCTACGTGATCGGGGAGCCGGGCGCGACGCACTCGCCGTCGGCACCGTACCGCTCGCCCTTTGCGCTGGCGCAGTCCTTCACGGTCACGCAGGCGCCCCCCGACGCGGTCACCCACGTCGACGCCGCGAGCCGCAACGCGATCGACATCGCGATGCCGGTCGGCACGGCCGTTCATGCGGCGCGCGAAGGGACGGTGATCAACGTCGCGCACAGGTTCTTCCGCGGCGGATTGCAGCTCGAGCGGCGCGACGAGGCCAATTTCGTGCAGGTGCTGCACGACGACGGCACCAATGCCGTCTACGCCCACCTGCAGATGGATACCATCCGCGTGCGGCCGGGACAGCGAGTGGCGCGCGGCGAATACATCGCCAATTCGGGCAACACGGGTTATTCCGGCGGGCCGCACCTGCATTTCGTGGTGCTGCGCAACGCCGGGCTCAAGAGCGAATCCGTCCCGGTGGCCTTCGCCGGCCCCGGACAGGCCGCGGTCGTACCGCGCAGCGGACGGTCGCTGACCGCCTACTGAACGCGCCTCAGGCGGCCTTCAGCTCTCGAACCAGCTCGCCCAGGGCCGTGATCGGCGCCGAACAGGTCGTACCCCGGCAGAGATACGCGACGGCGCCGCCGCGCGCCCGCTTGTCGGCGAGCGCCGCGGGCAGGTCCGACGCATCGGCCGGGATGGCCACCACGAGTCGCCGCGGGTCGTAGTACTTGTCGAGCTCCGAGCGCCACGTGGCGAGGTCGGCGGGCTCGCCACGCAGCACGACGATGGCGGGCGGGGCCGTGTACTCGTCGAGTGCCATCAGCAGTGTCGTATGTCCGTGCGGGTACTTCTCGAGCGCGGCCCATGCGGCGCGCAGCGTGCGTTCCGCGGCCTCGAGGTAACGAGTCTCGCCCAGCAGGAATCCGAGCCGCACCAGCACTCGCGCCGCCACGCCGTTGCCGGCCGGAGTCGCATCGTCGCTGAAGGTCTTGGGCCTCAGGATCAGCCGTTCGTGGTCGTCCGGCGTGAAGTAGAAGCCACCCGCATCGCGATCCTCGAAGCGCGCGAGCAGGGCCTCGACCAGTTCGACCGCCCATGCGAGCCACGGTCCGTGCCACTCGGCCTGGACGAGTTCGAGCAGGCCCCAGGCCAGGCAGGCGTAGTCGTCGAGGTAGGCCGGGAAGCGCGAGCGGCCGTCCTTGTGGACGGCGAGCAGCCGGCCCTGGTGCCAGCATTGCTCCCGCACCAGCGCGGCGGCGCGTGCCGCGGACTCGACGTAATCGCCGCGATCGAGCGCACGCGCGGCGGCGGCCATGCCCGCGATCGCGAGCCCGTTCCAGCTCACGAGGATCTTCTCGTCGCGCGCCGGCCACACCCGACCGTTGCGGTCGGCGAGCAGTCGCCCGCGCGCCGCATCCAGCAGGGCGACCGCCTCGTCCTCAGGGATGGCGGCTGCCTCGGCCACCCGCGCCATCGACTCGAAGGCGTGCAGGTGCCACTTGCCCTCGAAATTCGCCTCGCGATCGAGGCCGAAACGCCGCGACAGCACCTCGTACTGACGGGGGTCGAGCAGTGCGCGCACCTCGTCCGGCGTCCAGACGTAGAACTTGCCTTCGTGTCCCTCGGAGTCCGCGTCCAGGGTCGAGTAGTAGCCGCCCGCGGGGGCCTCCATGTCGCGGCGGATCCAGTCGGCGGTTTCGGCCGTGATGCGCCGGAACAGCTCGTCGCCCGTCGCGACCGCTGCCTGAGCACTCACCGCGAGCAGCTGTCCGTTGTCGTAAAGCATTTTCTCGAAGTGCGGGATCATCCAGTACGGGTCGACGGAGTAGCGGCAGAAACCGCCGCCCAGCTGGTCGTAGAGCCCGCCCTCGGCCATGCGCGTGAGCGTGAGGGTAGCCATGTAGAGCGCCTGCAGGTCCGGCTGGTCGTCGTTCGCCGTGGCCCGCCAGGCGCGCAGCAGGAACTCCAGGTTCATCGGGTGCGGGAACTTCGGCGCGTCGCCGAAGCCACCGAAGCGGCCGTCGAAATCGCGTTGCAGCGTGGTCCGGGCGGCAGCCAGTGGTTCACGCGAAAGCGGTTGCTCGCCGCTGGCCGGCGGCGGAAGCAGTTCGCCGAACACCTGGATCAGCGCCTCGCCCTGGCGCCGGATGTCGTCGCCGTGCTGCGCGTAGTACGCGGCGACGCGCTGCAGCACGTCGCGGAAGGCGGGCATGCCGTGGCGCGCCTCGACCGGGAAATAAGTGCCGCTGAAGAACGGCCGCTGGTCGCGCGGCGAGAGGAACATCGTGAGCGGCCAGCCGCCGCCACGCTGTGCGAGCATCTGGTGCGCCGTCTGGTAGATGCGGTCGAGGTCCGGGCGCTCCTCGCGGTCCACCTTCACGTTGACGAACAGCCCGTTCATCAGTGCAGCGGTGGCCTCGTCCTCGAAGGACTCGTGCGCCATGACGTGGCACCAGTGGCAGGCCGAGTAGCCGATCGAGAGCAGGATGGGCCTGTCCTCGGCGCGGGCGCGCTCGAGCGCCTCCTCGCCCCACGGGTACCAGTCCACCGGGTTGCCGGCGTGCTGCAGCAGGTAGGGGCTCGTTTCGGACGCGAGCCGGTTGCGGTGCGTCGCCGGGTGGTTCGCTGGCATGGGGAAGGGCGGGCGTCGGCTAGAATGGCGTCACTATATCGGATCAAGGCTCTCCCGATGACCCACGCTCCCGACGCACGCGGCGAAGGCCACGAGCTGCCCGAACTGCGCCTGAAGCCCCGGGAGGACCGCCGGCTCGCGGCCGGCCACCTGTGGATCTTCAGCAACGAGGTCGACACCGCGCGCACGCCGCTCGCGGACTTCGCGCCGGGCGCACTGTGCCGGGTCGTGGGCGATCGCGACCGCTTCCTGGGCTACGCCTACGTCAACCCGCACGCGCTCATCTGCGCGCGCATCCTGAGCCGTGACGGCCGCTTCCCGCCCGGCAAGTCGCTCATCGTCCACCGGCTGCAGGTCGCGCTGGCGCTGCGCGAGCGACTCTACCCGGCCCCGTACTACCGGCTCGTCTATGGCGAGTCGGACGGACTGCCGGGCCTCGTGCTCGATCGCTACGGCGACGTGATCGTCGGGCAGGTCGGCACCGCGGGAATGGAGGCGCTCAAGGGCGAGGTGCTGGCGGCGCTCGAGAAGGTGATCGGTCCGCACTCGGTGATCTGGAAGAACGATTCCGGTGCCCGGGAGCTCGAGGGCCTGCCGTCGTACGTCGAGACGGCGTTCGGCGAGCCCGTCGATCACGCCTGGGTCGAGGAGAACGGCGTACGGTTCCGCGTGCCGATCGGCACGGGCCAGAAGACGGGCTGGTTCTACGACCAGGCGGCGAATCGCCGCAACTTCCTCAGGTACGTGCGGGGCCTGCGGGTGCTCGACGTGTTCAGTTACCTCGGCGCCTGGGGCCTCGCCGCGGCGCAGGCCGGCGCGCGGGAGGTCGTGTGCGTGGACTCGTCGGCGCCGGCGCTCGAGCTGTTGCAGGAGTCTGCCGTGGCCAACGAGCTCGTTGTCCACACCCGGCGTGGCGATGCTTTCGACGTGCTGGCCGAATTGCGCGAGGCGGGCGAGAAGTTCGACGTGGTCGTGATCGACCCGCCGGCCTTCATCAAGCGCCGGCGCGACATCCCCAAGGGACAGGCTGCCTACCGCAAGCTCAACCAGTTCGCGATGCAGCTGTTGCCGCGCGACGGCATCCTCGTCTCCTGCTCCTGCTCGCACCACCTGTCGCCGGACCAGTTGATCGACACGGTCCAGGTGGCGTCACGGCACGTCAATCGCTTCACGCAGGTGGTCGAAGTCGGCGGGCACGCGCCGGACCACCCGATCCACCCGGCCATCCCCGAGACGCGCTACCTGAAGTCGCTGTTCTGCCGTGTAGTCAGCGAATGAAGGACGACGGATGAGCTTGGTCCCGGTCCGAGGCGACGTTTCAGCTGAAGCGCCGCACCTGGCTCAAGGGTCAATGGCGCTTACTTAGCGTGCGCCGGATTCGGCAGGTAGCCGAGTCGTTTGATCTCTCGTCGAGCCACATGTCGCGGAACCTTGAGCCACTGGAAGGATTTGGGTCGTCGCTTTCGAGCCCGTGGTTCGATTCTATCGGGCCGGTGGCCCACCCGTTGCTGAACGATCAGCGCAAAGAGCAGCGCGAGGCTGCCGGCCTCGGCGTGGCACAGCGAGCGGGCGCTGAACTCGTTCCACAACTGCACGGTGTGCTTGAAGCTCAGCGCGCGCGGTACGGTGCCGTGTTCGGCGGCCGCCTGGGACATCAGCAGGCGGATCAGGTTGTAGGCCAGCAGGTACACCCACAGTTCCTTCTCGACCATCGCGGGGGTCTGACACCGCAGCACGTCCATGCCGAGCGTGGTCTTGATGCAGCGCAGATCGAGCTCGACGTGCCAGCGGTGTTGGTAGAGCGCCCCGAGCTGGGCTTTGGGAACGTCCCGGGCATCGCGCAGCGTGGTCACCAGCACCCGGCCGCCGACCTGCACTTCGCGCAGGGTCAGTTCGTGCGGCACCGCGCGGTACTGGGCGCGGCTCATCCAGGCTGGCACCTGCGCGGGCTTGGGCCACTGCACCACGTGATCTCGCACCCCCAGGCGTTGCCCGCGCCGAAAATCGGTGCGTCGCGAGCCGTGCTGCTGCAGCACGACGTCCACGCCGGCGGCTGTCAACTCGGCGATCAGCCAGTAGTTGGCATACAGCGCATCGGCCAGCAGCACATCCCCGGCCTTGAGCGCACCGAGCAGTGTGCGCGACAGAGCCAGTTCGCTGTGCCCGGCGCCGCCATGGGCGCCCGTGGCTGCCTCCAGCACCGCGCCACCGGCCAGATCGATCAGCGCGCACAGGCGTGCCAGCGGAAAGCCCACGCCGGCCGCCTGGCTCACCGGCTGCGGGAACACGGCCTGGTTCTGGGCGGTATCGGCCATCGAGATCCCGGTGCCATCGAGCAGCTTCACGGATCGACCCCGCCAGCGCCAGCCATGCGGAGCGCGCTGCTCGAGCTGCCGGGCGCGGCAATAGCCGCCCGTGCGTACGCTCTGGGGCGACAGTCCCTCGGCCGCGCGGTCGGCCGCCCAAGCGTTCACCGCGCGTTGGCAAGAGCCGTCCGTCGCCAAGGTCTGACGCAGGAACATCGAGAGCGCCACGGTCGGCGGATACAGTCGCTCGCGATGCTCGGGCAAGTGCGCCTCGGTGATCTCGATCAGCTCGGGGCCGGTCAGAACGTTGAAGAAATGCATCGCGGCACTGCCGTGGGCACTGCGACCAATCCGAGCACAGCGTTGCTGTCGATCGAAGGCTTCTCTACGATGCGTCGAGGCTGGCCTCGCAAGTCGGTGGAAAAACAGAGATGTAAGTGAGACTCTCAATCAGTAGGTCGTAGGTTCGAGTCCTACACGGCCCACCATCCTCCGTCGGCGTACCCAGCGCCTCACCCCGTCACGTCGCTGATGTCGTTGTCGCGCCAGTCCTCGGGCAGGCGCGACTGCTCGCAATGCCGAGCGCTGTGCTCCCAGCCGTCATCTCGCAGCGTGCTGAAACTCGAGTCGTCGGGGATCTCCCACGTGACCCCCCAGGTCTCGCCGCCGCTCGGGTCCATCATGTCGGCGCAGCGCTCCGTCACCCGATAGGTCGTGTTGCCGACGCGCTCGATCTGCGTGAACTCGCAGGAGTCGCGCGAGCCGCTGATACCGTCGCGACGCAGCAGCAGCAGCGTGGCGTTCGAGGCCTGCTCGCAGGGTGTGTCGCTCGCGACGTAGAAACCGCGCTTCAGCGGCAATTCGCCGACGCGCTCCCCGGGTTGGGCCGTGGCCGGCGTTGCTTCTGCCGCGGCGCCAGCGCCGGACTTCTCGCCCTGGCCGCAGGCACCGAGCAGTGCGCCGAGCGCCGCGATCGTCAACATCTTGCGGGTGTGCATCGCTATTTCCTCCCGAGCCATCAGTTGCCGATCGATTCTCCGTTCCGGTGCCGGTGCCTCACAGGGTCGGCTTTGCGGCCTTGCCCGCCGCTTCCTCGACTTCGCGCGCGCGCCGCTGTGCGTCTGCCGCTTGCAGTGCGCGTTCGGTGCGCTCCAGCAGGTCGTAGCCAGCCGCCTGGTCCACCGTCGCCACCTGCAGGTATTCCGCCAATTCAGGATTGGCACGTGAGGGCTGGATGCGCGCCGACACGGAGCTGCCACAGTCGGGGCTCAGTTCCACGCCCAGGTCGGGATCGGCCTTGCCGCGGCACCGGCCCGATGGCTGTCCCGACTGATCGTACGCCCAGATCAAATAGAACCCGGAGCCTCCGACGTCCTCGACGATGACTGGCTGGCCGTACTTGCCCTGCAGCGCTTCCTGCACGCTCGCCATCGTCGGGAAGCGGTCGGTCTCGTACCACTCCTCGCGGGCGGCGCTGATCACGCGTTCCTCGCCGGGCAAGCCCATCGTGCTCACGTACCACTTGGCCTGGCCGGGTTGCACGTCGCGCACGGCGCGGTTGGAGCCGCGCGCGATGGCCGCGTCCTGCATCTCGGCCAGGATCTGCTTCGAGGACTTCTGCACGCGCGGTTCGGCGAAACGCGCGTTGAATCCCTGGCGCAGCGTCTGGCCGTAGGTCTGCAGGGTGTAGCCCCGGCGCGTCTCCGGCGTCACGACCAGCAGGTCGTGGGTGCACAGCACCACATTGACGGCCTCGTCCCAGGTCATGCCTGGACGCACGCCCACCACGTCGTCCACCGGTGTGCCGGCCGGCCGCGCGGTCTGGAACTTGGCCGGGCACTTGACCTTGCCGCGCGCCTCGCGCGCCACCTCGGCCGCCGTCGCGTCGTCGCTGAGCTCTTTGGCGGCAGCCTTGGGGGTGCCGGCATCGGCCGCGGGTGGTGTCGTGCCACCGGCGGAGGGTTGAGGTTCGGAGCCGCAGGCGGTCAGCAGCGCCGCCGCCAGCATCATCATCATTTCTCTCGTAGACAGCATCGGGGTCTCCTCGTGTGCTTCGGGTGATCGGTCGCCGTCAGTCCTTCTTCTTTTTCTTCCTGTCGCCGCCGCCCTTGAAGAGCCTCTGCAACGCTTCGTCGAGGGCCACCGCCCCGGCCGGCGCGGCGCCCGCGCCACCCGTGCCACCGTAGCGCAGGTCGGTGAAATTGAGCGAGTGCTCGCGCAACAGCCGCAGCTGGTTGGAGGGCAGCAGCTCGTACTGCTCGACCGAGAACGAGGGGCTGAAGCTGGTGCCGATCTGCTTGGCCGTGCCGGCAAAGCGCCGGAAGCGGATCGAGGCGTTGCCCGCCGCGCCCGGCGCGAGCGTGAACTGCGAGCTGGCCTTGTCGCGTGTGGACACCGGCATGCCCTGCACGTTATTGGCTTGCGACGACACGTCGTAGGACTGGCCCAGGTTGTCGGTCATCCTGCCGCTGCCGTATTTGAAGTTGAGAATCAGCGGCGCGTTGCCGAGGTTGCGGAAGCGCACCGTGACGAGCACCTGGTGGTAGTTGCCGGACATGCCCTCGTTGAGCAGGCGCGCGACCTCGGCGACCACCGTGCCGCTCGACGAGCAGGCCGGCTTGCCCTGGCACGGATCCTCGAGCGGCACGGCCGGGGCTGCCCCCGCCACCCCGCCTGCCGCGACCGCGCCGACCGCGGGAGGCGGCGCCCGGCCGCCGGAGCCGCTGGTGAGGCCCTGCCAGCTGAGCGCGTGCTCGCGGCCGAGCTGGAACTGACCGCCCGCCACCGGCTCGATCTCGCGCACGCTCATTTCGACGTTGAAGGCAGTACCGACGATGACGTTGCGGTTGACGAAGAAGTTGAGCTCCATCCTCGCGTCCGCGCTCTCACCCGGGCCGAGCGCGAACTTCGGGTCGACTCTCGAGCGCTCGATCCGACCGATGCCGGCCAGGTTGCTGCTGTTCTGCAGCAGGTACTTGTTGCCGCGATCGTCGTAAGCAGCGGCCGTGCCGTCGACGTAGCCGAGGATCAGTGGCTGCGCCGTCTTGTTGGTAAAGCGCACGGTCAGGCCGATCGGCCGGTTGCCGGAGGTGCTCGGGCTGACGCGGAAATCGGTGATGGTCGCCGAGAATCTCGGCACCTCGCGGCACAGCGGCTCGCCGGGACACATGCCCTGGGCGACGGCGGCTGACGTGAACAGCAGGGCGGCTGGCGCCGGCAGCAGCGCGGCGAGGGCGAGCAGGGCGGCGGCGCGCGGCGCGCGGGCGGAACGGGCGTATATGTGCATGTGATTCCCTTGTGTACGAGTGAGCATTGCCAGGAGCGGGGGGCGACCTCAGTACGCGGGCGTCCAGCCGCCTTTTTCCTTCTTGACCAGGACCATGGAGACTGTTTCCTCGCCGCGCTTGGCGAAGTCGGCGACGATCGGCGCTTCGGCCCACGGCGCATCGACCTGATGGCGCAGCCGGGCCTCGGCCTGCACGACGGTCGCGCCCATGGCCTCGGTCGGCTTGGTGTAGTCGATTACCTCGACCACGATGGTGCGGCCATAGCAGAAGCCCTTCTCAGTCGACCACGCAGTGCGTCCGGCGTCGGTCAGGTCGAAGGTGAAGCTCTGGCCGAGCAGCACGGCACCGACGCCGTGTGCCTGCGAGCCGGCCGTAGCCGTGAGGAGTCCGGCCGCGGTCAGGGCTTGCAGCCAGTGCGCCGAGCCGTCGAGGCTGCTGGCGTGGGCCTGAAGCGGGAATGGCTGGCTGAATGACACGCAGAGGTCGCGCTCGTACCGCTCGACGAAGCGCTGACGGATGTCCTGCTCGATGCCACCGCCACAGGCCGACAGTGCGAGGAGGACGCATGGCGCGGCGAGCGCCGTCGCGGTGCGGCACGGGTTGCGGCGGCCCCCGATCGCGGATGGGCGCATGCGTGTCTTCCCCTTGTATGTTGGAGTGGGTGGCGCAGTAGAGCGGGCATGGGGAGGCCGCGCCATCACGCCGCCTAACGGATCGCTAACGGCCCGTAAGTGCGCTTGGCAGCGGGGCTTTTCGCGCGCGGCCGGCCGGCTGGCGGGGTTGGCTCGTGCTGCAGAATCCAGTAGATTCGGCCCAGCGGTGCGCGGCCACGCTGCGTGATACAAGACGAACGTGCAGGGGTGGCTTGATGACGACCACGCAGGAACCAGGCGGCGAGGCGCCGCTCTATCGTTACCGCTTCGGCGGAGCCGAGTTCGACGAGGTGCGTTTCGAGCTCACGGTGGGCGGCCTGCCCGTGGATCTCGAGCAGAAGCCGCTGCAGGTGCTCGGCGCGTTGCTGCGTCACGTCGGCGAGGTGGTCACCAAGGAAGAACTGTTCGCGCAGGTGTGGAACGGGCGTCCCACCGTGGACAACGTGCTGCCGAACGCAGTGGCCAAGCTGCGCAAGGGGCTCGGGGAGTCTGCGGCCGAGCGGCTCGTCACCTTGCCGAGGATCGGCTACCGCCTCAACGGCCCGGTGGAACGTACCGCCGTGGGCCGTCGCGTGCTGAGCCGGCTGCAACTCGAGGCGGCACAATCCGTGCCGTTGCGGCCGCACTACGCGCTCGAGCGCCAGCTCAATGCGCCGGGCGCCAGCGAAGTGTGGCTCGCCCGGCACGTCAAGACGCGCGAGGCGCGCGTGTTCAAATTCGCGAGCGACGGCGAGCGTCTCGCGATGCTGAAGCGCGAGGCGACGCTGTATCGCGTGCTGGTCGAGACGCTCGGCGAGCGCGACGACCTCGTGCGCATCATCGACTGGAACTTCGAGGCAACGCCGTTCTTCCTCGAGTGCGAGTACGGCGGTGAGAACCTGAACGAATGGGCGGACGGTGCTGGCGCCCGGCTCGCGGCCCTCGACCGTGCGGAGCGCCTCGACCTGTTCCTGCGCATCGCCGAGGCCGTGGCCGCCGCGCACGGCGTGGGCGTGTTGCACAAGGACATCAAGCCGGCCAACGTGCTGTTGGCGCCGAAGGGTGACGGTTTGCAAGTGCGCCTGACGGACTTCGGCAGCGGCCGGCTGCTGAATCCCGAGCGACTCACGGCGCTCGGCATCACGCGCCTCGGGTTGACGGTCACGCAGTCGATCGGCTCCGATTCGAGCAGCGGGACGCCTCTCTATCTCGCGCCGGAGCTGGTGGCCGGTGAGCCACCTACCGTGCGCAGCGACATCTACGCGCTCGGACTGCTGCTCTACCAGTTGCTGGTCGGCGACCTGCAGCGGCCGCTCGCGCCGGGCTGGGAGCAGGCGCTCGGCGATCCGCTGCTGTGCGAGGATGTCTCGGCCGCCACTTACGGCGATCCGGCGCAGCGCCTGGCCAGCGTCGCGGTGCTCGTCGAACGCCTGAAATCGCTCGCGGCGCGGCGCGAAGCCGGGCAGCGCGAGCGCGAACGTGAGCGGCGGCTCGCCGAGTCCGAGGCACTGCTCGCGCGCAGCCGCGCGCGCCGGCCGTGGATGATCGCCGCAGGATTGGCGTTGGTCACGGGCCTGGCGGTGTCCCTGTACCAGAACGACCGCATCGCTCACGCGCGTGCCGAAGCAGTGGTGCAGGCATCTCTCGCCACCGAGATCAATCGCTTCCTGAACGAAGACCTGCTCGGTGGCGGCCGCAGCCGCACCTCGACCATCGCTTACGACCGCAACCCGACGCTCCGCGAGCTGCTCGACGCGGCGCGACTGCGCCTCGACGGCCGCTTCGGCGACGCGCCGGTGGTGGAGGCGGGCATCCGCACGACCCTCGGTCGCGCCTACCGCACGCTTGGTGATTTCACGGTCGCCGAGGCCGAGTTCCGCCGGGTCACGGAGCTGAACCGCAGCCGGCTGCTGCCGCAGGACGAAACGCGGTTGCTGGGCGAGTACGACCTCGTCACGGTGCTGGTGCGGCTGTCGAGTTTCGACGAGGCGCGGCAGCGGCTCGACGAAGCCGACGCGCTCGCCGGTCCGCGCAAAGACGCCATCGGCGAGCTCGGGCTGCGCGCCAAGCTGGCCCGCGGCACGTTTCATTACCAGCAGCTGCAGCCGAAGGAGGCGCTCGAGGCCTACCTGGCGGCGGAGCAGATGCAGCGCGTGGTCCGGCCGGACGACATCGCGCTGTCGGCGCACATCCGCCTGACGATCGGCGGCGCCGAGCTGCGGCTGAAGAATCCCGCCAAGGCCGAGGCAATTGCGCGCGACGTGCTCGCCGGCGACCCGTACGACGAACAGAACGTCGGGCTGTCGACGCTCGCGATCGCGCGGCGCCTGCTCGGAGACGCCCTGCGCAACCAGGGCCGGCCGAGCGAGGCGATCCCGCACCTCGAGCGCGCGTTCGCGGAGCAGGAACAGGCACGCGGGCCGGACGACCAGGCGACCATCGCCACTCTTTCCTCGCTCGGCTACCTGTACTCGCTGACGGGGGACGAGGCGCGGCGGGCGGAGTTGCAGCGCGAGGTGTACGCGCGTTCCGTGCGGCGCTGGGGCGCGGACAACCAGTACACGCTGGTCGAGCTGATCAATCTCGGCGACGCCGAGCGCGAAGTCGGCAACCTCGATCGTGCCTGCATGCACCTCGCGGCGGCTGCCGAAGGACTGGAGCGCGTTTCGGGGCCGGACAGCACGGTCTTGCACGCGGCGCGCTACAGCCATGCGGGCGCCCTGGCCGAGGCGCGTCGGTTCGAGGAGGCGGCTGCGGTTGCGGCTCAAGTCGATCCTGCCAAGCTCGCCGCATCGTCGTCCGATGCCAGCGGCCGCGCCAAGCTGGCGGAACTGCGCGGACAGATCCTGCTCGGGCTGGGGCGCGAGGCGGAGGGCCGCGCCGAGATCGAGCGGGCTGCAACGTTGCTGGCCGAGAACCGGTGACGGAGCCGCGTCCTGCCGGGCGCGCGCCGCGCGCCGGCCAGTGGACCTCGCGCACATCGCGAACCTGATGAAAGTCGGCCATGATCCGGTGGCCGGGGCCGATCTCCATGTGTCGCGCCCGTGGCTCGAGTAAGTGGCGTGTCGAAGCGCCTGGTGCTTGATTTGGCTATAGAATCCCGGCGCTCGGGCCGGCGTGCGGCGGCGCAGGCGAAAATGGCGGAACTGGTAGACGCACTGGATTTAGGTTCCAGCGGGTAACCCCCGTGAGGGTTCGAGTCCCTCCTTTCGCACTATCTAACCATCTGATTGCGCTCCGAAAAAGCGACAGAAAGCGTGCCGCTCACTGTGCCAATTCTTCCGGATTCGCAAACTTTTCGGGCGTTACGGCACAGTCGCGACCAGAGCGATTCGCGAAGTTCTCGGCGAATAGGCACTCGCGGCGCGCCTACGACGCGAAGCCGAGTGGTGATATCAACTCGCTCTGTCGCTGAGCCTCACTGCATCAAGGCAATGGATTGGCCGCTCTCGATAAGTAACGATCTTTGGCGGCCACGGCTGGGCACTGACTGATCGTTAGAAGAAGATCCGTGCCATGCATTTGTGGAGCACGTAGCTCATCGCGATCAGCGCAACCACCTCTACTATCACCTTTAGCCGCTCACGCGTCGTGTGAAATTCTTCGATGCCTTTAGAGGTGCGCTTGGTAACGAACATCCTACCAACCCGGAGCCAGCCTTCTCCTTCCCTCTCAACCACTTGGGCCTGCACGCGCCACCCGCTTGCGGCTTAAGCAAGAGCCATTGACCCTAGGGTGGCTGCCGGCCGGCATTCCCGCGGAAACGCTGCGCCGGTAGCGGCATATCAAGTCATCGGATTGTCAAAGAGCAGCCGCGCGAATCAGTCCGCGGTGATACGACTCTAGGCACGCTGCAGCGCACGCGCAAACTGCATTTGTGACGTAAACATGCAGAATCTGGTTCATCGAAAGAGATCCGCATCGACGTGTTCGATCGCGGGCGAATTGGTCTGCTGACGGCAGCATTCGTCCTCGACCACCGCGCGCACACGATCGAGCATCCCGCGATCGGCGCCGTGAGCGATCGCTTCTTCGTGCACGACGTCCACAATTTCCAGCACGCGGGTGGCGAGCCGCTGCAACTCGCGAGCGACCAGTCGCTGAGGAAGGCCGCAGGCGGCGGCGAAGTGGGCCCACTCGTAGGGCGACAGTTCTTCCGATGAGAAGGCGTCGCCCACCGCCATCGCGTAACTCGAGTCGAGCGGCGCTCCGATGGCGCGCACGCTGACCAGGTCGTACGCCGGCGCCACGCGCAAACCGCCGCTATCGAGGAAGTACGAGATGTTCTTCGCGTGCGCATCAGCATTGCCGATCAGTACCTGGAACAGCGCCCAGCGCAACAGGGCCTGCCGCTCGACGAGCGGCCGGGCACTTCCGGAGAGCAAAGCAAACAACTTCGGCAGGCTCGCGCCGTCGCGAATGTGGCGAACGTCGCGCTGTCCGCCGTAGAGCCGTTCGTATTTCGCGGCGACGGGCAGTCCGAGCGCCTGGCAGCCGTCGATTACGTGCAGGCGTTCCACGCCGTCATGGAAGCGGCGGCGGTCGAACCGCGTCACCAGCAGCACCGGCTCCGGCACCTGCAGCAGTTCCACGCTCGCGGTCGGCAATCCGGCACTCGCCGCGAGCCGCATGCAGAAGTACTCATTGCTCGCGAGTCCCGCGAGTTCGCGCCGTACCGGCTCGGGCTTCAGGATGTGCGTCGAGGCTGTTTCTGCTCCGTCCGCCAGGGACCACTCGTCTCCGTCGACGTGAATCGCCAGCTTGTCCTGGTGTCCTGCGATCGACAGCCGTACGCGGCCGTCCCAGATAGCGAAGGACTCGTGGGGTCGCGAGCGGATTCGGGCCGAGAGTTCCTCCCGGGTCAGGGCGCGCCGGACTTTCCCGTCGGCGATGGGTTCGAGGTCGAGCGCACGAACCGTGAGCGCACCAGCCATTTCGCGCCCGAGCGCGATCAGCAGGCCCATCAGGTTTGCTTTGGATACCTTGCTGGCGAGCGCGGCCGCATTGAGGGCCTCGCCCTCCGGGAGCAGGTTCTCAAAAAACTGGCGGACGGCCGCACTGTGGGCCTCCGCATTGGTGATCCCGGTCGGGGTGAGCGGCAGGCTCGGAGCCAATGGGAAACGGTCCGGATGGGCAAGCCACTCTGCCGCATAGGCAAAGGCGAAGCTGCTCGACTGCACATCGTGCAACAGGGTCCCCACCCGCTGATCACCCAGGCGGACCACGAGTTCCATCAGCGAGCCTCGAGCACTGCGCGACGGACCCGCTCGCGGTGCTGGGCCGGAGCGATGAAGATGCTGACTCCCAACTCATGCGCGACACGCAGGGCCGTGCCGACGGCGACCGTGGGCTTGCCACGTTCCAGGTCGGTGAGCGTTTGCTTGGAAATGCCCAGAGCAGCGGCTGCTTCGACCCGCGACAGCGCGGCTGAGGTTCGGGCAGCTCGGATCGCCTCGCCGAGTTGCCCGGGTTCTCGCACCAGTGGGTCTGAAGGAAAGGGCGTCGGCGTTACGCGTTTCATCGGAGTCTCGTTGTGATGTATATAAGGCTACTTCAGCAGCCTTATACGTCAGAGGCTTGAATGTTTCAAGTAAAAGGCTACTACAGCCAACTTTTATGGAGATTGTCTCTCAAGTCAGCAAAACGGCTTCTATAGTAGCCTTATAGTTGACCAAAAGCACAGTGACAGGACGAGTCTCAGTTCCCGACAAGCGATCAACGCAACGCCGCGAGAATCTGCTCCGTCACCGACTGCCCGTTCGCAAGGGCGGGGGCGGTCGCCATTACGAAACGGCATCGACCATTGGACGCGGCGGCCCAGACCGCGCCGACTGTTTGCTTCTCGCGGGCGTCGTCACCAGTGAACAGGTGGGCGCCCTTGTACTCGACGACGAGAATCCGGCCGTCCATCAGTTCGGCAACGAAGTCGGGATAGAAGCGATCGGTGGAAGTCGGCAGCCAGAAGGATGAACCCTCCTGGCGCTCGAGATTGCGAACCCAATGCTTCACCTCGGGCACCTGATCCAGCGCGATCGCGCAGGCGGTTTCCTCGCTGGCATTGTCATTCGAGAGTTCGCCTGGCGGGCCGAAGAAGTGCTTCTGGAACGTGTAGCGCCCGTCGTAACGCCACCGTGCAGGGTAGTTGTCTTCCGGGAAGCGGAACTCGAAATTCCCGTCCAGGCGCGGCTTGCGGGCATCGTCGGCAAATTCCAGCGTCGTCTGGAATGCTTCCCGCTGCGCCTCTGCCAGCAGCGCATCGATCCTGGCCGCCATCGCATCTGCCACGTAGTTCACGTGGCGGGCGAGATATCCCAACTCGATTCCTCGGCGCAGCAGACCGTCAACGGCACGACCGAGCCAGGCGATCATGTCGGCCTGCAGAATCCGCGTATCGCGTAGCCGCCGATCGAGCGCGCGGATGACATCCTCGCGTCGGATTCCCTCGGTGCCGGCGTTCAGGTCCAGCTGTTCCGACGTCCGCTCTGTGGCAACACGAACTTTCTCGCCCTCGACGTTGATCAGGTAGGCCGGGGCGTCCGCTCGCTCGGTGAAGCCGGGCAGCTCCGCATCGCGACCTCCCAGCGTGAAATTCGTCAGATCGCCGAGGATTTCCGGTTCGAACAGCACCAGTTCGCCTTGCGCCGGCAGCGCGAGCTGAGGTATTGGCGCAAGGTGCGCACCGCGGTCCTTCGGCGAGGCAGCCTTCAGTGCGCGGGCACGGTGATGCTGCAGTTCGCGGCGCAGCGCGTCCTGATCGCGCTTCGGGGCGGCCCTCACGGCCGCTTCGATCGCAGCCTGCGGAATGACGCCCGTCACGATCGCCTTGCAGCCGTCATCGGTGCGCTCGATCTGGACGGTGCCCTCGCTGTGCTCGAGCATCGGTTCCGCGACCTTCCACGACATTGAGATGGTCGAGGTGATGGCGCGCGGCTCGCGCGGCTCCACGCCAGCCCCGAAGAGATCGTCATAGGCAATCTCGACGGCGCTCACGGCCTCGAGTTCCTCGAACCCCATGCCGATCAGCAGATCGGCCAGCTTGTTCGCGGTGGCCAGCGTGGCGGGGGCCGAGATATGCGCGTAGGCGCGATTCAGGTGTTCGCTCTCACGCGGTGCGGCGTACGGCAGTCGCAGCACGCGTCCCAGCAACTGCTCCAGCTCCTTTGTCGACCGGATCGTCTGCACCGTGCAGAACACATAGGCAAACGAGCAGTCCCAGCCTTCCTTGAGTGCCTCGACCGTAATGATGAAATCGATCGGGCAAGCAGGGTCGAACAGGTTGATGCCGTCCAGTTCGCGCTGACTGCCCGTGGCGATGGCAATGCGGCTCGCGCCCAGGTGCAGTTCGTCCGTGAGGAACGCCTTCAAGGTGTCGACGACGACCTCGCCGTCCTTCGCGTCGGCCTGGAAGAGGATGATGGGTCGGACGTAATCGGTCTCGCGCGCGGCCTCGGCCGCGAGCGTTTCGCGCGTCAGGACGGCGTCACGGATCGCACCCTGCCAGCTGTCGTGGCCGGCAAGCACGATCGGCAACTTGATCATGTGCTCCGCCTTCAGTTCCTGGGCGGATACGGTGTAGAGAATGTTCTGTTCTCTCGCCGGGGTGGCGGTCCACTCGATGATGCAGGCCGGCCGGATGCGCGCGAGCGTTTCCGTGGAAAGGTCCGTGGTCGCGTTGTGCGCCTCGTCGACGATCAGGATCGGTCGGTAGTGCGCCAGCAGATTGGCGAAGCTGAACTTGATCTTGCCGAGGTCCGACGGCTTCAGGTACGGCTGCTCGGCCAGGTCGTTCTCACGAACAGTTTCGAAGAAGGCCTGTTTCGGCAGACGCGCAAAGTGCGGTTCGAAGCTTTCCTTGTAAGAGTAGACCTTGCGACTCGCCGTGTTGCCGACGCGGAGCGTCTGGATCGTTCCCACGATGACGATTGCGCGACCGTCGAAATCATCCGGACGCAGCTGATCGCAATCGTCGATGTCGATTACACGCAGTCGATCGGGTGGAAAGTACTGCTCCAGCGCGATCCGGTACGGGTGGCCGGGCTTCTGCAGCGCCTCAATTGTCTGCGTGCGGATCACGTTGCTCGGGACCAGCCACAAGGCGATCGGATACTGAGTGCCGACGTACAGCCGGGCGGCTCGTTCGATAGCGTGAGCGGCGAGCAGCGTCTTGCCACCTCCGGTCGGGATGCGGATGCAGGCCTGCGGAACTTCAGGCAATTCAGCGGAAAATCTGCGGTACAGGGTCCGTGGCGCGGAGTCCCCGAGGACCGCTGTGCGAGCGTCCTTGAACGCCAGAGCAGTGTCGTCCTCGGAGCGTGTTCCACGCGCCTTCGTCAGAAAGATCTCGAGCGCCGCGAGCGCGTTCACCTGGTAGTTCTTGAGTGTGAAGCTCATGGCTACCGCATCGAGATGTCGTAGGGAATCTGCTTGAACGTGATCTTGAGGTCACGGAGCCGCGCCAAAGAGAGTCGGCAAGCCTCGCCGTAGATCACCGCTTCGCGACGATCGCGGGGCAGAAGCTTGCGTATCTCGTTCCAGACGGCGGTGGTCAGTACGTTTCCGCCGTCCGGGCGCTTGTCGCCGAGGATGCCGTTGTAGAGCAGCACGTACGCCGCGCCGTTGTTCACCCCGAGAACAGGGCTCTTGAACTGACTGGTCTTCAGCGGGAAGCGAGTCTCGAGGAACCATAGATAGGCGGCCAAGTCCTTGAAACGGATCTCGGGGTTCAGGGCGCCGTCGTCCAGGAACGCTTTGGCCCCGAGCTTCATGAAGCGGAAACCGCCGCCTCCCTTCCAGCCGACCGCTTCAGAGATGCCGCCCTGTTCGCCTTCGACGACTTTCTTCAAGCGCGGCAAGCAATGGGTACGTGCGTGTTCACCCATCTCGATTCCGATCCAGCGGCGGCCCATCTTGTGGGCGACGGCTATGGTCGTGCCTGAACCCAAAAATGAATCGAGGACCAAGTCGCCCTCTCTTGACGCAATTTCAAGTGCACGTTGAACGAGTCGCTCGGGCTTCGGGGTATCGAACGCACTTTCCTTGCCGAAGAGCGCGTGAATCTCTTTTTTCGCCTCGTCGTTGTGTCCTACCTCTGAATGCGGCCACCAAGTCAAAGGCACCAAACCGTCGACCTCCGATAGGTACCGCTTCAGGCGGGGTACCCCGTGACCGTCTGGGCCAAACCAGAATCGCCCGATTGCCCGCAGACGCTGATACTCCGGTTCAAGTGTTGCCCAGTGCCTTCCCTCTGGAGGGTAATGCCTCGTGCCGTCTGGGCCCTCAATGCAGTACATCTGATTTGGACGCCAGCCAGCGCCGGTGAATGAAATCGACTGCCATGGACCACTTGGATCGTCATTCGGGTTCTTATATGGTGCACGTGTCTTTTCGTCGAGGCCTAGAAGGCCGCGGGTCCTCCGGAACCGCTCAGGATCCATTGCGTACGCAAGTACGTGGTCATGTGCGCTGCCAATGGCTGCAGCATTGTCCCTGGCATAACGCTTTTGCCAAACGCAATTCGCTAGGAATCGCTTGCGGCCGAACACTTCGTCCATTACGACTTTTAGATAGTGTCCTTCGTTGTCATCGATCGTGACCCAGATGCTGCCATCCTCCGATAGCAGTTCTCGCAATAACTCCATTCGTGGGTACATCATCGATAGCCACTGGCTATGCTCCAAGTTGTCGTCGTAGTGCTCGAAAGCACTCTTGGTGTTGTATGGCGGGTCGATGAAGATGCACTTGACCCGACCGGCGTAGAAGGGGAGCAGGCTTTCAAGGCTTCAAGATTGTCGCCCTGTATCAAGAGGTTCTCGGCAATTGGTGCGCCGACGGCCTCAACGGGATTGAGAACCCGGTAAGGAACGCGGCGCGATGGCCGACGTGCATCGGAGTCACCGAGCCAGGTTAGCTCAGGCATCGCGCAGGAACTCTGAATCTATGCATATAGCCCGAGTCGCCTGGATTCGGAATCCCGGCTGATTGTCTGCGCGATGAAGTCGTCTGGGGTAACGACGGTAGCGTTCGGTAGCCGGGTGTTCCTGACGCTACTCCTGCCACCTGTATCGCACCTTCAGGCAATTCAATGATGACCTCCAAGGAATCCAACCTTCCTTCTGGAGGCGGCCAACGACAATCCCAGGTGCGACGCGAGTTGATCGGCTATGTGCCAATGTTCGGCTTCAGTGTGGACAACGCCCAGAACCCTGGCCCATTGGTCTTTTCGAATAAGGAGGTCGGCAGCAAACCGATTTGCCTGATCCTCCTCCTCGCCGTCCATCCCCTCGTTTTCCAGAAAAAGCATCTTCTTGCCGTGCAAGGCGAGATGGCCGCACTCGTGAAACAAGGTGAACCACAATGTATCGTTCGTCCTGTACCGCAAGCTCAATTGGATCAATGCTTTGTCAGGCGTGAGCCAGCGCACCGCACCGCTGACGGGGCAACCCGCCGGTGCTGGAATCAGTCTCACAACGACACCACAGCTGGCGAACAGCTGCTCGAGTGATGGTACAAAGATTGCCGGATCCGATTCACGACTGAGGGATCGTGCCTGCGAAAGGCAGTCAAGAAAATGGTCGCGAGCGAATGAGCCGCATTCGACTTTGCTGGCCTGGAGTTCTCCGGCACGCAACCACGAGGCGACAGCGCCCTGATCGGTCCGATGCTTGGTGGATGCCCGGTAGGCGGCGCTGCCGAGCGTACGGCGAACGTACTGCTCGCGCCAAGCCTCGACGGATGCAACGCCGAAGAACCAGAGGCATTCGGCAACTGACGCTGCCTTGGTCTTCTGCGGAGTGATGAACCCAAGTTTCCGAAGATAGGCCATCGGGAGCTCATCCAACCAGACAGACTGCCTGTCCAGTTCCGTTTCCGAATCCGACCGGGCCATGAACTCTTGATATCGGGCGTCGCGGGTTAGCCAGAATTCAGCCGGCAGATTGAGCGTTCGCTCCAGAGCTATGGCCGTGGCCGGGCTGATCGATGCTTTCCCGGAAATCAATTCGTTTACGAACTTTGGCGTAACACCCATCCGGGCGGCCAGTTCGACCTGCCTTATTCCCCGTTCCTCAATCAAGTCAGAAATCGTGTGGCCCGGGGGCGACACGCTGGCCGGGCGATATTCGTTCTGGAAAGTTTCAGTCATGGTAATCGCCGATGTAGATGACACGAATTGCTGTCACGTTAGACAAGTCCAGGGAACCATCATTCAGCTTCGGCAGAGGATTCTCCGCGGGCTCGATGACGAGCCGATGCCCACCCTGCAAGTCGAGTGCGAAGGCACCGTCCAACTCGCCCTTCAACGGGTGGAATCGACCAGGCAGGTTCCACGCCAGGCTGAGATTGCTGGCGGCAGCGAGATCGTCGAGCCGGCTCCTGAGTTTTCGGGCAGATGCACGCCCGAATGTGCGCGTGGCGAGGGCATCGTCATGGCACAACTCCCGGTACTTGTTCGACTTGAACAGGATATCCACCCGGCGGCCAGTTGTCCAGAACTATTAACCAGTTCGGTTAATAGTATTAACCTCGCCGCCGAAGTCAAATCTCGTGAAGTTCGTGTTAAGGAACTACATTGACGCAAGTCATGAAGCTCATGGCTGGATGCCCATGAATCCAGAGTACGCGCAATCGTGCTGGAGGGGTCTAGCGCGGGCAAGTCCAAGGGTAGGTATCGCCTTTGTCGCGATTGTTCTCCCATTGCAGCGGCTGCAAATTGCTCAGATCATCCGTGCCGCCCCTGGCAACCGGCTTGATGTGGTCGATTTCCCACCCGTGCTTCGAGTTGATGTTGCCGTAGTCAGTCATCTTCATCAGCCATCCGCAGATATCGTGCCGCGAGAGGTTGGGGTCCTGTCCTGCGATTGCGCGACCTTTCTGCCAGACTGCGCCAATAGTCGTTTTCGAGAAAGGGCGGCCGGCAAGGTCGGAATTTCTGTAGCGAGGCATGTTGGTCTCCTGACAGTCTGTATCGCAATGCGCCCGACTGAGCTGGTTGTGCTCGGCAGGACAACGATGGCTTGGTCGCACATGCGCTACGCCAGCAGGCCCGCCAGGCATGGGGCAAACTATCAGCGGGCAGGCTCACCAGATGAGCCTCCGATGGGAGTCGGCGAGGGATTAAGAGGGCGCAGGCGGTGAAGCGGCAATTCCGCGGAAACGCGGCGGTGTCGTCATTGGTTCTATTTGCCGTGGTTCGACCTGAGCAGGAACCCGCAGGATTCCCTAGAATACGCGCCTCATGTTCGTCTTCCCCCATCCCGACCCGGTCGCGATCTCGCTCGGGCCCCTGCACGTGCGCTGGTACGGGCTCATGTACCTCGTGGGCTTCCTCGGCGCGTGGTGGCTCGCGCGGCGGCGCGCGGCACGCCCCGGATCGAGCTGGACGCCGGCAGAAGTCGACGACCTGATCTTCTACTGCGCCATCGGCGTGATCCTCGGTGGGCGGCTGGGGTGGATGCTGTTCTACGGCACCGAGCGCATCTTCGCCGATCCGCTCGGCGTGCTGCGCATCTGGGAGGGCGGCATGTCCTTCCACGGCGGGCTGGTCGGCGTGCTCGTCGCGCTCGCAGTCTTCGCGAACCGCCGCGCGAAGAAGATCGCCGACGTGTTCGACTTCGCGGCGCCCTTGCCGGCCATCGGCTTCGGGGCGGGGCGTCTCGGCAACTTCATCAACGGCGAGCTGTGGGGCAAGCCGACCGACGTGCCCTGGGCCGTGGTGGTCGACGGCGTGCCGCTGCATGCATCGCAGCTGTACGAGGCGTTCCTCGAGGGGCTGGTGCTGTTCGTGATCCTGTGGTGGTTCACGGCGAAGCCGCGCCCGCGCCTCGCGCCCTCGGGCCTCTTCCTGCTCTGCTATGGCGTGTTTCGCTTCGCCGTGGAGTTCGTGCGCGTGCCGGACGAGAACCGCGGCTACCTGCTGTTCGACTGGGTGACGATGGGGCAGATCCTGTCGCTGCCGATGATCGTCGCCGGCGCGTGGATGCTGGCCGTGGCCTACCGCCACAACGAACGCTCCGGAAACTTCGGCTGAGAGATGCGCCAGTACCTCGACCTCATGCGCCACGTGCTCGAGCACGGCGCCCGCAAGACCGACCGCACCGGCACCGGCACGCTCGCCACCTTCGGCTGGCAGATGCGCTTCGACCTCGGGGCCGGGTTCCCGCTGGTCACGACCAAGAAGCTGCACCTCAAGTCGATCATCCACGAGCTGCTGTGGTTCCTGCGCGGCGAGACCAACGTGCGCTACCTGCGCGAGCACGGGGTGACGATCTGGGACGAGTGGGCGGATGCCGACGGCGAACTCGGGCCGGTGTACGGCGTGCAGTGGCGCTCGTGGCACGGCGCCGACGGCCGCAGCATCGACCAGATAGCGCAGGCGGTGGACCTGCTGAAGCGCGACCCGCACTCCCGTCGCATCATCGTCAATGCCTGGAATGTGGCGGAACTCGACTCGATGGCGCTCACGCCCTGCCACGCCCTGTTCCAGTTCTACGTCGCGGACGGCCGCCTCTCCTGCCAGCTCTACCAGCGCAGTGCCGACATCTTCCTCGGCGTGCCGTTCAACATCGCCTCCTACGCGCTGCTCACGCACATGATGGCCGAGCAGTGCGACCTCGCGCCGGGCGAGTTCATCTGGACCGGGGGTGACTGCCACCTCTACGTCAACCATCTCGAGCAGGCGCGCCTGCAACTCGGTCGCGAGCCGCTGCCGTCGCCCAGGCTCGTGATCCGCCGCCGGCCCGCAACGATCTTCGACTACCGCTTCGAGGACTTCGAGGTCGCGGGCTACCAGTCACATCCCGCAATCAAGGCACCGATCGCCGTATGAGCAAGGCCACGAAGACCCGCAAGACCCCGCCTCACCACCACGCGCACATGCGGCATGCCGCCAAGACGCTCGCCCGCCCGAAGGCGCCGCCGATGTTCGCGGTGCGCCGCTCGCGCATCCACGGCAGCGGCGTCTATGCGACGCGCATGATCCGCAAGGGTACGCGCATCGTCGAGTACCTCGGCGACCGCATCTCGCACGAGGAGGCCGACGAGCGCTACGCGGCGAAGGGCCAGGACGACGGGCACACCTTCCTGTTCGTGGTCAACGACGCGATCGTGATCGATGCCGGCGTCGACGGCAACGACGCACGCTTCATCAACCATTCCTGCGACCCGAACTGCGAGACGGTGATCGAGGGGGCGCGGGTGTTCATCGAGGCGCTGCGCACGATCCGCCCGGGCGAGGAACTCGGCTACGAGTACGGGCTCACGTGGGAGACCACGGACGATCCGGAGGAACTCGCGAACTACACCTGCCGCTGCGGCGCGGCAAGGTGCCGTGGCACGATGCTCGACCGCATTCCGCTCGACGAGAAGCGGCGCAGGAGTGCGGCGCGCAAGCGGGCGAGGGCGAAGGCGAAAGGCCGGAAGTGACGCGGGTCTCGATCATCGTCGCCACCGACGATCGCGGCGGCATCGGCCGCGACGGGCGATTGCCCTGGCACCTGCCGGAGGACCTGCGGCGCTTCAAGCGCATCACGATGGGCAAGCCCATCGTGATGGGTCGCCGCACCTGGGGGTCGATCGGCCGGCCGCTGCCGGGACGCCACAACATAGTGGTCTCGCGCCAGCCGGGGCTCGCGGCACCCGGGGCCACGGTCGCGGGTTCGCTCGAGGCGGCGCTGCTTGCGGCCGGCGACGTCCCCGAGGTGTGCGTGATCGGCGGGGCCGAGATCTACCGCCTCGCGCTGCCGCTCGCAAGGGAGATCCACCTGACGCGGGTGCATGCGAGCGTGGACGCAGACACGTACTTCCCGGCGCTCGATCCCGCGGAGTGGGAGGAAATCGGCCGTGAGGATCGCCCGGCCGATGAACGGCACGCGCACCCGTACAGCTTCGTCAAGCTGGTGCGCGTCAGGCCTGCGTAGCGTCCCCGGACGAGAACAGCCTGACTTCGGCGCCATCGTTCGGCGGTCGGATCATCCCCTGGAAGCCGAGGCCGATCTTCTCCAGCACCCGGATCGATCCGGTGTTGCCCGGCGAGGTGATCGCGAGCACGCGAGGCAGGCCGAGCGTCGAGAGCGCCAGCGCCTTCACGGCTGCGGCGGCCTCGCACGCATAACCGCGGGACCAGAATCGCGGCAGGAAGGCGAACCCGATGTCGGCGTGCTCGAGGTAGTCGCGCTTCACCAGCCCGCAGATGCCGATGGGCTCGCCGGTTGCGGCGAGTTCCGTCATGTACAGGCCGTAGCCGTGCTTTGCGTAGCTCGCGATCGGGCCGTCCGCGAGGTAGCGTCGTGCGCCCTCGACCGTGCGCACGCCGCGATCGCCGATGTTCTCGATGAACGAGGGCTCGTTCAGCAGTGCGAGGATGAAGTCGGCATCGTCGTCGGTGAGGTGGCGGAGACGCAGGCGTGGGGTCTCGAGCACCATCGACGGCGTCACGGGCTCGCACCGCCCACGCGCTCGAACCGCAGCGTGAATCCCTCGTCGGCTCCGTCGCTGACGGCGACGGTCAGTGTGCCGTCGTCTGCCAGCGCGTACTCGAGCCTGCGCGGGAAATCGTGCGACGGATTCTCGAACACCAGCCGCTGCGGCGGACAGTCGACGAGCCGGAACGACACCGGATACGGGTTGTGCGCCACCTTCGCCACGTAGAACACGGCGTCCGCCATGCGCACCAGCCGCAGGACTTCGGCGTCGATGGCCTTGCCGTCCGCAATCGAGCGGGTTTCCCCGTAGCCCTCGTAGGTGTCCGGGCTGACCGTGCGCCAGGATTCCGTGATGGTCCTGCCGGCATCGATTGCCAGCCACTCGCCGAGCAGCCACGAGGCCGGTTCGAGGCGGTCGCAGGTCGTGGCCCCGGCGACGCCCGCCATGCCGCTCGTGGCGCTGGCACAGAGCAGCAACGTGATTCGAACCATGCCTGGGCCTCGCAGGATGTGACACCAATCGGTGCGGTCCGCGCCGGTCCCTGATATACACGGTTCGGTCGCATGCGGCATAGCCCCGGAGGCGTCGTGCGGGTTGTCGGAATGGGCAAGTTGGCCACACTGGCCCTGTTGAGTCTGCTGGCGATCGGCCTCATTCCCGCTGAATCGCGCGCGGCAAGCGGCCGTTTCCGCGTGCTGTATGCCGAGCCCGTCACGATCCAGGGATTGGCCTCGCACCCGGTCCGTGCCAGCTTCGATGCCTACGGCCGCCGCTTCGATCTCGTCCTCGAGTCGAACGAGCGGCTGCTCGCCGGCCTCGGCGAGGCGGACCGCTCGGCGATTTCCGGCGTGAGACTCCTGCGCGGGTCGTTGGCCGGCGTCCCCTCGTCGTGGGTGCGTCTCGCGATCGACGGCGACCGCCAGTCCGGCATGGTCTGGGATGGCCGCGACCTGTACGTCATCGAGCCGGCGATCGAGGTGGCGCGAAGGGCGGTCAATCCACTCGGCGTCGGTGGCCGCAAGCCGGTCGTATACCGACTGTCGGACACGCAGTCGGACCCGGGTGCCGCCACGTGCGAGGTCGTGCTGCCCGACCGATCGACCGCGAAGGCGTCGGGCCTCGACGAATACCGCGCGCTCGTCGGTAGCCTCAAGCAGGCGGCGCAGGCCAGCGATCTGGCGGGACGCCTGCAGGTGTCTGCAATCGCGGATTACGAGTTCTACCAGTACGCGGGATCGGCCGAGGCGGCCCGCAGCCGGATCGCGGCGATCTTCAACGACGTCGACGGCATCTACGGCGCCCAGGTCGGCATCCAGATCGAGCTGGCCGACGCGATCACGGTCTTCCAGGACCCGGCCGACCCGTTCACGAGTTCCGACGCGTCGGCCCTGCTCGAAGAACTCGGCGACCATCGCCGCTCGCAATCGTCGTTGAGCGCCACCGGGGTGACGCACCTCGTGACGGGCCGCGACCTCACCGGCTCGACGGTCGGGATCGCCTACATCGCCGCGCTGTGCCTGTCGAGCTACGGTGCTTCGCTCAGCCAGGGCACGGCGAGCCTGGTCGCGCTCATCGCGGCCCACGAGATCGGCCACAATTTCGGCGCGCCGCACGACGGCGAGGCCGCCGAATCGGGCCAGCCTGCCAATCCCTGCGAGGCTACCCCGCGCACCTTCCTGATGGCGCCGCAGTTGAACGGCAGTGACCAGTTCTCGCAATGCAGCCTGACGCAGATGCAGCCGGAGATCGACGCGGCGTCGTGCATCCTGCCGCTCACCGCCACGGCGGACCTTGCGCTGTCGACGACGGCAACGTCGGTCAGCACCAGCACCGGGCAGCCGTTCGCGTTGCGCGCGAGCGTCGCGAGCCGCGGTACTGCCGATGCCACGAGCGCGCGACTGATGTTCGTGGTTCCGAGCGGCCTCGCCGTCGTCGACGGTACGGCTACGAGCGGTGGGACGTGCGCGACGCAGGCGGGTGGAATCGCCTGCACGTGGCCGTCGCTGGTTGCAGGCATGACCTCAAGCACGACGCTGAACCTGCGCGCCGACGTGGCGGGGTCCTACGCCGTGGCCGCGACGCTGGTTGCAGCAGAGGACGCATCGGTCGGCAACGACGCGCTCGAATTCCGGGTGACCGCGACGGCGCCCGGGACCGTGCCGCCGCCGGCGTCGGCCGGGAATGGGGGTGGGGGAGGCGGGGCACTCGGTCGCTTCGGGCTGGCAGGGCTGCTCGTGCTGCTGGCGGCACGGTCTGGCCGGTCGCGCCGTGCGATCAGAACGGGCAGTCGGTGAACGCGTTCATCGCGCGCGTGAAGAACGCGCGCGCGATGGCGGGATTGCTCAGGTCCAGGCCTGCGCCGCCGCCATAGACCCCACTGCTGAGCGGAGTCGGCCGGGGCGGGTTCTTCGCGTACGCCACGGCATCCCGCAGGTCACGCTCGAACTCGGCGACCACGCCGGCCTGTGTCTGCGGTCCGGTCACGCACATGTGGATCGCGTTCGGCTGCTGCTGGCCGTTGAAGCGCCAGCCGCGCGTCCGCATGAAATCGTTGACGTGGTAGATGTCGAAATCGTCCGACCGGAACGAGAAGCAGAATGTCGGCTTGCCCATCAGCGCGAGTTCCGGGTGACCCGTGACGGCGTCCTGCATCGCGAAGGCCGTGTCGAAAATCCGGCGTGCCTTCTCCAGGTAGCCCTCGCGGCCCAGCCGCATCATCGAAGCCCAGGTCGCCGCGATCAGGCCGCCCGAGCGGCTGCCGGCGAGCCCCGGTGAGGCGTACGCGCCGCCCTTCCAGTCCGTGAGCATGTAGTACTGGTACTGCCGGTAGGACTTGTCCCGCCACGCCAGCACCGACGTGCCCTTGAGACCGTATCCGTATTTGTGCGTGTCGGCGGAGATCGACGTGACTCCGGGCAGTCGGAAGTCGAAGACTGGAATGTTGGGAACCCCGAGTTCCTGGCCCCAGGGCAGGATCCAGCCGCCGAGGCAGCCATCGACGTGCAGGCAGGTGTGCTTCTCGACGACCACCGCCGAGAGCTCGGCGATCGGATCGATGGTGCCGTAGGGGTAGTTGCCGGCCGAGGCGATCACCACGGCGGTGTCCGCGTTGATCGCGTCACGCACGAAATCCACGTCCACCCGGGTCGTCGCGGGGTCGGTCGGCGCCACGACGACTTCGAGGCCGAACAGGTGCGCCGCCTTGTGGAACGCCGGATGCGCAGTGTCCGGGCAGATCATCCGCGGACGCGCCACGCCGCGCTCGATGCGCGAGCGCTCGCGGTAGGCGAGGACCGCGTTCAGGATGCTCTCGGTGCCGCCAAACCCGAGCGCGCCACATGCGTTCTGCGACGGGTCGTGCCGCGCGACTGCCTCGCCGTGCAGCATCCCGAGCGTCATGGCGATGATCTCGCTCTCGAGCCGGTTCATGCTCGGGCACATGTCGCGCTGCAACGCGTTGACGTGCCCGAAGTACCCGAAGGCCTCGTTCAGGAACTCATAGTGCCCGTGGTCGCCGCAATACATCGTGCCGGAGCACTTGCCGTTCTCCCAGCGGCGGTCCTCCCGCTCGGACATCGTGCGCAGCTGCGCGAGGATCGACTGCTCGTCGAGCCCGCGTTCCGGGAGTTGCCGCGTGACGCCGAACTCCTCGGCGTAGGGATAGAGCGTGCGCAATGCCTTCTCGACGTCCATTCAGTCCTCCCGCGCCGCGCCCGGACCCCCGGCCGCCTGCGACATGATTGCCAGGGCCTCGGCGTGCAAGGCCGGGTGCGCGGCGGCGATCACCGTCCCGCCGGCGAGCGGCGAGTTGCCCGCGAGGTCGGTGACGACACCGCCCGCACCCTCGATGATCGGGATCATGGGCACGATGTCGTAGGGCATCAGCATGGCGTCGACCATCAGGTCGATGCAGCCCTGGGCGACGAGTGCGAAGCCGTAGCAGTCGCCGCCCCAGCGCTGTAACCGGCAGCGTGCGCTGAGCGCGGCGTAGCGTGACTGCAGGCCGGGCTCGTGGAACATCGACGGATGCGTGCTGTAGAGGATCGCGTCCGACAGTCGTGCATCGGACCGGCTGCGCAGCGCCGCCTCGCGGTTGCCGGTGCGAATCCTCGCGCCGCGGTCGGGATCCGCCAGCCAGGTCTCGCCGGTGTAGGGCTGGTGCATGATGCCGGCGACGGCTCGCCCGTCCACCACGAGGCCGAGCAGGATGCCCCAGGTCGGCATCCCGCTGATGAACGCACGGGTGCCGTCGATCGGGTCGATGACCCAGTAGGTGTCGCCGTCGCCGCTCGAACCATGCTCCTCGCCCACGATGCGGTGTCGCGGGAATCGCCGTCCGAGGCGGTCGCGGATCAGCGCCTCGACGCGCCGGTCCGCTTCGGTCACCGGATCGTAGAGACCGCCCGAGAGCTTGTTGTCGACGACGATGGGACGACGGAAATACTCGAGCGCGATTGGCCCGGCCTCGAGCACCGCGGCGAGGCCCGCCTCGAGCATGTCGCGAATCCCGGCAGGCTTCATGCCCGTGCCCCCATCTCGCCCAGTGCGTGGACGATCGGCCGCGTCGCCCGGTAGGCCTCGACCAGCTGCCTGGACAGATCGGCATAGAGGCGACGGTGCGCGGGATTCGGCTCGTAGACGCGTCGCACGGCGATGCGCGGCGCAAATTCGTCGAAACCGAGCAGCCCGAGCCGCTGGAACGCCAGCAGCGCCGCGCCGCGGCAGGTGACGTATTGCGGTTCGGCGAGCTGGTGCACCGGCGCCTCGAGCACGTCGGCCATGATCTGCGACCACGCGTCGGACTCGGCCCCGCCGCCGTAGAAGGCGAAATGCGAGAAGCTGCGCTTCGCGAACCGCTCCACCGGCGTCTTCAACCAGCGCAGGTTCAGGGCGACTCCCTCGAGGACGGCGCGCGCGAGGTGGCTGCGCGTCGTCGCGAGCCCCATGTTGAGGAATCCGCCGCGCATGCGTGAGTCGGACGCCGGGGCGATGGAGCCGGCGAGCCAGGGCAGGAACAGCACGCCCGCGCTGCCGGGAGCAGTCTCGTCCACGGCGCGCTGCAGCAGCGCATAGCGATCGGCTGCCGCCAGCTCGCCGAACTGGTCGTTCGCGTAGACGACGTTGCCGAGGAACTGCTCGAGCGTGCCTCCGCCGGCGCCGTTCTCGGCCATGACGAAATACTTGCCGGGCACCGGACTCGGCATGCTCAGGATCGCGTGCCGCACGTCGGTGCGACGGTCGCCGACGTGGGTGATCATCACGCTGGTGCTGCCGACCGAGATCGCTGCATGTGTTCCCTCGAACGCGCCGGTGCCGATTCCTCCGCACTGGGTGTCGTTGAGACCGGTCACGATCCGGGTTCCTGGTTCGAGACCGAGTTCGGCTGCGACCTCCGGGAGAACGGTGCCCAAGATCGAATCCAGCGGCACCAGGTCCGGCAGCTTCTCGCGGTCGATGGTGGAGTAACCGAGCAGGCGTGCATCGTAGTCGGTCGTGTCCAGTGTCCGGTTGTCGGTCACCAGGGACATGAACGCGGTGCACTGGTTGGCGGTGGCGCGGCCGCTGAAGCACATCGCCAGGTAGTCCATCGGCTCGAGGAACTTCGCCGTGCGGGCGTAGACCTCCGGCCGTGCGTACTTGATCCAGCGCATGTGCGTCAGCGAGATGCCGCCGTCGATGGGTGGCAACCCGTGCACGCGCAGCCACCTGAGCACCTGCCAGGGTGAATCGATGCGGGTCGGGGCTGCGGCCAGTCGACGCAGGTTCGGCGTGGCCCCGCGCTTGTCGAGCCACAGCATCATGTTCATCGTGGGGCGGCCGTGCCCGTCGACCGGCACGATCGAGGAGTACTGGCTGCTGCAGATCACGGCCAGCACGTCGCCCGGCTCGACGCAGGAGCCCCAGAGCGCGGCGGTGCACGCCGCCTTGACCGCGCTCCACACCGCCTGCGGATCCTGTTCCACGCCGCCGTCCGACTGGAACAGCGTCGTCACCGGCGCGCGCGCCGTCGCGAGGATCCGCCCTTCGACCGAGACGACTGCCGCCTTGGGCCCACTGGTGCCCAGGTCGACGGCGAGCACGCAGGGTCCCGCGCGCGTCATGCGCTGGTGAGTTCCGTGGCGAGCGCGTCCACGAACGCCCAGGCGTCGTCGAAGCTGTTGTAGAACGGCACGGGAGCGGCGCGGATCACGCCCGGCTCGCGCCAGTCGGGGACGATGCCACGGAGCCGCAACCCGTCGAAGACTGCTCGCGCACGGTCGCGCGGGCACTCGAGTCGCAACGACAGCGCGGCGCCACGCGACTCGGGATCCGCCGGCGTGACGATCGAAACGCGGCCTGCGAGACGCGTCCGGACCAGCGCCTCGAGGTAGCCGGTGAGCGCCACCGACTTGCGGCGCAGGGCCGGCAGGCCGACCGAGTCGAAGTGCTCGAGCGAGGCCAGCGCCGGCGCCATGGCGAGCACCGGCGGGGTGCTCAGCTGCCAGCCCTCGGCGCCCGGGGTTGGCTCGAAACGCGGACCCATCTGGAAGCGCGTCGCCTGGTCGTGGCCCCACCAGCCCGCGAGCCGCGGCAGGTCCGCGCGCGCGTGACGCTCGTGCACGAACGCGCCGCCGATCGCGCCCGGCCCGCCGTTCAGGTACTTGTAGTGGCACCAGGCGGCGAAATCCACCCCGGCGCCGTGCAGGTCCAGCTCGACGTTGCCAATGGCGTGCGCGAGGTCCCAGCCGATCGTGCAACCTGCGCGCCGGGCGGCGGCCGAAATGGCCGCAATGTCGAGCACCTGCCCCGTGAGGTACTGGATGCCAGGCAGCAGGATGGTGGCGATGCGGCCGCCTTCGCGCTCGATGAACGCGACGATATCCTCGGTGCGCAGCAACTCTTCCCCGGGTCGTGGGCCGATCTCGATGAGGTCGCGAGCCGGGTCGAGGCCGTGGTGCCGCACCTGGGATTCCGCGGCGTAACGGTCCGACGGGAATGCTCCCTGTTCGATCAGCAGCGCCGTGCGAGCCCCCGCGGGGCGGAAGAAACTCGCGAGCATCAGGTGGAGGTTCACCGTGAGCGTGTTCATCGCCACGACCTCGTGCGCCCCGGCGCCGACGAGGCGGGCGAGCGCGGGCGCGAGGCGTTGCGGGTAACTCAGCCAGGGATGCCGCGCGTGGAAGTGCCCTTCGACGGCGAAGCCGCGCCAGTCGCGCATGATTTCCTCGACGTATTCCGCCGCCAGGATCGGCTGTGCGCCGAGCGAGTGACCGCACAGGTAGACGAGTTCCGCGCCCTCCGGCGCGTGCGGCAGCACGAAGCGATCGCGCCAGGCATGCAGCGGGTCAGCGGCATCGAGCGCCTGCGCGTGCTCGCGGTCGAGTCTCATGGGGTCGCCTCCTGCACCGGATACAGCACGGGCCGGCTCGGCGCGGCATCCGACGCGAAAGCTGGGACCTGCAGGTCCAGCAGGTAAAGGCCATCCGCCGCCGTATCCGGGACGTAGGCGAGTTCGGTGACGAGGGCACGGCCTCGCGCGGCCAGTCGCGCAGCCTGCGCCGAGGGCCGCAATCCCCAGTAGGCGCGGTGCGCGGCGAGGCCGCCGCCGTCATCCGCTCGATCGAGGCTCGGCAGGTCGACCACCAGCGAATCGACGCCACGCTCGACGATCCAGCGCATGGCGTCCGGCGTGAAATACGGGGCGGGGCAGGGGCCGTCGTAGGCACGATGTCGTTTCGACGGGTCGTTCGGCAACGTGCGCACCACCAGCGCGGTCCACGGGTCGCGCGCCCAGCGCTGCGCGGCGGTGGCCAGCAGTTCGCGCGTAATGACCGGATCCTGTGGCTCGCACACCGTGGGCCGATCATGCAATCGGGAACCCAGGGGCACGGGCAAGACACTCACGGCGAGGGCCAGCGTCGGTGGCACCGGCGTCACCTCGGCCAGGGTCGTGTCGTCGCGCGTGACGTGCCCGACGCATTCCGTGTGCGTGCCGTGGCAATGCGGCGCGAGGGTTTGGACGGCGCAGTTGCAGCTCGAGCCGGTGCGCACGCGTCCCGTGAATCCGCCAGCCTCGAGCGGCCGTGCACTGGCAGGCTGGTCGATGAAGAATCGCGGCTGGGGGCCGTCGAACTCGAGCGGGATGGCGAGGTCGACCGGTGCGTGGAGATCCGCAATCCAGCGCCGGCCAGCTGACGTGAAATGCAGTTCGTGCAACGGAACGGTTCCATGCGGGAGCCGTTTCCCGCGCATGTGGCAGTATAGACGCGCCCCCGCGCACGGGGGCAGGAGGAGAACATGAGCAGCCTACGCACCGCCATTGCAATGGCCTCCCTGTGCTTCGTCCCGGTCACGTTGCCCGCCCAGTCCGTCGGCGCCGGCGCCGGCGCAGACGCCGCGCCGACCGTCGAGGCGATCTGGGTGGAGAGCGAGGTCGAGTTCACCTACATGAGCTTCACGACCTACTACTCCTGCGACGGCCTGCGCACCAAGTTGCGCTGGCTGTTGAAGGAGATCGGGGCACGACCGGACTTCAAGGTGAATGTGACGGGTTGCGTGGGACAGGGTCCCGAGGCCATGCCCCGCGTGAAGATCAAGGCCGCCCTGCCGCAGGAGGCGACGCCCGAGCTGCTGGCCCGGCTGGCCGAAGACGCCTCCGAGCGCGAGCTGGTCGCTCGCGCCACGGGCAAGGCCGATCCCGTGGCCGAGCCGACGGCGCGGTTCCCGGCGCGGCCGCGCCGCATCGAGTTGCGGGACCGCAGCGGCAGCCACATCGAGGACGGTGACTGCGACCTGGTCGAGCAGTTGCGCGACAAGGCGTTCCCGCAGCTCGGCGCGAAGATCGTGGACGACCAGATGCGCTGCATGGCGAATACCGTGGCGCTCGGCGGCGTGCGGCTCACGATCGAGGTGCTGGAGGCGGTGCCGGCGCAATGACCGCGAGCAGCGCGATTTTCATCACCGGTGCCGGGCCGGCATCGGTGCGGAGACCGCGCGGCTCTTTGCGCGCCGGGGCTGGCGCGTTGGCGCATCGGACGTCGATGGCGGTGCGCTCGCCGCCCTGCAGCAGGAACTCGGCGCGGAGAGGCTGGGCATCCACGTCGCGGACGTGCGCGATCCGGCCGCCATCGAATCCGCCTTGCGCGCCTTCACCGACACGACCGGTGGCCGGCTGGACGCGGTCTTCGCCAATGCCGGCGTGCTGTTCATGGGGCCGAACGAGGACATCACGCCGGAGCAGAAGAACCTGCTGGTGGACGTCAACGTGAAGGGCGTGGTCGCGACGATCGACGCGGCCTTCCCGTACCTGCGCCGCACGCCCGGCGCCCACATCGTTGCCATGAGCTCGCTTTCGGCCGAGTACGGCTCGCCGCAGCATGCCGTCTACAGCGCCACCAAGTTCTTCGTGCGCGGGCTCACCGAGGCCCTGAACATCGAGTACGCGGCGCACGGTATACAGGTGTGCGCGCTCTACGTCGGCTATGTGCAGACGGACATGGTGTTCGGCGCGAAGGTGAAGCCCGCGTCGATCGAGCGCATGGGCGTGAAGATTACGCCGCGGCGCGTGGCGAAGACCGTGTGGCGAGCCGTCCACGGCAATCGCGTCCACTGGCGGGTCGGCGCGGATGCCTGGCTCGGCAACCTGGCGGCGCGCCTGCTGGGGTCGTGGCTCGCGCCGATCTACGCCCGCATCACGAACCGCTGACGTCGCGATCCTCGATGAGTTGCGCGGGGTAACCCTCGGCCGTGATCGCCGCCGCGGCGTCGGCGGGAGCAACCCGCCCGGTGACCTGCACGATGCCGCTCGCCAGGTCGACCTCGACGCCGGCCTGCGGGTCGAGTTCCCGGATCGCGTTCGTGACCGCGTGTACGCAGTGGTTGCAGCTCATCTTGTCGACCTTGAATCGCACGTCCTTCTCCATGCGCCAGTGCAAGGTTCAGACTATGGGACATCCCGGCGTCCGAGGCCAACCGTGACTTACCCACCCGCCTTTACACGTCCGCTTGCCGGGGAGTGGCGCCAGGCGATCGTCGCCACGGCCCCGTTCGTGCTGCTGATCGCGGCCGATCGGGGAACCCTCCATACGGTGCACCTGCCGGTCTGGATTTCCCGGGACGGTGTCATCCACGGTCACATGCAACGCGGCAATCCGCTCGCGCCGCTGGACCCCGGACATCGCATCCGCATCGTGGCGCTCGGGCCGCATGGCTACGTCTCCCCGCTCACTTACGTCAACCGGGCCGGACAGGTGCCGACCTGGAACTACGCCGCCGCGTACCTGGAGGGTCCCGTGGAGTGGGTGGACGAGCCGGAAGCGGTGTTCGCGCTCGTGTCCGCGCAGGTGCGGCAGTTCGAGGGCGACACGGGTTGGGTGCTGGAGGACACGCCGCATTTCCGTGCCAAGCTGCGCGCGATACGAGCATTCCGGATCAGTCCGGACCGGTCCGATATCGCCGTCAAGCTGAGCCAGAACAAGGCGGCGGTGGATGCACGGGCCGTCGAGGTGGAATTCCGCCGCCAGGGACTCGCGGATCTCGCCGACCTGATGACGCGCGCCCGGGCCGGGGGGTTGACCTTCCCATGATGGTAAGGTGAATCATGGCGGCCCATCGAGGCGAGGACACCGAGGCCATGACCACACCGACGAGCCGGGCCGCGGCGGCCGACATACGACTGAGCGTGGACGGCATGACCTGTGCGTCCTGCGTGGGCCGGGTCGAGCGCGCGCTGGCCAGGGTTCCGGGCGTGCGCGAGGCCACCGTCAACCTTGCGACCGAGCAGGCGGCCGTCGCGGGCGAGTCGGGCCTCGATCCGGCCGCCCTGGTGGCCGCGGTCGAGCGTGCCGGCTACAAGGCCGAAGTACTGGGGCCGGAGCCGATCGAGCAGGCCCCGGCGGCCAACGCGACGGGAATCTCGAAGGAAGCGCGCCACGTGATGTTCGCGGCGCTGCTGGCGCTGCCGCTGGTGTTGCCCATGATCGGGCTGGCTTTCGGCTGGCACTGGTCACTGCCCGGCTGGCTGCAGTGGGCGCTCGCGACGCCGGTGCAGTTCTGGCTCGGCGCACGTTTCTACAAGGGCGCGTGGAGCGCGCTCGAGGCGCGCACCGGCAACATGGACATGCTCGTCGCCATCGGCACCAGCGCCGCGTACGGGCTCAGCGTGCAGCACCTGCTGTCCGGCCACGCGGCGCATGGCTCGGGGCATCTGTATTTCGAGGCGGCGGCGGTGGTGATCGCGCTGGTGCTGCTGGGCAAGTGGCTGGAGGCGCGCGCCAAGCGCCAGACCACCGAGGCGATCCGCGCGCTGCAGGCGCTGCGACCGAACGTGGCACGCGTGCGCCGCGACGGTCGCGACATCGAACTGCCCATCGCGGCAGTGCGTGTCGGCGACGTCGTGGTCGTCCTGCCCGGCGAGCGCATTCCCGTGGACGGCACCATCCTCGAGGGCCGCAGCCACGCCGATGAGTCGCTGCTGACGGGCGAGTCGCTGCCCGTGCCCAAGGGGCCCGGTGACCGCGTCACTGGCGGTGCGGTGAATGGCGAGGGCCGGGTGATCGTGGGCACGGGCGCCGTCGGCGCCGAGACCGCGCTCGCGCGGATCATCCGACTCGTGGAGGACGCGCAGGCGAAGAAGGCGCCGATCCAGCGCGTGGTGGACAAGGTGAGCGCGGTCTTCGTGCCGGTCGTGATCGGCATCGCATTGCTCACCTGGCTGGGTTGGGGCCTCGTCGCGGGCGACTGGAGCGCCGCGACGCTGAACGCGGTCGCGGTGCTCGTGATTTCCTGCCCCTGTGCGCTCGGGCTGGCCACGCCGACCGCCATCATGGCCGGGACGGGCGTGGCTGCGCGTGCCGGCATCCTGGTCAAGGACGCGGAGGCCCTCGAGGCCGCGCACAGTCTCCGCACCATCGCTTTCGACAAGACAGGTACGCTGACCCTCGGCAAGCCGACCCTGGTATCCGGATCACGGCAGACCGGGTGGCTGAGGCTCGCGGCGGCCGTGGAGTCCGGCAGCAGTCACCCGCTCGCGCGTGCCGTGCTCGAGGCGGCGCGCGAGCAGGCGCTCGACGTGCCGGAGGCGAGCGACGTCACCGTGCTGCCCGGTCGTGGCGTCCATGCGCGCGTCGACGATCGCGAGCTCTTCCTCGGCAACGATCGACTGATGGGCGAACTCGGTCTCGACACCACTGCGCTCGAGATGGAATCGCGACCGCACCACGAGCAGGGCCGCACCGTCTCGTGGATGGCGGAGCGCGGCGCGGCAGGTGCACGCATGCTCGGACTGCTCGCGTTCGGCGATCCGCCGCGGCCGGAGGCGGGCGAGGCCATTGCGGCGTTGCACGCGCTCGGCCTGCGCACGGTCATGGTTTCCGGTGACAACCGGGGCGCGGCGCAGTCGATCGCGCGCCTGGTCGGCATCGATGCCGACGACGTCATCGCGGAAGTCCTGCCGGGAGAGAAAGCGTCGGTGATCGAGCGACTGCGTTCCGGCGGCAGCGTCGCGATGGTCGGCGACGGCGTGAACGACGCCCCGGCGCTCGCGGCAGCCGACGTGGGATTTGCGATGGGCAGCGGCACCGACGTGGCGATGCACGCGGCCGGCGTGACCCTGATGCGTTCCGATCCCCGGCTGATCGCCGACGCGATAGACATCTCGCGCCGCACCACGCGCAAGATCCACCAGAACCTGTTCTGGGCCTTCGTCTACAACGTCGTCGGCATTCCGCTCGCCGCCGCCGGACTGCTGAATCCGGTGGTCGCCGGCGCCGCGATGGCGTTCTCCAGCGTGAGCGTGGTGTCGAACACCCTGCTGCTGCGGCGCTGGAAGCCGCGCGCGTCCAGGTGAGGGCCAATGCATGCGACGTACCTCGGTCCGACCGGAACTCGCCGACGCCCGCCGGCAGGGCCTGCACAACATCGGCGACGCCGCCGAGCTGAGCGGCGTGTCGGCCAGGATGATCCGGCACTACGAGAGCATCGGCCTGATCCCCGCGGCGGGCCGCACCTTCGCCGGCTATCGCATCTACGGCGAAAGCGACCTGCACCGGCTGCGATTCATCAAGCGCGCGCGATCGCTCGGCTTCTCGATCAGGCACATCGAATCGCTGCTCGGCCTGTGGGGCGACCCGAAGCGCGCCAGCCGAGACGTGAAGCGCCTCGCACAGGCGCACGCCGACGAACTCGGGCGCAGGATCCAGGAGATGCAGGCGATGCAGCGCACGCTGCGCGATCTCGCGCAACGCTGTCACGGCGACGAGCGGCCGGACTGCCCGGTGCTGGACGACCTCTCCGGGTAGCGGCGTCGCGTCGCATTGGCGCGAGTAATGTACCACGGTATATTGGTACCATTCTTGGAGAGCGTCCATGACTGGTACTTCCCGCAATCTGGTGGTCGAGCGCGTCCAGACGGGCGTGCGCCTCGAGCGCCGCATCCTCAAGGTGCTGAAGGCACTGGCCGAGTACAAGGACATGAGCCTCGGTGACCTCGTGGAGGGCATCGTGCTGCACTCGTTCGACGGCAAGGCACCGTTCTCGGCGGATACCCTGAAGAAGATCCGGGAACTCAAGTCGATCTACGGACTCGACCTCGATTCCTCCGCCAGCCACCGGATGAGGGAGCGGCCATGACGGATGCCGAATTCATCGCAGCGCTCGAGTCCTGCACCTTGCCGGCCGAGGATTTCGGGCCCGCCGCGCGCGTGCGCGCTGGCTATCTGTACCTGCGGCTGGGCTCGTTCGGCGAGGCCATCGATCGCACCGGGACCGCGATCCGCCGCTACGCCACTTCGCTCGGCCAGCCGGATCGCTATCACGAGACGATCACCGTCGGGTTCCTGGCCCTCATTCGCCAGCGGATCTGCGAGCGCGGCGACGGCGGAGGCTGGCCGGGTTTCGCCTCGGCCAATCCGGACATGTTCGAGCGGGACCTGCTGCTCAGGTACTTCCCGAGATCGCAGCTCGATTCGCCGCTGGCGCGCAAGGTCTTCGTGCTGCCCCAATCTGCCGAGGCCCGCTCGTGACGGTGGAGCGCGGCCGGGGCCGCAACACGGTCGTGCTCAAGACCTGCGTCCTGGAGAAGGCCTGAACGAGGTCCCGATCGCGCCGAGCAGCCACGCGCCGGCGATCATCCCGCCGAGGACCACGCCGCGCACGCCCAGTCCACCCGGCGCGGCGATGCCACCGAGCGCGAGGAACGCGATGCCGGCGCTGACCAGCGCCGCGCCGACGAGGACTCGTGCGGTGGAAGGTCGGAATTCCGCAGGCAAGGGTGAGGACCTTTCGAAGCGGCCAACCAGGGGCAGCAACAGCGCCATGCCGGCGGCAAGCACCGCGAACCACGGGATGCGCGCGAGCCACCATTCGTTGCTCCCCGGCACGAGGCGCAGGCCGACGCCACCCACGAGGCTCGCGAGGCCCACCAGCAGTGCGAGCACCGTCAGGTGCCAAAGGTAGACGGTCATGATGGTGCCGTTCACCAGCACGGTGGCGGCCCACACGCCGGTTCGATCCAGCAATCGGCGCATCGGGCCTTCGAGGGCGAGCACGAGCCCGGTCTGCGCGGCGCCGAGCGCGAGCAGCAGGATGTCGGGTGGCAGCGTGTTCGAGACCTCCTCACCGGGCACGCCGACCATGCTGATCGGGTAGGGCCCGTAACGCGTCAGCAGGTACCAGGCCAGCGCGCCGCCGGCGAGCCAGGGCAGTGCGTGGCGGGGTCCGGCGAGGCGCCCGTCGCGCCAGAGATACCCGAGCTGGTGCATAGCGACCCAGACGAAGATGTAGTTGATCCAGCCGGGCGCCGGCGGGTGGCCGTCGTGGAAGCGCAGGAAATCGATGCAGGCCGCAAGCGCCACGGGCAGCCAGTAGGACCAGACGCCGTAGCGCTCCCACGCCGCGCGAGTGAGCGGCACCAGCAGCACGACCAGCAGGTAGACGGCGAGGAACCACATCGGCACCAGCGCGAGGATCGAGCCGTTGCGGATCATCTCGTAGCTCACGCCGAAGCGACGGAACACGAAGGCCATCGCGGCCCAGGTGAGGACCAGCGGCACGACCGGCCCGATCAGCCGCCTCGCGCGGCCGGCGACCCATGTGCCGTAGGGCGTGCCCGCGCGGCGCGCTGCGTCCCACGAGGCGGCGTTGGAGTAGCCACCCACGAGGAAGAACACCGGCATCACCTGGAACAGCAGCGTGAGCCACTGCGTCCAGGGCTGAACCGCCAGCATGTGGTCCAGCCTGAGCTCGCCCGCCGCGATCCAGGGCGCCGCGATCAGCCAGTGCCCGAGCACGACGGCCGCGATGGAAAGCGCGCGCAGGAGGTCGACGTAACGGTTGCGTGAAGGCGGGGTTCGTTCGGCGAGGCTCAGGGCACGAGACCAGGGTGACAAGCGACCTCCAGCTTTCCGCGGCAAACGGCGACTGGCTTCAGCGTATCCTGCGACCGGGTACTTGTCAGGGAGATCGTGAGCCCATGCTGACCGTCCACCACCTGGAAACCTCGCGCTCGCAACGTATCCTCTGGCTGCTGGAGGAACTCGGCGTCCCGTACCAGCTCGTGGTCTATCGGCGGGACGGCAGGACGCGGCTCGCGCCCCCTGAATTGAAGGCGATCCACCCGCTCGGGAAATCGCCGGTGATCACGGACGACGGCGAGGTCATTGCCGAGTCGGGTGCGATCATCGAGTACCTGGTCGAAAAGCGCGGCCACCTGGGCCAGGGGGAGCTGGCGCGATTGCAGCCGTCGCCCGGCACGCCGGAGCACCGACAGTGCCGCTTCTGGATGCACTACGCCGAGGGGTCACTGATGAACTGGCTGGTCATGAAGCTGGTGTTCGTCACCATCCCTGAGCAGCCGATGCCGTTCTTCGCACGGCCGATTGCGCGCGCGATCAGCGGCAAGGTGCAGGCGCAGCTCGTCGACCCGAACCTGCAGTCGGCTCTCGATTTCATCGAAAACCACCTCTCGCGTCACCGGTGGTTCTCGGGCGCCGAACTCTCGATGGCGGATTTCCAGATGAGCTTCGCGGTCGAAGCGCTGCTGTCGCGTGCGACGGACGTGGGGAATCATCCACGCCTGCGCGAGTACCGGGAGCGCATGCGCGCGCGTCCCGCATACCAGCGCGCGGAAGCAAAGGGCGGTCCGACGATCATGGCCGCCTGAACGGACGGGTGGTGACGACGAAATATACAAGGGGAATTCCGTGTCGACAGTTGCCAACATCGTGGTAGCGCTCGTTGCGCTCGTGCACGTCTACATCCTGGTCCTCGAGATGTTCCTCTGGGACAAGCCGGTGGGCCTGCGCGCGTTCGGGCAGTCGAAGGAAGCGGCTGCCGCATCCAAGGTGCTGGCGGCCAACCAGGGGCTCTACAACGGCTTCCTGGCCGCGGGCTTGTTCTGGGGCCTGGCACTCGGCCCGGACGGGACCGGCGTCAAGGTGTTCTTCCTCGGCTGCGTGCTGGTCGCTGGCGTGTACGGGGCGTTCACGGCCAGCCGGAAGATACTCTTCGTGCAGGCGATTCCGGCCGCGCTTGGCCTGGTGCTCGTGCTGCTCGCGAGCTGAGCCAACCCCGTCAGGGCAGGTTGAGCCAGGAGCCAGCGTTGAGCACGCGAGGAAACCCCTGGCGGCGCAGCTTGAGTCGCGCCACGGCGCTGCGGGTGCCGGATGCGCAGCAGACGATGACCCAGCGGTTGCGATCGATCTCCCCGGCGCGCTGGCCGATCTCGTGCAGCGGGATATTCACGCTTCCCGCTGCGTGCCCGCCGGCAAACTCTGCCGGGCTGCGCACGTCGATCACCTGGGCTCCGTCCTTCAGCAGCGCAGGAACCCGCCGGCGGACCAGTAGTGACGACAGGATCCGCCAGGCGATGAACGCGACGATCAGGGCCGGCAGGATGTAGTCACTCATACCGGTCGTCTCCCGGCGAGCGCGTCAGTTCGTCGCGACGTGCAGCTTGAGCCGCAGCCACTCGACGAACTCGCGACACTTGGCCGGCAGCTTGCGGACGGGCGCGCCGCCGCGTTCCAGCGGGGCGTAGGGCAGCAGCAGCATCACGGCCAGGTACACCACGACCAGGCCGCCGCCGCTGGCGAACAGCAGCAGCACGGCGATGACCCGCAGCAGCGTCACGTCGAGGTGGAAATAGCGGGCGAGACCCTGGCACACGCCGCTCACCAGGGCACCCTCGCTCACCTGCTGCAGCGGCCGGGTCGCGTCCCCCGCGGGGCGTTCCGTCGGGCCGGCGCCGCCCGGCACCTGGACCGCTCCGATCTCCTCGAGCGCCGGCTCGAGTTCGGCAAGCGTGACGACGGTTCGCTGCGGACCCAGTCGGCGCAGGCATTGGTCGGCGATGGCCTGCTCGAGGTCGCCCAGGATCTCCTGCGGGTCGGGGTCCCCCTCGAGCAGGCTCGCCGATTCGGCGAGGTAGTGCTCGAGACGCGCGTACGCCGTTTCGTCGAACTGCAGCGTGCTGCGATTCAGGCTGACCGTGACCGAGATGCGTTTCATGGCTCAGTGTCCCATGTCGGCGATGGTGCGGTTGATGAGGTTCCAGTAGTCGTCGAGCGCGGCGAGTTGCGCCTTGCCGGCATCGGTCAGCCGGTAGTACTTGCGCGGCGGCCCGGCGTCCGATTCCTGCCACTCGTAGAGCACGAGTTCCTCGCGCCGCAACTTGCTGAGCAGGGGATAGAGCGTGCCTTCCTGCGTGGCGAATTCCGTGCCGGCCAGGCGACGCAGGATATCGGGAACGTACACGCTCCGGGCGCCGACGATCTTCAGCACCAGGAATTCGAGGAGCCCCTTGCGGATGGGGGCGAGCTTGGATTCGACCAGCATGGTGGGGCGATTCAGTACCTTGTTGTTACAAGGTACTATCGTTCGAACTGCCCGTCAACCGATGGCAGATCTCAGGCCGAGTGCCCGGCCTCCGACGCCGCCCGGTCCGTCAGCCACTCGTGCAACTGGGCGTAGACCTCGGGTCGGCAGAGCAGTTCGAGGTGTCCCATGCCATAGCCGATCCACCGGCGGGACTCCGGAATCCGCAGCCGGTGCTCGGCCTTGGCATGCCGGCCCAGCGCGCTCGCGAGCGGGACGAGCCCGTCGCCGACCAGGCGCTCGCTCAGGAGGTCGCGCCGTGAACCGAGCGTCGCGGCGGCGGCATAACACTCGACCCCTTTCGGCAGTGGCACGTGCTCGTGGACGCCGTGGGTGATGCTGCCGTGCCGCAGGTCGGTGATGCCGGCGCTGCGCTGCTTGCCGATCTGCGTGAACGGCGCCGAGTAGGGGCTCAAGCCCATGACGAAATCGAGTCCGTGGCCCCCGCGCTCGAGCGGCGCCCCGTGGTGCGGTGTGCCGAGGAACACGAGCTTGCGCAGGTGCATCGGCCAGGCGTGCCCGGCCCCTTCCGCGTGATGACATGCGGCGCGGGCGACGAGGCCGCCCATGCTGTGGCCGACGATCACGAGTTCCTGCACCGGCACGGGCCAGTATCGCAGCAGCGTTTCGAGCGCCTCGGCCAGCTTGCGGCCGTTGGCGGCGATGTGCAGGCCGCTGTTGTAGCGCAGGTAGAACGGCGTGTACCCCAGTTCTTCCGCCAGCGCCAGGCCGTGGTCATGGCCATTGCGGGTCCACTGGCGATCGTTCAGGCACAGGCCGTGGACCAGCAGCAGCAGCCTGCCGGTGGGCGCCGCGCCGCCGGTCGCGGCGAACGCCGCCGCGGAATCGTCGAGCGGGATCTCGCGGCCACGATGACGCAGGCTCATCTCGATGGCGAGCGGATTGCCGGTGCGCGCGAGGTAGTCGCCAAAGACGCCGTTGACGGCCGAAATGAATGCGTCGCGGCCTTCCGTGGACTCACCGTCGGGCAGCATCGCCGTGATCGGCGCGAGGCCGGCGTCGATACCCTTGCCGACCAGTCCGATGCCGCCACGCACGCTCCGATAGACGAGCCCCGTGATCCCGCCCGTCCGATCGGTGGTCGGCTTGCCGAGCGGCGGGCGCACCCGCTGCACGGTTCGATGCATCTGCTCGACGATGTGCGCGACACCGACCGATGCGTCGAAGGCCATGCGGCTCAAGCCGCGGAGGTCCGAGAGGTGCGTGCGGGTCGGTGCGGCCATCGGTTCCTCGATTGCTGCCGCAGCAGCATATCAGTCCGTCCCGATCGGCAGCGCCCCCGAGGTGTTCGGCACGGACACGGGCGGCGACGGCCGGTCGATCCGCTGCGCGGTGAGCGTCCCGCCCCACACGCATCCGGTGTCGAGCGCGAGCACGCCACCTTCGTCGAGGTAGCCCAGCGCCGACCAGTGGCCGCAAACGATGCGCGCGCCCGCGGAACGCCGTCCGGGGACGCGGAACCAGGGGATCGCGCCCTCCGGCAGGTCCTGCGGCCGGCCCTTGGCCTTCAGCAGCAGTCGGCCGTGCCGGTCGCAGGCGCGCAGGCGGGTGAGGGCGTTGGTGATGAAGCGCAGGCGCTCGTGTCCCTCGAGGTCGTCGCGCCACAGGTCCGGCTGGTTGCCGTACATGCCGGCGAAGAGCGCGCCGCCGTGCTCGCTGCGCAGTGCCTGCTCGAGTTCGGCCGCACAGGAACGCGCCTTGGCGATGTCCCACTGTGGCGGCAGGCCGGCGTGCAGCATCGTGACGCCGAGCGCGGCGTCGTGATGCAGCATCGAGCGCGACTGCAGCCAGTCGAGCAGCCGCTCCCGGTCGGGCGCCGCGAGGATCGCCTGCAGTGGTCGGTCGGAATCGCGCAACGGCGCATGACCGCGGGCCAGTGCGAGCAGGTGCAGGTCGTGATTGCCCAGCGTGACGATGGCGGCGTCGCCGAGCCCCGCGACGAAGCGCAGGACCTCGAGCGAGCGCGGCCCGCGGTTGACGAGGTCGCCCACGAACCACAGCCGGTCGGCCGAGGGATCGAAGTCGAGGCGCGCGAGCAGTGCGTCGAGCTCGGCGGCGCAGCCCTGCACGTCGCCGACGGCGTGGATCGCCATCGGCGCTCAGTGCAGCATGCCGGGCATGGCGAGCGTGAAGGGCGCGATCGGCGCGTCGAAGTGCTCGCCGTCGTCAGCGACCATGCGGTACTTGCCGTGCATCGCACCCACCGGCGTCTCGAGCACCGTGCCGCTCGAGTAGCGGAAGCCTTCGCCGGGCTGCAGGTGCGGCTGTTCGCCGACCACGCCGTCGCCCATCACTTCCTGCACCTTGCCGTTCGCGTCGGTGATGATCCAGTGCCGCGTCAGGAGCCGCGCCGGTACCGAGCCCTCGTTGCGGATGGTGATCGTGTAAGCGAAGACGAACCTACCGTCGCTCGGGCTCGACTGGTCCTCGATGTAATTGGTCACCACGTCGACGCGGATGCGGTGGGGGGCGATCGTGGTCATGTGCGTCCTTGCCCGGGGCGTCAGTGCAGGCGCACCGCCAGCACGTCGCAGGGGGCGGCGTGCAGGACCGTGTCCTCGGTGAAGTTGAACAGGATGGACACGCCGTGCCGCTCGCGGCTGCCGATCACGATCAGGTCGGCGCCGCGCTCCTGGGCGATGCGCACCACCTCGGTCTTGATGTTGCCGGTGCGGATCAGGCTGTCACAGTCGGACAGTCCCAGCCTGGCGGACAGTTCCGCGAGCCGCAGCTTGGCGCGCTCGACCAGCTCGCCCTCGATCTGCACCGCGGGCAGCAGCGCCTCGCCCATCGGCTCCACCGGCACGTACTCGACGACGTGCAGCAGCGCGAGGCTGGCGCCGCAGCGCTCGGCGATCGCCCGGGCCCGGTCCGCAACCTGCTCGCTGTCGTCCGTCAGGTCGAGGCACACCAGGATGTTCTTGAACATGTCGGTCTCCAGCGGGCGCCGTCCGGGCGATGGAGGGATTATAGGTCAGGCCCGGCTGCGGCTCGCCAGCGCCGCGAACTGCGCGGGCCACAGTGTCTCCGGGCGAGCCCCGGGGTCGACTCCGGCGGCCGCGATCTGCCCGGCGTCGAGCAGCCCCGCGAGCGAGTTGCGCAGGGTCTTGCGACGCTGCGAAAAGGCAGCCGCGACGACGCGCGCATAGGCCTCGTGGCTGCCGATGTCGAACGGCGGCGTGCGGTGCGCGTGCAGGGCGAAGAACGTCGAGACAACCTTGGGCGGCGGGGAGAAGGCGCCGGTGCCGATGTCGAACAGCGGTTCCACCCGTACCCAGGGTGCGAGCATCACCGTGAGCCGGCCGTAATCCTTGTTGCCGGGACTCGCGGCCATGCGCGCCACGACCTCCTTCTGCAGCATGAAGTGCATGTCGGCGATGGTGTCGAGCTGCGCGATGAAGCGGAACAGCAGCGGGGTCGAGATGTTGTAGGGCAGGTTGCCGGCGAGGCGCAGCCGCCCGCCGTCGCCGCGCAGCGCACCGAGGTCGAACTCGAGCGCATCGGCGAGGTGCACGCGCAGGTCGCCGAGTCCCCGGCAGCGTTCCTGCAGCCGCGGCACCACGTCGGCATCGATCTCGATGACGTCGATCGCGCCGGCGGCCGCGAGCAACGGCGCCGTGATGGCACCGCGGCCGGGCCCCACCTCCACCAGGCGGTCGGTGGGCGCCGGCGCGATGGCGCGCACGATCCGCCCGATCGTGCCCGGATCGTGCAGGAAATGCTGGCCGTAGCGCTTCTTCGCGTGCTTCAAGGACGACGGGTCGTGCACAGAGTGGCGGCGAGGGCCAATGCGGCGCGCAGGCTGCCGGCATCGGCGCGGCCCGTGCCTGCGAGGTCGAGCGCCGTGCCGTGGTCCACCGACGTGCGGATGATCGGCAGGCCGAGCGTCACGTTCACCGCGTGCCCGAACGATGCGTGCTTGAGCACCGGCAGGCCCTGGTCGTGGTACATCGCGAGCACCGCATCGCACCCGGCCAGGCGCTCCGGCAGGAACGCCGTATCGGCGGGCACCGGGCCCGCGAGTCGCATTCCTTCGCGCTGCAGGCGCTCGAGCGTGGGTGCAATCACGTCGATTTCCTCGCGGCCGAGGTAACCACCTTCGCCCGCATGCGGGTTCAGTCCACAGACCAGGATGTTCGGCTCGGCGAGGCCGAAACGCCGTTGCAGGTCGCCGTGCAGGATGCGCAGGACCGCCTCGAGTCGTTGCGGCGTCACGGCGGCACTCACGTCCTTGAGCGGCAGGTGGGTCGTCGCCAGCACCACCCGCATGTTGCCGCCGGTGAGCATCATCACGGGCAGGGAGGCTGCGGTGCGCGCGGCCAGGTGCTCGGTGTGGCCCGTGAACGGCACGCCCGCCTGGTTGATCACGCCCTTGTGCACCGGCGCCGTCACCATTGCATGGAACTCGCCGTCCAGGCAGCCGTCCACGGCGCGGTCGAGCAGCTCGAGCACATAGGGTGCGTTGGCGGGATCGAGGCGGCCGGGTATGCACGGCGCACGCAGCGGAACGTGCAGCAGCTCGATGCCGGGGCGGGCATCGCCGCTCCGCGAGTAGTCGGGGAGGGCCGCCATGCGGCGCCCCAGGCCCGGCACGCGCGCGTAGAGCGTGCGGTCGCCGAGCAGGACGATGCGACCTGCAGGGGCGTCGTCGAGGAGCGCGCCGCAGAGGTCCGGACCGATGCCGGCCGGCTCGCCCGTCGTGACGGCGATCGTCGGGACGGGCTCGCGCGCGCTCACATGCGCAGTTCGACGAAGGCGTCGTCGCGCAGGCGGCGCAGCCAGATCTCGGTTTCCTCGTCGGCGCGCGCCTCGCGCAGCTGCGCGGCGCAGCGATTGCGCAGCACGTCGTCCGTCGCGTCGTAGGTGCGACGTCCGAGCAGCTGCACGATGTGCCAGCCGTACTGCGTCTTGAACGGCTCGCTGATCTCGTTCTCGCCGAGGGTGTCGAGCTGCCGCTCGAACTCGGGCACGAAGGTGCCGGGGCCCACCCACCCGAGGTCGCCGCCGTTCGCCGCGGAGCCCGGATCGGCCGAGGTGACCGAGGCAATGGTCTCGAAGCTCTCGCCGCCCACGATGCGCGCGCGGATCTCGGTCAGCTTCTGCCGGACGGTCTCGTCGTCCTCGATCGCGTTGGTGCGCAGCAGGATGTGGCGCGCATGCGTCTGCGAGACGAGCGAGGCCTGCTGTGCGCCGCGCGACTCGAGCAGCTTGAAGATGTGCAGGCCGCTCGGCGTGCGGATCGGCTCCGTGACCTCGCCCGCCTGCATCGTCGGGATGGTCTCCGCGACGAACGACGGCAGCTGTCCGGCCTTGCGCCAGCCGAGCTGGCCGCCCTCGAGGGCGGTACCCGCGTCGGAATAGGTGACGGCGAGCTGGGCGAAATCCTCGCCGCGGCGGGCGCGCTCGGTGATGCCCTCGGCACGCGCCGTGCGCTCGGCGATCTGCTCGGACGTTGCCGAGCTCGGCACCGACACCAGGATGTGCGCGATGTTGAAGTCGCGGTCGGTGTCCGGCGATGCCTTGCGCGTCGCCACGCATTGCTCGACTTCGCGCGGCGAGAGGTAGATGCGCGAGTAGACGTCGCGCTGCCGCAGCTGGGCCAGCGTCATCTCGCGTCGTACATCGTCACGGTAGCTGCGGTAGTCGAGCCCCTGTTCCTCGAGCGCCGCGGGCAGGTCGCTGAACTGGATGCCGTTGCGGCTCGCCACGTCGGTGAGGGCCTGGTTCAGCGCCTCGTCGGAGACCTGGATGCCGAGCCGCTCGGCCCGCTGCATCTGCAATTCCTGCAGCACCAGGCGCTCGAGCACCTGCTGGCGCAGGATGTTGCGCGGCGGCAGCTGCTGGCCCTGCTGCTCGATGCGGTCGGAGATCACGCGCATCTGCTGTTCGAGGTCGCTGCCGAGCACGATCCCGTCGTTGACCACGGCGACGATGCGATCGAGCAGCACGCCGCGGGTTTCCGGGGCCGTCGCCTGGGCATGAACGAGGACGCCCGCCAGCAGCAGCGCGGATGCAGTCAGAGACTTGAAAATAAAGGACATTTCAGGACCGGGGCTCGGGCGGGAGCGCGGAGTATCCCCGAATCGCGTCCCGCAGGAAAGCTTCGTTGTCCACTCCGACACTGGAGAGGCCCTTGAGTTCCAGCTGCAGCCCGAACGAGGTGTCGGCATCCCCGGTGCGGCTGCTCACGTAGCGGCGCGTGATGAGGCGCACCGACCAGCAGCAGGAGCCGTACTCGACCCCGACGAACTGGTCGAGCGTCTTGTCCTCGCGGGTGGAGAAGACCCAGCGCCCGAATCCGCGCCAGTTCGTCGTGATCGGCCACGCGGCGGAGACGTCGAACTGCTCGACGAGGTCGCGCCGGAATCGGTAGCCGACGTTCACCACGCGGTCGCCGGCCGGTCGGTACTGCAGCGAGACCTCGGATTTCTCGCTGCGCGACTGGTCGGGATTCCACTGCTGCCCGAGGCGGGCGTTCCAGTGCTTGAAGGCCGAGAGCTCGAGTTCCGCGACCACGTCGGAGGCGGAGCGGTCGCGGTCCGGCTCATCCGGCAGCCTCACCCGAGGGTCCTCGAAATAGAACGCCTGGCCGAGCGTCGCGCTCAGGAACTGCCGACCGCCGCGGGCATCGAGCAGTCGACTGGTGACGCCGACCGCGAGTTGGTTCGCGTCGCCCACGCGGTCGGCGCCGACGTAGCGGTTGGTGCGGAACAACTGCACCATGTTCAGGTCCGGCAGGCCGGTGTCGAACACGGGGATGTCGTCCTGGTCGCGATACGGCACGTACAGGTAGAGGAGCCGCGGCTCGAGCGTCTGCAACCGCTGCCCGTGCGAGCCCGCCCTGCGTTCCAGCACGAGTCCGGAGTCGAGGCTCAGCGTCGGCAGCGAGCGGCTCAAGGTGTCGTCGAGCCCAGCGGGGGTCTCGTCCAGGACGTAGGAAGTGTGTCGCCACGCCGCCCCGGCCGCGGCGTACGCGCCGTGCCGGTCCACGCGCCAGTCGAGCGCGGGCTCGAGATCCACGCGCACGCCCTCGGGACCGAGGGCGCGCTGGAAATTGACGGCTTCGGCCTGGAAGGCCGCCCCGAACCCGTAGGGGAGGTCGCGCCAGCGTCCCGACGCCGTGAGCTGCGGCAGCACGGTGTAGGGGTCGTCGCCGTCCGGCAGCGTGTCGTCGATGACCTGGAAATTCTGCACGCGGCCGGCGAAGGACCAGTACGTCGTGTCGCGGCGCAGCTCCGCGACCCGGCCGAGGAAGGTGGCGCTGGTGCCCTCGAAGCCGACGCCGAAATCCTCGAAATAGACATCGTCGCTCACGTTCGAGGCGTCGATGAGCAGGCGGGTGCGCGGTTCGAAGCGCGTCACGTTGCGCACGGACGCGAAGTTGCGCGAATTACCGGTTTCCTGGTCGTTCGGCAGGTACTCGGCGTAGAGCGTGCCCTCGCTGCGCCCGGTGAGGTAGCGGAACTCCGGGTCGACCCGCAGGCCGCGCGACGAATAGAAACGCGGCGTGATGGTCGCGTCGTAGTTCGGCGCGATGTTCCAGTACCACGGCACGGCGAGCTGCGAACCCGTCTTGCCGCTGCTGCCGATCGTCGGGAACAGCAGGCCCGACTTGCGCTGGTCGCCGACCGGGAAGGAGATCCACGGCGTGTAGAGGATCGGCACGCCCTTGAATTCGAGCCGCACGTCGCGACCCGTGCCGATGCTGGTCTTCTGGTCGATCGCGATCGAAGCGGCCTTGAGCTGCCAGTCCTCGTTGCCCGGGGGGCAGGCCGTGTAGCGCACGCCCTCGAGGTCGAGGATCGATTCGTCGCGCAGGTCCACGTGCTGCGCGGAGCCGCGCACCGAGCGGTCGAGCAGCGAGAACTCGGCGCCGTCGAAGCTGCCGGCGCCACCGCCGTCGAATGCTCCCCCCTTGCCACGCAGGTGCAGGTCCGGGTCGAGGTACTCGACGGTGCCTGCGAGGCGCACGCTGCGCTGCCCGGCGTCGATCTCGGCGGCATCGGCGGTCAGCAGGCGCTGGCCCATGCGGATGCGCACGTTCCCGGAGAGACTCGCGTCGCCCTCGCGGCCGAGTTCGCCCTCGTCGCTGGTGATGTCGATCCGGGGATCGTCGGGGTTCGCGGCCCGCAACTCGACGAGGCGCGGGTCCTCCGGTGCGGCGCGGCATTGCTCGTCGTCCGCGGCCGCGGCGTGGGCAGCGAACGACCCGCAGGCGAGCGCGAGCAGCAGCCGTCGGTGACGCGGCGCAATTCGGTCGGACGGCTTCATCGCGGTGATTATAATTGCCGCGCCTCCCCGCACCCGACTTTCCGAGGCCCGCCTTGCAAGACGCCCGCCGAGACGACCCCCGGCTCGAACTGCTGCGCCACTGGCTGGAGCACGGCCTCGGCTGGCGCGACCCCGGGCTCGCCCCGGCTTCGGCCGACGCGAGTTTCCGACGGTATTTCCGGGTCACGCGGCCGGAGGGCACCTTCGTCGCGATGGACGCGCCGCCCGACAAGGAGGACGTGGCCCCCTACCTGCGGGTGGCGGGCATGTTGGGCGACATCGGCGTGCATGCGCCCAGGGTGCTGGCGCGCAATGCCACGGACGGTTTCCTGCTGCTCACGGATCTCGGCTCGACCACCTACCTGGCCGAGCTGGCGGACCGCAGCCGCGGGCCGCGGCTGTATGCCGACGCGATAGCGGCGCTGGCGCGAATCCAGGCAAGGGGCCACGAGCACGCGACGAGCCTGCCGCCCTACGACGAGAAACTGCTGCGCTTCGAGATGAGCCTGTTCCCGGACTGGCTGGTCGGCCGGCACCTCGGCCTGTCGCTCGATGCGGGCGAAGCGCAGGAACTCGCCGCGGCGTTCGACCTGCTGGTCGCGAACGCGCTCGAGCAGCCGCGCGTGTTCGTCCACCGCGACTACCATTCGCGCAACCTGATGGTCTGCCCGGGCGACAATCCCGGCATCCTCGATTTCCAGGACGCCGTGCACGGCCCGCTCACCTACGACCTGGTCTCGCTGCTGCGCGATTGCTACATCGCCTGGCCCGAGCCGCGGGTGGTCGAGTGGGTGCTCGAGTTCCGGCGGCAGGCCTCGGCGGCGGGCCTTGCGACGGGCGCGGACGACGCCACTTTCCTGCGCTGGTTCGACCTGATGGGCGTGCAGCGGCACCTGAAGGCGAGCGGCATCTTCGCGCGGCTGTGGCACCGCGACGGCAAGCCCGGCTACCTGCCGGACGTGCCGCGCACCCTCGAGTACATCGAACGGGCCTGTGCACGCCACGCCGATCTCGCCGCACTCGGCGAGCTGGTCGGCCGGCGCGTGCTGCCCGCGATGCGGGCGAGCCTGGCCGGAGCCACTGCGTGAAGGCGATGATCCTCGCGGCGGGCCGTGGCGAGCGCATGCGCCCGCTCACGCTCGGTCGCCCCAAGCCCTTGCTCGAGGTGGGCGGCCAGCCGCTGATCGTGCATCACCTGCACGCACTCTCGATGGCGGGCTTCCGCGACCTCGTCGTTAACCTGTCGTGGCTCGGTACGCAGATCCGCGAGGCGCTGGGCGACGGCTCGCGCTACGGCGTGAACCTGCACTACAGCGACGAGGGGCCGGAACCGCTCGAGACCGGCGGTGGCATCTTCCGCGCGCTGCCGCTGCTTGGTCCCGGGCCCTTCGTCGTGCTGAACGGCGACGTATGGACGGACTATCCCTACGCGCGACTGCGAGAACTGCTGCGGCCCGGCGATCTCGCGCACCTCGTGCTGGTCCCGAATCCCGGCCACAACCCGAACGGCGATTTCGTGCTCGAGGGATCGCGCATCGTCGAGGGCACGGGAGCTCGCCACACGTTCTCCGGCGTCGGCGTCTACCGTCCCGAGCTGTTCGCGGGCTGCCGTGACGGCATCTTCAAGCTCGCGCCGCTGCTGCGCGCGGCGGCTCGTGCAGGGCAGGTGAGCGGCGAACTGTTCGACGGCGAATGGCTCGACATCGGGACTCCCGAGCGCCTCTGCGAGCTCGACGCGCGCCTCGCGGGCGAGCGTCACTGAATTGGGGCGTCCGGTTCCACGACGGTTGACTGCAGGCTCATTACAGCCGGCAACTTGACGCGCCGAGTGGACCGGCCGCAGCTCATATAGATTGAGACTATTTCTCGTAACACGTATTTGTGGTGCGAATAGTCAATTTGTGGTCCGATAGGACCACGCGGCGTAAGTCTCAACCGCGAGTAGCGCCAGTCGCACCCCACCACGAAACCGTGGACGTGAAGGCACCGCCCGAACCGCCGAACATCGATACCGGCCTCATCGGCCTGGTACTGCTCGCGCGCTTCCATGGCACGGCGGTGGAGCCCGCGCAACTCGAGCACCAGTACGGCGCGCCGGGTCGGCCGTTCGGCATCACCGAGATTCTCCGCGCCGGACGCGCGCTCGGCCTGAGGGCTCGTGAGCTGCGCAGCACCTGGGCGCGTCTGGCAACGACGCCGCTCCCGGCTCTGGCGGCTCTGAATGACGATTCATTTCTCGTGCTCGGCGCCGTGGACGACGGCAAGGTCCTGGTCCAGGTACCCGGTGAGGTGCGGCCCGCGACACTCGGTCGGGAGGAATTCCTGACACGTTGGAGCGGTCGCCTCGTTCTCATTGCCAAGCGCAGCGTCCTGCCGGGGATGACCGGGCAGTTCGACATCAGCTGGTTCATTCCCTCGCTGGTGAAGTACCGCAGGCTCCTGGGCGAGGTGCTGTTGGCTTCGTTCTTCATCCAGCTTCTGGCACTCGTCACCCCGCTGTTCTTTCAGGTCGTGATTGACAAGGTTCTGGTGCACCAGGGCCTCACGACGCTCGACGTGCTGGCCATCGGATTGCTGGTCGTCTCGCTGTTCGAGGTGCTGCTGTCGGGACTGCGCACTTACCTCTTTTCGCACACGGCCAGTCGAGTGGACGTCGAGCTGGGCGCCAAGCTATTCCGCCACCTGCAGGGTCTGCCGGTCGCGTTCTTCCTCGCGCGCCCCGTCGGCACGATCGTCGCGCGGGTGCGCGAACTCGAGAGCATCCGCAACTTCATCACCGGTTCGACCCTAACGCTCGTGATCGATCTCGTCTTCACGGTCGTGTTCTTCGCGGTGATGTACTACTACAGCCCGGTGCTCTTCTGGGTCGTGGCCGCGACGATCCCGCTATACGTCGGCCTGTCGGTCGTCGTCACGCCGGTCCTGCGCCGCCGCCTCAACGAGAAGTTCCAGCGTGGCGCGGAGAACCAGTCCTTCCTGGTCGAATCGGTCTCGGGTGCGGAGACCGTGAAGGCGATGGCCATCGAGCCGCAGATGCAGCGACGCTGGGAGGAACAGCTCGCGGGCTACGTGTCCTCGTCCCTCAAGGCCACCAACCTCGGCAACGTCGCCAACCAGTTCGCCGGGTTCGTCAACAAGGTCTCGACCGTGTTGATCCTGTGGTTCGGCGCGCGCCTGGTGATCGAGCACCAGCTCACCGTCGGCCAGCTGGTGGCGTTCAACATGCTCGCGGGGCGCGTGAGCGGCCCGATCCTGCGCCTGGTGCAGCTCTGGCAGGAGTTCCAGCAAGCGCGGATCTCGATCGAACGTCTGGGCGACATCCTCAATACGCCGACCGAGGCCGGGCTCGCGGCCGGACGAACCAGCCTGCCGGCGATCAGCGGCAAGGTTAGCCTCGAGCGCATCACGTTCCGCTACGGCCCGGATCACCCGGAGGCGCTCAAGAACGTCTCGGTCGAGGTCGCACCCGGGGAGATCATCGGCATCGTCGGCCGTTCGGGCTCCGGCAAGAGCACGCTCTCGCGGTTAATCCAACGACTCTACGTCCCGGAGACCGGTCGCGTGCGCATCGACGGTGCCGATCTCGCCATGGTCGACCCGGTGTGGCTGCGTCGGCAGATCGGCGTGGTGCTGCAGGAAAACGTGCTCTTCAACCGCTCGGTGCGCGACAACATCGCAATCGCCGAGCCGGGCCTGCCGATGGAGCCCGTCGTGCACGCCGCCACGATGGCCGGGGCGCACGAGTTCATACTCGAGCTGCCGCAGGGCTACGACACGCTCATCCAGGAGCATGGCTCGAACCTTTCCGGGGGCCAACGCCAGCGGATCGCGATTGCGCGGGCGCTCGTCACCAATCCCCGCATCCTGATCTTCGACGAGGCGACCAGTGCCCTCGATTACGAGTCCGAACGGGTCATCCAGGACAACATGCGGCTGATCTGCAAGGGCCGCACGGTGTTCATCATCGCCCACCGCCTCTCGGCGGTGCGCGATGCACACCGCATCATCGTCCTCGACCGGGGCGAAGTCGTCGAGGAGGGCACGCACGCGCAACTCCTCGAACGCCGCGGCTACTACGCGGCCCTCCACCAGTACCAAGCGGCCTGAAACGATGACGGTATCCACACTCGAAGACAGGTTGCGGCGAATTCGCAGGGCTGACCATACCGATGCGCCGGCAGCGAACAACGGGACGGCGCGCGCTCTCCACACGGACGAGCTGGCGTTCCTGCCGGCTGCGCTCGAGATCCAGCACACCCCGCCGTCGCCCATCGGGCGCGCCATCCTGTGGACCATCCTCGGCCTGTGTGTTTCGGCAGTGGCCTGGGCCAGTCTGGGTCACGTCGATATCGTCGCCGTAGCACCTGGTAAACTCGTGCCGAACGGCCGGGTCAAGGTAATCCAGTCGGTCAGTCTCGGCACTGTCAAGGCCATCCACGTCAGCGATGGCCAGCGCGTGAAGCAGGGCCAGCCGCTGCTCGAACTCGACCCGACGCTCGCCGAGGCAGACCGGTTCCGCACCAACGAACAGCTCACCAACGCGGAGCTCGAGCTGGCGCGGTACCAGGCATTCCACGCGTGGCTGACTGGCAAGAAGACCAACGAGTCGCTGGCGGCAGCGCTGTCAGCCTCCGACTCGGCGTTCGCGACTCTGCAGCGCTCGATGCTCGAGCAGTCGATCGCTGAACACCGCAGCGATCTCGCGGTCATCGACCAGACGCTCGCACGACGCCGCGCGGATCTCGATGCGACGCGCCAACAGGTCGAGAAGTTGCGCCGCACCTTGCCGCTGATCACGCAGCGCGCCGACTCGATGGCGAAACTCGCGGACCAGAAGCTCTTTCCACAGATGCAGTACCTCGAGGTCGAGCAGCTGCGCATCGAGGCGGAGCAGGATCTTGCGACCCAGGCGGCCGACGTGGACTCGATCCTGGCGTCAATTCAGGAACTGACGGAGCAACGCCATGCGATGGGGTCGAGCGCGCAACGCGAGGCACTGCTCAAGGTCCAAGAGCTGCAGAAGGTGGTAGGGGCGCTGCGGCAGGAGCAGGTGAAGACCGTGCAGGTGGCTGCCCAGCAGGTGCTGACCGCGCCCGTCGACGGCGAGGTGCAGCAACTCGCCGTGCATACGATCGGCGGCGTGGTTCGAACCGGCGACCCGCTGATGGTCATCGTACCGGTCGACCAGTCCCTCGAAGTCGAGGCGCTGGTGCTCAACAAGGACATCGGCTTCGTGCGAGATGGTCAGCCCGCGACGATCAAGATCGACTCGTTCCCCTTTACCCGCTATGGCGTTATTGACGGCGAAGTCACGTCGGTCAGCGACGATGCGATGCAGGACGAGCGGCTGGGACTGGTGTACGCCGCGCATGTCCGCCTCGCCAAGGCCGACATGAGCATCGACGGCAAGATCGTGCAGCTTTCGCCCGGCATGGCGGTCAGCGTGGAAGTCGCAGCCGGTAAGCGCCGGCGTGACGGAGTTCGCGCTGTCGCCGGCGACGCAGCACGTGCAGGAAAGCGGGAGGGAGCGTTAGGCGTGGCAACGACTGAACGTGTGGGTCAGCTGGGTACTAGCGGGTACGCTCGGCCTCTCTGTGTTTCTTCAACTGTTCCCATTGGTCGCCCTACCGCTGGCCGTCGTTATCCCGACGTGGGCGTGGTGGACCGGGCGTTTGCTGCCGACGACGATTGCTACTAGCGCGAATCGCGCTGGCGGTGGGGTCAGCGACTACTCGCCATCGCCAACGTTGTTGTGATTGCAGGGATCTTTCTGCCGTTCATTGCCGGAACTTTGTCGGATCATCGAGAGCTGTTCGCTTTCAGCATTGTCGGCGCCTTTGGGTTGTCTTCCCGCTGTCCCGCTTTGGATCGCCGGGCTTTGGTGGGTGTACACCGCAGCTCACCGGGCAGCTGCTGGTGTGTCACACGCAGCACCGAACGTCACGCACGCCCAAGCCGGAGTATCCCTCAAGAACATCGTCGCGTTGTTTCTCGGTGCGATCGGCCTTGCAGTCGCCGTGTGGACGGCCAATGTCGCGACGTTGACTACTCGGTGGCGCGAAGACGTGCAGCTCAGCGACGGATCGACGCTGACGGTGAGCAGATCCATCAAGCACCGTCGAGGCGGCGAGCTTGATCTTGGCACAGTTAAGTGGGCGCTTGAGGAGCGCCTGAGCTTTCGCGATCCCGCGACAGGGCAGAAGATCGTTTGGCAGGCCTCGCATCGGATCGCAGCGCGCGTCGACCGAGTCGATGACTCGTACTGGGTGGTAGGCAATCTGACAACAAGGTGTCTGGCAGGGCACGCGCGTGAGCCCGTCTGGGTTGCGTATCAATACGCAGGCGGCAAATGGCATCCAATCGACGCCAAGAACGTCCCGCAGTTCATCAAGCCGAACCTCCTATTGGACTCGTACAACTACGCCGACACGTCCAGGCTCCGGCACGTGACGTTGAACCACAAGAACGATTTGGATAACTCTTCCACGACCGATGACATGTATCGGTCAATCGACCTGTTCTTGATGCAGCGGTGCTGACCCGCCATCGATTGCCAAAGGGAGAAACTAATGCCAACGGATCAGGAATACGCCGTCATGGCGTCGGCGGTTTACGGTGGAGTGAGCCCCAATGTACTTGAAGCGCCGCCGGGCTGGTCTATGGCTCTGTTTGACAACGGGCTGGCCTCCTTCGGATTCAAGTACGGGGTCTTCATGAGGGGCGACGAGGTAGTCATCGCCTATGCGGGTACGGACCCGGGTGCGGTAGACTGGGTTTCGAACGCGGTGATTGGCGCCGGGCTTCCGGTGCCGACACAACTCGAACAGGCGGCCATAGTCTTCGCGGCCGTAACCGAGTACGTCCAAGCGCAGAACCCCAACGCGACGATTTCCTTTACTGGGCACTCATTAGGTGGCGGTCTGGCCTCAGTGATGGCGGTGTGGTTCGACAAACGAGCTGTTGTATTCGCGCCAGCGCCTTTCGAGAACGCCGTTCGCGGAGAGTTCGCTGCGCTTATTCGCCTGTCAATGATCATGCGGCTGTACACAACAATGGGGCCAGCCGCTGCTTCACTGCTGACGTATACGGATTCCACTTTCGCCACGCGCGAGAGAAACGTACGGAGCTTTGCGGTCATCGGCGAAGCCCTGGAAGACATCATCCCGCCAGGCGTTCCTACGATCGAGTGGTCCTCTACGCCGATCGACGTTGGAAGTACGCCTACGTCGAATATCGCCAGGCGCAACATGGATCTGCACGCGGCGTTGATTCTTGAGCCACTACTCGACGATGCGATGCGGGACCTGCCGGCAGCCGGGCAAGCCCTTTTCGACGAGGAACTGTATCGACGCGGTCGGCTGAGCACCGATCCGGACTTTCTTCGGATGCTGCTTCGGCGCGTCGATGACGGTGCCCTGAACAGCTTTGCGCTTGATGTCAGGGCCCTCACCGGCACTGGCGGCGTCTCGCTGCTGAGCGGGGGACTGCTCGCGGCATTGATGGACCGTTACATGAACGCGGCCGTCACTGAACCGGTACCGCAGATGATCGGTGCGGTTGACGGCGGCATCCATCTATCGTCACCGGTCTCGCAGGATCCAGGGCGCAAGCGTCTCAACGAGGCTTTCGCGACACTCCTGCAGGGAGATGACAGGACGATTGTCGCCACTCAGCTTTCCACCGTCACCAACTGGTACGTGCAGAGCGGTATAAGCACGTCTCTTACTGTTGCTGGCGGCGCAACCAACGACGCAGCGGTCGGCGGTGCAGGCGCCGACGAGATTGATGGTAGTCAAGGCAATGACCTGCTCTTTGGCTTTGCCGGCTCGGACACCTTGGAGGGCGGCGATGGCAATAACGTCCTGTTTGGCGACGTTGGCGAAGATACCCTGCGCGGAGGCAATGGCACCGACTACCTGAGCGGTGGCGCCGACAACGATTCCCTGAGCGGCGGCTCGGGTGTCGATACGCTCGATGGCGGCAGCGGGACGGACACCTACTTCGTCGTGGATGCCCCGGGCAACTTCGTCACGATCCGCGACAGCGACGGACTCGGCAGCGTGACCGTGCAGGGTGGGAGTGGCACCTATGCGTTGGCGGCCGGGCTGGAGTCGATTCCCGGCGCGCCCGGCGCCTGGCGCACCGCGAACGGCGACCGTTGGGCACTCGCCGGCAGCTCGGTGCTCATACGTCTCTCGGGCGGCGGCTACGTCATGCTCGAGGATTTCGCGAGTGGTGACCTCGGTATCCTCCTGCCCGGGCCGCTGGCGGCGCTGCCTCCGGCACAGAGCCCGAGCGCAGCCAACTACTACGTCGACGCCAGCGGCCCGCAAGGCGGCCTGCTGTACGGTTTCTACAACAACTCGTACTACGAGAGCCCGGCGGTCTACAACGCATCGTTGACCGCGCCAGAGAACATCGATCTGACGGCCGCGTCACCGGCGGCAGGCCTGAGTTCGATCGGTGCTTTCGGCGGATTCAGCGACAGTCGAATGGTCGGCAGTCCGTACAGCGACTGGTTGTTCGATGACGCCTCGTTCTCGGGTGGCCAGTACGCTGCAATCGGCAACAACGTCGGCGACAACGTCTTGATCGGCGGCGGCGGCAATGACTGGCTCGAGGCACGGGGCGGCGACGATGAGCTCTACGGCGGCGAGGGTGACGATTTCCTGTTCGATCTTCCGCTGGCCAACGCGATCGCTTACGACGATGTCAGCTGGGTGCGCGCGCCGGGTCATTCCAGCGACGACATGATGTATGGCGAGGCTGGTGCCGACATCATCACGGCCGCGGGCGGCAGTGCTCACATGGACGGTGGTGCCGGTAACGACGAATTATATGGCGGCCAGGATGGCGATGCGCTGCTGGGTGGAGACGGCAATGACGTGCTGAGCGGCGATACCCGCCTGAACGCGGGCGTCGGGCAGTTCCTGCTACCGCTCGGTCAGGACCCTACGTGCACACTGAACGGGCAATGGATCGAGGACACAATCAACCCCGGGATCGACACACTGGACGGCGGGGCAGGCAACGACACGTTGCTCGGGGGCGGGCTGGGCGACTTCCTGAATGGCGGCGCCGATGACGACCTGCTGCAGGGCGACACGCTGTTCGTGCCGGGAGGTACTCGCGCGCTGTTCTCGAATCACGGCACCACGCCGGTCGGCTTGCACGGCAACGATCAGCTCTTTGGCGATTCCGGCAACGACACGCTGTACGGGGGTTCCGGCGAGGACTGGCTGTTTGGCGGCATCGGCGACGACACGCTGTTTGGCGACGACAATCCGCAGCGCAGTGGCGCACTCGAGGCCACGTATCACCGCCGCGACCACTTGTTCGGCGACGCAGGCAACGACTTCCTGTACGGCAACGGCGGCGACGATGAGCTCGATGGCGGCGACGGCGATGACTATGTGTACGGCGGGGCCGGCAGCGACTACATGGCCGGCGGTGCCGGCCTCGATTACCTCGTCGGTGACGATTCAGACGCGGATCTCGGTAACGACGAGATTCATGGCGGCGGCGATGACGACCAGCTCTTCGGATTGAGCGGGGATGATCGGCTCTTCGGCGATGCGGGTTCGGATCAACTCATCGGGGGCGACGGTGGCGATCTTCTCGAAGGCGGCGACGGTCACGACATGCTCTTCGGCCAGGCAAGTGACGATACGTTACGCGGCGGATCGGGCCACGATCAGCTGCAGGGCGGTGAGGGCGACGACGTGCTGGAAGCCGGCGCAGGAGATGCCTTCTTTGGCGGCGATCTGCTGTTTGGTGATTCAGGCAACGATAGCTTCCTGTTGAACGTCGGGTCCGGGGATGTCCAGATCACCGACACGCAGGGCCTGAACCGGCTCGTTTTCGGCTCCAGCATCGATGCGGCTGCCGTGACGGTCACCCTGTCCGGCGGTTTCGTATTCATCGATTTTTCTCCTGGCGATTACGCCTTCATGGACGTTGCCACCTTCGAGCGGCTGGAGGCTCTGGAGTTCGCGGATGGCTCCAGCCTGAGTTCGATCGAGGCACGTGAACGGTTCGTGCCTGGTCCCATTGCGGACGGCGCACTGGCGCTGGCAGCGGGCGTGGCCGCCGGCGACATTTCCCTCTACCGTCGTGGTGACGATCTGTTGCTCAGCTATGCCGGTGCTGTGTTCAATTGGGCCGACACCTCCACGCTCAATGCGCGCAATGTCATGTTCGAGGTGGGCAATGGCTCGGCGTATGGTCTGACAACGGCTGACCAGGTAATCGTACTTACGGGCTGGTACCGGTCCAATCCGGGTACGTACGTCAATGAATTTGTTGATGCGCAGTCAAATTCGCTCAGTTTCACGGTGGCCGCCAGCACCGCGGACCATCTGGCAAGCGGCGGTGACAACTCCGACTATCTCGTTGGTTCTGACGCCGTCGACATCCTCGTTGGTGGTGACGGAGCTGATGCGCTGGACGGCCGCGGCGGAGACGATGCCCTCACCGGCGGCGCTCACGATGATACGTTGCTCGGCGGCGCTGGGAACGACACCTACTTAATCGTTACCGGCGACGGTGCCGATCTGATCCTTGACGAGAGCGGCGCCGACGACGTTGTTCGCTTCGGCCCGGGGATTACGCCATCGGCGCTGACGGTCACCGAAGCCGCTGCTGGTCTCGAAGTGCAGGTGGGCCCGGGCGGGAACGGCGACTCGCTGCTCATTCTGGGCTGGTCGCAAGGCGGCGCCCAGTCAATCGACCGCTTCGTGTTCGACGGCGGCACGAGCCTCGATCGCACGCAGATCGATGCACTCAACCCCGGCAATCATTCGCCTCGTGTGACGTCTACGATTGGCGAACAGTTGGCACGGGTCGGCGTGGCGTTCAGTTATGTCGTGCCGGCGGGTACCTTCACTGACCAGGACGCGGGCGACACCGTCACCTACTCCGCAAACCGGGCGGACGGCCTGCCGCTCCCCACCTGGCTCACCTTCAATCCGGCGACGCGGACCTTTTCAGGGACGCCGGCGGCCGGGGATGTGGGTGCGGTCCCGATCCTGCTGCGGGTGACGGACTCGGGCGGTCTCACCAACAGCGTCGAGTTCGACGTCCGGGCCACTGGCGCGATCGTGCTCACCGGTACTTCGAGCGGCAACACGCTCACCGCCACGACCGCGGCTGATTACGAGATCTATGGTCTGGGTGGCAACGACACACTGACCGGCAATGCCGGTAATGACCGGCTCGAGGGTGGTACCGGGGACGATTCGTTGAACGCCGGCGCAGGCAGCGACACCTACGTCTACGCCCGCGGGGACGGTTCGGACACGATCGACCAGAGCGACAGCTCGGCCGGGAAGGTCGACACGCTGCTGTTCCGCGCCGGCATCGTGGCTTCGGACCTCGTGTTTGCCTCCGAGACGGACGGCGACCTCGCGATTTATGTGCGCAATACGGATGGGACGCTGCCGGTGTCGCCTTCGCTGACGATCACGGACGGGCTGATCGCGGAGACGAACGAGAAGAAGCTCGATCAGATCATCTTCGAGGATGAGGCGACGGTGCTCGCGCTCGCACAGATCGAGCAGCTCGCGATGACACCCACGGAAAGTGCCGACTACCTGCGCGGCAGCTCCGCAGTGGCGGATACGATCGGGGGTTTGGGCGGCAACGACCTGATTCTTGGCCTGGGCGGCGACGACTCCCTCAACGGCGGTGCCGGGGCCGACACTCTCAATGGTGGCGCTGGCGACGATGTCCTGACCGGCGGCCTGGGCAACGATACGCTGACCGGGGGCGCGGGCAGCGACACCTACCTCGTTGCGCGTGGCGACGGTAACGACACGATTCCTGCCACGCTGGATGCGGATCCGCTGTCGATCGATGCCGTCAAGTTCACGACCGGCGTCCTGCCCGGCGACGTGCGGGTCACGCGTTCCGGCTCGACGTTGAGCCTGCGCGTGCTTGATCCGGTCACCGGTGTCGAAGTGAGCGCGGTAAACGTCGCCTCCGGTTTCGACGAGACCCTCGGCAGCCAGATCCTGGACGAAGTGCGATTTGTCGACGCGCCAGGCACGGTCTGGACCCGTGCCGACCTGCAGGCGCAATCCCTGATCGGCACAGCGAGTTCCGAGACGCTGATCGGGTTCTCCACGGCCGACGTGCTGCTCGGCAATGGCGGCTATGACTACCTGCAAGGGGGTGGCGGCAACGACGAACTCAGTGGCGGTGCGGACAACGACCAGTTGAACGGCGAGGCCGGCGACGACACCTATCGCTTCGGCCGTGGCCAGGGCTACGACGAGATACTCGACTCGGGCGGGACCCATCGCATCCTGCTCGACGCCGGCGTGTTGCCGGGTGCCGTGACCCTGTACCGCACCTCGAGCCTGGGAACACTCACCTCGAGTCAGGAGTCCACCACGTTCGACGATCTCGTTCTCGTGCTGGACGGCGGGCGCGAGCAGATCCGCGTCGAAGGGTTCTATAACGGGCAGACGCCGCGGCCTATCGCCTCGATCCAGTTCGCCGACGGCACGACCTGGGACGCAGCCGCCATCGATGCTCGTGTGGTCAATCTCGGCGGGACGGCGAACACGCAAAGCGGCTCCAACCCCGACAACACGTTCACGGTGGACCATCCGAACGACATCGTGAGCGACACAAACGCCTTCGACGACGACACGGTCAATAGCCGGGTCACCTTCACCCTGCCGACGAACGTCGAGCACTTGACGCTCACGGACGTCTTCCACATCAACGGCACCGGCAACGCCGAAAACAACACCATCACCGGCAATGTCGCGGACAACGTCCTCCAGGGCATGGGCGAGCGCGACACGCTCTTCGGCGGGGCCGGCAACGATACGTTCCTGGGGTTCAACGACGGCCAGCGCGACGATTTCTTCGGCGGGACCGGTGACGACACGTATTACATCACCATAGAAACCGCTTACAACAACCCTTGGCCCGAGGGTCACGACGTTGTGAACGAGTCCGCAGGAGAGGGCTACGACACCGTCTATGCCCAGACCTTCGAATACACGATGTCCGCAAACGTCGAGGCACTCATCGTGCAGGACGTCCCGGGCGGATGGACTGGCAGCGCCACGCGATGGGATTTCAATGGCAACGCCCTCGACAACTACATCGATGTGCGTCTTGCGGACAAACAGCTTACGCCCAATTACCTCATTAACGGCGGCGCCGGCGCGGACACCGTGTTTGTGGTGAACGGGGGCGTCAACCGGGTCGTGATCGACAACGTGGGCGACGTTGTAAACGGCGCGGACGGCAACGATACGATCGTCTCGAGCATCAGCTACACGCTGGCTGCAGCCGTTGGTAACCTCGAGCTGACCGGGTCCGGGGCGATCACGGGCACCGGCAACGCCCTTAGCAATCTCATCAATGGCGCAACCTCTACCGGTGCCAACGTGCTCACCGGCGGGGCCGGCAACGACACATACACGATTGGCGTCGGTGATACCGTCGTCGAGAACGCGGGCGAAGGCACCGACACCGTCATTGCCGCGTTCGCGGCCGCGGGCGGCAACGTGCACTCGCTCGCATCCCACGCGAACGTCGAAAACCTGACCGCGACTGACGCGGCCGGAGCGGCCACCTTGATCGGTGCCAGTGGCAACAATGCGCTGACCGGCAATGCGAGTGCGAACGTGCTCGAGGGCGCGGGGGGCGACGACACGCTTACGGGCGGTGCTGGCGACGATCGTTACGTCGGGTTCGGTGCCGGTTCGGGTCACGATCTGATCGTCGACGGTGCGGGGATCGACCGCCTCGAGTTCGACACGTCGACTAACACCAGCATCGCGGAGATTGCGATCAGCCGCACGGCTAATGACCTACTGCTCACGCGCGACCCCCAAAGCTCCGTTCGGGTCCAATCCTGGTTTGCGGCCGGCGGCGCGAACGTCGTCGAATCGCTGGTGCTGCAGGACGCGGGGCTTACCTACACCTACACGGCCGCTCAACTGCAGGCGGCGGCGGACGGCGTCAACGGCGGTCCGACCGTGAACGCACCGGTCGCGGATCAGGCCCTTGACCTCGGTGTCCCGTTCTCGTTCCAGTTCGCGGCCAATGCCTTCAGCGACGTTGAATCACAGTCGAGCCTGACCTACGCCGCAACGCTTGCCGACGGTTCGGCGCTGCCCTCCTGGCTCGCCTTCGATGCCCAATCGCGAACCTTTACGGGTACACCGACAGCGAACGATGCGGCGGTGCTCGAGGTTCGCGTCACGGCAACGGACGGCGGCGGACTCGCCGCAACCGAAGACTTCCTGCTCGATGTAGGGAACGTGCGGCAATTGGGCACCGCCTCGGATGACACGCTGGCTGGCGATGCTGGAATCAACTGGATCTACGGACTCGAGGGGCACGATTCGATCGACGGCCAGGCCGGCAACGATCGCCTTTTCGGCGATGCGGGCGACGATACGCTCACAGGCGCCGTCGGCCAGGACATCTTGCTCGGCGGTCGCGGCTCGGACGTTCTGATCGGCGGCGCGGATGCCGACCAGCTGCAGGGCGGCATCTGCGGCGACACCTACGTGCTCGATGCGATCGCCGGCCACGACGCCATCTTCGACTCCGACGGCATCGATCGTATCGAGTTCGCAAACGGCTCCGGGATCGTGCTTTCGAGTTTCGCCGCGAGTCGCACCGGCGATGATCTTGTCCTCACGTTCGGTGCAAATTCGGTCACGATCGCCGGTCACTACACCGGTGCCGCAAACAAGATCGACGAGTTCGTGACCTATCAGGCTGGCGTGCCTTACACCTATTCGACGACGCAGATCGAGGCGCTGGTCACCGGCACCAACTCCGCTCCGTACGTCGGTACGCCGCTGCGCAGCCTCGCCGCGCGCGCCAACGTCAACTGGAGCTATCAGATCCCGGCCGACACGTTCACTGATACCCAGTCTCAGGGCACTCTGACGTACACGGCACGACAAGCAGGCGGCGGTGCACTGCCGTCCTGGCTGACCTTTAACGCGTCGACCCGCACCCTCAGTGGGAAGCCGCCAAACAACACCAACCTCAACTATTCGCTCGAGATCGTGGCGAGCGATCCATCTGGGCTCTCGACGGCGGCCCCACTGACGTTGCATGTGCGCCCCGGGCTCACCACCTGGACGGGTACGGCGTCGGCCGACACCAACGCAGGGACGACCGGGCTCGATTACCAGCTGGGGCTTGCCGGCAACGATACGCTGAGCGGTAACAGCGGCGACGACATCCAGGACGGAGGCGACGGCAACGATACGCTCAATGGGCAGGCGGGTGTCGACACCCTGTACGGCGGCGCGGGCAATGACGTGCTCGACGGCGGAGACGCCAACGATACGCTGCACGGCGAGACAGGACGAGACGTACTCACCGGTGGATTCGGTGACGATACACTTCGCGGCGGCGCGGGGGCCGACACGCTCACCGGCGGCACCGGCAACGATACGCTCGTGGGCGGCGAGGGCGAAGATACGTACAAATATTCTTCCGGCGATGGGACGGACACGATCGACAACTCGAGCAACGACGCTGAAACGGATCGTCTGCAGTTCTTGAACGTGGCCCGCACCCAGCTCACGTTCGCACGAACGGGCAACGACCTTGTCATCACACGTGCCGGTTCGGACAGCGCGCGCGTGACGAACTGGTTCTCGGCGACCGGCAATCGCATCGACGAGATCCTGACCTCCGACGGCCTGACGACCACGGCCGACCAGATCGACGCACTCATTGCCTCAGGCAGCGGCGTCTTCAGCGGCGCATTGGCGCCGGAGCTCACGGAGTCCGCCGCGGTTGGGGCGGGCAGCGAGCGAATCTGGAGCACGGAGTCCGGGATTGGCCCGATTTCGACCGAAGCGGCCCTCTACCAGTTCGTGAGCGCCATGGCATCGTTCCGCAACCTGGGCTCAGCCGACACATCGGACCGCTGGTACCGGAATCATCACGTCGGATGGGAAGGGCGGATTCATGGGCCGTCTTCCGCACGGTTTGCGATGCGTTGATTGGGTCCCGCGATTCGCCGTGAGCAGAGCAACGCCGGCCGCCGGGGCGACCGCGATGGCGCCGGGCGCCCGGGCAAGCATTCAGCGGAAACCATACCGCTCCCGACGGGTGGCAATTCGAGTCGTGCCGCGAGGGGACTACGCATCATGAGTGATGCAATGCATAGTCGACGTTTGTATATGCATCATATACGGATCACTTTGGGTCCCGCTTGAAGCGTAGTCATGACCTGCCCACCATCGATGACCTCCGGGCGGAACTTCGCAGCCCGTGAAGAGGCCGCCGCTTCATGTGTACGCCGGCAACGCATCCGTTGGATCGCTGATACGCTCTGACGTCGAGTCGGACACGATTCTCTTCGGCGATCGTGAAGGCGTGACGCCGGACCAAGCGGTCTCGCTCACGATGCCGGTGCGCCGACCAGTACGACTCGATGGCGGGCCTGCTGCCGATCTTCGAGATGAACCTGCCGGAAGGCGCGCATCGGCAGCAGCTACGTCTGCGGTTCGCGAAGGCCATCCCGGAATTCGACGATCTGGACCCGTTGCGGATCGTCGGGACCTCGCAGGTTGGCAGGCTGCGCCATGCGTTGCAGGAACCCATGGTGGAGGACTTCTCGACGCAGGATCTCGCCGAGATACTGACATTCGAGGGCAGCGCGGACCTGTTCGCGCACCTGTTGGAGCGGTTCGCCACGTACTCGGGCATCTCGGGCATGCAGCTCGAATTGCTCGTGCGTGTGTGCGTTCGGTTACACTGAGTGTCCGATCGGAAGGGTCCCATGAGCGACATCAAAGGCATCCCCGTCGTCACCGCGCCTGCGACCCGCAGCGGCGAGAAGTACGTGACGCCGCAGGGCTTCAAGGCGATCAAGGACGGCATCAAGGCCACGGCGCATGCGGTGCCGCTGCCGGCCGGCCGCAAGCCGTCGTGGCTGCGGGCGCCGATGCCGGGCGGCGAGCGTTTCGAGGGCGTGCGCCAGACGGTCCGCGAGCACCGCCTCGCCACGGTGTGCGAGGAAGCCAAGTGCCCGAACATCGGCGAATGCTGGAACGCCGGCACCGCCACGCTGATGCTGATGGGCGAGGTCTGCACGCGCGCCTGCCGCTTCTGCGCGGTGGACACCGGCAATCCCCAGGGCTGGCTCGACGGGGATGAGCCGGCCAATTCAGCACGCACGGTCCAGCTGATGGGGCTGCGCTACGTGGTGCTCACCTCGGTTGACCGCGACGACCTCGAGGACGGCGGGGCGGGGCATTTCGCCGCCTGCGTGCGCGAGATCAAGCGCCTCAATCCGCAGACGGCCGTGGAAGCACTGACGCCCGACTTCCAGGGCGTGCTCGAGGACGTGGAGACGGTCGTCGACAGCGGCCTCGACGTGTTCGCGCAGAACATCGAGACCGTGCGGCGCCTCACCCACCCGGTGCGCGACCCGCGCGCGTCCTACGAGCAGACCCTCGCCGTGCTCGCGCACGCCAAGCGTTACCGGTCTGGGGTGCTGACGAAGACGAGCCTGATGCTCGGGCTCGGCGAGACCGACGCCGAGATCCTCGAGACGATGGACGACCTGCGCGCCGCGGGCGTCGACATCCTGACGCTCGGGCAGTACCTGCGCCCGACCGTGAACCATCTCGCGGTCGAGCGCTTCGTCAGTCCGGAGGAATTCGAGGCGTACCGCGCGGCGGCGCTCGAACGCGGCTTCCTCGAGTGCGTCGCGGGGCCGCTGGTGCGCTCGAGCTACCGCGCGGAGCAGGCGCTCGCGCGCAACAACGCCGGCCTCGGCAGCGGCGGCATCGCACGGCGGTGAAGCCGCTCCTGCGCTGGCTGGGCCGCGTCGAGTACGAGCCCACGTGGCGCGCGATGCAGCGCCACGTCGAGGAGCGCGGCGAGGATTCCCCGGACGAGTTGTGGTTCCTCGAGCACCCGCCGGTCTTCACGATGGGCATGAACGCGAAGGCCGAGCACGTGCTCGCGCCCGGCGCCATCCCGGTGGTGAACATCGACCGCGGCGGGCAGGTGACCTACCACGGGCCGGGCCAGCTGGTCGTGTATCCGTTGATCGACCTCGCGCGTGCGGGCCTCGGCGTGCGCGCCCTGGTGGAAGGCATCGAGCAGGCGATCGTCGCGACGGTGGCCGAGTGGGGCGTCGTCGCGGCCGGGCGTCGCGATGCGCCGGGCGTGTACGTGGACGGCCGCAAGCTCGCGAGCATCGGCCTGCGCATCCGCAAGTCGCGCTCCTACCACGGCCTCGCGCTCAACGTCGCAATGGACCTCGGGCCGTTCCGGCGCATCAATCCCTGCGGCTATGCGGGTCTCGAGATGACGCAGCTCGCCGACCTCGGCGGGCCGTCGGATCTCGGCGTGGTGGCGGACGCGCTCGCGCCGCACCTGCTGCGCGCGCTAGGCTACGGCGCCGACGCTCAGAGCGCGACGAGCACCTGGCGGCAGGACGTGAGCTCGGTGTAGACCGCGTCAAGCTGCGCCTTGCTCTCGGCCCGCACGGTGCAGGTGATCGACAGGTACTTGCCGCCGCTGCTCGGTCGCTCCTCGACCTGGCTCGCCTCGAGGGCGCCGAAATGCCGCGTCACGATGCCGAGCGCGAGGCTGCGGAACTCGTCCGTCGCCGTCCCCATGATCTTGATCGGGAAGTCGCAGGGAAACTCGAGCAGGGTGTCTTCGGCCATGGCTCAGAGCGCCGGGGTGGCCGCGAGATCGTCGAGGTGCCGCTGCAGTCGCGTGTACATCTCCTGCCACAGTGGCCCGGGCACCCCGTCGCCGACGGGCTCGCCGTCGACTCGGGTCACCGGTAGCACGCCGCGCCCGGCCGAAGCGATCCACAATTCCTCGGCACTCTCGATGTCGCGCGCCTCGATCTGGCTCACCTGGCTCGGCAGCCAGTCCTGCGCGATTTCGAGCACTGCGTCGCGCGAGGTCCCGGGCAGTATCAGGTGGCTGTTCGGCGGCGTGATCAGCGTTCCGCCGACGCACAGGAAGATGGTGCTCGAGGAGCCCTCGAGCAGGAGTCCGTCGCGCACCAGCAGCGCCTCGTCGGCACCCTGGCGGCGCGCTTCCTCACGGAGCAGGACATTGGCCAGCAGCGCCACGGACTTGATGTCGCAGCGACTCCAGCGGATGTCGTTCAGCGTTACGGCAGTGAGGCCGCGCTCGAGCACTTCGGCGGCCGGCACCGGGTAGTGCCCGGTGAAAGCGAACACGGTCGGCCGCGGATGCTGCGGAAAGACGTGGTTGCGTCCGCTTTCCGCTCCGCGGGTCACCTGGAGGTAGACCAGCTGCTCGCTGTCGCCGGCTTCGCGCACCAGGCGCAGCACGATCTCCGCCCAGTCGTCGTCCGAGTGGGGATTGTCGAGGTGGATCGCCGCGAGGCTGTCGTGCAGGCGGCGCAGGTGTTCGCGCAGGCGAAACGGCCGGCCGCGGTGCACCGGCACGACCTCGTAGACGCCGTCGGCGAACAGGAAGCCGCGATCGAGCGGCGAGATCCGTGCCTCGGCCAGCGGCTGGTACCGGCCATTCAGGTAGCAGGTCGGGTAGGGCTCGGCCACGTCAGTTGAACCAGAGTCGCACCGTGTCGATGCTGCGACGGAAGAATCCGCCCGCGGGAACGTCCTCGGCCGGGTAGAGATCATGGGTCGCGATGGTCGCGCCGTCCACGACGATCTTCGCCTTGCCGAGCGGAGTCGCCGCGGCGAGCGGGGCCACGAGCTGCTCCGGCAGCTCGAATTCCGCCTGCACGCTGCCCACCTGGCCACGCTGCCCGGTGACGTAGAGGTCGCGCTTCGAGCGCGAGGCCGACCTCGGCCACCGCGCCCTTCCAGACACGGGCCGTGGTGAGCGGCTGCCCGGCCGCGTAGATGCGCCTGGTCTCGAAGAAATTGAAGCCGTAGTTGAGCAGCGCGGCGTTCGCGTCCTCGCGGGAGCGCATCGAATCCGTGCCGAGCACGACCGATACCAGCCGCATGGCGTCGCGCTTGGCCGACGCGACCAGGCAATATCCTGCCGACTCGGTGTGGCCGGTCTTCACGCCGTCCACGGTCGGGTCGCGCCACAGCAGCCCGTTGCGATTCTGCTGCGTGATGCCGTTCCAGGTGAATTCCTTCTGCGAGTACCAGCGGTAGTACTCCGGGAATTCGTGGATCAGTGCGCTCGCGAGGATCGCGGTGTCGCGCGCGGTCGTGTAGTGCTCGGGGTCCGGCATGCCGGCCGAGTTCATGAAGTGCGAACCCGTCATGCCGAGTTCCTTCGCGTAGGTGTTCATCATCTGCACGAAGGTGGGCTCGGTACCGGCCACGAATTCGGCGAGGGCCACGGTCGCGTCGTTGCCCGACTGCACGATCAGCCCCTGGATCAGGTTATCGACGGACACCTGCTTGCCGACCTCGATGAACATCCGCGAGCCTTCCTGCTTCCAGGCGTGCTCGCTGATCGTCACCATGTCGTCGAGCTTGATGCGGCCTTCCTTGAGCGCCTTGAACACCCCGTAGGCGGTCATGAGCTTGGTCAGGCTCGCGGGCTCCTGCCGGGTGTCTGGCTCGAGCGCGGCGAGCACGCGGCCGCTGTCGTGGTCGATGACGATGAAGCTCCGCGCCTTGATCTCGGGCGGCGTCGGGATGGCCACCGGCGCTGCAGTTGCTGCGGGCGTGGTGGCAGTGTCGGCCGCGGCGGCCGGCGCCTCGGCGTCGTCGGACCCGGAGCAGCCGCCGAGGAACAGCGCCAGCGACAGCAGGGAAGACCTGATCAGTGCCTGTGGGAATGTCATGGGATCACTGTGCGGAAGATATGGATGTGAAGGGACGCGGTGACTCCTCGGCCGGCGTGGTCGGCTGCGGCGGCGGGCGAGCCGCGACGGCAATCGCCTCCGCGAGGTCGTTCACGGCGCTCGCATAGAGCTGGCTGCGGTTGTAGCGCGTGATCGCGTAGAAATTGGTGAATCCGACGCGGTACTCCGGGCCAGCCTCGCCGCTCAGGCGAACCAGCACGGCTGGCGACTCGGGCGGCAGGTAGGTCTCGAACTTCACGCCGCGATCCTGCAGCGACCGCACGGTCTCGCTGAGCGCCAGCGCGCCGAACTCGACGCCGTCGAGGTTCGCGCCGCTCGTGTCGGCCGGGACCATCACGGGTTCGCCGAGTCGCCAGCCATGCACCTTGAGGTAGTTGGCGACGCTCGAGAATACGTCGCTCCAGTTGCCCCAGAGGTCGCGGTGCCCGTCGGCATCACCGTCGACGGCGTACGCGCGGAAGCTGCTCGGCATGAACTGCGGCCGGCCCATCGCGCCCGCGTAGGAGCCGAGGGGAGCGAGCGGGTCGAGCGATTCGTCGCGTGCCATCAGCAGGAACTGCTCGAGTTCGCCGCGGAAGAACGGGCTGCGCGGCGGGTAGTCGAACGCAAGGGTCGCGAGTGCGTCCACGACGCGGTGCCGGCCGGTGATCTCGCCGTAGAAGGTCTCGACGCCCACGATGGCGAGCAGCACCTGCGCCGGGACGCCGATGGCGGCAGCCTTCTGCAGCGCCTCGGCCTGCTCGAACGCGAGCTCGGCGCCGCGCCGGATGCGCCGTTCGGTCATGAATTGCGCCCGATACTCGTGCCAGGCGAGCGTCTTCTCGGCCGGCCGCGAGATGGCCTCGATGATCGACGGCCGCGACTCGACCTGCGTGAACATCGTGCCGAGCGCCGCCGGGTCGAAACCATGGCGGTCACGCATCTCGGTGACGAACGCGGCCACCTCCTCGCGGTTGCCGTCGAGCGCACGGGCCGGCGCGCCTGTGAGCAGGGCCAGGCCGGGCAGCACCAGGCAAAGCGGGAGGGACGGCCGGCCCGGCCGTGCGCGATTGTGGGTCATGTTGCGACGAGCTTGCGGCGGGAGTGAATGGACATGAGGATACCGAAGCCGGACATGAGGGTCACCATCGACGTACCGCCGTAGCTCACCAGCGGCAGCGGCACACCGACCACCGGCAGCAGTCCGGCGACCATGCCGCTGTTGACGAACACGTACACCGCGAAGGTGAGCGTGAGCGCGCCCGCGATCAGCCGCGAGAACGTGTCCTGCGCCTGCACGGCGATGTAGAGCCCGCGCGCGATCACGAGCAGGTAGAGCGCCAGCAGCACCAGCAGCCCCACCAGGCCCCATTCCTCGCCGATGACGGCGAAGATGAAGTCGGTCGAGCGCTCGGGAAGGAACTCGAGCTGTGCCTGGCTGCCGTTCATGTAGCCCTTGCCGAACACGCCGCCGGAGCCGATCGCGATCTGCGACTGGATCGTGTGGTAGCCGGCGCCGAGCGGGTCGTTCTGGGGATTGAGGAACGTGAGCACGCGCTGGCGCTGGTAGTCGTGCAGGAAGTGCCACAGCACCGGCACGGCCGCGCCGAGCAGGCCGCCGATGCCGAGGATATAGCGCGCCTGCAGGCCGGCCAGCAGCACCACGAGTCCGCCGCCGGCGGCGACCAGCAGGGAGGTGCCGAGGTCGGGTTGCTCGGCGATGAGCAGGACCGGCACCAGGATGGTGACGGCGAGGATCGCCATGGTGCCGAGGTCCGGTGGCAGCGGCCGGTCGTGCAGGTACCACGCGCAGGCGAGCGGCACCGCGATCTTCATGATCTCGGAGGGCTGGAAGCGCACGACCCCGAGGTCGAGCCAGCGCTGCGCGCCCATCGCGATGTCACCCTTCACGGCGACGGCCACCAGCAGCAGGACGCCGAGCGCATAGAGCCAGGGCGCCCCGAGCCGCATCAGCCGCGGCGGGATCTGCGCCACCGCGACCATCACGCCGAGGGCGAGCCCCACGCGCACGGCCTGGCGCAGGAATACGCCGAAGTCCTCTCCGGCAGCGCTGAACAGCACCACGAGCCCCGCCACGCATACGCCCAGCACGGCGAGGAACAACGGCCCGTCCACGTGCAGCGCCTCCATCACGCGACCGGTCAGGGTGAACGTGCGCTGCGTGCGGCTCGAGTAGCCCGGTCCTGCGATCTCGGTCCTCATTCCTCGTTGCCTCCGGCGGGCGGCGGCTCTGCCGCGGCGGGCTCCTCCACCGCGGCTTGCGGCGGCTGCAGGTACGCGTCGAACACCTTGCGCGCGATCGGCGCGGCCGTGCCGCTGCCACTGCGTCCGTTTTCGACCAGCACGGCGACCGCAAGTTTCGGCGCCTCCGCGGGAGCGAAGGCGATGAAGAGCGCATGGTCGCGCAGCCGCTCGGCCACGTCCTTCTCGTCGTACTTCTCGTTCTGCCCGACGCTGAAGATCTGCGCCGTGCCCGTCTTGCCCGCGATCCGGTAGGGCGCGCCCACCTGGTGACGTCGGGCCGTGCCAGCCGGGTCGTTCATCACGCCCACCATCCCACCGATGATCACGTCCCAGGACTTCGGGTCGCTCACCTCGACCGGGGGCAGGGGCGTGGGCGGCAGTTCGCGCACCTCCCCGGTCACCGGGTCGCGGACCTTCTTCACCAGGCGTGGAGCGAAACGCTGGCCACGCATGCCGACCGTGGCGGCTGCGTGCGCCAGCTGCAGCGGCGTCGCGAGCATGTAGCCCTGGCCGATGCCGGCGATGATGGTCTCGCCCGGGAACCAGACCTGCATGTCCTTGCGCTTGAAGGCCTGCTTCTTCCAGGCCTTCGACGGCACCAAGCCCGTGCGTTCACCCTGGATGTCGATGCCGGTCTTGCCGCCCAGCCCGAACTGCACCAGGAAATCGTGCATGCGATCGATGCCGATCTGGTCCGAGACCGCGTAGAAATAGGTATCGCAGGACTGCGCGATGGCGTCGTGCATGTCGACCGTGCCGTGCCCGCCCTTCTTCCAGTCGCGGTAGCGGTGGCTCGAGCCCGGCAGCTGGAAGACGCCGCGGCAGAACCGCGTCGAGCCCGCGTCGGTAACGCCGTACTCGAGCGCCGCGAGCGCCACCAGCGGCTTGATCGTCGAGCCCGGCGGGTACACGCCGCGCAATGCCCGGTCGTAGAGCGGCACGTCGATGTTCTCGGACAGCGCAGCGTACTCCGCGTAGGTGAGCCCGCGTGCGAAGCCGTTCGGGTCGAAAGTCGGGGTGCTGACGTAGGCCACCACGTCGCCGTTGGTGGGGTCGATGGCGACGACCGCGGCGCGCTGCCCGGCGAGCGCCAGTTCCGCCGCGCGCTGCACGTTCGCGTCGATGGAGAGGATGAGATCGTTGCCGGCGATGGGTTCGCGCCGCTCGAGGTCCGGGGCCTTCAGGCCGAGCCGCTCCACCCGCCGTCCCTGCGCGTTCACCAGCAGCTGCTGGTAACCGGTCTCCCCGTGCAATTCATCCTCGTAGGCGCGCTCGATGCCGAGCTTGCCGATCAGCGTGGTGCCGGCGTAGTTCGCGACGTCGATGCGTTCCTGGTCCTGCTCGCTGATGGCGGCGACATAGCCGAGCGCGTGCACGCCGACGCCGGCCATCGGGTAGTGGCGGGTGAGTCGCGGCCGCACCTCGACGCCCGGGAAATCCGGCCGGTGGACGGCGAAGCGCGCGAGTTCCTCCTCGCTGAGCTGCAGGCGCACGGGCACCGCGTCGAAGCTGCGCCGCGCCTTGATGGTGCGCAGCGTGCGCTCGACGTCTTCCGCGGCGAGCAGATCGAGGGCGACGAGCCGCGCGAGCGTGTCCTCGAGGTCGGGCGTCTGCTCGCGGATGATCTCGAGCTGGTAGGCGGGGCGATTGACTGCGAGCGACTCGCCGTTGCGATCGAAGATCAGGCCGCGGCTCGGTGGCACCGGGTCGATGCGGATCCGGTTGCCCTGCGACAGTTCGCTGAAGTAATCGTGCTTGACCACCTGCAGGTACACGAGGCGGGAAACCAGCGCTCCCACGCAGGCCAGCATCACGATCGTGGCCGCGATCACGCGCCGGCCGAACAGTCGCTGCTCGGCCCAGTGGTCCTTCAGGCGTACGGTGCGGGCCATGGTGCGCGACCGTGCTCGCTCAACGCGAGCGCCGCGTCAACGTGTCGCCGGCCGCGACGATCAGCGGCCAGAGCAGGGCGCCCGAAAGGATCGGCAGCCAGCGGTCCCAGCCCGTATAGCCGTGCCCGGTGAGCCCGTCGGTCCAGAAGATGATGAAGTGGTAGAGGCCGAGCAGCAGCATGACCGCGCCGGCCTGGTGCAGCATCGGGAACATGCGCATGCGAAGTTGCAGGCGATGCGTCAGGAAGGCCACGACGAGGAAGCCGAGTGCGTGCTGGCCAAGCACCATCCCGCGCAGCACGTCGAGCGCGAGGCCGCTCAGCCACGCGTAGCCGAGCCCGGCGATGCGCGGGCTGGTCAGTATCCAGTAGACGACGGCGAGCAGCGCGAGGTCGGGCCGCACGGGATCGAGCCAGTCGGGCAGCGGCACGATGGCGAGGACGAGGCCGGCCGCGACGCTCAGCCAGTAGAGGATGCGGCGGCCGAAATTGGTCGGTCTCATTCGCCGGCCTCGGCGGGCGCCGCGGCAACCGGTGCATCCGCCGGGACCGGCGGCCTGAACCACACGAGCAGGACCTCGCGGTCGCGATCCAGCAGCGCGGTCGGGCGCGCCTCCACCAGCGCGAACGTCGCGGTCGTGCGATCGACTCGCGTGACTTCAGCGACCGGATAGCCGGGCGGGAACACGCCGCCCATGCCGGTCGACAGCAGCAGGTCGCCTTCCTGCAGGTCGGCCTCGCTGGTCACGAACGGCAGCGACAGGCGATCGGGGTCGCCAGTGCCGACCGCGATCGTCCGCAACCCGCTGCGATTGGACTGGACCGGGATCGCATGCTCGGCGTCACTGATCAGGATTGCCTCGGCGGTCCGGGCATTGACCTTGGTGACCTGGCCGAAGATGCCTTCGGCGTCGAGGACGGCCTGGCCCTTGAACGCGCCGTCGGCCGCACCCTTGTCGAGCAGCACGCGGTGGCGGAACGGGTCGAGGTCCACGTTCATGATCGACGCCACCAGCACCCGCTCGGCGACGCCGGCGGAATTCTCGCGCATGTCGCGCAGCCGCCGGTTCTCCTCCTCGAGCGCGGCGAAACGCTGCAGCTGCAGGTTGGCAAGGCGCAGGCGCGCGGTGAGCTCGAGGTTCTCCCTCCGCAGGCGGCTGCGGTCGGCGAAGAGCCCGGTGAGCCAGTCCCAGGCCCTGAAGGGCATATCGACGGCGGCCTGCGCCGGGTAGACCGCGGCCGTGATCCAGCCGCGCACGCGCGACAGCTCGTCGTAGCGCTGGTCGGTGACCATGAGCGCGACCGACGCGATCGCAAGCGTGAGGAACGTCGCGCCCAGCGGCGGGCCGCGGCCGATGATGGGGCGCGAATCGTGGCTCAGTTCGACCACGGGATTGGCGGGGTGGCGCCCGCGTTCAATCGAGCCCGAACAGGCCCGGGCCGTGCTCGTCGATCAGCTCCAGCATCTTGCCGCCGCCGCGCGCGACGCAGGTGAGCGGGTCCTCGGCCACGACGACCGGCAGCCCCGTCTCCTCCATCAGCAGCTTGTCGATGTCGCGCAGGAGCGCGCCGCCGCCGGTGAGCACGATGCCGCGCTCCGCGACGTCCGAGCCGAGCTCGGGCGGTGTCTGCTCGAGTGCGGCCTTGACCGCGCCCACGATGCCCTGCAGCGGTTCCTGCAGCGCCTCGAGGATCTCGTTGGAATTGAGCGTGAAGCTGCGCGGCACGCCTTCGGACAGGTTGCGGCCCTTGACCGAGATCTCGCGGACCTGCTGGCCCGGATAGGCCGAGCCAATCTCGATCTTGATGCGCTCGGCGGTGGCCTCGCCGATCAGGATGCCGTAGTTGCGGCGCACGTAGTTGATGATCGCCTCGTCGAAGCGGTCGCCGCCGATGCGTACCGACGCCGCGTAGACGATGCCGTTCAGCGAGATCACGGCGACCTCGGAGGTGCCGCCGCCGACGTCGAGCACCATCGAGCCGCGCGCCTCGTGGACCGGCATGCCGGCGCCGACCGCGGCCGCCATGGGCTCCTCGATCAGGCGGACCCAGCGGGCGCCCGCGCCCTCGGCCGACTCCTGGATGGCGCGCCGCTCGACCTGCGTCGAGCCGTAGGGCACGCACACCAGCACGCGGGGGCTCGGCCTCACGAGGCGGTTGCCGTGCACCTTCTCGATGAAGTACTGCAGCATCTTCTCGGTGATGGTGAAGTCGGCGATCACGCCGTCCTTGAGCGGGCGGATGGCGGTGATGTTGCCGGGCGTGCGGCCGAGCATGTTCTTCGCCTCGGTGCCGACCGCCTCGATCTTCTTGCCGCCGCGCGATGGTTCCTCGCGGATGGCGACCACGGAGGGCTCGTTCAGGACGATGCCCTTGCCGCGTACGTAGATCAGGGTGTTGGCCGTGCCAAGATCGATGGACAGGTCGTTGGAGAAATAGCCCCGGAGATTCTTGAACATCTGGACCGCAAGAGGAGGAATTGGGAGGGACGCGCGAGACGGCGCGGATCCTCGGCAATTTAACCATTGTCAGGACATTCCACAAGGCGACGTGTATGATTTACGTCGCTTTTTTCCACTCGACCGAGCCCTCCCGCATGAGCCTGACGCGCGCCCAGGTCGAGGCCATCGCCCACCTTGCCCGCCTCGAGATCACCGAGGCGCAGATGCCGGTGTACGTCGATAGCCTCTCCAGCATCATCGACTTCGTCGAACAGCTGTCCGCCGCCGACACCGGTGGCGTGGAACCCATGGCCCACCCGCTGGCGGGCCAGGTCCAGCGCCTGCGTGCCGATGCCGTCACCGAGACCGACCAGCACGAGAAGTACCAGCAGAACGCGCCGGCAGTCGCCGCAGGACTGTATCTCGTGCCGAAAGTCATTGAATAGGCTGTAGGCCGTGGGCTGTAGGCTGTAGGTCAGAAAAGGCGCTCCGACCCACAGCCCACAGCCCACAGCCCACAGCCTTCTTTCCCACAGCCCTCAGCCCTCAGCCTTCCCCATGCATTCCCTCACCGTCTCCGAACTCTCTGCCGGCCTCCGGGCCCACCGGTTCTCGAGCCTCGACCTGACGCTGCACTTACTCGGCCGCATCGAGCGGCTGGGACCCGGGCTCAATGCCTTCGTGACGGTCACCGCCGACCGGGCGCTGGAGGACGCGCGAGCCGCGGACGAGCTGCTGGCGCGCGGCGAGGGCGGTCCCCTGACGGGCGTACCCATCGCGCACAAGGACATTTTCTGCACCGACGGCATTCTCACGACCTGCGGGTCGCGGATGCTGTCGAACTTCGTGGCGCCCTACGATGCCACGGTGGTCGAGCGCTGGCGCAAGGCCGGCACGGTGCTGCTCGGCAAGACCAACATGGACGAGTTCGCCATGGGCTCGTCGAACGAGACCAGCCACTACGGCCCGGTGCGCAATCCCTGGGATGCGTCACGGGTGCCCGGCGGCTCCTCGGGCGGCTCGGCGGCCGCCGTCGCCGCGTGCCTCGCGCCGGCCGCGAGCGGCACTGACACGGGTGGGTCGATCCGCCAGCCGGCGGCGCTCACCAACCTCACCGGCTTGAAGCCCACCTACGGCCGCGTGTCGCGCTACGGCATGATCGCCTTCGCCTCGAGCCTCGACCAGGCCGGCGTGCTGACGCGATCCGCGGAAGACGCCGCGCTGCTGCTCGGCGCCATGGCGGGCTTCGACCCGCGCGATTCCACCAGCGTCGACGAGCCGGTGCCCGACTACGTCGCGGAGCTCGCGCGGCCGCTCGACGGGCTGCGCATCGGCGTGATCCGCGAATTCTTCGACAAGGGGCTCGAGCCGGGCGTCGGCAAGCTCGTCCAGGATGCGATCGAGGCCTTGCGCGCGAACGGCGCCACGGTGCGCGAGGTGAGCCTGCCAGCGCTGCCGCTCTCGGTGCCGACCTACTACGTGGTGGCACCGGCCGAGTGCTCGTCGAACCTGTCGCGCTTCGACGGCGTGCGCTTCGGCCACCGCTGCGACTCACCGCGCGACCTGCTAGACCTCTACAAGCGCTCGCGGGGCGAGGGCTTCGGCGTGGAGGTGCAGCGCCGCATCATGACCGGCACCTACGTGCTGTCCGCCGGCTATTACGACGCGTACTACCTCAAGGCGCAGAAGGTACGGCAGCTGATCGCGGCCGATTTCGCCCGCGCGTTCGGCGAGGTGGACCTCGTCGTCGGTCCCACCGCGCCGACCCCGGCCTTCGAACTCGGCGCCAAGACCAGCGACCCGATCACGATGTACCTGAACGACATCTACACGATCGGCGCGAACCTCGCCGGCCTCCCGGCGATCTCGATTCCCTGCGGGTTCGTGCAGGAGGTCGGCCGCGAACTGCCCGTCGGCCTGCAGCTCGTCGGCCCGCATTTCTCCGAGTCCCGGCTGCTGTCGGTGTCGCATCAGTACCAGAGGGTGACGGACTGGCATCGAAGGGTGCCCGAGGGATTCCAGTAGGAAAGGGGAAAGGGGATAGGGGGTAGGGGATAGTGGAAGGGGTGAGTTTCCTGATGTCTCATCGTGCAGCCATGGCCCGGTCATTGCGCCTCTGCCCACCATCCCCTATCCCCTATCCCCTCTCCCCTCTCCCCTCTCCCCTCTCCCCTCTCGTCCTTCCTTCACTATCCGCTATCCGCTATTCACTATCCGCTTCCTCATGAACTGGGAAACCGTCATCGGCCTCGAGATCCACGCGCAGCTCGCCACGCGCAGCAAGATCTTTTCGAGCTCGGCCACCGCCTACGGTGCCGCGCCCAACACGCAGGCGAACCTCGTCGACCTCGGCTATCCGGGCGTGCTGCCCGTGCTGAACGGCGAGGCCGTGCGCATGGCCGTGCGCTTCGGGCTCGCCACCGGCGCGAAGGTCGCGCGCCGCTCGGTGTTCGCGCGCAAGAACTACTTCTACCCGGACCTGCCCAAGGGTTACCAGATCAGCCAGTACGAGCGTCCGGTCGTCGAGGACGGCTCGCTCGAGATCGTGCTCGAGGACGGCACGCGCAAGCTCATCGGCATCACGCGCGCGCACCTCGAGGAGGACGCGGGCAAGTCGCTGCACGAGGACTTCCACGGCCTCTCCGGCATCGACCTGAACCGCGCCGGCACGCCGCTGCTCGAGATCGTCTCCGAGCCCGACCTTCGCTCCGCGAAGGAGGCCGTGGCGTACATGAAGAAGATCCACACGCTGGTGCGCTACCTCGAGATCTGCGACGGCAACATGCAGGAAGGCTCGTTCCGCTGCGACGCCAACGTCTCGGTACGCCCGATGGGCCAGGCCGAGTTCGGCACGCGCGCCGAGATCAAGAACCTGAACTCGTTCCGCTTCGTCGAGCGCGCCATCAACTACGAGGTGGAGCGCCAGATCGACCTGCTCGAGGGCGGCGGCAAGGTGGTGCAGGAGACGCGCCTGTACGACCCCGACCGCGGCGAGACCCGCTCGATGCGCTCGAAGGAAGAGGCGAACGACTACCGTTACTTCCCGGATCCCGACCTGCTGCCACTCGCGATCGACGAGGCGACGATCGAGGCCGTGCGCGCTACGCTGCCCGAGCTGCCGGACCAGAAGGCGGCGCGCTTCGTGCGCGACCATGGTCTCTCGGCCTATGACGCCGGCGTGCTGACGGCGAGCCGCGAGATGGCCGAGTACTACGAGTCGGTGGTCAAGGGGCTCGGTGGCCAGCCGAAGCTCGCCGCCAACTGGGTGATGGGCGAACTCTCGGGCGCGCTCAACCGCGACGGCCTCGATGTCGCACAGAGCCGCATCGGCGCTGCCGGGCTCGCGGGGCTGCTCGCGCGCATCGCCGACGACACCATCTCGGGCAAGATCGCCAAGGAGGTCTTCGAGGCGATGTGGTCGGAGGGCCGCGGCGCCGACGAGATCATCGAGGCCCGGGGGCTCAAGCAGATCACGGACACGTCCGCGATCGAGCGCGCCATCGACGAGGTCATGGCGAAGAACCCGCAGCAGCTCGCGGACTATCGCGGCGGCAAGGACAAGCTGTTCGGCTTTTTCGTCGGGCAGGTGATGAAGGCCACCCAGGGCAAGGCCAACCCGGCGCAGTTGAACGAGCTGCTGAAGCGCAAGCTGTGAGGGGAGGCTGAGGGCTGAGGGGAGAAGGAAGGCTGTGGGCTGTAGGCTGTAGGCTGTAGGCTGTAGGCTGTAGGCTGAAGGCTGAGGGTAAGAGGCTGTAAACTGAGCCACGGCTCCGTTCCGACCCACAGCCCTCAGCCCTCAGCCCACAGCCCACAGCCTTCCGGTACCCCGCCATGCCCGCCATCCGTCAGTCCGACTTCATCGACAGCGTCGCAGACGCGCTGCAGTTCATCTCCTACTACCACCCGATCGACTACATCGAGCACCTCGGGCGGGCGTACGAGCGCGAGCAGAACCCGGCCGCGAAGGACGCGATCGCGCAGATCCTCACCAATTCGCGCATGTGCGCCGAGGGGCACCGGCCGATCTGCCAGGACACCGGCATCGTCAACCTGTTCCTCAAGGTCGGCATGGACGTGCGCTGGGACACGAAGCTCAGTCTCGCGGAGATGGTGAACGAGGGCGTGCGCCGCGCCTACGGCCATCCCGACAACAAGCTGCGCGCCTCCGTCGTGGACGACCCGATCTTCGCGCGCAAGAACACCCGCGACAATTCGCCGGCCGTGTTCCACGTCGAACTGGTGCCCGGCGCCGAGGTCGAGGTGACGGTGGCGGCGAAGGGCGGCGGCTCGGAGAACAAGTCGAAGTTCGTGATGCTGAACCCGAGCGATTCGCTCGAGGACTGGGTGCTCAAGACCGTGCCGACCATGGGTGCAGGGTGGTGTCCGCCGGGCATGCTCGGCATCGGAGTGGGCGGCACGGCCGAGAAGGCCATGCTGCTCGCCAAGGAAGCCCTGATGGACCCGGTCGACATGCACGAGCTGATCGCGCGCGGCCCGGCGAACAAGCTAGAGGAGCTGCGCATCTCGCTGTACGAGAAGGTCAATGCGCTCGGCATCGGCGCACAGGGGCTCGGCGGACTCACGACCGTGCTCAACGTCAAGATCCGCACCTATCCGACCCACGCGGCCTCCAAGCCGGTCGCGATGATCCCGAACTGCGCCGCCACCCGGCATGCCCACTTCGTGCTCGACGGCAGCGGGCCCGCCGTGCTCGAGCCACCGTCGCTCGAGCACTGGCCGAAGGTCACGTGGAGCGCGGGCCCTGGCTCGCGCCGCGTGAACCTCGATGCGCTCACCCGCGAGGAAGTCGCGACGTGGAAGCCGGGCGAGACGCTGCTGCTGAACGGCAGGATGCTCACGGGCCGCGACGCGGCGCACAAGCGCATCGCCGATCTCTTCGGGAGCGGGCAGGGACTGCCCGAGGGCGTCGATTTCACCAATCGCGTCATCTATTACGTCGGGCCCGTGGATCCGGTGCGCGACGAAGTGGTGGGTCCGGCGGGTCCCACGACCGCGACGCGCATGGACAAGTTCACGGACATGATGCTCGAGAAGACGGGGCTGATCGCGATGGTCGGCAAGTCCGAGCGCGGTCCTGCGGCGATCGAGGCGATCCGCAAGCACAAGGCTGCCTACCTGATGGCGGTCGGCGGCGCGGCGTACCTCGTCTCGAAGGCGATCCGCGCCTCGCGCGTCGTCGCGTTCGCGGAGCTCGGCATGGAGGCCATCTACGAGTTCGACGTCAAGGACATGCCCGTGACGGTGGCGGTGGACGCGAGCGGCACGTCCGTGCACGACACGGCGCCGGCGCAGTGGTCGGAGAAGATCCGCACGCTCGGCATCCCGGTGCGCGTCGCCTGAGCCATGCAGCACGCCGATTCGCTGCGACGGTTCGTCTTCGAGCGCTATCCGTTCCGCGGACAGCTGGTGCACCTCGGGCCCGCCTGGCGGGCGATGATGGAGCACCACGAGTATCCGGACGAGATCCGCGACAGCCTCGGCGAGGCCGCGGTCGCCACGGTGCTGCTGGCCTCGACCCTCAAGTTCAAGGGACAGCTCTCGCTGCAGCTGCGCGGCAGCGGCCCGATGCACCTGATGCTGGTCGAGTGCAGCGACGGGCTTGCGGTGCGAGGCGTGGCGCGGTTCCGCGAGGCGCCGCCGACGCGTGACCTGCGCGTGCTCTCTGGCGACGGGACCCTCACCGTCACGCTGGAAGGCGAAGACTTCACCAATCGTTACCAGGGCATCGTGCCGCTTGCTGCGGAACGCATGCAGGAATGCCTGCGCGAGTACTTCGAGACCTCCGAGCAGCTACCGACACGATTGTGGCTGCGCGCGGATGGGGAGCAGGCGAGCGGCCTGCTGGTGCAGCGGCTGCCGCTCACGTCGCGGCCGGCCTCAGCGACCGAATCCGGTGCGGGCGGTGTCTCGGAGGAAGAGGTGGAGGATGCCTGGCAGCGCGTGCAGCTGGTCGCCGGTACCGTCACCGACGCCGAGCTGGCCTCTTTGCCGGATCGCGAACTGCTGCGACGCCTGTTCGCCGAGGACGACGTGCGCATGTTCGAGGCAGCGCCGGTGTTCTTCCGCTGTCGTTGTTCACGTGAGCGTGTCGAGACCATGTTGAAAACGCTCGGCCGCGACGAGATCGAGGGCGTGCTGGAGGAGCGGGGCTCCGTCGAGGTGCGCTGCGAATTCTGCAGTCGCGCCTATCGCTTCGACGCCGTGGACGTGGGCGCGCTCTTCAAGGAAGCGGCGCGTTCGGGCGGGGCCGGGCTCCACTGAGCCGATGCTGCCTTACTCCGAGGCCTGCGAGCGCAACAAGGGCCCGATCCTGGAGATCCTCGCATCCGCCTTTGCCGTGGCGACCCGCGTGCTCGAGATCGGCTCGGGCACCGGCCAGCACGCGGTGCACTTTGCCGCGAGCCTTCCGCACCTCGAGTGGCAGCCGACGGAGCGGGCTGAGTATCTGCCGGGTCTTGCGGCGCGGATCGCGCAGGAGGGCCCGCCAAACCTTCGTCCGCCGCTGGCGCTCGACGTGACGCAACCCGAGTGGCCGGCCGTGGAGTTCGATGCCGTGTTCACGTCCAACACCTTCCACATCATGTCCTGGCCCGAGGTGGCTGCGTTCTTCGAGGGGCTCGGTCGGGTCCTTTCCCGGGAGGCGGTCGTCGCGGTGTACGGGCCGTTCAGGTACGGCGGCGCCTATACGTCCGCGAGCAACGCGGCCTTCGACCAGTCGTTGCGGGTCCGTGACCCGGCGAGCGGCATCCGCGACTTCGAGGCCGTGAACGAACTGGCCGGCGCACGGGGTCTCGTGCTGCGCTCGGACCATCGCATGCCGGCCAACAACCAGTTGCTGGTCTGGCGGCGGGCCGACGAACGCTAGACGCCGGCTGGAATCCTGGAGGCCATCGCCTTGCGACGGTCGATCCTGCGTCCGTCGACGATGAAGGTTCCGTCACCGACGGCGTGAACCGTGCGCCTCTCCTTGCGCGCGGCATCGACGTACGCGACGAGACCTTCCAGCACGACGATGTCGTGCTTCGCGACGATGTCGGTGACCTTGCACTCGATGTTGGCGAGGCACTCCTTGATCAAAGGCGACCGGACGGTCTCCGCCTTCACGGGCGTGAGCCCGAACCTGGAAAACTTGTCCGTGTCCTTCCCGGAGCACGTCCCTATGCCGACCACCTCGTCGAGCATGTCGACCGTGGGAATGGCAATGACGCACTCCCGGGTCTTCCGCAACGCCGCGAACGAGTGATTCCATCTGCCCGTGGTGATGGCAAGCAGCGGGGTGAAATCCAGCACCATGGTCCACGAGATGGTCATGATGTTGTTCTTCCTGCCGTCGTTGGTCGTCACGAGGACCACCGGCCCCGGCTCGATCAGGGTAAAGGCCTTGTCCAGCTTCAGCTTACGCATGAGAGCACCTGGTGACATACCGGCGTCCAACGACGGGACAAGGCGCTCGCTGCGTCGCCGTGATGTCGTCACGCGGTACCTTGCAACCGTGTGTCATGCGCCGGAACCATAGACATTCGGGTCGTGCCGCTCCATGAAGATCTCGGGCTTCCTGAGCGGCGCGAAGCCGAATTGCTCGTAGAGGCCGTGCGCGTCACGCGTCGCGAGTATCCATCGCCGCAGGTCCTGCAGCTCCGGATGGCTGACGATGCACTCCATCAGCCACTTCGAGAGCCCCCGCCCCCGGTACTCCGGCAGGACGAAGACCTCGCCAGGACAGGCGATCGTCGCGTAATCCGAAATCATGCGGGCAAAGCCAGCCTGCCGATTGCCGTCCAGGAGCGCGAAGCACCGCGAATGCGCCATCGATCTCTCGACGGTGGCGGGAGAAATCCCTTTCGCCCGGTACGAAGAGGCAAGGAAGTCCGCAATCACGGCGCGATCCATCCTGGCCGGATCGCAAGTGACGGTGAATTGGCCGTTGAACCGACAGTGCATGAGACAGACCTCGTAACCGAGAGAAAGCCGACGAGGGCAGGGGAATCATCGTTCCTGCTCCAGACGCGTGAGTTACGAACGTGTCTTTTCGTCCACGAAGACGATGCCGACCAGCACCAGGATGATCGCAGCGGCGATTACGCCAAGCCTGATCGACGCATTCATTGGTGTGTCTATCTTACGGAGCCGGCGCCGGAGGCAACACCGTCGACGATTGATCTCCGGCAACTACGCAGATTCGCCAGGCCCGGAAGCGCGGGAAACGGCCTCCAGCGTGATCTGCGGTTTCACCGGCGGTCTCGGAACTTCATTCGGTCCGGAGTTGCTCGGCCAGGCTGCGCGTCTTCTCCGTCACCTCCGTGCCGGTGTGCAGGGTCGTCCTGCGTTCGATCAGCATGATGTGACACTCGCGCTCCGCGACGGGGTTGTGACGCACACCCCCTGGAACGACGAAGGCGTCCCCGCGCAAGATCGGCTTGGCGAGGCACCGCAACCTTGCCGGGCTCCCAAGCTACTGTGTCCAGGTCAAGGCAGGGTACGCCGGTTCTCTTCGAGGCCCAGCGCCCGAGCGTGGTCTTGCCGGAGCCGCTGTTGCCGAGGACGGCGAGGCGCATGAGTTCCGAGGACCAACGCCGCGCCTAGCTGGCGAGGCGCGAGCCCCGCTCGCGTCGAGTCCGTGTCGAGGCGCTGATTAGGCCTCGGTCCCTTACGAACTTGACCTCTACACGATAGCCAAGTGCCTTGGCGTACTTCTGCAGTGTTGCAATTGACGGCGAATGCTTCAGTGCCCCGGACTCGAGGCGAGCGATCGCCGACTGCGTCGTGCCAACACGCTTGGCCACCTGCGCCTGCGTAAGGCCCGCCTCCGCCCGTGCCCTAAGCACTTCATCCAGGAAGGCGAATTCCTCACCCAAGGCGTCATACGCCTCACGCACGTCGCGGCGCGCCCGCGCCCGACTCTTGAATCTCTTCAGTGAGCTAGCCATTCGTCAGTTCCTTCAAACGCCTGCGGGCTATTGCCAACTCTCTGGCTGGGGTCTTCTCGGTCTTCTTCACGAACTGATGCAGCATGACAATCTGCCGATCAACGATCGTGCAATAGAAGACCCTTGCGATGCCTTCCGCAGCTTTCAATCGGAGTTCAAACGGCCCTTGCCCCATCGCACGAGTGTGCGGCATGCCGAGGTCCGGGCCATAGATCTCCATTCGTTCCGCATATCTCAAGAAGCGCGCAACGAATCCGGCCGGAAGCGCCAGTATCTCGGCCTCCAGCCGATGACTGAAAAAGCCGACTTTCCATGTCACGGCGCACTATAGCAGATATGCTATATGCCTCGTCAACGCCAGAATGAAGCCTAACGCTCGCACTTACCGGCGCGCCGCAGGCTGGCGCGGCCCTTGCCCTGCAATGAGCCTGGCAGTCAAGGCGCGTCCGTGTGCAGCGCGGCGTTATGCGGCATTTCCCTTCAAGCGCTCCACGTCGCCCAGATCCACACGCCGTTTCACTTGCCACAAATCGTAGCTCTGCTGCATGGCCAGCCAGCTCTCCGGCGAGCGTCCAAGACACTTCGACAGGCGCAGCGCCATTTCCGGACTTACGCCGCTCTTGCCAGTAACGATTCGATTAAGTGTCGACGCAGAGACGCCGAGCTTGGAGGCCAGCTCCCGACCCGTGATTCCGTTGGGCTCAAGATACACTTCGGTAATGAATTCACCGGGGTGAGGAGGATTGTGCATCGCCATCAGTGATAGTCCTCGTAATCAAGCACATATGCTTGGCCATCTCGAAACTCGAAAGTAACCCGCCAGTTTCCGTTGACCCAGACCGACCACCGGCCTTTCTCCTTCCCCTTTAATGGATGAAGCTTGAAGCCTGGAACGTCCATGTCGTCGATCGCCTGCGCGGTGTCTAACGCGGCCAACAACATCCGCAAACGTCTGGCATGCTTAGGCTGCACGCTCGCGGAGCTACCGGATTCGAAGAAGCGGCCTAGACCCTTGTGCCGGAACGACTGGATCACGCCGGCAGTATACCGTGTTGCGCGACACGCAACAAGCGTGGCTTAACGGTCGAGTTGAGCGGCGCGCACGCCGACGTTTGAGCCTGGCACCTCACCTTTCACGCGTCCGCTCCAGCGAAGTGCTAGACCCCAGCTCTTCAGGCGACGTCCGCCAAAGTCGCGGGATTCCTGGCCGCAATGAGAATCAGTGTTCGAGCTGCACCAGATGGCGCACGACGACCCTGCTCCCACTCCTGCAGCGTGCGAATGGATACACCCAGAAGACGCGCAAATTCCGACTGGGACAGGCCGGTCTTCTCACGCACGTCCGCGACGGGCGGAATCTTAGTGACACGCCCGTATTCACCGCGCTTGATCTCGCGAATGCCCTCGAGAATCTCCGCGCCAATGTTGCGCTTGGACTTAGCCATCTATCTCCTCCAGGATCTGCCGAAGGACGTTGGCGGGTATGCTCTCCGCAACGTTCTTGGGGTAGATCGTCAACATCCAGATCTCACCACGATGGGTTCGTGCGTAGTAGATGACGCGGACCCCGCCGCGCTTGCGACGCCCGGCCATACCCCAACGAACCTTTCTGACACCGCCAGTTCCTCTGGGGTCTAAGGAAGGTCTGAAGAACCCGTGTTGAAAGCAGCGAACTCGCCTACAGCAGCGAACGACTGGCCAGTGCGGGTCTTCAGCGACGTTGCCGCGGCAACGTTCGATCGAGTCGGCGTCATTTGGCGTTCTCCACCGACACTACCCCTGCAGTCGCAGCAACTGTCGCCGCACCATGAACAGGTTGGCGAGCGCGGCGCTGACCTCGAGGCGGTGCAGGTTCTTCGCCAGTTCCCGGTAGCGGACCTTCTGGAAGCCGAAGACGCGCTTCACCACCCCGATCGAGAGCGCATCGCGATCGGCCACGTTGGCGGCCGAGACCAGCACGGTGTGGAACAGCTTGCTGCGGCTGTCGACCGCGACGTGCGCCTTCATGCCGAAGTACCACTGCTGGCCCTTCGCCGTCTGGTGCATCTCCGGATCGCGCTCCCCGTCGCGGTTCCTGGTCGAACTCGGCGCGCTGATGATCGTCGCATCGACGATCGTGCCGTTGCTGATCTCGATCCCGCTGCGCTTGAGGTGCTCGTTGACCGTCGCCAGCAGCTTCTTGCCGAGCTTGTGCCGCTCGAGCAAGTGGCGGAACTTGCACACCGTGGTCTCGTCGGGCGCCACCTCCCGGCCCAGATCGACCCCTGCAAAGCTGCGCATCGCCGCCGAGTCGTACAGCGCCTCCTCGGCTGCCGGGTCCGACAGGCTGAACCACTGCTGCAGGAAGTACACACGCAGCATCCGTTCCAGCGGCAGCGCGGGGCGGCCGCCCTCGGCACTCGCCTTCGGGTAGAACGGCTCGATCACCGCGCACAGCTCGGCCCACGGCACCACCCGGTCCATCTCCGCCAGAAACTGCGCCCGGCGGGTCGTCTTGCCGTACTTCTCAAACCCCGTCAGTGTCTGCTGCTGCATCGTCCGGCTCGCTCGCTGTGGGCTCTTGCCTCAGACCCTGCGGGTAAATCAGAGTTTCCCTAACGATTGAGCTGAGCGCGCCGCGCACCAACGCCATTACAGGGCACGATAGCGATCGTGGCTGCGCTCGAATGACTTGTTAGGGCGCTAAGCCGCAAGCCGGGAGACCTTGAGGGACTTGCGGCGCTTTTCTGCAAGCCACAGGTCGAACTGCACCTGCTGGTTCAGCCAACTCTCGGCGCTCGTGTCGAACGCAATGGATAGCCGTACTGCCATTTCCGGGCTGATACCCGCCCTGCCATTGAGTACCGACGACAACGTCTTGCGACTCACACCGAGAGCCTTTGCTGCTTCGGTCACGGAAAGCCCGAGAGGTTCCAGACACAGGTCCCTGAGGATCTCGCCTGGATGCGGAGGGTTATGCATCTGAATGCCCATGTCAGTGATAGTCCTCGTAATCGAGGTCGATGGCATCCTTACCAGAGAAGGGAAACGTCACCCGCCAGTTTCCACTGATGGTGACCGACCATCGCCCCTTGAGCTTACCCTTGAGCGGGTGAAGTCTCAGCCCAGGAAGGTCCATATCCTTTGGCGCCGTAGCTGCCGCAAGCCGGCCCAGAACCAGACGTAGCCGGTTGGCGTGCTCAGGACGAATTCCGGACTTCGCGCCCGTGGAAAAGTACCGCTCTAGCCCGTTATGGCGGAAACTTTGGATCACGCGCCCAGTGTAACGTTACACGTTACGGTGTCAAGCGCCCTAACGCCTGAATTAAGCCGAGCCGCGAAGCGGGTTCGGCTTGATTGAATTGTTAGGGATCAGTTAGTGACGCACCGCATCGTGGCCTTTCGGCATGTCACCCTCCAAGTAGCGCCAAGGCTCACCTTTGGTGTGCACACGAAAGACCAGAATCTTGGCACCATTCTTCCCGGCGCCCGCTCGGTGAACAGCCTTGAATGGAACATGGCCGACGGTTCCCAGCTCGGGTCGTATAGCAGCGCTGCCTTGGATTTGTATCTCAGGGTCCCCTTCCAGGTAGTAGTGGAACTCCTCGCCGGGGTGCCGGTGGTGGTCAAGGGCAGTGTTAGGGGGTATCTCAACCAGATCAACGAGCACTTCCCGCCCTGGCGTGAACTCTTCGCTGAGAGGGTCGTGTAGCAAGTTGGTGACTTTAGATTTCGCTTGATTTGCTCCGATGCTGGTGCCGGCGAAAAAAGCGGCCACGATGCAAACAACGGAAGATCCAACGAGCAAGAAGCGCATAAATCCTCCACGCTGAAGAGTAGTGAAAGAGAAACACCACATCGACACTCTTCCTCTGAGGCCTAACGCTCAGCATCAGCGGCGGCGCAAAGCGCCGTCCGCTGCATGCTGTTGTTGGGCGGAACACGGGCTGCAAGCCCGTTGCCTGCACCGTCTTGTTGGGCTTCATTTGTTTTCCACGAAAACACGCTTCAGCCACTCGTCCACGACCGGTGTAGCCGGATACGAAGGATCCCCGAGGCGGCGGTTGATTTCCCCGTGGCCCTGGAGGCCTTTGCCGTCGAAACCATGAACCTCGGCCGCAGTGCCGGCGTTTTTCAACGCCTCGGCCAGCGCCCGCGCCTGCGCGGCGCCATCAACGCGCTGCACATGCAGGATGAGAAAGGCGGGTGCGTTCGGCGCGGCGGCTTGGCGCACCGGGGAAAGCGCGATCTGGCGCTCCGGGTTGTTCCCAAAAGCCTGGATGTAAGTGTCGTGCGCGAACTGGCCTCCCTCCTCGATCTGGGTGGGCACATCGTAGGCAGCGCCGTCTAGCGGGATGACGCCGCGCAGCGATTCCGGGCCGAGCCCGGCCTGCTTCAGGTAGCGCATGTCCGTGCCCACCAGTGCGGAGAGGTGCGCCCCGGCGCTGTGCCCCATGAGCGCGACGCGCCGGCCGTCAAAACCGAGCTCATCCGCCCGCGAAATCAGAAAGGCCAGCGCGGACGCCACATCCTGCGCCTCCTGCTCGACCGTGCTGGCGGGGGGAAGGCGATAATTGACCGAGGCAAACCCATAGCCCTGCTGGAGGAAATGCGTGGGCTTTTCGCCCACAGAATAGCTCTTGTCACCGCGCTTCCATCCGCCTCCATGCACAAAAACAACGAGTGGCGAACCCGCCTCCTTCGGGCGCCAATAGTCCAGTTTTTGCTGCGGGTCGGCACCGTAGCTCATCTCGACAGCACCACGCCCTTCTGACACCTGCGAACGGCGTTCCGCGATGCGGTCGCGGAAACGCGCGGCGAGCTTGGTGCGTTCACCAGTTCCGGCCTTGACGCTGTCGGGAATGACACCCCTCACGCCATCGTCCGCTGAAAGATGTGATGTTGAATTGCCGACAAGCAGCGCCACGACCAGTGCCGCCACGCTCAGCTTGATGCGGTGACTGCCTTTCTGAGTGCCTGGATTCATGTGGCCTCCGTTGTGTTGTTTGGTGTGAGTGATGATGCCCAACGTCTGGCATCAGCAGCGAACGTAGCGAGTCTGCTGCATGCCGGGGTTAGGCTGCTGACACGGTGATCTTCACGCCGAGACTCTGGAGCACTCGAAGCACGGTGTCACACCTTGGTTTCGCGCCAGGCGTCAGCGCCTTATAGAGACTCTCACGGCCAAGGCCAGAGCTCTCGGCTATGGCGCCCATTCCACGAGCCTTCGCGACGTGTCCAACGGCCGCCAAAAATACGTCCGGGTTCGGGTCCTCTAAAGCCGCCGTCAGGTACTCAGCAACGACCTCGTCATCGTCCAGAAATTCGCTCGGATCAAACGGCTTGATCTTGGGCATTTCTTAATCCTCTCTGCTGTCTCTCAGAAGCCGCTTCGCCCGCTCGATATCCCGCTTTTGCGTCGACTTGTCTCCGCCGCACAGAAGCAACAGCACGATCCGGCCGGTCTGTGCGAAGTAAACGCGATAGCCTGGGCCGACGTGCACACGAAGCTCGCGGACTCCGTCGCCCACACTCTTCGTGTCCCCGAGGCTGCCTTGAGCAATCGACTCGAGTCGAGACAGAATTCGTGCCTTGCCTTTGGCATCCCGCAAATGCGCCAGCCAGTCCGCGAATATGTCAGTCCGCTGAATCTGGAACACGACACGACAGTATCCGTTTGGATACGCCTCGTCAATGCGGCAGTGTGCCGCGGCTGCGGCCTAACGCCTGAGTTAAGCCGGAGCGCCTTGCGGCCGCGGCGCTGTGGACAATTTACCGAACAACTCCGCGGCCGCGAAGCGATCTCGGCTTGAACGAATTGTTAGGTGCCACTTGCCTTTACTAGAAGCGCGAGTTCATGTTGGGCATTCCATCACGAGGTGGGCCAACCACATCCCAATGCTCCACGATGGTGCAATTCTCAATCCGGAACACGTCCGCAATTGCGTACGGCGGCGCACCTGGAGCAGGGGAGAAGCGTGCATGAAGGAACACGAGGTCTCTTTCCGCCACCGTCCGAATAATCTCCCAATTTGCGTTCGGGATCTCCTTGATGAGACCTTCCAGAAAATTTACTACCGCAGCGCGATCGCCAGCGGGAACGTCTGGCTTGTGCTCCACGAACTCAGGAGAAACATACTGCTCGAAGGCAGCGCGAACCTGCTTCTCAACGAGCGCCTGTGTATAGAAAGACAGAACCAACTTGCGACTGGCTTCGGCTGTGGGCTCACAGGCTACTTTGGGCTTCGTTTGAGCCAGAGCGCAACCGCTGCATGTCATGAGCAGTAGGGTGGTTGCGAGAGTTGCTCTAAGCATGTGGCCTCCAGTGGTTGGGGTGGCACCTAACGGTTGAGCTGAGCGCCGCGGCTGCTACGGTTTGAGCTTGGCACTTTATCCTTCACGCGTGCGCTCCAGCGATTTGTTAGATCGCATTCACTTCCACTACCACCCAGTTCTTCTGCTGCAAGCCAAAATAGCTCCGCAGGCTCACCGGAGCAAATAGCTCGACTCGACCACCCAGCGAATTCCGAGCCGTTCTAACGAGGACTTGCTGCCGTTTTCCAGAGACTTGCGCTTCCGCCAAGAAATAGAGATACGCCCCTCGCTTCCTCGGAATGTGCTCGAACCCCGGTGGGTAGATCACCGTGGCGCCATCTTCTTCCCAAGTAGGCGTCAGTTTCTTGAGACTGTCGATCACATCGTTTGAAACGGAAAGATTGAGCGAACCGGGCTCCAGCGCAGTCCAACCCGTTACTCTGAGAATTCCGGTGACACGCTGAGGGTTGAGCGCAAGAACCTCGGTTTCGCCTGGTGGGCCACTGGCATTCGGAAGTGAGCTGCGAAATCCCACAGTGCCGGTGAATCGCAGTGCGCTCATGCGATCTAACGCCAAAGCTCAGCCACCGCCCGGCCGACGCGAAGCGGCGGTTGGGCGGTCGGCTGGAGCGCCTTGTTGGGCATAGCCCTAGACAAGAGGCATGAAGTCATATGCGCCGCCACTCTGCGCAAGGATGTAACGTGACGGTGTGGGCCTGCGATTTTCTAGCCAGTGCGCAAGTGGTGATGGGACAGATGCCTGTTGGCCAGGCAGAAGAACCTGCGAATGGTCATTGCCGGCAACGAACAATGCGATTTCACCTTCCACACAAATTACCGTTTCGAAAAGACAGGAATGATAGGGCGGGCTCTAAAGTGAAGCGCAACACATTGACGAGGTTAATGTGTTGGCATGATCCCGAACTATCAGCATCTTGGCATCGATGAACGAGCCCACATCCAGTTCCTGTTGGAGCGAGGGTTCACGATACGGGCGATTGCCCGCACCATGAACCGGGCGCCGAGCACCATCGGTCGGGAGCTCGCCCGCAATGGTTGGGTGCGCCCGTCTCTTTCCCGGGGCCGTGGTCGACCGGCCGTCGCGGGTGGCTACCGGGCCGTGCGGGCCCAGCAGCGCGCCGCCATCGAGGCCCGGCGGGCGCGCAAGCCGCCCCGCCTTCGACCCGGCACCTGGCTGTGGGAGCAGATGTTGATTCTGCTCGGCAAGGGTCACTCGCCCGAGCAATGCGCCGGCATACTTCGACGCATGTATCCCGGCGACCCGGATCGCAATGTCAGTCACGAGACCATCTACACCGCCATCTATGTGATGCCGCGCGGTGAACTGCGCAGCGAGGTCATCGGGCTGCTGCGACAGGCCCGTCGAGCGCGCAGACCCCGTGCCCGGGGCGAGGATCGGCGCGGTCAGATCCCGGCGATGGTCTCGATCCACCTCAGGCCGCCGGAGATCGACGCACGCATCGTGCCCGGCCACTGGGAAGGTGACACGATCAAGGGCTCCGGCAACGCCTCCGCCGTCGGTACGCTCGTCGAGCGCACCACCTTGTTCGTGACGCTCGCCAAGCTCGCCGACGGCACCACCAACTCCGCGGTGACGGGCTTCAGCCGCGTGCTCAACCGCATCGACGCCCAGAAGCGGATCTCCATGACCTACGACCAGGGCAAGGAAATGGCCGCTCACGCCAAGCTCTCCGACCGCACGGGCATCAAGGTGTACTTCGCCGATCGGCACAGTCCCTGGCAGCGCGGTATCAACGAGAACACCAACGGACTCCTCCGCCAGTACCTGCCGAAGGGGGCAGACCTGTCCATACTCTCGCAGCAGGACCTCGACGAGATCGCCTTCGATCTCAACGTCCGGCCCCGAAAATCCTTGGGCTGGAAGTGCCCTCTCGAACTGTTCATGCCCGAGTCCTTCAACTACGAGTCCTACTTCCGCAAACACGTTGCGCTTCAACCTTGAAACCGCCTAGTGTTTTGTGCCGACTTCATCCGGAGCCAATGCCATGAGCCGGACTAGAACCTCACTGGTTTTGAATAGTGTCTCAGGTTCTAGCGACATCTGTCTTTCCTCGTTTTGAAGCCCAACGCCCCGCATCACCTGCCGGTGGAAGCGGGCGAAGCCCGCTGTAGCCGGTCAGGTGCATGCGGATGTTAGCCCCCGAACACCGGTGCATTGAGGAACATGACCAGTTCAACGGCGCGAAGGGGTGACACCGCATAGCCGATCTTCCCGTTGACTGAAGCATGAAACGCCTTGAACCGGGAGTCGCTCCGAATGCGGGAAAGCATGTTGAGGTAGCTTCGGTAGTTCGCCACCTCGTTCACCCGGTAGTTGTAGGGCTTCTTCTCAAAGACGAACGCATAGATCTTTGAGTCCCAAATTGCGAACTGATCTGGCGCAACGAAGTGAAGCAGCTTGGACGCGCCCACCAGAGAGTTGTTGATGAGCGCAGCAAGCGAGGCGATCTCTTGATCGCAAAGTGCGCCGGTAGCCTTCGCTTTCGTGAGGAGTGCGGCGCCAGCGGCAAGGTCAGGATTCGGGGGTTCGGGGTAAAGCTCAAGGATGGTCGGCATCCATCCGTAGACCATGTGTGCGCCGCGGACCATGTCCGCGGCATCGAACGTCGTCTTCGCCGAAAAATAGCTGAGGATGTGTGGATACGACAGAATGTACGAGTCATCCTGAAGCACACGAGTGTGGGGTTCAAGGTCAAAGACGTTTGCCATCGTTTCCTCGGGGGCTAACGGTCAAGTTAAGCCGAATTGCAGCGCGTAGCTGGCAACATGGCAAGCTTTTTCTGCCATGTTGACGGCGTAGCGATGCAATTTCGGCTTGAACGCAATGTTAGGTTTCATTGCCCATGAAGCCTGCAAAGAACGCATGATCCACCTCAAAAGCAATCTTCTCTTTGACACCAAGCCGCGCGCGCTCGAACATAGTGACGAGTTTCTCACCGTCAACGAGTTCAACGGGTGGCGCGCCCTCTCGCTCGGCTTCTGCCCGGGCATCTGAACTGAACGAGCCGGTCGTTAGAATTATTCCTTTGTCGGCACGGCCAATCATCGCGTTGCGGAAATCGCCGACCTGAGCGCGAGAGACCGCGCCCTTGTAGCGTTTGCATTGGAAGAGCACGCGAAACGAAACAAAGGGATTGATCTGGAGCACCCCGTAACCGTCAATGCCACCATCTCGCGGCCGGCCTGTAACCGTGACTCGCTCGAAACCGGATTCGCGGAGCAAACGAGCGCAGATCCGCTCAAAACCTTCCGGCGTGACCTTTTTTAGAATTTCCAAAAGGACTGCGCCCCTCTCATCTTCATCTGGCTCCGGAGTGGGGGAGTCGTCGGATTCTTCCGCAACGGGCACGGTGGACTTCCGCGCCGCGGCATGGATCTTTACCCACTTTGCAACGATCTTCCGTGCGGCGGCGTCGTCTAAGCGTGCTTCGTAGCCGGCTTTTGTAAGCGACCAGACGCCATGAGTTGATCCATCTAAGAGCCCCTCCCAAACAAGGTACTGTCGCGCCCAGTGGACCTGGTTGTAGAAACGCGTTTGCCCGGATTTAAGAGTGGCTTCCAAAGCCGGGCTTGAAATATGACTATGCTCTGCGACGTAGTCGCACACCTCACGCGGCTTGCCAGAACCGTCGAGCGCACGGAGTGCATCGAGCACAGGTCCAAGCCATTGAACGAACTCTGCGCGTGGGCGTGCCATGAACTCTCCCTTGAAACCTAACGGTTGAGCTGAGCGCCGCGGCTGCTACGGTTTGAGCTTGGCACTTTATCCTTCACGCGTGCGCTCCAGCGATTTGTTAGATCGCATTCACTTCCACTACCACCCAGTTCTTCTGCTGCAAGCCAAAATAGCTCCGCAGGCTCACCGGAGCAAATAGCTCGACTCGACTACCCAGCGCATTCCGAGCCGTTCTAACGAGGACTTGCTGCCGTTTTCCAGAGACTTGCGCTTCCGCCAAGAAATAGAGATACGCCCCTCGCTTCCTCGGAATGTGCTCGAACCCCGGTGGGTAGATCACCGTGGCGCCATCTTCTTCCCAAGTAGGCGTCAGTTTCTTGAGACTGTCGATCACATCGTTTGAAACGGAAAGATTGAGCGAACCGGGCTCCAGCGCAGTCCAACCCGTTACTCTGAGAATTCCGGTGACACGCTGAGGGTTGAGCGCAAGAACCTCGGTTTCGCCTGGTGGGCCACTGGCATTCGGAAGTGAGCTGCGAAATCCCACAGTGCCGGTGAATCGCAGTGCGCTCATGCGATCTAACGCTCAGCATCAGCGGCGGCGCGTAGCGCCGTCCGCTGCATGCTGTTGTTAGCCAGCAACAGATGCCGGCCGATACTCCGCCGCAAGCGCCAGAACGTCGCCGAGTGTGACATCGATGTACTTGAGGAACATCTCCATCTCAGCTGCTTCGAGGTTCTTGTGATCCGTTGTGATGCTCGCGGGGGTCGCATGCAGTAGCTTGCTCGCGAACGAATAAAGGTAATCGTACTCGTCCACTCGGCCAACCTTCTGGGCCATCGCGCGCCACTGCCAGCGACTCGGCCGGAGGGCCTTAATTTCCGCTGGAACCCGCGACTCGAATCTCTCCCTTTCCGCTGCGATCTCTTCGACCGCAGTCCGAGCAGGCGGCAGAGCCTTGGTCTCAACCAAGTAGGCTTGGAAGCCATAGCCGTTTGTCGTCGCGGCTTGCGCGTAGATGGAGAACCGACGAGCAGCTTCAGCATCGATCTCGGCCGAGACAGATGATAGAGCCGAGACCAAGGTCTTCGCTTGGTCGTCCTTGGTGGCACCGCGGCCCATGTCCTTGAGCGCCTGTTGATGGGACGCGGTCTCCTTCTCGTCCAGCGACTTGAGCCAGGCAATCTCTCTTTCTAGCTGCGCCAGGGTGTCTTGGTAGAACCGCTGCTGGGTTGAGAGGAGTTCATCGAAATACACCAGACCGTAGCGCCGGTCGAGCGCGAAGAGTCGCAGCCATACCGTCACCTCGAAGATGTATCTGGCAACGGCGACAACGCCCATCGTCCCAAGCACGATGAAGTTCTGCTCCGTGAGGAGCCGAAGGCGGACTAGGGAATCGCCAGCCACCGCGGTGCACCAGGAGTGGTGGTTCCACTTGTCAAAGGCTTCGAGGATAGCGGGCGTACGCAGCTGCTGCGCGAGGGCATCGAGAACGGTACCGCGCGACCGAATAGAATTCGCGAGCAGTTGGAGACGTTTGTCCTCGTGAGTCATGGTTCCACCGTCATGGCCGCCCATCATCGGACGTGTCGTTGCTGGCTAACGCTCGGGTTCAGCGGCGGGCGCAGCCCGTCCGCTGCAACCCGTTGTTAGGCGCCATCCACGACTATCGATGCCGATCACCCGGCCGAATCGTTTCTTTGTCCCGGCGGACAACTGCAACCACGTTTCTGAGTCGCTCCCTGATGCGGCTGCCCATCCGCTCGAACGGTAGCGTGTCCAAGATCTCACGGATGAACTCCTCGTCTGTGCGTAGCAAACCGTCGGATGCGACCCACTCGGCAATCTGCCTCAATTCCCGGTCGCTGTACTGGTCGATCGTCTCGCGCACCGGAACGAGCGGCCGTGACCCACGCTGCCTCGCAATCGGCTGCTGCGGCGCGTGAGTCGCGGGTTCCATGCCGTCAGGATTCGCCGAAGGCGCAATGTCGGCATCCAGCAAGTCGGCCCTGCGCACCGCTTCCTCGTACGCCGAAAGCGCGCGCTCCGTCTCTTGCTCTCGGCTGTAGAACCAGTCCGTCGACCAGATGCGGTGGAAGCGCCAGCCCAGCCGTTGGAGATGGGCTTGCCGAAGGCGATCCCGGTCCCGGGCCGTGGCGCTCGAATGGTACGACGCCCCGTCGCATTCGATCGCAAGCACCGGCCGACCTGACTTCTCCGGATGCATCGCGACCAGATCGATGCGATAGCGAGACGCGCCGAATTGCGGTCGTGTCCTGACGCCACGGGCCTCCAGTGCGTCGTGAACATCGGCCTCAAACGCATTGAGGCCAACGTCTCCCGCGTGCTCTTCCTCGGGAAGCCGTCTACCTCCGCTGGCCGCGTACTCCAGATACGCCTTGAGCAGCTGCACGCCCCGACTTCCAGAGCGGTTCAGGTCGATCTCATCGTGTGAGAAGGAACTGATGACGCACATTCGGCGCTTCGCCCGGGTGACGGCCACGTTCAGGCGACGGTAACCGACCTCTTGGGTGAGCGGACCGAAGCGGTGCGGCAGATCGCCATTCGCGGCCTTTCCATAGCCGATCGACAGAATGATGGCGTCGCGTTCATCGCCCTGCACGGTCTCCAGGTTCTTGATGAAGAAACGTTCTTCCCGGTCTAGCGAGAAAAGGTCCGAGAGGTCAGGCCGGAGATCGAGGGCACGATCCAACGCGGCCTGTACGCGGTTCGCGTGCTTGATGCCCATGGCGATCACGCCGAGCGATTCGTGGGGGCGCCTTTCCGCGTGCAGCAGCACCTGGCGCACAACTTCCTCGACCTCGCGCGATGCACTCTCCTCCTGTCCACCCAGCGCAGGGTCGTGCGGTACGAGGATGTGCCGAATCGCCTCGTGGCCGCGGGCGCTCGGGAAAGTCACGAGCCGGCCCATGTATATGTGGGTGTTGCTGAATGTGATGAGCCGCTCGTCCTCGCTACGGTAGTGCCATTCCAGGAGCCAGTTCGGCAGGAAGGCTTCCAGCGTACCGAGCAGACTCTCGAACCCGCCAATTGACGCCGTCGCGGTCGCGAGTGCGTCGCGCGCCTCATCGCCGTCATCGAGGATTTCGTCCTCACCTTCGACAGCCGTCGCAAAGAACGTCGTTGGCGGCAATTGGTGCCGGTCACCGGCCACGACAACCTGTTCTGCGCGGTAGAGCGCGGGGATCGCTTCTTCTTGAAGGATCTGGCTCGCCTCGTCGAAGACGACGATGTCGAAATGACGCTTGTTCCCGTCCAGCAGCTGACTGACCGAAAGCGGGCTCGCGACCCAGCAGGGGGCAATCCGCGTCAGAACGTCAGGCGCGCGGGCCAGCAGTTCGCGCAGCGGAATGTGTCGCGACTTCTTGCCCGCCTCGGTCCGGACCAGATTCGCCTGGTCGAAGTGCTGGTTCATCGCCTCGATGGCGCGCTCGCCATGGAGCCTGCGTACGCGCTGGGCGGCCAGGCGGACGCGTTCGCGATCCAAGCGGACGAATGCGTCGATGATCTGCTCGTGTGTCCGGCCGTTAAAGGAGGCGAGACCCGGATCAGATGCCAGCACCCGCTCAAGTGCCGAGTAGAGCCAAATGTGCTCGAACCGGGCAGTCCAGTGCTCGGTAGGGATACCGTGCTCGCGGAGTTCACCGAGGAAGCCGGTGAGACCCGCCGCGATGAGGTGCGACCGGATTGCGTGGATGCGCGGCAAAAGGTAAGGCGTGCGTTGGTCGCTGGCCAGCGACCGGAGCCACGATGCCATTGCCATGAGCTGCTTGCCGCCGAACGGGCCCGCTTCCGCCATGGCCCCGAGCTCCTTCGTTGCCTCGTCGAGTGCGGCGAACGCAGCCGTGAGCTCCGTCTCGGAGTCGGCCTCCATGGGCGCGGCCGAGGCTGCACCAAGGGCGCGCCAGCGGTGAAGGACGTCCTCGGCCTGCAACGCCTCCTGCCGTAGCATCCTGGTCGATGCTGGCGCCGGTCGCAGCGCGAGCAGGCGTTTGCGCGCGGCGCGGTATGCCGGGTTGCTCAGGAACGCCCAGGCGCGGGCGATCGGACTGCCCGTCGCGGGCTCGAGCGCCCGCGCGAAGTCGCCAGGCTGCGATGAGAAGATCTCGGTGCCGTACTGCTGGCGGATGCTGCGTGCGTCGCGCTGAACGGCCAAGAACGAAGCCACCTCATCCAGCGTGCTCGGCGGCCGAACGCCAAGCTGGTTCACTACCTGTTCGACAAGTCGCTCGAACTCGGGCCAGAGCTCGTTGGCTGCTTTGGTGGCCAAGTCCAGCGCTTCCTGTGCGCGGCGGCCGTCCCTGATATCCGCGTTGTTCCACGGCGAGGCGTCTGTGCCGAGGAACAGAGTCGGATTGGCGGCACCCTCGAGGATCCACTGCTTGACTTCGTCTGCGCGCTCGGCCGTGAGTGCGGCCAGTGTCTCGCCGCGGAGTCGAAGCGCGGATTTCGCCGCTGCCGGCAGGCGGAGCAGTCTGCCGACCATCTGGTTCACAGAAAGGCCGGTCGGTTGGCGAATTTGGTTCACCCGACGTGCGTGTTCGTTCAGCTGCTTGCGCCGAGCCTCGAATTCCCGGTGGACCGCCTCGGCACCGTCAGCGGGCAGCGCATTACGTATCTGCTCCAATGCGTGCACAAGCCGCGCCATCACCTCCTTCCGCGACACGGACGCACCGTGCAGATCGAGCACCAGATGACCGAGCCCCACATCCGGATGGGTCAGCCGCTTGATGACCGCATCCAGGGCCGCGCGCTTCTCTGCGACGAAGAGCACGCGGCGCCCCTCGGCCACGCTCTGCGCGATGAGGTTCGAGATCGTCTGGCTCTTGCCAGTTCCCGGCGGCCCCTGCACGACGCCGTTCTGCCCTTTGCCGACAAGCACGATGGCGCGGTGCTGCGTGGAGTCCGCATCGAGCACGAGGTAGTCGTCGGACGCGGGGCGCTCATCGAGCTGGGCGGGCTCGATGTCGATCACCGCCTGGGCCAGCTTCTGTCGTGAGACCGAATGGCCGGCAACGGCCGCAATGATGGCGCTCGAAGATATAGTGTCCCCGTTCCTTTTCAGATCCTCGACCATGGCCATCTTCGCGAACTGAAAGTTGGCCAGGATCACGCGCCGCGTCACCTTGAAGCCCGGTACGGTCGTGGCCGCGCGCTCGATGCGCGCGAACACGCCCTCTGGGTCGATGCGCCACTGTCCCGATTCGTCCTCGCCGCCGCACTCGCTCAGCACCGCGGACGCATTGATACGGATCGCGTAATTCTCCTCGAGCACATACAGCAGCACCGGGTTTACTTGCGGCTCGCCCGCGACTGCGAGTCGCAGGTCGTCGCCCGCCCGGCCGCGCGCCGCGATGCGGGCCGGCACCAACAGCACGGGAGCATCGTACGGTCGCCCACCATCGGAGGCGGGCCATGTAGCCATCCCCATTGCCAGGTGGAGCGTCTCGATACCTTTCTCCTCGAGGTTGCTCAACGCCTTGCGCTGGAGCGCTACGAGCGCGCTTCGTACCTTCTGGCGCGCCTCGGCATCGGCCCGGGTACGTACGACGGGGTCAGGGCTCTCCGCATACCGGCCTGCCGAGGCCAGCAGCGACTCAACCGTCAGTTTGGCGCCTGCCAGCAGACGGGCCACAGCCTCCGTCTCCGCAGTCAGGTCGAGAGTGCCGACCTTGAGGTCGCGGTAGAAGAGGAGGGAGTTCGCTCGCGAGTGGTCGATGAGCCGGCGGGTCCATACACCGCGCGCGGCATCGACGATGCGGCGAATCTCCGGATTCAAGTCGATTGATTGATGATCAGGCATCAAGCGCCATCCTCGGGTCCCTACATCTCGAGGCGCCTAACGCTGCGCGTGAGCGGTGAGCGGAGGCGGCGCGAAGCGCCGACGTAGCGAGTCCGACTCGACGCGCTTGTTAGCGGTGTTTGAAGAGTTTGTAGACATCCTTGGCCAATTTCTTGTGCACAGCAGCTGGCGGACGAAAATGGATTTCGGTCTGTGACAATGGCCACTCTCCGGTTTCCTTTCTACAAAGGAAGGCAACCTCTGCTTCTATAGCCTCGATGTCTTTCCGAATGGTTTTTCCGTCACTCCATGTAATGACATCAAGTGTCATTGGTTTACGGATGCTTTTCCAAGCATAACCGTGATATCCGTTCTTTCCTTTCGCTTTGAGCCCCATTGAAATGCGGGCGGACATGGGACGGTTGGTGATGCCCACATAGTGGAGCTTACCGGCAAGGCCAACCAAATAGAGTTTTTGGCCTGGCCGAGTGTCGGGTTTAACGAAGCGCTTCTTTCCGTTCGGCGCAGCAACAAAGTAACTTCTATTTCTCTGCACGGTGATCGTGTACCGGGTTCGGCTCAATATTTTCATGTTTACACCGCTAACAAGAATTAGGTTGGAACATTAGGCCGCAGGAATGCGGTCTTTCCGTTCGGAGAAATCACGCGAATTCGCCACATAAGGGGCTCGCCTTCTCGGTAACGTCCTGTCTTTACTACAGCAGCACGATCTTAGGCGTCAATTGGAATAGGAGCGCGACCCGGCATGGAAGCCAGGCCCCGGCTGCTCGACCAGGTTCGCAACCAGCTGCGCACGCTGCATTACAGCTACCGCACCGAGCAGCAGTACCTGTTCTGGGTGCGACGCTTCATCCTCTTCCACGGCAAGCGGCATCCGGCCGACATAGCGGCCGCCGAGGTCGAGGCGTTCCTCTCGCACCTGGCGGTGGAACGCCAGGTGTCGGCGTCGACGCAGAACCAGGCGCTCGCCGCGCTACTGTTCCTCTACCAGAAGGTGCTGCTGGTCGAGCTGCCGTGGCTCGACGGCATCGTGCGCGCGAAGCAGTCCCGCTACCTGCCGGTCGTGCTCGCGCCCGGGGAAGTGAAGGACGTGCTCTCGCACCTGCAGGGCGAGTACTGGCTGATCGGCAGCCTGCTCTACGGCGCAGGCCTGCGGCTGCGTGAATCACTCACGCTGCGCGTCAAGGACGTGCAGTTCGAATACCGGCAACTGATCGTGCGCAGCGGCACGTGAAGGTCGCGGTGAAGGCGGCCGGTATTGCGAAGCCGGCGTCGTGTCACACGTTCCGACACAGCTTCGCCACGCACCTGCTGGAGCGCGGCTACGACATTCGCACGGTCCAGGAGTTGCTGGGGCACAAGGACGTCAGGACCACGCAGATCTACACGCACGTCATGCGCAAGGGCGCGAATGCCGTGCAGAGTCCGCTGGATCGATGAATCCGGCTGTCGCGTTCATGGGTTACGGCCGGCCTGCTTACGAAGCCTCGCGATGTCGGTCAAATCGGCGCCCTCCGATGCGGCGAAGGCCGCGAGGTCGTCGTAATGGATGGCCTGATGCGTCGCGACGAGAACGGCCTGGTCCCAGGATTGCCGATCCCGCCAATGCCAATAGGCGGCGAGCCGGTCCATCACGCATTGGGTCGGCGTAATCACGCGCAGCGGTCCCCATGGGGTTTCGAGCCGTGGGATGTCGTCGTGGTGCACGATTCGGTCGCCGAACTCGATCGGCCCGGACGGGAACTCCAGGAACAGTGCAGTGCCTGGGTGGGTGAAATGCCGCCGATCCTTTGACAGAGTGAAGCCGAGGGGTCGCAGCGCGGCGCTCAGGGCGTCGCCCCGCGCTGCGGTGACGAAGTCGAGATCGCTCGATTGATACTGGTTGTGGGTGTACATGCTGACGGCGCCGCCACCGGAGAGGGTTGCCTTGATTCCTGCGGCCTCCAGCGCCTGGCTCACACGCGCGGCAAGCTCTACGACGGTCGTCTTGCCCGTGATCGACATGGACTAGAGCGGTTTGCCGGTTCGCCGCGGGCGCTGGCGTTGCCGGAAATACGCCTCGGTCATTTCCCTGGGGAGGCGTCCGAGTTCGGCTTCGAGGAACGTGCGCAGATCCCTGACCGTGGCGCTGCGCGGATTCCAGCCGAACACTCGCGTGTTGCCAAGCTTGCGGCTGACCAGGATGCCGGCATCCTCCAGTCGACCCAGTTGACGCTGAATCGCCATGTGCGGGACGTCAAAGGTGGTGGCGATGCGGCGGGCATGACCTTCGTCGTAGTTCTGCAGGAACAGCAGGACCTGTGCCGCCGATTGACTGCCGAACAGGGCGGGAAGGTGGGGGTTCATTGGTTTGTCCATCAGGTGGTCCGTACGCCGATGCTGCCACGGACTGTGGCCGTACGTATACAAAGTGTGGCCATTATCTTGACTGTGTATCGTCCTGCCCGTCGTACGTTCGAATGGCCTCGAGCACGGGGCTGGACAGTAAATAAAGATATCTTTATATTTACGATCCAATGCCCGAGCCATTCGACACGCTGCTGCCCCGCCTGCGCGCGATTGCGGAGCCGTCCCGTCTGCGCTTGCTTGCCATCCTTTCGCGCGGGGAGTTTTCCGTCTCGGAGCTCACCGAGATCCTCGGCCAGAGCCAGCCGCGGGTTTCACGCCACCTGAAGCTCCTCGACGACAGCGGCCTGCTGGAACGTTTCCGGGAGCAGCACTGGATGTACTACCGGGTGCCGGTCGATACGGACGGTGGCCGGTTGGCACGCCAGCTGGTCGGGCAACTCGACGCCGACGACCCGGTACTCGTCGGCGACTACGTGCGCGTGCAGCGGGTGCTCGCGGCACGGGGCGCGCGAAGTGCGGTGGGAGAAAGCGTTTCCGCGGCAACGTCCGCCGAGGAACTGGTGCCGCTCCTGGCGGCCGAACTCGGCGAGCACGGACTCGACGCCCTGTTGTATTTCGGCCGCGCACCCGATGAGGTGCTGGCCGGCCTCGGCGCGCGTGCACGCCGTGTCGTGGGCATGAACCCGTCGCGTCACGTGGTGCAGTGGGCGCGCGCAGCCCTGCACTCGGCTGGGCTCAATCATTGCGTTCTGCAGCAGGGCGAACTCACGGCGCTGCCACAGCCGTCGCACAGTTTCGACGTCGTGTTGATCGACCGCGTGCTGGTCGGTGCCGAGCGCCCGGCCGACGCCCTGACGGAGGCTGCGCGCGTGCTGCGACCCGGCGGCCGCATCATCCTGGTCGAGGATTTCGAGGCGCTCGAGCGCCGCGTCCCCGACGCCAATCCGCTCGTGCTCCTGCGCGGGTGGCTGGCCGATGCCGGGCTCGCCTGCGATCGCCTGCGCCCGTTCGACGTCAGTGGCGCGCACCTGCTGCTCGCCGCAGCGGTCACGGAATCCCGCGCGGTGGCCGCCTGAACGGCGGCCGCGGCCGCCCGCCCAAGGAGCACCCAACGCATGCAGCCGGTCTCGGTGTCCTTCGAGTTCTTCCCGCCGAACGATGCGGAAATGGAGCGCACGTTGTGGGAGTCCGTGCAGCGGCTCGCGCCGCTCAATCCGCACTTCGTGTCGGTCACCTACGGGGCCGACGGCTCGACGCGGGAGCGCACGCACAAGACCGTGATGCGCGTGCTGCGCGAGACGTTGCTCACGCCGGCGCCGCACCTTACCTGCATCGGCGCGCCGCGCGAGGAGATCCTCGCGATCGCACGCGGATACTGGGACGCGGGCGTGCGGCACGTCGTGGCGCTGCGCGGCGACGCCCCGGCGGGGCAGGGCGCGTACCGGCCGTATCCCGGCGGCTTCGACTACGCCGTCGACCTCGTGCGCGGGCTGCGCGACGTGGGTGACTTCGAGATCTCCGTCGCCGCCTACCCCGAGACGCATCCCGAGGCGCCGGGAGCGGACTTCGACCTCGACAACCTGAAGGCCAAGCTCGACGCCGGTGCGAGCCGCGCCATCACGCAGTTCTTCTTCGACACGGACGCGTTCCTGCGTTTTCGCGACCGTTGCGTCGCCCGCGGCATCACCGCCGAGCTCGTGCCGGGGATCCTGCCGATCACCCGCTTCCCGCAGATGCTGCGCTTCGCGAAGCGCTGCGGAGCGAGCGTGCCGGACTGGATGCAGCACCGCTTCGACGGCCTCGACGACGACGCCGAGACGCGCCGCATGATCGCCGCGAGCGTGGCGATCGACCAGGTGCGCAAGCTGCAGCGCGAGGGCGTGCAGGAGTTCCACTTCTACACCCTCAACCGGGCCGAGCTGACCTACGCCATCTGCCACGCGCTCGGCGTGCGGCCGCAACCCGCGCGCGTCGCGGTCCAGGGAGCCTGAACCATGCTGCGCAACGAACGCCTGCGCGAGTTCCGCCGCCTGCTCGGCGAGCGCATCCTCGTGCTCGACGGCGCGATGGGCACGGTGATCCAGTCGTACAAGCTCGGCGAGGCGGAGTACCGCGGCGAGCGCTTCCGCGACTGGCCGCGGGACCTGAAGGGCAACAACGACCTGCTGGTGCTCACGCGGCCGGAGGTGATCGGCGAGATCCACCGCCGCTACCTCGAGGCCGGTGCCGACATCGTCGAGACCAATACCTTCAACGCGAGCGCGACCTCGCAGGCCGACTACGGCACCGAGTCGCTGGTGCGCGAGATCAACCTGGCCGCGGCGCAGATCGCGCGACGCGCGGCCGACGACATTGCTGCGAAGACGGGGCGGGTGCGCTTCGTCGCCGGCGCCATCGGGCCCACCAATCGCACCGCCTCGATGTCGCCGAACGTCAACGACCCGGCCTATCGCAACGTGTCGTTCGACGAACTGGCCGCCACCTATGGCGAGGCGGTGCGCGCGCTCGTCGACGGCGGCGTGGACCTGCTGCTGGTCGAGACCATCTTCGACACGCTGAATGCCAAGGCAGCGCTGTTTGCGGTGCGCCAGGTACTCGACGAGACGGGCCTCGACCTGCCGGTGATGGTCTCCGGCACGATCACCGATGCCTCGGGCCGCACGCTGTCCGGGCAGACGGTCGAGGCGTTCTGGAATTCCGTCAGGCACGCGCGTCCCGCGGTCATCGGTCTCAACTGCGCGCTCGGCGCAAAGCAGCTCAGGCCGTACGTCGAGGAGCTCTCGCGCATCGCCGACACGTACGTCTGCGCGTACCCGAACGCGGGGTTGCCGAACGCCTTCGGCGAGTACGAGGAGGGTGCCTGCGAGACGGCGGAACTGATCCGCGACTTCGCCGCGAGCGGGTTCGTGAACATCGTCGGCGGCTGCTGCGGCACGACGCCGGAGCACATCGCCCACATCGCCGAGGCGATCGCCGGCCTGCCGACGCGCAGGCTGCCACAGGTCGAGCCGCGCTGCCGGCTCGCGGGCCTCGAGCCGCTCAACATCGGGCCCGACAGCCTGTTCGTCAACGTAGGCGAGCGCACCAACGTCACCGGGTCGGCCAAGTTCCGCCGCCTGATCGAGGCGGACGACTACGCGGGCGCGCTCGACATCGCGCGCCAGCAGGTCGCGAACGGTGCGCAGGTGATCGACGTCAACATGGACGAGGGAATGCTCGACTCGGAAGGCGCGATGGTGCGCTTCCTGAACCTGCTCGCGGCCGAGCCGGACGTGGCCCGCGTCCCGGTGATGATCGACTCCTCGAAGTGGACGGTCATCGAGTCCGGTCTCAAGTGCCTGCAGGGCAAGGGCATCGTCAACTCGATCAGCCTCAAGGAAGGGGAGCGCGCTTTCCTGGAGCAGGCGCGCCGGGTACGCGCCTACGGCGCGGCCGTGGTGGTCATGGCGTTCGACGAGCAGGGCCAGGCGGATACGGTGGAGCGCAAGGTGTCGATCTGCCGGCGCTCTTACGAGCTGCTGACCGGCCGCCTCGGCTTCCCGGCCGAGGACATCATCTTCGACCCCAACATCTTCGCGGTCGCCACCGGCATCGAGAGCCACGAGCGCTACGCGCTCGACTTCATCGAGGCCGTCGCAAAGATACGCGCCGCCTGCCCGCACGCGCAGGTGAGCGGTGGCGTGAGCAACGTGTCGTTCTCGTTCCGCGGCAACGAGCCGGTGCGTGAGGCGATGCACTCGGTGTTCCTGTACCACGCGATCCGCGCGGGCTTGAGCATGGGCATCGTCAACGCGGGCCAGCTCGCCATCTACGAACAGATCGAGCGCGACCTGCGCGAGCGGGTCGAGGACGTGATCCTGGCGCGCCGGCCAGACGCCACCGAGCGCCTGCTCGAGATCGCCGAACGCTATCGGGGCGAGGCCGGCCAGAAGCGGGCGGAGGACCACGCCTGGCGCACCTGGCCGGTGTCGAAGCGGCTCGAGCACGCGCTGGTCCGCGGCATCGACGAGTTCATCATCGAGGACACCGAGGCGGCGCGCCTCGAGACGGGACGGCCGCTGTCGGTCATCGAGGGGCCGTTGATGGACGGCATGAACGTGGTCGGCGACCTGTTCGGCGCCGGCAAGATGTTCCTGCCGCAGGTCGTCAAGTCCGCGCGCGTGATGAAGCGGGCCGTGGCCCACCTCATCCCCTATCTCGAGAAGGAGCCGGGCGAGGTCGCCCGCTCGAACGGCAAGATCGTGATGGCGACCGTGAAGGGCGACGTGCACGACATCGGCAAGAACATCGTGGGCGTCGTGCTCCAGTGCAACAACTTCGAGGTCATCGACCTCGGGGTGATGGTGCCCACGGAGCGCATCCTCGAGACGGCGCGGCGCGAGGGCGCGCAGATGATCGGCCTCTCGGGCCTCATCACGCCTTCGCTCGACGAGATGGTGCACGTGGCGCGCGAGATGAAGCGGCTCGGCTTCGAGGTCCCGCTGTTGATCGGCGGGGCCACCACCTCGCCCGCGCACACTGCCGTCAAGATCGATCCCGAGTACGCGGGGCCCGTGGCGTACGTGAAGGACGCCTCGCGCGCGGTGGGCGTGTGCCAGTCGCTCGTCACCCCGGAGCAGCGTGACGAGTTTAAGTTGAAGCTCAAGCGAGACCACGCGACGCGGCGCGAGCAGCACCACGGCCGCAAGGTGAAGGCGCCCGCGCTCTCGCTCGCGCAGGCGCGCGCCAACCGTTACAAGTGCGACTGGAACGCCTATCGGCCGCCCGTGCCGAAGATGCTCGGCGTGCGTCGCTTCGGGAACCTCCCGCTCGAGGACCTGGTCCGCTACATCGACTGGATGCCGTTCTTCAACGCCTGGGAATTTGCCGGCAAGTTCCCCGACATACTCACCGATCCGGTCGTGGGCGAGGCCGCGAGCAACCTGTACGCCGATGCGCGACGCGTGCTCAAGCAGATGATCGGGGAGCGCTGGGTGCAGGCGAGCGCGGTGATCGGTTTCTTCCCCGCGAATTCAGTGGACGAGGACATCGAGGTCTACGCCGACGAGTCGCGCCGCGAGGTCGCCTGGCGGCTGCATCACCTGCGCCAGCAGAAGACCAAGCCGGCCGGGCAGCCGCACTTCGCGCTCGCGGATTTCGTCGCGCCGCGGGATTCAGGCGTGCAGGACTGGATCGGCGCGTTCGCCGTGACGACCGGGCACGGGCTCGACGAGAAGGTGCGCGAGTTCGAGGCCAGGCACGACGACTACGGTGCGATCATGCTGAAGGCGCTGGCCGACCGCCTCGCCGAGGCGCTCGCCGAGCGCATGCACGAGCGCGTGCGCCGGGAGTTCTGGGGCTACGCGGCCGACGAGCGCTTCATCAACGACGAGCTGATCCGCGAGAAGTATCGCGGCATCCGTCCGGCGCCGGGCTACCCGGCCTGCCCGGACCACACCGAGAAGGCGATGCTCTGGCGCATGCTCGACACCGAGCGCAACGCGGGCATCCGGCTCACCGAGAACTACGCCATGCACCCGACTGCGGCCGTGAGCGGCTGGTATTTCTCGCATCCCGAGGCCACGTATTTCGCGGTCGGCAAGATCGACGCCGACCAGGTGGCCGACTACGCGCGCCGCAAGGGCATGAGCCTGGCCGAGGCCGAGCGCTGGCTCGCGCCGCTGATCGGTTACGACCCCGCAGCCGACGCAGCCTGACCGGCGCGCGGCATCAGTTGCCGCTCACCTCGAACGGGGCGTCCAGCGTCACGGCGAGCACGGTGCCCGCCGGCAGCCGCACCTCGCCGCCGGTCTTCTGCGCGGCGATCGCGCCTGCCGCGCCACCGATCACGCCACCGATCACCGTGCCCTTGTCGTCGTCGACCTGGTGGCCGATCACCGCACCCGCGGCGGTGCCGCCGACGATCTTGGCGGCGTCCTTGCCGGTGTCGCTCGCCCCCTGCTGCGAATAGCGGGCGCTGATCGGCACGTTGACACCGCTGGCGAGCGTAAGCGTGTCGAAGGCCAGCGCCAGCGTCGGCGTGCCACCGATCTTGGCGCTGCCGGAGACCACTTCAGTGACGCTGCCGATCACGACCGTGCCCGCCCTGGCGGCGACACGCCCGTCGGCCACCACGTCGGAAGTGAGGCGACCCTCGACCCGCTTGCCCACCGCGGCGGTCTTCGTGTTCACGCCGGAGGTGAGTTCGATCGACAACGGCGTGCCCGCAGGAACGTTGATCGGCGTCACGACGACGGGCGTGGGCTTGGCCGCGGTGCTCGCGGGCGTTGCCGCAGGCTTGGGGGTCGTCGAGGCCGTCTTGGCAGGCGCCACGGGCTTTGCCGTGGCTTGCCTGGCGGCGAGTTCGGCTTCGCGCCGGGCGAGGTCCGCTTCACGCTGTTGCAACGCGAGCTCGGCCTCGCGCGCCGCGAGTTCGGCAGCGGGATCGGCCGCTTCCGGTGCCGACTCGGCGGGCGCGACAGGAGCCGCATACGGGTCGTTGGCCGCGACGGCGGCAGGCTCCGCCGGTGACTTGGAGTTGCCGCAGGCCGTCAACGCGAGTGCACCCAGGCCGATGAGCAGCGCGAGCGCGGGGGAGAGAGACTTTTTCATGATCTTGAGGAGTCCTGGGGTGACCGGTGGTCCGTGGCGCGTGGATTCGAACGCGAAGTGAACGGGAAGCCTCGGCGGCGCGCAACGGCGCACCGGCCTTCTGTTGCCTGCGTCACATCCATTGACGCCCGCGGAGGCCCGGGAGTTCCCGTCCGGGCGCGGGAATTCGACTAATCTAGCGCGCCATGACAGCCAGCCTGCGCGCCGTCCACGCCGACATCACGACGCTCGCGGTCGATGCGATCGTCAATGCCGCCAATTCCTCGCTCCTCGGCGGTGGCGGCGTCGATGGCGCGATCCATCGCGGAGCGGGCCCCGGCCTGCTGCAGGAATGCCGGGGGCTCGGTGGCTGCCCGACCGGCGAGGCCAGGATCACCCGCGGCCATGAGTTGCCGGCGAGTTTCGTCATCCACACGGTGGGTCCCGTGTGGCACGGCGGCACCAGTGGCGAACCGGAACTGCTCGCGTCCTGCTACCGGCGCTCGCTCGAGCTCGCTGCCGCGCATGGCGTCCGCTCGATCGCCTTTCCGTGCATCAGCACCGGCGTCTATGGTTATCCCGCCGAACCTGCCGCGCAGGTCGCGGTACACACGGTGCAGTCGCTGCTGCACCAGCATCCCGCGATCGAGGATGTCGTGTTCTGCTGCTACTCGGCCGCTGCGCATGCCATCTACGAGCGACTGCTGGCCCGTCCGCCCGTGCGTTGAGGCTCGCTTGCAGCACCGGCATCCGCTCCTCACCCTGAGGCTGAGCGATCAGCTGCTGGCCGCGGCACGCGCCGGCCTGCCGACCCTCGACTGCTCGCTCGATCTCAATCGGTCCACGACCACGGTCGCGGTCGGTGCAGACGCATGGACCTGGAACGGGCACGCGTATCCGTACCTCGAGTCATGCAAGGAGCGCACGATCTATCACTGGGCCGGCGAGGCGTTCGAGCCGGCGGCGCGATACACGACGTCGCTCATCAAGCTGGTGCCGACCGAGTGGGGCCCGCCGACCTTCGAAATCGACGGCATCAAGATGCTGCCCACGGCACAGGTGTCGCCGTATGACGATGCGCGCGGCAAGGTCGAACTCGTCCGGCCGCGTGGCAAGGTGATCCTGGACACCTGTGGGGGCCTCGGCTACTTCGCGGCGTGGTGCCTGCAGGGAGGTTCCGCGCGCGTGCTGTCGTTCGAGAAGAATCCCGACGTGATCTGGCTGCGGGGCCTGAATCCCTGGTCACCTCCGGCCGGTGGCGGCCTCGAGCTGACCTTGGGCAACATTGCCGTGGAAATCGCCACCCTGCCCGACGAATCCATGGACGCGGTCCTGCACGACCCGCCGCGCTTCGGCATCGCGGGCGAGCTGTATTCGCAGGCCTTCTATGACCACCTCGCCCGCGTGATCCGGGGCCGGGGCCGGCTGTTTCATTACACCGGCACGCCGAACCGGCTGAGCCGCGGACGCGACCTGGCGTCCGAGGTCGCGCGTCGCCTCGCGCTCGCGGGCTTCTCGACCCGGGCGAGTGGCGACGGCGTGCTGGCGGTGAAGCGGGCCTGAGCCCGGTGGTTCGACGCGCGCCCGTTACAACCAAACCGGATGGAATTCCAGCGGGTTCGGCAAAAGTGGGATGCGGTCCCGGACCGGGCTGGCGCCGGACGGCAGAATGGCGGTCCAATCATGCACGCCGCCATCGACTCACGCCGCGATCGAGACCGGGGCGCGACCGGGTCTCCGGCCGGGCCACCGGCGTCGCGCATCCCCCGAAGTGCCCGCATCGTCCTCCTGGCGGGTGCGTACTGCCTCGCGGCGCAGCTGGTGCTCGGCCTCACGGTCGAGGGCAACGTCGGGGCGCCGCTGTGGCCTGCCGCCGGGATCGCGCTCGGTGGATTGCTCATCTGGGGTTGGCGCAGCTGGCCTGGCATCTGGCTGGGCGCGTTCGCCTCGGATGTCCTGAGCCGCATCATCCTGCCGGCGGTCGAACCGACGGCCGCGCTCGTCACGGCGTCCACGCTGATTGCATCGGCCGCGGCGCTGCAGGCGGTGTTGGGCGCAAAGCTGACCGTGCGGGGCGCACGGTCCGCACGCCCGCTGATGAGCGAAGGGCAGGTGATCCGATTCCTGCTGCTCGCGGGGCCGCTCGCGTGCCTGGTCTCGGCGAGTCTAGTGGTGACCGGACTGATAGCGCTCGGCCAGCTGCCGGCCCAGGCGCGGGGTACCTCCTGGCTGGCCTGGTGGGCCGGGGACAGCGTCGGCGTGCTGCTGTTCGCGCCGCTGGTGTATTTCTTCGTGCCTGGCCTGCGGCTGTCGACCCATTGGCGCCGGGCACAGCTCGCCACGCCGCTGCTGGTCACGGCCGTGTTGATCGCGGCCGCGCACATGTGGTTCGCCCGGTTCGAGGTCTCGGCGGTCGCCGGACGCGTCGAGCGCGACATGGCTGCCGCGTTCGACCTCGGCGTCGACCAACTGCCGATCGACATCGAACCGCTGCACGCGGTCGAGCGGCTGATGGCCTCGAGCGAGTCCGTGACCCGGCAGGAATATGCGACGTTCACGCGCCGGGCCGTGCGCATGCCGGGAGTCGAGGCCGTTGCCTGGGCCCCGCTGAAGCGAGCCGGCGCCGGGTCCCGCACGGAACGCGAGGCACGTGACGAGAGACTGGTCGGATTCCTGACCGGCGACGGTGCCGCAGCGACGCACGCCCACGACGAACACTTCCCCGTCACGTTGATCGCTCCGGAGGAGGGCAACTTCTCGGGGCTTGGCCTGGATCGCGCCAGCGCCCCCGCGCTGTGGGCGGCCATGGAACGGGCGCGGGACCTCGGAGAGCCGGTGGGCACGCCTTCACTGACGTCCCGCAAGACCGGGCGTCCGTCGATGGTGATCTACCTGCCGGTCTACCAGGCGGGGTTCGACCCGGCCGCCGGCAACGCACTGACCCGGCAGGCCGCGCTGCGGGGCTTCGTGATCGGCGTCTACGACGTCGAGAGGCTGCTCGGAGGCCTGGTGCGCGAAGCGAAGCGGCACGACCTGCGCCTGCACGTGCAGGACGTGACCAAGGGCCGCCCGATCCGGACCATCGCCGGCTCGCCCGGCAACTCAGCGACATCGGGACCGCGTCTGTCGCGGGAGATCAGCTTCGTCGGGCGGACCTGGCGCATCCACCTGAGCCCGTCTGCTCCGCTCACCACCGGTGCGAGTTCGCAGTTGCGGCTGTTGTTGCTGTTCTCGGTCCTTGCCGCATTCCTCGTCGCCTTGACGGCCCTCGCGGCGGCAGGCCGCAATGCCGCGGTCAGCGCGGAAGTTCGGGAGCGCACCGCCGACCTCGAGCGGGAACTGATGGCGCGCCGCGCGGCATCGCTGGCGCTCGAGCGCAGCGAGGCACGTTACCGCGAGTTCGTCGAGCTGACGCCCTGCGCCGTGTTCGTGCAGCGGGAGGGGCACTTCGCGTTCGCAAATGCGAACGCCGCCGCGATGCTCGGTTTTCGCTCGCCCGGCGAGCTGCTCGGCCGGCCCATCCTCGACTTCGTGCATCCCGAGAGCCGACCGGTGGTCGAGAGGCGCGTGCGAGAACTGCGGGACCAGCGGGCTGCGGTGCCAACCATCGAGCAAAAGTGGGTCCGCGCCGATGGCTCGGCCTTCCATGCCGAGGCGACCGCCGTGGCGTACGAGTACGAAGGCGGCCGCGGCGCACTCGTGCTGCTGCAGGACATCACGGCGCGCAAGGCGGCGGAGGCGCAGCGTGACCGGTTCTTCGAGCTGTCGCTCGACCTGCTCTGCATCGCCGGCACCGACGGCTACTTCAAGCGCATCAACCGGGCGTTCCTCGAGACGCTGGGTTACGGACCCGACGAGTTGCTCACGCGACCGCTCCTCGACTTCGTTCATCCCGACGACCGCCCGGCCACCGTCGGCGTCGTGGAGCAGCTGGCGAGCGGCAACCCCGTGCTCAACTTCGACAATCGTTACCTGCGCAAGGACGGCTCGTGGGTGTGGCTGTCGTGGAAGGCGCAGCCGTTTCCGGAGGAAGGCCTCATCTTTGCAACCGGGCGCGACGTCACCGACAGCCGCAAGGCCGAGGCCGAACTGCAGCAACTGAACGCCGATCTCGAGAAGGCACGGCTCGAGGCCGAGCGCGCGAATCGCGCCAAGTCCGAGTTCCTCGCCACCATGAGCCACGAGATCCGCACGCCGATGAACGGCGTGATCGGCATGGTCGACGTGCTGCACCAGACCAGCCTGCGCGGCTACCAGGTCGAGATGGTCGACCTGATCCGCGAGTCGGCGTGGTCGCTGCTCGCGATCATCGAGGACATCCTCGACTTCTCGAAGATCGAGGCCGGGCGGCTCGAGATCGACCCGGCGCCGATGAACGTCGCGGAAGTCGTGAAGACCACCGCGGGCATTATGGAGCACATGGCGGCTCGCAAGAACGTCGAGCTGACGCTGTTCACGGACCCGGAGATCCCCGAGACGATCGTGGGCGACGCGATGCGATTGCGCCAGGTATTGGTCAACCTCGTCGGCAACGCAGTGAAGTTCTCGAGCAGCTCGGAGCAGAAGGGACGCGTCGCGATGCGCGCCACCCTGGTTCGCCGCACCTCGGAGCAGGTGCTGGTGGAATTCCGGGTCACGGACAACGGCATCGGCATGGACGCGGCCACCCAGGCGAAGCTCTTCACGCCGTTCTCGCAGGCCGATGCGTCCACGACCCGCCGCTATGGCGGTACGGGACTGGGGCTGACGATCTCACGCCGGCTCGTCGACATGATGGGTGGCGAGATCGCCGTGCAGAGCGCGCCGGGACGCGGGTCCACGTTCACCGTGCACGTGCCCTTCGCACCGGTCGCCACGCCCGAGGCAGCGCCGAGCGAGGCGCCATCGCTGGTGGCGGGCGTGTGCTGCGTCGTCGTCGACGGCGATCACGACCTGTCCGCGGATCTGGCAGCCTACCTCACCCACGACGGTGCGACCGTCAGGCGCATGCCCGGCATCGCCGCCGCGTGCCGCTGGGCGAGGGAGCGCGGCTCTGGCCCCGTGGTCTGGGTGCTCGACTTCGACGGTGACGCCACGGCGCTGCAGGAACCGCTGGGCGAATTGCGCAAGGCAACCCGAGACGGCGCTGCCGGCGACAACTCATACGTCGTGATCGGGCGGGGCGGGCGCCGGCGGCCGCGGGTGACCTCGCCGGACGTCGTCACCGTGGATGCGAACGGGCTGACGCGACGCGCGTTCATCCAGGCCGTCGCGGTGGCGGCCGGCCGCGCCGAGGCGGACCCGACCCTGATCCTGAACGGCAAGGCCGAATCGGACCTGCGGCCGCCGCCGCGCCGTCAGGCCGTCGAGTCCGGCCGACTCATCCTCGTTGCCGAGGACAATCCGACCAACCAGCAGGTCATGGTCCGGCAACTCGCACTGCTCGGCTACGCAGCCGATGTCGCGAAAGATGGCCGCGAGGCGCTCGATTTCTGGGAGAGCGGGCGCTACGGTCTGCTGCTGACCGATCTGCACATGCCGAAGATGGATGGATACGATCTCGCGCGCGCGGTCCGGCTCGGCGAAGGCGGAAAGCGCCGGACGCCGATCGTCGCGGTGACCGCCAACGCGCTGCGAGGGGAAGAGGAGCGCTGCCGGGCCGCGGGCATGGACGACTACCTGTCGAAGCCCACGCCGCTGGATCAGATGAGGGCGATGCTCGAGAAATGGCTCCCGCAGGGCGAAACACGCCCCTCGGCCCAGCCCGTGGACCTGAAGGTGCTTGCCGGCTACGTCGGCAGCGAACCGGCCGTGCTGCGCGAGTTTCTCGCGCATTTCGTGGCGGGCCTGCCCGGCATCGTCGCGGAGCTGCGCGATGCCAGCTGCGCCGGGCGCGCAGCGGACGCAGGCCGCAGCGCGCACAAGCTCAAGTCCTCGGCACGCACGGTAGGCGCATTCGAGCTGGCCGACGTGTGCGAGAGCATCGAGCGTGCCGGCCAGCGTGATGATGCCGCCGCCGTCGCATCTTTGCTGGCCAGGGTCGAGGCATCGGTCGCGGTCGTACGGGACTATGTCGACTCGCTGCAGGAGGCTGCGTGGACGACCTGACGCGCAGGACAGACATCAGGATCCTGGCCGTGGACGACGAGCCGTTCACGCTGCTGCTGCTCGGGCGAGTGCTGGCGAACCTCGGGTTCAAGTCCGTGACCACGTGCGAGAGCGGCCGCCGCGCCATCGAAGTGCTCGACAGCCCCGGTGCGGCCGTGGACCTGATCCTGCTCGACCTCAACATGCCGGAAATGGACGGCATCGAGTTCGTGCGCAAGCTCGTCGAGCGTCGCTACGCCGGCGGCATCGTGCTCCTGAGCGGCGAGGACGAGGCGACGCTGCAGGCGGCGGAGACACTGATCCAGGCGCACCACCTGCGGGCCATTGGCCACCTGCAGAAACCCGTGCGTCCGGTGGACCTGGGCGCATTGCTGGCCCAGTGGCGGCCGGCGAGCGCATCGTCCGAGGTCGCTGCGAGGCCGAGCTACGGCGCCGACGAACTGCGGTTGGCCATCGAGCGGGGCGAGCTCGAGGCCTGGTACCAGCCGCAGGTCGCCGTGGCCACGGGCAAGGTGATCGGCGTGGAGACCCTGGTGCGCTGGCGCCATCCCGAAGACGGGCTCGTCTACCCGGACCAGTTTGTCGCGGTCGCCGAGGGCAATGGCCTGATCGATGCGCTCACGTACGCCGTGCTGGGCGAAGCCGTCGCACAGGCCCGTGCGTGGCGGGAGGCCGGCTTCGAACTGCGCGTCGCCGTCAACCTCTCGATGCAGACGCTCAACTCGCTCGACTTCCCCGACCTCGTGCAGCGCCGGGTGGAGGCCGCGGGCGTGCAGCCGAGGGACATCGTGCTCGAGGTGACCGAGAGCCGGCTGATGATGGACCCGAGCGCAGTGCTCGACGTGTTGACACGCCTGCGGATGAAGCGGTTCCGGCTGTCGATCGACGATTTCGGTACCGGGCATTCCTCCCTCGCGCAGTTGCGCGACATCCCGATCAACGAGCTCAAGGTGGACCGCAGCTTCGTGCACGGCGCGGCCACGAATGCCAAGCTCGGCGCGATATTCGCCGCCAGCCAGGGGCTGGCGCGCCAGCTGGGCCTCGACTTCGTGGCAGAGGGCGTCGGCGACCTGGCCGACTGGCGCTACCTGCACACCGCACGCTGCGACTACGCCCAGGGCTACTTCATCGCGCGGCCCATGCCGGCGGCGGATTTTCCCGGCTGGCTCGCCGACTGGCGCCGGCGCCTGAAACACCTCTGCATCGGGTAGCGTCCCCGGCGAGGCCCGTCGTAGACTCGCGGGTCGGCGGAGAGGAGCGTTCCAGTCCATGCGGCAGGTTGAGTGGCAGGTCGGGGCCGTCACGAGCGGAGTACGTTGCAGGTGCGCGACGATCCGCTGACCCTCGTCTCCGAGTGCTCCGATCCGGTCGATCCGCTGCAGGTCTTCGCGGCGGCGGGCACGGCGCCGCGCTTCTACTGGGAACAGCCTGCGGCACGGTGCTTTCGCGTCGGGGTCGGGAGTGCGGCGCGCCTGACCGTCGCGGGCGACGGCCGTTTTGCCGCGGCCGATGCCGCTGCGCGCGAGTTGTTCGACCAGCTGGCGTGGGAGGGCGACGGCCCGCGCATTGCCCAGCTCGTCGGAGGCTTCGCCTTTGCCGCCGGCGCCGATCCGGCGGGTCCCTGGAACGGATTTCCGGACGGCGAACTGCGGCTCCCCGACCTCGCGTGCTGGAGCGACGGCGACGGGCATTTCCGCGTCACTCGCCGCGGCAGCGCGTGGTCGTCCCTCGAACCGCGGTCGCTCGCGATCGGGCAGCCTGCGCGCGGCATGGTGGAGTTCGCGAACGGCGGCCCCGAGGCGTACGTCGAACGCGTGCAACGTGCGCTCGACGGGATCCGCAGCGGCCGATTGCAGAAGGTGGTCGTCGCCCGCGAAGCCCACGTCCACACCCGGTATTCGATCGATCCAGTCGCCTGGCTGGTGGCGCTGCGCGAACGCTATCCCGGCTGCACGCTGTTCGCGGTCGGCGAGGGCGAGACGGTGTTCCTGGGTGCGAGCCCCGAGCGACTCGTGCGGATCCACGGCGACCTCGTCGAGACGGCGGCGATCGCGGGCACGGCGCCGCGCGGCGCGTCGCAGGCGGCCGACCGTGCACTCGGCGAAGCGCTGTGCGACAGCCGCAAGAACGGTGACGAGCACGCGTTCGTCGTGCGTTATCTCGAGTCGGTGCTCGCGGACTGCTGCGACGGCGTGGTGGTCGATGCCGAGCCGAGGCTGCTCAGGACGCGCACGGTGCAGCACCTGTGCACGGCGCTGCGGGCCCGCCGCCGTGCGGGCACGCCGGTCTCGCTGCTCGATCTCGTGTCGCGGCTGCATCCCACGCCGGCGGTCGGTGGTGCGCCGAAGGAGGCCGCCGTCGCGTGGCTCGCCGGTAACGAGGGCATCGAGCGCGGCTGGTTCGCTGGTCCAGTGGGGTTCCTGCAGTCTGACGGCGACGGCGAATTTGCAGTAGCCTTGCGCTCGGCGCTGGTGCGCGGTCGCAGCGCAACCGCGTGGGCGGGGGCGGGCATCGTGGCCCGGTCCGTGCCCAAGGCCGAATTCACCGAGACCGAGCTCAAGCTGCGCACCGTGCTGGGGCCGCTGCTTTGGGGAGCGCCCTGATGAACGACCCGACCACTGCACGCGACGTCGGAGCCGCCAACCTGCGGTTCGCCCGCGCGCTGGTCGGCGAACTGCACGCGGCCGGCGTCGCCATGGCCGTCGTCTGTCCCGGCTCGCGCTCCACGCCGCTCGCGCTCGCCATCGCCGAGCACCCGGCGCTGCCCTCGAGCGTGCACATCGACGAGCGCAGCGCCGCCTTCTTCGCACTCGGAGCGGCCAAGGCCACGGGTCGCCCGGTGGCGCTGCTCTGCACCTCCGGCACGGCGGGCGCGAATTTCCTGCCGGCAGTGGCGGAGGCGCACCAGGCGCGCGTGCCGCTCGTGATCATGACCGCGGATCGTCCGCCGGAACTCCGTGCGTGGGGCGCGGCGCAGACCATGGAGCAGCGCGGCCTGTTCGCGGCATTCACGCGCTGGTTCGAGGAGGCGCCCTGTCCCTGCGAGCGCGAATCCGAGTCCGCCTATGCGACGGCACTCGGCCGACGCGCGGTGTGCGAGGCGACCGGCCCCGCACCGGGCCCGGTGCACCTGAACCTGCCGTTCCGCGAGCCGCTGGCGCCCGCCGATTACGTTCCGCTCGAGGCGACGCGGCCGCCCGCCGCGCACCTCGTGCACGACTTCGGGGCCGCACTGCAGGGCGGCGAGGCGTTGGGGCGCGAGTTGCGTGCCGTACCCCGCGGAGTGCTGCTGTTCGGTCCGGACAGCTGGGATGCAACGCTCGTGGCCGCGTCAACGCGCCTGGCGAGCGCGCTCGGCTGGCCGGTTCTCGCCGATCCGGCTTCCGGCCTGCGCGCCGGCGCAGCGCAGGCCGGCGCCGTCATCAGCGGCGCCGACCTGCTGTTGCGCGAGCCGCAAGTGGCGGAGGAACTGCGACCCGACCTCATCGTGCGCTTCGGTGGCCAGCCGACCAGCGCGGCGCTCGTGGCCTGGCTGACGCGACACGCATCGGCGCCGGTCTGGCTGGTCGACCCGGCGGCGGGCTTCCGCGATCCGCAGCACCGGGCGTCGCGCATGCTGCGCGTCACCGCACGTGGTTTTTGCGAACTCGCCGCAACAGACGCAGGTGCGCCGCACGAGGCCACGCGCGCGTGGCGCGCGCGGTGGCAGCGAGCGGACGAGGTGGCCCGTGGCGCAATCGACGTGGCCCTCGATACCGACGAACGGTTCCTGACGCCGCACGTCGCACGTTCGCTGTGGAGCACCCTGCCCGAGGGTGCCGTCCTCTGTGCAGCCAACAGCATGGCGATACGCGACATCGACGCATTCGCCGGGCCACGGGGGGCCGGACTTCGGGTGCTCGCCAATCGCGGCGTCAACGGGATCGACGGACAGGTCTCGGCGGCGCTGGGCGCAGCGCTTGCGACCCGGCGACCGACCGTCCTGTGGTGCGGAGACCTCGCGTTCCTGCACGACCTGTCCGGGCTGCTCGCGGGGCGGTTGCAGGCAGCCGACCTCACCGTCGTCGTGAGCAACGACGACGGTGGCGGGATATTCGAATACCTGGCCGTGGCGCGTTCCGTGCCGCGTGCGATCTTCGAGCGGGTCTTCGCGGTGCCGCACGGCGCGGACCCTTGCGCCATTGCGAGCGCGCTCGGCTGGAACGCCGTGCGTGCGACGTCGCGTGAAGCATTCGCGAGCGCACTGTCGCACGCGCTCGCCGGCGGGCGTCACGTGATCGAGGTGCCGGTGGATCGTGCCGCGAACACGGCGCTGCACCGGTCGTTGAGCGACGCGCTGCGCGCGGCCCTGCGGCGGGAACTGGCCGGATGAACGGCGCACCGCTTCCGGTCGAACGACGCGGCCGTGGCCCCGCGATCATGTTGCTGCACGGATTCACCGGCCGAGCCCGGGGCATGGACGAGATCGCGAGTGCCCTGCAGCACGAGTACGACGTCATCGCGCCGGATCTCCCCGGTCACGGCCGGGCCGCCGCCGTCGGCCAGCGCGCGGGTCACGGCTTCGACGACTGCATAGACGACCTCGTCGCCACGCTGCTCGCCAGCGGCCACCAGCGGGCGCACTGGATCGGCTATTCAATGGGGGCGCGGCTCGCGCTCGGCTGTGCAGTGCGCCACCCGCAGCGCGTGGCCTCGCTGGCGCTCATCGCCGCCCGTGCCGGCATCGAGAGTGCGGCGGAGCGCGAGGCGCGGCGCCGCGCGGACGAGGCCCTGGCCCTGCGCATCGAGAGTGCCGGGCTCGAGGAGTTCGTCGACGCATGGATGGCGCAGCCGATCTTCGCCACGCAGCGACGCCTCGGCGCGCCGTTCCTGGCGCAGCAGCGCGCCGAGCGGATGGCGAACGACGCTGCGGGGCTGGCCGCAGCCCTGCGTGCCCTCGGGCCGGGAGCGCAGCCGTCGTTCTTCGATGAACTGGCCGGGATTGCCGTGCCCGCCCTGCTGGTCGCCGGCGAACTCGACCACGTGTTCGTCGCGGCCGCACGCGACCTCGCGCGCCGCATGCCCCATGCACAGGCCTGCGAGATCGCGGATGCGGGTCACGCGGTGCATCTGGAGCAACCTGCGGCATTCGTTCACGCAGTCCAGGACTTCCTGCGCAGGGCGCCGGCGCCCGCGCACGATGAATACCCTATTCCGGTTGAGGAGACCGCGACATGACTGAATGGAAGACGGTGCGCGACTACGAGGACATCCGCTTCGAGAAGGACGGCGGCCTCGCGAAGATCACGATCTGCCGACCGGAGGTGCGTAACGCGTTCCGGCCGAAGACGCTGTTCGAGCTGATCGACGCGTTCTCCCGTGCCCGGGAGGACCAGACGATCGGCGTGATCATCTTCACGGGCGAAGGCGACCTCGCGTTCTGCTCGGGTGGCGACCAGCGCATCCGTGGCGACGAGGGCTACGTCGGCGACGACGGCGTGCCGCGCCTGAACGTGCTCGACCTGCAGCGACTGATCCGCAGCCTGCCGAAGCCCGTCATTGCGGCCGTCGCCGGCTACGCGATCGGCGGCGGCCACGTGCTGCACGTGGTCTGCGACCTGACCATCGCGGCGGACAACGCACGCTTCGGTCAGACGGGCCCGCGGGTCGGATCCTTCGACGGCGGATTCGGCTCGTCCTACCTCGCGCGCATGGTGGGGCAGAAGAAGGCGCGCGAGATCTGGTACCTGTGCGAGCAGTACGACGCCGAGGAAGCGCTCGCCATGGGACTGGTGAACAAGGTGGTGCCGCTGGCCGAACTCGAGGCGACCGCGGTGGCCTGGGGTCGCCGCATCCTCGAGCACAGCCCGATGGCGATCCGTTGCCTGAAGGCTGCGTTCAACGCGGAACTCGACGGGCAGGCCGGCATCCAGGAACTCGCCGGCCACGCCACGCAGCTCTTCTACATGACCGAGGAAGCACAGGAAGGGCGCAACGCCTACGTCGAGAAGCGCAAGCCCGATTTCTCGCGCTTCCCCTGGCGGCCGTGAGCGGGCGCTCGGCCTGGTGGCTCGCGGTCCGGCCGGCGACGCTGACGGCGTCGGCGGCGCCGGTATTCGTCGGTGCGGGCGCGGCGTGGGCGGAGGGCGTGTTCGCCCTGGGGCCCGCGCTCGGCGCGTTGCTCGGCGCCTCGCTGCTGCAGGTGGGCGCGAATTTCGCCAATGACGTATTCGACTTCGAGCGCGGGGCGGACAATGCCGACCGGCTCGGTCCGCAGCGGGCCACGCAGCAGGGCTGGATCACCCCCGGGCAGATGAAGCGCGCGATGTGGCTCGCCTTCGCGGCGGCCACGCTCACGGGGCTCTACCTCACCTACGTGGCCGGATGGCCCGTGCTCGCTCTCGGACTCGCCTCGATCGCGGCCGCCTATCTCTACACGGGTGGGCCGCGTCCCTACGGGTATCTCGGGCTGGGCGACCTGGCGGTGTTCGTCTTCTTCGGCGTCGGAGCCGTGGCCGGGACTTACTACGTGCAGGCGCTCTCCGTCTCGCGGCTCGCGCTCGTCGCGTCGATCCCGATCGGCGCGCTTGCAACGGCCATCCTGGTCGTCAACAACCTGCGCGACATCGAGACGGACGCTCGCGCGGGCAAGCGCACGCTCGCGGTGCGCATCGGCGACCCCGCGACGCGCGCCTACTACTTCGTGCTGCTGCTCGCGGCCTACCTGGTGCCGCTGGTCGCGTGGTGGCAGGGGCTGGCGGACGTGCAGGTGCTGCTGCCGTGGCTTTCGTTGCCGCTCGCGCTACAGCTCGTGGTGCGCATGCGCCACGAGCGCGGGTTGGCGCTGAACGGCTGCCTGGTGCGCACTGCGCGTCTCGAAGTGGTGTTCGGGCTGCTGTTCGCGCTGGGCCTGGCGTTGTGATCCTCCTCTCGGCACGGGCGAGCGCAGTCACGCTGCGTTTCGCGCGGCCGCTCCGGACTGCGCAGGGCGTGTTCGCCGAGCGCCAGAGCGTCATCCTGGAGTTGCGCGACGGGGACGGCGTGGCGGGATACGGTGAGGCGGCGCCCTGGCCCGGCTTCGGCACGGAAACGGCGGGCGCGTCGCTGGACGTGCTGCAGCGCGCGTGCGAGCTGCTGCGCGGGGCGGACCTCGAGCCGGCCGAGTGGACGACGAACTTCGCGATGCACTTCGCGGCGACGCCCGCCGCGCGGGGTGCCCTCGACGGCGCACTCTGGGATCTCGCGGCGCGCCGCTCGCACCGGCCGCTCGCCATCCACCTTGCGGAACGCCGTGGCGTGCCAGGTGCAGCGAGCCTGCAACGGGTGTCCGTCAGCGCGCTGCTGCTCGAGAGCGAGCCCGACGCGTTGCGCCTCGAGGCAAGGCGGGCGCGCGACGCGGGCCATCGCGCCGCAAAGCTCAAGCTCGGATCGCCGTTGCTGGCCGAGGATGTCGCGCGGGCACGGGCGGCGCGCGAAGGGCTCGGGTCGCAGGTGGCGCTGCGCGGCGACGCCAACGGTGCGTGGACCGAACGCGAAGCGCTCGAGGCCCTGGCTGCGCTCGCGCCATTCGACTTCGCGTACGTCGAGCAACCGCTGCCGGCGGACGCGTTCGAGGCGCTGGCGCGACTGCGGCGCGCCTCGCCCGTGCGCATCGCCGCCGACGAGTCGGCGGCTGCGGAGTCCGCGGCGGCCCTGGTGATCGACTCTGGAGCGGTCGATGTCGTCGTGCTCAAGCCAGGGCTGCTCGGCGGGCCGGCGCGAGCGCTCGGGATGGCCGCGCGTGCGCGGCGCGCCGGCTGTGAAGTGGTGTTCACGCACGCCTTCGAAAGCGCGGTCGGGGCGCGTCACGCATTGCATTGTGCCGCGGCCTGGGGCGATGCAGCCGCGGTGCATGGACTGGTCACCGAAGGACTGTTCCTGAACGACATCGGCGCGGCGGTGGGCTGCAGCAGCGGCACGGCATGGATTTCCGGTGCGCCGGGGATCGGTGTCCTGTCGTGAGCCGACGCAACTGGCTGTTGCAGCGGGCGCAGGCGACACCCGAGTCGCCGGCGCTCGAGTTCGGGGACCAGGTATGGACGTTCGCGGGCCTCGCGGACCGGGCGCGGCGTGCTGCGGCGCAGCTGCTGGCGACGGCCGTCCCCGGCGACGCGCCGCTTGCGCTGCTGCTGCCCGGAGGTGCGGAATTCGCCGGCTGGTTGCACGCCGTCGCACTCACCGGGCGTCCCGTGCTGCCGCTCAACACGCGACTCACCGCCGCGGAACTGGCGCGGCAACTCCTCGATGCGCGCGTGGCTACGTTGCTCGGCGCGGCGGGGGACGCGCGGCTCGATGAACTCGCGCGAGCGGTGCCGGGCCTCGCCGCGAGTGCGGTGCCGGATCTCGACGCACTCCCGCCCGCGCGCGACGTGCTGCCGGGCGAGGTGCACGCAGACGACGATACGCTGGCGGTATTGTTCACCTCCGGGACGACCGGACGCGCGAAAGGCGCCTGCCTCCCGTGGCGGGCGTTCCGCGCGAGTGCCGAAGGCTCGGCGGAACGGTTGGGATCGGTCGTGGGCAAGCGCTGGCTCGCCTGCATGCCGCTGTTCCACGTCGGGGGACTGTCCATCCTGCTGCGCAGCGCGCTGTTCGGCGGGCCGGTACGCCTGCACGATCGCTTCGACACAGGCGCAGTCAACGATGCGCTCGATCGCGGCGGCGTCGCCGGCCTGTCGCTCGTGCCTACGATGCTGTCGAGGCTGCTCGCCGCGCGCGAAGGGCGGGGCGCGCCAGCGGGGCTCGAGGTCCTGCTGCTGGGCGGCGCTGCGACTCCGCCCGGCCTGCTGCAACGTGCGCTCGCTGCCGGCTACCCCGTGTGCACCACGTACGGCCTCACCGAGTCCTGTTCGCAGGCTGCCACGGCGGCACCACCGCCACCCGGCTCCCTCGAGGCAGCGCCCATGCGACCCCTGCGTGGCGTCGAGATCCGCATCGTCGATCGCGGGCGGGACCTCCCGGCGGGGGCACCCGGCGAGATCGTGTTGCGGGGCGCGGTGTTGATGAAAGGCTACCTGCACGACGTGGAGTCGACCGCACGCGCGCTGCGCGACGGCTGGCTGTACACGTCGGACGTCGGCTACCTCGACGACGGCGGCGGACTGCACGTGCTCGACCGGCGCGACGACCTCGTGGTCACCGGTGGCGAGAACGTCTATCCGGCCGAGGTCGAAGCCGCGCTGCTCGATCATCCAGGCGTCGCCGAGGCCGGCGTGGCCGGCGTGCCGGATGCGGACCTCGGTGCGCGTGTCGTCGCGTGGATCGTGATCGCGTCGGGCGCGTCGGTCGATGCGGCTGCTCTCGCGGGCCATTGCCGCACTCGACTCGCCGGCTACAAAGTGCCGAGGCAGTTCCATTTCGTCGCGTCGTTGCCGCGCACCGCAGCGGGCAAGTTGCAGCGCCTGCGGCTTTCCGACGTCCCCTCGCAGTCATGACACGTGCAACAGGTGACACCGTGCAGCACTACCTGCTCTTCTACGTGCTATCCCCCGACTACCTCGAGCGCCGCGGCGAGTTCCGCGCCGAGCACCTTGCCCTTGCCTGGGCCGCGTCCGAGCGCGGCGAGATGCTGCTCGGCGGGGCGCTGACCGATCCCTTCGATTACGCGGTCTTCCTGTTCAGGGGCAAATCGCCCGCGGTGGCCGAGCGCTTCGTCGAGGCGGATCCCTACGTTGCCAATGGCCTCGTCACGGAATGGCGGATACGGCCATGGATGACGGTGGTCGGCGAGACTGCCACCACTCCCGTGCGCTGACTGCAGCCGCGGACGCAAAAAAAGAGCCCGGAGCTTGCGCCCCGGGCTCGTGCAGGCCGGACTGGGAGCGATTACTGGCCGAAGTTCCAGCGCACGCCCGCACCGTAGGTGTTGGCGTCGTCGCCGAACTCGCCCTCGACGCCCACTGCGAACTGCTCCGTGAAGAACCAGCGCGCGGCGAGGCCGACGCTCGTCGTGTCGCCCGAGTCGGACAGGTCGGTGTAGTTCACGGCGCCCTCGATCTCGAGCTGGTCGGCCGGGCGGCCGCGCAGGCCGACGCCGAGCAGGTAGCCGTCGTCGTCGACGTCGAAGCCGCCGGCTTCAGCCTCGGCGCTGACATAGCCGAGCTTGCCGTAGATGTCGGCCTTCGGGCCGATCGGCCACGCATAGCCGACGCCGAGGTTCATCTGCTCGACATCGATGTCGGTGCCGAGGACCTCGGTGCTCTGGTTGCTGTAGCCGGCGAACAGGAATACCTGCTCGGTGATTTCGAACGAACCGCGCAGCGCGAACCCATCCACTTCCTCGTCGAACTGGTCGATGTCGGTGTTGATGTAGGCGGCGTCGAGGTAGGAATAGCTGAGTCCCTCGGCCTGCGCCAAGAAAGGCAGCAGTGCGGCGGTGGTGACGAACGCGGAAACTGACTTGAAGCGCATAAATGCTCCTGACGAGAAACCGCTCCCAAAACGGAAGCGTTCTGCGGCGGCCCGATTGGGCTACCTGCACGTTGGAGCTGCCCGGCCCGGAGAAGTTCCCTCCGAAGTCCGTTGCTAAAAAGACACAATAAATCCGTGACGGCTATTCCAGTCGGCCTCAGGGCGTCGCACTGCGGCGACGCCCGGCGCGCGCAAGGTCGCGGACCGCCTTGAATTCCGACCCCTCCTGCCACTCCGGCCAGTCCCTGGAGTTGGCGAGCCGGCGGCTCATCTCGTGCACGAGCGCCACGTCCTGCACGGCACCGCGCAGGTCCCAGTCCGCGCGCCAGGCATCGCACGGCTGGTGGTAACAGTTGGCGGTGAATTCGGACACCCAGCGATCACCGGCCTCGCGCCCGCCCTGCACGAGGTCCGCGCCGCCGCCGATCGCCATCAGCAGCAGCGCCGGCACGCCGCGCCGAGCGAGCGAAAAGTGATCGGCGCGGAACGCGAGCCCGCGCTCCGGCTTCGCGTCCGGCGTGACCGTGCGGCCCTGTGCGGCCGCGGCCCGCTCGAGGTACGCGTCGAGTTGATTCTGTCCCGCGCCGACCAGCACGACGTCACGTGCCGGTCCGGCCGTCTGCAGCACGTCGAGGGTGAAGTTCGCGACGGTGTCTTCCAGCGGAAAGAGCGGATGCACCGCGTAATACTCCGAGCCGAGCAGTCCGCGCTCCTCCGCCGTCCACGCGGCGAACACCAGCGAGCGTTGCGGGCGGGGTCCACTGGCGAACACCCTCGCCAGCTCGATCACGCCGGCGACCCCGAGCGCGTCGTCCGCGGCACCGCGGCGGATCCGGTCGCCCGTCGCGTCCGGCGCGCCGATCCCGTACGCATCCCAGTGGGCGGCGATCATGATGGTCTCACCGGGTCGGCGGCGACCGGGCAGCACCCCGATGACGTTGCGGCTCTCGATGCGTGAATGCTCGACCTTGTAATCGGCGGAGAAAGTCGCGTTCCTGAGCGTGACGGGCTGGAACGCCATGCTGCGCGCCTGGCCCTTCAGGGCCTCGAAGTCGAGGCCGGCCTCGGCGAACAGCCGCAAGGCGGTGTCGCGATGCAGCCACGCCTGCAACAGCAGCTTGTCCCGGGCCGGATCGGCGCGGACGATGTCGAAGCCCTCGCCGTTCGGTGCGATGCAGGTATTCCAGCCGTAACCTGCGCCCTCGGTCTCGTGCACGATGAGTGCGCCCACGGCACCGCGCCTCGCGGCTTCCTCGTACTTGTACGTCCAGCGCGCGTAATAGGTCGCGGCGCGGCCGCCGAACCTGCCGTCGACGAACTCGCCGGGCCGTGACTCGAAGTCGGGATCGTTGATGAGGAACACGGCGATCTTGCCGCGCAGGTCGACGCCCTTGTAGTCGTCCCAGCCGCGTTCGGGCGCGGCGACGCCGTAGCCCACGAAGACCAGCGGGGCGTCGCGCACCACCACGCGATCGACCGGCCGCAAGGTGAGCGCCGCGATGTCCGTATCCTGCACCAGCGGGATTCGCCCGCCGCCGATCGTCACGGACATCAGCTCGCCTCCTGGAACCTGCGTGCGCACGAGCGGCACCGCCTGCGTCCAGCCGCCGGCATCGCCACCGGGTTGCAGCCCTGCGGCACGGAACTGCGTGACGAGGTAGTCGACGGTCTTCGCCTCACCTGCCGTGCCCGGCGCGCGCCCCTCGAACGCGTCTGACGCGAGTACCTGCGTGATGCCCGAGAGGCGCTCCATGCCGATCGAATCGTCGGGCGCTCCGGCGTCGGCCGCGACGGCCATGATCAGTGCCGCGCACGCGGCCAAGCGGATTGCAGTCGTCATGGGGCGGTCTCCGTCAGTGAACTTCGTAAACGCCAAGGTCCGCACGCCGCAGCAGCCTGCGGTAGCGGATCGTGCTGTGCGGCCAGTTGTTGGTGATGGTGCCGTCGGCCAGCTTGTACCAGCTGGCCTTGTCCGCCGCCCAGACGGACCGGGCGAGATCGCGCTGCAGCGCGCGGTTGTACTCGTCCATGATCTCGCGCCTGACGTCGAGGCGATTGGCCCCGCGTTCGCCGAGCCGTTGCAGAGCGTCGATGACGTAGCCGACCTGCGCCTCGATCATCACCAGGATGCTGTTGTGCCCGAGGTTGGTGTTGGGCCCGTAGAGCATGAAGAAATTCGGGAAACCGGACACGGCGACGCCGAGGTAGGCGTGCGCGCCCCGGTGCCACTCGTCGGCGAGCGTGCGTCCACCGAGCCCCGTGACCCGCATGGGGGCGAGGAACTCGGTGGCCTTGAAGCCGGTGGCGTAGACGATCACGTCCGCCTCGTGCAGCTCGCCGTCTCGCGTCCGCACGCCGCCCGCCTCGATGCGATCGACCGGCTCGGTCACCAGCCTGACGTTGCGGCGACCGAGGGCGGGGTAGTAGTCGTCGTTGAGCAGCACGCGCTTCGCGCCGATCGGGTAGTCGGGCACGAGTTGCGCGCGCAGCGCCGGGTCGCGCACCTGCCGGCGCAGGTGCAGCAGCGAATACTGCCGCGCGGCCCACTGCACCGGGCGCACCTGCTTCATCAGCGGCGTCAGCTGCAGCTCGCCGAAGAACAGCCACTGGAACTGGTGCCGCAGCTGCGCGAGCCACGGCCAGCGCTGCATCATCCGGTGCAGGCGCGGGGAATACAGCCGGTCCTCGCGTGGCAGCAGCCAGTTGGCCGTGCGCTGGAAGATCGTCAGCCGCGCGACCTGCGGTGCGATCTGCGGCACGAACTGCACGGCGCTCGCGGCATTGCCGATCACCGCGACCCGCTTGCCGGTCAGGTCGGCGGCGTGGTCCCATCGCGCGGAGTGGAACTGCACGCCGCCGAAGACCTCGCGGCCCGGGATCGCCGGCATGGCCGGGCGATGCAGTTGTCCCACGGCCGTGACGACGAACTGCGCGTCGATGACGGAACCGTCGGCGCAGGTGAGCACCCAGCGATTGCGCGTCTCGTCGAAGCCGAGCGCCGTCACCTCGGTGCGCAAGCGCAGGTGCGGCATCAGCCCGGCGTTGATGGCGCATTCCGCGGTGTACGCGAGCAGCTCGGGCTGCCAGGCGAAGCGCCGGCTCCAGTCCGTCTTCCGGGCGAACGAGAAACTGTAGAGGAAGGAGGGTGCGTCGCAGGAGGCACCCGGATAGGTGTTGTCGCGCCAGGTGCCGCCCAGGGTCGCTGCCTGCTCCAGGATCACGAAGTCGTCGATGCCGGCGGCCCGGAGCTTCATCCCCATGCAGATGCCGGCGTGGCCGGCGCCGATGATCGCGATGCGTACGGACTCGGTCATGGATGCCCGCGGTCAGTCGAGGTTGGTGACGTAGGCGGTGCCGCCCAACGAGGCCATCTGTCGCTGGATCCAGTCCTGCCGACGCCTGACGTATTTCGACGGCGCGTCGGCCCGGAAGCGCCTTGGCGCAGGCAGTACGGCCGCAAGCAGGGCGGCCTCGGCACGCGTCAGGCGCGCGGCATCCTTGCGGAAGTACCTGCGGCTCGCTGCCTGCACGCCCCAGGTGCCATGGCCGAACTCGGCGACGTTCAGGTAGACCTCGAGGATGCGCTGCTTGGGCCAGGCGAACTCGATGAGCACGGTGATGCCGACCTCGAGCCCCTTGCGGAACCAGCTCTGGCCGGGCCACAGGAAGAGATTCTTGGCCACCTGCTGCGTGATGGTGCTCGCGCCGCGCACCCGCCGCCCGCGCTCGCGATCCTCGAGCGCCTTGTCGATCTGCTTGAAGTCGAAGCCGCGATGCACGGGAAACGTCTGGTCCTCGGCCGCGACGACGGCCAGCGCCGCGTTCTTCGAGATCTGCTCCCAGTCCCGCCACTCGCGACCGTACCGGTAGCCCGGCGTGCGCGCGAAGAGCTCCGCGACGCGACTCTGCAGGATGAAGGCCGTGGTCGGTGGATCGACCCAGCGCAATGCCACCACGGCCGCAACCGTGACCGCCGCCCACGCGGCAACCAGGAGCGCGACGCCGCGCAGGAGTCGTGCGACGACGCCCCTGCGCCGCGTCTTGGCCATGGCCTCGGGGAGCGCTCAGGCGGCGGGCGTGATCCGCTTCGCGCTCGTGACCTCGATCGGCGTCACCGGCACGTCCTGGTGGCCCGCCTTGTTGCCGGTCTTCACGGCGGCGATCTTGTCCACCACGTCCATGCCCTCGGTCACGCAGCCGAACACGGCGTAGCCCGCGCCGCCGCGGCCCGGGTCGAGGAACGCGTTGTCGACGAGGTTGACGAAGAACTGCGAGGTGGCGCTGTGCGGGTCGTTGGTGCGCGCCATCGAGAGCGTGCCACGGCGATTCTTGAGCCCGTTCGTGGCCTCGTTGCGGATCGGCGCGCGCGTCGGCTTCTGCCGCATGTCGGCGGTGAGGCCGCCGCCCTGGATCACGAAGCCGGGGATGACACGGTGGAATACGGTGCCGTCGAAGTGCCCGGCGTCCACGTAGTCGAGGAAATTCTGCGCGCTGAGCGGCGCTTCCTTCTCGAACAGTTCGACGGTGAAGCTGCCGAGCGAGGTCTCGAATCGAATCATGGCGGGAGTCCGTTGGGTGGCGGGAAGGGAGGGGGCGGAATAGTGAACGGGCGCGCGTCCGATGTCACGCCTCGGAGGCCGTCCCGGCCGGGCGCCAGCCTTCTGTGCAGCGCTCGCGGCCGGCGAGGTCGCGATGGGTCGCGATCCGTGCGAAACCTGCCGCCGCGAACAGCTCGCGCACGGCCGGGCCCTGCGTGTCGCCGTGCTCGACCACGAGCCAGCCACCGGCCTTGAGGTGGCCCGGTGCGCCCGACACGACCACGCGCAGGGCTTCGAGGCCCGATGGACCCGCGAACAACGCGTCGTGTGGCTCGTAACGCCGTACGGCAGGCTCGACGCGTGGATCGTCGTCGGCGATGTAGGGCGGGTTGCTGGCGATCAGGTCGAAGGATTGCCCGCGCACCGGCTCGTACCACGAGCCAGCGAGGAGCCGTGCATTGGCGAGGCCCAGCCTCGCGGCGTTTGCGCGTGCGACCTCGATGGCCGCGGGCGAGACGTCCGTGCCGATGACGCGGCTGGCGGGTCGCTCGCTCGCGATGGCGAGAGCGAGCGCGCCGCTGCCGGCCGCGAGGTCGAGGACCGCGCTGTCGAACTCCGGCGACAGGTGCACTAGCGAGCGCTCGACGACGAGTTCCGTCTCCGGACGCGGCACCAGCACGGCTGGCCCGACCTCGAGCGGTAGCGACCAGAACTCCTTCTCGCCGAGGATGTAGGCGATCGGCTCGCCATGGGCGCGCCGCGTGACGCCGGCCTCGTAGCGGTCCGTGGCCTCGCAATCGAGTACCTGCTCCTCGGGATGCGCGATCAGGTACGAGCGGGACCTGCCGATCGCGGCCTCGAGCAGGATCTCCGCCTCGTGCCGCGGATCGTCGGCGACGCGTGCGAGTCGCGCCACGCCCTCGTCGATCAACTGGCGAATCTCGGTGGCCATGGCCGCGTCCTGCCCGCGCTCACTCCAGGCTCGCGAGCTGCTCGGCCTGCCACTCCTGCTGCAGCGGCCGGATCACCTCGTCGAGCCCGCCCTCCATGACGGCGGCGAGCTGGTAGAGCGTGAGGTTGATGCGATGGTCCGTGACGCGGGCCTGCGGGTAGTTGTAGGTGCGGATGCGCTCCGAGCGGTCGCCGCTGCCCACCTGCAGCTTGCGCTCCTGCGCCTGCTGCGCCGTCTGCTTCCGTTGCTCCGTCTCGAGCAGCCTGGAGCGCAGCAGCGACATCGCGCGCGAGCGGTTCTTGTGCTGCGAGCGCTCGTCCTGGCACTCGACGACGATGCCGGTCGGCACGTGCGTGATGCGGATCGCCGAGTCGGTCTTGTTGACGTGCTGGCCGCCGGCGCCGGACGCGCGATAGGTGTCGATGCGCAGGTCGGCGGGATTGAGCGCGATCTCGTCGATCTCCTCGAGCTCGGGGAGGATGGCGACCGTGCAGGCGGAGGTGTGGATGCGCCCCTGCGCCTCGGTGGCCGGGACCCGCTGCACCCGGTGCGTGCCCGACTCGAACTTGAGCCGCGAGTAGGCGCCGCGTCCCGCCACGCGGCTGATGATCTCGCGATAGCCGCCGTGCTCGCCGGGGCTCTCGCTCAGCACCTCGACCTTCCAGCCCTGGCGTTCGGCGAAGCGCGCGTACATGCGGAACAGGTCGCCGGCGAAGATCGCCGCCTCGTCGCCGCCGGTGCCGGCGCGGATCTCGAGGAAGATGTTGCTGTCGTCGCGCGGGTCTTTCGGAATCAGCAGCCTCGTGAGTTCGAGATCCTCGGCGCCGAGCCTGGCGTCGAGGTCGCGCAGTTCGTCTTCGGCGAGGCCGCGCATCTCGGCATCGGCGCCCTCGGCCATCTCGGCCGCCATGGCCCGCTCGGCCTCGAGGCGCCGGAACTCCGCAAAACGCGCCGCAACCGGCTCGAGTCGCGCGTACTCCATGGACAGTTCGCGGAAGCGGCTCGGCTTGCCAATTACTTCCGGTTCGGCGAGAAGGGCGCCGACTTCCTCGAAACGCTCGGCCGTCCGCTCGAGCCGGCGACGGATGGAGTCCTTCATCAGTCGTGGTCGAGCCGATAGATCTCGGCGATGGTCTCGATGATCTCCGCGTCGCCGCTCTCGGCCGCATCGCGCAGGCGCTGGCTCGGGGCGTGGATCAGCCGGTTGGTGAGCGTCGTCGACATGAACTCGAGCACCTCCTCGGTGCTGCGGCCGTGCGCGAGCATGCGGCGTGCCTGCTCGAGGGTGTGCTGGCGGGCGTGCTCGGCTTCCTCGCGCAGGCGTCGGATGGTCGGCGCCGCGCCGCGCGTGCGCAACTGCAGCTCGAAGCGGTCGACCTCGGAGGCGATCAGCTGGTCGGCCTCGCGCGCCGCCTGGCGGCGGTTCTCCATGTTCTCGTTCACCACCGACTGCAGGTCGTCGATCGTGAAGAGATAAACGTCCTCGAGTCCGGCGACCTCGGTCTCGATGTCGCGCGGCACCGCGATGTCCACCATGAAGATCGGGCGGCGCTTGCGGGCGCGCAGCGCCTGCTCGGTCATCTCGCGCGTGATGATGGCGTTGGGGCTCGCGGTGGAGGCCACGAGGATGTCGGCCTCGCGCAGGTGGGCCGGGATTTCCTCGAGCCCGATCGCGAATCCCTGGAACTCGGCCGCGAGTTCGCGGGCGCGGTCGATGCTGCGGTTGGCGACGATCATTCGCCGCAGCCCGTCGGCATGCAGGTGGCGCGCGGCGAGCGCGATGGTCTCGCCGGCGCCCACCAGCAGTGCGGTGCGGTTCTCGAAGCTCGCGAACACCGTCTTCGCCATGGCGACCGCGGCCGAGGCGACCGACACGGCGTTCGCCCCGATCTGCGTCTCGGTGCGCACGCGCTTGGCGACCGAGAAGGTCGCCTGGAACAGTCGATTCAGCGTCGGCCCGGTGGTGCCGGCCTCCTGCGCCGTGCGGTAGGCGTCCTTCAGTTGCCCGAGGATCTGCGGCTCGCCGAGAACCATGGAATCGAGGCCCGAGGCGACCGAGAACGCGTGCGCCACGGCCCGCATGTCGGACATCTGGTACAGGCAGTGGTCGATGCTGGCGCCGAGCTGGTGGTACTGCTCGAGCCACTTGCCGAGCTCCGTGCCGCCGTTTTCGGTGACGCAGTAGAGCTCGGTGCGATTGCAGGTCGAGACGATCACGGACTCGCGGACGTTGGGCCGGCTCGCGAGGTCACGCAGCGCGTCGGGCATGCGCGCCGGCTCGAAAACCACGCGCTCGCGCACCTCCACGGGTGCGGTGCGATGATTGATGCCGACGACGACGATGGACATCCGGTACCCGGGCGGGGAAATCGCGAAATTCTGGTGGATGCCCGATGGCAACACAAGCGCGCCTGGCCTTCCGCTATAGTTCGCGGACCATGCGGATAACCCTCATACACGCCCGGAGCCTGTTCGTGGCCGCGGCGCTGGCCGCGGTCGTGGCCTGCGGCGCGACACCGGCCGCCCGTGACGATGCGGCCCAGTCGCCCCCCGACCCGGACGCCCTGCAGGCGGACGGCGACGCGGCGCTGCAACGAGGCGAGTTGCCGGAGGCCGTGCGCGCCTATCGCCTCGCGGCCGGGGCCTCGAGCGACGAGGCCGTCGCCGAGCAGGCCACCCGGGTGGCGTTCGACCACTTCCAGCTGCGCGAGGCGTCGCTGGCGGCCGACCGCTGGCTGGCGTTGAATCCCACCAGCGAGGAGGCCCGCCGCCATGCCGGCGTGGCCGCGCTCGAGCTCCATCGGCTGGACGTGGCCGAGGTGCATTTCGCGCAACTGCTGGAGACGGCCTACCTGAGCCCCGCGGCCGGCTTCCTCGCGCTGTTGCCGATCCTGGCCGACCGGGGCTCTGCGCTGGACGTCACCGAGCTGTTCCGCCGGCTGGCGGCGCGCCATCCGCAGGTGGCCGAGGGCCAGTACGCACTCGGCAACGCGGCGCTGCGCTCGGAGAACTACGCCCTCGCGCTCGCCAGCGCGCGGCGTGCCACCGAGATCGCTCCATACTGGATCCCGGCGAAGTTCCTGCTCGCGCGCACCCTGGTCGCGAGTGGCATGGACGAGGAAGGCCTCGCCACCGCCCGCGACCTCGTGACCGCGCCCGAAGCCGACGTGGCAGCCCACCTCGAGTATGCGCTGCTGCTCGCGAGCACCGGTCGCGACGAGGAGGCGCGGGCCATGCTGACTCCATACGCGGCGGGCACGACCGTGATTCCCGGCGCGGTCCGCAGTCTCGGCGTGCTGGACCTGCAGAGCGGCGACCTCGACGCGGCGAACACGCGTTTCGAGAACCTGCTCGCGACCGGCGCGCAGTCGTACGAAGCGCTGTACTACCTCGCGGTCGTCGCCGAGCGTCGCGAGGACTACGAGCGGGCGGCGCGCTATTACGCGCGGGTCACCGGCGGCGACTACGCGCTCGCCGCACAGCAGCGCGTCGCGAAGATCAAGGCCGACCAGTCCGGCATCGAGGCCGGGCTCGTGCACCTCGACGAGTTCGGTCGTGCGCAGCCGTCGCTGGGTCCGGACATCGTGGCCGCGCGCGCGGGACTCGTTGCCGCGCAGGGCGACGAGAAGCGGGCGCTCGAGATCCTCGGCGCCGGCCTGCAGCAGTATCCCGACTCGATGGACCTGCGCATGGCGCGCGTCTTCGCCTACGAGCGCGCCGGCCGACACGAGGCTGCCGTGCGCGATCTGCGGGAACTGCTGCGTGAGCGGCCGGGCGACGGCGTCGTGCAGAACGCGCTCGGCTACACGCTGGCCGACGCCGGCCGGCAACTCGACGAGGCGCATGCGTTGATCGCGAGCGCACTGGCGCAGACGCCCGACAGCGCCGCCGTGCTCGACAGCATGGGCTGGGTGCTGTTCCGCCAGGGCAAGCCAGCGGAGGCACTGCCGTTCCTGCTGCGCGCCAGTGAACTCGGCGACGACGCCGAACTGGACCTGCACCTGGGCGAGGTGCAGTGGGCGCTCGGCGACCGGGCGGCCGCGCGCAAGACCTGGCAGTCGGGCCTGGAGCGGCGCCCGGACGCCCGCAAGCTCAAGGAGCGCCTCAAGCGGGCCGGTCCGTGAGACGCTGGGCCACCTGGCTGCTGGCGGCGAGCCTCGCGGGATGCGCCGCGACCCCTCCAGCGCCGTCGCTACCGGCACCCGCCGACGTAGAGCAATTCAGCGCGTGGACGGCCGCCGGGCGCCTGGCCATGACGGCGGGCGAGGTGGGCGGCAGCGGCTCGTTCACCTGGCGGCAGGCAGGCCCGGCCACGACCCTGTCGATCCGCGGGCCGCTCGGGGCCGGGGCGATCGAGATCGTCACCGACGGCCAGGCGATGAGCGTCACGGACGGCGCCGGCCGCAGCGTGGACTCGACCGAGGCCGAGGCTGCCTTGCGAGGGCGGCTGGGTGCAGACCTGCCGTGGACGGCGTTGCGCTACTGGATGCTCGGGGTACCCGCACCCGGCGACGCGGCTGCCGTCGTTGATTCGACCGTCGCACCGCTGCGGGTGATCGACCAGGCGGGCTGGAACGTCGGCTATGAGTCCTTCCGTGCCGTGGCAGGCACGGCGTTGCCGGCGCGGTTTGCCGCCACCAGGGGCGCGATCCGGCTCAAGGTCATCATCGACGGCTGGACGGTCGAGCCCACGGCCCCGGTTGCGCCATGAGCGGCCCTGCGACTCTCCTCGGTGGACCCGAACCCTGGCCCGCCCCGGGCAAGCTGAACCTGTTCCTGCACGTCGTGGGTCGTCGCGCGGACGGTTACCACCTGCTGCAGACCGCCTTCCAGTTCATCGACCTGTGCGACGAGATCCGCTTCGAGGTGCGTCCGGCGGGCGTCGTCGAGCGCCTGGGAGGCGTGCCGGGCGTCGCAGCGGACGACGACCTGACCGTGCGTGCCGCGCGACGCTTGCTGGACCTGCGACCCGGAATCGGGTCCGGAGTGGCGATCGAGCTGCGGAAACGGCTCCCACTGCAAGGAGGAGTGGGCGGCGGAAGCTCGGATGCGGCGACCGTGCTGGTCGCCTTGAACCAGCTCTGGGGCCTGGGCCTCGATACCGAACAGCTCGTCGGGATCGGGCTCGAACTCGGTGCGGACGTGCCGGTCTTCATTCGCGGACGGGCCGCGTGGGCCGAGGGCGTGGGCGAGCAACTGGCCACGGTCGACTTCCCCGAGGCCGTTTACCTGCTGCTGCGGCCGGACGCGGCGGTCGCCACGGCCGACGTCTTCAAAGACCCTGAATTGACAAGGGATTCCGCGGTAATCACAATTCGCGGTTTCCTGACGAACGGCGGTCGCAACGACTGCGAACCGGTCGTCCGGAAGCGTTTTCCGGTGGTGGCGGAAGCGCTCGACTGGCTGGGGCGTTACGCGCCGGCGCGGCTCACGGGCACGGGATCCTGCGTTTTCGCAGCCATGCCGGACGAGGCCAGCGCGCGCGCCGCCCTCCGGCAACTGCCGGGACGCTGGTCGGGCTGGGTGGTGCGCGGCATGAATCGCTCGCCGCTGCCCGATCGCCTCCGCCTCGAGCGGGACCGGACGGGTTCCGCCCGCTGACGATTGCGCTGGGGTGTCGCCAAGCGGTAAGGCAGCGGGTTTTGATCCCGCCATTCGGAGGTTCGAATCCTTCCACCCCAGCCACTAGGAAACAGGGGATATTCTCCAGATGGACGGCCCGATGATGGCGGTGTTTACCGGCAGCGCCAACCCGCAGCTCGCGCAGGACATCTCGCGCTACCTGCAGGTGCCGCTGGGACGTGCCCACGTCGGGCGCTTCAGCGACGGCGAGGTGACGGTCGAGCTGATGGAGAACGTCCGCGGCCGCGACGTGTTCGTGGTGCAGTCGACGAGCCCGCCGGCCAACGACCACATCATGGAACTGCTGGTGATCGTCGACGCCTGTCGGCGGGCATCGGCGGGCCGCATCACGGCGGTGATGCCGTACTTCGGCTACGCCCGGCAGGACCGCCGGCCGCGCGCCACGCGGGTGGCGATCACGGCGAAGGTCGTGGCGAACATGCTGGCGGGCGCGGGAGTGCACCGCGTGCTGACGGTGGACCTGCACGCGGACCAGATCCAGGGGTTCTTCGACATCCCCGTGGACAACGTGTACGCATCGCCGGTGCTGCTCGGCGACGTTTGGCGGCAGAAATACGACAACCTCGTGGTGGTCTCGCCGGATGTCGGCGGCGTGGTGCGGGCGAGGGCGATCGCGAAGCGGCTCGACGATGCCGACCTCGCGATCATCGACAAGCGCCGCCCGCGCGCCAACGAGTCCGAGGTGATGAACATCATCGGCGAGGTCGAGGGCAAGAGCTGCGTGCTCGTCGACGACCTCGTGGATACCGCAGGGACCTTGTGCCACGCGGCGAAGGCCTTGAAGGACGTGGGTGCGAAGCGCGTGGTGGCCTACATCACCCACCCCGTGCTCTCGGGACCGGCCGTGGAGCGCATCGAGGCCTCGGTGCTCGACGAGCTGGTGGTGACGGACACGATCCCGCTGCGCGAGAACGCGCGCGGCAGCCGCAAGATCCGCCAGCTGTCGGTGGCGGGGCTGCTGGCCGAGACCATGCGGCGGATACGGGACGAGGAGAGCGTGAGCTCGCTCTACATAGATTGAAGAAAGGGGGTAGTGACTAGGGGATAGGGGATAGTGAAGGAGGGCGCCGTTGGCGCCGATTCTGACTCCGCACTATCCCCTACCCCCTATCCCCTTTCCTGGTGCTGTCCGGTTCTGGTCGCGGGCCGGGCGGCGTTCTCGACGACTAACGGAGATACACATGAAGACTGCCTTCGAACTCAACGCCGAGTTCCGTGACGCGCAGGGCAAGGGTGCGAGCCGCCGCCTGCGTCACGCGAACAAGGTGCCCGCCATCCTCTACGGTGGCCATCGTGAGCCGCGCGCGCTGGCGCTCGACCACACCAGGCTGCTGCTGATGCTCGACAACGAGCGCTTCTACTCGACGATCATCAACCTGCGCGTCGGCAACGTCACGCAGGCCGCGATCCTGAAGGACGTGCAGCGCCACCCGGCGAAGAACGCCGTCCTGCACGTCGACCTGCAGCGCGTGCTCGAGGACGAGAAGATCCGCATCAGGATCCCGCTGCACTTCCATGGCGAGGCGACGGCGCCTGGCGTGAAGAAGGGCGGCATCGTTTCGCACCTGCGCAACGAGGTCGAGGTGAGCTGCCTGCCGAAGGACCTGCCGGAGTTCGTGGACGTGGACCTGTCGAACCTCGACATGAACCAGATGCTCTATCTCGCGGACCTGAAGGTGCCCGAGGGCGTCGAGATCCCCGAACTGGCCCACGGCCGCAATGCGCCGGTGGTGTCGATCCACCACGCTCGCGCCGAGGAAGTCGAGACTCCGGCCGCGGAAGCGGCAGGTGCGGTGCCGGCGGCTGCGGCAGCTCCTGCGGCGGCGGCCCCGGCGGCCGAGGCCAAGGGCAAGGAAGCGAAGAAGTAGGCGGCCCCAGGGCCGAGGGATGCGGGCCGCCCCACGGGGCGGCCCGGTCTTTTCCCGGATTCATCCATGGCTGGCACTCCCATTCAGATCATCGCGGGCCTCGGCAATCCGGGCCCCGAGCACCGGCTCACCCGGCACAACGCCGGCTTCTGGTTCGTCGATGCGCTCGCGCGCGCGCAGGGCGCGCAGTTCCGTTCGCACTCGCGCTACCAGGGCGAGGTGGCGCGTGTCTCCCTCGAGGGCCGCGAAATCGTGCTGCTCAAGCCGCAGACCTACATGAACCGCAGCGGGTTGTCGGTGCGCGCGCTGCTCGATTACCTGAAAGCCCCGGTCGGCGAGCTGCTGGTGGTGCACGACGAGCTCGACCTGCCGCCCGGAGTGGCGCGCTTCAAGCTCGGCGGCGGCCACGGCGGTCACAACGGCCTGCGCGACACCATCACGCACTGCGGCGCGGATTTCTGGCGCCTGCGCGTCGGCATCGGCCATCCCGGCGATCGCGACCAGGTGATCGACTACGTGCTGCAGCGTGCCTCCGCGGCGGACGAGGAAGCCATCGTCGCGAGCATCGGCGCAGCGCTCGATGCGCTCGCGATCTTCGTGCGCGAGGGCGCCGAGAAGGCCATGAAGGCGCTGCATTCGAAGGAGAGCGGAAAGGGGATGGGGGATAGGGAATAGGGGATAGGCAAGAGGCCGACCCAGTCGGCCGCTCTGACATCCTCGCTATCCCCTATCCCCTATCCCCTATCCCCTATCCCCTATCCCCTATCCCCTATCCCCCTTCCCCCTTCCCCCTGACCACGGCGGTAACCCCCTCCCATGGGCATCAAGTGCGGCATCGTCGGCCTGCCGAACGTCGGCAAGTCGACGCTCTTCAACGCGGTCACGCAGGCGCAGAACGCCGCGGCCGAGAACTATCCCTTCTGCACCATCGATCCGAACGTCGGCGTGGTGCCCGTTCCGGACCTGCGCCTCGCGGCACTGGCCGCCATCGTCGAGCCGGAGCGGATCCTGCCCACGACCGTCGAGTTCGTGGACATCGCGGGACTGGTCGCGGGCGCATCGAAGGGCGAAGGCCTCGGCAACAAGTTCCTCTCGCACATCCGCGAGACCGATGCCATCGCGCACGTGGTGCGCTGCTTCGTGAATGACGACGTGGTGCACGTGGCGGGACGCATCGATCCGCTCGCCGACATCGAGATCATCAACACCGAGCTCGCTCTCGCCGACCTCGATACGGTCGAGCGTGGCCTGCAGCGTGCCGAGAAGGCGTCGAAGGCGGGCGACAAGGACGCGATCCGGCTGCGCGAGATCCTGAAGCGCATGCGCGACCACCTGAACGCCGGCAATCCCGCGCGCACGCTGTCACTGGATGCGGCGGACCGGCCGCTGCTCAGGGAGCTGCACCTCATCACCATCAAGCCGCTCATGTACGTCGCAAACGTCGCGGAGCACGGCTTCCACGACAACCCGTATCTCAACGTCGTGCAGAAGCTGGCCGATGCGGAGGGCGCGGACGTGGTGCCCGTGTGCGCGGCGATCGAGGCGGAGATCGCGCAACTCGACGAGCCTGACCGTCTCGCGTTCCTGGAGGAGCTCGGCCTGCACGAGCCGGGACTGAATCGCGTGATCCGCGCGGCCTACCACCTGCTCGGCCTGCTCACGTTCTTCACCGCGGGCGTGAAGGAAGTGCGCGCCTGGACGACGCACATCGGCGCGCGCGCGCCGCAGGCCGCGGGCGAGATCCATACCGATTTCGAGAAGGGCTTCATCCGCGCCGAGGTGATCTCCTACGACGACTTCATCGCCTGCAAGGGCGAGCAGGGCGCGAAGGAAGCCGGCAAGATGCGCCTCGAGGGCAAGGAGTACGTCGTCCGGGAGGGCGACGTCATGCACTTCCGCTTCAACGTCTGATCGGTGCCAGTGGTCGGTTCCGTCGGATCCCGACCGGAATCCGACGTAACCGACCACTGGCACCTCTCAAGGCAGGGAGTCCTTGGCGGCGTCGAGTGCATCCTTCAGGCTGAACTTCTTTTTCTTCTTCGGCTGCTCGTCGGGCGCCTCGCCCGAGGCTTCGGCATCCTCCATCGAGCCATCGTCCATGCCGCCGGCATCACCCATGTCGGGCATGCCGAGCATGGTCATGGCGACCGACTTCACGCGCACCTTGAGGGACCAGTCCGGTTCCCAGGCGATCTTCGGGTCGGTGGGTCGGGGCGGGTATGCCATGTTGAGTTCGCTGCCGTAGGCGATCATGCGCAGCATGCCGCCCGCGCCTTCCTCGAAGATTCCCTGCGGAATGTCGCAACGCATGGTCGTGGGCGCCAGCAGCACCTTTTCCTTGAGCCACTGGTCCACCGACTTGTTGGTCTGGTAATCGATCAGCCCGTACCCGGAATCGGGCAGCTCGCTCGAGGTCCACAGCGTCAATTCCGCGCTGCCGTCGTCGTCGCCCTTGCCACCCATTGCGGCGATGAAGTACGCGCGCGCCGTGGGAAGCGCCTGCCACGACGGCTGCGTGACGCCGCCGGCCTCGGCCTGCCTGAGCGCGATCGGCGGCATGATGTCCTGCGTCGCGGGCAGGTTGAACTTGAAGCTCTCGGGTACGCCCTGTCCCGAGAAAGCGTGTGCGCCCATGAGCGATGCGCCGTCCGGCACGCGCCGCTCGTCGACGAGGTTCGGCCAGACCGGCCGCCCCGGCGCCGAATGTGCGCCACGCTGCGTCGCGCGACGACCCTTGAAGACGTCCGCGAGCTGGCCGACGGTGCCGCTGGAGAAATCGACCACCTTCGGCTGGCCGGGGCCAATGGCGGTGCCGCAGCCCCAGTAGAGCTTGATCTTGCCCTTGGGCTGCTCGGTCGGCTGTTCGACCGGTTCCTCTCCGACCGGGTCCCGGACCGGCTTGGCCTGCGGCAGCACCTTGAGTTGCAACGTCGGCGCGAGCCTGCTCGCTTCCGGCACGGACTGCAGCGCTTCGGCAAGGTTGGGGTTGCGGCTGCTGCGCAGCGTGACGTTCGACGTAGCTGCCGTCGCCGCCACCCGTCGTCGCCTGCCCGAAGACCGCATCGCCCTTCCCGCCGCCCATCAGCGAGGAGAGCGGGGTGTTCCGCCACCGCCGCCACCCATCATTCCACCCATGAGCCCGCCCATGCCTCCCATGCCCGGCGACGCGTAGGTCGCGATGTCGATCCAGCCTTGGGAAATCGGCGGCTTGTCGGGTGGGCGATTTACCTCCTGCGCGGTGGCCGTGACCGCGGCGAGCATGGAACCCGCAACCAGGATGGCGCCGGGAACCCTGTTCATGCTTGTTTCCCCTGGTAACCCTTGGCGCAGTTTCTCGCAAGGGACCTGCGCGCCACAGGCACGCTGCAGCCAGGTCCGCCACGGCTGCCTTGACTCCCCATGCGGGCCTCCCCAGAATTCGCGGTCCCGTCAGGCCGGGATCACACCCGGCGCAAGCAGTCGGCCTCGGTGGTGAGGTAGCTCAGACGGTTAGAGCGAGGGATTCATAACCCCTAGGTCGGGAGTTCGATTCTCCCCCTCACCACCACATCCCCGGTTATAGAATCGAGCGGACGACGAGTCCGCCGCGCAGCCCGCGGCCAACGCATCGGGGAGCGAACATGGGGAACCTGCTGGTCCAGATCGGTCGCATTGCCGGGTTTGCCGGCATCGTGCTGTGCATCGTCGCCGTCGTCTGGCGCGTGCTCGGCAACTACGGCCTGATGGGCTTCTCGGTCGGAGCGCTGCTGCAGGCCGGCATGGCCGGAGTGCTGGTGGCCTGCTTCTGCCTGCTGCTTGTCCAGGCGGAGCGGCGCTGAGTGTCGGAATTCACCGACGCGAAACTCGCCAATCGCATCCTGGTCGGCCTGGTGGCCGGCGCCGTCGTCGGCGCCGCGGTGCTCGCCATCGGGTCGTTCGCGCCCGGAGTGCTCGCGGCCGCGCAGTGGTTCGCCACCACGGTCTGCGACCCGCTGGGCCAGGTCTTCCTCAGGCTGCTGTTCTTCGTCGTGATCCCGCTGGTGTTCGCCTCGCTCGCGAACGGGGTGGTGCAGCTCGGCGAGCTTTCGCACCTCGGGCCGCTCGCCGGCCGCACGTTCGTGCTCTTCTTCCTGAACATGCTGATCGCGGTCACGCTCGGGGTCCTGATGATGAACGTGCTGCAGCCCGGCAACCGCCTGGACGAGGCGACCTCCGCGCAGCTCGTTGAGGAGTACAGCGGCCAGGCCCAGACGCACGTCGCGCGCAGCGCCGAGCGGCCGGCGCTGTCGCCGTCGTCCGTCGTCGAGATGTTCATGCCGCGGAATCTCTTCGGCGCGTTCGTCGGCAACCAGCGCAACGTGCTCGGCGACGTACTGCCGCTGATACTGTTCGCGATCCTGGTGGGTGCGGCCGGGCTGGGGCTGCCGGAGGAGCGCCGCAACCGGTTCCAGCAGGGACTCGAGACCGTCACCGACCTGATGACCGGCATCGTGCGGTTCGCATTGCGCATCGCGCCCTATGCGGTACCCGCCATGATCTTCAGCGTGATCGTCAAGGTCGGCTTCGACATCGTCATCGCGCTCGGGCTGTTCGTGGTCGGCTGCCTCGCCATGCTGCTGCTGCACCTGTTCGGCACCATGTCGCTCTGGTTGCGCTTCCTCGCGAAGCGTCGCCCGCTCGAGTTCTTCCGCGACGTCAGGGACGTCCTCGTCACGGCATTCTCCACCAGTTCGAGCAGCGCGACGCTGCCGGCGGCGCTGACGGTCGCGCGCGAGAGGCTCGGCATCTCCGCGCCCACGGCGGGGTTCGTGCTGCCGCTCGGCGCCACGATGAACATGAGCGGCACCGCACTCTACGAAGGCTGCGTCGTGCTGTTCGTCGCGCAGGTTTTCGGCGTGCATCTCGATCTCGCGCAGCAGGTCACGCTGGTCTTCCTGTCGGTGCTGAGCGCCGTGGCCGTGGCCTCGATACCCGGCGGCTCGTTGCCGCTGATCGCGGGGTTGCTGGTGGCATTCGGCATACCGCCAGAGGGCATCGGCATCATCCTGGGCGTGGACCGCCTGCTCGACATGACGCGCACGATGGTCAACGTCGGGGCCGACCTGGTGACGGCCTCGATCGTGGACCGCGGTCGGTGAGGTAGCGATGGAAACTATCCGCAACATCCTGGTGCTGATGGAGCCGCAAGGCGACGCGCAGCCGGCCTTCGACGCGGCGCTCGAACTCGCGCGGCGCCACGACGCGCGGCTCGAGCTGCTGCTGGTCGATTACCAGGACCTGCACGTCGCCTCCTTCACGCCGGCCACGGTATCGCTGCAGGAGTTCCACGACTCGGTCATGGCCGGGCACCAGGCGATGCTCGAGCGCCACGTGCAGCGCGCGGCGTCGGCCGGCGTAGTGGCGCTCGCGGAGGCGCTGTGGGGCACCCCGTTTCACGAGGTCGTGCTGGCGCGCGTCGCCGCCACCCGCCCTGGCCTCGTGGTAAAGCACAGCGTCTACCACAACCCGATCGAGCGCACGCTGTTCACCGGGTCGGACTGGCACCTGATCCGCGAATGCCCGGCGCCGCTGCTGCTGGTGAAGGATGCCGGGCGGCTCGCGGGCCGGCCGGTGCTGGTGTGCGTCGATCCGCTGCATTCCCACGACAAGCCAGCGGCACTCGATCACCAGTTGCTTGAACGGGCCGTGATGCTTGCTGGCCGACTGGACGGCGAACTGCACGCCCTGCACGTCTTCTCCATCCCGGCACCGGTGACCGTAGTCGGCGACGCCTATATCGCCGCGGCCGCGCTGCCGGCCATGGATCGGACGCCCGTGCAGGTCGACAAGGTATTCCGGGACCTGTTGTCGGCGCACGGCGTGCCGCCGTCGCGCGGACACCTGCGCGTCGGGGCACCGGCGCGCGACGTGGTCGCCGAGGCGAAGGCGCTCGATGCCGGCCTCGTGGTGATGGGCGCCGTGTCGCGCCGGCGTCTCGAGCGCTGGTTCGTCGGCAGTACGGCGGAATCAGTGCTCGACCGGCTGCCCTGCAACGTCTGGATCGAGAAGCCGCCGGCCGCCTGAGGCCGGGCGCGCGCTTCAGGCCGCGGCCGTGCTGCGCAGTCGCGCGGCGGTCGCCTGCACGGCATCGGTTGCCGTCGTGTCGACGCCGAGCACGTGCGGAAGCTCCAGCGCGTCGAATTCTTCCCAGTAGCCGGGCTGGCGCTCGAGCACGGCGACACCTGCTTCGGACGCATCCTGCTTCGCATCCGCACGCGCAGCCACGCGCCGGCGCAGCACGTCGTCCGGCGCCTGGCAGTGCAGGATGGTGGCGGGCGCCGACATATCCCGCGCGAGCGCCAGCAGGCTCATGCGCTCCGACCGCCTGAGGAACGCGGCGTCCACGATCACGTTCTCGCCGCCTTGCAAGCCTGCGCGGGCGCATTCGAGCAGGCGCGTGTAGGTGCGTCGGTTGAAATCGGGCGTGTAGATGCCGGCATCGGGTGGCGACTTCGAGTCCTCGAGCGGTGCGAGTCCCGCGAGCCGTTTGCGCTCCACGTCGGAGCGCAGGTGCAGCGCATCGAGCTCGGCCGCGAGCGCGCGCGAGAGCCGGGTCTTGCCTGAACCCGACAGGCCGCAGGTGAGCATCAGCGCGGCCGGCCGGCGCTGCGTACGCGTCGTCGCCCAGTCGAGGTAGCGGCGGGCGTCGCGGATTGCGCCTTCCCGGTCGGCACCGTGCGCGGGCGCTTGCTGGGCGCGCAGCGCCGCGACCTTGCCTCGCACCAGCGCGCGATAGACCTCGAAGTAAGGCAGCAGCGGCAGGCCGGCGCAGTCACCGCTCGCCTCCGTCCAGGATTGCAGCACGGCGTGGCGCAGCGCGGGGCGACGCCGGGCGGCGAGGTCCATGGTGAGGAACGCGAGGTCGCTCACCACGTCGACGTAGCGCAGCGCGGGATCGAACTCGATGCCGTCGAACGGCACCAGCGTACCCTGCCAGCGCACGACGTTCCCGCAGTGCAGGTCGCCGTGGCATTCACGCACGCGGCCCGCCTTGCGTCGCTCGCGCAGCAACGCGTGGGATTGCGCGTAGCGGTCGTTCACCCATTGCTCGAGCGCATCGAGTTGCGCCGACCACTGTCGCGACTCGGGCAGCCGCAGCAGCTCCGTGAAGTTGTCCAGCGTCACGCGATGCACGCGCTCGGGCAGGCCATGCGACTCCGCCGCGTCGACGGGTGCGGCGACCTCGTGGAATCTGGCGATGTGCCGTCCGAGTTCGGCGAGTTCCCCGGGCGGCACGAGGCTGCTGGCGAGCAAAGCGTCGAGTTCCGCGGCGGGATCGAACTGTTTCATCCGCACCGCGTACTCGATCACGGGCCCGGTGCCGTCGACGCGGGGGGCCTCCGGCGTGCCGCACACGACGGCCACGCCTTCGTACAGGTCGGGCGCGTAGCGCCGGTTGAGGCGCGTTTCCTCCTCGCAGCACAGCCGGCGGCGCTCGAGCGTCGAGTAGTCGAGGAAGCTCAGGCGCAGCGGCTTCTTGACCTTGTACGCCAGTTCACCGGTGAGCAGCACCCAGGAAATGTGGGTCTCGGCGACGCGGATCGGCGTGACGACGGGATGCGGGTAGGCGTCCGGGGAGCGCAATGCCGCGATCAATGGCGACCCGGTCCCATCCATCGGCCGGCCTCAGGGGAACTCGCGGTCGACGCGCCCGGCAAGCGCGACCAGCCCGGGCGAGATCCCGGCTTGCAGGGGCTCGGGTGCGTCGATGCGCCGGCATTGCTCCGGCAAGGACTCGAGTTCACGACGGGCATGCGCGCGGATCTCGTCCATGGTCGGTCGCGACAGCCTGCGTCCGCCGCGCATGCAGGGCTCGAGCATGGGGCGACCCGGCAGGGCCTCGTCCGCAAGTCCGATCACGTCGGACCGCAGCCGGCCGTCGCCGCCGGATTCGCGGTAGACCTGCTTGCGTCCCGGCCAGGTCACCTTGCCCGCCGATCGCTTGCGGCGTGGTCGCCCGGCGTACTCCTGCAGCTTGTAGACGCAGTCGATGCTGGGCGCATCAGCCGAGGTGTCGAGGCGCGTGCCGACACCGAAAGCGTCGATCGGCGCGCACGCGGCGAGCAGGCGCCCGATCTCGAATTCGTCGAGGTTGCCGCTCGCGACGATGCGGACTCGATCGCTGCCCCCGGCATCGAGCACTGCGCGGACCTCGCGCGACGATGCCACGAGGTCGCCGCTGTCGAGCCGCACGGACTCGACCGGCACGCCCTGGCTCACGAGATGCGTCACCTCGCGCGCCGCGCGCACGGTGTCGTACGTGTCGATCAGCAGCGTGAGCCCACGCGGGTGGACGCGTGCGAAGTCGCGGAATGCACTGGCCTCGTCGTCGTGCGCCTGGATGAACGAATGGGCCATGGTCCCGGTGAGCGGAATCCCGAACCGGCGCCCGGCCTCGACCGTCGCCGTCGCGTCGAAGCCGGCGAGGTAGCAGGCGCGGGCGGCGAGCAGTGCGGCCTCGGCGCCGTGAGCACGTCGCATGCCGAAGTCGGCGAGCCCAAGGTGACCGGCCGCGAGGCGGCAGCGCGCCGCCTTGCTTGCGATCATGGTCTGGAAATGCAGCAGGTTGATCAACCGGCTCTCGACGAGTTGCGCCTCGGGCAGCGGCGCCACGACGCGCAGCACGGGCTCGTCCGCAAAGAACACGCTGCCCTCCGGCATCGCGTCCACGTCGCCGGTGAATTGCATCCCCGCCAGGCGGGTGAGCGCCGCCGGCTTGAACCGGCCGCCCAGTCCGAGCCAGTGCAGGTCCTCCCCGTCGAATCGCAGCGCCTCGAGAAAATCGAGCGCCTGCTCGAGCCCCGCGGCCACCAGGAAGCCGCGCTGCCCGGGCAACATGCGTACGAACAATTCGAACACGGCCTCCTGCTCCATGCCGAGCTCGTGGTAGGCCGTCACCATGGTGAGCTGGTAGAGATCGGTGAGCAGGGTCTCGCTCATTCCGCACGCCCCGGCGCTGCGAGCACGGCCTCGGTCGTGGTCACGAGTGCGCCGTTCGCGGCAAGCTCCGCGAGCGCTCGCTCGCCGTCGCCCGGATTCACGTCGACCGCGCGCACGGCATCGGTCAGCACGGCGTAACCGAAGCCCGCGGCGCGCGCGTCGATGCCGGTGGCGCGGATGCAGTAGTCGGTGGCGAGGCCGCCGATGATCACACGCCGCACGCCGCGGCTGCGAAGGAGGTCGGCGAGACCCGTGCCCTGGAACGCGGAGTAGGCCTCGCGCTGGGGATCGGTGCCCTTGGACGTGATGATGGCATCCGCGGGCACGGTCAGGGACGACGCGAACCGCGCCCCCGGCGTTCCTGCGACACAGTGCGGTGGCCAGGGCCCACCCTGCGCATGAAACGAGCAGTGATTGGCGGGATGCCAGTCGCGCGTGAAGACCAGCGGCAGGCCGAGCGCACGCCACCGCGCGATCATTCGGTTGAGCGGCGCGACGACCTCGTCCCCGTGCAGAACGCCGAGTGCCCCACCGGGCAGGAAATCATTCTGCACGTCCACGACCAGCAGGGCGTCGCCGGGTCCCGGAGTCTGCATGGCGGGATTTCCGTTCATTTGCACCGGATTCGGGTATCCCCCGGCGGTTCCATGCAGTGTACCCTTCCAACGGTGGCATGGCGTCCCTGCGGGCAATACTTATGTTCCGGGCGCGGCCCCGTTCGACAATGAATCCGAGACCTGGGAAGCAAGCGGAGGACAACGCATCGTGACCATTCCCGTCCAGATCACCTTCCGTCACATGGAATCGTCTCCGGCGGTCGAGACCCGGGTGCGTGAACTCGCCGATCACCTCGGCGTCTTCAGCGACCGCATCCAGACCTGCCGCGTCGTGATCGACTCGCCTCACCGGCACCACCACCAGGGCAAGGTCTTCGCCGTGAAAGTCCAGCTCATGTTGCCGGGCGACGACGTCGTGGTCGACATGGAGAGGCCGCAGCGCGACGGGCACGACGACGTCTACGTCGTGCTGCGCGACGCGTTCGACGCCGCCAAGCGCCAGCTGCAGCAGCGCATGGCGACGCTGCGCGGTGACGAGAAGCGGCACGAGAAACTGGCCTGATCGACGCGCCAGTGACCGAGCCACTGGTATTCGCGCCGCGGGCCAGTAAGGCCTTCGGCGAACGCGTCTGTGCCTCGCTCGGCATCGAGCTGGCGCCGATGGAGGAGCGCGAGTTCGAAGGGGGCGAGCACAAGACACGGCCGCTGGTGAGCGTGCGCGGCCGGCATGTGTTCGTGGTGCAGTCCCTGAGCGGCGACGCGCTCGGCAGCGCCAACGACCGGCTGTGCCGGATGCTGTTCTTCATCGCCGGCCTCAAGGACAGCGGCGCCGCGAGCGTCACGGCCTGCCTGCCGTACCTCGCCTATGCGCGCAAGGATCGCCGCACCAAGGAACGCGACCCGGTGACGCTCCGCTACGTCGCGCAGGTGATCGAGGCGGTCGGCACCGACCACGTGCTGGGACTCGACGCACACAACCTCGCGGCCTTCGAGAACGCGTTCCGCTGCCCGGTCGATCACCTCGAGGCCGCACCCTTGCTGGCGACGCACCTCGCGGCCGAGGTGCGTGGCCGGCCAGTCTGTATCGTCTCGCCGGACATCGGGGGCGCGAAGCGGGCGCAACGCGTGCAGGAGCTGCTGGCGGCCAGGACGGGTGCCGACGTCGGGCTCGCCATCATCGAGAAACGTCGCAGCAGCGGTGTCGTGAGCGGCGGAGACCTCGTGGTGGGTCCGGTGCAGGGGCGCCACGCGGTGATCGTCGACGACCTCATCGCCGCGGGGACCACCATCCTGCAGGGTGTCGCGGCGTGCCGTGCAGCCGGGGCCGTCGGCGTCGATGCGTTCGCGTCGCACGGCGTCTTCGCACCCGGTGCCGAACGTCTGCTCGGCCCCGACGGACCGGACCGTCTGATCGTCACCGACTCCATCCTGCCCACGCGCATCGGCGAGGGCGGCGCGACGCAGCCGGTCGTGCTGCCGGCGTCGAGCCTGTTTGCGGCGGCGATCCGCGCGATTTGTTCCGGTGGGTCCGTGGTGGCGCTGCGCGAGCTCGAGCCGCGCAAGCGCTAATGGAGTGCACGCCGCGCCTCTACGAGCGCGGTATCGAGGTAGCTCGCAGCGCGTTCGCGCCATTCCGCGGGCGTGCCGCCGTCCGGCTCGGTCGACCGCCAGGTGTAGAGCTTGGCGCGCGTCGCGGCGCGATGGCTGCGGTAGAAATTCAGCAACTCATCGGGCGCGTCGTCGGACAGCCGCGTGAGGCATTGCCGCAGCAGCCAATCTCCGGTGTCGGCATGGCCGAGCCTCCCGCACTCGAGCGCGAGGAAGCAGAGCTCCTCGGCGCGATCGAGGATGCGCAGCTGCAGGTCGAACTCGAGGCAGTCGATCACGGCCGGCGGCTCGGCGAGCAGGATGTGCTCCGGCCGCAGGTCGCCGTGTGCCTCGATGACACAGCCGCGGCTGACGCGCGACTCGAGCAGGGGTCGCCACGCCGCGAGGAGCGCGCGCTGCAGGTCGAGCAGTTGCCCGGCGCGTGCTTCGTGCAGTGACGCCAGCACGCGATGGTTCGCGCGTACCTGCCGCTCCAGTCGTGGCGGAAAATCGGCCGGGCCCGCCAGCGCAGGCTCGGAGGATGCGTAGAAGGCCGCAAGCAGGTCGACGACACGCTGCAATGCGTGTGTGCTCGCTGCACCGCGCACGAGCGCTTCGTCGAGCATGCGGCTGCGATCGAGGCGACGCATCTCGACGAGCCACTCGACGACCTCGCCTGCACCGGCCAACGACAGGTGCCCGTCGGGTCCGGCGAGGAGCGGCAGGGTGCGCAGGTAGACGTCCGGCGCCAGGCGCCGGTTCAGGCGAACCTCTTCCTCGGAGTCATGCTGCCGGGCGGCGAGCGTGGCGTAGTCCATGGTGTCGCGCCGCACGGGCTTGCGCATCTTGAGTGCGCGCTCCCCGAGCAGGAACACCAGGGCAAAATGCGTCTCGATGACTTCGTCGTCGGGACCGCACAGGCTGCGCAGGTACTCGACCTTGCGGGCCAGCGTGATCGTTGCCGCGTTACCCATGAAAGCTGCGCTCACACATGGCCAGCATAGCACTTAGGTACTTGCGCGAATGGCGGCGCAGGCGTGCTGGCGGAACATGAACCCGGGCTGCGGGAGTCGTCCCATGGCGCTGATGTTCGATGATCGCGTCGATGCGGGCCGGGCGCTCGCGAAGGCGCTGGCCGCCCGCAAGGACCTCGCCGGGGCGATCGTGCTCGCCCTGCCGCGGGGTGGCGTGCCGGTCGCGCATGAGGTCGCGCAGTCGCTCGGGCTGCCGCTCGACGTGCTGGTGGTCCGCAAGCTCGGCCTGCCGTCGCAGCCGGAACTCGCCATGGGGGCAATCGCGAGCGGCGGCGCGGTGGTGCTGAACGAGGACGTTGTTCGCTATCTCGGTGGCCGTCTGGGAGCGCTCGAGGAGGTCAAGCGGCGCGAGCTTGCGGAACTCACGCGTCGCGAGCGGGCGTACCGCGGCGAACGCGCACCACTCGAGATGGCCGGACGCGACGCCATCGTCGTCGATGACGGCCTCGCCACGGGTGCGACCATGGAGGCAGCGGTTCGCGCCTTGCGGGCGGGAGGCGCAGGCCGCGTGATCGTCGCGGTGCCCGTGGCGTCGGCGGAGGCGCGTGAGCGCATCGCCGCGGTGGCCGACGAAGTCGTGTGCCTCGCCACACCGATGTTCTTCAATGCGGTCGGGCAGTGGTACCGGGACTTCGGTCAGACCACGGACGACGAGGTGCGGGAACTCCTGCTACGCTGAATGTCCGGTTGCCATGCGAGCGGAGGTGGGCCATGAGCGAGTTGGGGCCTGAGGTCATCCGGATCGACGAATTCAGCGGCCGCGAGGAACCCCTCGAACTCGACCCGGCGAGGCTTGCGCCGGGCAGTGCGATGCCGAGCCAGCACGTACGCAACCTCTACACCGACGATACCGGACGGTTCTACGGTGGCATCTGGCGCAGCAGTCCGGGCGCCTGGCGCGTGTCATACACCGAGAACGAATTGTGCATGCTCACCGAGGGGCGCGTGCGCATCTCGGACGACCACGGCCGGTCATGGACCTTCGGTCCAGGTGATTGCTTCGTGATGCCGAGCGGTTTCCGCGGACTGTGGGAAGTGCTCGAGCCCGCCCGCAAGTTCTACGCGATCTACGAGCCGCCGACGGCAGGCTGATCGCGTCGCGCCACGCGCGACACCGGTGCACTGACTGCCTCCTGTGCGCCGTCACGGTGCATGCGACCTACCTGAATGCACGAACCAACGGCGAAGTCCGCTGGCACGAATCCTGCAATCGTCCGCCCGAGGGGCCATCGCAATGCAGCCGGGTGCAACCCGTGTCGTTCTTGCTACCATCTTGGCCCGTGTAATTCCTGAAAAGTAGTTTTCCTGCAACGAGGGGTAAAGCATGAAACTGAGTCAAGGCGTAGCGGCGATCCTCCTGGTGGCGGCCGGCGCTGCGGCGCAGGCCGAAGTCACGGCGACAGTCACGGCGACCAGCGACTACGACTTCCGCGGCATCACGCAGTCCGCAAACGATCCGGCCCTGCAGGCCAGCGTCGATTACGCGCACGAGAGCGGCTTCTATGCCGGCGTGTGGGCGAGTAACGTCGACTGGGACGCCGATGGCAACGTCGAGGTGGACCTGTATGGCGGCATCGCCGGCGGCGAGACCGTGCTCTGGGATGTCGGTCTCGTCTGGTATGCATACCCGAGCTCGGACGACCTGTACGACTTCGGCGAGCTCTACGGCTCGCTGGGCTATGAGTGGATCGAAGGCAAGATCTGGTACTCGAACAAGTTCGGCGGCTGCCCGAACTGCGATTCCGCCTTCTACTACGAGGCGAATGCCAACTTCGAGCTGCCCGCCGGCTTCGGCCTGGGGCTGCACATCGGGCGCAGCGATGGCGACTACTGGGAGAACTTCGAGTACACCGACTGGTCGGTGGGTGTGACCTACACGCTCGGCCACTTCGACCTGGGCCTCAAGTACGTCGACGGCAGCGACCTCGGCGATTTCTGCGAGGACGTGCCGGGCGACGTGGGTAGCTGCGAAGCGCGCGCGATCTTCTCGGTGTCCACGACGTTCCCTTGGAGCGCTGAGTAGGGCTCTGAGGTGACCCGGGCCCGGCCGTTCGACGCCGGGCCGCTGGTGCGTGAACGCGCGGTTTCCGCGAGGAGGCCGGGCGTTCTCGTTTTGGGACGGGGCAAGGGGCAAGGGGGTAGGGGATAGGGGATAGGGGATAGGGGATAGTGCAGCAGCAGATCGGCCGGCGCGCCGGCCTCTTCACTATCCCCTATCCCCTATCCCCTATCCCCTATCCCCTATCCCCTATCCCCTATCCCCTATCCCCTATCCCCTACCCCCTATCCCCTAGTCACTATCCCCTTGCTCCGCTGCCCGTCTCGTTTCTGCTACCATCGCCGTCCGGAGCAGATCTATCTTGTCGTTTTATTGCAACGAGGGGTAAAGCATGAAACTGAGTCATGGCGTAGCGGCGATCCTCCTGATGGCGGCTGGCGCTGCGGCGCAGGCTGAAGTCACGGCAACGGTCACCGCGACCAGCGACTACGACTTCCGCGGAATCACGCAGTCCGCGCAGGACCCGGCCCTGCAGGCCAGCCTCGACTATGCGGCGGCCGGTGGCTTCTACGCCGGCGTGTGGGCCAGCAACGTCGATTGGGATGCCGACGCGGACATCGAGGTCGACCTGTACGCCGGCTTCGCCGGTGGCGAGACCTACCTCTGGGACGTCGGCATCGTGTGGTACACCTATCCGGGCTCCGACGAGGTCTACGATTTCCCCGAGGTGTATGCCTCGCTGGGCTACAAGTGGATCGAAGGCAAGATCTGGTACTCGAGCGATTTCGGCGGCGGTCCGGCCGGCGACAACGCGTACTACTACGAGGCCAATGCCAATTTCGAACTGCCCGCCGGTCTCGGCCTGGGGCTGCACGCCGGTTATAGCGACGGCGACTACTGGGAAGGCTTCGAGTACACCGACTGGTCCGTGGGCCTGACCTACACGCTCGGCCACTTCGACCTGGGCCTCAAGTATGTCGACGGCAGCGACCTCGGCGAGTTCTGCGAGAACGCGCCTGGCGACGTTGGCAGCTGCGAAGCCCGCGCGATCTTCTCGGTCTCGACCACGTTCCCGTGGAGCGCTGAGTAAGACCTTGGATGACCCGGGCCTGGGCGTTTGACGCCGAGCCGCCGGCGACTGAACGCCCGATCTCCGTTGGGGGGGGGTCGGGCGTTCTCGTCTTGGAGCGAGGAGAGCGGTTAGTGACTAGCGGTTGGCGGTTAGTGCGGAATCCGATCGGCCGGCGTGCCGGCCCTCCTCACTAACCGCCAACCGCTAACCGCTTTCTTACGGCGCGTCCTTGAGCACGTCGGCCAGCTTCCCGAACAACTCGTCGACGTGCTTGCGCTCGATCACGAGCGGCGGCGAGAGGGCGATGATGTCGCCCGTGGTGCGGATCAGGATGCCGCGCTCGAACGCACGTACGAAAACGTCGAAGGCGCGCGCTCCGGGCTTGCCGGGAATGGACTCGAGCTCGACGGCGCCGATGAGCCCGAGGTTGCGCAGGTCGATGACGTGCGGCAATCCCTTGAGCGAGTGCACCGCATCCGCCCAGTAGTCGCCTATTTCGCGGGCGCGGGTGAGCAGCCCCTCGCGCTTGTAGACCTGCTGAGTGGCGATGCCCGCGGCACAGGCCACGGGATGCGCCGAGTAGGTGTAGCCGTGGAACAGCTCGATGGCGCCCTCGGGGCCGTGCATGAAGGCGTCGTAGATCGCCTTGCTGGCGGCCACCGCGCCCATGGGCACGGCGCCGTTGGTGAGGCCCTTGGCCATGGTGATCATGTCGGGCAGCACGTCGAAGTGCTGTGCGGCGAACGGCGAGCCGAGGCGCCCGAAACCGGTGATGACCTCGTCGAAGATCAGCAGGATGCCGTGCTTCGTGCAGATCTCGCGCAGGCGCTTGAGATAGCCCTGCGGCGGCATCAGCACGCCGGTGGAGCCGGCCACGGGCTCGACGATCACGGCGGCGATGTTGCTCGCGTCGTGCAGCGCCACGATGCGCTCGAGCTCGTCGGCGAGGTGCGCGCCCCAGGCGGGCTCGCCGCGCGTGTAGGCGTTGTGCGCGAGGTCGTGCGTGTGCGGCAGGTGGTCCACGCCCGGCAGCTGCGTGCCGAAGAACTTGCGGTTGTTCACCATGCCGCCGACCGAGATGCCGCCGAAGCCCACGCCGTGGTAGCCGCGTTCGCGGCCGATGAAACGGGTGCGCGTGCCCTCGCCGCGCGCGCGGTGATAGGCGAGCGCGATCTTGAGCGCCGTGTCCACGGACTCGGAGCCGGAGTTGGTGAAGAACACGTGGTCGAGGCCGCCGGGCAGCCAGTCGACGACGAGGTTGGCGAGTTCGAAGGCGCCCGGGTGACCCATCTGGAAGGGCGGCGCGTACTCCATCTCGGCGATCTGGCGGCTCACCGCCTCCGCGATCTCCGGGCGACCGTGGCCCGCGTTGACGCACCACAGTCCTGCCACGCCGTCGAGCACCTGGCGGCCGTCGGGAGTCCAGTAATGCATGCCCGATGCCCGCGCGAGCATGCGGGGGTTGGCCTTGAACTGCCGGTTCGCGGTGAACGGCATCCAGAAGGCCTCGAGCTCGGCGCGTTCGTACTTCGCTGGTGCGGACATGATGGCGACCACGGTTTGGGTAGAGGGAGTCGCGGATGATAAGAAAAATTGACACTTGCCTCAAACCGGCTGGAAACTTCCGTCACTTACGCCCCGTGTGTGCAGGATATTGAACACTCCGTGAACGGACCGACCCTCGACGTGGGCGCGCACCTGCGCGCCGTGCGCACCATTTACGGACTCTCGCAGCGCGAGCTCGCCAAGCGCGCCGGGGTCACGAACGGACTGATCTCCCTGATCGAGCAGAACCGCGTGAGCCCGTCCGTGAGCTCGCTGAAGAGGGTGCTCGACGGCATCCCGATGTCGCTCGCGGAGTTCTTCACGCTCGACCTCTCGGCGAGCCCGCAGGTGTTCTTCGCCAGCGACGAGCTCACGGACCTCGGCGATCGCAGCGTGGCGCTACGGCTCGTGGCGGCCCGGCGACCGAACCGCGCCATGTCGATCATGCACGAGCGCTATGCGCCGGGGTCCGACACCGGGGCCGACATGCTGCGGCACGACGGCGAGGAGGGCGGCGTCGTGGTACGCGGCCGCATCGAACTCACCATTGGCGCCGAGAGCCGCGTGCTCGGGCCGGGCGATGCCTACTATTTCACCAGCGCGATCCCGCACCGCTTCCGCAACAACGGCAGCGAGCCCTGCGAGATCATCTCCGCCAGCACGCCCCCGACCTTCTGAGGCCTCCTGCATGTCCACTCCCACCATCAACTGGCACGAGCGTGCCCGGTCGCTCTCGATCAATGGCCGCGCCTTCATCGACGGTCGTTACGTCGCCGCCGCCAGCGGCGCGACGTTCGATTGCGTGAGCGCGATCGACGGCCGTGTGCTGGCGCAGGTCGCCTCCACCGATGCCGCCAACGTCGACCTCGCGGTGGCCGCCGCACGCCGTGCCTTCGAGAGTGGCAGCTGGTCGCGCCAGCCGCCCCGCGAGCGCAAACGGGTGCTGCTCAGGTTCGCGGAACTCATCCTCGAGCACCGCGAGGAACTCGCGTTGCTCGAGACGCTCGACATGGGCAAGCCGATCTCCGACAGCCTCGCCGTGGACATCCCCGCCACGGCGCGCTGCATCGCGTGGTACGCGGAGGCCGTCGACAAGATCTACGACGAGGTCGCGCCCACCGGCCCGGACGCGCTCGCGCTCGTCACCCGCGAGCCGATCGGCGTCGTGGGGGCGATCGTGCCCTGGAATTTCCCGCTGATCATGGCCGCATGGAAGATCGGCCCGGCGCTCGCGGCCGGCAATTCGTTCATCCTGAAGCCATCCGAAAAGTCGCCGCTCACCGCGATCCGCATCGCGGAACTCGCTTCGCTCGCCGGCATCCCGGACGGCGTGTTCAACGTGCTGCCGGGGTACGGGCACACGGCCGGCCAGGCGCTCGCACTGCACATGGATGTCGACTGCATCGGCTTCACCGGCTCCACGCGCACCGGCCAGCTCATGCTCCAGTATTCGGGACAGTCGAACATGAAACGCGTGTGGCTCGAGTGCGGCGGCAAGTCGCCGAACATCATCCTGGCCGATTGCCCGGACCTCGACCGCGCGGCCGCGGCCGCCGCCGCGGCGATCTTCTTCAACCAGGGGCAGATGTGCTCCGCCGGTTCGCGACTGATCGTCGAGGAGCGCATTCGCGACGAGGTGCTCGCGAAGGTCGCCGAGGCTGCCCGGCGCATGCTGCCCGGGCACCCGCTCGACCCGGAGACGAACCTCGGTGCCATCGTGGACGACACGCAGTTGCGGACCGTCCTTGGCTACATCGATGCGGGCCGCGACGAAGGCGCCACGCTGCTCGCCGGCGGCCACCAGGCGCGCCAGGAGACCGGCGGCTGCTACGTCGAGGCGACCGTTTTCGCGGACGTCACGCCGGGCATGACGATCGCGCGCGAGGAGATCTTCGGGCCGGTGCTCGCGGCGATGACCGTGAAGGACGCGGAGGAGGCCGTGCAGGTCGGCAATGCGGTCATCTATGGACTCACGGCCGCCGTCTGGACGCGCGACATTACCCGCGCCCATCGCATCGCCCGGGCTCTGCACGCCGGCGTCGTGTACGTCAACTGCTACGATGCCGACGACATCACGGTGCCGTTCGGTGGGTTCAAGCAGTCGGGCACGGGCCGCGACAAGTCGCTGCATGCCTTCGACAAGTACACCGAGCTCAAGACGACCTGGATCGACCTTTCATGAGCGCGTACCACAACGTCACCTTCGACGAGCTGGAGCCGGGAGCCACGGCCAGCGCGCACCGGGCCCTGACGCAGACGGAGGTCGAGGCGCTGGTGCTGGTGTCGGGCGACATCGAGCCCTTCCACGTCGAGGACGGGGAGTCGCAGGGCGGCGATGTCCTGTGCGTGGACGCGGTCGGCGTCCAGGCGGTCATCTCCGGCCTGCTCGAGCGCAAGCTGCCGGGGCCTGGCACCCGGATCATCGCGCAGCAGTTCGAGTACGAGGGCCGCGTGCACGTCGGCGAGCACCTCTCGGCTTCCGTGACGGTGCGGGAGAAGCGCATCGAGTCCGGGGTCGTGGTGTTCGACTGCGAGGCCCACGTCGGCGAGCGCCGGGTGCTGTGGGGAACGGCGACCGTCGAGGCGCCGCGGCGCAAGCTCGCCTACTCCGACATCGCCACGCCCGAGATCGTGCTGCGCAGGAACGACGTCTTCGCGTGGTTGCTGCGGCAGTGTGCGCCGCTCGAACCGGTGAGCTGCGCGGTGGCCCATCCCTGCGACCGCGATTCGCTGCGCGGCGCGCTCGAGGCCGCGCGTCGGCGGCTGATCGTGCCGGTTCTCGTGGGTCCGCCGGCCCGCATCCACGCGGTGGCCGAGGCGAACGGCGTGGACATCTCGGGCCTGCGGATCGTGCCGACCGAGCACAGCCACGCATCGGCCGCCGCCGCCGTGGCGCTCGCGCGCAACGGCGAGGTCGAGACCCTGATGAAGGGCAGCCTGCACACGGACGAGATCCTGCAGGAGATCGTCTCTGCCCAGTCCGGCCTGCGCACCGAGCGGCGCGTGAGCCACGTCTTCGTCATGGACGTGCCGGCCTACGAGCGCATGCTGCTCGTCACGGACGCCGCGATCAACATCGAGCCGACGCTCGCCGAGAAGGCGGACATCCTGCGCAACGCGATCGCGCTCGCGCACGTGCTCGGCATCGCGTCGCCGAAGGTCGCGATCCTGTCGGCCGTGGAGACCGTGAACCCCAACATTCGCTCCACTCTCGACGCGGCGGCGCTGTGCAAGATGGCGGACCGGGGCCAGATCGAAGGCGCAATCCTCGACGGGCCGCTGGCATTCGACAACGCGGTGAGCGAGCACGCGGCACGCACCAAGAGCATTCGCTCGCCGGTGGCGGGCCGGGCGGACATCCTGCTGGTGCCGAACATCGAGTCCGGCAACATGCTCGCGAAGCAGCTGCTCTACTTTGCCGGTGCCGACAGCGCCGGCGTGGTGCTGGGCGCGCGCGTGCCGGTGGTCCTCACCAGCCGCGCGGACAACGTCCGCATGCGGATCGGCTCCTCCGCCGTGGCCAAGCTCATGGCGCATGCCAAGCGGGCGGCGCGGGTGCCGTGAAGGTCATCCTGGTGGTCAACGCCGGTTCCTCGAGCGTCAAGGTCTCGACGTTCGCGGCTACGGAGCGCGGGCTCGCGCGCGAGTTGCGTGGCCAGATCTCCGGGCTCGGCACCGAGCCGCGCATCCACCTCCGTCGCGGCGACACCGTGGTGGTCGACCGCGCCCTCGAGCCGGACTCCATCAGCCACGCGCAGGCGTTCGAGCACCTCCTCGACCAGCTGCGCGCCGAACTGCGGGGCACGACCATCGTCGGCGTGGGTCATCGCGTGGTGCACGGGGGAGCCGAGTACATGGCCCCGACGATCGTGGACGGCGACGTGCTCGGACGCCTCGTCGAGTTCGAGCAACTTGCTCCGCTGCACCAGCCGCACAACCTCGCGGCCATCCGGTTGCTGCTGGCACGCATGCCGGGGGTTCCGCAGGTGGCCTGCTTCGACACGGCGTTTCACCGCTCGATCCCCGAGATCGCACAGCTGTACGCGTTGCCGGTGCGATTCGCCGATGCCGGCGTGCGCCGCTACGGCTTCCATGGCCTGTCGTACGAGTACGTCGCGTCGGTGCTGCCGGGACTGGATGAGCGGGCGGCCGCCGGGCGTACGGTCGTGCTGCATCTCGGCAATGGCGCCAGCATGTGCGCGATGCACGCGGGACACAGCGTGGCGACGACGATGGGCTTCACGGCGCTCGAGGGGTTGCCGATGGGCACCCGTTGCGGCTCGATCGATCCTGGGGTGCTGCTCTACCTGCTCAAGACGAGGAAGCTCGCGCTGGCGGAGCTCGAGCGCCTGCTGTACCACGAGTCGGGCCTGCTCGGGCTGTCGGGCCTGTCGAGCGACATGCGCGACCTGCTCGAAAGCGATGCGCCCGGAGCGCGACTGGCCGTCGACCTGTTCGCCTACCGGGCGCAGCGCGAGCTCGGGTCCCTGGCCGCGGCGCTCGGCGGGCTCGATGCCGTGGTGTTCACGGCCGGCATCGGCGAGAACCAGCCCGAAGTGCGGCAGCGCATCTGCGCGGGTGCGCAGTGGCTCGGGATCACGCTGGACGAGGCGGCCAACCTGCGCCACGGCCCCTGTATCAGCGCCGCCGGCAGTCGGGTTTCCGCCTGGGTGGTGCGGACCGACGAGGAAACCATGATTGCGCGACACGTGGCGCGCCTCGCCCGTTAGACTTCCGTCCGCTGGGGCAGCTGTCCCCGGACCGACCGAGGTATCCCGATGAAAGTGACGCTGGCCGCGACGCAGTTCGCCTGTTCGACGAAGAATGCCGAGAACCTCGACCGCGCAGAGCAGCTGGTGCGCGAGGCCGCAGGCAGGGGCGCGCAGGTGATCCTGCTGCAGGAGCTGTTCGAGACCCCGTACTTCTGCAAGGATCACCTCGCGAGCCACTTCGAACTCGCGCGACCGCTCACGGACAACCCGGTGCTGAGGCGTTTCCAGGCGCTCGCGCGCGAGCTCGAGGTCGTATTGCCGTACAGCTTCTTCGAGCGCGCGAACAACGCCTACTTCAACTCGCTCGCGATGATCGACGCGGATGGCACGGTGCTCGGGCTGTACCGAAAGTCGCACATCCCCGAAGGCCCCGGCTACCACGAGAAGTACTACTTCTCGCCGGGCGACACCGGGTTCCGTGTCTGGCCCACGCGCTTTGGCGTGCTCGGTGTCGGCATCTGCTGGGATCAGTGGTTCCCGGAAGCCGCGCGCTGCATGGCGCTGATGGGCGCCGAGGCATTGCTCTACCCGACCGCGATCGGCTCGGAGCCGCACGATGCGAGCATCGACTCGCGCGACCACTGGCAGCGCTGCATGCAGGGCCACGCGGCCGCCAACGTCATGCCGCTCGTGGCCTCGAACCGCATCGGCGTCGAGCGTGGCGAGAAGTACGAGATGACGTTCTACGGCTCGTCGTTCATCGCCGGACCGGCGGGCGAGAAGGTCGCCGAGGCCGACCGCGGCACGCAGTCCGTGCTCGTCGCAAGCTTCGACCTCGGGCAGGTGCGGGCCGAGCGCCATGCCTGGGGTGTGTTCCGCGACCGTCGCCCGGAACTCTACGGCCCGATCATGACGCTCGACGGCGAGGGCACGCTCTGATCCACGCACCCGCGTTGCGCTGTCCGGTCGCCTGCATCGACCTCGAGACCACCGGCGGCACGGCCATACACCACCGGGTCATCGAGGTGGGCATCGTGCTGCTCGACGGTGGCGAGGTGGTCGAGGAGTGGAGCAGCCTCGTGAATCCGGGCGTGCGCATCCCGTCGTCGATCGAGTCCTTCACCGGCATCTCGAACCAGATGGTCGAGGACGCACCCTCGTTCGAGGACATCCGTACGGAGGTCCGGCGCCGGCTCGACGGGCGGCTGTTCGTGGCGCACAACGCGCCCTTCGACTACGGCTTCGTGCGCAACGAATTGCGCCGCACAGGTGAGAAATTCTCCGCGCCGGTGCTGTGCACGGTACGCCTGTCGCGGGCACTGTTCCGCGAGCACGCGCGCCACAACCTCGACACCCTGATCGAGCGGTGGAACCTCACCTGCGGCGCGCGGCACCGCGCGCTCGGCGACGCCGCCGTGCTGCCGCCGCTGCTCGCCGCCTTCGAGGGCGCCGTCGGCCCCGAACGCCTGCAGGAGGCGACGGAGGCCGCGCGGTACGAGTCGCGATTGCCGGGGCAGCTGTCCCCGGACCTCGCCGACGATCTACCCGACGGACCGGGCGTCTACCTGTTCCGCGGCGAGGGCGGCGCGCTGCTCTACGTCGGCAAGAGCCGCAGCCTGCGCAGCCGCGTGCTCGCGCATTTCGCGGCCGAGCACCGGTCGAGCAAGGAATCGAAGCTGGCGCGACAGGTGCGGGACATCGAGTGGCTGGAAACAGGCGGCGAGCTCGGCGCGCTGCTGCTCGAGTCGCGGCTCGTCAAGGAGCTCGCGCCCGCGGCCAACCGACGCCTGCGCAAGCCCGCGGGCGCGCATTGCCTCCGCCTGCGGACGGTGGACGCGGGCCTCGTCGCCGCCATCGAGCCGTTCGACGCGGAAGACTTCGACGCCGACGTGGAGTCCTTCGGTCCGTTCCGCACCGAGCGCGATGCGGTGCGCGCGCTCGAGGGCAAGGCGCGCGAGGCGGGCTTGTGCCTGAAGGTCCTCGGTCTCGAGCAAGGCGAGGGATCATGCTTCGCGTACCAGCTCGGCAAGTGCCGCGGGGCATGCGTCGGCCGGGAGCCTCGGCCGCTGCACGACACGCGCCTGCGCCTCGCGCTCGCGTCGCTACGCGTGAGGCCATGGCCGTTCGGCGGTCCCGTCGGCATACGCGAGGCGGAGGCGGGCGGCGCCGGCACCGTGCTGCACGTCATCGACCGCTGGCAGCACGTCGGTACTGCGCGCGACGACGACGAGGTCGCGGCGATCCTCGGATCGGAGCCGCGCGGGCCGTTCGATCCGGATGCCTACCGGATCGTCGCGCGGTGCCTCGAGAAGATCGCGCCGCGTGACCTCGTGGTGTTCGAACGGCGGGGCCGCTGAAACGTGGCTGACACGCTGCCCGCCACCGCGAACGAGTTCTTCGCCGCCTGCCCGCGTCACGTCGCGGACCTGCTCGCGACCGAGCTGCGCGAACTCGGCATCAACGTCACGCGCGAGCATCCCGCGGGCGTCAGCTTCGTGGGGCCCGTCGCCCACGGCTACCTCGCCTGCCTGCATTCGCGCACCGCGAGCCGGGTGCTGCTGACGCTCGCTACCATACCGCTCGACACGCCGGATTCGATGTACGCCGCGCTGCGCGAATTGCCGTGGGAGGAGCACCTGGCCGCGGACGGCACGCTCGCCATCGACGTGGTGGGGGAGGGGCCGGAGTGGCTGGTTCACACGCAGTTCGCCGCCCAGAAGGCCAAGGACGCGATCGTGGATCGATTCCGCGAGCGAACGGGCGGCCGTCCCTCGGTCGACCTTTCATCGCCCGACCTGCGCATCAGCCTGCGGCTCGCGCGCACGCACGCCACGGTCGGCATCGACTTGAGCGGCGAGCCATTGAGCCACCGCGGCTATCGCCAGTCGAGCGTGGAAGCGCCGCTCAGGGAGAACCTTGCGGCCGCGCTGCTGCTGCGTTGCGGCTGGCCCGCGATGGCTGCGCAGGGCGCGGCCTTCGCCGACCCGATGTGCGGATCTGGCACGCTGGTGATCGAGGCGGCGCTGATCGCGGCGGACGTCGCCCCGGGATTGCTGCGACGCCGGTTCGGCTTCGAGCGCTGGCTCCAGCATGACCTGGCCGCCTGGAACGAACTGCGCGAGGCGGCGCTCGCCCGGCGCAATCTCGCGGCGCTGGGACGTGGTCGTCTGCGCGGCTTCGACTGCGACCAGACTGCGATCCGCTCGGCGCTGGCCAATTCGAATCGCGCAGGCATCGGCGATCACGTGCTGTTCGAGCGACGCGAACTCGCGCGACTGGCGCCGGCCGAGCAGGCACGGGGCCTCGTGCTCGTGAATCCGCCATACGGCGCGCGCCTCGACGACGAAAGCACGCTCGGGCCGCTGTATGCCGAGCTCGGCCAGAAACTCATGGAGTGCTTTCCGCACTGGGAGGCGGGCGTGTTCACCGGCAACCCGCCGCTGGGGCGTGCGTTGCGCCTGCGTGCGTACCGTACGCACACGTTTTTCAACGGGCCTATCGAGTGTCGGCTGCTGCGCATCGAGCTCGAGCCTGGGTCGGTTGAGCCCGATCCGGAGACGGTGAGGCAGGCGCGCATGGAAGTGGCCCGGACGCGGCCAGGCGCGGTGATGTTCGGCAACCGCGTACGCAAGAACCTCGTGCGACTCGGATCCTGGGCGCGGCGTGAAGACGTGGCCTGCTTCCGGGTCTACGACGCCGACATGCCGGAGTACGCCTTCGCGGTGGACCTGTACGGCAACGACGAGCGCTGGGCCTGCGTGCAGGAGTACGCGGCGCCTGCCACCGTTGCGCAGGATGCCGCGCGCTCGCGCCGCGACGAGGCGCTGGCCGTGTTGCCAGAGGTGCTCGGGCTGCCGCGCGAACGCATCGTGGTGCGCGTGCGGCGGCGACAGCGGCACGGCGAGCAGTACGAGAAGGTGGGGGAAGAGTCCGTCTTCCACACGGTGCGCGAGGGCCGCTACCGCTTCCTGGTCAACTTCACGGATTACCTGGACACGGGTCTCTTCCTCGATCACCGCCTGACGCGCCAGCGCGTCGGCGAACTCGCCGCCGGCCGACGCTTCCTCAACCTGTTCGCCTACACCGGCACGGCCACGGTGCACGCGGTCGGCGGCGGCGCGACCGCCTCGACGACCGTCGACATGTCGAAGACCTACCTCGAATGGGCGAGGCGCAATCTCGCGCTGAACGGACTGGCGGGACCCGCGCACGCATTCGTCCAGGCAGACTGCCTCGCCTGGCTCGAGGAGCTGGCGCGAACTTCCCCCCGGCGCTACGGTCTCATCTTCGTGGACCCGCCGACGATCTCGCGCTCGAAGCGCATGGAGCGCGAGTTCGACGTGCAGCGGGACCACGTCTGGCTGCTGCAGGCAGCCAGCCGCCTGCTCGAACCCGGAGGCACGATGCTGTTCTCGAACAACTTTCAGCGCTTCCGGCTCGATGCGGCGGGTCTCGCGGATTTCGACGTCGAGGACCTCTCGCGCGCCACGTTGCCAGAGGACTTCCGGCGCAATCCGCGCATCCACGCCTGCTTTATGTTGCGTCGCAAGCCCGCGGGGCTTGCCGCGACCTGAGGATCTGCGAAGATCCGCCCGCGTCCCGACCAAGGAGCAGTCCATGGGTTTCAAGTCTCTCGCCAGTCTCGCGGCCGTCGCCATGCTGGTCATGGCGGTTCCGACCGGCGCCGAGCCGAACAAGGGCCAGGGGCAAGGCCAGAGCCAGGGCCAGGGCCAGAGCCAGGGCCAGGGACAGGGCCAAGGGCCGGGCCAGGCCAAGGCGCAAGGCCAGGACTACAAGTACCAGGACGATCGGCCCTACGACGACAAGCACGGCAACGACAAGCAGAAGAAGATGACCCATGGGCAGGTCGTCTCCGAGTGCAACCACCGCGCCAATGAGCGCAAGCTCAAAGGCAAGGATCGAAAGCACTTCGTCGAGTGGTGCACCGAACGTGGCGAGCGGTACCGGTTCGACGATCGCCGCTACAAGTACGACGAAGACTGCTACGACCGCGCGGATCGCAAGGGATACTCAGGCCTCAAGCGTGCGACCTTCATCGCGGAGTGCACTGCCAAGCGGGACCAGGAGTACGACCGCGATCGTCAGCGCAAGGGTGACCAGGATCGTGACTACGATCCGCGCGGCCGCGACGTGCTCCATGGCACCGACCAGCAACGGTAGGATCTTGGAGATCTTCAAGGCGTTCACGCTCGAGTCCGCGCATCGCCTGCCGAACGTGCCGGCCGGGCACAAGTGCGCGCGCGTCCACGGCCACTCCTTCCGCGTGGAGATCCATGTGCAGGGGCCGGTCGACGAGCGGCTCGGCTGGGTGATGGACTTCGCGGACGTTAAGACGGCCTTCGGGCCCTTGTTCGAGCGGCTCGACCACCACTACCTGAATGACGTCCCGGGCCTCGAGAATCCCACCAGCGAGAACCTCGCGCGGTGGATCTGGCGCGAGATCGCGCCGCGGCTGCCGCAACTCTCGCGCGTGGTCGTGCACGAGACGTGCACGAGTGGCGCCGCGTACGACGGAAGGGGATAGGGGATAGGGGATAGGGGATAGTAAGAAGGGCGGCGCTGCCGCCTGTTCCGTTCTTCGCTATCCCCTATCCCCTGACCCCTATCCCCTTTCCTCAGAGCAGGTCCTTCAGCCTGAACCACAGCATCGCCAGCACCAGCGCCGGGGTGCGCAGTGCCCGGCCGCCCGGGAAATCGCGGTGCTCGAGCTTCGCGAACAGGTCGAAGCGTTCCGACTGGCCAGCGATCGTCTCGGCCACCAGCCGGCCCGCCATGCCGGTGAGCGCGATGCCATGGCCCGAGAATCCCTGCAGGTAGTAGACGTTCGGCGCCAGGCGGCCGAAATCGGGCGCACGGCTCATCGTGATGTCGACGTAGCCGCCCCACGAATACTCGATCTTCACGTCTGCGAGCTGGGGGAAGACCTTGATCATCCGGGCGCGGGTCGCGCGTGCCGTATTGAGCGGATCGAGGCCCGAGTAGCTGACCCGGCCGCCGAACAGCAGCCGGTGGTCGGCGGAGCGGCGGAAATAGTCGAGCACCCAGTTCACGTCGGTGACTGCGACGTTCTCGCGCATCAGTGCCCGCATGCGCGATTGCCCGAGTGGTTCCGTGGCGACGATGTAGGTGCCGACCGGCATGATGCGCGCCCGTAGCTTCGGCGCGAGGTCGTCCACGTAGGCATTGCAGCAGAGCGCCACGTGCTTCGCGCGCACTCGTCCCGTGGCCGTGTGCACGACGACCGTGTCGCCGTGCTCGAGCCGCGTGACCTGGCTCCCTGCGTGGACCGTGGCGCCGGCCGATTCGGCGGCGGCGGCGAGGCCGAGCGTGTAGTTGAGTGGATGCAGGTGCCCGCTGCGCGAGTCGTACAGTCCGCCGAGGTAGCGTTCGGTGTCGAGCAACTGGCGCAGTTCGTCGCGCGCGAGCCAGCGCAACGAGTCGTATGAGGAGCGCTCGGCAAGTTCCTCGCGCCACGCCTTGAGCTCGGTCTCGTGGCGAGGCTTGATCGCGACGTGCAACTGGCCCCAGTTCAGGTCGCAGTCGATCGAGTGGCGCGCCACGCGGTCCTTCAGCAGGTCGAGCGCTTCGACGGAGATGTCGAACATCCGGCGCGCCACCTGCGGGCCGACCTGGGCCTCGAGCTTGTCCTGTCCCGCGGCGAACCCGAAGATCGCCTGGCCGCCGCTGCGGCCGGAGGCGCCCCAGGCGATGCGCTTGCCTTCGAGCAGTACCACGCGGTAGCCGCGCTCGGCGAGGTGCAGGGCGGTCGAGCAGCCGGCGATGCCGCCGCCGATCACGCAGACGTCGGCGGTCGCATCCCCCTCGAGCGGCGCGCGCCTCGGGGCCGGGTTCGCGGACGCCGCGTAGTACGAGCGCACGTGGTCCATGGCTCAGCTCGTCGTCAGGTACCAGGAGTACTCGAGCGGCGAGACGTAGGAACGGAACTCCTGCATCTCGCCCTTGCGCGTCTCGGCATACAGGCGTGCGAAGCGCTCGCCTAGGTACTCGCGTGCAAACTCGCTGCGCTCGAACACGGCCAGCGCCTCGGGCCAGCTGAGCGGCAGTGTCGGCGTCGTGTCGCGATAGGCGTTGCCCGCGAGGACCGGGCCGGGATCGAGTTGCCGCGTCAGCCCGTGGTGCATTCCGGCGAGCACCATCGCCGCGAGCAGGTAGGGATTGGCGTCGGCGCCGGCCACGCGATGCTCGACGCGGCGGCTCGCTGGAGGGCCGGCCGGGACACGGAAGGCGACACCGCGATTGTTCACCGACCAGCTCGGGTTCAGTGGCACGTAGGCCTCGGACTGGAAGCGCCGGTAGGAATTCGCCGTCGGCGCCCATACCGCCATGCCATCGTTGATGGTGGCGGCGAGCCCGCCGATGGCGTGACGCAGTGCCGGCGTACCCGCCGGATCTTCCGCGGCGAAGATGTTGTGGCCGCTGGCATCGACGAGGCTCACGTGCAGGTGCGCACCGCTGCCCGCATGGTCGCGGTACGGCTTGGGCATGAAGGTCGCGTCCATGCCGTGCTGCAGGGCGACGCCCTTGATCAGGCGTTTCAGGCGGATCGCGTGATCGCATGCGAGCAGCGCATCGTCGACGTGGTGCAGGTTGACCTCGAACTGGCCGGGGCCGTACTCCGCGAGCACGGTGCCGGTCGGCAGGTCCTGGATGCGCGCAGCCGCGTCGAACTCCTGCAGCACGCCTGAGTACTCGTCGAGTTCCGCCATCGAGTTGATCTGGGTCTTGTTCTCGCGCCGCCCGGAGAGCGGCTGGCGCGGCGGCTGGGCACAGCCTTCGCTCGTGCGCTCGCGATCGACGAGGTAGAACTCGAGTTCGACCGCCATCACGGGCTTGAGACCGAGGTCCTCGAAGCGACGCAGCACGCCCTCGAGCACGTGCCGCGGGTCGCCATGGAAAGGCGTGCGGTCGTGCTCGTACATTGCCACCTGCATCTGCGCGACCTGCTCTCCGAGCCACGGCACCAGCGCAAGCGAACCGGGCAGGGGCAGGCAGACGCGGTCCGCGTCGCCCTCGTCGAAGCCGAGTCCGGTGGACTGCACGGTGCCGCCGAGCACGTCGAGCGCGAACATCGAGGCCGGCAGCAGCAGCCCGTCGCGATGGACGCCCTCGAGTTCGGCCACGGTGACGCGCTTGCCGCGCGGGATACCCATCTGGTCCGGCAGCAGCAGGTCGACCACGCGCACCCCGGGGTGGCGCGAGAGCCAGGCGCGCGCCTGCTCGAAATCCGCGATCTGCGGCATGGGAACCCCGTATGTTTAGGATTTAGCGACGGGCGGGCCGTCCGGGTCGCCCGAGCATAGCCCGGCGCCGCCCGCTCCGGCAAGCGCCAGCGCCGCCTCCGAGACTGGGTCAAATGGCTGTTTAGTCTCGGTTTTGTGGTCTTTTTTGCGATGCTCGGCGACGGCCGCCCCGGGGCTGTGGTTTAATTCCCGGCGACAACATCTAGCGGCACCCCATCGGCCGTCTAGGATCTTAAACGTGGCAACGCGCAAACCTCTGATCGGCATTCCCGCGGATCGCCGGATCCTCGGACCGCACCCTTTCCATTGCGTCGGTGAGAAGTACATCAACGCGGTGGCCGAGGCGGCGCAGGCCATCCCCGTGCTGATTCCAGCGCTCGGGGAACGCGCCGACCTCGAGGCGATCCTCGCGCACGTGGACGGGATCCTGTTGACGGGGAGTCCGTCGAACGTGGAGCCTGCCCGGTACGCCGGCCCCGCCGCGGATCCCGAGACCTTGCACGATCCGCATCGCGACGCGACCACGCTGCCGATGATCCCGCGGGTGGTCGAGTCGGGCATGCCGCTCTTCGCCGTGTGCCGCGGCTTCCAGGAAATGAACGTCGCGTTCGGCGGCACGCTCTGGCAGAAGGTGCAGGAAGTGCCCGGCATGAGCGACCACCGCGAGAACAAGGAGGACCCGCTCGAGGTGCAGTACGCTACCGTGCACGAGGTCGAACTCGTGGCGGGCGGCCAGCTGCGGCGCATCGCGGGAGCCGACCGCGTGATGGTCAACTCGCTGCACTCGCAGGGCGTGCAGCGGCTCGGCGATGGCCTCGAGGTCGAGGCGCGCTCACCCGACGGCCTCATCGAGGGCTTTCGCGTGCGTTCGGCGCCAGGATTCGCGCTCGCGGTGCAATGGCACCCCGAGTGGCAGGTGATGAAGAACCCATTCTCGCAGGCACTTTTCGCCGCCTTTGGAGAGGCGGCGAGGGCGCACGCAAAAGGACGCTGAACATGAGTACGCCCATACGGCAATTCTTCAAGGAACACGGCATCTCGGAGGTCGAGGCCGTGGTCCCCGACATGGCGGGCATCGCGCGCGGCAAGGTGATGCCGGCGATGAAGTTCGCCGAAGACGAGGGCATGAGGATGCCGGAGAGCATCTTCCTGCAGACCGTCACCGGCGATTACCCGGAGGACGACCGCGCCATCAGCCCGTCGGAGATCGACATCGTGCTGAAGGCCGACCCCGGCACCACGCGCGTCGTGCCCTGGGCCGCGGAGCCGACCGCGCAGGTCATCCACGACAGCTTCTATTCCGACGGACGGCCGGTGACGATGGCGCCGCGCTACGTGCTGCGGCACATCCTCGACCTCTACGCCCAGCAGGGGTGGAAGCCGATCGTCGCGCCGGAACTCGAGTTCTACCTCGTCGAGCCCAACATCGACTCGGACTATCCGCTCAAGCCGCCGATCGGCCGCTCCGGCCGCCCGGAGATCGGGCGCCAGTCCTACAGCATCGCGGCGGTGAACGAGTTCGACCCGCTGTTCGACGACATCTACGCGTTCTGCGAGGCGCAGGAGATCGAGATCGACACGCTGATCCACGAGGACGGCGCCGCGCAGATGGAGATCAACCTGATCCACGGCGACGGCATGTCGCTCGCCGACCAGGTGTTCATGTTCAAGCGCACGGCGCGCGAGGCGGCGTTCCGCCACAAGATGTACGCGACGTTCATGTCGAAGCCGATGGCGCGCGAGCCCGGCAGCGCCATGCACATCCACCAGAGCGTGGTCGATGCGAAGACCGGCAAGAATGTCTTCAGCGACAAGGACGGCAACCCGAGCCAGTTGTTCTTTGCGCACATCGCCGGCCTGCAGAAGTACCTGCCGTCGGCGATGTCGCTGTTCGCGCCGAACGTGAATGCGTTCCGGCGCATCATCCTGCGGCACCTCGCGCCCATCAACACGCAGTGGGGCTACGACAACCGCACCGCGGGACTGCGCGTGCCGATCTCGAACGCCGAGAACCGACGCGTCGAGAACCGGCTCGGCGGCGCGGATGCGAACCCCTACCTCGCCATCGCAGCGTCGCTCGCCTGTGGTTACCTCGGCATGATGGAAGGCCTGAAGCCCTCGGAGCCGGTGTCCGGCAGTGCCTACGACCTGCCGTTCGGCCTGCCGCGCAACCTCGAGGAGTCGGTGCGGATGCTGCGCAGCTGCCGCCCGCTCATCGACCTGCTCGGCGAGCGCTTCGTGCTGGCCTACACGGCCGTCAAGGAGAGCGAACTCGACACGTTCCTGCAGGTGATCAGCTCGTGGGAACGCGAGCACCTGCTGCTCAATGTGTGAGGAAAGCGGATAGCGGATAGCGGATAGCGGATAGTGGGCAGAGCCGGCACACCGCCGACTCCGCATCTTCACTATCCGCTATCCGCTGTTCACTATCCGCTATCCGCTATCCGCTGTCCGTCACTAACCGCTATCTTCGAGCCGCCATGCCCACCACCACACCCTACGTCTCCGAGCGCACCACCGCCGCCTGGCAGGACCTCGACCGCCAGCATTACCTGCACCCGTTCACGGACTACAAGTCCCTGCACGGCAAGGGTGCGCGGGTGATCGTCAAGGCAGAGGGCATCTACCTGTACGACTCCGAGGGCAACCGCATGCTCGACGGCATGGCGGGCCTGTGGTGCGTGAACCTGGGCTACGGCCGCCGCGAGCTGGCGGAGGCCGCGTACCGGCAGATGCTGGAGCTGCCGTACTACAACAGCTTCTTCCAGACGGCGCACCCGCCTGCGATCGAGCTCGCGAAGCAGCTCGTCGACCTCACCCCGCCGCAGTTCAACCGCGTGTTCTTCACCGGGTCGGGCTCGGAGGGCAACGACACGGTCGTGCGACTGGTGCGCCGCTACTGGGACCTGCTCGAGCAGCCCGAGCGCAAGGTCATCATCAGCCGGGTGAATGCCTACCACGGCAGCACGATGGCGGGCGCCAGCCTCGGCGGAATGGCGTTCATGCACAAGCAGGGCGGCCTGCCGATTCCCGACATCGTGCACATCCCGCAGCCCTACTGGTTCGGCGAGGGTGGCGATCTCTCGCCGGCCGAGTTCGGCCTGCGAGCAGCGCGCGAGCTCGAGCGGAAGATCGAGGAGCTGGGCGCGCACCGGGTCGCGGCATTCATCGGCGAGCCGATCCAGGGCGCGGGCGGCGTGATCATCCCGCCGGACACCTACTGGCCCGAGATCCAGCGCATCTGCGACCGCTACGGCATCCTGCTGGTCGCCGACGAAGTGATCTGCGGCTTCGGCCGCACCGGGCACTGGTTCGGGTCCGACCTGTACGGCATCCGACCGGACCTGATGACCATCGCGAAGGGGCTGTCCTCGGGCTACCTGCCGATCGGCGGCGTCATGGTCGCCGACCGCGTGGCGGACACCCTGATCGACAAGGGGGGTGAATTCGCGCACGGGTACACCTACTCCGGACATCCGGTCGCCTGCGCCGTCGCGAGCGTCAACCTGACCCTGCTGCAGCAGGAGAACCTCGTCACGAGGACTCGTGACGAGACCGGTCCGTACCTGGCCGCGAAGTGGCGCGAACTCGCCACGCATCCGCTGGTGGGCGAGGCCCGCAGCGTGGGCCTGATCGGGGCGCTCGAGCTGGTCCGCGACAAGAAGACCCGCCGGTTCTTCGACAACCTGGGCGAGGTCGGCACCATCTGCCGTGACTTCTGCTTCCAGAACGGCCTGATCATGCGTGCGACGCGCGACACGATGATCATTTCCCCGCCGCTGGTGATCAACCGCGAGCAGATCGACGAGCTCGCCGAGAAGGCCTGGCGCTGCCTGGACCTGACGCTCGAGCGGTGCCGGGCCGAGGGCAGGATGTAGGAAGGGAATAGGGGGTAGGGGATAGGGGATAGTCGGAGCGCGCAGCCGCGGCGTCAGTGACCACCTCGGCGTGAAGCCGTTCCCGCTATCCCCTATCCCCTATCCCCTATCCCCTATCCCCTATCCCCTTTCTTTCGCTTGGCTCTGCTCCGCCATTGCGCTATACAGCCACCTTCGTTTTCCACGTCCTCACAGGGGTAGTCCTACGATGAACATCAGCATTCGGGCGGCACTGGCCTGCCTGGTCGCGAGCACCGCGCTGGTCGGTTGCGGAAAGAAGGAACAGGCGCCTGCGGATACGGCGCAGGCTCCTGCTGCGCCGGCCGAGGAGAAGGTCGTCAACGTCTACAACTGGTCGGACTACATCGACCCGGCGACGATCGAGCAGTTCACGGCCGAGACCGGCATCAAGGTCAACTACGACGTGTTCGACTCGAACGAGGTGCTCGAGACCAAGCTCCTCGCCGGCAACACCGGCTACGACGTGGTCGTCCCGTCGGCCTCGTTCATGGAGCGGCAGATCAAGGCGGGCGTGTTCCAGAAGCTCGACCGCGCCAAGCTCTCGAACTGGGACAAGCTGGACGCCGAGATCCTGCAGCGCGTGGCGCTGCACGACCCGGGTAACGAACACTCGGTCAACCACATGTGGGGCACCACGGGCATCGGCTTCAACGAGGGCAAGGTCACAGCCATCGACCCTAACGCGCCGGTCGACAGCTGGGACCTGGTGTTCGACCCGAAGCAGGTCGCCAAGTACAAGGACTGCGGCGTCTCCGTGCTCGACGCGCCGAGCGAGATCGTCGCCGCGGTGCTGGCGTGGAAGGGCAAGGACCCCAACAGCCAGGATCCGGCCGACCTGCAGATGGCCGAGGATGTGCTGATGTCTATCCGCCCGTACATCCGCATGATCCACAGCTCGAACTACATCGACGCGCTCGCCAACGGCGAACTGTGCGTGGCGGTGGGCTGGAGCGGCGACGTGCTGCAGTCGCGCGACCGTGCCGAGGAAGCCGGCCAGGGCAACGTGATCAAGTACAACGTGCCCAAGGAAGGCACGATCATCTGGTTCGACATGTACGCGGTGCCGGCCGATGCGCCCCACGTGGACAACGCGCACGCCTTCATCAACTACATGATGAAGCCCGAGGTGGCTGCCGCGAACTCCAACTTCGTCAACTACGCCACCGGCAACGCGGCGTCGCTGCCGATGGTGGACGAGGCGGTCCGCAACGACCCGGGCGTGTACCCCCCGGCCGAGGTCAAGGCGAAACTGTTCCCGGACCTCGCCGAGTCCGAGGAGTTCACGCGCCTGCTGAACCGCTCGTGGACGAGGTTCACGACCGGCCAGTGAGCCGCCTGCGGCTTGACTGAGCGCGGGGCGGTCGGACACGGGTCCGGCCGCCCCGTTTTCGTTCCCGAACTACACATTGCAGGGTCGCTGAGCTATAAACGGCAGGGTCGCCGCCGCCGGGCGCGCGGCTCGTACCCCGGCCAACAGGGAGTCCCATGAGCAATACCGCAAAGGCGGTCGCCGCAATGCTGCTCGCGGCTGCATGTCTCGCAGGCTGCGGCCAGAAATCGGAGCCAACCAGCGCCGTGGAACCGGCCGTCTCGGCCCCGGCCGCGGAGGAAAAGCTCCTCAACGTCTACAACTGGTCCGACTACATCGACCCCAAGGTCATCGAAGACTTCACGGCCGCGACCGGCATCGAGGTCCGCTACGACGTCTTCGATTCCAACGAGGTCCTCGAGACGAAGCTGCTCACCGGCCACTCCGGCTACGACGTGGTGGTGCCGAGCGCCTATTTCCTCGAGCGCCAGATCGCGGCCGGCGTGTTCGCCACGCTCGACAAGGCGCGCCTGCCGAACCTCGCGAACATGGATCCCGGGTTGCAGGCCCGCGCTGCGGCACACGATCCCGGCAACGAGCACGGGGTGGTTTACATGTGGGGCACCACCGGCATCGGCTACGACGCCGGGAAGGTCCGCGCCATCATGCCGGATGCCCCCGTCGATTCGTGGAACCTCGTGCTCGACCCTGCGATCGTGGCGAAATTCGCCGATTGCGGCGTCTCGGTGCTCGACGATCCGACCGACATGGTGGCCACGGTGCTGCTGTGGCTCGGCAAGGACCCGAACAGCCAGTCCGAGGACGACCTCAAGCTCGCCGAGGAGAAGCTGCTCGCGATCCGGCCGTATGTCCGCTCGATCCACAGCTCGCAGTACATCGAGGACCTCGCCAACGGCGAGAGCTGCATCGCCGTGGGCTACAGCGGCGACGTGCTGCAGGCGCAGGACCGAGCCGAGGAGGCGGGCAAGGACGCCGAGATCGAGTACTCGATCCCGCGCGAGGGCGCGCTCATGTGGTTCGACACGCTGGCGGTGCCGGCCGATGCGCCGCACCCCGGCAACGCCCATGCCTTCATCGACTACCTGATGAAGCCCGAGGTCGCGGCCGCCAACTCCAATTTCGTCTACTACGCCAACGCCAACGCCGCCGCCACGCCGCTGGTGGACGAGGAGTTGCGCTCCGATCCAGGCATCTATCCGACGCCCGAGGTCAAGGCGCGGCTGCAGCCCAACCTCGCCAAGTCCGCCGAATTCACCCGCCTGCTGAACCGGTCGTGGACTCGCTTCACGACCGGACGCTAGTCGCCCAACCCTGGCACGGAGCCACATGGCCACCTCACCGCGCGATCCGCAACTGAAATTCGAGCCCTGGAACGATCCCGACGCGCAGCCGTACGTGCGGATCGAGCGGGTGACCAAGAAGTTCGGCGACTTCGTCGCCGTCGACAACGTCTCGCTCGGCATCTACAAGAAGGAAATCTTCTGCCTGCTCGGAGCCTCCGGCTGCGGCAAGACGACCCTGCTCAGGATGCTGGCCGGCTTCGAGCGGCCGACCGCCGGCCGCATCTTCCTCGACGGCGCGGACATCACCGACATCCCGCCCTACGAGCGGCCGATCAACATGATGTTCCAGTCGTATGCGCTCTTCCCGCACATGACCGTGGAACAGAACGTGGCGTTCGGACTGAAGCAGGACAGGCTCGCGAAGGCAGAGATCGCCAAGCGCGTCGGCGACATGCTCGAACTCGTCAAGCTCGGGCAGTTCGCCAGGCGCAAGCCGCACCAGCTCTCCGGAGGCCAGCGGCAGCGCGTGGCGCTCGCCCGCTCACTGGTGAAGAAGCCGAAGCTGCTGCTGCTCGACGAGCCGCTCGCGGCGCTCGACAAGAAGCTGCGCGAGCACACGCAGTTCGAGCTGATCAACATCCAGGAGACCCTCGGCGTCACCTTCATCGTGGTCACCCACGACCAGGAGGAGGCCATGACGCTGTCGAGCCGCATCGGGCTCATGAACCACGGCGAGATCGTGCAGGTGGGCACGCCGACCGACATCTACGAGTATCCCATCTCCCGCTTCGTCGCCGAGTTCATCGGCTCGGTCAACATGTTCGAGGGCCGGCTGATCGAGGACGAGCCCTCCTACGTGAGGATCGAGGCCAACGACCTCGATGCGCCGATCTACGTGGACCACGGCGTGAGCTCGGCGCCCGGCGCCACGGTCTGGGCGGCGATCCGTCCCGAGAAGATATTCATGGCGCGGGAGAAGCCGGAGGGCACGGACAACGTCACGCCGGCCGTGGTGCGCGACATCGCCTACATGGGCGACCTGTCGATCTACCTGCTCAGGCTCGAGTCCGGGAAGATCGTGCGGGTCACCCAGCCCAACGTCTTCCGCAAGGCCGACGAGCGCGTCACCTGGGACGAGAAGGTCTACCTGCACTGGGATCCGTCGAGCCCGGTGGTGGTCACGAAATGAGCGGCCAGGGCTACCTGCCGCTCGGGCAGCAGATCAGCTCGGGTCTTGCCGACGCGGTGAACGCGGTGGTGCGCTCGCCGGTCGGCCGTCGCCTGAAGCGCTGGGGAGTGACCGGGCGGACCCTCGTCACCTCCGTGCCGTACCTGTGGCTCGTGATGTTCTTCCTGGTCCCGTTCGTGATCGTGCTCAAGATCTCGTTCTCGGACGCGCAGATCGCGATGCCGCCCTACCAGCCGCTGTTGCAGTGGGCGTCCGAGCGGGTGCTGGCGATCAAGCTCAACTTCGCCAACTACGCCTTCCTCATCGAGGACAACCTCTACTGGAAGGCCTACCTCAACTCGATCTTCGTCGCGGGGGCCTCCACGCTGCTGTGCCTGCTGATCGGCTACCCGATGGCCTATGCGATCGCGCGCGCCCAGTCCTCGACGCGCAACGTGCTGCTGCTGCTGGTGATCCTGCCGTTCTGGACCTCGTTCCTGCTGCGCGTGTACGCCTGGATCGGCATCCTCAAGAACAACGGCCTGATCAACAACGCGCTCATGAGCCTCGGGCTCATCGACCAGCCCATCCAGATGCTGCAGACGGACTTCGCCGTCTACGTGGGCATCGTCTACTCCTACCTGCCATTCATGATCCTGCCGCTCTACGCCAACCTCGAGAAGATGGACCTCACGCTGCTCGAGGCGGCGGCGGACCTCGGCTACAAGCCCTGGAAGGCTTTCCTCAAGGTCACGCTGCCGCTTTCCATGCCGGGCGTGATCGCGGGCTGCCTGCTGGTCTTCATCCCGGCGGTGGGCGAGTTCGTGATCCCGTCGCTGCTCGGCGACCCGGGCATGCTGATGATCGGCAAGGTTTTGTGGGTGGAATTCTTCAACAACCGTGACTGGCCGGTGGCGAGCGCGGTCGCGATCGCGCTGCTGCTGTTCCTGGTCATCCCGATCATGTACTTCCAGCGTGCGCAGGACGCGGAAGCCGCCGCCGGAGGGCACCGCTGATGCAAGGCCGGTCGTGGTTCCGCATCCTGGCCCTGGTGCTCGGGTTCGCCTTCCTCTACGTGCCGATCATCTCGCTCGTGGTGTACTCGTTCAACGAGTCGCGCCTCGTCACCGTCTGGGGCGGGTTCTCGACCAAGTGGTACGTGGCGCTGGCGCAGAACCAGCAGATCCTCGGCTCGGCCTGGCTCAGCCTCAAGATCGCCGCCGTGTCGGCCACCATCGCCGTGGTGCTCGGCACGCTGGCGGGCATGGTGCTGGCGCGTTTCGGCCCGTTCCGTGGTCGCACGCTGCTGTCCGGCATGACGACGGCGCCGCTCGTCATGCCCGAGGTCATCACGGGACTGTCGCTGCTGCTGCTGTTCGTGACCATGGAACAGCTGATCGGCTGGCCGAAGGGCCGCGGCATGACCACGATCATCATCGCGCACGTCACCTTCGCGATGGCGTTCGTCACCGTCATCGTGCAGTCGCGTCTCGCGCAGCTCGACGACTCGCTGGAGGAGGCCGCGCAGGATCTGGGGGCCCGCCCGGCCAAGGTGTTCTTCCTGATCACGCTGCCGATCGTCTTCCCGGCGCTGCTGTCCGGGTGGCTGCTCGCCTTCACGCTGTCGCTCGATGACCTCGTGATCGCGAGCTTCGTGGCTGGGCCGGGCTCGAGCACGCTGCCGATGGTGGTGTTCTCCAAGGTGCGCCTCGGCGTGAGCCCCGACATCAACGCGCTGGCCACCATCATGGTCGCGATCGTCGCGGTGGGCGTGGTGATTGCCGGCTTCTCGATGACGCGGCAGCAACGCATCCGCGACCGGGATGCGCAGATGGCCCTGGCCGCCAACCAGGAGATGGTCGAGGCCATGAAGAAGGGCTGAGCGCGTGCCGGGACCCTCCATCCTCGCTTTCGACGTTGGCGGCTCGTTCGTCAAGGCCGGGGTGGTGGACGTCGTGGCGGGTTGCATCGCGGGTGACGTGCTGCGTCGGCCGACACCGGAAGGTGCCGCCCCCGGCGATGTGATTGACCTGCTTGCGTCACTGGCCGCCGAGCTGCCGTCGTCGGGCCCGATCGGGCTCGCCTTTCCCGCCGTCGCCAAGCGCGGCGTCGCGCTCACGGCGGCCAACGTCGACAAGCGCTGGATCGGCACCGACGCGCAGTCACTGCTCGAGCAGCGCACCGGGCGTCCCGTGGCGTTCCTGAACGATGCCGACGCGGCGGGCGTGGCCGAGATGGCCCTCGGCGCGGGTCGCGGGCGGGACGGCACGGTGATGGTCCTGACGCTCGGCACGGGCATCGGCTCGGCGATTTTCGTCGACGGACGCCTGCTGCCGAACACCGAACTCGGCCACCTCGAGGTGCGCGGAGAGGAAGCCGAGCATCGTGCCTCGGCGAAGGCCCGGATCGACCGCAAGCTCGGCTGGGAAGAGTGGGCACGCGCGGTCAACGAGGTGCTTGCGAGCTATCACGCGCTGCTGTGGCCGGATCTGTTCGTCATCGGCGGCGGCATCACGGAGAACTGGGACCGCTTCGGCACGCTGCTGGAAGCCCGGGCGGAGATCGTGCGCGCCCGCTTCGGCAACGACGCGGGGATCATCGGCGCCGCGATGGCGGCGGCGGAACGCCGCTGACGGCGGGTGAGCCGGATCATGCTGCCGGCGTCCAAGCTGCCCGAGGTCGGCACCACGATCTTCACCGTCATGTCGCGGCTCGCCGCGGAACACGGCGCGATCAACCTTTCCCAGGGTTATCCTGACTTCGATCCGCCGTCGCAGCTGGTCGAACTCGTGGCGGCGCACATGCGCGGTGGCGCGAACCAGTACGCACCGATGGCGGGCTGGCCGGCCCTGCGCGAGGCCGTGGCGGGCAAAGTGCAGGCGCTCTACGGTCGGACGGTGTCGTCCGACAGCGAGGTCACGATCACCTCCGGCGGCACCGAGGCGCTGTTCTGCGCCGTGCAGGCCGTCGTGCGGGCCGGCGACGAGGTGATGCTGCTCGACCCGTCCTACGACTCCTACCAGCCCTCGGTGCGGCTCGCGGGCGGGCGGGCGGTGCGCATCCCGCTCAGGCGCCCGCGCTTCGACGTGGACTGGGACCGGGTGCGCGACGCACTGTCGGCGCGAACGCGGCTGATCATCGTCAACACGCCGCACAACCCGAGTGGCGCGGTGTGGTCGCGCGAAGACCTCGAGGCGCTGGCCGGCCTGCTGCGCGACACGCGTGTCCTGGTGCTGGCGGACGAGGTCTACGAGCACATGCTGTACGACGGCCGCCGCCACCACAGCCTGCTGTCGCACGGCGAACTGGCGGAGCGCGCCTTCGTCGTTTCCTCGTTCGGCAAGACCTACCACGCGACTGGTTGGAAGGTGGGCTACTGCGTGGCGCCGGCCGCACTCAGCCTGGAATTCCGCAAGATCCACCAGTTCGTGCAGTTCGCAGTGGCGACGCCGCTGCAGGCCGCACTCGCCGATTTCCTCGTTACCTGCCCGCGGCACCACCTCGAGCTGCCGGCGTTCTACCAGCGCAAGCGCGACCGGTTCTGCGAGCTGCTGGCCGGGACGCGCTTCGGCTTCGAACCCACCGCGGGCACCTACTTCCAGCTCGTCGACTACTCGGCGGTCAGCGAACTTGCCGACGTCGAGTTCGCCCGCTGGCTCACGACCGAGGTCGGCGTGGCGGCGATTCCCATCTCCGTATTCTCCGAGGCTCCGTCGCCCGGGAGGATCGTGCGATTCTGCTTCGCGAAGCACGAAGCCACCCTCGAGGCTGCGGCCCGGAAACTGGGGCAATTATGAATTCACACCTGCGCGTCACCGTCATACAGTCGGCCCTCGCCTGGCAGGAGCCGCTCGCCAATCGCCACCGGATGGCGGCGCATTTCCGCGGCCTCGCCGGGCACACGGACCTCGTCGTGCTGCCGGAGATGTTCTCGACCGGCTTCAGCATGGACGCGCAGACGCTGGCGGAGGCGATGGACGGCCCGACGGTGGGCTGGATGCGGGAGGAGGCCGCCGCGCTCGGCTGCGTGATCGCGGGCAGCCTGATCGTTCGCGACGACGGACGCCACTACAACCGGCTCGTGTGGGCACGGCCCGACGGAACGCTCGCCTGCTACGACAAGCGGCACCTGTTCCGCATGGCGGAGGAGCCTCGGCACTTCGCGGCTGGCTCCCAACGCGTCGTGGTCGAACTCAAGGGCTGGCGCGTCTGCCCGTTGATCTGCTACGACCTCAGGTTTCCCGTTTGGAGCCGCAACCGCGGGGACTACGACCTGCTGGTCTACGTCGCGAACTGGCCCGCGCGGCGCGCACACGCGTGGTCATCGCTGCTCCGGGCGCGTGCGATCGAGAACCAGTGCTACGTCGTGGGCGTGAATCGCATCGGCACCGACGGCAACGGCACGGCCTATGCCGGCGATAGCGTCGTGCTCGACTTCCTCGGGCAGTCGCTGTCGAGCGAGGGCGGGGGAGACCGGGTGGAGACCACCGTGCTCGACCTCCAGTCGCTCAGGGCCTGGCGCGAATCGTTCCCGGCGCACCTCGACGCTGACCAGTTCGAGCTCGCGACGGGTCGCGGCGCCTCATGAAGAAGAGGACCCGCGTCACGCATCCGCCGGAGGTGGCAGTGCCGCCGGACAACCGGCCGCTGGTGGCGCCGATCTACCAGTCCGTCAAGTTCACCTTCGACGACGTGGCGGAGACCGAGCGCTATTTCCGCCACGAGCGCGAGGGTTTCTACTATTCGCGCCTCACCAACCCGACCTTGCGGCAGCTCGAGCTGCTGCTGGCCGAGCTGCAGGGGCGCGACTCCTGCCTGCTCACGGGCTCCGGCGTGGCCGCAGTCGCGATGGCGCTGCTGGCGCTGCTGCGGTCCGGCGGCCACGTGGTCTACTTCGCCGAGATGTACCAGCCGACGCGCGCGCTGGTCCGGCGCGTGCTGGCGCGGTACGGCGTGACGAGCACCATGCTGTCGATCGACGACCATGCGGCACTCGAGGCCGCGCTCGCGCGTACGCCGACGCGACTCGTGGTGTTCGAGTCGCCGTCCAATCCCGTGCTGAAGATCGCGGACATCGCGCGCGTGACCGATGCCGCGCACCGGCACGGCGCCCTGACGCTGCTCGACAACACGCTCGCCGGCCTGCACAACCACGGGCAGTACGACGTGGATGTCTTCGTCCACAGCCTGACCAAGTACGCCTCGGGACACGGGGACGTGATGGGCGGCGCCGTCATCGCCCGCCGCGAGCTCATCGACGCGATGCGCGACGACTTCACCATCCTCGGTCCGACGCTCGATCCACACGCCGCCTGGCTGATCCAGCGCGGACTGAAGACCTACTTCGTGCGCTGGGAGGCGCAGTGCGCGAACGCCATGCGGGTCGCAGAGTTCCTGGCCTCGCACCCGGCGGTGGAGCGGGTGCGCTACCCGGGGCTCCCGTCCGACCCTGGTCACGCGCTGGCGCGGCAGCAGATGAGCGACTTCGGCACCATGGTGACGTTCGACATCGCCGGCGGAAGCGAAGCCGGCAGCCGCTGCGCCGAAGCGCTCCGGCTGTTCAGCATCGCGGCGAGCCTCGGTTCGACCGAGTCGCTGGTGGTGGCCCCGTCGATGGAGCAGCCACGCGGCCTCACCGCCGAGCAGCGTGCCTGGTCCGACGTTGGCCCGGGGACGGTGCGGCTGTCGATCGGGCTCGAGGACGCGGACGACCTGGTCGACGATCTGCGCCAGGCGCTCGAACGAGGGTCGCCCTGACGGGCGTCTCTGGTATGCTCGGCCGAAAACGGCCGTAGGGTCGAAGGGTCATGGACGCCGGCGACCTGCAGGGTGGGTTTCGGCTGGGCGAGTGGCTCGTGCAGCCACGCGACGGGCGAATTGCAGGCAGCTGGATCGTGCTGCAGGTCGCGGAGACCACCTTCGAGCCCCTGCACCTTCCCGCCTGGTGGATGACCGCGCTCACGATCCTGACCGTACCCGGGCTGCCGATCGTCTGCGTGCTCGCGTGGTCCTACGAGATCACGCCGGGCGGCATCGTGCTGGACGAGGGCGCGGGCCCGGGCGTGCGGATGCCGAAGGCGCGACGCGCCATCGCGCCGATCGCGGTCGCCGGCGTGGCGCTGATGGCGGCACTCACCGGACTCGCCTGGTGGCGCTCGCTCGAATCGACGGTGGTGGTCGCGCGTCCACGTACCGACGAATCGGCGCCCTCCGTCGCGGTCCTGCCGCTCGTGGACATTAGCCCGGCCGGTGGCAACGAGTATCTCGGTGACGGCCTGAGCGAGGAGCTCTCGCTGCGTCTCGCGCAGGTGCCGGGCCTGCGGGTCGCGGCGCGAATCTCGGCGTTCGAGTTCAAGGGCCGCAATGTCAACGTCCGCCGGATCGGCGAATCGCTAGGCGTGCGGCACGTGCTCGAGGGCAGCGTGCGGCGCGACGGCGACAACCTGCGCGTGACCGTGCAGCTGGTCGAGACGGCCAACGGCTACCACGTCTGGGCCGGCAGCTACGACCGGGAATGGCGCGACCTGCTCACGATCCAGGACGTCGATGCGCGTGCCTTCGATCCCTACCTCGCGGGGCTGGCGTTGCTGCAGCAATCGGGGGACTCGAGCCGCCCGAAGGAGGCCGGCGCGCGCTTCGGCGAGGCGCTGCGGGTCGACCCGCGCTTCGCCCGCGCACATGCGGGCCTGTGCGAAGTCGGCGTGCGGCTGCACGAACGCAGTCGTGACCCGGCGGACCTCGCCGCGGCCGAGCGATCCTGCAAGCAAGCGCTCGAACTCGATGCCGCGCTGATCGAGACCGGCAAGGCGCTGGCGGCCCCCTACATCGCGGGTGGCAAGTTCGACCAGGCGGGGTCCGTCTACCGCTCGCTGATCGAGCGCAATCCGCGCGATGCGGACGGCCATGCCGGCCTCGGGCGCGCGCTCCAGGGCGCGGGGCGGTCCGCGGAGGCCGAGCAGAGTCTCCGCCGTGCCGTCGCCGAGGAGCCTACCTACTGGCGGGCGTTCGCGGAACTGGGTACCCATCTCTACGAGCGCGGCAGGATCGACGAGGCGATCGAGGCGTATCGCCGGGTCACCGAGCTGACGCCCGCGAGTGCCGTGGCCTACAACAATCTCGGCGCCGCCTTGCAGATGAAGGGCAACGTCGCGGCATCGGCGGAGGCATACCGCCGCTCGCTCGCGATCGAGCCCTCGCGCGGGGCATACTCGAACCTCGGCTCCTACCACTATTACCTGGGTGAGTACGCCGTCGCCGCCGACTACTACGGCAAGGCCGCCGCGCTCGCGGCGCAGGACCAGACCATGTGGGGCAACCTCGCCGATGCCGTCTGGCAGGTCGCCGAGCGAAGGCCCGAGGCCCTCGGCTATTACCGCCGCGCAATCGGCCTCGCCGAGCGCGAACTCGCCTCGGGCAACCAGGACGCGCTGCTGCTCGCGCAACTGGCCTACTATTGCGCACGGGTCGGCGACCGGGACCGCGCTGCAGGCCATCTCGCGCGGGCGATGGCGCTCGATGGCGATTCACCCTACGTGGCCTACTACGGGGCCATCGCCATGACGGCGCGCGGCGACGCGGCGGAAGCGTCGCGCCTGGCGAAGCTCGCGGTCGCCAACGGGTATCCGCAGTCCCTGCTCAATACCGACCCGCTGCTCAAAGCCGCGTCGACTGATTGAAGACAATTGCGGGCATCCTGACGGCGCGTTGAACACGCCGCGCGCAGGTCGCCCGGGCGGCGCTGATCGATCCTGCCCGAAGAACCTCGCGGATGTGGAATTTGTCACCCGCATCCGGATCGCGAGATACAAACGAGAAGATTCACACCTAAGTTCCCTTCGACGCCGGATCACTTGGCTATACAAGTTGACGTAGTTGTATAGCTGGTCCGGACGCAGAGCACGACGAGTCATGGGTCGGGGGGACCTCGATGAATGCAGCGCGACTGTCGCGCGTCGGGCACAAATGGCTCGCTCTCGTGGTGGGCGTGCAATTCGTGCTGTGGATCGCGAGCGGTTTCTACATGGTCGTCGTCGACCTCGATTTCATTCACGGCGACTCGCTGGTCCGTAACCTGGCTCCCGAACTCGACCTGGACCAGTCGATCGTCCCGGTCGATTCATTGCGCGCAGAACGCGCCGACATACGTGCCATCAGTCTCCGTGCGCTGCCGGACGATGGTTCGCCGGTATTCGAGATCACTACGGCCGCAGGCAGCCAGCTCGTGGATGCGCGCACGGGAGGGACGATGTCACCGCTCGAGCGCGGACGCGTCACGAATCTTGCCCGCGCGTACTACGCCGGAGACGCGGCCGTGCGGCGCGTGACGCTGATAGCGACCGATGCCGAACGACCCACTGAACTGCAGAGCCGCCCGGCACCCCTGTGGCGCGTTGACTTCGATGACTGGCTCGAGACGAGCCTGTACCTGCATCGAGACACCGGCCGACTGGTAACCCGCCGCCACCGGTTCTGGCGCTGGTTCGATTTCCTGTGGTCGTTGCACATCATGGATTACGAAACGCGCTCGGACGTCAATAACTGGCTGCTGCGTGTCGCGACGACTCTCGGCGTCACGACGGCCGCGACGGGGCTGTGGCTCACGTACTTCAGCTTCGGATTTTTCCAGCGCCGCGCAGCTCGGAGAGCGCGGCGATGAGGCTGCTGACGCTGCGGAAGTTGCACAAGTGGGTCGCACTGTTCGTCGGCCTGCAGCTGCTCCTGTGGACAGCGAGCGGACTGATGTTTGCATGGCTCGATCACCACGACGTGTCCGGCGAGCACCTCGTGGAAGCGCCGGTTTCCGCGAACCTGGATTCCCGCATGCCGCTGACGGACCCTGGCGTGTGGCGACGCCAGTACGCGGGGCGCGGCGTCCATGAGGTGACGCTCCAGCTGCTGAACGACACATGGGTCTACCGCATTGCGCACGGCGGCGGTATCGAACTGCGCCGGGCAGACGACGGAGCACCATTCACCGTCGACGCGTCGGTTGCCGAACGCCTCGCCCTCGACCACTACCGCGGCACCGGCCGCCTCGTCGAAGTACGGCATCACCCCGAATCGACTCTCGAGTCCCGCGGCGCCGGGGCCACGTGGCAGGCGAGGTTCGACGACGCTGCGCAGACCAGCCTGTACTTCTCGGCGAGCGACGGGTCCCTCGTGGCCACGCGGACCGATGGCTGGCGGGTCTTCGACTTCTTCTGGATGCTCCATACGATGGACTATTCGGGTCGCGACAATTTCAACAATCCGCTGGTGATCCTTGCGGGGTCCTCGGCACTGTGGGTCGTGCTCACGGGCGTCCTGTTGCTGACTCGCGTCTTCCGCTGGAAAGTCCCGAGCCTTCGTCGGTCCGCCGAGGTGTCACGACCATGACGGCAGCGCCGGCCGCGAAATTCGCCGCGATCGTCGAATACGCGAGGCGCAGGATCCATAGCGGCGAGTGGCGTCCCGGCCAGCGGGTGCCGTCCGAGAACGAGTTGTCGGAGTCCTTCGAACGTCAGTCGCATGACGGCCCGCCGCGCGCTCGATAGGTTGGCACTGGACGGACTGGTCGTGCGTCGACGTGGCGCCGGAAGCTTCATCGCGGAGAACGGCGTTCGATCGTCATTCCTGTTGATCCGCAGCATCGCTGACGAAGTCATCGAGTCGGGGAGGTCGTACTCGTGCCACGTACTGCGACACCGCGTGGACGCTGCGTCCCGGGCGGTCGCCGAGGCCCTGGAGCTGGGTCTGGGCAGCCCCGTGTATCACTCGCTGATCGCGCACCTCGCCGACGGCGAGGCGCTGCAGCTCGAATACCGCTACGTGCGCCGGGATGCGGCACCCGAGTACCTCGATTCCGACCTGACGTTGGAAACGCCAAACCACGTGTTGCAACGCCTGTGTCCGCTCACGTTCGCCCGCCAGGAGATCTCCGCCGCGCTGCCGACCCGGGTGCAACGCGAGGCGCTCCGTATCCGGGCCAGGGAGCCCTGTCTCCTGATCACCCGGATCACGGCTTCGCAGGACCGGCTGGTCAGTTACGCAAGCATCCTCGCGCCAGCCAGTCGCTATCAGCTGTCCGGGCAGCTGCATTTCTCGAACAGGATCACCGACTGACGTAAGCAGGCAGCCATGACTTCGATGCCGACCGGCCCTGCCCGAATCGTCCGCGCGCCCGAGTGAAGAGAGCACCGGCGCGGGCGTCGATCCCCGAAGCACAACGATGAACACGACAGCCGATTGGGAGTAAGCAGAAATGACGACTCGAGACGCGATTGCATTTCGAAGCGTGGTGGCGGTCTTGCTCGCCGCCGCCAGCCTGGGGGCGTGGGCGCAGTCGACAGGCACGAGCGCAGGGCCACGATTGGAGGAGGTGACGGTGACGGGTAGCCGGGTCAGGCGCGAAGACCTGGAGGCGGTCGGTCCCGTTTCGGTGCTCGACGCGGACGCCATCGCGGCGAGCGGCGTGACCTCGACCGAAGTGCTGCTGCAACGCATTTCCGCGTCGGCGGGTTTCGCCGGCAACCAGACCAATGCCTACTGGACCGGCAACGGTTACGGAACCGCGCAGGTCAACCTGCGCGGCCTCGGCATCAACCGCACGTTGGTCCTGCTCAACGGGCGCCGCGTGGTCAATGGCGGGACCGGGGCGAACAGCGCCGTCGACCTCAACATGATCCCGACCGCGATCATCGAGAGGATCGAAGTGCTGAAGGACGGTGCGTCCGCGCTGTACGGTGCAGACGCGGTCGCGGGCGTCGTCAACATCATCACGAAACAACGATTCGACGGCTTGCAGATCGACTCGAAGTTCGGGCAGACCTCGGAAGGTGACGGACAGGACGTCTCGGCGAACCTGACCACCGGCATCTCCGGCGAGCGAGGCAGCCTGCTGGCGTCTTTCAGCTATTCCGATTCGGATGAGGTCAACATGGCCGATCGCGCCCGCTGCGCGTTGGCGGACGATGGCGACGGCAATCTGGTCTGCAGCGGCAGCTCGAGTACCTCGGGAGGGCGCGCGACGATCCTGACCGGTCCGAATGCGGGACAGCGCATCAACTTCAACAACGATCCCGACGGCGACGGCGATTTCTACGAGCCATACAGCGGCGCCGTGCACAACATCCCGTATTTCCAGTGGTTGAACGCCGTGAACCCGATCGAACGGACGACCTTCTCGGTGTTCGGCAATCTGAACCTGTCCGACAACCTTCGCTTCGTCAGCGAGGTGATCTACAGCCAGCGGGAATCGAACCAGATTGCGACCCCGGGGACGCTGCAGAACTATTACGTCCCTGGCGTCGGTCGCAGCGCGTTCGTGATTCCGGCCAGCCATCCGACGAATCCGACGGGGCAGGACATCCGGCTCGACCGCAAGCGGCTCGTCGAGGCCGGGGTTCGGGAGTTCTTCCAGGAGACCGATACCTGGCGCGTGGTTCTCGGCTTCGAGGGGGAGTTCGGGGCGGGGTCCGGCTGGGCGTGGGACGTCGCATACAACAAGGGCCGCAATACGGGCCTCGACGGCTCGACGAACATCGCGAATCTCGATCGCGTCTACCAGACCATGTTCTCGTGCGACGACGTGACGGTGCCTTGCGCTGATTATCTGGGGGCAGGCAACGTCACGCCGGAGGTGCTCGACTACATCCTGTACACGATGCGCGACAGCGGCGGCAATGAGCAGGAGTCGGTCTCCGCGAACCTGACCGGGACACTCTTCAGCCTGCCCGCCGGAGCCGTCGGAATCGCGGCCGGAATCGAGCACCGGGAGGAGTCCGGCTGGCGCGATCCGGATCCTCTCGTGGTGGCCGACATCGCCAACACCAACCAGCAGGATCCGATCTCCGGTCGCTACGAGGTGGACGAGATCTATGCCGAGGTCGTCGTGCCCCTGCTGCACGGGATCACCGGCGTCAAACACCTGGAGCTGAGCCTCGCGGGCCGCTACTCGGACTACGACCTCTTCGGGGACGATACCAACTACAAGGTCGGTCTGCTCTGGGAACTGGCGGACGGGCTGAAATTGCGTGCCACGAGTTCGACGGCCTTCCGCATCCCGAACATTCCGGAGCTATTCGGTGGCGTTGCCGAAGGCAACCTCACCACGTCGGACCCGTGCGACGACTGGAGTACGCGCGCCCCGAGTGATCCGATCTTCCAGAGCTGCAATGCAGCGGGGGTTCCCGCGGGCTACCAGCAGCTCGGCAATACCATACTGACCACGGTCGGAGGCAATTCGGCATTGCAGCCCGAAGACGCCGACACGCTGACCCTCGGCGTGGTCTGGGAACCATCATTCGTGCCCGGACTGTCCCTGACGCTCGACTACTGGGAAATCGAACTCGAGGATTCGATCCAGCAGATTCCGGGCTCCGAGAAGCTCGCCATCTGCTACAACACCGGCGACCTGAACCATCCGTTCTGCGGCCCGGAGCATCACACGCGCGATTCGCTCACGGGTGAGGTGAATTTTCTCTCGGCCCAGCCGAGCAACGTCGGTGCCGAAAAGGCTTCAGGTGTCGATCTCGGCGTTCAACTGGGCACGCAGCTGCGCAATTACGGGATCGACCTGGCGTGGAACCTGTCGTACCTGGACGAATACAGCGTCAGTCCGTTTCCCGGTGCCGAGCCGATCGAGTACGCGGGCATGATCACGGGCGGCAACGGCAGCTATACGCATTGGCGATCGGATCTCGCGCTGACGGTTGCCCGCGGCGCCTGGTCGGGCACGTGGAGCACCCAGTACATCGGCAAGGCAGATGACATCAATACGGACAGCGGGCCCGGCAGCACGGTGGACGCGCTCTTCTATCACAACGTTCAAGCGCGTTATCAGCTGAGCGAGGCGATCGAGATCTCCGCCGGCGTCGACAACCTGTTCGACGAGGATGCGCCGTACGTCGCGAGCTGGACGGACGCCAACACCGATACGATGACGTACGACCTGCTCGGGCAGCGCTGGTACCTGCGTGCGAGCTGGAATATGCAATGATTCCGTCGGGTGCGGCGTCTGCGAGTCGCCGCACCCATCCTCCATCAGTCGGGCCGACGCCTGCGCGTAAACAGGGCGCACCGCCGCTGCGCCTGAGCGGTTGGACTCATGGGGACCCCGGCCGCGACCCGGTAGGTCGCGTGCGCGGCCGGGCCCATTTCGGCGTGGCGGTGCATGGCAACAGAACGGATCTGCACCTCGAATACCGAGCCGTCGGAATCCCGAAGGCTGCAGTGCAGGCCCCGGTAGCCATTGGGTTTCGGTGCAACGACATAGTCCTTGAAGCGTCCGACGATCGGCGTGTAAAGGTCGTGCACCGCGCCGAGCGCATGGTAGCAATCGGCCTCGGCGGGAACGATGATGCGCAGCGCGACCAGGTCGTGAACCTGCTCTATGCGCAGATCCTTGAGCTGCATCTTCCGCCAGGTGCCGGCCGGATGCTTGACCCGCCACTGGATCTCGATCAACCGCACACTCCGGGCATCGAGCGCGAGCCGCAGTTGATGCGCCCTCGCCTGCGCCCGTGATTCGAGTCGCGGCCGCGCCTCATCGATCTGCGCGGATATTTCGCGGAACCCGTCCGGATCCAGCACGCGCAGGGCAGCGTCCTCGAGTTCCGCCGCCAGGTCCGGCCGACCGAGGCGCTCTGCAAGCGCAGCTCCACGATCCCAGATGGATTTCGCCAGCATGCGGTCCGTGGCATTGCCCGAGCTGGCGTGCCGGATGCGCTCGAGCAGCGCCTCCTGTCGTGCGATGGCGTCCCCGGGCTGCGGCCCGTCAACGCTCGCGACAGGCGTGGACGACGTGGGCGGCGGCGCTGCATCGGCAACGCCCGTATCGCCCTGGTGCGCGGCATAGGCGCGCCTTTGCGCGGCGACCAGGTGTTCGACAGTCCTGCCGAGCTCCTGTCCCAGCGTGCGAAAGCGCCACCCCAGCCAGCGTACCTCCCAGGCGCCACCGGGGTCCGGCATGTCATCCCAGTAGCCCAGCTCCATCTTACGCACGCCGCTCAACAGACGATCGATCGGCCCGGTGACCTCGCGACGGATCACGAAGTACAACAGGGTGAGGATCGAGATAGCCGTGCCGCCGACGTGCGCCGCCCAGCTCCACCAACGACGCGTCCATGCGTCACGCACGCTTGAGACGTCCTGCGTGACGCGTAACGTAACTGGTTGCGGTCCCAGGCCGGGCGCAACGACTGGCACGGACGCCTGCAACACTCCCAGGCCCGGCGTGACGGCGTGGCCCACCGGACCTGCGATGACGTGGCCGGTGGCGTCGACCACGACAAGATCATGGTCCGTGTAGCCCTCGGCCACGTAGGCGGCATGGAATCGAGCGACAGCCGCAAGGGCCGTGTCCCTCGTGCCTGCACTTCGCAATTCCACTACGAGCGGAGCGAGAGAGTCCGCCAGTCGCGCTTCGCGGTCGTGCCGCTCGGCCTGCAACTCGAACGCGAGTTGCGTTCCGGTGACCACGGCCATCGTGCCTGCAACCGTGGAGGTGATGAGCAGGCCGAGGCGCAAACCGAGACCCAGTGTTCGCTGCGGAGGCTTCAATCGGCGATGGAATGGATGCGACCGGTGGGTTGTTCGGTCCGCCGGGTGCGGTCGATGCTCCCGGAACGGACCGGACCGACACTACCCGTCGCAGGTCTCGAAACTGTCGCAGGTCGTCCGGGCGCCGCGATGCAAGCGTCGCGCCGTGGCCGGCCACCTATCGCCCGCCGCGACATCGCAAGTTGTCGCCACGGGCAATCTTCAGCAGCACCTCGTGATCCGCGCCAAAGGCACACATCGCATCGCAATGCCGACTGAGCGCTTCGGTCGGGAGATAGCCCAGTGGGAAATGTCGCTGCTCTTCCCGGAGCGCCGGGCGCATCATCTGCGCCATCACCTCGCGCTCCCGCGCCTCCGGCGCCACCAGGTAGAACCGGCCGCCGTGCTGCGGCAACGAGCGGGCGAGATCCTTCATGCGGAGGATCCCGGAGTAGATGGACGTGCTTTGCTCGACCTCGAAGGCGCAGACGATGTTCGACTGCCCGGGCTGCAACCAGATGACGTTGATGAGTTCCACGGTATCGAGCACGTCCGGAGGCAATCCCAATGGCGGAAGCCTGGCGAGAGTCGCCTGCGTGAAGGCGTCCCCGTCACACGACTTGTGTCGATCATTGCGTGCCACGAACACGTCGTAGCGCAGGGCTCGCCCGAGCCGGATGAGGGCGTGCTGGGCTCGAGTGTGCGCCGAGGCCTCGTGTTCCGCGGCGAGGACTTCCCCGTGACGTCTCGCCGCCGCCTTCGACGCTCGCTGCTCGGCCTCTCGCAACGCCGTGTCCGCGTTTTCGGGAATGGCGAGGTGATCGGATCCGACTTCGAACAGGAGTCCGGCGAATGCGCCGAGGTCCTTCGAAAGTGCCTGCCGATGCACCCCGTTCATTCTCACGATGGTCTCGCGCATGGCCAGGAAGGCCTCCCAGGAGCCGAGCTTCCATCTGGCGCCGAACAGTGCATTGAAGCCCCGCACGATCGCCGTGTTGCTCGGCGGCATGATCGTCGGGTGCAGGAAATACAGGATATTGGCGACGGCCGGGCCGAGACCCTTGATTCTCCCGGCCGCCAGGCGACTGATTTCATCGAGGATCCGGTCTTCCCGGGTGGTGCCGAGGCAGGAGTCGAGGAACGAGCCGAACAGCCGTTGATTCGCTTCGTTCTCGTAGATGTCGGGTATTCGCAGCTTCGGCTTCCAGTAGAAAGGATGTGCTGCACCCTCGAAGACCTGCTTCTGCTCCGTGATCGCCGCGACGACGACCTCGAGTGGTGAGCCACGAAAGTCGTTGCCGAACGTGCCCGAACCCATGGCATCCACGATCTCGCGCACGCCGCGGCGAATCGAGCGGAAGGCTTTTGTCCGACTCTCGCCACCAATGAACCAGGTGTTGTAGACCGACTCGGGGTCCGACTTGTAGCGGTCGATGACAGTACCCAGACCGGAGTGATCGCCGGCAGACTCGTGCATGTGGAACGTCCTCGCTTCGTATCCGATTCTGAGCGCCGGCGCCTGCGTATTCTACGTACGTCGTCGACGGATCGCCGCAGCCGGGTCGCGATGCTTTCGCGACAAACGCGCCCTACAGTGGCAACCCTTCGGCCCGGTGGGCCTGGATTGGTCGTGATTGAGGAGACGAGACATGAATGTGGCCTGGAAATTGTCCGCGATGGTGCTGGTCCTGGGTCTGTCCGCCTGCGCAAAGGCCCCTGCGACGGGCGGCGCCAACGAGGCTGTCGCAGCGACGCTGGCCGAGGCCACGGCAGCCGTGCCGGCTCCCGGCATGCATGCGGATGGCGGACACGCCGCCGATTCGGCTCTGCCGCACGTGATCGCTTACAGGTCCCCGACCTGCGGATGCTGTGAACTATGGGTGGAGCACATGCGGGCCGCCGGGTTCCATGTCCAGGTGGAGGAATCCCACGACATGGGTACCGTCAAGGCCGAGGCCGGCGTGCCGGTCGGCAAAGGGTCCTGCCACACGGCCAAGGTCGGCGACTACTACGTTGAAGGGCATGTCCCTGCGGAAGACATCAAGCGGCTGCTCGCAGAAAAGCCTGCAGCGCGCGGACTGATCGTCCCTGGCATGGTACCGGGCTCGCCGGGCATGGAGCAGGGCGGCGTCAGCCAGCCCTACGACGTGCTGTTGCTGGCGCAGGACGGCTCGACTTCCGTGTACGCGCACCATGGGGATTGATGGCAGGCCAGCCAGCGTGTCGGAGTGCACGTAGCGGTGCCGTCCGCGCGGCGCTACGTGCCGGCTCTCGGGCACCACTGGCTCACGCCCTGCTATGACGTGGTCGTCGGCGCGACGACGCGAGAGCGGCTCTTCAAGCGAGCCCTGATTGAGCAGGCACGCCTCGAACCGGGGCATCGCGTCCTCGATCTGGCAGCCGGCACTGGCACGCTCGCCATCTGGATGAAGCAGCGGCAACCGTCTCTCGTCGTGTCGGGCGTGGATGGCGATTCAGCCATCCTCGCCATCGCCGGGCGGAAAGCAGCATCAGCCGGTGTCGTGGTCGAGTGGGTTCATGCGCTCTCGACCGAGTTGCCATTCCCGGCGCAGAGCTTCGACCGGATCACATCGAGCCTCTTCTTTCACCACCTGGCATGGGACGACAAGGTGCGGACGGCACGCGAGGCATGGCGGGTGCTGAAACCGGGCGGAGAGCTGCACGTGGCGGACTGGGGCCGCCCCGCGAGTCCTCTGCAGCGCGGACTCTTCCTGGCGATCCAGCTGCTCGACGGATTCAAAACCACGCAGGACAACGTGGCGGGCCGGCTCGTGGACCTGTTCGAGGATGTCGGTTTCGTCGACGTTTCCGCGCCACGCGCGTTCCGCACGATGTTCGGTACGCTCGCGCTCTACCGGGCCACCAAGCCGGTGCACCCGGGCGCCGCGGCTTAGTAGCCCCGGCGCAGTCGAGGCGCGCGGCGTGACGCTTCGGTCACTGGTCTCGCAGGTGCCCGCGCGGAGGCTGGCCCTGGTCGTCGCCTGCGCAGCGGCCTTGACGCTGCTCGCCTGGGTGCTCGCGCAGTGGCGGCTTCCCGGAAACGACGTCGGATACACGCCCGTGCAGCCGATCCCGTTCTCGCACAGGCTCCATGCGACGGAGCTGCAGGTGGCGTGCCTGTATTGCCACTCTGGCGCGGACAGCGGCCGTCATGCGGGAATGCCGGCGGCGAACGTCTGCATGAACTGTCATCGGTTCGTCAGCGCGCCTTCGCAGGCGGTCAAGGACGAGCATTGGCGGGCGGCGCGGGAGGGAAGGGCGGTGAGACGCGTCGTGTCGGATGCGATGCGCGAGCTCTATCGTGCCCAGGGACTCGACGACGCCCTGCAGGTCGATCCGGAACTGACGCCGCACCCTGTTGCATGGACGCGAGTGACCCAGTTTCCCGATTTCGCGTACTTCGATCACGGCGCGCACTCTCGAGTCGGCATCGACTGCGTGCAGTGCCACGGCGAGGTGCAGGGTTTCGAGCGCACCCGCCAGGCACAGAGTCTCTCGATGGGTTCGTGTGTCGCATGTCATCGCGACAGCAACCGCGAGGGCGTGAATGGCCTGTCCGTGCAGGCGTCCCTCGACTGCGCAGGCTGTCACCGTTGAGGTGCGAGGACATGCGGGACCACAATCCGATTTCGCGTCGCAGCTTCCTGCAGGCCGCGGGCTTCACGCTGGCGACGGCCGCCGCGGGTTGTAGCCGCGCTCCCGAGCGTTCCCGCGTCGCGCACCTCGTGCAGCCGGAGGCGGCCGAACCGGGGACACGGCTGCACTACGCGACGACATGTGGCGGCTGCAGCGCCGGCTGCGGAATGCTCGCCTCCGTGCGCGACGGGCGACCGGTCAAGCTCGAGGGACTGCCGGGCCATCCGGTCTCGCGGGGCGGGCTGTGCGCGGCGGGCCAGGCGTCCATCCTGGGGCTCTACGACGGACACCGTGTCCGTCGGCCACTGCTCGGCGGCGAACCTGTCTCGTGGGGCCGCATCGACGCCCTGCTGAAAGCGGAGTTCGCCGCGGCCCGCGGTTCAGTCCGCCTGCTCACCGGCACCGACGCCGCGGCCAGTCCGTCGACTCGCGCACTGATTGCGCAATTCCTGGCGAAGTTCGCCGACGGGCGCCACGACGTGTACGACGCGCTGTCGGCGGCGGCGATCGCCGACGCCCACCTGGCGACGCACGGTGTACGGGCGATTCCACGCATCCGGTTCGATCGCGCGAAGGTCGTCGCGGCATTCGAGGCCGATTTTCTCGGAACCTGGATCTCCCCGGTGGAGTTCACGGCTGCCTACACGTCCCGTCGTCCGCGCATGCACCTGCAGTTCGAGTCGCACATGACGCTGACCGGCTCGAAGGCGGATCGACGCATCGCAGTGGCTCCCGGCGACATCGGCGCGGTGATGACGGCGCTGGCAGTGCGTCTCGCGCAACGGGCGGGATTCGGATTCGACGCGCGCGTCGAGCTGCCGCCGGGCCTGTCGACGGAAACGCTTGACCAGATGGCGGGAGCGCTGTGGCGGGCCCGGGGCCGCGCCCTGGTCGTGTGCGGCAGCGAGAACACGACCGTGCAGCGGCTGGCCATCCTCGCCAATGAGTTGCTCGACGCCTATGGGTCCACGCTCGACCTGACCCGGCCGACGCTGCAGCGGTCGGGCGACGACCGGTTCGTCGGGCGACTGGCGCACGAGCTCGAGAGCGGCGCCGTTGATGTCCTGATCGCGTCGGGCGTCAACCCGGTCCACGAGCTGCCGGACGGCGATCGGTGGGCCGAACTGCTGGGCACGATTCCGGTCCTGGTGGCGGTGTCGGAGCGCATCGACGAGACCGCGAGCCTGGCACGGTATGTCTGTCCTCCGCCGCACCCGCTCGAGAGTTGGGGCGACTACGAACCAGTCGCGGGAACGCTTTGCCTGCGCCAACCGACGATCGCGGCGCTCGGTGACACGCGGTCAATGAACGCGAGTCTCGCTGCGTGGACCGATTCCCCGCTCGATGCGCATGGATTGCTGCAGCTTCACTGGCGCGAGCATGTATTCGATCCATCGTCCGACGGGGCGTCGTTCGAGGCGTTCTGGGACCGATCGCTGCGCGAAGGATGGATCACACGCACGACGCAGGGCTCCGTCACGCAGCGCTTCGATCCTGCGACGGTCCGCGCGATGCACCGCGAACCGTTGCAGGCAGGCGACACGCTCGTCCTCGTGGCCTACCCGAGTGTCGCCCTGATGGACGGCCGGCAGGCATACAACCCCTGGCTGCTCGAGTTGCCCGACCCCGTGACCAAGGTCACATGGGAGAGTTGTGCGTCGCTGTCCCCCGCCACGGCCCGCAGGCTGGGCGTGCGCGACGGGGACCTCGTCCGGATCGTGCCCGTCGTCGGCATGGGACGTTCACCGGATTCGAATGCCGAGCGGAGCATCGAGGTGCCGGTTGTCGTGCAGCCGGGCCAGCACGACGAGGTGGTGGCCGTACCCGTCGGCTTTGGCCAGAGTGTCGCGCGCCGCTTCGCAGGCATCGGGCCCGTCTGGATGGACGCCGGGCGGCACGGTGTCGCCGCCGGTCCCGTGGGTGCAAACGTCGCGTCTGTGTTGGGACCACTACGGTCCGGCGACGAATTCACCCAGACGGCCGTGCGAGTGATCGCCACCGGTCGCCACCGGGAGCTCCCGCGGACGCAGAACCACGGTCGGCTGGGCCCGGACGGCGACGACGCGTGGGCCGCGGAGGGAGCCGGTGCCCTCATACGATTTATCGATGCAGGCCAGGAATCTCGGCTGAGTGCCGGCGTGGGTTCCGACCACGCCGCAGGCAACCTGTGGGGCGACGGGCGAGAGTACGCGGGGGCCCGCTGGGGTCTGGTCATCGACCTCGACGCGTGTACAGGGTGCAGCGCGTGCGTCGTGGCCTGTCAGGTCGAGAACAACACGCCCGTCGTCGGCCGCGACGAGGTGCGCCGCCGTCGCGAGATGCACTGGCTGCGCATTGACCTGTACTACGTCGACAGTGCGCAGGGTGTGGCCGTGGCGCACCAGCCCATGACCTGTCATCACTGCGGCAACGCGCCTTGCGAGTCGGTGTGCCCCGTGCTCGCGACGACGCACAGCAGCGACGGGCTCAACCAGCAGACTTACAGCCGCTGTATCGGAACGCGCTACTGCATGAACAACTGTCCGTTCAAGGTGCGAACGTTCAACTGATTCGACTACGCGCGCGACGACCGGCTGGAGAACCTCGTGCTCAATCCGGACGTGACGGTGCGTTCACGCGGTGTCGCCGAGAAGTGCACCTTTTGCGTGCAGCGCATCCAGGAGGCGCGTCTCGACGCGCGAATGCGCGGCACGGCACTGGCGGACGGAGACGTCGTGCCGGCCTGCGCTCAGACCTGCGCCGCGTCGGCGCTGACGTTCGGCGACTTGAACGATCCGCACAGCCGCGTGCACCGGCTCGCCGGCAGCGGGAGGGCCTACACGCTGCTCGACGGACTCAATCTGCAACCCGCGATCCGGTACCTGTCCATCCGCAGGCGTGTCGGCTCGGACGCCCACGACGTGGACGGTGTCTGAGGTGGCGCCCGTCGCAGCCGGTTCTCGCCCGGTCTTCGGACAGGACGCCATTTCCCGGACGGTGGATGAGCTCGCCGGGCCCGCGCTCGGTCGGCCTCTGCGCGGCTGGTGGGTCTGCTTCGGTCTCGCCCTGGCTGCCCTGGCCGCGGGCGCAGGAGCAGTCGCGTACACGCTGGGTACCGGAATCGGGACCTGGGGACTCAATCGCAGCGTCGGCTGGGCCTACGACATCACGAACTTCGTCTTCTGGATCGGCGTCGGGCATGCAGGCACGTTGATTTCGGCTGTACTGCTCCTGTTCCGCCAACGCTGGCGTTTCGGCGTGAATCGCGCGGCGGAAACGATGACAATCGTCGCGATCGCCTGCGCGGCAGTCTTTCCGGTGATACATCTGGGCCGGCCGTGGCTGTTCTTCTGGGTCTTTCCCTTGCCGAATGCGCGTGGCCCGCTCTGGATCAACTTCAGTTCGCCGCTCACCTGGGATGTGTTCGCGATCGCCACCTACTTCCTCGTCTCAGAGCCTGAGAAGCATTTGATCGCCGCAAGCCGAGTAAGCGACGTGCGATGAGATGCAGTTGCCTGCGCTGCGCAGGCGCTGCGGGGCGGTCGAGGCCCGGCCAAGCGTCTGTGAGGGCCGATGCGGGGTCTTCAGGGGTCGGTTTTTCACTTCAGGCACCTCTTATGCCGCCGCTGCGGCGATTTTGGACGCACCGGTGCCTCGACCGACCATCTGCGGCGCGATCTTGACCATGCGCATCAAGTTGTGCGCCAGCGCGTACAGGTAGGCCACCGCTCGAACCTTGCCCAGCCCGCGCACAGGCATGCGCTGCAGCCCGCGGTTGCGCGCCAGTGCGTTGACGCACTCGGCCGTGGCCGCGCGTTGCTTGTACACGTCCTTGATCTCGTCGCCGGCCATGCGCGCGCGCCACTGCGCCACCGGCTCGGAGTCTCCTTGCCTTGCGCTGGTGCTTGTCCGGCGGCGGGGTGTCGTCGTCGCCGGGCTTGCCGGCCTTGCGCTTGGGCTCGGGCACCGGGGCGATGACCTCGGTCTGGCCCTGCGTGTGCTCATGCACCGCGTCGATCTGCTCGTGCGCGGGGAAGCCCCCATCGACCAGCCATTGCCCGGGCGCTGTGCCCGTGCGCTCGATGACCTGCTCGACCATCGGCGCCATCTGCGCCATGTCGCTGCCGGCGTTGCTCACAGCCACGCCGACGATGACCTGGTCCTCGCACGTCGTGGCCAGTTGCACGTTGAACGCCGGCCTGAAACCGCCGTCGCCCATCTTCATCACCCGCGCGTGGGCATCCGTGGTGCTGGCTCGCGCGTCCTCGGGCTTGTCACCGGTGCGCCGCTTGGCCGCCTGCACCTGCGGCAGTTGCTCCAGCGCGGCGCCAATGCGCTCCTCGCGCTGCTGCGCGGCACGCTCGCGCGCGGCCTGCGCCCGGCGGCTGGCCGCTGCCGGGTCGGCCGCGGCGCGCTTCTTGATGTCATGGACCAACTCGCCGGCCTCGGCCAGGTGCTGCTCGAGGCTGGCCTGCCGCCGGAACGACGCCGCGCCCGCATCGGCACGCACGCGCATGCCGTCCTGCGCCACGCGCTCCAGGCTGATCGCCCCGGCCGAGGCCAGCGCAGCGACATTGGCCGTGAGCACTTCGTCCATCAACGTCTCGTTGCCCGAGCGAAAGTCGTTGAGCGCGTGGTAGTTCACCGACACACCGCCGCAGATCCAGCGGTAGGCATCGCTCTCGCGCGTGAGACGGGCGATCTCCCGCCCGCTGCCCACACCATCGAGCGTGGCGTACAGCCACAGCGCGAACAGGATCCGCGGGTCGATCGCCGAGCGTCCAGCGTTGCTGCCGCGGGCCTTGATCGATTCGATCAACCGGCTCAGGTCCTGCCGCTCGACGTAGCCCCACACCAGCCGAGCCCGGTGATCCTCACCCAGCAGCGATTCCAGCTCCGAGGCTCGCAGTTCGATCTGCCCGCGGTTAGGCTGCAGCAGCCGCGGCGGGCCTTGCCGGCGCGCGGCCGCGCGCGCCTGCTGCGCCGCCATCACCTGTCGCTCTTGCTCGGCCGGCAGGTCCTCGAACAGGCTGGCCGGCGATTCGTTACGAAGTTCGGATTCGCTCATGTCTCGGAGCATGCCAGTCCCAGGACACTCTGGCGAGATTGGAGAAAAACTCTCACGCTCTTAGTCCTGTTCTGGCACCTCGGGCTGCTGCCGGACCTCGCGATTCTCAGGGATGCGGCCGCCGGCTGGCGGCGCCGGGCCTTCGGCTTCCTGAGCCTCGGCTGGAACGGGTCGCAGCGGACCTGGGCCCGTTACGAGACGACGTGCCTGCTCCTCGCAGGCCTCGCCACCGCGCTCGTGGTCTCGGTGCACACGGTGGTGAGTTTCGATTTCGCGACCTCCGTAGTGCCGGGATGGCACACGACGATCTTCCCGCCCTATTTCGTGGTAGGCGCGATCTTCTCGGGCATGGCGATGGTGCTCGCACTGCTCATCGTCATGCGCCGTGCGCTGGCCCTGGAGGCGTATGTGACGCTGCGCCAGCTCGACGCGCTGTGCAGGATCATGCTCGCGACGAGCGGCCTGCTGGGCTTCGCGTATCTCATCGAGGTGTTGACCGCGCTGTACGCGGATCATCGTCCTGACCGCTTCATGGTCGTGGTGTGCATGGAAGGACCGCTGGCAGCGTTCTACTGGCTGATGATCGCGTGCAACGTGTTCGTGCCCCAGATGCTGTGGTCGAGCGCTGTGCGACGCAACCTGGCGGCCGTGTTTGCGATCTCCGTTGCCGCGCTCACGGGCATGTGGCTCGAGCGATTCGTGATCATCGTGGGTTCGCTGCAACGCGACTTCCTGCCCTCGAGCTGGGTGGGGTACCTGCCGACGCGCGTGGAGGTGGCGACGCTGGTCGGCAGTGTCGGGCTGTTCCTGGTTCTGTTCCTGCTCTTCTGCCGCTGGCTGCCGGTCGTTTCGATCAGCGAGACGCGCGCGATGGCAGCACGGCGCGCGAGCCTTGGAGAGGCCGTAGAGTGAGCACGACGCAATTGCTCGCGACGTTCGATTCGGAGGCTGCGCTGGTCGAAGCGGCACGGGCCATCGACGCAGCCGGTTTCACGATCACCGACGCCTACGGGCCTCACCCGGTCGCCGGCTTGCCGCGTCGCGTGGCCGAAGAGCCATCGCGCATTGCGCGGGCTTGCCTCTGCGGCGGCGTGCTGGGAGCCGGCGGCGGTTTCCTGTTGCAGGCATGGACCAGTGCAGTCAGCTGGCCGCTCGATGTCGGCGGCAAGCCGGTGCTCGCCGGGCTCGCGTACCTGCCGGTTGCGTTCGAACTGATGGTCCTCGGAGCTGCCGGCGCCGCGGTTGCGATGTTCCTGGTGGAGTGCCGATTGCGTCCTCGACGGCGACTGGCCATGCCGCCCGACAACGTGACAGGGGGCCGATTCGCCCTCGCAGTCGAGGCGGGCAGCGTCGCGCGGCTCGGCATTGCACGTGCGATTCTGCACGATGCCGGGGCCGCGAGCGTGGTGTCCGATCAACGTGCCGAGGTCACCGCCGCAGGACCGGTTTCCGCCGGCAGCTTCCGGTCGATGGATCAAGCATTGATCGCCGTGACCTGCTTGTCCGCCGGCCTGGCCGCGCTTCTATGGCCCGACTGGACGCATCGCAACGTTTCCTATGCACCGGACATGGCCATTTCTCCGGCGGCGGCGACGTACTCGCCGGGCGCGTTGCCACTAGCTGATCGGAGACTTCGCACGCCGGTCCCGGGTACCGTGCCTCGCGGACCGCTGCCGTTGCGCTACGAAGCGACAGAGGCAGAGGCCCTGCGCGCTGGGCTCGAACTGCACATGCCGGACGCCATCGTCGCCAACAACGACCCGGCCCGGGGCGCGACGCTGTTTGCGGCGTTCTGCCAGCCGTGCCACGGCGGTGAGGGCCACGGGGACGGCGTTACCATGAAGCGTGGCTTCCAGCCGCCCCCGTCGCTGCTGACGCAACCCGCGCGCGACATGAAGGATGGCCAGATGTTTCACGTCATCACGTACGGCCAGAAGCTGATGCCTTCGCATGCGTCGCAGGTCGGATCGGATGATCGCTGGCGATTGATCCTGCATGTGCGGCGGCTGCAGGTGCGCTGGCCGGTGGATCCGCCACCGTTTGGCTCGGCCGCCGTGCAAGGCGCGCCGCCATGACGGATCCCGGCGCCGCGACGCTGGCCCGCCGCGGCCGAGCCAGGTGCATCGCCGCGGGTTGTGCGGTTGCGGTCATCACTGCCGTCGCGGGGGCGATGCTCGAAAACGAGCGTCTGGGGCCCAACCTGCTGCTCGCTGGTGCGTACCTGGCAGGTCTGGCGGTCGGGGCGATGTTCTTCACTGCAGTGCAGGCCCTGAGCGGGGCGAGTTGGAGCAAGTCCCTGCGCACGATTCCCGGGGCGCTCCCGTCGACGCTTCCGGCGGCCATGGTCCTGCTGCTGCTGGTATTCGTCGGTCGACCCGAGACCTACTCATGGACGTTCGAGACGCAACCTGGCCTGCGTGGCGCATGGCTCTCCTGGCCGTTCTTCATCACGCGGTCGATGGTCTACCTGGGGCTCTGGATGCTGTCGGCGCGACTTCTGGTCCGACACGAGGGGTCGCCGCGCGTTGCGGCCGGCGTCCTGCCTGTCGGCGCACTGACCGGCTGGCTGGCTGCCGGAGACTGGCTGATGTCTCTGACTCCACAGTGGGCGAGTACGGTCTTCGGCTTGTACGTCTATGCGGGCTTCATCGTCAGCGCATTGGCAGCGGTGCTCATCGGCTGCATTGCTTTGCGCGCACAAGGTCCGGCCGGCCTGATGACCGTGTCGCCAGACCAGTTGCGTGACCTAGCCAGCCTGCTGTTTGGTTTCAGCTGCCTGTGGATGTACGTCTGGTACTGCCAGTACATGCTCATCTGGTACACGAACCAGCCGCACGAAACGGACTATTACGTCGTTAGAACGGGCAGCGACTGGCGCGCGCTGTTCTTCGCTACCGTCGCATTGAAGTGGGCAGCACCGTTCGTGCTGCTCCTCGGCAGGACCGCGAAGCGCAACCTCGTGGTGCTCGGGCTGGCGGCCACCAGCAGCCTGGTCGGCCAATGGCTGGACCTCTACGTAATGATCTTCCCGAGCGTCGCACCGGACCGGCCACGGCCCGGACTGGCTGAGCTCGGCATGGCGCTCGGCATCGTCGCCGTCTGTTCATGGATTCTCCGGAACCGCGAGCCATCCCGGAATCCGGCGGTCGCCGGTCAGACGAGTCGGTTGCGATGAGGTTGTAGCGAGTCGGTCTGCAATCCAGCTCGCGCTAGGGATCGGCGTGCGCGTCCCCTGTCCGAATCATCGCGCTTCGGTATATCCCTACGGTTCGGCCGACGACGTGAGACGGTTTCGCGACCTCGTTCGGCTACAAGTGAAGGCGTCTCATTCGACATAGCAGTTCGTCAGTCTGCAAGGACGGACGCAATTCCCGAGGAGGTCGGTGATGTCATACAGAAAGTGGATCATTGGTGTTGTGGCGAGCATGTTGCCGTTGATGTTGCATGCTCAGGATCGCGTCTTCGACACCCCGGAACGCGTGGACGGGCTCGCGGTGTACCTGGATTTCCAGCCCGCAGCGATGGCGCAGAACTGGAGCGGTTTTCATCGGCCAACGGATGTCGACACGGTGGCCCATTCGGTCAGGTCCGACTTGAATCGTCACGTCGTTGTCGTGGTGATCGACGAAAAGACCGGGCAACGCGTCGGCGACGCCGCCATCGAGGTGGTCATGACGCCCACGGCGCCGCCGGGCAATTCCTACTCCCGCCAACTGGACCGCATGACATCGGGTGCCAACTCCAGTTACGGCACCGTCGTCACGATTGATCCGGCGTCACGCTACGAGATCGAGGTGGTAGTGAGGCGTCCGGATATGAGGCATGAAAGCCGAGTTCGATTCGACACGCAAGCGACGCGATAATTCCTTGTGGATGGCGGCGCGGCGCGCTCGATCGCAGGCGATGCGCGCGGCGCGACGTAAGGTTCCGGCGCCGGTCGCGTGTCCTTGCTGCACAAGGCCGCGTGCGGTGTCTGCCGGCGCGGTCACGACCGGACTTCGGTCCCGCGCAGTTGGAAAGACAGCAGGCTCGCGCGGCGCGATTACGTACTGACGTGCGGTGGACGGGCTCCAGGCCCGAGGAGGTCGATGATGTCATACCGAAGGTGCATCATTGGCGTCGTGGCGAGCATCGTGCCGTGGATGCTGCCGGCCCAGGACCGCGGCTTCGACGCCCTGCAACGGGCCGATGGCCTCGTGGTCTACGTGGACTTCGAGCTGGCCGGAATGGCTCCTGACTGGGTGGATTCCCACGGGTCCACGGGCGAGGGCAACTCGGCGGTCGCTGTGCGACCGGAACTCGATCGACATCTCGTCGTGGCAATTGTGGACGAGCTGACGAGGGAACGACTCGGAGACGCGCACGTCAGGGCCACGCTCACGCGCACGGTTCCGCCCGGAAGTCCGTTCTCGAGCAAGCTCGAATTGATGGAGAAAGGTGCTCCGGCCACCTACGGCACGATGGTGACTGTCGACCCATTGGCGGAGTACAGCCTCGAGTTGATGATCAGCCGCCCGGACGAGACGGAACCGGTTCGGCTTCGTTTCGGTCCGGCAGGCGTTCCGGCGACAGGGTCCCACGGAGACCTGCGCAAGCGGAATCCGTCTGACGTCGGCTGGCAGTGATCGCGGCTCGCACCCGCCACGGCCGGGTCCATGCCAGCCCCTGCGCGTCCGTTTTCACGCTGGAGTATCCGCAATGAGAGCTTCGCACGAGCATCACTCGCAGGACGCTTCCGACCCGACTCCGGTTGATCCCGTGTGCGGAATGAAAGTGAATGAGGACTCACCGCACCGCGCGACGCACGAGCATGGTCCGGCGGACACACAGTACACCTGCCCGATGCATCCGCAGATCGTGCGCGATGCGCCTGGTAACTGCCCGATCTGCGGCATGGCCCTCGAACCGATGCTGCCGAGCCTGGACGACGGCGAGAACCCGGAACTGACTGATTTCCGGCGACGGTTCTGGTGGACCCTGCCGCTGACGCTGACCGTGCTCGCGCTCGCCATGTTCGGGCATCGTGCGACTCTGCTGTCCGCAGCAGTCCGCACCTGGCTCGAGCTCGCGTTCACGGCGCCTGTGGTGCTGTGGGCCGGCTGGCCGTTCTTCGAGCGCTGGGCGCAGTCGATCGCTAACCGCAGCCCCAACATGTGGACACTGATCGGCACGGGTGTCGGGGCGGCATTTGGCTACAGTGTCGTCGCGACCGTGGCACCAGGGCTGTTCCCGGACTCGTTCCGCGAGCATGGGCGGGTCGGTGTATATTTCGAGGCCGCCGCGATCATCGTCTCGCTGACGCTGATGGGTCAGCTGCTGGAACTCAAGGCTCGCTCGAGCACCTCGGCGGCGCTCAAGGCGCTGCTGCGGCTGGCACCCAAGACGGCCCGGCGCCTCGGTGACGACCGGACGGAAGAGGACATCCCGCTCGTCCACGTGCACGTCGGGGACCGACTGCGTGTGCGCCCGGGCGAGAAGGTGCCGGTCGACGGCGAGGTGCTGGAGGGGCGGTCCAGTGTCGACGAGTCGATGCTGACCGGCGAGCCCATACCGATCGAGAAGACTCCTGGTTCCAGGGTGATCGGCGCGACCTTGAACGGCACGGGCGCGTTCATCATGCGCGCGGACAAAGTCGGCTCCGAAACGGTGCTTGCGCAGATCGTGCAACTGGTCGCACGGGCGCAGCGTTCCCGGGCACCGATGCAGCGACTGGCCGATAAAGTGAGCTTCTGGTTCGTGCTGGCGGTGCTGGCCGTGGCGCTCGCCACGTTCTTCACCTGGGGCCTCGTCGGGCCGGAGCCATCATGGACGTATGCGGTGGTGAACGCCGTGGCAGTGTTGATCATCGCCTGTCCCTGCGCACTCGGCCTGGCCACGCCGATGACGGTCATGGTGGCGAGCGGTCGCGCGGCGCAGGCAGGCGTCTTGTTCCGGGACGCCGAGGCGATCGAGCGCTTGCGCACGATCGACACCCTGATCGTGGACAAGACCGGCACGCTGACGCAGGGCCGACCCGCGTTTCGTGACGTGATCGGGCAGGGCAACGTGACGGCCGATGAAGTGCTGCGGCTCGCCGCCAGTCTCGATCAGGGCAGCGAGCACCCACTCGCCGACGCGATCGTCGCGGAAGCCAGGCGACGCAACCTCGAGCTGTCCGGGGCTGAGGATTTCGAGTCGGTCACCGGCCTGGGCGTCCGTGGACGTGTCGATGGCCGCTCTCTCGCGCTCGGAAATACGGCGCTCATGGGGGAGATCGGGGCCGATCCCGGGACACTGGCCGGCGTGGCGGAAAAGCTGCGGCTCGACGGCGCCACCGCGATGTTCCTCGCAGTGGATGGGGCGGCGGTGGGATTGATCGCCGTGGCCGACCCCATCAAAGACGGTGCCGCCACCGCAATCGAGGCGCTCCATGTGGCGGGCCTGCGGGTGGTAATGGCCACCGGGGATGGCCGCACCACGGCAGAGGCCGTGGCGCGGCATCTCGGTATCGACGAGGTGCATGGCGAGATTCGTCCCAGGGGCAAGGCGGAGCTGGTGCAACGGCTCAAGGCCGAAGGGCGCCTTGTCGCCATGGCGGGCGACGGCATCAACGACGCGCCAGCGCTCGCGGCCGCGGACGTCGGTATAGCCATGGGGACGGGCACCGATGTCGCCATGTCGAGCGCCCAGGTCACGCTGGTCAAGGGCGACCTGCGCGGCATCGCTCGTGCCAGGGAGATCTCGGGTGCCGCGGTGACCAACATGAAGCAGAACCTCGCGTTTGCCTTCCTCTACAACGCGCTGGGCGTGCCGGTGGCCGCGGGCGTGTTCTACCCGTTGTTCGGCGTGTTGCTGAGTCCGATGTTCGCCGCACTGGCGATGAGCCTGTCCTCGGTGTCGGTCGTGGCCAATGCCCTCAGGCTCCGCGGTGCTTCGCTGCGCAGCGACTAGCGGCACTGTGAGAGACTCATACGAACATTTGCACGCAGCATATGGATGCCAGGGCGATCGGTGACTTCGACCGAGGCGGAGGAGCTGCATCGTGCGATCAGCAGTGACGCGCACTCGCATCGGGTTCGGGATGCTCGCGGCTTCGTTGCCCGCGCTGGTTGGAGCCGTGCCGAGCCAGGACGAGTTGAACACGATCGCGGTTTTCCGGGACGCGAGCCGCGGCGTGGTCCACGTCACGGCGATGGCGATGGGGCCTGCCGGTTCGGCCGGCGAGAGCGGACGGACTGCGGTCGGAACGGGGTTCGTCCTCGATCACGCCGGACGCCTGCTGACCGCGTACCACGTTGTCAAGGACCGCCAGAGAGTCCTTGCCACCCTCCCGACCGGCGAAGAGTTCCTCGCGCGCGTGGTGGGAAGTTCGGACGAGTTCGACGTTGCTCTACTGCGCATCGACGCGCCGCGGGAATTCCTCTTTCCCCTGAAACTCGGGGACTCGACGCGTCTCCAGGTCGGACAAAAGGTGATGGCCATCGGCAATGGCTACGGCCTGCACAACTCGCTGTCGGTCGGAGTCATCAGTGCACTCGGCAGAACCCTGCGCAGCGAGGCGACCGAACTGCAGGCGTCGTTCATCCAGACGGACGCGGCCATCAACCCGGGGAACAGCGGTGGCCCGCTGATCAACTCGGACGGGGAGGTCGTAGGCATCAACGACTCGATGAACCCGGACGCCCAGTCCATCGGCTTCGCGATTCCGATCCATCTCGTCCGCAGCATCCTGCCCGACCTGGTGCGAATGGGCCACATATACCGGCCGGATCTCGGCTTCAGTGGCAGAATGGTTCGCGGGGTCGGGGCCGAGGGCACCGTGGGGTTCGAAGTGCAGGACGTGCTCGTTGATTCCCCGGCGGCGCGCAGCGGCCTCCGTGCCGGACGCCGTAGCCCCGGCGCAGGACCGGGAAGCAAGCCCGGCGACATCATCGTGGCGATCAACGGTGAGCGCATTGCGAACCCGGGCGACATCGGCCGGGCCATCGTGGCGTCCGGGGCCGGGCAAATCATTTCGCTGCAGGTCCTCAGGGGATCCCAACTCCTCATGATTCGACTGACCCTGCCGGAAATGCGGCACCCGGCAGAACGCTAGGCCCGGTCGGCGCGTGCAATCGACACTCCGACAAAGTGAGCTTCACGGACCACCGAGGTCACAGATACTTTTGCGAACTTCGCGTGCGAGCCTCCGCACTATCCAATGGTCATTCTGTCCTGACTCGAGGGAGTGGGCGCATGGCGTCGGCCGAAACGTTGTCACGATCCGCAAGTTCGATGGTCCGGGCGCGCGTCAGTGCGGCCATGTCGATTTGGCTGCTGACGACGGGTGCTGCGTCCGCGACGGAGCCTCCCGTCGTTGCGGAGTATCGATCGGCCTTCGCGGGATACCGCCGCTTCGACGCCCAGGCGCAGTCCGTCGAATGGCGGGTGGCGAACGATGCGATTCGGGATGGAGACGCAGCCGTGACGGACGGCCACGGGATGCACGACGTGCCGGCCGCGAAGGCCGAAGACCACCCGGAGGGGCACGAGTGAGCAGGTGCCGCTTCGGCGGTCGCCGGGCGCCGAAGGCAGCACTCGCCGCACTGCCGTTCCTGCTCGCGGGCTGCGCCTCGACCGTCGTTCGTGGAAACCTGGACGAAACGAGCGCATTCGCAGCGCGCGAAGTGGGCACGGAGATCCAGCTTCAGTCGACCTCCGATGCCCGCGCGGCGGCGGCGTCAGCGGCCCGGGCGCTGCTCGCGGAACCGTTGACCGCCGATGGCGCAGTGCAACTTGCCCTGGGTTTCAGCCCGGCTTTCCAGCGCATGCTCGCTGACAGCGCAGCAGCGTCCGCCGCGGCCACGCAATCGGCCCGGCTGCCGAATCCGATCCTGGGCTACGCTCGCCTGGCCGCCGGCGATGTCTCGGAAATCGATCGGGCTCTCTCGGCGTCGCTGCTGGACCTGGTTCTACTGCCCCAGCGTCGCCGCCTCGCAGACCTGCAGCAGGTGCAGCACCAACTGCGCAGCGCGGGGGACGTGATTGCCACCGCCACGGAAGCGCGCCAGACCTGGATCAACGCCGTCGCAGCGCGGCAGTCCCTGGTCTATGCGGAGCAGGCCCGGCGGTCCGCCGAGGCTGGCGCCGAACTGGCCCGACGCATGAAGGCCGTCGGCAACTTCTCGCGGATAGAGGCCGCCCGTGAGCAGGAGTTCTATGCGGAAACGACCGCCGAGGTCGCGCGTGCCCAGCTCGAGGTGCAGCGCACGCGCGAGGTACTGATCCGACTCCTCGGGTTGCCGGGCGATCTCGCCGCGATGCTGCAATTGCCGCAACGGTTGCCGGACCTGCCGGCCACACCGGACGACCAGACAGTGCTCGCGCGGCGTGCATTCGACCAGCGCCTGGACGTCGCGCTCGCCCGCGCCGAACTGGACTTCACTGCCCGCGCCTTGGGACTCACCCGGGTGACCAGTACGGTCAACGGGCTCGAACTCGGTGCGGCGAGCACGAGCGACACCGGTGACGAGACCCTGGAGGGATACGAACTCGAGGTGCGTCTGCCGCTGTTCGACTTCGGCGATGCCCGGCGGGCGAACGCCGAAGCGGTGTACCTCGCCGCCCTGAATCGCACGGCAGAAGTGCTGGTGGAGGCGCAATCGCACCTGCGCGAGAGCTACGTCTCCTATCGCACGACCTACGATCTCGCCAGGCACTACCGCGACGAGATCGTGCCGCTGCGCAAGACGATCTCGGAGGAGAACCTGTTGCTCTACAACGGCATGCTGATCGGCGTGTTCGAACTGCTGGCCGATGCACGCGACCAGGTCTCGAGCGTGAGGCAGGCGATCGCGGCACAGCGGGAGTTCTGGCTCGCCGACGCAAACCTGCGCTCGACCTTGATCGGCCGGCCGGTCGAGGGTGTCGCGCTGGGGCTGCCGGTCGTGACGCCTGGCGCCGGCACCGCGCAACCACACTGATACGCCGACTACCGGGTAACCGATGACTTCACGACGCAACTTTCTCACCGGCGCGAGTGCGCTGATCGGAGCGGCAGGTGTCAGCCGGGCGGCGCTGGCGGCGGTCCCCGAACCGCACCTGCAGTCGGGCGCCGCGTCGGCGCCACCACTGTCGCCGTCGGCCGGTCCACCGTACCGGCCGGTGGTGACCCTGAACGGCTGGAGCCTGCCGTTTCGAATGAAGAACGGCTGGAAGGAGTTCCACCTCGTTGCCGAGCCGGTCGAGCGCGAGTTGGCGCCCGGCATGATCGCCCGACTGTGGGGCTACAACGGCCAGTCGCCGGGTCCGACGATCGAGGTGGTGGAAGGCGACAAGGTTCGCATCTTCGTCACCAACCGCCTGCCCGAGCACACGACGATTCACTGGCATGGCCAGCGCCTGCCGAACGGCATGGACGGTGTCGGCGGGCTGAACCAGCCGCAGATCAAGCCGGGGCAGACCTATGTGTACGAGTTTCTGGCGCGTCGCCCGGGCACGTTCATGTACCACCCGCATGCGGACGAGATGGTGCAGATGGCGATGGGGATGATGGGGTTCTGGGTCACGCATCCGCGCGACCCGAGCCTGCACCGCGTGGATCGTGATTTCGTGTTCCTGCTGAACGCCTACGACGTGGTGCCCGGCAGCGCGACGCCGCGCATCAACACCATGCTCGATTTCAACCTCTGGACCTGGAACAGCCGCGTCTTCCCCGGCATCGACCCGTTGGTCTGCCGGCAGGGTGATCGCGTGCGCATCCGCATCGGCAACCTGACCATGACCAATCATCCGATCCATCTCCACGGACACGAGTTCGTGGTGACCGGGACCGATGGCGGCTGGACGCCACCCGCCTCGCGCTGGCCGGAGGTCACGGTGGACGTTGCGGTCGGCCAGATGCGGGCAATCGAGTTCGAGGCGACCGAGCCGGGTGACTGGGCATTCCATTGCCACAAGAGTCATCACACGATGAACGCGATGGGGCACGACGTTCCCGCCATGATCGGCGTGCCACAGGCGGATCTCGCGGCGGCGATCGGCGACCTCGTGCCAGACTACATGGCCATGGGCTCGGCCGGCATGGCCGAGATGGGCGCAATGGAGATGCCGCTACCGGACAACACGCTGCCGATGATGACCGGCGCCGGGCCGTTCGGTCCGATCGAAATGGGTGGCATGTTCACGACCGTCAAGATCCGCGCGGGCCTCGCGCGCGATGACTTTGCGGACCCCGGCCCTTATCGCCACCCGCCCGGCCAGGTAGCTTACGAATGGACCGGGGAGTCGCTCAATCCGGTCCGCGCGCCGACATCCCGAAGCAGCGGCAGGGGCGTCCCGTTGCAGGTGCGCAAACCTTCCGGCGATACCGGCCATTGACAGGGCGGACGCACCATTCGAGTTGGACCACGCCATTCAACTTCAGCCCACCAGCAGGAGACCGATACATGTACATGAAGCCTTTCGTCATTCTCGCCCTGTCAATCAGCGGCGCCGCCGCCATCGCCGGCGACATGAAGCACATGATGGGGCAGCACCAGCACGACGCAACCGCTGAACACGCCGCCGAGGCGCCCGGTCATGCGGCGCCGCTCACCGAAGGCGAGATCCGCAAGGTGGACAGCGCAGCGCAGAAGCTCACAGTGAAGCACGGTCCGATCGAGAACCTCGGCATGTCGCCGATGACGATGGTGTTCCGCGTCGCGGATCCTGCCTTCCTGACAGCGGTCAAGCCGGGCGACAAGGTCAAGATGACGGTCGAGAGTGTCGACGGCGCGTTGACGATCGTCGCGCTGCAGCGCGTTCCCTGACCGCCGAGACGAAGGCGCGAAGATTCGATGTCGGAATGCGCGCTATTCGCCACCAGCGAGAGAAGGATCAGTGATGAAGACCATAGCCTGCATCCTCGCCACCCTGTTCCTGGCGGGTGCGATTGCGTTCGGGTTGGCGTACGCCGCGCCTTACAACATTGCGGCCGACGTGCCGCATTGGGGCGTCACGACACGCGCGCTCGCCGCGATCCGGGAACACTCGATCGCAACTCGCGCCAAAGACCTGGTGGTGCCGGATCTTGCCGACCCGGCGCTGATCGCGCTCGGCGCCGAGCATTACGCCGCCATGTGCACGGGGTGCCACCTGGCGCCCGGAATGCGCAATAACGAGATGCGCCAGGGCCTCAACCCGGCACCGCCGGAACTCTCGCAGCGGCGAGATCGTGACCCGGCCGAGACATTCTGGATCATCAAGCACGGCATCAGGATGACGGGCATGCCGGCGTGGGGCGTGACCCATGATGACGAGAGTATCTGGGGCCTGGTCGCGTTTCTGCAGCAGCTGCCGACGCTCGATGCGGCGGGATACGCGGCGGCCACTGGAGGGGCGCCCGTCGCGGGCGAAGACCATGGCGGGCACGACCACGGGCAGGATGCCGCCGCCGCAGATGGCGATGGTCCGGGGAGGCCCGAGGAAGCTACCATGGACGCCGCGGCAGACGCCGGCCATGCGCACCAGCACTCCGGGAACGAAGGCCATGATCACTGATGCATCGGAACCGTGCACGTCGATCCGGGAGAATCACATGGTCCGGGGACCGCAGTCGCAGGCGGTGAACACGCGCCGTCGCGTGCTGGTGGTGGAGGACGAGGCCGACCTCGCGCGGGTCGTCAAGCGCCACGTCGAGGACATCGGCTACCAGGTCCGCATCGCGCCGACCGGCGAGGACGCACTGGAGGCCGCGGCCACGACGGCATTCGACCTGGTGCTGCTCGACGTGATGCTGCCGGGCATGGACGGCCTCGAGGTGTGCCGGCGCCTGCGTGCGCGGCAGCAGTACATGCCGGTGCTCATGCTGACGGCACGCTCGAGCGAGATCGACAAGGTACTCGGGCTCGAGACCGGGGCGGACGACTATCTCACGAAGCCTTTTGGCGTCCAGGAACTGCTCGCGCGCATCAAGGCGATCTTCCGCCGCATGGACGCGCTCGCCGCGCCACGCGCGACGCCCGAGGGAATCATCGAGGTCGCCGGCTGCCTGCGGATCGACCCGGCGACGCGCGAGGTGTACATGCTCGGCCGGCCGGTGACCTTGACCCACAAGGAGTTCGATCTGCTGCGACATTTCGCCGAGAACCCGGGCCGCGTCTACACGCGGGCGCAACTGCTCGACGCCGTCTGGGGTTACAGCCATGAAGGCTACGAGCACGCGGTGAATTGTCACATCAACCGTCTGCGGGCCAAGATCGAGCCCAACCCTGGAGAGCCGAAACTCCTGCTGACCGCCTGGGGCGTCGGCTACAAGTTCACGACCGACCCGATCGCCGTGGGATGAAACTGCCGCGCACGCTGTTCGGCCGGCTGCTGCTGGTCTTCTTGGTCTTCGGCGCGGTCATGACGATCGCGCTGCTGGTCGTGATGCAGGTGTCGCATCGGATGTACCACCTGGAGTTCGACCAGACCGTCAATCGGAACCTGGCGCGCAATTACGCGGAGTCGAACTTCCTGCTCACGGATGCGCCGTTGACCATGGACACCCTGCACCTGGGCATCCGCAAACTCGCGGCCGCGAACCCGGAGGTGGACATCTACCTGCTCGAAGACGACGGCAGCATCGTCGCTTCGTCGGTACCCGAGGCGGACTGGCGCCGGACGCGAGTCGACATGAGTCCGATCCATGACTTCCTTGCCGGCCGCGGCGCACCTATCCTCGCAGATGACCCGCGCGACTCCTCGCGTGAGGACGTGTTCTCGGTGGCGCCGGTAAGTATTGCCGACTGCCCGGCGGACTATCTCTACATCGTGTTGCGGCGCGGGGAGCACCAGCCGGGCGCGGCGCGGCTGCGCACCAACTACGCCGTAGGCGAGGGCGCGGGGGTGATCCTCACCGCAGCCTTGCTGGCGGTCGGCCTGAGTCTGCTGTTCCTGAGGCTGCTCACGCGCCGCCTCGGGGTCCTGGAAACGGCGATCCGCGATTTCCGGGACGCGCACGGAATCGCGACGCCGACGCATCGGGAGCCCGAGCGTCCGTTGGGTGGTGACGAAGTGGACCGCCTCGAGGCATTGTTCGGCGATCTCGCCCGGCGCATCGAAGCACAGATGGAGGCGCTTAGGTCCACCGACGTGATGCGCCGAGACCTGCTGGCGAACGTTTCGCACGACCTGCGCACGCCGCTCACGACCCTGCTCGCGCACCTCGAGACTCTGCAGATGAAGCGGTCAGAATTGACGGAGGACGAGCGAGGGGATTACCTGCAGGTGGCGATGCGCCAGAGCCATCGGATCGGGCAGCTGGTGGAGCAGTTGCTCGAGGCCGCCAAGCTGGATGCCGGGCAGGTCACCGTGAACGTCGAGCCATTTCCCGTCGGAGAACTGCTGCAGGACGTCGTGCAGAAATTCGCCCTCGTTGCGCGCGATCGCGGAGTGGATCTCGAGGCGGAAATCGTCTCCGCCGCGACGATGGTTCGCGGAGACATCGCCCTCCTCGAGCGGGTTCTCGACAACCTGATCGAAAACGCGCTGCGGCACACGCCGCCCGGCGGCCGCGTGACGGTTGCGGCGCAGCCCGAGAGCGGGAGTGTCCGTGTCTCGGTCAGGGATACCGGACCAGGCATGACGCCCGGGGAGGCGGAGCGGGTATTCGACCGCTTCTTCCGTGGCGACCCGGGTCGTTCCTCGAACTCGGGCCAGTCGGGACTCGGGCTCGCCATCGTCAAGAGCATTCTGGAACTCCACGGAACCGGGATCGCCGTGGAGAGCCGCCCCGGTGAAGGCGCGACCTTCTACTTCGATTTGCCGGTCGTGGCCGGCAGATCGTTGCCAGGCAGGGGCTAAGCGGCCTGCGCGACCGGGCGCACCGATCTGGAACGTCGCCAGCGATGCGCGGAATCCATGGCGGGCAGTGGCTTCTACCTAGGTTGGCCGTCTCGCGATACTTGCGAGAAGTATTCGTCGGACCATCGTATCCGGTGCACTTTGACACTGCGAGGAGGATTGAGATGAAACGCCTGGTAACGATGTTGAGCGCTGGCGTGGTCGCACTGATGCTGTCGAGCGGCGCCTGGGCGTCGGGCGACCACCATGTGGATGCCGCCCAGATCGCGGCTGCAAAGACGCCCGCGGACCATGAGGCGATCGCAAAGTCGTATGACGCGGAAGCGATCGTCGCGGACGAGAAGGCAACGTCGCACGAGTCCATGGCGAAGACCTACAGATTGGGTGGCGCTCCGAAGGGCAGCCACACGGCCATGGCGGGTCATTGCGACAAGCTCGTGAAGCAGTATCGAGCGGTGGCCGAGGAGAATCGGCTGCTCGCGGCGGCGCACCGGCAGATGGCCAAGGAATGCTGCTCACAGCACTGAACCGCGACTCGCACGCATGTCGTGCGACCGAAGTTGGTTGAATGGGTTGTCGTCCTGCCTGCTGCCGTCGCGGCCGTGTCGGTCCTCCCGGGCAGGCAGCCACGCCGGTTGCAGCAGGGCGCCAACCCGCCACCGTTTGCATTGGGTGGTCGCCCTGTCGAGCAGTTGACCGCAGTCTCACGAACCCCTTGTTGCCCGCGGACTCTGTCGCCAGGGCGACCTCTCATCATCTGACCCACTGCACACACTCGCTCATCCCGTCGCACCACCAGCCACGAATCGTGGCTTCTACCTAATCGGGTCCTCTCGCGAAACTTGCGAGAAGTCTCCATCGGACGATGGCGCCGTGATGCAAGTCGACACCGCTCACCCTTTGCCACCGGACATCCGGCTGCCATGCGTACGCAATGGCGCGTCGACGACGGGCGACGTCCCGAGAATCGCCCTGGCGCTGGGTGGCGGCGGCGCACGCGGACTCGCACATCTCGGCGTGCTGGAACTCCTCGAAGCGGAGGGCATACGGCCGTCGCTGCTGGCCGGCACGAGCATTGGAGGCCTGGTGGGGGCGCTGTCCGCAAGCGGAATGCCCGCGCCGCGGATCGTGGCGGCCGCACGTGGATTCCACTTCCCGCGCCGCTACGTACCCGGACGGGTGCTGGCATGGGAGGACATATTTCCCACCGCTGTTCCGGTGCTTCGTGGAGCGACGTTCGAGGATCTCGCTATTCCCCTGGTGGTGTCCGCCGTCGACCTGGTGGAGGGCGAGGAAGTCGTCCTGCACTCGGGTCCGCTGCTCCCCGCGGTCCGCGCAACCTGCGCGGTGCCCGGCGTCCTCGCGCCGGAGCGACTCGGCGGCCGCTACCTCGTGGACGGGGGTGTGATGAACGTCCTGCCAGTCGATCTGGCGTGGTCCTGGGAGCCGGACGTCGTCATCGCCGTGAACATAGTCTCCTCGCTGCGACAGCCAGTGCACCTCGATTCGCGTTATGCCCGGTTTGCGAACGGGCTGGGCAGGGTACTGCCGAATCCGCTGAGCGCGCACCTGGCGTACGAGGTCGCCATGCGGGCCGTCGAAGTCGCGCTCGACCGCCAGCGGGCGCTCGCGATCGCGATGACCGGTCCGGAGGTGTTGATCGACATTGACCTGGGGGACGTCGGAATCGGGGACTTCCAGCGCCTCGACGAAATCATCGCGATCGGCCGTCACGCCTCGCATGCCGCCCTGCCGCGGATCCGCGCGGCCATCGCCGCGACAACACGCCCTGACCGGCGCTCGCCGTTCGGTTTCGCCCCGAATATCGACCCGGTCTGCCGTATGGTCATCAGCCCCGGGCGGGCGCGCGCCAAGCTGGAGCGCGACGGCGTGACCTATTACTTCTGTTCGGTGAATTGCCGCGACAGTTTCGAGCTCCACGCACAGCGTTACGCCGTGCGGCCGGACTGCTCCTGGCTGGCGCGGACTGGAGGAGTGCCTCGTGAATCTTGACGCGCGCATCGCCGCCCGGTGGCTCGGATGCATAGGATTGGGGCTGGCTTTCGGATATGGGGCAGCCGCGCGGGCAACGCCGGCGGTAGCGGAGCCGTCCCCGCCACAACTCGCGGCGCTCATCGCGGAGGCGATCGAGAACAATCCCGAAGTCGCGGCCGCGCGGAGCGAGTTCGAGGCGGCGATTCAGCGCATCGCCCCGGCGGGTGCCTTCGAGGATCCGATGCTCGAGGTCGGCGTAGTCGATGTCCCGCTCGAATCGCTGAGCCTGCGGCGCGAAGAAATGACGGCGAAGATGCTCGGCGTCGGGCAGAGGCTGCCATTTCCCGGCAAGCGCGACCTGCGCCGCGGCGTTGCGAGCGCGGAGGCGGAGGGCATCGAGCGGGCGGTACAGGAGGCGACCAATCGCGTCGTGCGGGACGTTCGGCTCGCCTACGAGGACCTAGTGTTCAACGCGGAGGCGCAGCGGATCCTCGCACGCACGCGCGGCGAACTGGAGAATCTCGCCGCCATCGCGCGATCGCGTTACAACGTTGGCCAGGCGATTCAGAACGACGTGCTCGATGCCCAGACGGAACTCGAGCGCCTGCGCGCCGAGGAACTGCAGCTCAGCCGAGAGCGGGCAGTCCTGCTGAGCGAACTCAGGCGACTGCTTGGCCGCACCGCGGAGGGCACGCCGATCGAAGTCGCGGAGCCGCAGCTGCTGCCGGCGCCGGGGCCGGCGGCATCTCTGCACGACTTCGCGCTGGCCAATCGTCCTCGCGTCCTGGAATTGCAGGCACTGGTCGACCGCGGGACACGATCGATCGAGCTCGCGCAGCGCGAGTACTACCCGGATTTCGACCTGAAGCTCGAGTACGGGCAGCGGGAGAGGGCGCCGGACGGCATGCCGCGCGACGACATGGTGAGCTTGACGGTGGGCGTCAACCTGCCGATCTGGCGCAAGTCGCGCCTCGATCCGCAGGTCGCCGAAGCGAGGGCGATGCGCGATGCGGCGTGGAGCATGCTCGAGGCCGAGAAGCTCGCGACCACGACATCGATCGATTCCCAGCTCGCAATGGTTCGCCAGTGGCGTGATACCGCCGGCCTCTACCGCAATGCGCTCCTGCCGCAGGTACGCGCATCGGTCGAGTCCGCGCTGGCGGCGTACCGCGTTGGCCGCGTCGATTTCCTGACCCTGCGCCAGGCGCAGTTGCGCGAACTCGAGGTGTCGACCGAATACGCGGCGGCCATCGCCGGCCACAACAAGGCCGCGGCCGAGATCGACCTGCTGCTGGGGCGCGGCGCGAATCAATAGGACATCGGTGGAGTAAGTCGTGAATCGCAAACAGATCATCAGTGTCGTCGTACTCGCAGTCATCGCTCTCGCCGCCGGCTATTGGTGGGGACAGTCGACCGGTTCCCGTGGCCACGGGACCGACTCGCCCACCATGGTCGGCGGCACCAGCGATGCGGCCGACGGGGCGGACGGCGCGGGTGACTCGCGTCGCGTGCTCTATTACCGCAATCCGATGGGCCTCAACGACACGTCCCCGGTCCCCAAGAAGGACTCGATGGGGATGGACTACATCCCGGTCTACGAGGGCGACGAGCCCGACGGTCCTCAGGTCAAGATCAGCCTCGGCAAGCTGCAGAAGCTCGGGGTGCGCACCGAAGTGGCCGCGGCGCGCGCGATGTCGCGCTCGATACGCGCGGTCGGCACGCTCGAACCGAGCGAGCGGACCCTGTACACCGTGAGTCCCCGGTTCGAGGGATGGATCACGACCCTGTTCGTCAATACGACCGGCGCAACGGTCAGGCGCGGCCAGCCATTGCTCGAGGTGTACAGCCCGGACCTGGTTTCCGCCCAGGAGGAGTATCGGGCCGCGTGGCACAGTCTCCAGGCGATGGGGGACGCCTCGCCCGCATCGCGAGCCAGCATGGAATCCCTGGTGGAAGGGAGCCTGCAGCGCCTCAGGAACTGGGACATTGCCGATGCGGACCTCGCCGGTCTGCGCGCCGGCAAGCCCGCCCGACAATCGCTGGTCCTGCGCTCACAGGCCGACGGCGTGGTGCTCGAGAAGATGGCGGTCGAAGGCATGCGCTTCATGCCGGGCGAGACCCTGTTCCGGATCGCCGACCTGTCGACCGTCTGGCTCATCGCGAACGTGTTCGAGCAGGACCTCGGGCTGGTCCGCCCGGGACAGGTGGCTCGGGTTTCGCTCACGGCATACCCCGGCCGCACGTTCGCCGGCAAGGTGACCTTCGTCTATCCGACGGTGCAGCCGGAGACGCGCACCGGCCGCGCCCGGATCGAATTGCCGAACGAGGCGGGTGTGCTGAAGCCGGACCTGTACGGCACGGTCGAGATCGATGCCGGGCAGGCCGTGGCGGAGGTGTCGGTTCCGGAATCGGCGGTGCTAGATTCGGGCACGCGGCGCGTCGTGCTGATCGAGCTCGGCGGCGGGGTCTTCGAGCCACGCGAGGTCGAGCTCGGATTGCGCGGCGACGGTTACGTGCAGGTGCTGAGCGGCGTTGCCGACGGAGAGCGCGTCGTCGTCAACGGCAACTTCCTCATCGACGCCGAAAGCAACTTCAAGGCGGCGCTGGGCGCCCTCGGTGGCCACGGTGCGCACGGTGCGACGGCTCCGGCGAGCGATGCGCCGGCGGCCGCCCCGGCGGAGTCGACGGACGGCGCAGGCGCCACGGCCCCCGCCGAGCACGCGGGGCACTGACATGCTGGCTCGCATCATCGAATGGTCCGTCCGGAACGTGTTCCTGGTGCTGCTTGCGACTGTATTCACCGTCGCCGCGGGCATCTACGCGATCGTCCACATGCCCGTCGACGCGCAGCCGGACCTGTCCGACGTGCAGGTCATCATCTATACCGAGTTCCCGGGGCAGGGGCCGCAGGTCGTCGAGGACCAGGTCACCTATCCGCTCACCACCGCCATGCTGAGCGTGCCCCGCTCGACGGTGGTGCGCGGTTTCTCGAACTTCGGCGTCTCCTTCGTATACGTGATCTTCGAGGACGGGACCGACATCTACTGGGCGCGCTCGCGAGTCCTCGAGTACCTCAATTTCGCGACCCAGCGCCTGCCGAGCGGAGTCACGCCGGCGCTCGGTCCGGACGCCACCGGGGTGGGCTGGGTCTACCAGTACGCCTTGCAGGGCTCTCAGCGCTCGCTTGCGGACCTGCGGGCGATCCAGGACTGGTTCGTGCGCTACCAGCTCACGAAGGCAGAAGGAGTGTCCGAGGTCGCGAGCGTCGGCGGTTTCGTCAAGACCTACCAGGTGACGGTGGATCCGCAGAAGCTGCAGGCCTACGGCATACCGCTGCGGCAGGTGAGCGAGATCATCCGCGCGAGCAACCGCGACGTCGGCGGCCGCGTCGTGGAAATGGCCGAGACGGAATACATCGTGCGCGGCCGCGGCTACCTGCGTGGCATCGCCGACCTGGAGCGGCTCGTGGTCAAGGCGGAGGCCGGCACCCCGGTGTTCCTGAGCGACATCGCGCGCGTCGAACTCGTTCCCGACGAGCGACGCGGCATCGCAGAACTCGACGGCGAAGGGGAGGTGGTTGGCGGGATCGCTGTCGCGCGCTACGGGCAGAACGCCCTCGACGTCATCCACAACCTCAAGCTGAAGGTGGAGGAGATCTCCTCGGGTCTGCCCGAGGGCGTCACCCTGAAGACGGTCTACGACCGCTCGGACCTCATCCATCGTGCCATCGACACGCTCAAGCGCACGCTGATCGAGGAAAGCATCATCGTCGCGATCGTCTGCATCGTGTTCCTGCTGCATGCGCGCAGCGCGCTGGTCGCGATCATCATGCTTCCGATCGGCCTGTTGATCGCATTCATCGCCATGCGTGCCATCGGGCTCAATTCCAACATCATGAGTCTCGGAGGCATCGCGATCGCCATCGGCGCGATGGTCGATGCCGCGATCGTGATGATCGAGAACGCGCACAAGCACCTCGAACGCCTTAAGCCCGGTGCTGCGCGGCTCGACGCCATCATCGCTTCGTGCCGCGAGGTCGGGCCGCCGCTGTTCTTCAGCCTGCTGATCATTACGGTGTCGTTCCTCCCGGTCTTTACGCTGGAGGCGCAGGAAGGCCGCATGTTCCAGCCACTCGCATTCACCAAGACCTTCGCGATGGCGGGAGCGGCGCTGCTCTCGGTGACCCTGGTACCCGTGCTGATGCTGCTGTTCATCCGCGGGCGCATCCCGCCGGAGATGAAGAACCCGATCGTGCGGGCGCTGATCTGGGTCTATCACCCCATCATCGAATGGGTCATGCGCTGGAAGAAGCTGACCATCGCCGCCGCGGTTGTCGTGCTGGTACTGAGCGCCTGGCCGGCGACCCGGCTCGGCAGCGAATTCATGCCGATCCTCAACGAGGGAACCCTGCTCTACATGCCGTCGACCCTGCCGAGCATCTCGGTCACGAAGGCGGCCGAGCTGCTGCAGACGCAGGACCGGATCCTGAAGACCTTCCCGGAGGTGGAGTCGGTCTTCGGCAAGGCGGGACGCGCCAACAGCGCCACGGACCCGGCGCCGCTAGAAATGGCGGAAACCGTGATCAACCTCAAGCCGGAAGACGAATGGCGCCCCGGCATGACCGTGGACAAGCTGATCGCGGAGATGGACCAGGCGATGCAGTTCCCGGGCGTGAGTAACGCATGGACCATGCCGATCAAGGCGCGCACCGACATGCTCTCGACCGGAATCCGCACGCCCATCGGCATCAAGGTCTTCGGCACCGACCTGGCGGAGATGGAGCGACTGGCGAAGGACATCGAGCGCGTGGTGAAGTCCGTGCCCGGCACGACCAGCGCCTTTGCCGAACGCACGACCGGGGGTTACTACCTCGATATCGAACCCGATGCGATCGCTCTCGCCCGCTACGGAATCACGGTGGGGGACGTGCAGGAGGTCGTGGCGAGCGCGCTCGGCGGCGACATGGTCACGACGACAGTCGAGGGCCGGGAACGCTTCGGCGTGGGCGTTCGCTACCCGCGCGAACTGCGCGACAGTCCGGACGCGATTGCGCGCAACGTACTGGTGCCCGTCATGGACGGCGGGATGGTGCCGCTGGGTCAGCTCGCGAAACTGGTCGTGCGCAAGGGGCCGCCTGGCATACGCACCGAGAACGCCCTGCTGTCGGTCTACGTCTTCGTGGACATCCGGGGACGCGACATCGGCGGCTATGTGGCGGATGCCCAGCGGGCCGTGCAGGAGCAGGTCGAGATGCCGCCCGGATACTTCGTCACGTGGAGCGGCCAGTTCGAGTACATGCAGCGCGCCATCGAGAAACTCAAGGTGGTCATCCCCCTGACGCTCCTGATCGTGTTCCTGCTGCTCTATCTCAATTTCAAGCGTGTCGAGGAAACGCTCATCGTGATGCTCTCCGTGCCATTCGCGATGGTCGGCGGCGTCTGGCTGCTGTACGCACTCGAGTACAACCTCAGCGTGGCGGTCGCGGTGGGTTTCATTGCACTGGTCGGCGTGGCTGCGGAGACCGGCGTCGTCATGCTCATCTACCTCAATACTGCGCTCGAGGAGCATCGGGAGCGTTGCGCCGCCGAGGGACGCGCAATGGCCGCATCGGACATCCGTGCAGCGGTGATGGAGGGTGCCGTCCAGCGCGTGCGTCCGAAAATGATGACAGTGGTGGCCATCATGGCCGGACTGCTGCCGATCATGTGGGGCACCGGCACGGGGTCGGAAGTGATGCGGCGAATTGCGGCACCCATGGTCGGTGGCATGGTCTCGGCGACCGTACTGACGCTCGTCGTGATACCGGCCATCTTCGCGCTGGTCAAGGAACTGCAACTCAGGAGGGCGCGGGAGACCGCGTGATACGGCAGTGCATCGGGCTGCGACGAGGACCATCCCGCGCGTCAGGCACGGCGTTTCACGGCTGATCCGCTGGTTACCACTGCTGTTGCCGCTGGTCCCGGTCGCGGCCTTCGTGACCTGGGACTGGCGACGGGAAGCCGCGGCCGAGGTCGTCGTGTACCGGGGGAGTTCTTGCGAGTGCTGTCTGCGCTGGGCGGCGCACCTGCGCGAGAGTGGACTGCGGGTGTATGTGCGCACGCAGGACCACGTGAGTCTCGTCCGGGAGCGCTACGGCGTTCCACCGCGCCTGTCGTCCTGCCACACGGCGCGCGCAGGCGGTTACACGGTCGAAGGTCATGTTCCGGCCGCCGACATCCGTCGGTTGCTGCGCGAGCGGCCGGCCGTAGCGGGGATTGCGGTCCCCGACATGCCGATCGGGTCGCCCGGAATGGAGCAGGGCGATCGGCACGATCCTTACGCAGTGCTCGCGTTTGACGCGAGCGGCGGCATGCGCGTGTTCCAACAGCACTGAAGTGCGTCGCGCGCGCAATCCGTCAGCGTTCGTCATGCGGGCTCAATGTACGGGTTACGGTGACGTTCCAGCCACCGTCACGCGCAGCTGCCTCGCCGGCAGCGTCCAGCGGATCGCCGGCCATCGAATCCTCTGCGGCACGCAGCACCAGTGGCGGCCATTGCGCGGCGGCCTGCCGATATCCATTGGGATTGCCCGGGACGAATGGCACGGACTGCAGCGTGTCGATTCTCCACGCAGAGTCCCGTCGACATGCCATGCCAGCGAGCGTGGCGTCGCCCCGGCGCGAAATGAACGTACGACAGTACTCGCCACTGATGGAGCGGAAACTCATGCCGAGACGGACCGGGTCCGATGCGGACTGCTGCGACGCGAGCCGTCGAGACAAGGCGTCCGCGAGTGCGCCGTCGGCGGTGATGTCGGCACCACTCGCGACGATGTCGGGCGGCTCTCCGGCGAGCCGCAGGAGTGCGGGTCCGAGCGCGACGCCGAGGGCGATGCCCGCGGCCAGCGCCAGCCCGTTTCGCCGGGCGTCGCGCGACCATCGGTGGCGGCCAGTCGTATCGAAATCGTCCATCCGAACACGCGCAGCCAGGTCAGCGAGCCGCGACGGCACAGGCTCGTCGAGCACGGGATCGTACGCACGGGCCAGCCGATCGCGCAGTGTCCGCTGCGCGGCGACACGACGCGACAGGTCTGCACTGGCGGCGATTGCCTGGCGCAGCGATTCGCAGCGTACCGTGTCCAGTTCGCCATCCACGTATGCCATCAGCTCTTCGTCGGTCACGATCATCGCTTGCCCTCGCGTGCCACGCGCGTCGTTGCGGAATCTTCCAGCGTTGCCTGCAGTGCCGTGCGTCCACGCGCCAGACGGCTCGTCAGTGTGCCGATCGGTACCTCCAGCACCTGCGCGGCCTCCCGATACGAGAGTCCCTCGACGAGCACCAGCGCCACCGCGAGTCGTTGCTCATCCGGCAAGCGCTCCAGCGCGCTCTGGATTGCCCACAATTCGAAATCGGCTTCGATCCCACGGCCGGCGACGTCCACCACATCCTCCGACGGCGCGAAGATCGCGTTGCGTCGTCGTCGCGAACGTGTCTCGTCGATCCAGGCGTTGCGCACGATGGTCAACATCCAGTTCGTCAGACTCGATTCCGGCCGCCACTGCTGCCGGCGTGTCAGCGCGCGTTCGACGGCCAACTGGACGAGGTCGTCCGCATCCTGCGGGTGGCGCGTCAGGGCGCGCGCGAACCGCCGCAGGCGCGGCAACAGGATCCCGACCTGCTCACCGAAGTTCCTGTCGCTGTGTTGCATGCGCGTCCTAGGTAGATAACGAATCTGAACGACAGTTTCTTCCCAACCATCGGATCTGGGTCTAAGGTGATCGCCAGTAGTGTCCCAACGTTAATCGAATAGATTCATCTGGTTATGCGCATCGGACGAATTTTGATCGAGGTCAATTTGCGCAAGTAGCTCATACAACGGCATTTGCTCGCACAGGGTGAGGCTCAGTATCTGTAGGTTTTCATAGAGCGAGCGCGGCAGGCTCCGCCGTTTCTTGACGATGGCGACGAGGACATAGACCGAGATGGCGATCCAGATTTGTGTCTTCACCGCGTTCTCGGAAGTCCCGAAGAACGCCTTGATGCGCAGGTGCTGCTTGATCCACTTGAAGAAGAGTTCGACCTGCCAGCGGCAGCGATACAAATCGGCGATGCTCAAGGCGGGCAAGGCGAATTGATTGGTCAGGAAGACGAGGCGCTTGCGGGTCTTCGGATCGATGTACTTGATGCGACGTAGCGGGACGGGGAAGCCTTTGTGCGAGTAGTAGCCACTCAAGATCACCGTTTGATCGCAGATCAGGCCGGTCGCACGATCCACCGGATGCGAATAGCGGCGCTCGGCATTGAGGTTCGATTTGGCGCGCGTAACGAAAAAGCTGCCCGCCTCGTGCAGGCGATACAGCCGCTCGAAATCGAGGTAACCCCGATCCACCACGTAGTAGGCGCCCGGCTCCGGCAGCAGCAGATCGAGCACGTTGACATCGTGCATCTTGCCGTCGGAGATGTGAATAAAGCTCGGAATATTGCCGCGCAGATCGAGCAGCGTGTGCAGCTTGACGGCCGCCTTGGTCGATCGGAACGGTGCCCACGGAAAAACCGACAGGCACAAGTCGATGGTCGTGGCATCGAGCGCCTAAACCGTCTCGGCCAAGTCGATGCCGAAGGGCTCCTCCGCATACAAGCCGCGTGCGATGCCGATCAAGCGCTCGGCGAAGCTTGCGTAGATACGCCAATCGCGGGTCGCATTGGCGTTGGCCAGGGTGTTGCGGGAGACATTGCCGCGAATCCCCAGGTGGTAGAGCTTCGCCGACTGCGCTCGCAAGCTCGCCTCGATGTCCCGCAGACTCTCGCGGAAGGTCAGCTGCGCGAAGGCCATGCACAGGTACTGATCCAGACACGAGAAGCTCTTGACCTTGTGTTCGCCCGCATAGCGCGCCACACACCGGCGAAACGTCGTGAGCGGAAGATGGCGCATCAGTTGTGCAAAAACGAGCTGGCCTTGATGCATCGAGCGACTCCGCGGCGAGAACCGCGGTCACGGTGCGCGAGGGCGTATCGATGTTCAAATCGAGACCAGGAAAATATGGCGCTTTATGTATCATGTTCAATGACTTAAACGAGCTGTCCCGATCAACGTTGGGACACTACTGGGTGATCGCATGTGGTGGCGGACGGGTACCAGACTGATTACAGCGGCTGCGCTGACGCTCGTGCCGATTCTAGGCCTGTCGCAGCACGGCGGCATGGGCGGGGGCGGAGGCAAGCCGGCGGGTGGGGCGATGTCGTGGCCGGCCGGTGGGTCGGGGATGCCGGGTGGCATGGAATCCGGCATGCAGAAGGGTGGAGACATGACTGGTGTCGGGCATGAGCGGCGGATGCATGCCGAGGCATTGCAGCAGCGCTATCGCGATCTGCTCGCATTCGACCCGCGAGGCAATCTCATCGTGCGGGGCGAGATCCTCGGAATCGGTGCCACGGCCTCGGGACTGGCCGCCGCCCAAGAGGCGGGATTCGTCATCCGTCGACGGAACGGGCTCGCGGGTCTCGATACCGACATCGTTGCACTGGCGGTGCCGCAGAATATGTCCGCACGCAAAGCGTTGAAGACGATCAAAGCGATCGATCCCGGTGCCGCCTATGACTTCAACCACGTCTATCTCGAGGCTGGCGCGGTGGGGGAGGCGAAGCCTGCGCGCTCAAATGATCCGATGTCGCACCCACCCGGCAGTGACCGAGCCCCGGCCCGACGGGTCGGTCTGATCGACGGCGGTGTGGAGCCGAGGCATGCTGCGATGCGTGCGCTTTCGCTCCACAGGCACGGCTGCAATGGCGCCGCCGTTCCGTCCGCCCATGGCACGGCTGTCGCATCGCGACTGGTCGCTGGTTTCGGCGAGGCGGTGCCTTCGAGTACCGAAATGAGCCTGTATGTGGCCAACGTCTATTGCGGCGCGCCGACCGGAGGGTCGACGGACGCCGTGATCGAGGCGCTCGCGTGGCTCATGCAGGAGCACGTGCCGGTGATTAACGTCAGCCTGGTCGGACCGGCGAACCTGCTGCTGCAGCGCGCGGTTGAATGGGCATGGGCACGTGGTCACCTGATCATTGCCGCGGTGGGCAATGACGGGCCCTCGGCGCCGCCGCGGTACCCTGCGGCGTATCCTGGCGTGGTCGCGGTGACGGGCGTCGACGGTACCGGCAGGGCCCTTATCGAGGCTGGCCGTGGCCGGTTTGTCGCCTTTGCAGCGCCGGGCGCAGACATCGACGCGGCCAGCCTGCCGAGCGGCTACTCGCCGGTGCGTGGCACATCTTTCGCGGCACCGATCGTCGCCAGCCGACTCGCCTTGCTGCTCGAGCGCCCGGACCGGCGCGCCGCCGAGTGGGCGGTCAACGAGCTCGCGACCGGAGCGGTCGATCTGGGTCGTCCGGGGCGCGACCCCGTGTACGGAAACGGGTGTGTCGGCTGTACTGCCCGGAATGCGTCAGCCGGAGCTGCGGGGTCACCCTGACCGCCACCGGAAGATCTCCGCCCGCGGCGGAATAAACGCGCTCCGCCCAGCGTTAATGCTCATGAGGCTTCCATCAATGGCCGCTTTCGTTCGCACGACTGCGGCGACGCTGACTGAGAAAGGAGAATGGCAGTGAACACACGAGACGCCCGAAACGCCCGGTTGTCCCTGACGCTGGTCCTCGCCGCCCTGTCGGCGACGGTCCTCGTGGCGTGCGGCGGGGGTGCTGCAGACGGTAGTGGCAGCACGTCCGTCACTACGGGGACCGTCAGTGGAACGGCAACCAAGGGACCCGTGGGCGGCGCGACCGTCAGGGCGTATGCCCTGAACAACGGCATCAAGGGTGAATCACTGGGCAGTGGGCAGACGGACTCGAGAGGCAACTTCACCATCAAGGTAGAAGCCTACACCGGCCCGATGCTGCTGCAGGTACGCGGGGGTTCATATGCGGACGAGGCTACCGGAACACGCATGAGCATGCTCGATACTGAGATGACCTGCGCGGTCCCGTCGATCAGTATCACCGCCGGATCCGCGACGACCGGGGTACAGATCACTCCGCTCACCTCGATGGCCCATGCGTGGGCCGCGGACATGGCGGGCGGCATGACGGCGACCAATATCGCGACGGCGAACATGCGGGTCGGCGCGGCCTATCTGGGTCCGGGCATGGACATTGTCATGACGCACCCGATCGATCCTACCGTCGTGGGATCCGCGAACGGCGCCAGCATCGACGCCAAGAATTACGGGATGATTCTGGCCGCGATGTCGCAGCAGGCCCTACAGCTCGGAATGACCACGACGTCCTCGGCCATGGTCGCCGCCATGCACGACGATGCCGCGGACGGCATCATGGACGGCATGATGAGTGGCATCCCTGTCAGGATGATGGGGATGGGCGGCAGGTCGAGCGGTGGCGACATGACGGCCGCGACTGGCAGCGGTGATCTGGCCACCGCAATGGCGACGTTCGTCACTGGCCCAATGAACCGCTCGGGCGTGACCAACGCGGCAGAAATGCAGGAGCTCATGGATCAGCTTCACCGTCTGCACGACGCTGGCGGTCGCCTGTGAGCAGGCGGTCGTTGGTCGCATGAACGTGGCAGACCGATGCGCAGTGCAGGCAGTGCACGGACGAGCCGTCCGACAACGGATCGTTCGACGTGTCGTTACCGTCCACGTGCGCGGCCCCGGCGGCCTGGGCGCGGTCGCGTCGACCTCGGCGAAATCCATGCGGTGCGCATGGATTCCAGCCGGAACGGGATTGACGGCGCGGTGGGCACCAATTTCGGTCTAGCGGTTGACACCAGATGCGCTCGAGCCCACAGACAGGATCATGGCTCCACGACCCGCGCGCCGCAGGATGCGGCCGAAGGCTGGATTGCGCACCTGTCCGAGCCATGCATCGGCGGCCGCGGCAGCGATAATCCCCCGCGTTGCTGAACACGTCATTAGCAGGGAGAAACAGGCGAGGTTGGCCACCAGTGTGCTGGACGCGGCGACAGCCATGGTCGGCGCGTCCGGCATCGCCCCGAACAGCGCAACGTTGATCTCCAGCACGATGCGCAGGACCCTTCGCTGGTCCCGGTTCGCGGCGGTCGACAGGCGCTCGGCAGTCTCGCCGCAACTGGCACCGGAGGTGGAGGTGGCACTCATGGCGGAGCATCCTTGACCCTGTAGCGACTACAGGGTAGAGGGATGAAGATCGGCGACGCGGCGGCGGCCAGCGGCCGCCACATCGAGACGACCTGCTACTACGAGCGCGTGGGCGCGAGTTGCGCCGCATTGCGCAGGAACTCGGGCGGACGATTGCCAGCTGCGCGGGCGGCAGGCGCGGGCAGTGCGCGATCCTCGGTGCGCTCGGCCGGCGCCAGGAGCCTGACGGCCGCGCCAATTGTGCGCGCGAGGGTGCGGAGTGACGTACGATGCGCCGGAAATGAATAATGAAGCCCGCGGCAAGCGGGCGCCGAGGAGGCACGGTTGCTGACCGACCAGTCGGGCATGAGCCCGTTCGAGCGGCTGCTCTCGCTGTTCACGCGAGTGCGTCCGGGCGAGGGGCGCAGTGCGTGGCTGTTCGTGCTGCACGCATTCCTGCTCCTGTACTCCTACCAGGTGGTGAAGGCGCTGCGCGAGGCCTTCATGCTCACGCGGTTCTCGGCCGAGGTGCGCGCCTATGCGGTCGCCGTGATCGCGCTGGTGCTGATGCTGGTGGTGCCGGCCTACGGCGCCGTGCGGCGCAGGCTCGACGGCGAGCAATTGCTGCGCGCCGTCACCCTTTTCTTCGCCGCCAACCTGCTGCTGTTCGCCGCGGCCGCCTGGGCGGGCCTGTCGATCGCCTTCCTGTTCTTCGTCTGGGTCAGCATCTTCGGCGTGATGGTGATTGCGCAGCTGTGGGCGTTCGCGGCGGATTCGTACAACCTGAAGAGCGGCCAGCGGCTGTTCCCGGTCATCATGGTCGGCGCCAACGTCGGCGCGCTGGCGGGCGCGAAGAGCGCACAGGTGACGGTCGCGGCCCTCACGCCGATCGGCCTGATGCTGGTGGCGACCGTGCTGCTCGCGCTGACGCTGCTGATCGCAGGCCCGGCCCGGCGCGCGGTGCCGGAAGGCTCGCGCTCCGTCTCGCAGGCCCACGGTTTGGCGGTGCCGAGGCTCATGGGCGGAATCGGCCTCGTGCTGCGCGACCGTTACCTGCTGCTCATCGCGCTGCTGGTCGTGCTCCTCAACTGGATCAACACCACCGGCGAGTTCATCCTCGCCGACTTCGTGCAGCGCGACGCCGCCGCGCGCTCGGCCGCGAGCGGCGGCGCGCTCGACAAGGGCGAACTGATCGCGGCGTTCTACGGCAATTACCAGTTCTGGGTGACGCTGGTGGGCCTCTCGATCCAGCTGTTCCTCGTGGCGCGGATCTACCGGCATTTCGGCGTGCGCGGCGCCCTGGTCCTGCATCCCATGGTCGTCGCCATCGGCTACGGGCTGTTGGCGCTCGCACCCGTGCTCGGCGGCTTCGTGCCGATCTTCACCCTCATCCGCCTGGTGAAGATCGCCGAGAACAGCATGGACTATTCGCTGATGAACACCACGCGCCATGCCCTGTTCCTGCCGGTGGACCGCGACGCGAAGTACGAGGGCAAGACCGCGATCGACACCTTCTTCTGGCGCTTCGGTGACCTGATCCAGGCCGGCGTGGTGTTCGCCGGCTTGAACTGGATGGGTTGGGGAGCCGGGCAGTTCGCGCTGCTCAACCTGGGGCTGGCGGTCGCGTGGATCTGGCTCGCGGTGCTGATCGGCCGGGAATTCGCCCGCAAGGCCCGGGAGAACGTCATCAACGTCGCGCCGGAAGCAGGCCAGCCGATTCCCGACCTGCACTACGAGCCGGGCCAGCCGTTCCGCCACCCGGTGTCCTCCGAAGCGTTCCGCGACGCGGACCCGGGCGACGTGCTGCACCTGAAGGCGGCGCTGGCCGACGGCCGGCCGCTGCCGCGCTGGCTGCAGTTCGACGAGCGCAGCCGCGCATTCGTCGGCGTGGGACCGGCCGAGTACTGCGAGGACGTGACGATCACGGTCGTCGCGAGCGACGTGGACGGCATGGAGGCGCGCAGCTGCTTCGTCGTCCGGCGCGTAATCCGCTCGACTGGCTGAGCGGGCTCAGCGACTGGCAGCCGCGGCGGCGGGCATCGCGAGCAATGCGTCTCGCCGCGCGAGCAGGGCGCGTCGCTCGCGCGCGTCGAGCAGGTCGCCGAGCGCTGCGGCGAGGCTGGCGTCATCGAGGCGACCGAGACGCCGACGCAATTCCGGACCCGGCGCCGGCGGGCGTGCCCTGAGGTACGCCGGGAAGGCCTTGCCGGTGCCGAAGGACCGGTCGTGGCCCGTCACGAGCACCAGCCATTCGGCGGCATCGAACAGGAAGCGCTCCTCGGTGCGCCCTTCGTTGCCGATGAGTGCGTCGAAGGCATAGACGAGCTGGAACTGCGGCTCGTAGGCGCACCAGCCACCGCCCCGCAATCCCTGCTCCCGGACGTCGGTCTGAGTCACCCAGCGATTCGGGCGCGCCTGCAGGATTCCGCGCTGCCCCTGCACCTCGCGCTCGACGGTCGCCGGCACGATGCCGAGCCCCAGCAGGCGGTCGATGCGATGGGCCGCGAGTTCACGTCGTGCCGCCTCGCGCGTGGCGCCCATGAAGACGGCGGGTACCTTCCAGCCATCGTGCTCGACGAGCGCATCCACGGTGCCGGGTGCGCGCGACTCGCCGAGCGACACCGACCCGTGCGCGAGCGCAAGCGCGACCCGCGCGTCGTCCAGGCCCTGGTAACCCACGTAAAGCGGTTGTGCGGGAATCGCCACAGGTGGACCGGAATCGCCCGCATAGAGTACCCCCGGCTTGCCGTCCTCGATCACGAGGGCCGCTGCATTGCCGCGGTAGACCGCGCGGTTCATGCCGGCGTCGAGCTTGATCACTCGCCCGTCGAAGCGCGAGGCGACGCGCGCGTTGCGCGCGACGGTGTGTCCGATCACGAGGCGCTGCGCCCCCAACCCCTGCAGGATCGGATCGAGCACGTCGGCCTCCGAGCACTCGTTGCACAGCGCCGCGCCGCGATGCCAGTTCGGACCATCGCGCTCGAGCCACGGGTTGGAATCTGCGGCGACGAACTGCTGCACGGCCTGCGCGAGCGCCATGCGCGAGGAGTTGTCCGCGGCGGGAAGCGCGGCGAGTCGCTGCTGCGCCAGCTCCGCGCGCCGGGCAAATTCGTCCTCCGGGCGCACCAGGCCAGCGGCCTCGAGGCGGGCGAGCGAACCGAGGTAGTCGGTGAGCGCCGTGCGATAGCGCAGGTTGATCTCCGGCAGCGACTTGCCCGAGAGCAGGCTCGACGGGCCGCCGTGCATGAACAGCGTCTGGCCGATCATGATCGCCACCGGTTGCGCGAGCAGCCAGCGCCCGTAGCGGCCGTCCGGCGCGAGCGCGGCGCGATGCCCGAAATAGCCGGGCGGAAAGCGCCGGTCGAAGGCCGCGCCCGAGTCCGGCCCATTGCGCGCGATCCAGTCGGCGCGCAGCGCCTCACGCTGGCCGCGAGGCTCGTCCGCGGCGTAGGCGGCGAACTCGGCGGGCGCCACGTCGCGCAGATCGCCGAGCAGGTTCATGGCCTCGTGGTTGCCGAGGAGGACCTGCAGGCGTCCACCGTCGGCAGCCGCTTCCCGCTGCAGGCGCATCAGCAGGTCCATGACCCTGCGCGAGTCCGCGCCGCGGTCGAGCAGGTCGCCGAGACTGACGACGTGGGTCTTGCCCGAAGACCAGCGCAACTGCCCGTCCACGACCCCGGCCGTCCGCAGCAGCGCGGCCAGCTCCTCGTACGCCCCGTGCACGTCGGCAAACGCGACGACGCGATCGACCTGCGGCCACGCGACCTGTGCGGTTTCTGAGGCAAGGGGCGCCACGGAATGCAGCGCCAGGCCGACTGCAATGGCGCCCACCGCCAGCGCGCGCCGCGAGGCCCGGATCGATGCACCGCCGATTCCCGTCACTGCTGCCACCTCAGTAGGTCTCGATCCGGCCCGCATCGACTTCCTTCAGAAGCCGGGACAGTCTTCGCCAGACCGCGCCGATCTCGGACCTGGTGAGTCCCATCTGCAGGATGCCGTCTTCCCTTCGGATGCCGCGCTGCGGGGAAAGGTTCCCGTCGGCCGGCACCGCCACGTAGCGACCGTCCTGCAGTTGCCATTGCGCGAGCACGCCGAGTCGCTCGTGCAGGGTGTGGTCCGTCAGCGCGCGCAGCCGTGCCACGGTGTCCGCCGGCAGCCGGTTCACCCGCATGACCTGCCATAGCTTGCCCCGGTCGCTCTGGGCCGAGGCGAAGGCCACGCCATGGTCGATCGAGAACACGCGTGGACCCGTGGTCGCCCGCGAGATGAGGAAATTGCCGACGTTCGAGTCGCCGTGCGCGATCGCATGGGTGAGCACGTTGAGCTGGCCGATGTGGCGGGCGTACACGGCGTCGGTCTCGAACAGCGCCGGGTCGAACACGTCGGCGATGACCTTGATTTGCTGCAACCAGGCCTGCACCACCGCCAGCACTTCGGCCGACTCACGGAAGGTGGGCAGTACATCCGGCGAGTACTGCCGGAAATCCGCGAGCGGAATCATCCTGAGCGCGGTCGGCGGCACCACGTACTCGGCGGGATCGATGAACAGCTTCTGCAGCTCGTAGGCGGCAAGGTCGTAGCGCGGGACGTTGTTGAATTCCTCGCCGCCCGGCACCGCCTTGCGCAGCTTCACCCGCAGCGGCGGCCGGTCGCCGAAGGCGACCTCCGCCTTGAGGGTGATGTCGCCCTTGGCCTTCGGCCGGCTGATCTCCGCCGCGACGATCCGCAGCGGCTCGTGCCGCAGCATCTGCTCGAGCTCGGCGACGGGGAGCGGGAGATTGACGTCCTGCGCTGCCACCGGTCCGAGGACGGCCAGCGCTACGATGGTGCTTGCAAGGCGGGCGACGAGCCTCATCCGATCGGCCTCCGGACCGGTCCACGACGCCGGCTGTCCGAGGCCCTCAAGATCCGCAATCCCCGCGGCTGCGTCAACCCCGCCGTTCGCCTCCGGGCACCACGAACAGCACGATGCGGTTGCCGTCCGCATCGAATACGCCGAGCCGCACCGGCGCGGGCATTGCGCAGTCGCGCACCGCCGACGCGAAACGGATGCTGCGGGACTCCTTCAGCGCGTAGGCGTTGTTCTCGCGCTCGGCGAGCTCCGCGCACAGGTCCTCGTCCTCGGCCGGGCCGGGGAGCGCGCGCCCGCGCGGGCCGGACCGGACGGTCTCGATGTTGATGTCGAGGTAAAGCTGCAGGCCGTAGAAGCCGCGCATGTCGACGAAGGCGATCTCGTCGATGTCCTGCGGGTCGATGATCTCCTCGATCGCAGCGGCGATCGCCCGGGCATCACGGTCCGAGGGGAAGTGGGCGACGGCGCCCTTGATCGCGACGATGGCGAGCGCGGTGAGCACGGCGATGGTCGTGAGCCGTCTGCGGTCGAGCCATGGCCAGCGGGCCAGCGGCCGCGCGACGATCAATGCCAGTGGCACGAACAGCGGCAGCACGTAGAGCTGCAGGCGCGACTGCGAGACGAAGAATATCGCGAGCGGCACCAGCAACCAGTAGAGCAGCAGCAGCCATTCGGGCGCGCGCGCCGCGACACGCTCGCGCAGTTGCCGCCAGGTTCGCCTCGGTCCGCCCGTTGCGACCAGCGCCAGCACCCACCACGGCAGCGCGCCGACGACGAGGACCGGCAGGTAGACCTCGAACGCCCCGTACCACTCGGCGTTGCGTGCGTGCGTCGCCGTGAACACGCGGTCGTAGACCTCGTAGCCGAGGAAGTAGCCGAGCAGTGCCGGATCCTGCCGCACGATGAGCGCGAACCACGTGAAGCCGACGAGGACGAACGCGACCACCCCGGGCAGCGGGAAGAGTCCTCGCAGGCGCTTGCGATCGTGCAGGGCGAGGAACAGCATCATCGCCGGCAGCGGCAGCAGCCCGGGAGGTCCCTTGGTCATGAATGCGAGGCCCCAGGCGATCCACATGGCGATCGCCCAGCGTCGGCGCGACCTGCCGTCCCGGCTCCAGGCCTCGACGAACGCCAGCATCGCCGCCGTCTCGAACAGCGTCAGCAACGCGTCCGTGGAAACGATGTTGGCCCCGATCAGCGGTCCCAGGCCGAGCGCCCAGGCGAGCACGGGCAGCCAGGGGCGTCCGGGCGTGAAGCGCCGCCCCAGCCCGAACACGAGCAGGCCGGTGCCGACGAAAGCGAGTGCCGATGGCAGCCTGGCGGCCCACTCGTTCAATCCGAATGCGGCAAAGCTCGCGGCCAGCGCCCAGTAGGTGAGCGGCGGCTTGGTGAGGTGCGGGTGCTCGCCGTCCGCCGTCGGCACGAGGTAGTTGCCGCTTTCCAGCATGTTGATGCCGGTAGCGCTGTAGCGCCCCTCGTCCGGCTCCCAGATGCCGCGGGTGCCCTGGAACGCGAAGGCGAGCGCGACCAGCAGCGCGACAAGCCACCATGGCGGAACGGCGCGAGCGGTCGTCACAGGCTGCTGAAGACCCGCACGCGATGCTTGTGGTAGGGGAGCACCTCGAGCAGGTCGCCTTCCCGCAGCCGCTCCTGTATGCCGCGCCACCAGTCGGCCGTGAGCACCTCCTGGTGCGCGTCGAGGAAGACCTGCTTCAGGTGTGGGTCGAAGCCGAGGAAGTTGATGAATGTCTCCGGGAACACGTCGTTGTCCGCGACGTAGTACCAGGCCTCGGCCCGCATGTCGTCCTCGTCGTAGCGCGATTCCGGGATCTCGCGGAACCGGCAGTCGGTCACGAGGCAGAGCTCGTCGTAGTCGTAGAAGATGACGCGCCCGTGGCGCGTGACGCCGAAGTTCTTGAGCAGCAGGTCGCCGGGGAAGATGTTGGTGACCGCGAGGTCGCGGATCGCCTGCCCGTAGTCGAGCACGGCCTTCTCGGCCTGCTCGCGCGTCGCGGTTCGGATGTACAGGTTGAGCGGCGTCATGCGCCGCTCGATGTACAGGTGGTCGATGAGCAGCTCGTCGCCCTCGTCGTGCACCGTCATCGCCGTCTCGGTGAGCAGTTCCTCGAGCAGGTCCGGCGCGAAGCGCGCCTTCGGGAACTTCACCAGCTTGAACTCCTGCGCGTCGACGAGCCGCCCGGCGCGGTCGTGCTTGAAGACCAGGTCGTACTTCTCGAGCACGTCCTGGCGCTGGATGTTCTTCTGGTAGGGGAACCTGTCGCGGATCAGCTTGAACACCACGTCGAAGGACGGCAGCGTGAAGCACACCATCACGAGGCCCTTCTCGCCGGGCGCCAGCATGAACTCGTCGTCGGAGTGCTGCAGGTGGCGGAAGAGCTCGCGGTAGCGCTCGGTCTTGCCCTGCTTGGCGCGGCCGAGCACGGTGAACAGCTCGCTCACCGGCTTGCGCGGCAGCAGTTCCTTGAGGAACTTGACCGCCTCGCCGACGTGCGCGAGGTCGACGTGGAAATAGGAGCGCGTGAAGCTGAAGAGGATGCTGACGGTGCTCTCGTCGAGCATGATCGCGTCGACCACCACGCCGCTGTCGTGGTTGCGCAGCACGACGACGAAGGGCAGCGTCCATCCCCGGCCGCTGATGCGCCCCACCAGGTAGGCACGGGTCATCTGGTAGAAGACTTCCTTGATGACCTCGAGCTTCTCCACGATGCGCCGCTCGCCATCGCCCTCGAGCGAAGCCTTGATCTCGTCGGAGACGCGCTTCACGCTAAGCTCGAAGTCGCGGTAGGGCGCCCGGAAACGGAAGTCGGCCAGCAGTTCCTCGATCAGCAGGTCGATGGAGCCGCGGTTGACGTAGTCCTGGGTCTCTACGTGGGTCGAGACGCTGCCGAGCGGGTCGAGGTCGATCGCCACGAACTCGACCGCCGGGTCGACGCCGACGGTGCCGAAGGTCCTGCGCGTGATCGAGCAGAAATAGGTCTTCTTGAACTCGTTGTCCGGCAGCGGGTCGATCAGTTCGGCGAAGCGCCGCTTGATGCTCGACCAGACCGCCCGCTCGTGGACGTCCTCGCCGAGCTTGCGCGCCATCAGCTCGACGCCGCTGTCGACGTACCTGGAATAGAGCTCGATTCGCTCGACGGCGTCGCGCTGGCTGCCGCGCCAGTCGCGCTGCTCGAAGCGCTGCCTCGCCCGCTGCGTAACTGCGCGGAACTCCGCGTTGTAGTCCGCGAACAGCTCCACGATCGTCCGTGCGCAGTCGCGTACCAGCTGGTCGCGCGTGCCTGCCTTTGCAACCGACAGGTTCAAGCCTTCAGCCTACGGCCCACAGGCCACAGCCCACAGCCCACAGCCCACAGCCCACAGCCTACAAGTTCCGAATCAGTGCGTCGCCGAACTCGCTGCACTTCACCTCGGTGGCGCCCTCCATCAGGCGCGCGAAGTCGTAGGTCACGGTCTTGTCGTCGATGGTGCGGTCCATGGCAGTGATGATGGCATCCGCGGCTTCGAGCCAGCCCATGTAGCGCAGCATCATTTCGCCGGAGAGGATGACCGAGCCCGGATTGACCTTGTCGAGATTGGCGTACTTGGGCGCCGTGCCGTGCGTGGCCTCGAAGACGGCGTGGCCGGTCATGTAGTTGATGTTGCCGCCCGGCGCGATGCCGATGCCGCCGACCTGCGCGGCGAGTGCGTCGGACAGGTAGTCGCCGTTCAGGTTCATCGTCGCGATCACGTCGAACTCGTCGGGGCGCGTGAGCACCTGCTGCAGCGTGATGTCGGCGATCGCGTCCTTGATGATGACCTTGCCGGCCTTCCTCGCCGCGTCCTGCTCGGCATTGGCGGCCTTCTCGCCCTTGTCGGCGCGCGTGCGCTCCCACTGGTCCCAGGTGTAGGTGTCGGCCGCGTACTCGCGCTCGGCGAGCGCGTAGCTCCAGTTGCGGAACGCGCCCTCCGTGAACTTCATGATGTTGCCCTTGTGCACGATCGTCACGCTCCTGCGCTTGTTGTCGATCGCGTACTGGATGGCGGAGCGCATCAGGCGCTCGGTGCCTTCCCGGGAAACGGCCTTGATGCCGATGCCGGAGGTGTCGGGGAAGCGTATCTTGCCGTAGAGCTTCGGGAACGCCTGCTTGAACAGTTCCTTGAACTTCGCGTTGTCTGCGCTGCCCGCCTCGAACTCGATGCCGGCGTAGATGTCCTCGGTATTCTCGCGGAAGATCACCATGTCGACCTTCTCTGGCGCCTTGACGGGGGAGGGCACGCCCTTGAACCAGCGCACCGGGCGCAGGCACACGTAGAGGTCGAGCATCTGGCGCAGCGCCACGTTCAGCGAGCGGATGCCGCCGCCGATCGGCGTCGTGAGCGGTCCCTTGATCGAGACCAGGTATTCGCGGCAGGCCGCGACCGTCTCGTCCGGCAGCCAGGTGTTGAAGAGGTCGTTCGACTTCTGCCCGGCGTAGACCTCCATCCAGTGGATCTTGCGCTTCCCGCCGTAGGCCTTCGCGACCGCGGCGTCGAGCACGCGCACCGAGGCGCGCCAGATGTCCGGGCCCGTGCCGTCACCCTCGATGAACGGGACGATCGGCTGGTCGGGCACCCGCAGGCGGCCGTTTTCGATCGTGATCTTCTGGCCCTGGGCGGGCACTTCGAGCTTGAGCGCGCTGGTCATCGTTCGGGCTCCGACGGTTCGCATGGACGTTGAAATCGGCCACGAATCCTAGCACACGGGCGCTCCGCCCGGGGTCCGTGGAGCCCGTCAGGGAAAGGCTGCGTGCGCCGTCCGTACCGCTGGCGACGCGCCCGACTCGGTCCAGGCGAACAGCAGTCCGCGACCGGCACGGACCATCTGCGGGAAGCCGGACGATCTCGCGACGCTCGTCCGGCCAACGACGACCGCGGGCGCCGCGGCGCCGTCGCGCGTGAACGGCCGGGCGAGGATTTCCGCGCCGTTCGCTCCATCCTGGAGCCAGCTCACGACCGCGCGCCCGTCGTCGAGCAGCACGACGTCGACGCGCCCGGCGACCCCGCCGCTCGCAACTTCGACCGGGGACGAGAACGACCGACCTGCGTCGTTCGAGAAGGCAAGGCGGACCCGCGGCACGTCTGGCGCGGTGAACCACGCGACGACGACCGTGTCGCCACGAGCGTCCACGGCAGGCCCGTTCACCGGGCAGGCGTCGATGACCCAGCCGTCGGCGTGGACCAGTACCGGCGCCGACCAGCCGTCGCCGCTCCGGCGCACCAGCGCGATGTCGCGTACCTCGTGCTCGCTGCGATCGCGGTAGACGATCACGGGACCCTCGCGCGTGAGGGCGGAGTCGGTCTGGCAGCAGTCGCAGACCTGCGCATCGATCTCCTGGTCCTGGCCCACGCGCCGGCCATCCGCGCCGACCGTCGCGCTGCGCAGCGTCATCGCGCCGTGGCCACCCGCCGCGTGATCGTGCTCGCCACTCGTGTGCCGGCCGTCCAGCCAAACGGCGTGCAGCTCATCGTGGATGCCGTACATCGAGACGAAGCCGTGCTCGGTCGGCGTGCCATCGTCGTGCGGCGACATCGGTGCGGACCACGAGGCTCCGGCATCCGTGCTCACGGCCATGCGCACGTCGTACGAATAGACGTTGCCTGGCTTCTGCTGCAGCCAGTGCGCCGCCCAGAGACGATCGGTGACGGGCACGACGGACGGGAAATCCGCCCAGTTGATGAACCAGTCCGTGCCGGTGGCCGCCGTTGCGGGCGGCGTCCAGGCGTCGCGTTCCCAGCGGGCGTGCTGCAGGGCGAAGCCATCGCCCGGGATCGGCTGCAGCCAGCTCATGACAGCCCCACCGTCGGGGGCGGCGGCAAGGTGCGGATAGCGGCTGCCCGCTGCTGCGGGCGTGGCCACGACCGTGACGGGGCCCAGCCAGGCCTGCAGCGGCGGAGGGGAACGATCGCAGGCGGTGATTGCCAGAGCCAGAGCAGGCAGGATGGGATGGAGCCTCCGCATTGGCGGATTCTGCCAGAGTTCCATCCCGTGACTGCGTAGATATACGGCCTTGCGAGCGCCCGGCCGCGAAATGCAGGATGACTGCGTGAATCGTCAGCGCCCAAGATTTTGCTTCGCAGTCCTGCTGGTCCTCTGGCAGCTGGTGGCGGGCGGTTTCGCGCACGCGGCTCCGGTTGGCGGCGCGGCTTGCCAGCACGATGGTGCTGCGCACGAGCACGCCACCCCGAATCCCGAGCCCCCTGCGCCCGCGCACGGTAACGCCTGTCATTCGCCGCAGTGCGGCTGCCCATGCGGCCACACCCCGGCACTGCGGCTCGACGTGAGCCTGGACGGCAAGGTTGCGCCTCCGGCGGATCGGCCCGTGCCGGTCGTCGAGGCGCTCCTGGCGAATCCGATCGAAGAGCATTTCCGACCTCCGAATTGAACCGTGCGATCCCGTCCCTGACGGTGCCGGCCGAGTGCCCGCGCCGGTGCATCGCATCGATTCAATCATCCTGGAGATCATCATGAATGCTCGTTCCAACCTGTTTGCCGTGCTGTTCGCTGCCACCTCCCTGCTCGCCTTCGCCCCGGCCCAGGCCGGTGACAAATCCGATGGATCCACTGTGACCGCCGCCCAGCTCGAGGGTGCCCGCACGCCCGCGGACCACGAGGCGATCGCTCGTGCCTACGACGAGGAGGCCGCCGGTCTCGAGCGCAAGGCCGAGGCGCACGCGGGCATGGCGAAGATCTATCGTGGCGGAGGCGCGCCGAAGGCGCACTCGCCGTCGATGACCTCGCACTGCGAGCGACTCGTCACTCAGTACCGCGGAGCGGCCAAGGAGGCCCGCGCCCTTGCCGCCGAGCACCGCGCTGCGGCCGGTATGACCGGCAAGTGATGCGTCGGGGCCGGGCGTCCGGCGGACACCGAGTCCGCCGGGCGCCTGCGCCCTGGTACCGCGGAAACGTCGACTCCCGACATTGCAAATGAGGACGACGCGGGATACCTTGCCGCGCATTCGGCTCTAATGAACATGATTTCCGGTATCAAGTGGATCCGCAGCAGGCAGCGAGCGCTCGCCAGGGGTGCGCTTGCGCTGTTTGCGCTCGCGTGGCTGCAGGCAGCGATCGTGCCCTGCACGATGGCCCTTGCCGCGGACCACACGGCGTCCGCTGCGCAATCGCCGCGATTCGACGCGCACGAAGGCCACGGCCTCGGCCATGACGGCCATGACGGCCACGCGGGGCACGACCCGGACGAATCCCAGGTCTCGCACTGTCCCTATTGCCCGCCGGCACCGGACGACCAGGTCGCCGACTGCGACCACCAGACCGAGTGCGCCTTTCCGCACGACCCGCGGATCGATGCGCGCACGCTGACCGCCTGCTTCGGGCCGCCGCCCAGCCAGTTCGTCGACCTCGGGTCGAGGCTCGATGCGCCCTCGCTGCGCGTCGCCGCGAGTGACGTTCCACGGGACATCCCACGCCTCCCGCTCGCCATCCGCTACTGCCGCTACATCGAGTAGACCTCCCCGGTTCACGTCCGTAGGGACGCGCATCCGTCTTACTGCCCGGGAGGTTGACCATGGCACAGGTACGTCCGGCGCCTGCAGAAGGCCGGTTCCCAGTCTTTCATTCCCCGCGTGTACGAGCGATCGCAGCGAGCGCACTCGTATTGCTGCTGGCACTGGCCGCGCCGCGTGCGCCGGCCCTGACGCTGGCGGAGGCCGAGCGGCTCGCCGTCGAGCGCGACGCGGTCCTGAGGCAGTTGCAGTCGGAATCGCTCGCGATGCGTGAGCGCGCGGTGGCCGAAGGGCAGCTGATGGATCCGAAGCTCAAGTTCGGCGCCGTCAACGTCCCCGTCGACAGCTTCAGCCTCGATGCCGAGGACATGACTATGCTCGAGGTGGGCGTGAGCCAGGAGTTCCAGCCCGGGCGAACCCGCGAGTTTGCCCGCCGGCGCATGGAGCAGTCCGCCAGCGCCGCGGAGGCCGTCGCCAACGATCGGCGCAGGATCGTGCAGCGCGAAGTGCGCCGGGCCTGGATCGAACTGGCCTACCTGGCGAAGGCACGCGAGCTGGTCGCGAGCCAGTCCGACTGGGTCGAGCAGATGCGCGCTGCGGCGCGCGCACGCTACGCCTCGGGCGAGGGCAAGCAGCTCGACGTGCTGCAGGCCGGGCTCGACGTGGCGATGCTGCGCGAGCAGCAGCTGGACCTCGATCGCGACGAGGCCATGCGGCGCGCGCAGCTCGCACGCTGGATCGGCGAGGAGCAGGTCGCGCAGGCCGGCCCGTTCGCGTTGCCGGCGCGCGCGGATCTCGCGCCGCTCGCGACGCTCGAGTCGCGGCTCCTGGAGCATCCGGCGCAGGTGGACTTCGAGCATCGCATCGACGCTGCCGAGACGGGCATCGACCTCGCGCAGCAGCGCAAACGGCCGGGCTGGATGCTCGACCTGAGCTACGGACTGCGCAGCGGCGAGATGATGGATGGTGCGTCGCGCCCGGACATGCTGACCGCCATGGTCACCGTCGACCTGCCGCTGTTCCGCGCCAACCGCCAGGACCGCGAGGTCGCCGCCGCACGCGCAGAGGCCCGCGGGCTGCACGAGATGCATGACGATCACCAGCGCGAGATGCGGGCGATGCTCGCGGAGGCGTGGAGTGTCGCCGACCGCACGGCGGAGCTCGAGCGGTTCTACGAGGCGGAACTCGTGCCGCTCGCCGGGCAGTCGGTGCAGGCGACCCTGCTCGCATACCGGTCCAACCGCGCCATGGTCGACGAGGTGATCGCGGCCCGCCGCGTCGCGCTCGACACATGGCTCAAGCACCTGCGGCTGTCGGCCGACCGCGCGCAGGCCCAGTACGACGTTGATTACCTGGTCGGAGAGCAGCCATGAGCGCGCGGCGGAAAGTGACTGGTGATCAGGGGATAGGGGATAGTGGCCGGAATGCGCGCTGGGGGCTTGCGCTCCTCGCGCTGGCGGTGATGGTCCTCGCGGGTTGCGCGAAGGATCCGGAAGGGCCGGAGGCGTCGGAGCCCGCGACTGCGGCAGCGGATGATGCGGCGGCCGAGCACGCCCTCAAGCACACCGATCCGCAGTACCGCTGCCCGATGCACCCCGACGTGGTGCGCGATGCGCCGGGTGAATGCCCGATCTGCGGCATGGACCTCGTGAAGGTCGAGCCCGAGCCCGCCGCGCCGGCTGCGACGGGCACCGACGCCGCGCCCCTCTACTACCGCCACCCTCACGATCCGAACCGCACCTCGCCGGTGCCGAAGCAGGACGAGATGGGCATGGACTACGTGCCGGTATTCGCCGATGCAGCGGGTCCGGAAGTGCGCATCTCCCCGGCCGTGGTGAACAACCTCGGCGTGCGTACGGAGGCCGCGCAACGCACGCCGCTCGAGCGACGGGCCGAGACCGTGGGATACGTCAGCTTCGACGAGCGGCGCGTGCAGCAGGTTCGGCCGCGGGCGGAGGGCTGGATCGAAGGCCTGTCGGTGCGGGCGATGGGCGAAACCGTCGCGGCGGGCCAGCTGCTATTCACCCTGTACTCGCCGATGCTCGAGAGCGCCCAGCAGGAGTACCTCGACGCCCTGGAGATCGGCAATGCGGACCTGATCGAGGCCTCGCGCGAGCGACTGCGCGCACTCGGTCTCGATTCCGGTACGGCGTCGCGGCTGGCGAAGGGCGGGCGCGCCGCCGGGCGGGTGGCGTTTCACGCGCCGATCGCGGGTGTCGTCACCGAGCTCGAGGCGAAGGAGGGCGCCATGGTGACGCCCGACATGGTCGCGATGACCATCACCGAGCTCGGCAGCCTCTGGGTCATCGCCGAAGTGCCGGAGTCGCAGGCGGGCTGGGTGGCACCCGGCACGACCGCCGAGCTGCGCTTTCCTTCACTGCCCGGGGAGTCGGTCGCCGGCCGCGTCGAGTACGTCTACCCCGAGCTCAACATGGAGACACGCACCGTGCGTGCGCGCATCACGCTCGAGCAGGCGCCGGCGGCGATCCGGCCCAACATGCTCGCGTCGGTGAGCCTCGTCGGCGAGGTCACCGGGGACGCCGTCACCATCCCGCGCAGCGCGCTGATCCGCACCGGCAGCGAGGACCGTGTGGTGATCGCACTGGATGCGGGTCGCTTCGTGCCACGCCGCGTCGTCGCAGGCGCCGAGAGCGGTGACCGCATCGTCATCCGCGACGGCCTGGCCGAGGGCGAGCGCGTGGTGGTGGCCGGGCAGTTCCTGCTCGATTCCGAGGCGAACCTGCGCGCCGGCCTCGAGCGACTCACCAGCGAGGCCGCGCAATGATCGACTCGCTGATACGCGCTTCGCTCGAGAACCGTGCGCTGGTGCTGCTGCTCACGTTGATTCTCACCGCGGTCGGCGTGTACTCGTTCGATCGTACGCCGGTCGATGCATTGCCGGACCTGTCCGACGTGCAGGTCATCGTGCGCACTCCGTACCCCGGGCAGGCGCCGCGACTGGTCGAGGACCAGGTGACCTACCCGCTCACGACCGCCCTGTTGTCGGTGCCCGGCGCCACGACGGTGCGCGGCTACTCGTTCTACGGCGACTCGTTCGTGAACGTGCTGTTCGAGGACGGCACCGACCCGTACTGGGCGCGCTCGCGGGTGCTCGAGTACCTGAGCCAGGTCTCGGCGCGGCTGCCCGAGGGCGTGCGCCCGGCGCTGGGACCCGATGCGACCGGCGTCGGCTGGATCTACCAGTACGCGCTCGTGGACCGCACGGGCCGCCACGACCTGGCGCAACTGCGCTCGATCCAGGACTGGTTCCTGAAGTTCGAGCTGCAGGCGCTCGACGGCGTCGCCGAGGTCGCCACCATCGGTGGCATGGTGAAGCAGTACCAGGTGGTCGTGGACCCGCTGCGCCTGCGCGGCTTCGGGATCCCGCTGATGATGGTCGAGGAGGCGATCCGCGCCGGCAACCAGGAGGTCGGCGGCTCGGTCGTCGAGATGGCCGAAGCCGAGTACATGGTGCGTGCCACGGGCTACGTCAAGCGCATCGAGGACCTCGAGCGCATCCCGGTGATGGCGACGAAGCAGGGCACACCCGTGCTGCTGCGCAACGTCGCCGAGGTGCGGATCGGACCCGAGATGCGGCGCGGCATCGGCGAACTCGACGGCGACGGCGAGGCCGTGGGCGGCGTGATCGTGATGCGCAACGGCGAGAATGCGCGCGACACGATCGCGCGTGTCGAGGCCAAGCTCGACGAGCTGCGCGCCGGACTGCCGCAGGGCGTCGAGATCGTGGAGACCTACGACCGCGGGTCGCTGATCCAGCGCGCCGTCGATAACCTGCAGCGCAAGCTCATCGACGAGTTCTTCGTCGTGGCGCTGGTCTGCTTCGTGTTCCTGTTCCACGTCCGCTCCGGCCTGATCGTGGTGATCGTCACGCCGATCGCGGTGCTCTCGGCGTTCACCGTCATGCACCTGCAGGGCCTGAACGCCAACATCATGTCGCTCGGCGGAATCGCCATCGCCATCGGCACGCTGGTGGATGCGGCGATCGTCATGATCGAGAACGTGCACAAGAAGCTCGAGCACGGGCCGGCCTCGGAGACCGAGCGGATGCAGGCGATCTACGACGGATGCCGGGAGGTCGGACCGTCGCTGTTCTTCTCGCTGATGATCGTCGCGCTGTCGTTCCTGCCGGTGTTCACGCTCGAGGCCCAGGAGGGGCGCATGTTCGCGCCGCTCGCCTACACCAAGACCTACGCGATGGTGTGGGCGTCGCTGCTGTCCGTGACGCTGGTGCCGGTGCTGATCTACTGGCTGGTGCGCGGGCGCATCCGCCCCGAGTCCGCCAATCCCGTCAACCGCGCCACCATGGCGGCGTACCGGCCGTTCCTCGAACTGGCGCTCAGGGCGCCCTGGGCGGTGACCATCGTGGCGGGCCTGCTGGTACTCGCCACCCTCTGGCCTGCCTCGCGGCTCGGTTCGGAGTTCATGCCGGAGCTCGACGAGGGCGACCTGCTCTACATGCCGACGACCCTGCCGGGCCTGTCGGCGGATGCGGCACGTGCGCTGCTGCAGCAGACCGACAAGCTGATCCGCACCGTGCCCGAGGTCGAGCGCGTGTTCGGCAAGGCCGGTCGCGCCGAGACGGCCACCGACCCGGCGCCGATCGAGATGTTCGAGACGACGATCATGCTGAAGCCGCGCGAGCAGTGGCGGCCCGGCATGACGCCGGCGAAGCTCAAGGCCGAGCTCGACGCGCTGGTGAAGTTCCCCGGGCTCTCGAACAGCTGGGGCTTCCCCATCCAGACGCGCATCGCGATGCTCGCGACCGGCATCCGCACGCCGGTCGGCATCAAGATCATGGGACCGGACCTGCAGGTGATCCAGGAACTCGGCCGCAGCATCGAGGACATCGTGCGCAAGGTGCCCGGCACGACCTCGGTGTACGCCGAGAGGACCGCCACGGGACGCTACCTCGACGTGGACATCGACCGGGTCGCAGCCGCCCGCTACGGCCTCAACATCAAGGACGTGCAGGACATCGTCGGCAGCGCGGTGGGCGGCATGACGGTGAGCTACACCGTCGAGGGGCTCGAGCGCTACCCGATCAACCTGCGCTATCCGCAGGACTTCCGGGACTCGCTGGAGGCGCTGCGAGCGCTGCCACTGGTGACCCCGACGGGCGCCAACGTCACGCTCGCCAACGTCGCGCGCGTGGATGTGGCCGACGGACCGGCGATGATCCGCAGCGAAAACGCCCGGCCCTCGGGCTGGGTATTCGTGGACCTGCAGGGGCGCGACCTCGGCGGTTTCGTGAACGAGGCGAAGGAGCGCATCGCGGCCGAACTCGAGCTGCCGCCCGGCTACAGCCTCGGCTGGTCCGGCCAGTACGAGTACCTCGAGCGCGCCGTCGAGCGCCTGAAGCTCGTCGTGCCGCTCACGCTCGCCATCATCGTGCTGCTGCTCTACCTCAACTTCCGCAACGCCCGCGACGTGCTGCTGATCCTGGGCGCGCTGCCGTTCGCGCTGGTGGGCGGCGTGTGGCTGCTGTACCTGCTCGGCTACGACATGTCGATCGCGGCGGTCGTGGGCTTCATCGCGCTCGCCGGTGTCGCCGCCGAGACCGGCGTGGTGATGGTGATGTACCTCGAGCACGCCTGGGCCGAGCGACGCAAGCGCGCGGCGGCCGACGGACGCGCTCCCACCCGCGAGGAATTGCGGGCCGCCATCGTCGAGGGCGCGCTGCTCCGGCTGCGGCCCAAGCTCATGACGGTGATCACGATCATCGTCGGCCTGCTGCCGATCATGTGGGGCTCGGGCACCGGGTCGGAGGTCATGCGCCGGATCGCCGCGCCGATGGTGGGCGGCATGGTCTCGGCCACGGTGCTGACACTGGTGATCATCCCGTCGCTGTACCTGATCGTGAACGGGTGGGCGCTGCGACGTGAGGCGAGGTAGCCGACCGGCTCCCCATGTCGCTAACCTGAAGTTCTCCTGTCTTTCGAGATTCTGGTAGTCAGCAAGTCGTTGTATTGCGGTCGGTTTTTGCGGTTTCGGGGCGCTTCCATGGCTGCATTGGGTAGTCACTAAGATATTGACTTACGTCCCGCGACGAGCTTATATTCACTGCCATGTCAGAACGTGGCGGCGCCGTTCATGTCGTCACCACGCGGCGCCGCTACAAGGGCCGCGTGTACGCGACCCATCTGCTGCGCCGTAGCTATCGCGAAGACGGTCGGGTCAAGAACGAGACCCTCGGCAACCTCTCGCATCTGCCGGAGCCGCTGATCGAGGTCGTGCGCCGCTCGCTGCGGGGCGAGGTGTTCGTGCCGCTCGAGGCGCGGCTCGAGGTGCTGCGCTCGCGGCCCCACGGCCACGTGCAGGCCGTTCGGCGGGCGATGCAGCGGCTCGGGATGGACTCACTGCTCGCCTCGCGGCCGAGCCCCGAGCGCGAGCGGATCTGCGCCCTGATTGCCGCGCGGGTCCTCGCCCCGCACACCAAGCTCGCCACCACCCGCTGGTGGCACACGAGCACGCTCGCCGAGGAGTTCGGCGTCACCGCAGCCGATGAGGATGATCTGTACGCGGCGATGGACTGGCTGCTCGAGCGTCAGCCGCTGATCGAGCGCAAGCTCGCGGCCCGCCATCTCGGGCAGGGTGCGATGGCGCTCTACGACCTCTCCTCGAGCTACTTCGAGGGGACGCACTGTCCGCTGGGGAAGATCGGCTACAACCGGGACGGCAAGCGCAACAAGCTGCAGGTCAACTACGGGCTGCTGACCACGCGCACGGGCTGCCCGATCTCGGTGTCGGTGTACGCAGGCAACACCGGGGATGCCAAGACGCTGATGGCGCAGGTGGCGAAGCTGCGTGAAGGGTTCGGGCTCGAGCGCCTCGTGCTGGTCGGCGATCGCGGGATGATCTCGCACAAGGCGATCGGGGAGCTCAGGACGCTCGAGGGGATGGCCTGGATCACGGCGTTGAAGAGTACGCAGATCCGCTCGCTCATCGAGGCGGGCACGCTGCAGCTCGGGCTGTTTGATGAGCGCAACCTGTTCGAGTTCAGCCATCCCGATTATCCCGCGGAACGACTCCTCGCCTGTCGCAACCGCGAGCTTGCCAAGCTCCGGGCCCACAAGCGCCAGGCGCTGCTGGCGGCCACCACGCTCGAGCTGGAGAAGATCCGCGAGCGGGTGGCGCGCGGCGCGCTCACGGGGCAAGCCACCATCGGTGTGAAGCTCGGGCGCGTCCTCGACAAGTACAAAGTCGGCAAACACTTCGAGCTGACGATCACCGACACGCACTTCGCCTATCGCATCCGCGAGGATAAGGTCGCCGCGGAGGCGGCGCTCGATGGGATCTACGTGATCCGCACCGCACTACCGAAGAAGCAGATGTCCGCAGCCGAGGCGGTACGCAGCTACAAATCCCTCGCCCAGGTCGAGCGCGCGTTCCGCTCGCTGAAAACCGTCGACCTGAAGATCCGCCCGATCCATCACCGGCTCGAGCACCGCGTTCGTGCGCACATCTTCCTGTGCATGCTCGCCTACTATGTCGAGTGGCATCTGCTCGAGGCCTGGCGGCCCCTGCTGTTCGCCGATGAGGATCAGGCCGCCAAGAGCCACCGCGATCCGGTCGCCCCCGCGAAGCGCTCCGCGGCCGCGCTCGCGAAGGCGTCGACTCATCAGCGGGCCGACGGTGCGCCCGTGCACAGCCTGCGCACCTTGCTCGCCGAACTCGCCACGCTCGTGCGCAACACCTGCCGCACATCCGGCGCCCTCGAGCATCCGGCCACGTTCGAGCTCCTGACGACTCCGACCCCAACTCAACGCCGAGCCCTTGAACTGCTCGATCCGATCGCCACGTAGTCAGAAACCGCGCACCTCAAATCCACGCAGGTGCCTATCGTGCAAGGTAAACTCAACGCGCCAGCCAGCGGAACTTCAGGCTAACATCGTGGCCAACCCCGGCCCGGCCTGGCGATCCAGATGACCCGAACCCTCTCGAGCACCCCGCGCCGCGACGGCTACCGCATGCCGGGCGAATTCGAACCGCACTCCGGCTGCTGGATGCTGTGGCCCGAGCGACCCGACAACTGGCGGCTCGGTGCCAAGCCGGCGCAGCAGGCGTTCGTCGCGGTCGCCACGGCCATTGCCGGCAGCGAGTCGGTGACCGTGGGCGTTTCGGCGAACCAGTTTGCCAACGCGCGACGCCTGCTTCCGGCGCAGGTGCGGGTCGTCGAGATGTCGAGCAACGATGCCTGGATGCGCGATGTCGGGCCCACGTTCGTCGTCAACCATCGCGGTGGCGTGCGCGGCGTCGACTGGAGGTTCAATGCCTGGGGCGGGTTGCAGGGCGGCCTGTACTTCCCGTGGGACCGCGACGCGGCGGTGGCGCAGAAGGTGCTCGAGATCGAGAGGTGCGACCGGTACCCCGCGCCGTTCATCCTGGAGGGCGGGGCCATCCACGTGGACGGGCAGGGCACCTGCATCACCACCGAGGAGTGCCTGCTCAATCCGAATCGCAATCCGCAACTGACGCGTGCCGACATCGAGCGGCAACTCGGCCTGTACCTCGGCGTGGAGACCGTGGTCTGGCTGGGCCGGGGCGTGCACCTCGACGAGACGGATGGCCACGTGGACAACCTCTGTGCGTACACGCGACCGGGCGAGGTGGTGCTCAGCTGGACGAACGATCGCGCCGATCCGCAATACGAGATCTCGCGCGACGCGTACGAGCGCCTGATGGCGGCGAGGGATGCGCGCGGGAGGCGCTTCAAGGTCCACAAGCTCGTGCAGCCCGGGCCGCTCCACCTCACGCGCGAGGAGGCACGGGGCGTCGACGCGGCCGAGGGCACCAAGCCGCGCGAGGCTGGCGCCCGCCTGGCGGGTTCCTACGTCAATTTCTACCTGGGGACGCGCCGGGTCGTGGTGCCGACGCTGGATGCGAAGCGCGACGGTGCGGCGCTCCGCAAGCTCGCGAGCCTGTTCCCGGGTCGCGAGGTCGTGGGCGTGCCGGGGCGCGAGATCCTGCTCGGCGGCGGCAATGTGCACTGCATCACGCAGCAGGTGCCGGCGCCTGCGCGCCGTGCGCGCGCCTAGAACCAGCCCGAGAAGAACAGGCGGATCACGTCCGCGTCGAAGTCGTAGAGGGGCTCGGTGCCGGCGGCGCCGCCGGCCGTGGCGTCCCTGAAGTCGTCGTACTCGAAGCGGAAGCGGTCGTAGAAGAGGTTCACGGTCGAGCGCTGGATGAGCTTCCAGCCGAGCGCGGGCAGCTCGTAGGTCGCGCCGAGGCTCACCGTGTGGCTGGTGAACGAACTCAGTTCCTTGTCGCGCGCCAGGAAGTTCTGCGCGTCCTCGCGCGGGAACAGGTCGGAGTAGAAGTCGGCCGCGGACTGGTCGTACCAGCGGTAGCCGGCCTCGAAGATCCACTTCGCGCCCCAGGGATGCGTGTAGCCGATGCGTACCGTGCTGGAGTCGATGCCCCAGGTATCGGTGAACCAGCGGTACTCGCCGTGCAAGGCTGCGCGATAGGGCAGGAAGTACCGCGCGTTCACCGAGGCAGCGCTGCTGGTGCGCGTGTGCGGGTAGACCTCGGGCTGCCAGGCGTAGCCGGTGGCGCTGTCGCCGTCGACGTAGCGGACCGATCGGTAGGGGTTGTTCAGGAATCCCTCGTCGGTGACGAGCTCGTAGTTCGCGCCCATCATCAGCGTCGGCGTCACGATCTGCGACAGGCCGAGCCGCCAGGTCGAGCGGTCGAGCGGTTCCTCGAAGGCGTCGTCGCCGCGCTTGCGCACCTCGTCCCAGCCGCGGCTGAAGCCGAACGAGACCGTGGTGAGGTCGCCGAACATGTCCTGGCTCACGTCGAAGCTCGCGGAATTCGCCGTGTAGTCGTTCTCGTCGCTGTTGGTGAAGCTCACGCTGTACTGCGTCTTGCCGTTCAGCATGTCGAAGGCGAGGCTGCCCTGGGTGCGCTCCTCCCTGTACGGGCTCGCCGTGGTCATCACGTCGATGGAGGCGCTCGACACCATGTCCACGTAGTAGTTCGCCGACACGGAGTACTTCTCGGCGAATTTCTTGCGCACCAGCAGCGACGGGCCGTCGATGGTGACGCCGCCGCCCTCGTAGCGGTGGTAGAGCACGTCCGCCCGGTCGTCCGGCAGCACGCCGGAGCGCGCGGCGGGCGCCGCGGCCAGCGCCAGCACGAGCAGCCGCAGGGTCGATCGCTTCGTCATGCGGACCTCAGTTGCATCCGCAGCCGCCGCCGTGGCTGCCCGTGGCGCCGCGCGCGCCTTCGCGCGCCTCGAAGACGTGGTTCAGGTAGCTCGTGGCGACCGGGTCGCGGCTCGCGCTCATGATCGGGTCGGCGAAGTTCTGTCGCTCGTATGGCTTGACCCAGGGCTCGATGCCGCTGCATCCGGCGAGCACCAGGGAGGCGAGGAGCAGCGGCGGCAGGAACGGTCGCATCGGCATCACTCCTTGACGAGGCTGCGGATCACGTCCGCGTACTTCGCCTCGTCGCCGGGCTTGTAGCCGCGGTGCACGTGGCGCACGTTGCCCGCGCGGTCGACGAACACCGTGCTCGGCATGCCCTGGACGCCGAAGCGTTCCGCCACCTCGTTCTCGCGGTCGAACAGGATCGGGAACGTGACCGGCATGCCCTTGAGCCAGGCCTGCGCGGCGGCGCTGTCGTTCTCGACGTTGACGCCGAGCAGCGTGAAGCCGAGCGGCTCGTACTTCGACTGCAGTTGCTGCAGCAACGGCATCTCCTGCCGGCAGGGGCCGCACCAGGTGGCCCAGAAGTTGATCATCACGACCTGCCCCTTGAGTTCGCTCAGGCGTACCGCGGCGCCCTCGCGCGCGGGCAGCGCGAAATCCGGCGCCGGCTGCGGCGGGCTCGCGACGGAGGTGGCCGCGAGCAGCGTGCCGAGGATCAGGCCGGGAAGCGTTCGTCGACGGGCCATGCTGCGCTCCGTGGGTCAGAAGAAGGCCGTGAAGCCCAGGGTGAACTGCAGGTTGTGCGTCAGCTTCTTCTCGCCGAGCAGTTCGCTGTCGAAGGCGTGGTCGCGGGCGTCGAGGTGCACCGCCAGCCAGTCGGTCGGGAGCAGGCGGTAGCCGGCGCCGGCCGCGATCGTGAAGTGGTCGTCCCCGGCGAAGCGCGTGCTGCCGGCGCCGAGCGTCAGGTAGAGCGCGGAGGGCATGGCGCGGCGGCCGCCCAGGAACACCTCGCCGGGCAGTGCGTTCCAGCCGACGGCGAGGTCGTAGTAGGTGAACCGGCGGTCGCTGTCCGTCAGCAGGTCCACGGAGCCGCTCAGGTCCTCGTAGCTGGTGCGGCCCGCCTTGGCGGTACCGACCGTGGCCTCGGCGAACAGGTCCTCGGTGAAGTGATAGGCGATGCGGGCGCCGTAGACGACGCTGGAGCCGAAGTCCTCGATGCCGATCGAGCCGACGAAGGCCCCGCCCTCGAAGTTCTCGGTGTCGATGTCCGGCCGCTCGATCTCGCGGCGTCGAACCTGCGGCTCGACGACCTGTGGCGTCTCGGGCGTGGCGGCCGCCGACTCCTGGGCGACGGCGCGCGTGCCCGCGAGGCCCGTGAGCACGACGCTGCTCAGAAGAAGTACGTGAAGCCGACGGTCCATTCCTCGATCTCCTCGTTGTCGTTGCGGCTCGTGAAGACCACGTAGCTGCGGTACTCCGCCTGCAGCAGGAAGCGATTGGTGAGGTAACCGCGCAGGCCGAGGCCCGCATAGGCCGTCTCGTCGGTGCGGTCCTCGGATCGCACCAGCGTCGCCTTCGGCGAGACGTGCACCACGCCGCCACCGATGCCGACGAACGGCGCGACCCGCCACTCCGGCACGAAGACGTGGGCGATTCCTGCGGTTGCGAGCCAGCCGTTCGAGTAGCTCCCGAGCAGGTGCGACGCGTCGATGCGTGCGAGCAGCGACGGAGTCATGGTCCACGCGCCGGTGGCCGAGACCAGACTCGCCCCGTCGAAGTCGCCCGTGGCGAGCCCGACTTCCCAGCGATGCCCGGTGCGACTCTCGGGGGACGGCGCCGGCAGGGTGACGGCCTCACCCGAGGGCGTGAGCGTGCGCACGAGCTGGTTGCGATGCACCCAGCCCTCCTTGCCGCCGTCGCTGCGGACCTTGATCCAGTCCGTGCGCCGGCGCAGCAGTTCGACCGACTCGCCGCGGTCGACGACGTGGAACGCCGGGTAGCCGCGGCCGGGCCCGCTGCGAAACTCGAGGTAGGGATCCTGCACGACGACGCGGCTGCCGCCGCTCGCGGCGGTCAGCGCGGCCGGGAACAGCGTTCCCAGCATCATCACGGCGGCGAGCAGGGTTCGGATCATCTAGTCAGTCGAGCGGCGCGGCAAACGGGTCGTTGAAGTATTGCGCCCCGACATCCACCCATTCTGAGACGAGCTTCAACTCGGCCGGGGTCAGACGGCCCGCGTGGCTGCCCCCGGGGCCGAACTTTGCGAAGAAGCGCACAGATCCGCGTGCGTTGCCCGCGACCAGCGACGCCGGCACCGGCACCGGCGCGAACTGCGGCTCGCCGGTGACCGGGTCGGTGCCGACCTGCACCAGGCGATCCTGCAGGTTGTCGCCGACGAGTTCCTGCTCGTTGTCGCCCGCGAGCAGCTCGCGGTAGGCGTGCTTGTGGTCCGGCTCGTCGCTCGACGGGCCATCGGTCAGCTCGAGTTGACCAGCCGGCACGCGAATGACCTGGTTGGCGTCGCGGTCCGAGTGGCAGCTCGTGCACGTGTCATCGGCCAGCACCGTGACCTGGTCCTCCGCGAGCGAGATGCGCGGCTTGCTCCACAGCGCATGGATGTGCGCCTCGTAGTGGATCGTCGTCCGGCAGCCCGAGCGCCAGCTCGCCATGCAGTCCGGGCTGGTCGGGGCCGCGGTGTCGAGGTCGGCGTAACGATAGGAGAACGGCGCGTCCGGCGCTCGGCCCGCCGTCGCCGGATCCGTCCATACGTCCTCGTAGTCCACGTCCACCGAGAGGTCGAGCGCCGCACAGTCGGTCTGGCAACTGATGCGGGCGCGCACCTGGGCCATGGTCTCGCCGAAATCGGCGAAGTACGCGGGGTTGGTGTTCGGGAAGGGCAGGCCGGTGGCCGGCGCGCCGTCCCAGGCGGCCGCGAACAGGTTCGAGCGTCCGTGCGACTCGCCGCTGTCGCGGTCGTGGCAGCCGTTGCAGCGCCGCTCCTCGCCGGCGCGCAGCTGCAGCCAGTTGTCATGGCGCTGGCTGATGCGCCGTCCGTCCGCGTCGAGCACCGAGATCGCGAACGGCACGTTGGCCGGCACCTTGACGCGCACCGAGCCGTCGGGCTCGATCGGCGCGTAGCCCAGGATCTCCCGCATGCCGAAGGCGGCGGTCACCCCGAACGCGCTTCCGGCGAAGTCGCGCAGGTCGTCATCCGGCAGGCCGACAGCCTTCTCGATGCGCAGGAAGCGCGCGGGCCGCTGAGCTGCCGTCGTGAGCGCGGGATCGGCCAGCGTCGCGATGCCGCCCGGGGCCGAGTCCAGGCCGTCCAGATCGTAGACGCTGCGGATGTCGAGGATGCCCACGCCTTCGGTTTCCAGCTCGGCGTCGAAATCCACGCCCGCCACCCGGTCGAGCAGCACCGGCGGCAGGGGCTGCGGCTGCAGCGCGACGATATCCATGTAGATCACGCCTTCGACCGGCGCAACCACGGGAAGCTGGGTGCTGTCGCGCGGATCGTAGATCCAGATGCCGTACAGCGGTGGCGCCGCGGTGGCCGTGCCGGTCGCGAGGCGCTCCTCGGTGCAGGGCACGATGCGCTGGCCCTCGAGCAGGCGGCACTGCGACCAGCTCACGAGCAGTCGCCCGGTGCCGTCGCGCAGCGGGAACCCCATGCTGTAGCGGCCGCCGGGAGACGGTGCCGCGCTGGTGCGCACGTCGTTCTCGGTGGATGGCGTCTGTGCCGGGCCCGCGAGCACGCCGCGGTTCGGCAGGGTCGGTTGCGTGATCTCCACGTAATTGGCGACGTCGATGTCGAGCAGTTGCCCGCCCGACTCCGGGGCCACGAACTGGCGGGCGAGCGCCAGGATGCGGCCGTCCGCCCGCTGCCGCGGCTCGAGGAAGTGCACGATCGCGCTGTCCGTGCCGGTGGCGTGGCTCTGCGCGCCGTAGAGGAGCTCGAGCTCGGTTCCGTCCGGCCGCACCGAGTACAGGTTGATCTCGTTGTTCGGACCGGCGTTGTCCCAGCGACTGAAGACGATGCGCCCGTCGTCGAGCACGGCCGGGTCGAGGTCGTGGCTCTGGTTGAAGGAGATCTGCCTGAGCCCGCTGCCGTCCGCATTGACGACGTGCAACACGAACGCGTCCTCGCGCCGGTCCTCGTCCTGCGCCGCGAACTGCGGCTTGCCTTCGTCGAGCAGGATGGCGCGCGACTGCCGCTGGCGCGTCGAGCTGAACACGATCCGCCCGTCCGGCAGGTAGTGGGGCGCGACGTCGTGGCCTTCCTCGGCGACGATGTCCGACTGGATGACGCGACGCAGCTGCCGCGTCGTGACTTCGTATTCCCACAGGTTCCAGGTCGGCTGGTCGTCCTCGTCGGCGCCCTCGATGAGCGGCTCGCGCATCGCGAACACGAGCCGGGTGCCGTCGTAGGAGGGCTCGACGTCGCGTACGTCGCCTGCGCCCCCCGTGATGACGCCGGTGACATTGACTTCGGCCGCGGTCGGCGACGCGCGATCGCGCACGAACAGGTCCGCACCGGGCGCGAAATCGAGCTGCCGGCGCACGTCCCCGTCCGGCGCGTCCATCACGGGCACGGGCCGCTTCACGTAAGCGATGGGGAAGTCGAGCACCACGGGGTCGGGCCCTTGCCCGCTGCCGGGCGATGCACCGCCATCACCGCTGGTGCAGCCAGTGGCGGCAAGCAGCATGACGCAGGCGAACAGGCTGCATGGCCGTGCCGCCCGGGCCGTGTCTCCGACGAGTCTGCGCATCCAGCGATCCTCGCAATGGGAAGCCTTGGCACTCACGGTGCCGGCACGCCACTTTGTCTCACAGGACGCACGGCGCTCCACGCGTCGCGTCGCGTTGTGTGAGCGGACTCTCATAACGCGGGCTTGTGTGAGCGCCATCGCAGAACCGCCGTCGTCGCTTGGCGAACCCCTCGTGGCATTCCACATTGCGCGCCGTGTCTATCCGCATTGCGGCTTGAGGGAGATCGCGCCATGGGCATTGACAGGATCGCCAGTCGTCGCCGCCACGCGGCCGCGACCGTGGCACGACTCGCGATGCTCGCCGGCGCAGCCTGTGCGCTGCTGCAGCCCGCAGTGTCCGCCGCCGATGCGCGCACCCAGGCCAAGCGCATCCACGACCGGCTGGCCGGCGTCCCGCCGACGGCGGCAGTGCTCGACGACATGGCGGCCAACGTCGCCGCCGGTCGCAGCCTCGACGCTGCCTACACCGCGATGGAGCACCGCGCGTTCTACGACGTGACACTGAAGAATTTCGCGATGCCCTGGACCAATCGTGACCAGACCGTGTTCGCGCCGCTCAACGACTACGTGGCGACGGTGATCGGCATGGTGCGCGACGACGTGCCCTTCAACCAGTTGCTGTCCGAAGACATCCTCTACGTCGGGCGCAGCGGCCTCGGGCTGCCGACGTTCTCGGCGTCGAGCAACGCCCACTACGAGGCGCTCGAGTCGGGCGGCGCGAGCCTGAAGGACGATCTGGTGCGCACCACGCAGTCCGCGGCCACGGGCCTGGCACCGGAGGCGACCGCCGGCGTCATGACCACCCGTGCCGCGGCGCAGTCATTCTTCGTCGCCGGAACCAACCGGGCGATGTTGCGCTACACGCTCATGAACCACCTGTGCCTGGACCTCGAGCAGCTGCAGGACCCCGCGCGCCCGCCGGATCGCATCCGCCAGGACGTGAGTCGCAGCCCGGGTGGCGACAGCCGCGTGTTCCTGAACAACTGCATCGCCTGCCACAGCGGCATGGATCCGCTGGCCCAGGCCTACGCCTACTACGACTACGACGAGGCTGCGGGCCACCTCGTCTACACGCCGGGACAGGTGCGTCCCAAGTACTTCAACAACAAGGACACGTTCAGGCCGGGCTACTCCACCCCCGACGACCGCTGGGACAACTACTGGCGCAAGGGTCGCAACTCGTTGCTCGGCTGGGATGCCGCGCTGCCCGGCACCGGGCAGGGCGCCAAGTCGATGGGTCGTGAACTGGCCGGCACCGAGCAGTTCGCCCGCTGCCAGGTCGAGAAGGTGTTCCGCAACGTCTGCTTCCGGGCGCCGAGTGATGCCGAGGACCGGGCGCGGGTTGCCGCGATGACGGCCTCGTTCGAGTCCAGTGGCTATCGGCTCAAGCGCGTGTTCGCCGACGCCGCCACGTACTGCATGGGCGAGTAGGAGATCTCCATGGCAAGCCTCCGCTGCGGACTGGTCTCCATGCGCCTGCTCGCCCTGGCCGCACTGCTCGCGCTGCTCGCGGGCTGCGGGGGCGGCGCGAAGACGGTCGAGAATCCCGTGACCTCGGGCGGTACGCCCCCGGCCTACAGCGGCCCGCCGCCGGCGACCGCGGACGTGCAGTCGTTCAAGATCAACGTCTGGGACAACCTGAAGGCGAGCAACCGCTGCGGCCAGTGCCACACGGCCAGCGGGCAGGCGCCGCAGTTCGTGCGCCAGGACGACATCAACCTCGCCTACGCGGCCGCCAACGGCATCGTGACGCTCTCCTCGCCAGCCGACTCGCGCATGGTCGTGAAGGTGCGTGGCGGCCACAACTGCTGGCTCGCGAGCGCGGATGCGTGTGCCGACATCCTCACTACCTGGATCACTAACTGGGCAGGCACGTCGCAGGCCGGCGGCGGCGTGGAGTTGAAGCCCCCGCCGCTGCGCGACCCGGGGGCGAGCAAGAGCTTCCCCGACTCGCCGGGCCTGTTCGCGAGCACCGTGCACCCGTTGCTCGAGGAGTACTGCTCGCGCTGCCACACGTCCTCCGCGGCGAATGCGCAGTCGCCGTATTTCGCCTCGAGCGACGTGGACGAGGCGTATGCTGCCGCGCGCGTGAAGATGGACCTCGACCAGCCGGGGGCTTCGCGCCTGGTGCTGCGCCTCCGCAGCGAGTTCCACAACTGCTGGAGCGATTGCGCGGCCAACGCAAACGAGATGGAGGCTGCGATCGCCGCCTTCGCGGGCTCGATCCCGCTGACGGCGGTCGATCCCACGCTGGTGCTCTCGAAGGCCCTGTCGCTCTACGACGGCACCGTCGCGAGCGGCGGCAACCGCTACAACTCGAACGTCGTCGGTCTGTGGGAGTTCAAGACCGGCAATGGTTCGGTAGCCTATGACACCAGCGGCGTCGAGCCCGCGCTGAACCTCAACCTGTCGGGCGACGTGACCTGGGTCGGTGGCTGGGGCATCAACGTGCGCAGCGGCAAGGCGCAGGGCTCCACCGGCGCGAGCCGCAAGCTGCACGACCTGATCGGCAGCACCGGGGAGTACACGGTGGAGGCGTGGGTGGCGCCCGGCAACGTCGCGCAGGAGGACGCGCGCATCGTGTCCTATTCGGGCGGCACCACGACCCGCAATTTCATGCTGGGGCAGACGCTCTACAGCTATGACTTCTACAACCGGTCGAGCGCCACCAACCAGGCGGGCGACCCGAAGCTCACCACGGCCGCCGCTGACGAGGACCTGCAGGCGACGCTGCAGCACGTCGTGGCGACCTACGACCCGGTCAATGGCCGGCGCATCTACGTCAATGGCGAATTCACCGGGGATGCCGACCCGGTCGCCGGCGGCACGCTCGCCGACTGGGACGACACCTTCGCCTTCGTGCTCGGCAACGAGGTGTCGGGCGACCGCCAGTTCCAGGGCGTCTTCCGGCTGGTTGCTGTCTACAACCGCGCGCTCACGCCGCAGCAGGTGGGCCAGAACTTCCAGGCCGGCGTGGGCGAGAAGTTCTACCTGCTGTTCTCGGTGAGCCACCTGGTGGGCGTCCCGCAGTCCTACATCATGTTCGAGGTGAGCCAGTTCGACAGCTACGGCTACCTGTTCGACAAGCCGACGTTCATCAGCCTCGATCCGGCGGCGACCCCGGGCAACATCCCGCTTGCCGGCATGCGCATCGGCATCAACGGCGCCGAGGCGGAGGTCGGGCAGGCCTATCGCACGCTCGACACCGCGCTTACCGACTCGGAGTACGGACCGTTCGGACAACCGCTGTCGAACATCGGCACCGTGATCGGACTGCAGAAGGGGCCCGAGGCGGACGAGTTCTTCCTCACCTTCGACGTGCTCGGCAGCAACACCAACGTGCGCACTGACCCGGTGCCGCTGTCGCCGGCGCCCCCAGCCGACGTGCGGCGCGCGGCCGACGTGGGCTTGCGGGTGTTCGACGAGATCAACGCGACGATGTCGAGCCTCACGGGGGTGAGCCCGACGCGACCTTCCGTCGCGGCGACCTACCAGCAGGTCAAGCAGGCGCTGCCCACCATCGAGAGCATCGACACCTTCGTCTCGGCGCACCCGGTCGCGATCGCGCAGCTCGCGATCCAGTACTGCGACGCACTGGTCGAAGACACCTCGGCACGCTCCGCGTACTTCCCCGGCTTCGACTTCGCGGCGGCCCCGCCGACGGCCTTCGATGCCATGGGCCGGGGCGTCGTGCTCGACGCGCTGGTGGGCCGGATGATGGCGCAGAACGTGGCGACCGAGCCTGCCGCCGCCGAGGTGCGCGCGGAACTCGACTCGATGATCACGCGGCTCACGGCCTGCGGCGCGGGCTGCCCGGCCGGGCGTACGGAAACCGTCGTCAAGGCAAGCTGCGCGGCACTGCTCGGCAGCGCCGTCACCCTGGTGCACTGACCGTGGCCGGGCGCCACGAGATCCGAGGTAGGCAACATGATCATTCGCAAGGCACCTCCGCGGCAGCTCGCGCTCGACGAGCCGATTCGCCACGGCGAAGCCCACAAGCGGCCGGTGACGCGCCGTGACTTCCTCGCCCAGGGTCTCGCCGCGGGCATGGGTACCGTGGTGGCGCCCACGGTGTTCGGCCTGTTCGCCGATCCGCGGGCCGCGATGGCGGCGCTGTCGCCGGACCTCGAGGCGCTGCGCTCGACCTGCGGCATCGAGGTGCTCGGCGCCGGCAAGATCCCGTTCATCTGCATCGACCTCGCCGGCGGCGCCAACATGGTCGGCTCGAACGTGCTCATCGGCGGCCCAGGTGGCCAGCTCGATTTCCTCTCCACCGCCGGCTACGGCAAGCTCGGGCTTCCGGGCGACATGGTGCCGGGGCTCATCAATCCCGCCACCGGCACCACGTTCACCGATACCTCACTCGGACTGGCCTTCCATTCCGACAGTGCCTTCCTGCGCGGCATCCTCGATCGCATCTCCCCGGCGACGGCCGCCGGTATAAATGGCGCGGTCATCGCCGCGCGATCCGAGAACGACACCGGCAACAACCCGCACAACCCGATGTACGGGATCTACCGCGCGGGCGCCAACGGCTCGCTCGCGACGCTGATCGGGTCGCGCGCCTCCGACTCGGGCGGCAACTCGATGGCCCCGGCCGGCCTGATCGACCTGGCGGTGCGCCCGACCAAGGTGGACCGCGCGAGCGACGTCACGGGACTCGTGGACACCGGGCAGCTCGCGAACCTGCTGAGCGTCGACGACACCGTGGCGGTCATGGAGTCGATCCAGCGCATCAGCCACCGCAAGCTGCAGGCGATCGACCCGAAGCAGGACTGGCCGGACCCGAAGAAGACCACCGTCACGCGCAGCGAGGTGGTGCGCGAGCTGGTGAGCTGCGGCTACGTGAAGGCGGCGGACGTCGTGGACCGCTTCGGCGATCCATCGAGCCTGAATCCCGAGCTCGACCCCGACATGGTCGGCGGCTCCGGAGTGTTCTCTCGCGCCGAGTACGACTCCGACGGCGAGTTCCAGAAGACCGCCGCGGTTATGAAGATGGTGCTGTCCGGCTATGCCGGTGCCGGCACGATCACCATGGGTGGCTATGACTACCACGGCCAGGGCCGCGCGACGGGCGAGGTGCGCGATTTTCGCGCCGGCCGCTGCATGGGCGCCTGCCTCGAGTACGCCGCGCGACGCGGCATGCCGCTCATGCTGTACGTCTTCTCGGACGGTTCGTTGTCGGCCAGCGGGCAGGTCGACAACACGGTGGACGGGCGCGGCAAGTTCATGTGGACCAGCGACAACCAGTCCACGGCTGCGTCGTTCTTCCTCGTCTACAATCCGCGTGGGCGTCCACAGCTCGTCGACACGGGCGCCGGCGGTGCGGCACGGCACCAGCAGATCGGCTATTTCCGCGCCGATGCCTCGGTCGAGACCGCCTCGAGCCCGGCGGCGAACAACGTCAACTTGCTGGTCGAAACCGTCGTGCTGAACTACATGGCGCTGCACGGCGAGCAAGGCCAGTTCGGCACGCAGTTCCCGCGGCACGGCCTCGGCTCGGCAGCACTGCAGGAGAGCCTGATCGCCTTCAATCCGATCGTGAGCGGACGCATCGGCTGAGGTGTTCGTGGTAGGGTCGCGTGCCATGGCGAACCATGGCGAGATCCTGCCGCTGGAAATCCTGTGTTGCCCGCGTTGCCGCGGGCAGCTGCAGCGTGGCGGCACGGGGCTCGCCTGTGCGGCGTGCGCCATCGAGTACCCGTCCGTCGGCGGCTTGCCCTGGCTGTTCCCCGATCCCGCGGCCGCGCTCGGCGAGTGGCGCGCGCGCCTGCACGCGTTCGTCGCCGAGCTGGAGCGGCAGTCCGGTCGCTATCGCGAGGCGCTGGCACACGCAGCCGAGCGCGCCAGCACGCGCAACCGGCTCAAGCTGCTCGCCGCCGCCTGCAGCGACCACGCCCGCCGGCTGCGTGCGCTGCTCGCGCCACTGGCGGACGAGTCGACTGCGGCCGCGCCGGAAGTCTATCGCGCGCTCGGCGTCGCATTGCCCGTGGCCCAGGGGCTCACGGGCTACTACGCCAATCTCCACCGGGACTGGTGCTGGGGCGAGGCGGAAAACGAGGCAGGCTTCCGGCTCGTCGATGAGGCGCTCGGTCCCGACGCACCCGGGCGCACCCTGCTGCTGGGCGCGGGCGCCGGCCGGCTCGCGTACGACCTGCACCGGCGTCGCCGTCCGGAGCTGCAGCTGGCCGTCGACCTTAATCCGCTGCTCATGCTGGCTGCGCGACGGCTGCTCGCCGGCGAGACACTCGAGCTGTACGAGTTTCCGATCGCGCCCCGCGACATCGACAGCCACGCGATCCTGCGCCGCCTGCGCGCGCCTGAGCCCGTGCCACCGGGCTTGCATCTCCTGTTTGCCGATGTCGCGACGGGACCGTTCGCGCCTGGGGCCTTCGACACCGTGGTCACGCCCTGGCTGATCGACATCCTCGACGAGGACTGCGCCGGCTTCGCGCGGCGGCTGAATCGCTGGCTCAGGCCCGGCGGGCGCTGGGTCAACAGCGGGTCGCTCGCGTTCCAGTCCGGCGACCCGGCGGCGCGGTATTCGCTCGAGGAACTGCTGGCAATCCTCGCGGACGCCGGCTTCGCGGACGTGCAGTGCCGCGAGGACGGGATTCCCTACCTCGGTTCGCCGGCGAGCCGTCATGCCCGCCGCGAGACTGTCGTGACCTTCTCGGCCGTCAAGTGCGCGGAAGCTTCGTTGCCTGCGCCGGTCCAACGTGGGCCGGACTGGCTGGAGCGGGTCGACCTCCCGGTGCCGCTGCAGCCGGACCTCGCCGGAACGTCAGCTAGAGTTCCGCGTCCTCGCCTACGTCGCCTCGCTGATTGACGGACAGCGATCGGTAGGCGACATGGCGCAGGTGCTCGTCGAACGGCGCATGGTCGCGGCGGACGAGGCGGAGCCCATGGTGCAGAGATTCCTGCGCCGCATGTACGAAGAGTCGCGGAGCAGCGACGGCGTCACACAGTCATAGCGGGATCCATCCTCATGCCCAGGACCTTGCTCGTGTTCCTCCATTGCCTGCTGGTCGCCACGCCCCTGCTGGCGCGGGCCGACTGGTATCAGCGCGAGGAGGCGATCATGGGCACGCGCGTCGCCGTCGAATTGTGGGCGGAGGATCCCGCGCTCGCGGCTCGCGCGATGGCAGCGGTGATCGCGGAGATGCACCGCACCGACGAGCTGATGAGCACCTACAAGCCCGCGAGCCAGTTGTCGCGGGTCAATGCCGAGGCCCACGCGCGACCGGTCGTGGTCGATCCCGAGATCGTCGACATCGTCGCGAAGTCATTCGAGTTCTCGCGCCTGAGCGACGGCGCCTTCGACGTCACCTATGCCAGCGTCGGCTACCTGTACGACTATCGCGCGCACGCCCGGCCCACTGCGGAGCAGGTGGCGGCGGCGCTGCCCGGCGTCGACTACCGGCAGGTGGAGGTCGATCGCGAGCGGAATACCATCCGGTTCCTGCGCAAGGGCGTGCGCATCGACCTCGGCGGTATCGCCAAGGGTCGCGCCGTCGATCGCGGCATCGAGACCCTGCGCGCACTCGGCATCACCAACGCGATGGTCAACGCCGGCGGTGACACGCGCCTGCTCGGCGACCGCCGCGGCAAGCCGTGGATCGTCGGGATCCGCGACCCGCGCAATGATGGCCGCATGGTGACCCGCCTGCCGCTCCAGGACGAGGCGATCTCCACCTCCGGGGACTACGAACGCTACTTCGAGGAGGACGGTGTCCGCTATCACCACATCCTCGTGCCGGGCACGGGGCAGTCCGCGCGCGAGGTGCGCAGTGCCACGGTGATCGGCGCGGATGCGACGCTCACGGACGCGCTGTCGACGACCGTCTTCGTGCTCGGCGTGGAGCGCGGCATGGCGCTGGTGAGCCGCCTGCCGGGCGTGGAGGCCGTCGTCGTGGACAGGGACGGCCGCATCTACTACTCCGGCGGTCTCGCCCCGCTGCAATAAGGGTTTTGCGCGGCGCGCGGCCGCGAACTGTGACGCAGTTCGAGCTGCGAGAGTCCGTGCGCCGCATTCATTGACAGGTGCTCGGCGCGCAGACGACGATCCCATTCGACTGACAAGGGCAAACCCGTCGAAAGACGGGGACGCAAAGCCACCGGTCTTCGGGTGTCACCCATGACAGCGGGGTTGCCAGGATGCAACGCACGGACCATTACGCGCGCGCCCGCAGGAAGGCGCTGATCGAGACCATCGCATTGCTCGCGGGCGTGCTCGCCTATCCGCTCGCTTCGCACGGGGCGCCCGTGCCGGGCACCGCCGCCCCTGACTTCGCGCTGCAGGAAATCGGCGGCAGCAACCTCAGGCTGTCCGAGTACCGCGGCGACCTCGTGGTCCTCGCCTTCTGGGCGAGCTGGTGCGGCCCGTGCCGGGAGACGCTCGCCGAACTCAATCGGCTGCCTGGCCGTGCGGGCGCCGCCGCCCCGGTCGTGCTGGGCGTGAACATCGACGGCGATGCAGCGCGCGCCGCCTCGATCGCAAGGTCCTTGGGCCTGGCCTACCCGACGCTCGTCGACGCGCGGCAGGCGGTGGGTCGTCTCTACGACGTGGAACGCCTGCCGCTGACCCTGCTCCTGGACCGGGACGGGGTGGTGCGCGGCCGCTGGTCGGAACAGGATTTTTCCGGCGAGGCGCTCGCCCGGCAGATCGAGGAGCTGGAACCGTGAGCAGTTCGAGTAACGCAAACCTGGCCCGCACGCGCTGGCGTGCGTGCGCCTGCGCCCTGGTCGTCTTCGGGGCGAGCCTGGCGGCCGTCCGTGGTCACGCCGCGGAGGCCACGCAGGACCTGCGGACCGTCGACGAGGACGTGCAGGCGCTGAAGAAGCAACTGGTCGAGCTGAACCGCGACCTCTTCCGGCTGGAGGAGGAGCTGCTCTATCCCGCGAGCACGCAGGTCGCGGTGTTCCTGTCGATGGACGTGGGCACGTTCTTCGCGCTCGATTCCGTGACGCTCAAGGTCGACGACAAGGAGGTCGCCAACTACCTCTACACCGACCGCGAGGTGCAGGCATTGCACCGTGGCGGCGTGCAGAAGCTCTATCTCGGCAACCTCAAGGCCGGCGAGCACGAGATCGTCGCGTTCTTCACCGGCAAGGGGCCGCACGAGCGCGACTATCGCCGCGGCACGTCGCTCGAGTTCGAGAAGGCCGTCGGTGCGAAGTACCTGGAGCTCCGCATCAGCGACCGCGAGGCGTCGCTGCAGCCCGAGTTCGCCGTCCGGCAGTGGGAGTAGGGACCGTCCCCGCTCCCGGCCGCCCAGGCATCGAGTCGATCCCATGACCACGCAGCGCAAGCATCGCTGGGCGACGGGCGTCGTCACGGGCGTGCTCGCGACGTGGTCGCTCGCGGTGCTGGCGGAAACCGCCGCAAGGGACCAGCCGCCAGCCGGCAAGGTCCGCGACCTCGACTACGGCGACGTGTTGTTCCATTTCTTCCAGGACGACTATTTCGAGTCGCTGGTGCGGCTGGAGGTCTCGCGCGACCTGAAGCGCATCGATCACCACGCGGCGGAGGCGGAGCTGCTGTCCGGCGGTCTCTACCTGTCGCTCGGCCTGCACCTCGAGGCGTCCCGGATCTTCAACCGCCTGCTGGCCGGCCCGGTGCCGCAGTCGGTGAGCGATCGCGCGCACTTCTATCTCGCGAGGATCGGCTACCAGCGCGGCTACCACGAGGAGGCCCGGCGCAGCCTGGAGCGCATCCGCGCGCCCCTGCCCGGCGCCCTCGAATCCGAGCGCAGGTTGCTCACCTCGAACGTGCTGATGGCGCTGGGACGGTTCAGCGAGGCGGCCGGCGCGCTGCAGCAGGTCGGCGCCGACGACTGGGCTCCGTATGCGCGCTTCAACCTCGGCGTGGCGCTGGTGCGCGCCGGGGAGACCGAACAGGGCAGGTCGTTCCTCGAGGCAGTCGGATCGATGCCCGCGCGATCCGAGGAGGAGCGCTCGCTGCGCGACCGCGCGAACCTCGCACTCGGATTCGCACTGCTGCAACAGCGTGCGGGAGAACCTGCCGTGGCCGCGCTCAGCCGGGTGCGACTCGACGGACCCTACACCAACCGCGCGTTGCTGGGCCTCGGCTGGGCCGAGTCCGTCGTTCGCCGTCCGGAGCGGGCGCTCGTCCCCTGGCTCGAGCTGCGCGAGCGCCGCCTGCTCGACGCTGCCGTGCAGGAATCCTACCTGGCCGTGCCCTACGCCTACGCGCAGCTCGCCTCCAACGGCCAGGCGGCGCAGCAGTACCGCACCGCCATCGATGCTTATTCGGCCGAGGCTGCACGGATCGAGGAATCCATCGCCTCGATCCGAGGTGGCGGCTTCCTCGACGCGATCCTGGCCGCCGCGCCGAGGAACGAGACCGTGGGCTGGTTCTGGCAGTTGCAGAACGCGCCCGACGCGCCGCACACGCGTTACCTTTATCACCTGCTGGCCTCCCACGAGTTCCAGGAGGGCCTGAAGAACTACCGTGACCTGCGCATCATGCAGCGCAACCTAGTGCGCTGGCGCGATTCGCTCGCGGCGTTCGACGAGATGATCGTCGCCCGCGAGCAGGCAGCCGAACGGCGGGCGCCGCGCAAGGACGAGGTGCTCGGCTCCATCGACCTCGAGGCGCTCGCGGGACGACAGACACGACTCGCGGCGCGAATCGACGCGATCGCCTCCCGTCGCGATGTCACCGCCCTGGCCACCGGCGAGCAGGCGCGCCAGTGGCAGGCACTGGCGCGCGTGGCGTCCGTGATCGCGACGCTGCCGGCGGGACCGCAGCGCGAGGCACTCGACGAACGCGCACGCCTGTTGCGCGGGACGCTGCTGTGGCAGCTCGACGCCGACTACAAGCTGCGCTTGCACAACCTGCAGAGCAACCTCGGCGATGTGCAGGCAGCTCTCGACGAAGCACGGGGTCGCGTGGCGCTGGTCGGGCAGGCGAGCGAGACCGCGCCGCGCAATACGGTCGGCTTCGCATCGCGGGTTGCGGAACTCTCGGGCCGCATCGCCGACCTCGAACCACGCATCGCGGCGACGGCCGCCCGGCAGGAACAGGTGCTTGCCGCAACGGCGGTGCGTGAGCTCGAGGCGCAGAAGGGCCGTCTCGCGAGTTACGCCATGCAGGCCCAGTTCGCGCTCGCATCCATCTATGACGGTGCGGCCGCAGGGGGTGGACGATGACGCTCCGCAGAGTCATTGCCGCCGCCGTGCTGGTCGGCGCAGTCGCGCCATCGGCCGAGGCTGCGCGCAAGCCACGGGAGCCCGCGACACTCGCCGACCTCGCGGTCCGCCAGCCACCCGTGCGGCGCGAGGAGCCGGTCGGTGCCGACGCCGGCCTGGCCGCGAGCAGCTACGAGGAGTTCCTGCGCATTCCCGGCACTGACGGCGCCATGCGCGCGCAGGCGCTGCGCCGGCTGGGAGACCTGCGCCTGGCCGAAGCCGAGGCCCTGCGTGCAGGGGATGGCACGTCGGTGCCGCTGGCCTCGGCCCTGACCCGGGAAGCCATCGCCGCCTACGAGCGCCTGCTCGAGGAATCGCCGGGTGGACGCGATGCCAACGTCGCCTTGTACCAGCTCGCGCGCGCGCACGAGAGCCTCGGCGAAACCGACCGCGCGCTCGCGATGCTGGATCGGCTGGTCGCGGCACATCCCGGCAGTGTCCATTTCGACGAGGCGCAGTTCCGTCGTGGCGAGACGCTGTTCAGTGCCCAGCGCTACACGGACGCGGAGCGTGCCTATGCGGCCGTCCTGGGGCGCAGTTCGGCTTCCGCTTTCCGTCAGCAGGCGCTCTACAAGCACGGCTGGGCGCTGTTCAAGCAGTCGCGCGACGACGAGAGCTGCGCGTCGTTCCTCGCGCTGCTCGACGGGCTGCTGGCAGCCGACGGTCGCGCGAGGCTCGCTGCGCAGATGTCGCGTCCCGAGCAGGAACTCGCCGCGGATGCGCTACGGGCCCTCGCCATCACCTTCGCGGCAGCGGAGGGTCCGGTGTCGCTGCAGGCAGCGCTGGATCGCCACGGTGCGGCCGTCTACGAGGCCAGCCTGTACCGGGCACTCGGCGAACTCTACGTCGAGAAGGAACGCTACCAGGACGGCGCCGAAGCCTATCGGGCGTTTGCCCGTCGACGCCCGATGGACCCCGAGGCGCCGTTGCTGCTGTTGGGCGCGACCGAAGCCTATGCGAAGGGCGGTTTCACCTCGCTGGTGCTCGACGGCAAGCGCCAGCTGGTCGAGCAGTACGGTCCGCGGAGCGAGTTCTGGCGCTCGCAGGGTCCTCGCCTCGACCCGGCGGTGAGCAATGCGGTGCAGACGAGCGTGCTCGACCTGGCTGGCCACCACCACGCGCTGGCCCAGAAGAACGGGTCGGCGGCGGACCGCGACCTCGCGGTGCGCTGGTATCGCGACTACCTCGAGGGGTTCGACGCTTTGCCGCAAGCGCCCTCGACACGCCTACTGCTGGCCGACCTGCTGTTCGAGGGCTCGCGCTTTGAAGAGGCAGCGGCCGAGTACGAACTCGCGGCCTATGCCTACGCCGTCAATCCCGAGGCCGGGCGTGCGGGTTATGCGGCGCTCGTGGCCTACGACAAGGCCGAGCAGTCCGTGCCAGCGGAACGCCGACCCGCACTGCGGTTGCGCGCCATCGACGCCTCGCTGCGTTTCGCGGACACCTTCCCGCAGCAGGCCGAGGTACCGGGCGTGCTCACCCGCACCGCCAAGGCCCTGTTCGACGCGGAGGACCGCGAGCGGGCGGAATCGGTCGCGCAGCGCGTGCTGGCGCTCGGACCGCGCGCCGACGCCGGGCAGCAACTCGTGGCCTGGACGGTGCTGGCACACACGTACTTCGATTCCGCGCGCTATGCGGAGGCGGAGCAGGCCTATGGCCAGCTTGCCGCACGATTGCCCGCCGGCGACGCGCAGCGACCGGAGGTGACGGAACGGCTCGCTGCATCCGTCTACCGACAGGCCGAGGCCAGGCAGGCTTCCGGCGACGTCGCAGGCGCCGTACGCGAGTTCCTGCGCGTGGCGAGCGTCGCGCCGGCGTCCCCGGTACGTGCCAAGGCCGAGTACGACGCCGCGGCGCTGCTGCTGACCGCCGGGCAGTGGAACGAGGCGGCCGGCGTGCTCGAGAATTTCCGGCGCGATCACCCGCAGCACGAATTGCAGTCCGATGTGACGCGCAAGCTTGCCGTCGCCTACCTGGAGGGCGGGCGCTCGCGCGAGGCGGCGGTGGAGCTCGAGCGCGTGGCGGCGAACGGTGGCGAGGACGCCGAAGTCCGACGCGCCTCGCTCTGGCAGGCGGCGGAGCTGCATGCGGGCGCAGACGACGTCCCCGCGGCGCGGCGTGTCTATGCGGATTACGTGGCGCGATTCCCGGTGCCGTTCGAGGCGGCGCTCGAGGCCCGCCACGAGCTCGCGGAACTCGCCGCGAGGGCGTCGGATGCGGTCGATCGCAAGCGCTGGCTCGAGGAACTCGTCACCGCCGACGCTGCGGCTGGCGCGGTGCGCACGGACCGCAGCCGCCTGCTGGCCGCCGAAGCCTCGCTCGAGCTCGCGCAACCGCTCGATGCGGCGGCGCGGGCGATCGGGCTGGTCGCGCCGCTGGAGCGTTCGCTGCTCGCGAAGAAGAAGGCACTCGAGGCGGCGCTCGCGGGCTACGGTCGGGCGTCGGAATACGGCATCGCCGCGGTTACCACGCAGTCCGGCTACGCCATGGCCGAGCTCTACCGGCATTTCGGCCGTTCACTCATGGAATCCGAGCGGCCGGCCGGGCTCTCGGCGGAGGAACTCGAGCAGTACGACCTGCTGCTCGAGGAGCAGGCCTTCCCGTTCGAGGAGAAGGCCATCGGCATCCACGAGAAGAACGCCAGGCTCGCGACCCAGGGCGTGTTCGACCAGTGGGTGCAGCGGAGCTTCGTGGCGCTGGCGGAAATGATGCCGGGGCGTTACGCGCGGTCCGAGATCGCTGCGGGCCCGGATGCAACGCCCACCACGCCGCCTGACCTCGTGCCCCGGTTCGCCGCGGCGCGCGAGGCGCTCGATGCCGGGCGCAACGAGGAAGCGCGGTCACTGCTGCAATCTGCGCTCGATCTCGATCCGGTGAATGCCGGCGGCCTGAATCGCCTCGGCGTCGCCGAGCGCCGGCTCGGGCGCTTCGCGGAAGCCCGCGCGGCCTACGAACGCGCCATCGCGGCGGACCCGGCGTATGCCGAGCCCGAGCGCAACCTTGCCGTACTGCTGGACCTCTACCTCGGGGATCCCGCGCAGGCGCTGGCGCACTACGAACGTTACCAGTCGCTCGCCGGCGAGATGGATGCCCAGGTCGCTGCCTGGCTGGTGGAGCTGCGCACGCGCCTCGGTCGCGTGCCGCGAACCGCGGAGGTGCAACCATGAACTGCCCGGGTTTCCTGCTGGCCTTGCTGGCCTGTGCCGCCGCCGTCCCGGCCATGGCCACCGACGCGCCGGTCGCGAAGGGCGTCCGGCCGGACCGCGCCGTCGACCGGCTGCAACTCGATTCGACCGCCATCACCGGCAACCGCGAACTGCCGAAGGTCATGAGCATCGTGCCGTGGAAGCCGGCCGAGCCGCCCGCCGGCCCGGACCGGCCGATGGGCAGCCTGATCGAGGAGGTCCTCGCGCCGCTCGATCGTGACGAATTCCGGCGCGAGATCACGTATTTCCGCGACCTGACGTTGCAGAGTCCACCCAGTCCGTCCCCCGGAGCCACCGACCCATGAATGCCATCGACATGATCGTCAACTTCTTCAAGCAGGGTGGGGCCTTCCTGTACCCCATCGCCGCCGTATTCGCGCTCGGACTTGCCGTCGCGGTCGAGCGCTTCATCTACCTGACGCGCGTCGCCAGGGGCAATCGCCGCCTGTGGGCCGAGCTCTCGCCGCTGATCGCCTCGGGCAACATCCGCGGCGCGATGCAGCTCGCGGAGAAGACCGACTCGGCGCTCTCGACCATCATGCGCTACGGCATGTCGCGCATCGCGACGGCCCGCCGCCGCGAGGACATCGAGAAGGCGATGGAGGAGAGCCTGATCGAGGTGATCCCGCGCCTCGAGAAGCGCACGCACTACCTCGCCACGCTCGCCAACGTCGGCATGCTGATGGGCCTGCTCGGCACCGTCATCGGCCTCATCAATGCGTTCGCGGCGGTAGCGGCGGTGAATCCTTCCGAGAAGGCGGCGCTGCTCTCGGCCAGCATCTCGGTAGCCATGAACAACACCGCGCTCGGCCTCGGGCTCGCGATCACGCTGCTGCTGTGCCACATGTACCTCGAGACCAAGACGACCGAGCTGGTCGACAGCCTGGAGGTGGCCACGATCAAGTTCCTGAACACCGTGACCGAGCGCCGCCAGCAGGTGCCGCAGCCGACGGCGGCGACCCCGGCCACGCCGGCGCGTGCGCGTGACGGCTTGAGGGAGGCCGCAAGGGCATGAGGAGCTCCACGCTCGCCCGCCGCCAGCGGCGCAACCATGCGCGCTATCGCGGGCGCAACGACCTGAACATCGTGCCCATGCTGGACGTGATGGTCATCCTCACGTTCTTCCTGATCTTCACGGCCGTGTTCTCGAAGACCAGCATCCTCGAGGTGCACCTGCCCGGCCCGGGGGCCAGGGCGGATGCGCCCGTCCCGGCGCTGGAACTCGAGGTCATCCTGCACCGCGACCGCGTCGAAGTGGCGAACCGCCACACGGGCGTGCTCGAGACGCTGCCGGCGACCGCGAGCGGGCAGGACGTGGTGCGGCTGTCGGCCTACCTCGAGGGGCTCAAGGCACAGTTCCCGGACCAGCAGGACGCGACCCTGCTGGTGGCCGAGGACGTGGATTACGACACCATCGTGCAGGTGATGGACGCGGTGCGGGTGCGGCAGAGCACGGACGGAGCCAGGGTCGTGCGCACGCAGCTCTTCCCGCAGATCGCGCTGGGAGACGCCCCGACATGATCCGCACCGGACTCAATCGACACTCGCGCCACGGCAAGGGCGGGGGCGGGCACGGGCCGCTCATGCTGGTGCCGATGATCGACATGCTGATGATCCTCGTCGTGTACCTGCTGGTGCACGCGGCGGACACCGAGATCCTGCCCAATGCGCGCAACATCTCGATCCCGCATTCCATCTCGGAGCAGAAGCCGCGCGAGGCGACGGTCGTCACCGTCACGCGTGACATGCTGTACGTGAACGGCGACGCGATCGTGTCCGTGGCCAACGTCGGTGCGAGCACCGACCCGGTCGTCGAGTCGCTGCGCGCCGCGCTCGACGCGCAGGCCGCGACCATCCTCTCGGGCGACGACGCCCCGCGCGAAGTGACCGTGATGGCCGAGAAGTCCCTGCCGTATGCCGTGCTGCGCAAGATCGTGGCGAGTTGCTCGGCGGCCGACTACGGCAAGGTGTCGCTGGCCGTCGTCGAGCGCGAGCAGGCATTGCTGGCGCAGGCGGGAGCCTGAGGGAGCGAGCAGCATGACTGTCGCCGCCAATTTCCGCGTCTTCGACCTGCCGTGGACACCGTCGGAGGCTGAAGAACGCCGCTTCCGCCGCGTCATCGGCGCAGCGCTCGGGCTGTTCATCGGTTTCGGCATCGTGATTCCGCTGCTGCCGGAGCGTCCGCGCACCGAGGTGCTGCCGCCGCCGGTTCCCGAGCGCGTGGTCGAGTTCCTTCTCGAACGGCCGAAACCGAAGCCCGAGCCGAAGGTCGATCAGCCGCCACCGCCGAAGCCCGTCGCGTTGCCACAGGTCGAGCGGCGGGCGCCGCTACCGGCCCCGGTGGCCGAGGCGGAGCCCCGGCCCGACCCACGCAAGAAGGCCGCCGCGAGCGGACTGCTCGCGCTGTCGGACCAGCTGGCCGAGTTGCGCGACCTCGACGTCGACGCGAAGGTGCAGGCCCAGCGGCTCAACAACGGCGCCGGCGAGAAGACGCGCGTGGACCGCGCCCTGCTGACCGCGCGCGCGGGCGAGGGCAGCGGTGGCATCGCGGTCGCGAAGGAGAGCAGCGGCTTTGGCGGCGGCTCGACCGGGCTCAAGGGCCATGCGACCGCGAAAGTCGCCTCCAGCGTCGCGGCCGCCCCGGCCGCGGAGGTGCAACGCTCCGGCGCGAGCAGCAAGGCGTCGCGAACCCGGGAGGAAGTCGAGCTGGTCTTCGATCGCAACAAGTCGGCGATCTACGCGATCTACAGTCGCGCGTTGCGCGACAATCCGGCACTGCAGGGCAAGGTCGTGCTCGAGGTCACGATCGCCCCCGCCGGCGACGTGACCGAGTGCCGCATCGTCTCGAGCGAGCTCGGGGACGCGGAGCTCGAGCGCAAGCTCGTCGCGCGGGTCAGGATGTTCAAGTTCGACGCGAAGGACGTTGCCACGATGACCACGACCAAGCCGATCGAGTTCTTCCCCGCGTAGAATCAGCCGCGGGCACAGCGTGATCCAGGGAGGCTTATGGACGAGTACTGGGCGACGAGGACGGGGCGATGGCGGCGCGCGATGCACACGAGTGCCGCTCCCACGCTAGGCGAACGGCTGTACCAGGTGATCCGGGCGGACGTGGCGGCCGGGCAATTGCCCGCCGGGGCCCTGCTGCCCGCCACGCATCGTGTCGCGGCGGACCTCGCCATCGGCGTCGGGGACGTTGCGCAGGCCTACTCGAGACTGCTGTCCGAGGGCGTCCTCGAGGAGCGCGGCGACGGCGCGCTGTGCATTGCGAGCCACGGCGCCGACACGCACGTCGGCGACGCCACGCAGATCCGCTTCGAGGCGGCGCTGCTCAAGGCCGTGCGCGAGGCGGCGGCGCGCGGGCTCTCGGCCAACGAGGCCACCGGCATGTTCAAGGCGGCCGCGCTCCGCATGGAAGACCTCGAGCGCAGGAAGCGCGGCAGCTGACTGTCGAACATGTGCAGATAACTACGCGGCCTTTCCGCCGCGGGTGGGTTCGTCACTAGGATCGCCACTGGGCCCCGCGGCCCGAGGCGATGCCATGAATGCGACGACTGCCATTCCCCTGCCACTGGGGCCGCTCGATCCGGAGCGCAGCGACCTGTTGCGCCGAGTGATGGACGGGCTGCGGCCCGACAGCCTGCAGTGGCTGTCCGGGTTCGCCGCAGGCGTGGCATTCGCGCGCAGCGAGGGCAATCTCGCGCTCGCCGATCCCTTCGCGCCGCCGGCAGTAGCCGGGGCCGCGCGTCCTGAAACCTCGGCTCGTCTCGCGATCGTCTACGGCTCCCAGACCGGCAACGGCAAGCGCATCGCCGAGCGGCTCGGGCGGGCCGCGGAGTCCGCCGGACTCACGGTCCGCGTCTACGCCGCGCACGACTACCCGCTCAAGGACCTCGCGAAGGAACGGCTGCTGTCGGTCGTAATGAGCACGCACGGCGACGGCGATCCCCCCGACGACGCCCGCGGCTTCATCGGGCACATCGCCGGCAAGCGTGCTCCGAGGCTCGACAATCTCGCCTACACCGTGCTCGCGCTCGGCGATTCGAGCTACCCGCGGTTCTGCGCGACCGGTCGCCAGGTCGACGAGCGCCTCGCGGCGCTCGGCGCGAAACGCCTCGTCGAGCGGGTGGATTGCGACGTCGATTTCGAGCGACTCGCCGTGACGTGGCTGGACCAGGTCGTCACACGCGCGCGGGACGCCCTCGGTGGACCCCAGTTCGCCACCGTGACGCCGCTGCGCCCGACCGCGCTCGCACCCCTCTACAGCCGGGAGCGGCCGTTCGCGGCGCCGGTGCTGGCCAACCAGCGCATCACCGGCCGTGATGCCTCGAAGGACGTGCGGCACCTCGAACTCTCGCTGGAAGGCTCGGGACTGCATTACCAGCCAGGCGATGCGCTCGGCGTGTGGCACGACAACCCCGCGACCGCCGTGGAGGCCGTGCTCTCGGCGCTCGGCAGCGATGGCGCCGAGCAGGTGAGCATCGACGGCAGGACCCGGAGCCTGCGCGACTGGCTGAGGTTCGACCGCGAGATCACGCGGCTCACACGGCCGTTCCTCGTCGAGCACGCCAGCCGGGCGGCGAGCGAAGAGCTGCGTGCCGTGCTGGTCCCGGGACAGGAGGAGGGACTGCGAGCAATCCTCAAGGACAGCCAGCTGGTCGACGTGCTCCGTCGCCATCCGGCCGCCTGGGAGCCCGAGCCGCTCGTGCGTGCACTGCGGCCGCTCGCCCCGCGCCTCTATTCGATTGCGTCCAGCCGCGACGCCGTCGGCGAGGAGGCGCATCTCACCGTCGCGGTGGTCGATTATGAAATCGACGGGCAGCGTCGGGTCGGCGCGGCGTCGACCCACCTTGCCGGCCTGGTCGGCGAGGATGCGACCGTGCGCGTGTTCGTCGAGCCGAACGAGCGCTTCCGCCTTCCGGCCGACCCGGCGCGCGACGTGATCATGATCGGCCCGGGGGCGGGCGTCGCACCATTCCGCGGCTTCCTGCAACAGCGGGAGGCGCAGGGCGCGACCGGACGCAACTGGCTGCTGTACGGCGCCAGGCACTTTGCGAGCGAATTCCTCTACCAGGTCGAATGGCAGGCAGCCGTCCGCAAGGGGCTGCTGCAGCGCATGGATGTCGCCTTCTCGCGCGACTCGACGCCGCGCGCCTACGTGCAGGATCGCCTGCGCGAGGCGGGCGCGGAGGTCTATGCGTGGCTCGAGGGCGGCGCGCATGTCTACGTGTGCGGCGACGCCGAGCACATGGCGCCGGACGTCGAGGCGGCACTGGTGGAGATCATCGCGCAGCACGGCGGGCTCGAGCGCGAGCAGGCCGAGGCATACCTGCGGCGCCTGGCCAATGAGCGCCGCTATCTAAGGGACGTGTACTGACATGGCCGAGCCTTCACCCGTCGAACGCATCAAGCAGGCGAGCCGGCTGCTGCGCGGCACGTTGACCGAGAGCCTGGCCGATCCGCTGACGGGCGCGATCCGCGAGGACGACACGGCGCTCATCAAGTTCCACGGCAGCTACCAGCAGGATGACCGCGACCTCCGCGAGGAGCGCCGCCAGCGCAAGCTCGAACCCGCGTACAGCTTCATGATCCGCACGCGGCTGCCGGCCGGCGTCTGCACGCCAGCCCAGTGGCTGGCGCTCGAGGGGATCGCGCGACGCTACGGCAACGGCACGCTGAGGCTCACGACGCGCCAGGCCTTCCAGCTCCACGGCGTCATCAAGACCGAGCTCAAGGCCACCATGGCCGCGATCAACGCCACGCTGATCGACACCATCGCGGCCTGCGGGGACGTGAACCGCAACGTGATCGCGAGCGCCAATCCGGTCGAGTCGCGCGCGCATGCCGTCGTGCACGACTGGGCGCGCAGGCTCTCCGAGCACCTGCTGCCACGCACTCGCGCCTATCACGAGGTCTGGCTCGATGGCGCGAAGGTGGCCGGCGCGGGGGAGGTTGAGCCGATCTACGGTCCGACCTACCTGCCGCGCAAGTTCAAGACGGCCATCGCCGTGCCGCCCGTGAACGACGTGGACGTGTTCGCGCACGATCTCGGGTTCATCGCGATCCTCGAGCAGGGCGAACTCACCGGGTTCAACGTCACGGCGGGTGGTGGGCTCGGCGCCTCGCACGGCGAGCCCGCGACCTTTCCGCGGCTCGCGGACGTGATCGGCTTCGTGCGGCCAGAACAGCTGCTCCCCGTCGCCGAGGCCGTGGTGACGACCCAGCGTGATTTCGGCGACCGCAGCAATCGCAAGCACTCGCGGCTCAAGTACACGATCGACGACCGCGGCCTCGCCTGGTTCGTCGCGGAGGTCACGCGGCGGCAGGGGTTCGCGTTCGAGCCCGCGCGCCCGTTCACGTTCACGTCGACCGGGGATCGCTTCGGCTGGGTCGATGGCCATGACGGTCGCTGGCACCTCACGCTGCGCATCGCGGCTGGTCGCGTTGCGGATACGCCCGGCGCGCGGTGGCTCACGGGCCTGCGCGAGATCGCGGGCGTGCATCGCGGCGACTTCCGGCTGACGCCCAACCAGAACCTGATCATCGCCAACGTCGAGCCTGCAGCGCGGCGGTTCATCGACGCGCTGGTGGTGCGCTACGGGCTCGATGCACATGCCCGCGCGACGCCAGTCCGCCGCGACGCGCTGGCCTGCGTCGCGCTGCCGACCTGCGCACTCGCCATGGCGGAAGCCGAGCGTTACCTGCCCGGGTTCGTCACGCGCGTGGAGGAGCGCCTCGCGGCGCACGGCCTGCGCAACGAGCCACTGGTGCTGCGCATCACGGGCTGCCCGAACGGCTGCGCCCGCCCGTATCTCGCCGAGGTCGCGCTGGTCGGCAAGGCGCCCGGGCGCTACAACCTGCATCTTGGCGGTGACGGCTGCGGCCAGCGCCTGAACCGGCTGTACCGGGAGAACATCGACGAGGCGGCGATCCTGGCCGCCCTGGACGAAGCGTTTGCGCGATTCGCCGCCGAGCGCGAGCCGCAGGAGCGCTTCGGGGATTTCGCCTGGCGCGTGGGGCTGGTGACGTCATGAGAGCGCTCGCCTGGGACTCCGCCGTGGCATTGCATGAGCCCGCGTTGCGCGAGGAGGCCAATGCTCTGCTCGGACGCATGAGTGCGGAGGAACGGATCGCGTGGGCCCTCGAGCACCTGCCGGGCAACCACGCGTTGTCATCCAGTTTCGGAGCCCAGGCTGCCGTGTCGCTGCACCTCGTGACGCGCGCGGCACCCTCGATTCCCGTGGTGCTGATCGACACGGGCTACCTGTTCCCCGAGACCTACCGTTTCATCGACGAGCTCGCCGTGCGGCTCGAGCTCAACCTGAAGGTCTACCAGCCCTCGATGTCGCCGGCCTGGCTCGAGGCGCGCCATGGGCGCCTGTGGGAGCAGGGCGTGGAGGGCATCGAGCGCTACAACGACCTGCGCAAGGGTGAGCCGATGCAGCGGGCACTCGAGGAACTCGGGGTCGGCAGCTGGTTCGCGGGCCTGCGACGCCAGCAAGCGCGGTCGCGCAGCACGATCCGTCCGCTCGAATACCGCCGCGGCCGCTGGAAGGTGCATCCGATCTACGACTGGACCGATCGCCAGGTCTTCCAGTACCTGAACCGCCACGACCTGCCGTATCACCCGCTCTGGCACCAGGGCTACGTCTCGATCGGCGACTGGCACACCACGCGCTCGCTCGCCGAGGCCGGCGACGCGGAGGCGACGCGGTTCTTCGGCCTGAAGCGCGAGTGCGGCCTGCACGGCCTCGAGGGGTAGGGCGACCCATGCGCTACTTCCCGTTGTTCGCGGACCTGCATGGACGGCGCGTCCTCGTCGTCGGTGGTGGCGAGGTCGCCGAGCGCAAGGTGCGCCTGCTGCTCGAGGCCGGTGCGCAGGTCGACGTGGTGGCGCCCGAGATCACCGCGTGGCTCGCGTCACGGGAGAAAGTCTCCTGGCTCGCGCCCGCATTGGACGAGCGGGCCCTCGACGGCGCCATCCTCGTCATCGCGGCCACCGACGACGCTGCGGCCAACGCCCGCGTGGCGACCGCGGCCCGCGCCCGCAACGTGCTCGCCAACGTGGTCGACGATGCGGAACTCTCGAGCTTCATCGTCCCCGCCGTCGTCGACCGATCGCCGCTGGTCGTGGCCATCTCGACGGGAGGCGCGGCGCCGGTGCTGGCCCGCCTGTTGCGCGAGCGGATCGAAGTGATGATCGACGAGTCGTTCGGATCGCTCGCCGCGCTGCTCGAACGCTGGCGTGCGCGCATCAAGTCGGCATTCCCGCAGCTCGGCGCGCGCCGGCGCTTCTACGAGGCCGTCGTGCGTGGCGAGACGGCGCGATCCCTGCGTGCCGGCCGCGGGGCGGAGGCGGAGCGCGAGATCGCCCGGCTGGTGGAGAGACCCGCGGTCGCAGTGCCAGGCTCGGTCGTCCTCGTCGGTGCGGGCCCCGGCGACCCGGGCCTCCTGACCTTGAATGCGCTGCGGGCGTTGCAGGAAGCGGATGTCATCCTGCACGACCGGTTGGTTTCCGACGCCGTGCTCGCGCTGGCGCGCCGCGATGCGACACGCATCCCGGTCGGCAAGGCCGCGCGTGGGCACTCCGTCGCGCAGGACGCCATCCACGGGTTGATGCTCGAGCACGCGCGGGCCGGCCGGCGCGTGGTGCGCCTGAAGGGCGGCGACCCGTTCATTTTCGGTCGTGGCGGCGAGGAGCTGGAATTCCTCAAGGCCCACGGCATCGCGTACGAGGTCGTTCCGGGAATCACCGCAGCGGTCGCCTGCAGCGCCTACGCGGGCATTCCACTCACGCATCGTGATCACGCGCAGTCGGTGCGCTTCGTGACCGCCCATTGCAACGCATCCGTCGACGCGCTCGACTGGCACGCGCTCGCCCAGGACCGGCAGACGCTCGCGTTCTACATGGGAGTCGCTGGACTCGCGACGATCGGCAGTCGGTTGGTCCGGCACGGTCGCGCCCCGGCAACGCCCGTCGCCATCGTCGAGAACGGCTCGCGGCCCGAGCAACGCGTGACCGTGGCCCGACTCGATGAACTCGATCAGGTAGCGGCCGGCGGGGACATCCGGTCCCCGGCCCTGGTGATCGTCGGCGAGGTCGCCGCGCTCGCCACCGATTTCAGTTGGTTCGGGCAGGTTCCACGACCCTGGACCTCGGTGCGCGCTGCGGCCTGAAGTCGCTGCGCTGGCGGTTCCAGGCCAGCTCGGCGAACAGGGCACGGCCCCGGCCGGGAAAATAACGATAGTTGCCGAATGCGTAGTCGGCGCGGTCGGCATAGTCGCGATCGAGCGCATTGTCGAGCCGCACTGCCAGCGTCCAGCGCGGCGACACATCCAAGCTCGCGCGCAGGTTCAGCAGCTCGTGCCCGGAGTAGCGGTGCTGGTTGGACGCGTCGAGCCAGTACTCGCCGACGGACAGCCACTCGGCCTCGAGCGCGAGCCGGTCCACCGGCGTCCAGTCGATCGCCGCGCGGTGGACGTTGCGCGGCGCGGTGTCCACGTCGTTGCCGCGGACGATGGCCTCGCCGCCCTCGACCGCGCGCGAGAACTCGTAGCGATGGCGGGCATGGGTGCCCGATGCCGTGAGTTCGAGCCCGCCCACCGGCCGGAAGCGCAGCTCGTACTCCACGCCCCGGTGTGACGTGCGTCCACTGCCGACGTTGAAGCCGCTCGATTCGCGCAGGATGACGTTCGCCTTGTCCATGTCGAACAGTGCGAGTGCGACGTCGACGGCGGGCCATGAGCCCTTGACACCCAGTTCCAGCGAATCGAGCCGCTCGGAGTCGAGGTCGGCCACGTCCTGCTGGCGCTGCAGCCGATAGAGCTCCGTCATCTCCGGCGGACGGAATCCGCGCGAGGCATTGGCGTAGGCGACCAGTCCGTCCGCGACCTCGAAGCTCACGGCGAGCTTCGGCGCGAGGTCGCGGAACGTGTCGCGCCGGTCGGCCGGGCGGCTGTACAGGCAGCCCGTCGCGCCGCAGGGCACGCCGTCCTCGTCCGTGTTACCGCTCAGCATCCGGTTGTCGTAGTCGTAGGCGACGTACTCCCCCCGCAGGCCTGCAGTGACGCGCCAGCGCTCCGACAGTCGTCGCTCCACGTGGCCGTAGAGCGCAGCCACTTGTGACGACACCTCGTAGTCGTAATGCCGGCCGGCCGGGCGGATGGCATTCGCCGCCGGCGACCCGTCGGTCGTCGGGCCGTCCTGCTCCTCGAGCAGGAACGAGTCCGCGAGTTCGAGGTCGAGACCGGTCGTGACGGTCCAGCCGGTCGCAGCCTCCCAGGCGAGGCTCGCCATCAGGCCGGCGCTTTCCTGTCCGTTGCGCTCGAGCGGCTTGCCGAGCAGGAAATGCTGCAGGAACTCCATGCGCGAGCTGCGCAGGTAGGGACGCAATTCGAGGACCGCCGTGCCAGGGACCGCAGGCTGCACGAGGCCCGTGAGGCGGACGGCATGAACGTCCCGATACGCCTCCGGGTCAAGGTTCTGGCGGCTCGTCGCCTCGTCGCGGTAGGCACCGGCACCGAGGATGAACCCGGCGGTCTCCTGTTCGAGCGTCGTCGCGGCAAGGTCCACGCGGGCCGGTGCGCCGCGCCAGTCACCCGCCAGCGTGACGTTGAGCTTGGCCTCGTCGTGGCCGGACTCCCGTCGCCAGCCACCGTCGTGCGCATAGAGCGCCGCGACACCGAGCCGGGCGCGCTCGCCGTCGAGCCGGCCGGCGAGCTTCGCGCGACCGTAGTTCGCAGGACCAGCCTCGAGGGCCGCCTGCAGCTCCGGACGCTCCTCTGGTGCAGCTTGCAGCACGTTGACCATGCCGTGCATCGCGCTCGATCCGTAGAGTGCGGTGCCCGGCCCGCGCAGGACCTCGATCGTGCGTGCCTGCTCGGTGTTGACCTCGAGCAGTTCGTTGACGTTGCAGAAGCCGACGGGCCGGATCGGGACCCCGTTCTCGAGGAACAGGAAGGCGCCGCAGGAGCCCGCGCCGGTGAGCACCGGCGAGCGGATCGCGGTGAGGCTCTCCTGGCCGCTGCCCCGCTGGATCATCACGCCGGGCGCGCGATTCAGGATCTCCGAGTGATGCGTCGGGCCGACCAGTGCGATGGCGCCGGGACCGAGCGATCCCAGGCTGAGTGGAACGGACAGTGTCGGCACGGGCCGGCGCGTGGCGGTGACGACGATCTCCTCGAGCTTCGTCGCGGTCGCCGCCGCACTCGCCAGGCCCGCGAACAGGGCTGCGGCCAACGACCCGGCGACACGCGATCGGCGGCGTGCGCAGGGCGAGTCCGGCGGGTGATGGGTCATCGCGGCGTGCGTTCCCGTGGGGACGACCCGGGATTATCCAACATCTTGCTAGTATCCCGGCCACGCGTAGGGGGACGATGCCCATGCTGACTCGATGGTTGCCGATGCTGGCTTGCCTGTGTGCCTTCCTGCCGCGACCGATGCTGGCGGCCGAAGCCGTCGCTGCACCTGCCGCGGACGGTGAGCGCCTGCGCATCGGCCTCGTGCTGAGCGGCGGTGGCGCGCGCGGCGCGGCCCATGTCGGCGTCCTCCGCGCGCTGGAGGAAATGCGCATCCCGATCGATGCGGTGGCCGGGACCAGCATGGGCGCGGTCGTCGGAGGGCTGTACTCAGCGGGCCTGAGCGGTGGCGAGATCGCGAAGGTCTTCGGCGCGCTCGACTGGCAGGACCTGTTTCAGGACCGTGCGCCGCGGGGCGACCTGGTCTACCGGCGCAAGCAGGACGACCGCAACTTCCTGGCACGCACCTCGCTCGGCCTGCGGGGCGGCGAGGGCGTCGTGCTGCCGCTCGGCCTGGTACAGGGCCAGAAGATCTCGCAGGTGCTGCGCAAGGCAACGCTGCGGGTGGCGGACGTGCAGGATTTCGACGAGTTGCCGACGCCGTTCCGGGCGCTCGCGACCGACCTGGAATCCGGGGAGGCCGTCGTGCTGCGCTCGGGAGACCTGGTCACCGTGATGCGGGCCAGCATGTCCGCGCCCGGGGTCCTGGCCCCCGTCGAGGTCGGGGGGCGCCTGCTGGTGGACGGCGGGCTGGTGGACAACCTGCCCGTGGGCCTCGCGCGCGAGATGGGCGTCGACGTGCTGATCGCCGTGGACGTGAGCTTCCCGCTCGCGACGCGCGAGGGGCTCGAGTCGCCGCTCGATGTCACCAACCAGATGGTGGCAATCATGGTGCGCAGGGGTACGGCCGCCTCGCGTGCGAAGCTCACGAACCGCGACGTGCTGATCGAGCCCGATCTCGGGCGAATGACTTCGGTGGACTTCGCACGCGTGCCGCTGGTGATCATGGCGGGCGAGTCGGCACCGGAGCGCGCACGCGGCCGCCTCGCCGAGCTGGCGATGCCCGAGGAGCAATACGCGGCCTACCTCGCGGCTCGCCGCCGGCAGCACGACCCGGAGGCGCGCATGGCCTCCGTGCGCGCCGGGCCGCGCTCGCAGGCCGACGCCCGGCGTGTCGAGGCGGTCTTCGGCGACCTCGCGGGCCAGCCCTTCGACATCGGCGAGGTGCAACGCAGGCTCAATCGGCAGTACGGGCTCGATCGCTACGAGTCGGTCGACTACCGCATCGTGCACCAGGACGGCGAGGAGGGCCTCGAGGTCGACCTGCGGCGCAAGTCCTGGGGGCCGAGCTTCCTGCGGCTCGGCGTGAACGTGGAGCACGACTTCGACGGCGGCGCCGTCGGCAACGCGGGCGCACGGTTCCTCATGACGAGCGTCAATGCGTTCGACGCGGAGTGGCTCACCGATTTCCAGATCGGCGAGGAGCCGAAGCTCGTCACGGAGTTCTTCCAGCCGCTCTCGCTCTCCCGCGACTTCTTCGTCGCGCCGCAACTGCGCCACGAGCTGCAGGTGCGCCAGGAGTTCGAGGACGGCCATCGCGTCGCGCGCTACCGCAGCCGCGACTCGGAGGTCTCGCTCGCGCTCGGCGCAGAGCTGGAGAACTGGGGCGAGGTGCGCGTCGGATTGCGGCGTGGCGACGGCAGCCAGCGCGTGCTGGTCGGCGATCCCGCACTGCCGGAGTACACCTACGACATCGGCGCGGCCTTCGTGCAGTTCGGCTACGACCGGCTCGACAGCGCCTACTTCCCCAAGCACGGGCAGGCCTTCCGTGCCAGCTGGCAGGGCGAGCGCGACTCGCTGGGTGCGAGCCTAGATGCCGACATCGTCGAGGCATCCTGGCAGATCGCGCGCTCGATCGATCGCTACAGCCTGCACTTCTCGATCGAAGGCGGCTCGGCGCTCGACGATCGGGTCGTGTCGCCACAGGAACTGTTCACCCTGGGGGGATTCCTGGACCTGTCCGGACTGCCGGCGGACTCGCTGACCGGCACCCAGTACGGCATCGTGCGGACCGTCCTGTACCGGCGCGTGAGCCGGGGCGGCACCGGTTTCTTCGAGTTTCCGGCGTATCTCGGCGTGTCGCTCGAGGCCGGCAACGTCTGGGCGACGCGTGACGACGTGGACTTTGGCCGGCTCGAGACCGCCGGCAGCCTGTTCTTCGGCGCCGAGAGCCCGATCGGCCCGCTCTACATCGCCGCCGGGTTCGGGGAGGAGGGTGCCGCCGCGTTCTACCTGATGCTCGGCAAGACCTTCTGAGCCGCCGGCGTCGCTCGCGTTACAATTTGTGCATGAGCATCTGTCACGAGCACAACCTCCGCGAGCCGCTGCCGGCGCAGCGCCCCTATGGCATCCGGGTCCGCCTGCGCGGCAGCGACCCGATCCGCAACCTGCTCGGCGAGGATTGGGAGAAGGAGCACTGGTTTGCCACCCGCGCCGAGCGTGACCGCGCGCTCGGGCAGATGAGCGGCCGCTACGTGTATTTCCGTCCGGGCGACCGGCCGACCGTCGATTTCGAGACCGTCGACCCTTAGGTACGCACATGAACTGGCTGACCGATTACCTCGGCTATACGGCCGGGGCGCTGCTCGCGATCCTGCCGATCGTCAATCCGCTCGGTGCCGTGCCGCTGGTGATCAGCGTGTCCGGTCACCTCCCGGAACAGGAACGCCTGCGGCAGATCCGTCGCGCCTGCCTCTACACCTTCTTCCTGATGTCGGGCTTCCTGGTCGCGGGCAGCCTGATCATGAGCTTCTTCGGCATCTCGATCCCGGGCATGCGCATCGCGGGAGGCACGATCCTCGCGTTCCTGGGCTTCGGCATGCTGTTCCCGAGTGCGCCGGCCGCCGCCGAGGCGCCGGGTCCCGGGGAGTTCAAGTACGACATCGCCTTCACGCCACTCGCGATGCCGGGGCTGAGCGGTCCAGGCACGTTCGCGGTGGTGATGAGCCTGTCGTCGCAGGCAAGCGCCAAGCACGGCGTCGACCGGATCGTCGACTTCCTCGGGATCGGCACCGGCATCCTGATCGTCTCCATCCTCTCGTGGTTCGCGCTGCGCGGCGCGGAGCGCTTCAACCGCCTGCTCGGCGCCACCGGCATGCTGGCGCTCACGCGCCTGATGGGCTTCCTGATGATCTGCATCGGCGTGCAGTTCATCATCAACGGCATGACCGCGATCCTCGGCGACCCCAGGTTCTGGTCGGGGCTCACCGAGGCGATCCGAGCAGGGCGCGAGTGAGTGGCGGAGGGCGTGACCATGTGGACACTGCGCAGGAAGAAAGCGGAACTGCCGACGCCGGAGGAGGCGCTGCCCGGGCGGGCCGAGCGCATGCCCGTCCCCGAGCGGCATTTCGTCAACGGCAATCGCCTCGTGCCGCCGTTCCCCGAGGGCTGCGCACTCGCGCTATTCGGCCTCGGCTGCTTCTGGGGAGCGGAACGCAAGTTCTGGTCGCTGCCCGGCGTGTACAGCACGTCGGTCGGATACGCCGCGGGGCTCACCCCGAACCCGACTTACGAGGAAGTCTGCACCGGGCTCACCGGGCACAACGAGGTCGTGCGGGTCGTGTACGACCCGGCGCGTCTCGGCTACGACGAACTGCTGCGCGTGTTCTGGGAGTCGCACGACCCGACGCAAGGCATGCGGCAGGGCAATGACGTTGGCACGCAATACAGGTCCGGAATCTACTGCTACGACGCGGCACAGCGCGCGGCGGCCGAGGCCAGCCGCGATGCGTACCAGCAGCGGCTATCGGCCGCGGGTTACGGTTCCGTCACCACCGAAGTCCTGGCCGCGCCGGAGTTCTATTACGCCGAGGACTACCACCAGCAGTACCTCGCCAGGAATCCCGGCGGTTACTGCGGACTCGGCGGTACCGGCATCTCCTGTCACTCGGGTGGCGGCGCACCCGGACCGGGGTCTTCCATCGGGTAGGTCGTCGCCGGCTGCGACGCAGGCTCGGCCTCGGGCGCGGGCGCCGCGGCGGGCGCGGCCGTCTCGACCATCGCCGGTGCAGCGGCCGGCGCGCGCGCCATGCCCGGGTTCGTCGCGCGATCGAGCGCCGCGCGGAACTCGAGGGCGGCCTGCGGCGCGCTCGCGATGCGGCCTTCGAGCACCTGCGAGGCCATGATCTTCGAGACCCCGTACGCGGACTCGTTCGACCCGTTGTCGACAGAGATGACGGTGCCGTCGAGCGCCACCCCGGCGAAGATGCCCTCGTTGCGCGAGTAGGAGAGCACCTGCGCCTTGAGCGTCGCGTCCGTGGTAGCCGCGGCCGCGCGACCGATCGGTCCCGCCGCGACGCTCGCATCGGCGCCGAGCGTGACCTTGCCGTCGGCGATGCCTTCGACGCTCTGGCGCGACATGAGCACCATCACGATATCGGTGGACTGCACGCCGAACTGGAAGCCGAAGTTGACGCCGGCCAGCGTCACGAACACCGGATTGCTCCAGGTGCCGTCCGGATTGCGCACGGCCATTACGCCGCGACCGCCGCGGCCTCCGATGCCGAGCGCGCCCTTGATGAGGTTGGGCACGACCACGACGCCGTAGGAGCGCTCGAGCAGCCAGGACGGGATGGCCTGCTCGCTCAGGTTGGCGAAGGATTCGAAAACCCGCCGGGACTCGTCGAGCCTCTGGTCGGTCTTCGGGTCCGCGAGCGCCGGCGTACCGACCAGCGCGAGCGGGAGGGCGAGCATCAGGAAAGCAAGGAGTCGCTGCATTTTCACTCTGTCGGTTGAAGGGTCCCCCGCGCGGACTTTAACAGAATACGCGTGGGCGCGGCCGCGACGGCCGGGTTATGCTCACCCCGCCAGGGAGCCTTACGGATCCAATGAAAATGCCGCTGTCGCGCGTGCTGGTCCTCGTCGCCGGCGCTTTTCCATTCGTCGTGCTTGCGGATTGCGCGGCCCGCGAGGCCGTGCTCGCGGCGGACACGGCCTTTGCGGCGCTCTCGGCGGAGCGCGGCGCCCAGCAGGCTTTCCAGGCGTACCTGGCCGGTGACGGCGTCGTTTTCCGCCCGACTGCCGTGGCGGGCGGCGAGTGGCTTGAGACTCACGAGCAGGCCAGTGGGCGCCTGGAGTGGAGCCCTGCCGCCGTGGCCGTCGACTGCGTGGGGGGGCTCGCGGTGACGACCGGGCCTTGGCGCTACCGGAATGCGGAAGGCGGCGACCCGGTGACGGGTCACTACCTCTCGATCTGGCGACCGGACTCGAACGGCGAGTGGTTCGCGGTGCTGGACCACGGCACCGACGAATCCGGTGAGGCGGTGGCGGCCGGCGGATTGCAGGCCGGCCTCGACGCGCTCTGGCCGGCGGACCGGGATTGCTCACGCAGGTCCCGCGCGAACGCGGAGACGCTTGCGAAGCAGGATCTCGAGTTGAACTCGGCGATTCGCTCGAAGGGCATCGACGCCGCGCTGCGCCGCCACGCACACGCAGCGGCGCTCGCTTATCGCGACGATGCGCCGCTGCGACCCATCGCCGCGGACCGGCCCGCGGACGGCGTCGCGCCGGGCGGCCGCCTGGAAGGTCGCGCCCGGTCGGCGATCGCGGCGGCGGGCTCCGACATGGGTTACACCTACGGCGAAATCGTCGAGCCGGCGAAAGGCCGCGCCGAGCCGAGGCCCAGGGCCGTCTACGTGCGCGTGTGGTTGCATGACGGCCGCGAGTGGCGCCTGGGCATCGACATGTCGACGCCCTTGGCCGAGTGACGCCCGAGGATGCCGCGCCGATGATCGACCCAGACGCGTTCAAGCAGGCCATGAGCAGCTTTCCCACGGGCGTGGTCATCGCCGCCACGCTGGACGGCGAGGGCGAGCCGTGGGGATTCACCGCCAGTTCGTTTTCATCGGTCTCGCTGGATCCGCCCCTGGTGCTGGTGTGCCTGGCGAAGGATGCCGATTGTCACCCTGCGTTTGCCGCCGCCCGTGCGTTCTCGATCAGCATCCTGCGCGCCGGCGACGAGGCGCTCGCACGACTGTTCGCCACCCGCGGAGCGAGCAAGTTCGCGTGCGGCGAGTTCACTACCGGCGAACACGGCCTGCCGCTGATGCCTTCGGCCGTCGCGGCGCTGGCGTGCCGCAAGTTCGCGGACTTCGATTGCGGCGATCACACGGTCATCGTCGGCGAGGTCGAGTCCGTTCGCCACGGTTCGCCGGAAGACGCCCTGGTGTACTACCGGCGGGACTACTGGCGGCTTCGGAAACCGTCGCTGCGGTAAGGATCGACCGCGACGTGGACGCCGGCCCGGTCTCTGCTAGGATTCGCGCCCGACCCCTCATCGCCTGACCAACCCCCCGGCGGCCATGGCCCGCAAAGGCATCTTCTTCCCGCTCAAGGACGCGGCGCTGCGCGACAACGTCCATGCGCTCGGCCACCTCGTGGGCGAGGTCATCAAGGACCAGTGCGGGCAGGAGCTGTTCGACGCGGTGGAAGGGGACCGGCTGGCCGCGATCGGGCGCAGGCAGGGCGATCCGGACGATTGCGTGGAGTTCGTGGTCCGCACGCGCGGACGCACGCCCGCCGAGGCGCGCGACCTGATCCACGCCTTCGCCAGCTGGTTCCAGATGGTGAACATGGCGGAGAAGGTCCACCGCGTGCGGCGCCGTCGCCAGTACATGGTCGACAGCAGCTCGCCGCAGCCGGGCGGGCTCGAGGACTGCTTCGCCAAGCTGCGCAGCCGGGGCATGGGCCTGGAGCAGGTGCTGAAGATGCTGGAGCAGATCAGCATCGAGCCCGTCTTCACCGCGCACCCGACCGAGTCCACGCGCCGCACGCTGCTGCGCCAGCAGCAGCGTATCGCGCGCCTGCTGATCGACCAGCTCGACCCGTCGCGGACGCCGGGCGAGCGGCGCGCGACCATCGAGCGCGTGCGAACCGAGCTGACCACCGGCTGGCAGACCGCGGACAACTCCCGCGAGCGGCTCACGGTCGCCGACGAGCGGGAGCACGTGCTGTTCTTCCTCGTCGAGGTGATCTACGAGGTGATGCCCGGCCTGTACGAGACCGTCGAGAGCGCCCTCACGCGGGTGTACGGCGACCTCGGGGACCGGCGGGTTCCGGAGATGCTGTTCTTCGGGTCCTGGGTCGGCGGCGACATGGACGGCCATCCGGACGTGCACGCCAAGACCATCCGCGAGAGCTGCCTGCGGCACCACCAGCTGATCGTCAACCGCTATTTCCTCGAGACGCTGTCGCTGGCCGAGAAGCTGAGCCAGAGCGCGAGCCGCTCTGGAGTCGATCCCGCGATCGATGCGCGGATCGAGCAGTACCGGAGCCTCGTGCCGGGTGCTCGCACGGCGGCGCCGGCCAGCCACGACCGCATGCCCTACCGCATGTTCCTCGGGCAGATCGCCGAGCGGCTGCGCGCGACCTACGAGAGCCGCTCCGGCCAATACGAGCACGTGGGCCAGCTGATCCAGGACCTCGAGCTCATCTGCCGCAGCCTCGTCGACCATCGCGGGCGCAATGCGGGGCTGTTCCACGTCCAGCGACTGTTGCGCCGGGTGCGGACCTTCCGCTTCCACCTGGCGACGCTCGACGTGCGCCAGAATGCCGAGGTGCACCGCGAGGTCGTCGGCCGCGCCCTCGGCGAGGACGACTGGTCCAGCCGCACCCCGCAGGAACGGGCGGCTCGGCTGAGCGATGCGATCGCGCGGGACGAGTCGCCCACGGCCGAGCACGACGCGGCGGGCAAGCGCTCGCTGTGGGTGTTCGAGGCCATCCAGTACTGCCGGCACCGCTACGGCATCCAGGCGGTCGGCACCTACGTTGTCAGCATGGCCCGCGACGTCGACGACGTGCTCGACGTGCTGCTGCTCGCGCGCTGGGCCGGCCTTGCCGACGGCGCGGGGGACCAGGTGCCGCTCGACGTGGCGCCGCTGCTCGAGTCGGTCGAGGCGCTCGAGCGGGCCGGAGACATCATGGCGCGGCTGCTCGCGAACCCGGTGTACCGGGCGCACCTCGCGGAGCGCGGCAACCGGCAGGTGGTGATGGTCGGTTATGCCGACAGCAACAAGTCGACGGGCATCGCCACGGCACGGTGGCTGCTGCGGCAGGCTCAGGAGGCGATGGTCGCCGCCTGCGATGCCGCCGGAGTGCGGCTGCAGGTGTTCCACGGTCGCGGCGGCCTCGCGAGCAGCGGCGGCGGGCGCACCCAGGCGCTGGTACGCAGCATGCCGGCCGGAGCGTTGCAGGGGAGCCTGCGCGTGACCGAGCAGGGCGAAGGCATCAACGAGCGCTATGGATTGCGCCCGATCGCCCGCCGGACCTTCGAGCAGGACATCAGCGCGGTGGCGCTCGTGACCGGCGGCTACTTCGGGACCGAGGGGGTCGAGGCCGGGTGGCGCGAGGCGATGGCGTCGATGGCCGCGGCAGCCCGGGACGAGTACCGACGGCTGGTGCACCAGGACGCCGGGTTCCTCGAGTTCTTCCGGTCGGTGACCCCGGTGGACGTCATCGAGCGCATGCAGATCGGCTCGCGCCCGGTGTCGCGGGAAAGTGGCGCAGGGGTCGAGGCGCTGCGCGCGATCCCGTGGCTGTTCGCCTGGTCGCAGAGCCGGCACATGCTGCCCGGATGGTACGGCGTCGGCACCGGGCTCGAGGCGGCGGTCGCGCAGTTCGGGCCGGAGGCCGTCGGGGCCATGTACGGGCGCTGGCCATTCTTCACCACGCTCATCGACGACGTGGAGATGATGCTCGCCCGCTCGGACATGGGCATCGCGTCCTTCTACGAGCGACTGGCGCGACCGGAGCACGAGCAGTACGCCGCGATCATCCATGCTGAATTCGAGCGTACGAGCGAGCGCGTGCTCGGCATCAAGGGCTGCGCGCGCCTGCTCGATTCGGAGCCGACGCTGCAGCGCTCGATCCGGCTCAGGAACCCGTACGTGGACCCCATCCACCTCACGCAGGTGGACCTGCTGCAGCGCTGGCGCGAGAGCGGACGGCGGGATCGCGAGCTGTTCGACGCGCTGGTCGCGTCGGTGAACGGCATCTCGCAGGGACTGCAGGGCTCGGGCTGACTGCAGCTTTCCCTTGTTGACTCCCGTGTGACGCTGCACTAGCGTCCGTTGCGAGCAACATCACGCGCGGCACTCGCCGCGCCCCGCAAACAGCGAGGGAGTTTCAATGGCAGCGAAGAAGAAGGCGCGTCGCACGACGCACCGCAGCAGCAAGGGCACCAAGCTCTACGCGAAAAGGGACGCGAAGGGCCGCATCACCGACATCCAGACCTACAAGCGCGCCCACGGCGCCGACCTGAAGCGCAAGGCGAAGAAGGAAGCGCCAAAGGCGAAGGCCAGGGTGAAGGCCAAGGCCAAGGCGAAGGTGAAGGCGAAAGCGAAGGTCACGAAGGCCAAGGTCGCCAAGGCCGGGGCCGCGGTACGCAAGTCGGTCAAGAAGGCCCCGACGCGGGCCCAGAAGCGAGTCGCGTCCGTGCGCGCGGCCGTCCGGAAGGCTCCGGCACGCGCCAGTGCGGCGGTCAAGAAGGCCGTGAAGAGCGTGAAGAAGATGCCGCCCAAGGCCAAGAAGGCCGTGGCCAAGGCGGAGAAGCAGGTCGCGAAGTCCGTCAAGGCGATGAAGAAGCAGGCCGCGGCCACCACCAAGCAGGCCGAGACCATGGTCTCCAAGGCGCAGGACACGGCGGAAAAGACCGTCACTTCGGTCGTCGACTCGGCCAAGGACCTGTTCCAGAAAGCGAGCGACGCGGTCGAGAGCGCGGTCGAGAGCGTGATTCCCGGCCAGGGCAAGTAGGGCGCTTCGGATCGGCCGTCCCCTGCGGACGGCATGCAAGGCCCCGGCGCCCAGGCCCCGGGGCCTTGTCTTTTCTAGCGGCTGCCGCGCTGGCGGGTCACCGCCAGGCTCGAGCGGCGCAGCGTGAAATGCGGCGGGAATTCCTGCGTGACCGGGCACGAGTCACCGGCCACCTCGCCATAGCGCGTGTCCCAGGGCATGACCACGCGGTATTCGTCCTCGAGCACCTCGATGCGCGGCATCACCGCGGGCGTCGCACGCCGGCTCTCCGCCGCCAGCATGGCGTGCAGGCTGCCGTGCCTGGCATGGCTGTCGCGCAGGTCCTCCAGCGTCAGCAGCGTGGGTGGCGGGACAGTGATTTCACCACGCTCGAGTGCCCCGGCAGCGGTTGCAGGGTTGATCCAGGCATGCTCGGTGAGTTCCGAGAAATCCGCCTGTGCGGCCTGGCCTTCCGGCAAGGGCACGACGAAGAACCGGGTGTCGTAGCGTTTCGGTTCGAGGGACGGCGTGACCCAGTGCGACCAGTAAACGAGCGGCGCGATGTCGAGGAACAGGTCGTGCTCCTCGAGCATGCCGAGGAATGGGCCGGCCTCGGTACCATTGGCCGCGCGCCGGGACTGCAATGTGTCGACCAGCGCTGGATCGCAGGGGCGACCGCTTGCGTCGCGCGCGAGCAGTACCCCCGCCTCCTCGAAGGTCTCGCGGCAGGCCGCGACGTGCAGGCCGAGGGCCAGGTCGGCGGGCAGTCGCTCGCCCTCGAGCGAGCACAGCCGCTCGCCGCAGGTTCGCGTGGCATGCCCGGGAATGCGTGCGAGTGCGCGCGGTGAGTGATCGTCCGGCTCCAGTCGACCGCCCGGGAAGACCCACAGGCCGCCCATGAAGGCGACCGCCGCCGCGCGGCGCATCATCAGCACCTCGAGCGCGCCCGCGGACTCCCGCAGCAGCAATACGGTCGAGGCCTGGCGCATCAGGCGAGCTTCACCAGCTGCTTGCCGAAATTCCGGCCCTGCAGCATGCCGATGAAAGCCTCGGGCGCGGCCTCGAGGCCCTGCGCGATGGTCTCGCGATACCTGATGCGGCCGGTCGCGACGCCTCGGCCCAGTTCGGCGAGCGCCTGGGGCCATTCCTGCATGTGGTCGGAGATGATGAATCCCTGCAGCTTGAGCCGCATCACGAGCAGGGCGCGCACGTTGTGCAGCGAGATGTCCTGGCCGTTGTAGCCCGCGATCATGCCGCACAGCGCAATCCGCCCGAACGGGTTCGCGCAGGCGAGCGCAGCGTCGAGGCAGACGCCACCCACGTTCTCGAAGATTGCATCCACGCCGCCCGGCGCCGCCTTGCGGAGCGCCCCCACCATCGACCGGACGTCGGCGTGCTGTCTGTGATCGACGCAGGCGTCGAATCCGAGCTCCGACACGACGTATTCGCATTTCTCTGGTCCGCCCGCGATGCCGACGGCGCGGCAGCCCGCCATCTTCGCGAGCTGGCCGACCACGCTGCCGACCGCGCCACTCGCCGCGGAAACGAGCACGGTCTCGCCGGCCCCGGGCGCGCAGATCCTGTTCAAGCCGTACCAGGCCGTGACACCCGGCATTCCCACCGACCCCAGGTAGGCCGACATCGGCACCACGCGCGCATCCACCTTCATGAGGCTCGCGCCCGCGGCAACGCCGTACTCCTGCCATCCGAGCAGGCCGACCACCGTGTCGCCGACGGCGAAGTCAGGGTGATTGGAGGCTTCGACGACGCCGACGGTCCCGCCAACCATCGTCGCGCCGATCTGCTGCGACTCGGCATAGGACTTCGCGTCGTCCATGCGGCTGCGCATGTACGGATCGAGCGACAGATAGTGGTTGCGCACCAGAACCTCGCCAGGGCCGGGCGCGGGCACGGGGGCCTCCTCGAGGCGGAAGTTGTCGGCGCTCACCCAACCCTGCGGGCGGCTGGCGAGGACGATGCGTCGGTGGATGGCGGTCATGGGGCGTTTCCTTCAGGCGCCGCGGCGCCAATGCGAAATCATAGCGCGCCGGTATCATGGCCGGCATGGACATCATGTTGATCCTGGTACTGGTGGCCCTGAACGGGCTCTTCGCGCTGTCGGAAATGGCGGTCGTCACCTCGCGGCAAGCGCGGCTGCAGCAACTCGAGGACGAGCGTCGCCGGGGCGCGGGCGCTGCGCTTGCCCTGCACAAGGATCCCTCGCGGTTCCTCTCGACGGTGCAGGTCGGGATCACGGCGGTCGGCGTGCTGAGCGGCGCCATCGGCGAGACCCTGGTCGCGGATCCCATCACTGCCTGGGCGGCGCAGTACGAATCGCTCGCACCTCACGCACGGGGCATCGGGCTCGGCATGGCCGTTGCGCTGATCACGTACCTGTCGGTAGTCATGGGCGAACTGGTGCCGAAGCGCCTTGCGCTGTTCGCCCCCGACCGGATCGCGCTGGTGGTCGCCCTGCCGATGAACTGGTTGTCACGCATCGCCCGGCCCCTGGTGTGGCTGCTGACGCGATCCAGCGACGCCGTGCTGGCGCTGGTGCCCGGGCGCGGCGACCGCGGACCGCCGGTCACGGACGAGGAGATCGCCGTGCTGATGGAGCAGGGGGCCGAGGCGGGCGTGTTCCACGAGACGGAACAGACCATGGTGACCAACATCCTGCGGCTCGACGAGCGGCGCGTGACGAGCATCATGACGCCCCGGCAGGAGTTCTACGCGATCGACCTGGACGATCCCGAGGACGAGGTGCGGGCGCGGATCGCCGAGTCCCCGCACAACCGCCTGCTGGTGTGCCGTGGCGGCACGGACAACCTGATCGGCGTCGCCGAGACCTCGGAGCTGCTGGCCGACCTGGTGCGTGGCAAGCCGCTCGACATCGCTGCACGCAGCCGCATGCCGCTGCTGGTCCCGGAGACCGCCACCACCACCTCGCTGCTCGAGACCTTCCGCGAGCAGGGCGTGCACCACGCGCTGGTCGCCGACGAGTACGGTGAAGTGCAGGGGCTCGTCACGCGCGCTGACCTGCTGGATGCCATCGTCGGCGAGATCGGCCTCGCCGGTGCGACGGACGAACCGGGCATCCGCCGCCGCGACGACGGTACGTGGCTGGTGGACGGCGGCCTGCCGGTCGAGCACCTGCAGGACGCTCTCGACCTCGGACCCATGCCCGGCCAGGAGACGCACGAGTTCACCACCGTTGCGGGGTTCGTGCTGTACCAGATGGGGCGGATCCCGCAGGTCGCGGATCACTTCCGCTGGAGCGACCTGCGGTTCGAGGTCGTGGACATGGACGGCCGCCGCGTGGACAAGGTGCTGGTGAGCAGGTTGTCGTCCTGACGGCCCGGCCCGGCCCGGCCCGGTTCGACCTCCATCGGTTGACGCGGGCCGATGGATTGCAGTTAGACTCAGGGATAGAAATAGAACCACGTCCCGGGGATTCAGCATGAACTTCTCTGCGAGGCAGTCACTCGTGACTGCGGTGCAGCGTTATTTCTCGATCCCGGCCGAGGACGCGGCCACGGTGGTCGGGGAACTCGAGCCGTTCGTCTGCCGCGGCGGCGACTGGCTGTTTCGCCAGGGCGATCCGGCGGACGGCCTGTTCCTGCTCGCGCGCGGCCGGCTGCAGGTCTGGATGGAACCGGTCGGCGTCAATGAGGGCGGCCCGCGCCTGGTGGCCGAGGTCGAGCCCGGCGAGACGGTCGGCGAGATCGGCATGCTGACCGGCGGCACGCGCTCCGCCAGCCTGCGGGCGGTGCGCAACAGCCTGCTGCTCAAGATGAGCTCCGGCGACTTCGACCGGCTGGCGAGGCAGCGACCTGAATTGATGCGGCACGTCGCCGGAGGCATCGCGACCCGCCTGCGCGACCGCACCGCCGGCGCGACCTCGATCCGCCGCACGTTCAAGACCGTCGCGCTGCTGCCGCTGGATGCGGACCCGTCCGTGCTCACGCTTGCAGAGAGGCTGCGTGGCGCACTGGCGCGGCACGGTTCGACACTCGTGCTCAGCTCGCAAGGCCTGCGTGAGATCGATGCGCCGGCCCTGCCTGCGGCCGCACACGAGGACATCTCCCCGGCGATGGTGGATTGGCTCGCCAAGCAGGAGGACGAGCATCGCTTCGTGCTCTACGTCGCCGATCCGACCGAGAACGCCTGGTCGGACCTCGCGGTGCGGCATGCCGACCTGATCCTGCTCGTCGCGCGGTCCGCGGGCGATGCTGCGCTGCGTCCGTGGGAGCGGGCATTGCTCGGTTCGCCGGGCGGCCCGGTGGCGCGACGCGCGTTGATCCTCGGACACGAGGGCAGCCCCGCGACGCTCACGGGAACGGCGCGCTGGTTGCAGGAGCGCAATCTCGACTTCCACGTCCACGTGCGCTCGGGCGTACCGGCCGACCTGCAACGCCTCGCCCGGATCCTCGCCGGCAAGGCGCTCGGGCTGGTGCTCGGCGGTGGCGCTGCGCGCGGGTTCGCGCATCTCGGCGTGTATCGCGCCCTCTGCGAGGCCGGCACTCCCGTGGACTGGCTCGGCGGGTCGAGCATCGGGGCGGTGATGGGCGCCGGCATGGCGGGCGGACTCGAGCCGGGAGAAGTCATCTCGCGTGCCCGCACCGCGTTCGTGCACGGCAAGCCCTTCGGCGACATCACGCTGCCGATCGTCTCGTTCGTGCGCGGGCGGCGCATGGAGCGGCTGATCGACCAGCACCTCGGCGGCGACATCGAGGACCTGCCGGTGCCGTTCTTCTGCGTCTCGAGCAACCTCGGGCAGGGCACGGTCACGGTGCACGAGCGCGGCTCACTGCCGCAGGCGCTGCGCGCCAGCGTGTCGCTGCCGGGCGTGTTCCCGCCCGCGGTCATCGGGCGGCAGCTCGCCGTCGATGGCGGCATTCTCGACAACCTGCCCGTCGACTTGATGCGCGAGCGGCCCGTCGGTCGGGTCGTGGCAGTCGATCTCACGTCGCGGCGCACCTACGAGGTGGACTACGACGCCGTGCCTTCACCGTGGGCAGTGCTCGCGGGACGGTTCCTGCCCATCACGAAGCGCTACCGCGTGCCCGGTGCCGTGTCGCTGATGCTGATGGCGATGTCGATCGGCACCATGGCGGCGACAAGGGCGGCGGCGCTGCGCTCGGACCTGCTGATCCGGCCGAAGGTCGGCGGGTTCAGCTTCACCGACGTGCGACCGTTCGACCAGATCGTCGAGGCCGGCTACCAGGCCGCGCGCGAAGCCATCGCAGAAGCGCATGTGGTTGGAGTTACAGACCACGACCGGGTGCCAGCTTGAGCAAATCGAATTCCACGCTTGCACTCGTCGCGGTCGTGGCGGCCGCAGCGTTCCTTGCCGCCGTCGCCGCCACGACGTCGGCCCGCGCACAACCGGACGCCAAGTCGAAGGCGGGGCCGCAGCGTGGAGTCGCGGCACTCGGACGGCTCGAGCCGCCTGGAGGCATCGTCCGGGTCGCCGCACCGTCGACACCCGATGCGGTCTCGGGCGCGGTCGTCGTGAAGCTGCACGTCGAGCGCGGCGCAGACGTGAAGGCCGGCGACCTGCTGGCGGAGCTCGACACGGCCGGCATCGCCAAGGCGCGCGTGGTCGAGGCGCAGGCCGACCTCGAGATCGCGCGGCGTGACGTGCTCGCCGCCGCCAGCGTCGCCGAGGAGGCGTGCGTGCTCGCCGACGTCGCGGCCCGCCAGTCGCGGCGCAAGACCGAGCTGCAGGGGCGTGGCCTCGCGTCGACCGAGGAAACGGAGTCGGCGAAGGGCAATTCGGAGGCGGGTGCCGCGTCCTGCAGGGCACGCACGACCGAGGCGCGGGTCGCGGACTCGCGCGTCGCCGCCGCGCAGGCGCGACTCACTCGCAGCCAGGCCGAGCTCGAGCGCTCGTACGTCCGCGCCCCGTTTGGCGGCCGCGTGCTCGACCTGCTCGTGATGCCGGGCGAACTTGCCGGCCAGGACGGCATCCTCGAGCTCGGTCGCGTGGACCGTATGCAGGCCGTCGCGGAGGTCTACGAGTCGGACATCCGCTTCGTGAAGACCGGCCAGAAGGCCAGGCTCAAGAGCGAAGCGCTGGCGCAGGACCTGCACGGCACGGTGGCGCGGATCCGGCCGAAGGTGCAGAAGCTCGACCACATCGGCGACGACCCGGCGGCGCGCAAGGACGCGAGGATCGTCGAGGTGGAAATCCACCTCGATGACCCGCGCCCCGCCGCAAACCTGACCAACCTGCAGGTCGAGATCGAGATCGGGCGCTGACATGCCCCGGTTTCCGTTGACGCTTCCGCTCGGCTGGCTGCAGCTCTGGCACAAGCCGGTACGGCTCGCCGTAGCCGTCGCCGGCATCGCCTTCGCGGTGCTGCTGATCCTGATGCAGCTCGGCTTCAGGTCGGCGCTGTTCGAAAGCACGCTGCGCTTCCACGAGCGGTTCCGCTACGACATCGCGCTGTTCAGCCCCGACAGCGTCTTCATCGTCCGCCCGGCGCCGTTCTCGGTCCGCCGCTTGTACCAGGCGATGGGCCACGCGGAAGTTGAAAGCGTCAGTCCCGTCTACATCTTCCCGGCGACCTGGAAGAATCCCTGGACCAACGACCGGCGCAGCATCAACGCCGTGGGCCTCGACCCAGAGGTGGACGAACTCGACACGCCCGGGTTCGCAGCGGGGCACGCGCTGTTGCGGCAGCAGGACGTGGTGCTGTTCGATGCGGCGTCCCGCCCGGAGTTCGGCCCGGTCGGCGCGAAGTTCGGGGCGGGTGAAACGATCGTCACCGAGGTGAACGACCGCAGCATGGAGGTCGTGGGGCTGGTCGAGATCGGCCCGTCGTTCGGCATCGACGGCACGGTCCTCACCAGCGCCGACAACTGGCTGCGACTGTTCCCGGAGCGCTCGCGCAACCAGATCCAGCTGGGACTCGTGACGCTGCGGGAAGGCGCCGATCCCGTTGCCGTGCGCGACCAGTTGCGCTCGTACCTGCCGGCCGACGTGCTGGTGATGACCAAGCAGGAATTCGCGGCGCGCGAAAAGGCGTACTGGAACGGCGCCACGCCCATCGGCTACGTCTTCGCCTTCGGGGCCATCATGGGGCTGGTGGTCGGCGCGATCATCGTCTACCAGATCCTGTTCGCCGACGTATCGGAGCACCTGCGTGAGTACGCGACGCTGAGGGCGCTTGGTTACCGCAACCGCTTCGTGTCGGGCATCGTGATCCAGGAAGCCGTGATCCTGGCCGCACTGGGGTTCCTGCCGGGTGTCGCCGCCGCGTGGTGGCTCTATCGCTCGGCGGCGGCGGCTACCCGCCTGCCGCTGCACCTCACCGGGGACCGCATCGTCACCGTGCTGCTGCTCACGCTCGCGATGTGCGCGATCTCGGGGTTCCTCGCGCTGCGCAAGGTACGCAAGCTCGATCCGGCGGAGGTCTTCTGATGACTACCCCGGAGCCGGTCGTCATCGAGGGGCTGAACCACCACTACGGCCGCGGCGGCCTGCGTCGGCAGATCCTCCACGACATCACCACGACCATACCGGCAGGCGAGATCATCATCGTCACCGGTCCCTCGGGTTCGGGGAAGACCACGCTGCTGACGCTGGTGGGGGCGCTACGCTCGGCGCAGGAAGGCAGCGTGCGCGTGCTCGGGCAGCAGCTGAACGGGGCGAAGAGTGCCGTGCTCGAGGGCGTGCGCAAGCACATCGGATTCATCTTCCAGCAGCACAACCTGCTGGGCGCGCTCACGGCCTCGCAGAACGTCGAGCTCGGGCTGCGGGTGACGGGCCGTTTCAGTCGCGCCGAGCTGCGCCGCAAGGCCGACGCGATGCTCGAGGCCGTCGGCCTCGGCGAGCACAGGCACAAGCGCGCAGACCAGCTCTCGGGCGGGCAGCGCCAGCGCGTCGCCATCGCGCGCGCGCTGGTGGGAGAGCCGGCGATGGTGCTGGCCGACGAGCCGACCGCCTCGCTCGACCGGGTGTCCGGCCGTGAAGTGGTCGACCGCATGCAGATGCTGGCACGCGAGCGAGGCACGACGATCCTGCTCGTCACCCACGACAACCGCATCCTCGACGTCGCCGACCGGATCCTGCACCTCGAGGATGGTCGCCTCTCGACGTTCACCGACGCGGTGATCGCCGATACGCAGCGCATGATGCACACGCTCGCGCAGAACAACGACCGGCAACAGCTCGAGAGGCAGGTCGCGGACATGGACGAGCCGACGTTCCGCCGCACGCTGCAGGAGATGACGCAGCAGTCGCAGCGGTTCCTCGAGGCGACGGCGCTCGCGAGCGACGAGGCCTACCAGAGCATGCTCGAGCAATCGCTCAGGGTCTTCACGCGGCGGGTGGGCGAACTGCTCGATGCCGAGCGAGCGTCACTGTTCCTCGTGGACCGCGAGAGGCAACAGCTGGTGCTGCGTGTGGCAGAGGATGCGCCGGACGGGGAGGCCGTGCGCATTCCGCTCGCGAGCGGCATCGCGGGCGCCGCCGCAGAGTCCGGCAAGGTCGTGCGCGTGGTCGATGCCTACGCCGATCCGCGCTTCAACCAGGACGTGGACCGCCAGACCGGCTTCCGTACCCGCTCGGTGCTGTGCCTGCCGCTCCACGACCGCGCGGGTGGCGTGTTCGCGGTCACCCAGTTGCTCAATCGCCGGGACGGCCAGCCTTTCGACGACCGGGACGAGCGCCGTTACGCCGAGTTCGCCGCCTCCCTCTCGGTGCTGCTCGAGTCGCTTGTCGGCATGGCGCGACGCAAGGACCATTGAGCCATGGCCACCACCCGACCCGTCCGACTGCTGCAGGTCACCGATCCGCACCTGTCCGGTGACCCGGAGCGCGAGATCTACAACGTCAGGACGGCGGAATCGCTGCGCAGGGTGCTGGCGGAGGCGCTCGGCGGTGGCGCGACTCCACCCGACGCGATCCTCGTGACCGGCGACATCGGTGATGACGAAAGCGAGCAGGCCTATCGCAACTTCCGCGGCATGCTGCAGGGGTTCGGCATGCCCGTGCTGTGCCTGCCGGGCAATCACGACGCACCGCGGCTCATGGCGCAGCTGCTCGAGGGCGACGGGTTCCAGTACTGCGGGCGAGCCGGGTTCGGTGACTGGGGCATCATCCTGCTCGACACGCACCTGCCATACGATCCGTCGGGCTACCTCGCCGCCCCGGAACTGGCGCGGCTGGACGCGGACCTGCATGCATTCGCGGACAGTCACGTGCTCGTCTGCCTGCATCATCCGCCGGTCCCGGTCGGCAGTGCGTGGCTCGACGGCCTCGGCCTGCGCAACCACCGCGAGTTCCTTGCCGTGATCGACCGGCATCCGCAGGTGCGGGCCGTGCTGGCGGGCCACGTTCACCAGGCGTTCGACCAGCAACACGGTCGCGTCCGATTCCTGACGACCCCGTCGACCTGCGCGCAGTTCACACCGCAGACCGTCAACTGCGTGATGGACATGCGGCCGCCCGGGTATCGGTGGCTGAGTCTATTGCCGGACGGGGGCATCGACACCGAGGTGATGTGGCTGCGCGACTGGGAGCTGCGTGCGCGGCCGAGCGACAGCCGCGGCGGCGGCATGGGCCCGTGATTGGAGGAGGAGCCGAAATGAGTGCCGAGCTGCCTTTTGAGTTGCTGGAGCACCCGGAGTTGCTCGCCGAGTGCAATGGCTGGTCCGAGGAGGTCTACCGCGACCTCCTGGCGTTCCAGGCCGGCCGCCTGAGCCAGGCGGAGCTGGATGCGAAGTACCTGCACCGCAAGGCCATCCTGACGCTGGACCTCACCGGCTTCACGGTCAATTGCTTCGGTGGTCGCCAGGTCCACGGGTTCCTGCGCATCCTCGATGCGCAGAAGGTCTGCGTGCCCGTGCTCAAGGAGCACGACGCCTCGCTGGTCCGCGCATTCGCCGACGATCTCGTGGCGTTGTTCGACGACGCTGGTCGCGCCGTCGATGCGGCGTTCGAGATGCACCGACGCATCGCACACTTCAACGGATCGGCGCTTGCGGCCGAGCACCCGGCGCATTGCTGCATCGGCATCGGCTACGGCAACGTCTATGCGATCGGGCCGAACCTCGCAATGGGTGACGAAATGAACCGCGCGTCCAAGCTCGGCGAGGACACTGCGCGCGGCTCGGAGACGCTGGTCACCGGCAACGTCTACGAGGCGCTGAGGCATCGGCAGGACGTGCTGTTCGAGCCTCTCGCGCACGACGACATGCTGTTCGCCTACTACCGGGCGACCCCGCGACTTGCGGCAGGACCGAATTCGGTCTAAATTCAGTCCGATGAAATACTCCACCCGGATCAAGCCGATCAGCTACCTCAAGGCGAACGCCGCGGACGTGCTCGAGCAGATCGGGCGCGACCGCGAGCCGCTCGTCATCACGCAGAACGGCGAGGCGCGCGCCGTGCTCCAGGACGTTGTCTCCTATGAGCAGACCCAGGAGACGCTGGCGCTCCTCAAGGTGCTTGCGCTCGGCACGAAGGAGGTCGAGGAGGGGCGTGTCGTGTCGGCGCGGGACTTCGTGAAACTGTTGCGCGGGCGGGTTGCGGACGGCGAATGAAACACACGGTGCTGCTCACCGAGGACGCAGCGGCCGACCTTGCGGGCATCATCGATTACGTGACTGCGGCGAACGGCCCGCTGCGGGCTGGTCGGATGCTGGATCAGTTCGACAGGACGCTCGTTCGCCTCGAAGACCTGCCGGAGCGAGGTGCGCATCCTGCGGAGTTGCTCGCGCTCGGCATCCGCGAGTACCGCGAGGTGTTCTTCAAGCCGTATCGCGTGATCTATCGCGTGCAGGCACCGACCGTCTGGGTCTACGTCATCGCTGACGGAAGGCGCGACATGCAGGGTTTGCTTTCACGGCGCTTGCTGGGGGCCTGACACGGAATCTGCCGCTGTGCTGAAGCGTTTCCGCGGAAAGGGCTATCCACTTAGCTCCACCAGGATCAACCTATAGGGGTGCAACCTGAGCGCACACCGGTCGCTGGAGTGGACTACCCGCGCAACTGGCGGGAGTTTCTCGACTGGTTTGCCACGGAGGATGCCTGTGCGCAGTTTCTGGAGCAGCTACGCTGGCCGATGGGCTTCGTCTGCCCGATCTGTGGCGTGTGCGCCAAACCCTACCGCGCCAGTCGCGGACGACTGGTCTGCCGTGGCTGCCGACACCAGACGAGTGTCACCACCGGCACGCTGATGGAGAAGACTCGCACACCGCTGACGACCTGGTTTGCGGCGACCTGGTACGTGACCAACCAGAAGCATGGTTGCAGCGCGCTGGGTCTGCAACGGGTGCTCGGCCTGGGCAGCTACCAGACCGCCTGGGCGATCCTGCATCGGCTGCGTCATGCCATGGTGCGTCCCGGTCGCGAGCGACTGCACGGCACGGTGGAGGTCGACGAGACTTACTTTGGCGGCCAGAAGCGCGGCGTGGGCGGCCGTCACGCTCGCTACAAGGACATCATCGCGATCGCCGTGGAGCTGCACCAGCCGCGCGGCTTTGGCCGTGTGCGTCTGCGCCGCGTGGCGGACGTCTCCGAAGACGGCCTGCTCCCGTTCGTCACCGACTCCATCGAACCGGGCTCACAGGTACACACCGATGGCTGGAGCGGTTACAACGCGCTGGCGCGCCTCGGCTATCGCCATCAGCGCACCGTCCTGCGGGCCCAATCGGACCCGGCCCACGTGCCGATGCCGGCCGTGCATCGGGTGGCCTCGTTGTTGAAGCGCTGGCTGTCGGGCACCCACCAGGGTGCCGTGCAACCGGCGCATCTCGACGGCTACCTCGACGAATTCGCCTTCCGCTTCAATCGACGTAGCTCGCGTTCGCGTGGACTGCTGTTCTACCGCCTGATGCAGCAGATCGCCGACAGCGAGCCGATCCGCTACCGCAACCTGACCGCACGATGACTCAACCACAACCTGTAGGGGGGGGTGGAGCTAAGTGGATAGCCCGTTCCGCGGAAACGTCAGGTGATGCGGGAAAGTGGTCGGGATGAGAGGATTTGAACCTCCGACTCCTACGTCCCGAACGAAGCAGACCCGCCTGCACGGGGCTGAGAAAAGTCATATAAAACAACAACGTAAAGCTCAGGTGCGCGCAACAGAACGCAGCTGAACCCAGGTGAAATCGTGGCCCGTTGCCACGAATTTGCCACGAATCAATCTAGGCTCATGGGGGCCTCAATCATGGCGTGCCGCCTGGGGACTGCCGGAAAAATCGTCGGGCCTTGACCAGGATGAACGGTTGGAATCTCAACGTGCTGGTTCCCCTTTCCACGCGAGCGTTGGGCGCACCTGGCTTCCCCGGCGTTCATCATGGCCGAAGGTCGGGTTACGGTCAGCGCGCCAGTGCACGGGCCGCGTGGGCGCAGGCGTGCTCGAACGCAGGCTCGAAATCCGCGAGATCGCGCGCACTCATGCCGACGTCCGACGAGGTGGCAACCTCACGCCAGCGAGCAAGCTCACGACCCACGGTCCCTGCCATCCCTTCGGCATCCTCGCGCGCCAACCCGAAATACCTGGCCCCCTCGAGCAGCTGTTCGAGCGAGGTGATCGGGCCCGTGTCTTCGCTCAACCAGGTCTTCGACTCGCGCGCCTTGTCCGGGAACGGGTTCACGTCGAAGGCAGGGGCGAGCGACCACTGGCCGTTGCCTGCGTAGAGGAATCCCACGTTCCAGAGATGGTCGTCGGTGTTGGTGATGAGATGATTGATGAGGAGCCGCCGCCAGAGCTCGCGCACGTCGGCGAGCGGCTGCGGACTCGTGGCCCGGATCGCATCCACCAGCTCGGTGTAACTGCGGTCCTCGTCGCGCCGCGCCTGCAGCAGCGAACCGCCCGAGAGGTAGGGGAGACGGGCGCCAGCCGCCGTTCGATCGAAGCGGCGGATGACAGCGATCTCAATGTCATCGACCAGGACGACGCGTGCGGCTGCGGCGCGCACGCCCTGCGGATCGACGAGCTTCAGCGCGAGCACTTCCCCGCGCACGACCGAACGCTCATCGCTCACGCTCGGAAACTTGCCGAGCGCGAGCGCGCCATCCGCCTCGAGCACCGTGCATTTCGGCCGCAGGCCACCGAGCGATGTGGCCTTGCCCATCAGGTAGTCCAGGTCCTGGGTGGACTCGGTGCCCTGCTCGAGCCTGCGCACGGAGCGCGCGATCTCGCCCAGGTCGAGGAGTTGCGGGGTGCGGTGCCGCTCGGCTGCGCGCAGGAACCGACCCTGCCCGTCGGCAAGTCGCAGAGCACCTATGCGGCTGAAGTCGTCGACCGCCGCCAGCAGGTCGAAAGCGGTGATCTCGTCGAGGTCCGGTTCCTCGGCGCGACGCTTGGCATGCGCGCGGCGAATCACCCGCTTACCCCAGCGATCGGGTGCGGTGTCGGCGATCGCGTGCGGGAAGGGTGACTCGAGGGCCGAGGGTGCGCGTCGCGTCACCCAGCCCCCGAGCAGCGGCAGGTCCGGTGAAACCTGGAAACGGTCGGGGCGCTCGAGCCAGGCCGGCTGGTAGGCGAAGGCGGAGTACTCGCGGCGTCCGTCCTGGACGAACGAGAGGTGCCCCACCGGCTGCGCGGCCGCGCCAAGGAACACCTCGGCCGTGACCTTGCGCGCGGGCGTCCTCACCACGCCCCAGTCGACTTGCGTGCGCGAACCCGCTGCGGCAGATTCTCGTCCATCATCAGCAGGCCCGCCTCATCGGCACCGGTGTCGAGCAGCTGCTCGAGACGGCCCACCTCACCGAGCACGTGCAGCACCCGCGCCAGGTACTCGAGCGCCACCTTGGGGTCGCCCTTCTCCAGGCGGGTGAGCGTCTTGCGGGCGATTCCGGCGCGCTCGGCCAAGGAAGCCTGGGTGAGACGCCGGCGCCGCCGTGCGAGCGCCACGTCATGGCCCAACTTGGCGAGGGCCCGGGCGGCGGGAGCGGACAAGGGCAGCGGCGCAGGCATTGGGACTCCCATAGAGCGCGGTAAATGGCATAGTAGACTCTATAAGTCCCATTATAGCATGCAGCACGCGAATCACACACCCTGAATTGACCACGGAGTCCTACGATACCCTGTAACCGCGATAGCGAGTCACACTGAATGCGTTATGCTGACCGTTCGCTCTCGCGGACGGCCTTGTGCGCCGGCGCCGCGGTGGCCGAACCCGGGCCTGTCCGAGCCGTCTGAACCCGATTTCTAAACGAGCCTTCAACCCTTCGCTGGAGAGGCTCACGACTACCACCCCAATCCTGGCCGCCACGGGCGCCACCCGGCCACCGCGATCTCGCTTGAGGTTGCCAACCTCGTCGATGGCCTGCGGCCACGTGTCGCCTGGCCTGTTGCCAGCATGGAACGTCACCGGCGGGTCGACTGCTTTCAGCCGTTTCCGGCCCTGGCGCAAGGTGTGGCTCTCGGAGATTTCTCCGGCGTCCCTCGAACACAACGAGGCTGAAATCGCGGAGTTTAGGTGTTACCCGAGCCACCGATCACCCACAGATTTTGCTGACGAACCCCGCCCTTAAGGTCTTGGTTAAACGCGACATGCCTTTTCCTGATTAGCCACAAAGTTCAGCAGGTCCATTCGGCGAGCCTTGCGAGGTGAATACCGAGCGCATCGATGGAGCAGGAGATGCGCGATGGGAATCAACCAGGTGCAGTTTCAGAAGGGCTTGTCGATGACGGCGTTCATGGAGCAGTACGGAACCGAGGAGAAATGCCGTGCAGCGGTGGTCGCCATGCGTTGGCCGAATGGTTTCGTCTGCCCGGACTGTGGTGAGTCGCGCCATTGCACGTTTGAGCGCAAAGGTCTGCGGTACTGGCAATGCTCGGCCTGCCGAGAGCAAACGAGGGTCATGCGCGAGCGGGAGGCGACACGCCAGCTGGACGGGCGCGTCGAGATCGACGACGCCTACTTGGGAGGGCAATTGCCCGGCGGCAAGAGCGGGCGCGGCTCGGAGAACAAGGTGTCGTTTATCGCGGCCGTGCAAACGACCGCGACCGGCCAGCCGTTGCGGGTTTGCCTGAAGAAGCTGGACTTCACCACGGAAGCGATTGCCGAATGGGCGCAGACGGCGTTGGCCGCCTCGGCACGGGTGGTGTCGGACGGCCTGTGGTGCTTCAAGGCCGTTACCTCGAGCGGGGCATCGCATGAGCGCACCGTCACCGGCGGCGGTGCGGCCTGCGTCAAGCTGGAACAGTTCCGCGCGGTCAATACCTTCCTGGGCCATCTGAAGACCGCCTACTCGGGGACTTACCATGCCTTCGACTTTGCCAAATACGCGCATCGTTATCTCGCAGAGGTCCAATATCGCTTCAATCGCCGCTTCGACTTGTCGTCCATCATGCGGCGGCTCCTGGTCGCCTCCATTCTCACAACACCCCGGCCAGAGCAGTTCTTGCGGGCGGCTGAACATTGTGGCTAATCAGCTCGTCATTTCGATGCCCAGCATCGAGCACGACGATGCGATCGTCTGGTACTGCCCAGTGTGCGGGGACAACGGTCTGATCCAGGGATGGCAGGACACGTTTTGGGACGGCTTTGCAGCTGAGGTGCCGCGGCTGTTGGGTTGAGTCGAGAGCGGAATTAGACGGGACCCGGACGGCTACGGATCTTAACGGGATCTGGCCGCCTACGGGCGAGGTGCGTTCCGGAGGAGAGGACGGCCGATCCGGCCGGGTGCGTCCAGGAGCGGTCTCAAGCGCCAAAGCGTGGGCAGACCACGATCAATTCCGCTGGCACCATAGGCCTGATGAGTGCCAACCGCTCGGGAAAGAGCCCTGCTTGGGGACGATATCCTTGGAGTTCGCGGAGTTTGCTACGCAGTAATTGCCGGAGGAGTGCCAACCGCCAGGACATGGCCCAACCTTGTGAACAGCCGGCTTGGCGCTTTTTGAGTTCGGCACGCAGTAACCGCCTGATGCATGCCACCCGCTCGGACATGCACCAATCTTCGGAACGATGTCACTTGGCGAACCGGCCAGGGGCAAACAGCGGTTGCCCACGGGTCGCTGGCCTGCCGGACAATCACCAGCGGCACCAGGATGTGCCCATAGGACTATCAGGATCGCCCCAAGATGCCGGAGAGGCGTCATGTCCGTCTGTACCTTGTCTCCTGTCGGAAAGTGCTCCGAAGGACGTCAGTCGTTCCGGGACATCTGTGCAGCAACGAACTTGCGACCGGACCTCTGCACCGGTGGCTCTTCCACGAGCGTCATGCTGCGAGTCCCGTTCACGAGCCAGATTGTCCCGCCCATGCGTGGATTGTCCGGCTTGACTATTTCCAGCTGGGCGTCTCGCAGGACATAGACGCCGGCCAGCGGGTGTCCGGCGGCGCTCAGGTAGTACTCACCCGGTCGAAGCGACCGGACCTCGATGATCTCGGTGGTCCGAGCCGCGGAATGCAGCGTCCATGATCCGGTCTCGATGGTCAGCGGCTGTGGTGGAACCGCGGAGCAAGCAGTCACCGCGGCCGCCAGCAGTGCAAGGGCCAGAGGCCGTAGATTAAGAGCGCTGCTGTCTGAAGGTCGTCACCAGTTCGGGTCCTCTTGAGCCGCGGGTTTGCCAGCGACATGATCGGCCGGCGAAGCGACGGCAGGAGCCACAACAACTGAAGGGCCTGCCGATGCAGCAACCGGCTGCGGAGCACCGGCGCCGACCGTGCCGCTCGCCACGGCGGGCGCGGGCCGCCGCTTTCCCGGTCCGCTGACCTCGAGTGCGCCTGGTGCAAACGCGCTTGCAAGGTCGATGTCTGTCTGCAGAACCGTCGCATAGGATAGATCCGCGCCGACGCGCGTGACCTCGATCGAGCAACACGGCTTCTCAACACGGCCGATCACCCGACCTGTCTGCGGGTCGGTAATCTCCTTGCCGCGCAGGACGACCTCATAGACGTCCCCAACGGAGACGGTGCGGCCGCCTTGGCTCAGCACAACGTCGTTCCCGTCCACTGCGACGAGCGTCAGCGGGAACAGCCGCATGATGACCGCGTCGGCCGTGTCCGCGGCGAGGCTGTCGGCAAGCTCAGCCGAAACCTTGGACGCGTTGATTGAGGTTCCCAGGGTAGTCGGGGCCGTTGCCGGCAACTCGACGCTCACGGTATCCGAGAGCTCGATCTGCCCCGTGGTGGCATTGATGACCCGGAAGGAAATGGACGCCCCACCGGAGTGCGACACGACCGTGCGGTCGCTGGTGCGCATGTGACGCTCGTGCCGCTCGTAACCAAACCGGTCAATCTGTCCCACGACGACATAGTCCGCCATGAGTTGCTCCCCGAGGCGAGCAAAGTCGTCGGTCGACATTCGTCCGCCCTCGAGCAGGTCCAGTTCTGACTGAACCTCCTGCGAGTACTCACGATCGAGGACAGTGACACGCTTGGACTGCACCAGAGCATTCGTAATCGAGCCCCGAATCGCCTGGACGACGGCATCCGCGGCGACCGACGTCGTGTCGATTACGAACGCTTCGCTGCCCGTACGGAGCGGCATGACCGCCACGCGAAGCATTCCCGCCGAGTCCGGTCTGGCAAACTTGGCAACCTTGGCCTCGATCGAGACCTCGGTATCGCCGTTCTCGAGGTCGCGCTGGGAGACGAGCTGGAAGCCCGTGATGGCGCCTCGCGACTGGGTCGCGATGAATTCAGCGAAGCCGGAAGAGCCGATGTCCACGCGCTCCTCGCCAAACGCCACCGCCATGCCGGCCTGAAACTGCAGGCTGCTCATGTCGATGGTCTTGCCGTTGACCTGCTGTATGGCGAGCTTGAGGGCCTGATCGACGGCGGCGGCGACAGTGGAGCCGCGCCCGCTCGCCTTGACCGACACCTGCTCGACCTTGCCGGCGTCCGGCGCAGATCGCGCCAGGTTCGGCTCGGACACAGCGCTCGCCGTCGGGGCTGCACTCGCCGTGGGCTCCTCCGGCGGCTGCTTGCTGCAACCACTGATGGTCACAGCGAGCGCGAGTGAGAGGAGGACTGGGCTGCGGAGGATTCGCATTTCGACTTCCGTTCGTTGTATCGACAATGGTGCAGCGGTCCGCTGGGACCGCTGCACCGGGCGGGAACTACATGTTCAGCAGCGCCGTCGCGTCCGGCGGTACCGGTATGCCCTGTTTCTGGGCGTACGTGACGATCTTCTTGAAGTTGTCCATGCTCTTCGAGCTGAAGCCCGGGATCTCCTTGGCCAGGTAGGTACCCGTCGCGAGCTTGGAGGTGACCGACGCCTTTTCCGTAAGGGACGCGCTCTTGACCTGTGCCTGGGCGGCATCGGAGAACGAGCTGGCCTCGGCCGGCAACTTGCTGGTCGCCGAGATGCCCTTCACGAGCGGTCCGAAGCTCTCGACATAGTGCTGGCGACCCTCCGCACTGAGTTCTGCGCCAGAGGCGATCTTCTGGTCGATCTCGGCGCTGGCCGCATCCGAGACCTCGCGATTCTTCTTGATGGCGTCCTTGTCGAGCGTGGCGCCGCTGCCGAGCACCATCGCCTCAGCCTCAAGGGCAGATGCCTCCTTCTTGAGGTCAAATGCACGGGTGAGCGCAATCTGCGCGGCGTTCATGTAGCTCGCGGCTTCGGCGTACCGCTTCACGAGACTCTCCTGCGTCGCAATTGCATCAACGTCACCGACCGGAGCCGCCGACGCCTTGGCTCCCGGCATCTTCAGGTCGATCGCCATGGCGCCCGGCGACGCGACCAGCGTTGCCAGTACCGCCGCCGCCAGAAATCTTGTTCCTTTCACGATCCGTCTCCTCTTCGCGTAATGAGTGATTACTGCACACCCCGTGCATTGAGTTCATTGACCAGACGCTCGGCAGCCGCGCCCGCGGCCTCCTTGAGCGCGTTGGTTCGAGCAACCGTCTCGGAGGGCCCGAGTCCGGCAAACTGCTCAGGTCCGACCGACGAGACTGTCCGCGGGTACGAGCCCGCCACATCCAGCACCTTGCCGGACACAGTCACGTAGACCCGCGTGAGGCCGGTGGCGGGATCCTTGTCGCGCATGCCGACGTCGAGTCGGCCGATCGCGAAGTAGCGAAAGCCGCCGGCCGACTGGACACCGCGCACGGCGCTCTGCAAAGCGCCTGGGCTGAGGTCCTCGCCGGTGCCGTAGCCCTTGCGGATCCCCTCGAACGTCGAGCTGACCAACATACTCGGCCTCGACGACCTCGTAGCCGGCCGCCGTGAAGGAGCCGGTCATGACAGAGTTGATCTCGTCTGCGCGTGTCACCGTCCAGCTCACGACATCCGCCTTGGCCGTGGTGCTGCCGCCCGTGGTGACAGAGGCGCTGACATCCTCCTTGTAGTTGCCGCGGGCGCTGACCTTGTCGGAGGTCGAGATACTGTTGTTGGTTATGCGCTCTGACTCCGTAGCATCACGCTGGTAGTCGGCGTTCGCGGAGCCCGACACGTTGGCATCTACACGCTTGTAGACCTTGTCGTCGAACGATTGCACCGAGCCCTGTTGCCGCGCGACGAACACAAAAGTCAGCAGTGACTTCTGTGCAGTCGGCGTGCTCGCGATGGCCGATCCCCCGATCAGCGCGTTTTCGAGCCGTGGTCCGTTGATCTCGGCCCGGATCGACACCGTATAGCGCCCGGCCTTGGGATCGGCTTCCTCCGAGAGGACCGTGGCGGAGAGCACGTAATTGTCGATGGAGCCGATCAGGCCGGCGCGCGCGGTCTCGAAATTCCGAGATTTCGCGCCATCCGTCTGCGCGAAGTAGCGGTCGAGCGCATTGATCTTCGCCTCCTGGAGGGCACGGTCCTTGACGGCGGCGTTGAGCTTGCCGTCGAAAGCGACAGTGGCTACGCCCTTGGAAGTCAGCGCCTGCGCATGAGCCACGGGCCCAAACACGATGAGGCAGGCGAACATCAGCGTTCGAATCAGCGACATGATTGCAGCACCTTTGCGAGATCCTTCATCTGCTTGGCGATGGCCCGGTCCCCCGCGTGCTTCTCGGCCCACGCGGGATCGGGGTTATTGAGAGACGTCGTGAACTTGTCGAGCAGCGCCAGCAGCGAGTCCTGGAAAGCGGCGGCGTCGTCGATGTTGACCTGGCTCGCGGGCACCAGTTTCGTTGCACCATTTCGCAGACGCGCGTCGAAGTAGACGCGGCCCGTAAGAGGCTCTTCGACTCGAACGTTGACGAATGCACCGTAGACAAGCGAGCGGCCCGCCGCGGTGTTGCTGAATTCGATTCGTTTCAATTCATCGAGGCGAAGTTCGACGGCGTAGTCGGCCTCGGGGATGTCAAGGGTGTAGACCTTGCCATCGGCGAAGCGCGTGGCCATGCGGTTGCCGATGGCCTGCCCTTTCGAGGGGGGCAGAACGGGAATTTGCAGGTTCGCGGAGAGGAACTTGCTGAAATCCTGGGCGATAGTTGTCTCCAGTACGCCCGCGCCGCCCAAAGCGCTGGCGGACATCGCCGAGCGAGCGCCCTCGTTGACGCTGCTCGCGGTGACCCGCACGCGTCGCTCGACCGAAGGGTTCAGCCGCAACCCATCGAGTGTCTGCGCGAAGGCCGCGAGTATGTTGGCTTTGCCGGAGCCGAGGTACAGATTGCGGACCGCCTGCTGGCGCTCTTCCTCAGTGGGTGCGGCTTGCCGGACGTCGACCGACTGGACGACGACTGGATAGCTCGCGACGACCGCCATTTCCCGGAAATTGACGAACAGCGCCTGAGCGGACAACTCGGCCAGCAGCTTATAACTCGCGCCGATCTGCTCGACGCTCACCGTCTCGCGGTCGACTGCGAATGCGAGTACGGTCGCTGAACCGTCTCCGGGCTTGAGAGAGGCGAGTTGGTCGAATACGAGTGAGAAGGTTGGGTTGGATACGCTGCTTGCGTGCCTTCTTAGCGCGGCATCGAGCACTGAGATGCCGCCGGCCTGTTCGACCTCGATGGCGCGGCTGTAGGCGTACGACGTGGCGACAGCGGCGTCGTCCCCGATGTAGGCGAAGCCGGCAAAGTGAACCTGTGGTGGCTCCTCAGCGAAAGCGCCGGTGGACAGCACGATCGACACGAGGACGGGCGACAGGACGGTGAGCAATCGGCACCGGCGACGGGCGGTGCAGTCGATCGAATCAGAACGCGACCCCAACATGAAACTTCGGTCTCCCTGACTTCCACGATCCGTGTAGCGGCGCCGATTCCGCGGCGCCGTGGGAATATAGGACCACAAGAACGAGACCTGATGAGATGTTTGTCACAGATGCCCAGAACCACAGGGCGCCACAAGAGGTGATTTGTGACGTGATGTGACAACAGGCGTGCAACTTCGGGCAGCCACCGGCGACATCAATCCGCAGGTCGCGTCTGAGCGGCGAGCCGATCCCGCATCGGAGCGAGTTGACGCGTGTCGAGTGACGTATATACTCATTGAGACATCAGAGGTGTGCCATGTCCAAGACAGCGACACTGACCGTCCAGCAATGGGGCAACAGCCTGGCCGTGCGCATTCCGGCGAAGGTGGCGCGATCCGCACGCTTTAGAGTCGGTCAGCCGGTGGAGGTATCGGCGCAGGACGCAAGCGTCCTGGTGCGGGCCATTGGCGAGCCCAAGCTCAGCCTCGCCCAGAAGCTCGCCGCGTTTGATCCGGATCGGCACGGTAGCGAGGTCATGGCGACCGAGCGAGTCGGTCGCGAGGTGTTCTGATGGCGGCGCGCAAGTCCTGGTGCCCGGACCGTCGCGACATGATCTGGATTGACTGCAATCCGCAGGCGGGACGCGAGATGAAGGACCGACACCCGCTGGTCGTGTTGTCGCCTCGCGAATTCAACGAGCGCACCGGGATCGTGATCGGGCTGCCGATGACGACAGCGGCCTATAACGACACCAACCCGTTTGCAGTGCAGCTCAAGGGCGCCCGCGACACAACGAGCTATATTCTCGGACATCAGCCGAAGTCGTTCGACTGGCGGGCCCGCAAAGCGAAGCCCCACCCGTGGAAGAGGGTGCCGGAGGAGTCGTACGTGCTCGCCTGCGAAACGCTGAACCAGATCATCGAGATCGGATAGCAGGCGTGTCGGCTAGGCTCCGGGTCCAGATCGGGCGGTGCGGTGTCAATCTGCTTAAGGTGACGCCGCTGCGTATCCGACGGGTGGTTCCGTTCCCGGCCAGCGCTCGGCTCGCGACGCTCGCGGGGGCGCAGCGGCTGTGGGGTTGCGGATGGGGAGGCCATGGGTCCAGCCGCCGGGCGGCATCTGGATCGGCTGAGCCAGCGGGTTCTCGCGCGTCGAACCCGAAGAATAGCCCGTGAGTCAGAACACGATGTCTCTTGATCCGCGCCTTACAGCTTCGTCTCACGGTCAAACAGCGCCATCTGCTCGAACATCGGTTGAACGGTTTGGTGCGCGGATCTGAAGCGTACGGACTGGTCTGCCATCGGCATCACTGACTGCAACGTGAGGAGGTGTTCGTTGCTGTTGACGAGTCCGAGGCTCAGGCGCGCGGTGCTCGCAGGACGATCTGGGACTCACTGGATTGAGCCGTCAACAGAAGTCGCCGTTCTGCCCCCTGCGTGGGCGAGAGCTTGAGTGGCACGGCTTCACCGAGCAGCTTCTGAATAGCGCGGCTGGTCACATCAGGTGTCGCGACTACTTGGACGATCGCGATCCGCTGGAAGTCGTCTACCGCACCGAACTTCACGATGATGCGGTGTAGGTGCGAGGACGTCAGGCTCTTGAAGGGTTTCCTGATTAGCCACAAAGTTCAGCAGGCCCATTCGGCGAGCCTTGCGAGGTGAATACCGAGCGCATCGATGGAGCAGGAGATGCGCGATGGGAATCAACCAGGTGCAGTTTCAGAAGGGCTTGTCGATGACGGCGTTCATGGAGCAGTACGGAACCGAGGAGAAATGCCGTGCAGCGGTGGTCGCCATGCGTTGGCCGAATGGTTTCGTCTGCCCGGACTGTGGTGAGTCGCGCCATTGCACGTTTGAGCGCAAAGGTCTGCGGTACTGGCAATGCTCGGCCTGCCGAGAGCAAACGACGGTCATGTGCGAGCGGGAGGCGACACGCCAGCTGGACGGGCGCGTCGAGATCGACGACGCCTACTTGGGAGGGCAATTGCCCGGCGGCAAGAGCGGGCGCGGCTCGGAGAACAAGGTGTCGTTTATCGCGGCCGTGCAAACGACCGCGACCGGCCAGCCGTTGCGGGTTTGCCTGAAGAAGCTGGACTTCACCACGGAAGCGATTGCCGAATGGGCGCAGACGGCGTTGGCCGCCTCGGCACGGGTGGTGTCGGACGGCCTGTGGTGCTTCAAGGCCGTTACCTCGAGCGGGGCATCGCATGAGCGCACCGTCACCGGCGGCGGTGCGGCCTGCGTCAAGCTGGAACAGTTCCGCGCGGTCAATACCTTCCTGGGCCATCTGAAGACCGCCTACTCGGGGACTTACCATGCCTTCGACTTTGCCAAATACGCGCATCGTTATCTCGCAGAGGTCCAATATCGCTTCAATCGCCGCTTCGACTTGTCGTCCATCATGCGGCGGCTCCTGGTCGCCTCCATTCTCATAACACCCCGGCCAGAGCAGTTCTTGCGGGCGGCTGAACATTGTGGCTAATCAGGTAAGGTCAAGCTCAGAAGCCAACTCGCAACCGGGCATTGGTCCCGGGAACTGGTCCTCCACATGGTCAAGCACGAGGACGAATTGCAGGTGGTGGCAGAGTCCGGCATCACGATCCACCGGCTCAAGGATGTGGTGAACCAGCTAAAGGCGGGAGGCATGGTCATCGAGGGAGCGGCAGGGACGCACCTGCTCGATCTAGTCGCGCTGGGGGCTGGCTGACGAGGGGGTAGGGCGGGAGTCTTGGGGAGCCCGAAACGGGCTGAAATTCGACTCGCAGCACTTACGCTGCACTTACGAACACCGAACCGCAAGTGGCGCAGAGAAGAAAAAGGCTTGTTTTATTGGTCGGGATGAGAGGATTTGAACCTCCGACTCCTACGTCCCGAACGTAGTGCTCTACCAGGCTGAGCTACATCCCGTCGCCGTATCGTCCAATTCCGGGTCAGTACGACCGACCGACCGCGAACTCCGCGAGCGCCTGAAGCGCCTGCCTGTGCGCCGACTCGGGTAGCCGGCCCAGTGCCTCGATGGCGAGATCCTTCTCCCGCTGCGCGAGCCGGGCAGTGTACTCAAGGCCCCCCGACGATTCAATCGTGCGCGTGACGGCCTCGAGGTCGGCGAGCCCGCCTTCCTCGACTGCGACCCGCAGCCGGGCGGTGTCCTCGAGCGAGGAATGGGCCAGGGCGTAGATCAGGGGCAGGGTGGGCTTGCCCTCGGCGAGGTCGTCCCCGAGGTTCTTGCCGAGCTCCGCCCGGTCGGCCCGGTAGTCGAGGGCGTCGTCCACCAGCTGGAACGCGTTGCCGAGGTGCCGGCCGTAGTCGACCATGGCCTGCTCGACCTCGGGCGGGGCGCCGGCCAGCACCGCCGCCATCTGGGCGCCCGCCTCGAAGAGCTTGGCTGTCTTGCGGTAGATGACCTCGAGGTAGCTCTCCTCGGTGGTGTCCGGGTCGTGGGCGTTCATGAGCTGCAACACCTCTCCCATGGAGATGGTGTTGGTCGCGTCCGCCATGATGGACTGGATGCGCATGTCGCCGAGGCCCACCATCATCTGGAAGGCCCGGGAATAGAGGTAGTCGCCGACCAGGACGCTGGCCTCGTTGCCGAAGACGTGGTTGGCCGTGTCCCGGCCGCGGCGCAGGTCGGAGCCGTCCACGACGTCGTCGTGGAGCAGGGTGGCCGTGTGGATGAATTCGATGACCGCGGCGGTATCCACGTGGTGGTCGCCGCGGTATCCGCAGGCCCGGGCCGCGAGCAGCACGCTGAGCGGGCGCAGGCGCTTGCCGCCGGCCCCGATGATGTACTGGGCCACCTGGTTGACGAGCACGACGTTGCTCGCCAGGCGCTCGACGATCACCTGGTCGAGGCGGCGCAGGTCGTCCGCGACCGGCTCCCTGATGAGTTCTATTTGCATTCCCACGTCAGGCCCCCAAAAAGTCGGCGCATGGTACCCGGACGCCCCGGGCGAGGGAATGCCGGCTTGCGCCTAAGCGCTTGATTCGGGCGGGCCGGGCACGTAAACTTCCGCGTCTTTCTGCCGGGCCAGCCCCGGCCCCAGTGGAGTTCCAAGGAATATGTACGCGGTCATTGCGACGGGCGGCAAGCAGTACCGTGTCGCCGAAGGCGACGTGGTGCGATTCGAGAAGCTCCCGGCCGAGCCGGGCGCCGCGGTCGAGTTCGACAAGGTGCTGGTCGTGGGCCAGGGCGCCGACATCAAGGTGGGCAAGCCCTACGTGGCAGGCAGCAAGGTCACCGGCACCGTGCAGTCGCACGGCAAGAGCGACAAGGTGACGATCGTCAAGTTCCGCCGCCGCAAGCACTACCTGCGCCAGGGCACGCACCGGCAGCAGTACACTGAAGTGAAGATCACGGGCATCTCGGGCTGATCCCGGGCGCCTTCGAAGGAGTCTAGCCATGGCACATAAAAAGGCAGGCGGCAGTACCAAGAACGGCCGCGAGTCCGAAAGCAAGCGACTGGGCCTGAAGAAGTTCGGCGGCCAGCGCGTCGTTGCGGGCAATATCCTCGTCCGCCAGCGCGGCACGCAGTATCGCGCCGGCGACAACGTCGGCGTCGGCACGGACCACACGCTGTTCGCGCTCACCGACGGCACCGTGCGCTTCCGCCGCAAGGGCGAGGCCCAGCGGATGCACGTGTTCGTGGATCCCGCGACCAACTGACCCGGCGCGCTTTCCGCGCACCCGCAAGGCCCCGGCACCCCCGGGGCCTTTGCATTTCCGGGAATCCTGCTCTTCACTACCCCCTACCCCCTACCCCCTGATCACCAACCCCTTCCCATGAAGTTCGTCGACGAAGCCACGATCAAGGTCAACGCCGGCAACGGCGGCCGCGGCATGGTCAGCTTCCGCCGCGAGAAGTTCATTCCCTTCGGCGGGCCGGACGGCGGCGACGGCGGCGACGGCGGCAGCATCTACCTGGTCGCGAAGCAGGGGCTCAACACGCTGGCCGACTTCCGTTACCAGCGCAGCTTCAAGGCGGTGAACGGCGAGCCGGGCGGCAGCGCGGACTGCAGCGGCAAGGGCGGCGCCGACCTCGAGGTCGTGGTCCCGGTCGGCACGGTCGTCTACGAGGTTGCTACCGAGGAGACCTTGGGAGACCTCGACCACGACGGCGCGCGCATCATGGTGGCGCGAGGTGGCAAGGGCGGTCTCGGCAACCAGCGCTTCAAGAGCAGCACCAACCGTACGCCACGCAAGGCCACGCCGGGCTTCCCGGGCGAGAAGCGCGAGCTCAGGCTCGAGCTCAAGCTCATCGCGGACGTGGGACTGCTCGGCCTGCCGAACGCCGGCAAATCCACGCTGATCAGCGTCGTCTCCGCCGCCCGGCCGCGCATCGCGGACTATCCGTTCACCACGCTGCACCCGAACCTCGGCGTCGTGTACGTGGGCGAGCACAAGAGCTTCGTGATGGCCGACATCCCGGGCCTGATCGAAGGCGCCGCGGAAGGCGCCGGGCTCGGCATCCGTTTCCTCAAGCACCTGCAGCGCACCCGGCTGCTGCTGCACCTCGTGGACATCTCCCCGCCTGATCCCGACGCGGACCCGGTGGAGGACGTCCGCGCGATCACCGCGGAGCTCAGGAAATTCAGCCCGGAACTCGCGGTGCGCGAGCGCTGGCTGGTGCTGAACAAGATCGACCTGCTGCCGCCGGCGGACGCGGAGAAGCGCTGCAAGGAGATCGTGCGGCGGCTGCGCTGGAAGGGCCCCGTGTACCGGATCTCCGGCGTCACGCGGCAGGGCACGCAGGAACTCTGCCAGGCGGTGATGCGCCGCCTGGACGAGATCGCGGCCGCGCCGCCACCGGCCGACGAGAGCGAGGAGTAGGGTTTCCCGGTGCCACGACGCCGCGCACCGGGACTGCTGCTGATTGGCCTGCTGGCCATTGCGCCGGCCACCTCGGGCGCGTCACTGCGCGACGTTGCCGACCTGCCCGGCATCGATGCACTGGCAGCGGCCGCCGCGCAGCACCCCGAAGACCTGCGGACGCTCGAACTCGAGTTGTTCGCGCTTTACCGCCAGGGCGATGACGAAGCCATACTCCGGCGCCTGCGCGGGCTCGAGGGCCGGCAGGCGTCCCACGCCGCATCCTTGCGCGAGACGATGGCGGGTTTGTACCTGCGCGATCGCCGCCTGTACCGGGCGGGCCAGCAACTCGCCGCGACTCCCGCGGCCCGCCGCTCGCCGCAAGCCGCGTTCTTCGCGGCCAATATCGCGGCGCGACAACGCAAGCTCGACGAGGCGCTCGCGGGCCTGGACGACATCGCGCGACGTCTGCCGGGCGACCCGTTCGTCGCCCGCGACCAGGCGCAGATCGCCTCGCTGGTCGGAGACCAGCCGACGGTCGTCGCGGCCTGCGAACGCCTGTTGAAGCTGCGGCCGGGCGACGAATTCGCGCGCCTGCAACTCGCCCGTGCCCGCATGCTCCAGGGCAGGCCGGGCGATGCCCGCGCCCAGCTCGAGACCCTGCTGGCCCGCAATCCGCGCCACGGCATGGCCGCACTCAATCTCGGGCTGCTGCAACTCGTCCACGGCGACCTCGGCGCCGCACGCGATTCCTTCGTGCGGGCGCGGTCCATCGGGGTGCGCGATCCGATGCCCTACGTCGCGGAGGCCGCCGTCGCGCTGTTGCTGGGCCGCCGCGCGGAGGCGCGGGCCGCGGTGGCCGGTGCGGTGAAGCAGAATGAGGCCGACCCGCTGGTCGGGCTCGTCGACATGCTCGTGCGCGGCGACGGGCCCACGCCACTGGTGGCGGCCACCTCGCCGTCCGTGGCCGCAAGCCTGTATCCGGACCTCGAACGCCCGATGCTGCCCAGGGCCGTACTGGACGAGATCCAGCCGGCACCGGTCGCGGGCAGGATCGCGGCCGCCGGCGTCCTGCTCCAGTCATGGTCGCCCGGGGCCGCACTCGACTGGCTCTCGACCCAGTCGAAGCCGGAAGCGGCCGGGCCGCTGGCCGAGATGACGGCCATCCGTGCGCTGGTGGCTGCGGGAAAACTGCAGGAGGCCCGGGCGAGGGTGCTCCGGCTCGAAGGCAGCGCGCAGGGCCGGGGTCTCGCGGGTCCTTCGGTGCAGGCGGCCGAGGTGTCAGCCCGCCTCGACGATCGCGCGGCCGCCGTGCGCGCCATGCGCCGTGCCTCGCTCGCGGCGCCGGAGCTTGCCCGGCTCCACATGTTGTCGGGCGACCTGGACAACGCCCTCGCGCGGCCGGAGCAGGCCATTGCCGAGTACCGTGCCGCACTGCAGGGAATGCCGGGCGACCCGCGCATCTTGAACCAGCTGGCGGCGACGATCGCCCTGGCCGGCCCGCGCACGCAATACGAGGAGGCGCTGAGCCTCGCGGAGGCAGGCCTGCGCCAGCAGCCGCACTACCTGTTGCGGGCCTGGCTCATGGACACGCGTGCGGACGTGCTCCATCGGCTCGGGCGCAACGCCGAGGCCTACGCGGCGTACCGGGAGCTGTCGACCACGATCGGCGGGATGACGAAGCCCGAGACCTGGCACCGGTTCGGCGAACTCGCCCTGGCCGCAGGAGACACCGCCGAGGCGCGCCGGGCCTTCGAGCAGGCACTGGACTACGGACGGGAATACCCGCAGCGGGCTCGAGCCGTCGAGCAGGTCAGCCGGCTGCCGGCCACGCCCCCGCGGAAATGAAAAAGCCGGCGCGAGGCCGGCTTCTTCGACGAGCGGGGCAGGGAACTTACTTCGCCGGCAGCGCCTTCACCTTCGCATTCAGCTCGCGCTTGTGACGCGCAGCCTTGTTGCGGTGGATGATGCCCTTGGTGACCATCGTGTCGATGATCGGCTGGGCGGCCTTGAGCGCGTCCGCGGCCTCGGCCTTGTCGCCGGCACCGACGGCGTTCAGCACCTTCTTGATCGAGCTGCGCAGCTTGGAGCGCGCGGCCATGTTGTGGGCACGGCGCTTGACGGCCTGCTTGGCGCGCTTCTCTGCGGACTTGATGTTCGCCACGGAATTTAGGTCTCCTGAAAGAGCCGCGTATTCTGGCGATTCGAGCGGGCGAGGTCAAGGCTGGCGCGGTCCGCTATAGTTCGCCCCGCATGACGCAACGCCCGGCCGCCCAACCCCCGTCCACCGAGGTCCCCGCTTGAGCGGCGGCTTTTTCCGCAGCACCAGCATCGTCGGTGCCTTCACCCTGATCTCCAGGGTGACCGGGCTGCTGCGGGACATGGTCTATTCGCGCATGTTCGGCGCGGGCGTGCTGATGGACGCCTTCCTGGTCGCCTTCAAGATCCCGAACTTCATGCGCCGGCTGTTCGCCGAGGGGGCGTTCTCGCAGGCCTTCGTGCCGGTGGTGTCGGAGTACAAGGTGCAGCGCCCGCACGACGAGGTGCGGGAACTGATCGACGGTGCGGCCGGCACACTGGCCTGGTTCCTCTCGGTCGTGACCATCGTCGGCGTGATCGCGGCGCCGCTGCTGGTGCTGCTCTTCGCGCCCGGCTTCCACGCCGACGAGGGCAAGTTCGACCTCACGGTCGAGATGCTGCGCTGGACCTTCCCGTACCTGCTCTTCATCTCACTCGCAGCGCTCGCGGCGGGGGTGCTCAACAGCTACGGCAAGTTCGCGATCCCCGCGACCACCTCCACGGTCATGAACCTGATCATGATCGTGTTCGCGGCGTGGATCGCGCCACGCTTCGACAACCCGGGCGTGGTGCTCGCCATCGGCGTGTTCGTGGCGGGACTCGCGCAGCTGGTGTTCCAGGTGCCGGCCATGCTGAAGCTCGGCCTGCTGCGACGGCCGCGTTGGCGCTGGGGGCACGAGGGCGTGCGCAAGATCGGGCGGCTGATGCTGCCGGCGATCTTCGGTTCGTCGGTCTCGCAGGTGGCGCTGCTGCTCGACACGCTGATCGCCTCGTTCCTCGCGACCGGCAGCATCGCGTGGCTCTATTACGCGGACCGGTTGATGGAGTTCCCGCTCGGCGTCTTCAGCATCGCGCTCGCCACCGTGATCTTGCCCGGCCTCGCGGCCCACCACGCCGCCGCGTCGCCGGAGCGATTCACCGCGACGCTCGACTGGGCGATACGGCTCACGGTCGTGGTGGTGCTGCCGGCGACGCTCGCGCTCATCGTGCTCGCGGGCCCCATGACCGTCACGATCTTCCACTACGGCAAGTTCGACGAGCACGACGTACGGATGGCATCGCTCGCGCTGATGGCGTACTCCTCCGGCCTGCTGGCGTTCAGCATGGTCAAGGTGCTCGCACCCGGGTTTTTCGCCCGGCAGGACACGCGCACGCCGGTACGCATCGGCATCCAGGCGCTCGCCGTGAACATGGGACTCAACCTCGTGATCGTGCTGCCGCTCGCGCTGATCTACGACCTCACCTGGCTGCACGCCCTGCTCGCACTCAACAACGGCATCGGCGCCTGGTACAACTCGATCATGCTCTATCGCGGCCTGCGCAGGCAGGGCGTGCTGCATCACGCGCCCGGCTGGCGGCGCCTTTGGCTGCAGGTCCTGGCCGGCAACGTGCTGATGGTGGCATTCCTGTCGTGGCTCGGCGGCGAGACGGCTCGCTGGATAGAGATGGGCGCCTGGCAGCGCGCCCAGTGGATGGCCCTGCTCGTCGTGGGTGGCGCGGGCATCTACTTCGGCACGCTGTACGTGCTCGGCATGCGGGTCGGCGACCTGCGCGTCAAGGCATTCGAACGCCTGTCGCGGCCCTCCTGATGGAACTGATACGTGGATTCGGCGGCTTGCGCGACCGGCACCGTGGCAGCGTGGTGACGCTCGGCAACTACGACGGCGTGCACCGCGGCCACCAGCACATGCTGGCGGTGGTGCTGGAGCGTGCCCGTGCCCTGGGGCTGCCGGCGACGGTGATCACGCTGGAGCCCACGCCGCGCGAGTTCTTCGAAGGCACCGCGGCGCCGCCCCGCCTGATGCGCCTGCGCGAGAAGATCGAGGCGCTCGCGATGTACGGCGTGGACCGGCTCGTCGTGATGCGCTTCGACCAGCAGTTGCGCAGCATCAGCGCGGCCGAGGTGATCGAGCGCCTGTTCGTGCGCGGGCTCGGCATGCGCCACATCGTCGTGGGCCACGACTTCCACTTCGCACGCAACCGCGAGGGCAACATCGAGACGCTGCGTGCGGCGGGGCAGGTGCAAGGCTTCGGCGTGGAGGAGGTCGGCCGCTTCCTGATCGATGGCGAGCGCGTCAGCAGCTCGCTGGTGCGCGAGGCGCTCGGCCGCGGCGACCTCGACCGGGCTAAGCAACTGCTCGGACGCCCCTATCGGATGGCCGGGCGCGTGCGTCGCGGCCAGCAACTCGGTCGCCGGCTGGGCTACCCGACGGCCAACCTGGCGCTGCACCGGAAGGTCGTGCCGCTATGGGGCGTCTTCGCCGTGCGGGTCAGCGGCGCCGGGCTCGTCGACCACCCGGCCGTGGTCAGCCTCGGCACCCGGCCGACCATCAATGGCGCGGAGCCGCTGCTCGAGGTGCACGTCTTCGACTTCGACCGCGACATCTACGGCCAGTACCTGAGCGTGGACTTCGTGCAGCGCCTGCGCGACGAGCGCCGCTTCGAGTCGCTGGACGCGCTGGTCGAGCAGATGCACAAGGATGCGGCGGCAGCGCGCAAAGCGCTGGCGGAGGGCTGAAGGCTGTGGGCGGTAGGCTGTGGGTCAGAGACGAAGCGCCGTCGCAGGCCGTCTGGTTCTGACCCACAGCCTACCGCCCACAGCCCACAGCCTTCCTACCCACAGCCTTCAGCCCACGGCCCACAGCCCTATTTTTGCTACACTTTCCTGTTCCCGCCGCCCCCACATTCCCATGGCTGACTACAAGCACACCGTCAACCTCCCCGAGACCGGCTTCCCGATGAAGGCCGATCTCGCCCGCCGCGAGCCGGAGATGCTCGCGTGGTGGGAGGACAACCGCATCTACGGGAAGCTGCGCGAGGTCGCGAAGGGCCGGCCGCCGTTCATCCTGCACGATGGGCCGCCGTACGCGAACGGTGCGATCCACATCGGCCACGCCGTCAACAAGGTGCTGAAGGACATCATCGTCAAGTCGCGCACGCTCGACGGCCACGACTCGCCGTACGTTCCAGGCTGGGACTGCCACGGCCTGCCGATCGAGCACCAGGTCGAGAAGGCGGGCGGCAAGGAGACGCGGCAACTCGAAGCGAAAGCCTTCCGCCAGGCCTGCCGCGAGTACGCGCTCGAGCAGGTCGACGTGCAGCGCAAGGACTTCGTGCGGCTCGGGGTAATGGGCGACTGGGCGAATCCCTACCTCACGCTGGCCCCGCGCTACGAGGCGGAGCAGCTGCGCGCCTTCGCACAGATCATCCGCAACGGACACCTCTACAAGGGTTTCAAGCCCGTGCACTGGTGCCTCGACTGCCGCTCTGCGCTGGCCGAGGCCGAGGTCGAGTACGAGGACCGCACCTCGCCGTCGATCGACGTGCGCTTCCCGGTCGTGGACGCGACGGAGCTGGCACGCCGACTCGGGCTCACGGGCGCCCCGTCCGAGCGGGCGAGCATCGTGATCTGGACCACCACTCCCTGGACGCTGCCGGCGAACCAGGCCGTCGCGGTGCACGCGGAGTTCGACTACTCGCTGCTCGAGGTCGAGGCGAACGGCGGCGTGGAATTCCTGCTGCTCGCGAGCGAGCTTGCCGAGTCCGTGCTGAAGCGCGCAGGTGCAACGAAGCTGCGCGAAGTCGCGCGCGCGAAGGGCGCGGTGCTCGAGGGCATGCAGCTCCGGCACCCCTTCTACGATCGCGTCGTGCCGGTGATCCTCGGCGATCACGTCACGCTCGAGAGCGGTACCGGCGCGGTCCACACGGCGCCGGGCCACGGCCAGGAGGACTTCGTCGTCGGCAAGCGCTACGGCCTGCCGGTCGACAACCCCGTCGGCGGCGACGGGCGCTTCCTGCCCGCGACGCCGCTTTTTGCGGGCGAAAAGGTCTTCGACGCCAACAAGCACGTCGTCGAGGTGCTGGCGGAAAAGGGCACGCTGCTGCACCACGAGCCGTTCCAGCACAGCTACCCGCACTGCTGGCGACACAAGACGCCGGTGATCTTCCGCGCCACGCCGCAGTGGTTCATCGGCATGGAGCAGGCGGGCCTGCGCGCCACGGCTCTCGCCGAGATCCGCAAGGTGAGCTGGATGCCCGACTGGGGCGAGCAGCGCATCTGGAGCATGATCGAGGGACGGCCCGACTGGTGCATTTCACGCCAGCGCCGCTGGGGCGTGCCGCTCGCACTGTTCACGCATCGCGAGACTGGTGAGCTGCACCCGCGAACGCCCGAGCTCGTCGAGCGCGTGGCCGACCTCGTGGAGCAGGGTGGCATCGACGCGTGGTTCGACCTCGACCCGCGCGACCTGCTCGGCGACGAGGCGGAGCGCTACGAAAAAGTGCCGGACATCATGGACGTGTGGGTGGACTCGGGCGTTTCCCATCACGCCGTGACACGCATGCGCCCCGAGGTGCTGAACCCGGCGGACCTCTATCTCGAGGGCTCGGACCAGCACCGCGGCTGGTTCCACAGCTCGCTGCTCACCTCCGTCGCGCAGAAGGGCCACGCACCGTACAAGGCGGTGCTCACGCACGGCTTCACGGTCGACGACAAGGGACGCAAGATGTCCAAGTCGCTCGGCAACGTGGTGCTGCCGCAGAAGGTGGTGAGCACGCTAGGTGCCGACGTGCTCAGGCTCTGGGTCGCCTCGACCGACTACGCGAACGAGATCAGCGTGTCGGACGAGATCCTGAAGCGCATGGCGGACTCCTATCGCCGCATCCGCAATACCGCGCGCTTCCTGCTCGGCAACATGGCGGGATTCGACCCGGCGCGCGACACGGTGCCGGCCGACCAGATGGTGGCGCTCGACCGCTGGGCGCTCGAGCGCACGCGCGAGCTGCAGGCGGAAGTGGTCGAGGCCTATCGCAGCTACCAGTTCCACCTGATCTACCAGAAGGTGCACAACTTCTGCGTCGTGGACCTCGGCGGCTTCTATCTCGACGTGATCAAGGATCGCCTCTACACCACGCCGGCGCGCGGCTTGCCGCGGCGCTCCGCGCAGACCGCGATGCACGCGATTGCCGAGGCGATGGTGCGCTGGCTCGCGCCGATCCTCTCCTTCACCGCGGAGGAGATCTGGCGGCACATGCCGGGCGCACGCGCGGAATCGGTGTTCCTGTCGACCTGGGCGGAGCTGCCGGAGGCGGGCGATGCGACGGTGCTCGACTGGTCGCGGATCCTCGAGGCGCGCGGCGGAGTGCTGCGCGAGCTCGAGCGGCTGCGGGTCGCCGGGCAGATCGGCGCGCCGCTCGATGCGATCGTGGATTTGTATGCGCCTGCCGAGATGCGCGCGGCGCTCGAGCCGCTGGGCGACGAGTTGCGTTTCGTGCTCATCACGTCGGAGGCCCGCGTGCATGCGGCGGAGGGGCGGCCGGCGGATGCCGTCGCGGCCGGGCCCGAGGGACAGCCCACGCTGTGGGTCCGGGTTCGGCCATCGCAGGCCGTGAAGTGCGTCCGTTGCTGGCACAAACGCGACGACGTAGGCTCGGTGGCGGCGCATCCCGAACTCTGTGCGCGTTGCGCAGGCAACGTCGACGGACCAGGCGAGACACGGCGGTTTGCATAGATGGCCTTCGTAGAGCGACGCAAGTCGACGACGCCGGTGCAGCGCACCCATCCGGCCGCGTGGATGTGGCTGTCGCTCGCGGTGATCGCGCTCGACCAGGTCACCAAGTTCCTGGTGACCCGCTTCCTCGAGCTCTACGAGCGCGTGGAGGTGCTGCCGGTGCTCGATTTCACGCTGCTGCACAACACCGGCGCGGCGTTCAGCATGCTGGCCGGCGCAGGCGGCTGGCAGCGGTGGTTCTTCATCATCCTCGGCTGCATCGTGAGCCTGATGCTGGTCACGTGGATCTGGCGCTCTCCACGCGGCGAGAAGCTGCTGCCGCTCGCACTGGCGCTGATCCTCGGCGGTGCGCTCGGCAACGTCGTGGACCGGGTGCTGCACGGCTACGTGATCGACTTCATCCACGCCCACTGGGGCGCGTCGTACTTCCCGGCGTTCAACGTCGCGGACAGCGCCATCACGGTGGGCGCGGCGCTGCTGATCGTCGATGCATTCCGGGAGAAGCGGCAGCCATGAAGAAAGCGGATAGCGGATAGCGGATAGAGGATAGTGAAGAGGCTGGCCCAGCCGGCCGATCCGACTCTTCACACTATCCGCTATCCGCTATCCGCTATCCGCTGTTCCGCTTTCGCCATGAAGATCCTCCTCGCCAATCCTCGCGGCTTCTGCGCCGGCGTCGACCGCGCCATCGACATCGTCGAGCGCGCCATCGAGCTGTTCGGCGCGCCGATCTACGTGCGCCACGAGGTCGTGCACAACAGGTTCGTCGTGGACCGCCTGCGCGGCCTGGGCGCGGTGTTCGTCGAGGAGCTCGACGAGGTGCCGGCGGAGGCGACCGTCATCTTCAGCGCGCACGGCGTTTCGAAGGCGGTGCAGGCCGAGGCAAGGACGCGCGGCCTGCGCGTGTTCGACGCGACCTGCCCGCTGGTGACCAAGGTGCACATGGAGGTGTCCCGCTACGCGCGGGAGGGGCGCGACGTGATCCTGATCGGCCACGAGGGGCACCCGGAGGTCGAGGGCACGATGGGGCAGTTCGACGATACGCAGGGCGGCCGCATCCGGCTGGTGGAGGATGTCGAGGATGTCGAGCAGCTGGAGGTGCGCGACCCGGTCCGGGTCGGCGTGGTGACCCAGACGACACTCTCCGTGGACGATACCGCCGAGGTGCTGGCGGCGCTCGAGCGCCGTTTCCCGGAGCTCAGGACGCCGCGCAAGGAAGACATCTGCTATGCGACGCAGAACAGGCAGGACGCCGTGAAGAAGCTGGTGGAGGGCTGCGACGTGGTGCTCGTCGTGGGCTCGCGGACCAGCTCGAATTCGAACCGCCTGCGCGAGATCGCCGAGAAGGCGGGCATCCCGGGCTACCTCATCGACGGGCCCGAGGACTTGCGGCGCGAGTGGTTCGACGGCAAGGATTCCGTCGGTGTGACCGCCGGGGCCTCGGCGCCGGAGTTGCTGGTGCAGCGCGTGGTGGCGCGCCTGCGGGAATGGGGCGGGCAGGGCGCCGACGAGGTCGTCGGGCGCGAGGAGAACGTGGTGTTCGCGCTGCCGCGGGAGTTGCGCGGAGTTCCCGTCAATCCCAGCAGACAGTAGAGGCGCTACCGCCGCTGTTGGTCGCGGACTTCACGCCTTGTCCAGTGAGTGTGAACGTCGCACAGTCGCTGTCGGCGGTCTGAGCACCGGCCGCCGTGGCCGTGGCCGAGAACGCCGTGGCGCTCGCGGCGGTTATGGCAACAGTGTACCAACCGTTTTCCGTGGTATCTGCAAGGCCGAGGCCGGCAGGTGGGGCCGTCGACAGCACCGAGTCGGCCGCATAGGTATTGTTCTGCAGGTAGAACTTCTCCTGCGCAGCCGCCAGGTTCAGCAGCGCCGCCTTCGCCTCGGTGCGATGGGTTCGCAGCACGTATTGACGGTAGCTCGGTACCGCGATCGACGCCAGGATCGCGACGACGACGATGACGATCATCAGCTCGATCAGCGTCACGCCTTTCATTCGAATCCGCATTCGTGCACCCCTTGGAGTGGCGGGCAGCGGCGGCCGCCGCTGCCCGCGTTCGCGTCAATTGGATCCGCGCTGCCGCCAGTATGTCCGCACAGGCGGGTTCGAGATGCCGCCGCCACAGCTCTCGAGGCCCACGAGACACACCGGCGGCACGGCCGGCGGCGTCACGCCCGGCAGGGAACTGTCGGGTGTCGGGAAGACGAAGACGACCTCCGGGGCAATGGCGCCCTGGGCGAGGTCCTTGTTGCGATCGGACAGCGACGAGACCCCGTCCGTGGACGTGTCGTAGTTGATGACCGGCCTGGCGTTGATCGCGCTCACGACCCACAGCTTGCTCACGCCCACGGCGATACCGCACTCCAACGACTGGTTGCGATCGCTTGGCGCGTAGGTCGTGAAGTAAATGGAGTTCTGGAAGGTGCGCGATTCCGCCAGCGCCTTTTCGCCTGATTCCTCGAGGTTCAAGTACCAGCCGACCGCATTGGACGCGAGCGCCGGGTTGAGGTCGGTCGTCACATCCGTCAGGCGCGTGTCGGACGCGGTGATGATCTGGTGGCACGGTCCTGTTTCCGTGCTGCAATCGCTCAGGTACATGTCGCTCGCGACCTTCGTGAAGATGTTGTAGTCGCGCAGGCTGTAGAAGCGGTTGTCGACCGTGGTATCGGACACCGGCCTCTCCCGGTCGCCGGATCCGATGGCGATGTTGATCCACGAGCGGCCGCCATAGCGGATCAGCGAAGCATCCGGCGCGTAGAAGAACTTGCGGTTGTCCGAGTCCGGGGTGCCGCCGGAGTCGCCTACGCCGAGCGTTGCGAACAGGCCGCCGACCACGAGGTCGTCGGGTTCCTCGCCATTCACGATGTCGAAGCGCCAGATCCGGCCGCCCAGGTCCGATGCATACATGCGGTCGTCGAAACCATCGCCGGTCAGGTCGAACGAGCGGATGTCGCCCGGGATGGCGCTCACCATTTCGTCCACTTCGAGTTCGTTGTCCGCATCCGGGCCGACGCTCCAGATCCGCGCACCGGTGATCGCGTCGAGGATGTAGATGCGATTGCCGACGTTGTCATCGGCATAGGACGTCTTCGTGTCGTGATCAACGTCGTAGCCGCCACCGACGACGGCGACGAGTTTCTTCGAATTGCCCGAACTCCAGGTCCGGTCGATATTCATGCGAGTGATCGTCGGGCTCGACCAGGTCTGACCGATCCCCGGCAGATACCTGTTCGACGAACTGGTGATCGTGCCGAGCCCGCGCGTGGCGTCGTCCGCGGCGCCGGCACGCCAGAGCAGCTTCGGCGAGGTCCGGACCGTCACGTCGAGCGCGTACACGTGCGATCCGCCCCGGCGCATGCCGAAGAAGAGCAGCACCTGGTCGCCGTCGGCCTCCTCGATCGTGCCGTCCTGGTCATTGTCGATCCTGTAGGCCTTGACCGAGCCGTCGAGGCCGTACACGCGCTCGGCCGCACCGTCGTCGTCGTACAACTCGCGGATGCGGGGCAGCAGTTCGACGGGAGCGAACGCCCACAACTCTGCGCCGGTCGACGAGTTGATCGCATGCAGCACGCCGTCGTTCGTCGTCGCGAAAATCGTCGTGTCGGGCGCCGTGGCCGGGCCGCCGTAGATCACGGTCGCCGGGCGGGCATGGAGCGGGTCGCCCATGTCGAGCCGGGGGTCCGTCGTCGTGCCCGACGTGCCGACCTTGTCCAGCACGTCGAAGCCGTAGGCCCAATCCACGAGGTTCGCCACGGTCGGGTAAGTGGCGGGTGGAACCGCCGGCGCGTCGACGTTGAAGAAGATCTTGTTCGCGAATTCGACGGTCGCCGCAGCAGTTCCCTTCAGCGTGCTCAAGGGCAGTGAAAGAGTCCCGGAGTCCACGACGGCGAGTGTCCCCCCGCTGTCACTGACGTTCGTGTAGACGGTGCGCGAAGCCGGCAGCTTCAGTTCTCCCGCGGCGCCGCCAAGGGCGGCGTCGGGGCCGTCATCCGCGTCGGACCAGAAGCTGCGGGTTCCCGTCGCGAAGAATCCCGTCGACACGTCGACGGCCGGATTGCCGTCCGCATCCACGATGGCGCCCTCGGCCGTGAGCCGGTACTTCTTCACGTTGCCGAACCAGCGATAGGTCAGCGACGGCTTGAACACCGACATGTAGAGGTCGTTCAGGTTCTGGGTCCGGTTGAACGCGTTGACCGCGACCGACGGCGCGGTGAACGACGCGTTGTCGATCAGGATCTCGCGGACGATGTCGTTGAACGCGACCTCGAGCGATTTCTGGTCCGTTGCATCGTAGTACGTGCCGCCGCCTCGCCGGGCCGCATCACGCAGCACCTGTCGAGCCTCCTTGCCGATCTCGGATGTACCGAGGTCGAATCCGACCGTGTAGGTCTTGACGTTCTGGATGCCACTGACTGCCGTGTTGACGTCGTTGACCCACATGTACCCGGGCAGGTCGTCCACGCAGGCGCTGCCGGTCGGGCCGACCTTGATGTCCTCGGCGTCGCAGGCTGCGTTCGGGCGCCCGAAGTTGTCGACCTCCGGTGTGTACAGGAAGTTGGGCAGGTTTGCGATTGCCGTGTCGCGGCTCGTGTCCTGCGAGGTGAGGCCGTCCGTCAGCAGCACGATGTAGTTCTTGCCGCATTCGGACGCCGGGCTCCGGTAGATCTTCTGGCCGGGGCCGGCGGACGGATTGATGATGGATGCATCGACGCTCGGGAAAGGAATGTTCGGGTCGATGTTCGAGGCCGAGCCGAAGTCGACGGCGCCGCCGGCGAAGTAACGGTATGCCTCGAACAGCGTCTCACCGATCGCCTTGTTGCCAAAGGGCACGAAGATCTTCTGGCAATCGGTCGGGTCGTTCTTGTTGCAGGCCTCGTCGGTATAGAGGACGTTGATGATCTGCTGGGCGCCGGTGTCCACCGACACCATTTCCTTGACGACCATGCCGCCGCGCGACGCGGACGAATTGTTGTCGAAGCGCATCAGGCCGACTCGCACGCCCGTGACAGACGTGACCATCGTCGCCAGCGCGGCTTTGAGGGCCTCCATGCGGGTGGTGGCGGAAGGCGAGCCCGAATCCGGGATGCTCTCCCAGGCAATCCGGTCGGCCGTGTAGAAGGTCGCCGAGGTCGTGAACGCGGCCTTGGCCCGCGAGTAGACGCTATTCGACTTCGGGTCGACGTTGTTGCCGAAGCCGTCCGCCGTGCCGTTGTTCGGGTGCGTCTCGGTGGAGGCCGAGTTGATGCCATGGGCACCGTCGTCGGCGAGGCACTCGGTCACGCGCGATGCTTGGTTCGACGATGCCAGCGCAATCCACGCCTCGCTGTTCTGGCCCGTCGTGGCCGTGTTGTACTGCGCCACCGAGCCCTGGGTGACGTAGCCGGTCGAGGTCGGGCTGCTCAGGGAATCGAGTGCACCCTTGCAGACGAACTTGTTCGAGGGGTCGTCCGGGCTGGACAGGTTGACCTGGACATAGTTCACGCCGGTGCAGGTCGTCGGCGCCGCGCCGCTGGTGATCCAGTACAGGCGATCCGCCTGGCAGCCTACCGCGGTGACATCGGTCGCGGCCAGCCAGTCCGTCGTGGTATCCCAGGCAGGTTTCGTGCTGGTGCCGGACCCGGAGGTCGGCACCGGATTGGCCATCGTGCCGCTGCTGTCCAGCAGGAACAGGATGTTCGGCTGGTCGCTGTTGCCGACCGGCGTGAAGAAAACCTCGGTGTCATCTGCGCGGGCGACTGGCGCGGCCTGGCCGGCGGCGAACGCCAGTGCCGCGACGAACGTGGAAATCGAAGCCTTGTTCAGCGTGTTCATGGAACGCCTCGCGGGTTGGCCGGGCTGGAACATGGAGTTCACGGGATTGCCTCTCATGGTCAGGTGCCGCCCGGGCCGATGATGTAGAAACTCTGGGTGTGGCCGGATTCCGCACCGCGGTCGGACACGCCAACCGCGTCCACGACGAAGTGGTACGCCTGGAGACCAGTGCCGAGGCTGTAGCCGCCCCCCGGTACGGGCGTGATGCCCGCCGCCTGGTCGAATCGCAGGAAGTACTCGCACTGGCCCGCCGCTGCCGTCGACTGATCCGTGCAATTGGCGATCTGGGTGCCCTGGCCCCGCTTCGGCGTGGGCTCGGAGGAGGTCGGGTTGTTGTACTGCGCCGCGATGGCAGCCGGATCAGTCGTGAATGCGCCGGAAGCCATGGCCTGCTCGAGGCCGGCCTCGGCCGACTGGAACGAGCGCTCCTGGTACTGCTCGTTGCCGGCCATCTGCAGTTCGATGGTCGCCGTGGTCATGCCTGAGATCGCGAGGATCGTCAGCACCAGCAGCAGCAGCAGCCCGACGACGAGTGCTGCGCCCGACTGGCGGGCAACCCCCTGACGGGGACCGAAATGCCTGGTGAATTGCATGGCGTTCATACGCGGAGGTTACGCAGCTGGATGGTCTTGGAGATGACGATGCGGCGAAACCGGTCGTTGGGGGTGAAGGCGGCCGCCATGACGGCTGCCGCGCCACATTGCGTCAGCGCGGTCGCGTCATCCGTGGGCACCGGTACGTAGGAATTGCCATCGACGCCGCTGAGATCGCGATCTTCGGACCGGATGCGCAGCCAGATCGTGGCCGAGACCACGGAGGCGGTTGCGGCGACGGCGCCCGGGTTCACGTACGAGTCGATGTTGGTATCGCCGTCCGTGTCCACGCCGAAGCAGACCTGCATGTCCTCGACACCGGGCGCGATCTCTTCGTCGGTGATCGCGTCCGCGGCTGTACCGGCATTGACGTTGCCGAAAGTCTTGCGCCTCAGCGACGGAACGTCTGCCCGCAGCGTCGAACCCGTCGCGATGTAGTAGGCATGCACGACGAGCGCGCGCGATTGCGAGGCGGGAGGCGCATAGGCGGCCGGGATGCAGGCGGCGTTGGTCGGGTCCGTGCAACTCGAAGAAGGAACGAACAGGCTCCCCTGGATGCGGCTCGTCTGCAGATAGACGCGATCCGGATCGAGGGCCGTCGGCGCCACTTCCGCGCCACGGCGGATGATGAGCGTGTCGGATGCCGTGCTGGCCGCGCCGCCAAAGGCGCCGCAGGTGAGCGTGTAGGAATTGTTGGAACCGTCGATGTACCGGTCGAGGTCTATCGCCCAGTTGCTGTTCGCCGCACCGCACAGGCTCATCCGAACGCCTTGATCGACCGGGGTCGTCGTGAACGGAGCGGGTAGACCGGCGGTTGAGCTTGCGCGATTGACGATGAATTCGGCGCGATTGTTCAGGCCCCAGTAGCTCGCCATCCTCACGTCCGACTCGAGCACGTCGAACGCCAGGCGCGCCACTTCCTGCAGCCGCGCGACGGCTTCCGTCGTACGGAAGGTGCTGCGACTCTGGTTGTAAATCGTGACGGCGCCGAAGATCAGGAACAGGCCGAGCAACATCGCGACCATCAGCTCGATCAGGCTGACGCCGGACTGCGGTCGAGTCGCGTGGGAAACGTTCTTCACGTCCATGGACCTCAGATCTCCACCCGCAGTTGGAAGCTGAGCGGATCCTCGTAGCCGATTTCCGTCCAGTTCACCGAGACCACGTAGATGTTGGGGGCGTTGGCGGCTGCCAGCGTGAACGTCACGTCGCAGCTGCCTTCCGGAAGCTGGGTTTCGACGGCACTCCGCCAGGAGTTCAGGTCCGCGATCGCGATCGCATCGCCGCCCTCGTCGGCCGCGCACTCGCCGCCGCAATCGTAGGCGCCAACGGGAGCTCGGTTGGTGCGGATCTTGTCGGCGATGTCGGACGCCAGCGTCACGGCCTGGGTCCGGTACAGCGCCGAACGACTTGCGCGCAGGCTCTCGAGGTAGAGTGCGGCGATGCCGAGCATGCCGATCGACAGCACTATCAGAGCGATCAGCACTTCGACGAGCGTGAATCCGGATGAGGTGCGCGCGTTCACGAAATCACTTCTAGGGTTCATGGTCATGACTCACGGGCAGCTGCCCAGTCCCTCAATGGTCGTCTTGTCGCGGGTCACGGCGGCGCGGCCGGTGGCTCCGACCGTGAGGCCGCGTGCGGCCGACATGCCGCCCACGCTGATCGCAGTGCCGCGTGCGTCGCAGAACACCACGCTGGTCAGGTTGTTCGCCACCACTGCCGGAAATCCGGATGGCTGGAATACGACGCGCCGGCCATTCGCAGGGGCGCTGATCGTCGTCGCGACTGACCGGTCCTTGAGCACGACCTCGCCGGCGTCGACGATACCGTCGCCATCGGTGCTCTTGCCGAGCGCTGCGTCGTCATCGTCGACGAAGACCATCCAGCGACGGAGCGGGGACGTCGTACTCGTGTCACAGCTGGTGCCGTTCGTCGTCTTGCAGAGCGTCACGACCACGCGCCGCTTCACGGATTCGGACCGCGCAAGGTTGAGGTCGGCCAGCAGGTCGTTGGCAGCGGTCGACAGGCGGCTGTTGCGAATGAAGTCCCGGAAGTTGGGCACGCCGATCCCGAGCAGCACCGCCAGCACGACGATGGTGAACATCAGCTCGATGAGCGTGAAACCGGATTGCTTGGCTTTCATGGCAGGAGCAAGCATAGGTCGACCCCAGGCAAGCAGCAGCCCGACCCGACGAGCGGCCTCCCGGCACGGACAAGCGGCTGATTGATTTGACTAAATGCAGGTGAGCGGCCCGTTCGACGCGCTGCGGTCCGACACCCTTGGGCGTCCGGTCTGGCTGATGATCACGGCCCGGGCCGACGGAGCGCCCCGGTCATCGCAGAAGGCGAAGGTCGCCGTGACCCCCATCTGCCCGAAAGGGCGGAACGAGAGGGTGGCCCGGTTGGCGTTCACGCTGCCGGCGGGCCACGGTGAGTAGACGCGCAGCAGGTCCTCGCCGTCGTCCCGGAATGCGGGGGAGTCCCGGTCGAGGTTGACGAAGACGATCCAGCCCCGGTTCCAGGCCGTTCCGGCGGGAGCGCAGGTGTCGCCATCGAGGCTCGGGCACAGGCTCACGACCCCGTTGCGCTTGATGGCCTCGCTGCGTGCCAGGTAGACGGCCTGGATGAACTGGTTGACCTCCCGGGTGCGCGCCGAATTGCGCTGGATGTCCCGGAACGTCGGTACGCCCCAGCCGAGCAGGCCCCCGACGATCGCCATGGTGAAGACGAGTTCGGTCAGGCTGTAGCCGCGGTGCCGGTCCATGGCACGTCCCCCATCCTGGTCCAGAGCTGCGAGGGTAGGGCGGCATGGCCGGCCGGTCAGCGTGAATATGTGCCAGTTTCGTGGCGAAATTCTGGCCCAGGGGCCGCGGAGCCGTATAATCGGGGTCCATGTCGACCAAGCACGACAGCCCGGGCCCGGGCGTGGAGAACGCCAAGGGCATCCTCGAACGGCACGGCATCCGTCCGACGTCGCAGCGGCTGCGTGTCGCGGAGATCCTGCTGACGGCCCCGAGGCACCTCACGGCGGAGCAGATCATCGGCGCGCTGCGCGAGACCTCGGGCCGGGTGTCGAAGGCCACCGTCTACAACACGCTCAACCTGTTCGTGGCGGAGGGCCTCGCGCGAGAGATCCACGCCGATCCGGAACGCTGCGTGTACGACTCGACGATGACCCCGCACCATCATTTCCAGAACCTCGACACGGGCGAGATGATCGACATCCGGCCCGACGCGCTGACCTTCGCCAGGCTGCCCGAACTGCCCCCGGGCACCGAGATCGCCGGCGTCGACGTGGTCATCCGCCTGCGGCGCCGGGCCTGAGCTTCACGATCCGCGGCGGAATCCGTATACTTCTCGGCTCCCTGCCGGAGTAGCTCAGTTGGTAGAGCAATCGCTTCGTAAGCGATGGGTCGGGGGTTCGAGTCCCTCCTCCGGCACCAGTCCTTAAGAAGCAGTGTTCCGCGCTCTCTCGCTGCTTCCCCTGCCCCTGCTGTACGCGATCTTCGCCGCCGTTGCCTGGTGCCTGCGCATCTTCGGCTGGCGGCGGGATCTCGTGGCCGACAAGCTGGGCCGTTGCCTGCCGGAACTCGTCCCAGCGGAGCGCGACGCCATCCTGCGCGGTTTCTACGCTTACCTCGGCGAGCTGGCTGCGGAAGTGCTCCATGCCTGCCGCATCCCGCGCGCGAGCCTGGAGCGCCGGCTGCGCTTCGAGAATCCGGAACTCGTGCTGCAGGCACTGCAGGCGGGCCGCCGCGTGATGCTGATCGCGGCGCACCACTGCAACTGGGAGTGGCTCGTGCAGCGCTGTTCGATCGCGTTCGGCGCGCCGCTGGTCGCGGCGTACAAGCCCGCCAGCTGGGCGCAGGCCGACCGAACGCTCGGCTTCCTGCGCGCCCGCTTCGGCGCGGAGATGGTGCCCGCGACCCGGCTCGTCAACCTGCTGCTCGAGCGGCGCGGTCGTGTCGACCTGCTTGCGATGGTGGCCGACCAGTCGCCGCCGGCGGGCAGCGAGCAGCAGGCGTGGTTGCCGTTCTTCGGACAGCGGACGGCATTCTTCCCGGGACCGGGCTGGATTGCCGCGCGCATGGGTTACGAGCCGTTCTTCGTCGCGATGCATCGCGAAGATCGCGGGCGATACACGGCGCGGCTCGTGCCGTTGCTCGGGCCCGGAGAGCGGCCCGAGCCCGGCCGCGTCCTTGCCGCCTACGTTGCCGCCCTGGAAGCGCAGGTGCGCGCCCATCCCGCGCAGTATCTCTGGGCCTACAATCGCTGGAAACGTCCCCGGCGGCTCTATGACTGACAGCCTGCGACTGCGGTTCCTGTATGGCGCGATGGGCCTCGCTGCGTGGCTCGCCTATCGCGTCTTCGGGCTGCGTCGCACGGTGATTCGCGGCAACCTGGCGCGCTCGTTCCCGGACATCGACCCGGCGCGCCTGCGCGCGCTCGAGCGCGAATTCGCGCGCCGACAGGGCGAAGTCGCGGCTGAAGCCTTCTACGCAGCGAGCATCGGCGAGGCGGAACTGCGCCGACGCGTCGATTTCCTGAATCCCGGGATCCTCGCGCCGACCCAGCCGCCGCGTCCGTTGATCCTGGTTGGCGCTCATCACTGCAACTTCGAATGGGTGCTGCAGCGCCTGTCACTCGAGATGCCGGGCCGCTTCATCTGCCTGTACAAGCCGCTGCGCAACGCGCGCATGGACGCGTGGATGCGGCGCCTGCGGACGCGTTTCGGCGCGCAGCTGATCCCGGCCAAGTCGGTGCTCCAGGAACTCGCCCGCAGCCGCGATGCGGTCGCGGTCGGGTTGCTCGCCGACCAGGTGCCGCGCACCAGCCCGGAGAAGCACTGGCTCGAGTTCCTCGGGCAGGACACTGCGTTCTACATGGGCCCGGAGCTCCTCGCCCGGGCGCTGCGCACGCGCGCGCTGCTCATCCGCATGCGGCGCCTCGGCCGCGGGCGCTACGAACTCGCGCTCGAGCCGCTCAACGAGGCGGGCGAGAAGCTGGCCAACGGCGAGATCACGGCGCGTTACGCGCGCGCACTCGAGACCTGGATCCGCGAGGACCCGGCGGGGTGGTGGTGGTCACACCGCAGGTGGAAGCTGCGGCGCGGGGTCTACCAGGAAAGCGGATAGGGGATAGCGGATAGCGGATAGTGAAAGAGGCCGTCGCGCCGCATGTTCCGGTTCCTACACTATCCGCTATCCGCTATCCGCTATCCGCTATCCGCTATCCGCTTCCTCCGCCGCCGAGCTTCTTCTCCAGATGCCGGGCGAGCTGCGCGACGGTCGGGAAGTCAAACAGCTCCGTCAGGTCCACCTGCCCGGGATACAGATCGTCGATCTTCTCGTGGATCTGGATCAGCGAGAGCGAGCTCGCGCCCACGTCGAACAGGTTGTCGTCAACGTCGACGTGCTTGCCGGCCAGCGCATCGTCCACGATCGCCTTGATCTGCTGCTCGATGCGCCCGGCCGCGTCGCGACCGTGGCCGTGCGCCGCGGCCCATGCCGCGTCGAACTCGGCGACCTGCGCCGCGAACTCCCCGTTTGCGTAGGCGGCGGCCAAGGCGCTGCGCTGGAGCTTGCCGCTGGTGGTCTTCGGGATGCGATTCACGGGCACGACCCGCGCCACCTCGACCCCCGCGTGCTCGTTGACGAGGTGCATCGCACGCGTCGCGAGCGGCACGAAGTCGGCCATCGAGCCCCGGTGCAGCACGAACAGCACCAGCTCGTCCGAGGGTGAATCGGCACCCGGCACTCCGGCGGCGATCACCTTGCCGTGGGCCAGCCCCGGCTCGTGCTGGATGACCGACTCGATGTCGTACGGGTAGTAGTTCTGCCCGTTGACGAAGATGATCTCCTTCGAGCGGCCGGTGATGTAGTACTGGCCGTTGTGCATCAGCGCGAGGTCCCCGGTGCGCAGCCAGCCGTCCACGTCGAAGGCCGCCGCGTTGGCCTCCGGGTTGTCGAAATAGCCGCGCGTGACGTTCTCGCCGCGGATCAGCAGGTGCCCGACCTGGTCCGGCCCGACCGCGGCGCCCGTGTCGTCCACCAGCTTGCAGCTCGTGTATGGGATCGGACGCCCCTCGCACATGAGCTTGAGCGCGCTCGGATCGCCGGGCGCGACGAATCGTGCAATGCTGCCGACGCCCAGCGAGCGACGGTCCACCGTGATGTAGGAATACGTCGACCCGAGCTCGGGGAAGATCGCGCCGAGCGACGCCTCGGCGAGACCGTAGACCGGGAACATCGCCGAGCGGCGCAGGCCATAGGGCGCCATGCGGTCGAGGAACTCCTCGGCGAGGTCCACCGAGATCGGCTCGGCGCCATTGAAGACGATGCGGATGGAAGAGAGGTCGACGCCGTCCAGCGTCTTGTCGCCGAGCGCGCGCAGGAAGTGCCGGTAGCCGAAGTTGGGCGAGCAGGTGAGGGTCACCCGCTTGTCGGAGGCGAACTTCATCCACAACAGCGCGCGGCGCACGAACAGGTCGGTGGGCATCAGGTACTGCCGCACGCCTGCGTACATCATCATCAGGTGGAATCCGATGAGACCCATGTCGTGCGTCAGCGGCATCCAGCTGAGCGATATGTCCTGCTCGCAGAAGCCTGCGCTCTGCCGCGCACCCTCGAGGTTCGCCATCAGGTTGCCGTGCGTGAGCACCACGCCCTTGGGCTCGCTGGTGGACCCCGACGAGAACTGGATGAACGCGACGTCGTCCGCGTTCACGCTGGCGGGCGACCCCTCGCGCGAGATGTCGTCGAGCTGGTCGACGAGGAAGGTGCGCTGCTCGAGCGCGGTCCAGGCACCGGGACCGTCGAGCGCCGCCGCGAACGTCGCGAGCCGGTCGCGCAACTTGCGGTCGGTGTACAGGAACGGTGCGCCGAGCTGCCGGGCGATGCGCAGCAGCTTCTGCTTGTGCTCGTCGCTGATGCCGACGGCCACCGGCACCGGCGCGATGCCGCCATAGAGGCAGGCCCAGTACGCGTCGATGAACTGCTCGTTGCTCGCGATGTGCAGGATCAGCTTGTCGCCCGGCTTCGCGCCGATGCGCTGCAGGTGGTGGAGGATGCCGAGCGCCCGGCGCCGCAGCTTGGACAGCGAGACGGATTTCTCGGCGCCGTCGCCCTCGAGATAGCCGATCGCACCCGGTGCGCGGCTGCGGTCATCGAGCATTTCCGTGAGCGTCTGGTACTTGATCATCGCTGGTCGACTCGAACGTGCGGAGGGTGCGAAGAATTGCGGCTGGCGGCGCTGGGGAAGAAAATCACCGCACATGTGCCGCGTAATCGTACTACAGGCTGAATTGCAGGGGGACGTGAGGTCGGGCGAAGTCCGGTCGCTCATGCAGCGACTGCCGTACGCACGGCAGCTCGAGCTCGAGCGCCGCGATCCGCAGTCTCGCCGCGCGAGCCTGCTCGGCCTCGGCCTCGCGCTCGACGGCCTGGCGGGCGTGCGGGGTCGTGCCGTGGAGGTGGGCGAGCTGCAATTCCCGCAGGGCGGCAAGCCGCGTTGCGCAGGCGGGGAATCGTTCAGCATTTCGCACACCACGCGCCGGGTCGCGGTGGCGGTGAGTGGCGACTGCGACGTGGGGATCGACGTGGAGGAGGTCGGCGCGACGGGCGAGCCGGGCGCAGGCGCATCGGGCAGGCTCGAACGATGGACCATGGTCGAGGCAGTGCTGAAGGCTGCGGCGGCAGGGCTGCGGCACGCACGCGAGGTGCAGCTCGACGGTGCCGCCCTGCGGGCAAGGCTCGGTGATCGCGAGTTCTTCCTGCGTCGGCTGGAGCTCGGTCCCGGTGTCGTGGCGCACCTCGCGACGACGGCCCGAGTCGAGTCCGTGCGGTACGACTGACGACGCTTCAGGCCGGCGCGAGTGCGGCCCTGGCCGTGGCGTGCAGGGCCTCGAGCCTGTCGGCCATCTCGCGCTGGATGCCCGCGAGCCCCTCCGCATCGAGCACGCGCGGCACGCGCACGGGATCGCCGAAGGCGATCGCGACGCGGCTGAACGGCAGCGGCAATTCGAACCTGTCCCAGGTGCCGAAGCGCCAGGTGTGCGACGCGGCAACGCTGATCGGCAGCATGGGCTTGCCGGTGAGCTGCGCGAGCATCACCGCGCCGGGCTTGAACTCGTGCAGCGGGCCGCGCGGTCCGTCCGGCGTGATCGCGGGCGAGATCTCCTGCTTGACGATGGTCTCGTAGAAGTCGCGCAGTGCACGCGCGCCGGTGTGCGTCGATGAACCGCGGATCACGTGGCCGCCGACCTTCTGCACCAGCATGGCGGGCGCCGTGCCGTCGATCGAGGGACTGATCAGGAACCCGAGCTTGAGTCCGTGCGCGCGCAGCCCCAGGACCGCGTGCACGCCGAACAGGATGTGCTGGTGCCAGTAAACGGGGATGACCGAGCGTGAACCGCGGACCGCTTGCTGTGCCGCCTCGACTCCGCCCACCTGCTGCACCCGACAGGTGCGCCAGAAGAAGCGCACGAGGTGCCAGCCCACGAACACCGCCACGTGATAGAGCAGCATCCGGGCGGCCGTGAGTCGTCGCCGGCCGCCGCGGACTTTCTGGTAGACGTTGCCGCTCTGGATCTCGGCAAGCCCGGCGGCGGGCGCCGACTCGAGGAGCAAGCGTGCGGACTTGCCGAGCAGCAGCCAGGCGCTGCGCAGGATCAGCAGCGCCACGAAGATCGAGAGCAGCGGGTCGATGGGCGTCCAGCCGGTCGCGAGGATCACCAGCGCTGCGCAGCACGCGCCGATCGAGCCGAGGAGGTCGCCCAGCACGTGGAGGCGGGCGGCCGAGACGTTGAGGTCGCCACGGTGTCCGTCGCCGAGGACCCGCAGCACGACCAGGTTCGCGAGCAGGCCCAGTGCGGCGATGCCGAGCATCGTCCCGCCCGCGATGTCACGCGGCGACGCGAGACGCTCGGCAGCCTCGACGAATATCCAGGCGACCACGGCGAGCAGCGCCAGGGCGTTGACGACCGCTGCCACGAGTTGCGCGCGATGCTGGCCCGGCGGGTGTCCGTCATGGGACGCCCGCCGGGCGAAACTCGCTGCGCCCCAGGCGAGCGCCAGGGCGGCGGCGTCGGTCAGCATGTGGCCGGCATCGGCCATCAGCGCAAGCGAGCCGGACAGCAGGCCGCCGATCGCCTCGACCAGCATGACGACCGCGGTAATGCCGCAGGCCCAGCCGAGGCGTCGTGCGTCGGTGTCGTGCGGACGGGATTCGGGGACTGTGTCGGGCAAGCGATCGGGACCTGCGAATGCCAGTGTGGATGCGCACCGGTTTCAGCGTGCGGCGGGCCACCGTCTATACTACCGTCCCCGGCCGCAGAGTCCGCACCTTGACATCCACACAATCGAGCAGCCCGGCGTCCACCCTGGACGTGTCGGTGGTGATCCCGGTCTGCAACGAGCAGGACAACGTGCTGCCGCTGGCGCGGGAGATCCATGCGGCGCTCGCGGGTCGCTACGCGTTCGAGACCATCTTCGTCGACGACGGCAGCACGGACGAGACGTCGCGCGCCGTGCACGATGCCCGCGCGGACGAAATGCCGGAGATCCGGCTCGTGCGCCACGAGCTGCGCTCGGGACAGAGCGCTGCGGTCGCCACCGGCGTCCGCGAGGCGCGCGCGCCCTGGATCGCCACCCTCGACGGCGACGGGCAGAACGACCCGGCCGACATCCCCCGGCTGCTCGACGCCTTGCGGCAGTCCACCTCGGCGCGGCTGCGCCTCGTGATGGGCAATCGCACCACTCGACGCGACACCTGGCTAAGGCGGCTGTCCTCGCGCGTGGCGAACGGCGTGCGCGGCGGCTTGCTCGAGGACGGCACGCCCGACACGGGTTGCGGCATCAAGGTCTTCGATCGCGCGGTGTTCATGGACATGCCGCGGTTCAACCACATGCACCGGTTCATGCCGGCACTGTTCCAGCGCGAGGGCTACGAGGTCGTCTCGGTGCCGGTGAACCACCGCGAGCGCACCCGCGGCAAGTCGAAATACGGGCTGCACAACCGGCTGTGGGTCGGCATCGTCGACCTGTTCGGCGTGATGTGGCTGATCCGCCGCGCATCGCCCCGGGTCCGCATCCACGAGGACACCTGAATGTCGGCCGCAGGCGCCGCCGCGCCGGCCCTGCTCGAGCGCTTCCTGCGTCCCGGGCGCGCATCGCACCGGGACACCACCGTCGACCTGCTGTGGCTCGCGGCGATCGGTCTCGTGTTGATGGGCGCCGGGCTCGGTCTGCGGGATCCCTGGCCGGCGGACGAGCCCCGCTTCGCCCTCGTCGCGCAGGACATGCTGCGCTCCGGCGACTGGCTGTTTCCCCGCGTCGGTGGCGATCTCTATGCCGACAAGCCGCCGGTCTTCTTCTGGTTGATGGCCGCCTCGATGGCGGTGACCGGATCGCTGCGTTTCGGTTTCCTGCTGCCCTCGCTCCTGGCCGGGCTCGGCACGGTCGGCCTCGTCTACGACCTGCTGCGTCGTGCGCGTGGCCGCGAGGTCGCGTTCGCCGGCGCCTTCATGCTCCTGCTGACGTTCCAGTTCACGTGGCAGGCGCGGCAGGCGCAGATCGACGGCGTGCTGTGCTTCATCACCACGCTCAGCCTGTACGGACTGCTGCGGCACCTGCTGCTCGGGCCGTCGCGCGGCTGGTTCCTGCTCGGCTGGGCGGCGGCGGGAATCGGCGTGATCACCAAGGGTGTCGGGTTCCTGCCTCTGCTCGTGCTGCTGCCGTTCGCGTTGCTGGTGAGACGTGGCTGGCGGTCGAAGGCGCCGCGCATCGGAGCGCTGTCGCTCGCCGGCGTCTGCGTCATGCTGGTCGCGATCGGCCTGTGGTTCGTGCCCATGGTGGTCGCCACCTCGGCGGGGGGCGAACTGCTTGCTTACCGAGAAGAGATCCTGTTCCAGCAGACGGCGACACGCTACGCCGACGCCTGGCACCACCACGCGCCCTTCTGGTTCTACGTCGTGGAGGTCGTGCCTTTCCTGTGGCTGCCACTGGTCGCGCTCGTGCCCTGGCTGTGGCCACGCTGGCGCGAGGCCCTGCGCAGCCGGGATACGTTCGTCGCGCTGCTGCTGGCCTGGGTCGTCATCGTCCTGCTGTTCTTCAGCGGCAGCTCGGGCAAGCGCGGCGTGTACGTCCTGCCGGCGGTCCCGGCGCTGGCGATGGCTGCTGCGCCCTGGATACCCGAGTTGTTGCGCGCCATGGCGACGCGTCGCCTGGCGTTCGTCCTGGCGTGCGCGCTGGCGCTGCTCGCCGTGCTCGGCACCGCCTACTTCGTGATCGACGCGGAGGCTGCCGCGCGCATCGCAGTCCGCTATGGCATCTCGCCGGTGCTGCCGCTCGCCTGCGTGGCGGCAGGTGCGAGCCTCGCTGTCGGCATCTTCCGCGAGCGCGATGCGTGGCTCGCCTACGCCGGTGCGCTGGCAGCCGTGCTGGTGACCGTCGGCATCGTCGTCTACCCGAGGATCGACGCGGTGCGTTCCGGTCGCGAATTCATGGCGCGAGTGGAGCAGGCCAGCGCGCGCGTCACCGAGCTCGGTCTCGTCGGCGCCAAGGAGCAGTACCTGCTGCAACTGCGGCGGCCGTCGGTCAACTTCGGACATGCCCGCTGGCGCGACAAGGAAGGCGAGGCGGCCGACGCGGCCGCGTGGCTCGCGCAGGCGTCGGGACGCGCGTTGCTCGTGCATGCCAGGGCGCGCGAGGTGTGTTTCGGCGCCGCCGAGGCCATTGACCTCGGGCACGCAAACCGCCAGCACTGGTTCCTGGTGTCCGGGCAGGCCGAGCCGGGCTGCGTGGCCCGTGGCGACCTGTCCCGGGCGCGGCTGTACGTGCCGCCAAATGCGTCTTTAAATACAGAGGGTTAGCTTGCATTCCTGATCGCTTGTGTCAGAATGCGCCGCAACTGATTGCGCAACAAGCAAGCCGAACTGTGGAGCAGTTCCGTTGCAGCGGGCGACGGGCTGACAGACTGGGCCGGGTCGTTTGGGGGTCCGATTAACTAGATGGCTATCACCCCTCCTGCGGGCAGCGAAGAGCCGGATGGCATCGACTTCCTGGCCACGCAGGCCGTTTTCGGCAACGGCAACCGTCCCGCGGTGGGCATCGACGTCCTCGTCACCAAGGTGGCGGTCGATTTCCAGGGACTCACCAGCGAGACCGGCGACAACTGCGTCAAGCGCAACCTCGACGCACTGCGCGAAGCCACCGGCGTGGACGCGATCTGCATCGCGCTGTTCGATCACGAGAAGAAGGTCGTCGAGCGCGTCGCGAGCGCCACGGGACTGTTCGCGCCGTTCGACCCGCAGGTGCTGAAGGGCGACGCGCTCGAGCGCTTCCCGTTCCTGGCCGGCGTGCTCGAGCACCTGCGCATCCTCGAGGTCCGCGACACGCTCGCGCCGCGCCGCGATCTCGCGACGGACATGCAGCGCTTCGCCGAGCTCGGCGTACGCTCGATGCTCGTCTGCGGGCTGTCGCTCAACGATCGCGTCTGCGGCTTCATGGCGCTGTGTTCCTCGCAACCACGCGACGGCTGGGACGCGAACCTGCACCTGCTGCTCAAGCTGGTCGGCGCGAGCTTCGCCACGGGACTCGAGCGCCTGCGCGTCGCGCGCCACGTGGGCCGCCTCGAGGAACGCGACGCGCTGTCGCTGCCTTCGGCCAACGACGGCCTGTGGGATTTCAACGTCGAGAACAACACGGTCTGGTTCTCGCCGCGCTGGAAGAAGATGCTCGGCTACGACGAGCACGACCCCGACGTGTCGCCGGACTGGCGGCGGCTGGTGCACCCGGACGACATGGCGCGGGTGCAGGCGCTGATCCGCGACCACATTGCGGGCAAGCTGCCGCTGTTCGAGAGCGTGCACCGCATGCGTCACTGCAACGGCGAATGGCGCTGGGTGGTGAGCCGGGCCAAGGCCCGCGTCGACCCGACGGGCCGCCTGCGCCGACTGGTGGGAGTCGAGTTCGACATCACCGAGCGCAAGCTCTACGAGGACGCGCTGTTCAAGGAGAAGGAGAGCGCGCAGATCACGCTGCAGTCGATCGGCGACGGCGTGATCACCACGGACCAGCACCTCGTGATCGAGTACCTGAACCCGGTCGCCGAGGACCTGACCGGGTGGCGCTTCGAGGAGGCGCAGGGCAAGCACATCGACGATATCTTCCGTGGCTTCCACGAAGAGACCTGCGAGCCGCTCGAGAACCCGCTGTCGGTCGCGATCCGCCGCAGCCGCGCCATCAAGTCGGTGCGCCCGACGCTGCTGATCAAGCGCGACGGCAACGAGATGTACATCGAGAGCACGGCTTCGCCCATCCGCGACGGTTCGGGCGCGGTCTCGGGCGGCGTACTGGTGTTCCACGACGTGAGCGAGAGTCGCGAGCTGAACCGCAAGCTCTCCTACCACGCGAGCCACGACATCCTGACGGGCCTGGTGAACCGCCGCGAGTTCGAACAGCGGCTCGAGCGGGCGCTCAGGAGCGCGCGGGCGCGCGAGACCTCGTACGCGCTCTGCCACATCGACGTCGACCAGTTCAAGATCATCAACGACACCTGCGGGCACAGCGCCGGCGACGCGCTGCTCGGCCAGGTGGGTGCGCTGCTCAAGACCAAGATCCGCTGGCGCGACACGCTCGCGCGCCTCGGCGGCGACGAGTTCGGCCTGCTGCTCGAGAGCTGCTCGCTCGACGAGGCGCTGCGCATGGCCGACCTGCTGCGCGAGACCATCCGCAACTACAAGTTCGTGTGGGAGGAGCGCACCTTCCGCCTCGGCTGCAGCGTGGGCGTGGTGCCGATCACGGGCGATAGCGAGGACGTCGCGGCGCTGCTGTCGGCCGCCGACAGCGCCTGCGCCGCCGCCAAGGAAGCGGGCCGCAACCGCGTCTACAGCTTCCAGGAAAACGACATCGACCTGATGCGCCGTCGCCGCGAGATGCAGTGGGCGGCGCGCATCAACAACGCGCTCGAGGAGTCGCGCTTCGAGCTCTACCGGATGACCATCCAGCCGCTGCAGAAGGCCGACCCCGGCGCGCACTACGAGCTGCTGCTGCGCATGAAGGACGAGCAGGGCAAGATCGTCTCGCCCGACAATTTCATCGCCGCGGCCGAGCGCTACGGGCTCACGCCCGCCATCGACCGCTGGGTGATCGAGAACGCGCTGCGCTGGCTGGTGTCGGAGGCCGACGAGCGCGAGCGGCTCGCGCTCTGCTCGATCAACCTTTCCGGCCAGAGCCTCGGCGACGACAAGTTCCTGCCGTTCGTCATCGACCAGTTCCACAGGAGCGGCATCGACGCGAGCAAGATCTGCTTCGAGATCACCGAGACCGCGGCGATCGCGAGCTTCTCGCAGGCCAACCGCTTCATCCAGGCGCTCAAGGACCTCGGCTGCAAGTTCGCGCTCGACGACTTCGGCACGGGCCTCTCGTCGTTCGGCTACCTCAAGCACTTCCCGGTCGACTTCCTCAAGATCGACGGCAGCTTCGTCAAGGAAATCCTGCACGACCCGATCGACCGCGAGATGGTGCGCTCCATCAACGAGATCGGGCACCTCACCGGCAAGCTCACCATCGCGGAGTTCGCCGAGAATGCCGAGATCATCAACATGCTGCGCAATCTCGGCGTCGACTATGCGCAGGGCTACGGCATCGCCACGCCGCAACGGATCATGAAGGTCGCGGCGAACGCGTGACGGCGCCTCGCTGCGCTGGACGCTTCGCGTCGTGCCGGCAGCGGAGAGGTGGTCAGGCGTCGGTGCCAGGCGCGCTTTGCGGATCCACTCGGGCTCGCGAAGAAAATATGCTCGACCGAATGGAGCCGCAAGGCGCGCTCGACACCCCGCGCCTGAGCTGCGTCTCCGTTCCGGAGACTGCGCACGGCGCAAGTAGCATCGAGGTGCGCTACCCGACTCGCCGCGACATTCCGACCGGTGCGGTACTCAGGTCAGGGTTCGGTTGCCGACTCTGACGTGGGTGGCCGTTTCATGCGCCGTGCGACTTTTCGCGCCCTGGCGAAAAGTCGCTCAGGCGCCGGCTGTCGAGCGGGAATTCGGGTGTTCCCCCGGCTCGCGAAGAAAACATGCTCGCCGGAAGAACACCCGAATCCCCGCCCGGCCCTGGCGTCTGAAGACTGACGCTTACGCCGCGGCGTCGAACTCGAACCGCATCGAGAGGTCGACCGCCCGCAGGTGCTTGGTGAGCGAGCCGACCGAGACGAAGTCGACGCCGGTCGCGGCGATCGGACGCAGGGTCTCGAAGGTGACGTTACCCGAGGCTTCGAGCTTCATCGGTCCGTTCGGATGGCCGCGATTGATCTCCACGGCAGTGCGCAGGTCCTCGCGGCTGAACTCGTCGAGCAAGGCCATGTCGGCGCCCGCATCGAGCGCCTGGCGCAGTTCGTCGAGCGTCTCGACCTCGACCTCGACGGGTACGCCGTGTCCGGCATCGCGTGCCGCGGCGACCGCGGCGGCGATGGAGCCCGCCGCCATGATGTGGTTCTCCTTGACGAGGATCCCGTCGTACAGCCCCATGCGGTGGTTGCTGCCACCGGCGCAGCGCACGGCGTACTTCTGCGCGCGCCGCAGGCCCGGAATGGTCTTGCGCGTGTCGAGGATGCGGCAGGGCAGGCCGGCGACGAGTTCGACGTAGCGGCGCGTGGTCGTGGCGGTGCCGGACAGCGACTGCAGGAAATTGAGCGCCGTGCGCTCCCCGGTCAGCAGCGCGCGAGCGGGCCCTTCGAGACGGCAGAGCAACTGGTCCGGAACCACGGCCGAGCCCTCGTCGGCGGACCACTCGATGTGCACGGACGGGTCGACCTGGCGGAAGACCTCGTCGAACCACGGACGGCCGCAGAGCACCGCGGCCTCCCGCGTGATGACACGCGCACGACCCTGGCGGCCCGCCGGTACCAGCGCCGCCGTGAGGTCGCCGCGTCCTATGTCCTCGGTCAGGGCGCGCGCGACCTGCTCGCGGAGATCCGGCGGTGTCTCGGGCATCACGCGGTCAGAAGGGCAGACCGTGCGTCGCCGATCCCATGCACAGCAGCATCGGGATCGACAGGACGAAATTGGTGCGCGAGGCGAGCAGGGCCACCTTGCGCGCCCGGGCCTTCTCGTCGTCGCTCGCGGCGACCATCCCCAGCACCTTCTTCTGGTTCGGCCAGATCAGCACCCAGACGTTGAACAGCATGATGGTGCCGAGCCACGCGCCGATGCCGATGATCAGCTGGTAGTAGTTCACCGGGTCGCTCGCCAGTCCCAGCGTGAAGGCGCCCACGAAATTGCCGGAGCGGCCGAGGTACCATGCGCCGGTGAACCAGGTCGCGACCGCCGCCCAGCGGAACCACAGCAGTGCACGCGGGGCGACGTACTTGCCGATGCCGGCGCCGCCAGGGCCGCCCTTGTCCGCGGCGGCGGCGGCCAGCGCGGGCACCTGCACCACGTTGAAGTACCAGAGCAGCCCGATCCACATCACCCCGGAGAGGATGTGCAGCCAGCGCGCGAGCCCGAGTTCGAGGAAACCGGTCGGGGCGACCGCGAGCGCGAGCGCGATGGCCACTACGAATCCGGTCGTGATCGAACCGCGAACCGAGTTCAATGGGTTCATCCTGGTGCTCCTCCGAGCGTGATTCTGCGCGGAATGGGCCCATTCTTGGGCGTGCGCCGGCCTCGCTGGGATCCGTGTTTGAAGAATAGGTGACGCATCCCCATAATTCAACGTTTGGCCCCGGGACCGCCCATCCCCGGTGCCGTGCCCCGGAGGTGAGGATCGTGGACGTCAACCAGCGAATTCAGGAACAGCTCAAGTCGAACCCCGTGGTGCTCTACATGAAGGGCACGCCGGACTTCCCGCAATGCGGATTCTCGGCGTCCGCGGTGCGTACGCTCGAGGCCTGCGGCGCGAGCTTTGCCTACGTGAACATCTTCGAGGATCCGGAGCTCCGCGACGCGTTGAAGCGCTACTCGAACTGGCCCACCTATCCGCAGCTCTACGTCAAGGGCGAGCTCGTGGGCGGCTCGGACATCATCAACGAGATGTTCCAGAAGGGCGAGCTGCAGCAGGTGTTGCAGGACGCCGGGGTCGTCGAGAAGGCCTGACGATCAGTCCCCGGAGTCCGGCTCGATCGGGCCGGTCTCCTCCGCGGCGAGCTCGGGCGCGCGCTCGACCGCTTCCTCGTACATGTCGCGAAAGCGGTTGCAGATCGTGCAGAACAGCGCCGCCGTGCGCTCGGCGTCGTAGATCGCGGAGTGCGCGTCGTCCTGGTTCCAGGCGAGCCCTGCAGCCGTCACCGCTCGGGCGAGCACGGTCTGCCCGAGCGCCACGCCGCCGAGCGTGGCGGTGTCGAAACTCGAGAACGGGTGGAACGGGTTGCGCTTGATGTCGGTGCGGGCCACCGCCGCGTTCAGGAAGCCGAGATCGAACGACGCGTTGTGCCCGACCAGCACGGCGCGCGTGCAGCCGGCGTCGCGCACGGCCCTGCGCACTTCCCGGAACAGCTGCGTCAGCGCCTCCTTCTCCGGCATCGCCGGGCGCAGCGGGTGGTGCGGGTCGATGCCGTTCACCGCGAGCGAGGCCGGGTCGATGCGCGAGCCGTGGAACGGCTGGACGTGGTAGCGGAAGCTGGCTCCCGGGCGCAGGTCGCCCATCGGCGTCATCTCGACCAGCACGGCCGCGATCTCGAGCAGTGCGTCGCTCGTCGCGTGGAAGCCGCCCGTCTCGACATCGACCGCCACCGGCAGGAAGCCACGGAAGCGTGTCGCGATGCGCGGGGCACCCTCCAGCAGGTTCATGCCGGCACCATGCGCCAGCCGACCTCGGCGCCGGCGCGCATCGGCACCAGTTCGTCGGCGCCGAAGGCGTAACGCTCCGGCACGATCCATGGTTCCCGCTCGAGCGTGATGCTGCCCTCGTTGCGCGGCAGGCCGTAGAAATCGGCCCCGCGCTCGGCGGCGAAGGCTTCGATGCGCGCGAGCCGGCCGGCCTCGTCGAAGGCCTCAGCATACAATTCGACGGCCGCGTGGGCCGAGAAGATGCCCGCACAGCCGCAGGGGGCCTCCTTCGTGCGGCGCGCGTGCGGCGCGCTGTCCGTGCCGAGGAAGAAGCGCGGATCGTCGCCCGTGGCGGCCTCGAGCAACGCCGCCCGGTCGCGCTCGCGTTTCAGCACCGGCAGGCAGTAGTGATGCGGGCGCAGCCCACCCTCGAACAGCGCGTTGCGGTTCATGAGCAGATGCTGCGGCGTGATCGTCGCGGCGACCCCGGGCCGTGCCGTGCGCACGAACTCCACGGCCGTGGCGGTCGTGATGTGCTCGAAGACCACCTTGAGTCGTGGCAGTCGTTCGACGATGCGGGACAGCACGCGGTCGATGAAGGCGTGCTCGCGGTCGAACACGTCCACGGCGGGATCCGTCACCTCGCCGTGGACCTGCAGCACCAGTCCTGCGTCGGCCATGGCCTCGAGCGCGGGCCATGCGTTGTCGATGGAACTCACGCCCGAGTCGGAGTGAGTGGTGGCGCCCGCCGGGTACAGCTTGGCACCCACCACGCAGCCGCTGCTGCGCGCCCGCAGCATTTCCTCGGGCGGCGTGCGGTCCGTGAGGTACAGCGTCATCAGCGGCTCGAACTCGAACCCGTGGGGCAGCGCCGCGAGGATCCTGCCGCGGTAGTCCATCAGCTGCGCAGTGGACGTCATCGGCGGCTTCAGGTTCGGCATCACCAGCGCACGCGCGAACCGGCTGGCGGTGAACGGCAGCACGGCGGCGAGGTGTGCGCCGTCGCGCAGGTGCAGGTGCCAGTCGTCGGGGCGCCGCAGGACGAGCCTCGTCACTTGCCTGCCTCGAGCTGGCGGAGGAACTTCCCGTCGCCGAGCAACTGCAGCGCGTAACGCACGCCGAAGCCCGTGAACTCGGTGGGAATGTGCGCGAGCCCGCCCTTGCGCTCGCTGGCGGCGAGGTCCACGTGCACCCAGGGAATGCCGGACGCGACGAAGCGGCTCAGGAAACGCGCGGCCAGGATGTGGTCGCCCTTCGAGTCGGCCGTGCACTGCATGACGTCCGCGACCAGGCTCTCGAGCTCGGCGTCGAAATCCTCGTCCATCGGGAAGCACCACACGCGCTCGCCGCTCGTGCGGCCTGCCTCCTGCAGCTTCTCGTGCAGGTCCGGCCGGTTCGTGAACGCGCCGCTGTAGCGGTCGGTGAGCGCATTGACGCAGGCGCCGGTCAGCGTCGCGAAATCGACCAGCAGCGCGGGCTTCCCGCGCGAGGCGAGTGCCAGCGTATCCGCCAGCACCATGCGGCCCTCGGCATCGCTGTGCACCACCTGGATGCTGACGCCGTTCGACGCGCGGACCACGTCCTGGGGCCGGTAGGCGCGCGGGCCGATCTGGTTCTCGGTCAGCGCGAGCCAGCAGTCGACCGCGATGCGTGCGCCGCTGCGGGCGAGTGCCAGCAGCGTGCCCACCGCCACGGCGCTGCCCTGCATGTCGCCGTGCATCTGGAACATGCCCTTGTGGGACTTCAGGTTGATGCCGCCGGTGTCGAAGCAGATGCCCTTGCCGACCAGGCCGAGTCGCGGCACGCGGCGGGCGCCGCGCGGCCGATAGCTGAGCCTGGCGATGCCGGCGCCGCGATGCGGATTCGACTGCGACACGGCGAGAAACGCGCCGGCCCCGAGCCGCGCGAGCGCACCCTCGTCGTAGAAGCGAAATGACCAGCCTTCGCGGCGCGCGAGCTGCTGCAGCGCGCGGCGATAGGCCACGCAGTCGAGCTCGTTGGGCGGCAGCGCGGTCAGCCAGCGCGCCAGGTGATTGCCGGCGGCGATCGCCACGCTCGGCGCGAAGTCGCCGGCGCCCGCGCCGTACACCTCGACCTTCGCGAGTTCGCCCGGCGGGGTGCGCTTCGTCTTGTACTCCGGCATGGGCGCCGCCCCGGCCAAAGCGGCGCTCACCAGTGCCTCGCGCAGCGCGCCCGCGAGCGGGTCCGCGAAGCCTTCCACGTGGCAGTGCAGGCGCGCGACGCCCGGCTTGAGCGCTTCGCGCAGCAGCTTGCCGGCGAGCTCGAGGCGCTCGAATGCGGATTGCCGTGCCGCCGCGAAGCCGACCACCGCCAGCGTGTGGCGGGCATTCGGGAGCCGCGCGACCAGCACCGGGGTCTTCGTTGCGCGCCGCGCGCTGCGATGCAGCGATTTCCACAACGCGGCATGCGGCAGGCCCGCGAGCGCCCGCTCGCCGAGACCGTCGGGGACGACGAAGACCACGCCATCGGCCCGCGCCACGCTCGCCTCGCCGGGCGCGCCCTTGCGGCCGCGTATTTCGACTGTCAGATCCGTCGGGAGCAGTTGCGCCACGTGCTTGCCTTGACCCTGCGGGAACGAGCGCTGATCATTGCGCGTCGGCATGCTAGCAGGGCGTGCCGCGCAAATCATTATGGCGGGTTCGCACCATGTTCGAAGCTTCCGGGATCGAGGACTCCGACCCTGCTGAGACGCGGGAGTGGCTCGAGTCGATCGACTCGGTCCTGCGCGTGCACGGCGCCGAGCGCGCCCACTACCTGCTCGAGCGCCTGATCGACTACACGCGGCGTTCGGGCGCCTACCTGCCGTTCAAGCCGAATACCGCGTACGTCAATTCGATCTCGACCGGGCAGGAGCGCGAGTACCCCGGCGACCGCGCCCTCGAGAAACGCATCAAGGCCTACATCCGCTGGAACGCCATGGCGATGGTGGTCCAGGCCAATCGCCAGAGCTCCGAATACGGCGGTCACATCGCGAGCTATGCCTCCGCGGCCACGCTCTACGAAGTCGGTTTCAACCACTTCTGGCGCGCGCCGGGCGAGGCGCATCCCGGCGACATGGTGTTCATCCAGGGACATTCGTCACCCGGCATCTACGCGCGAGCCTTCCTCGAGGGTCGGCTGACCGAGGAGCAGTTGCGGCGCTTCCGCGAGGAAGTGGGAGGCGGCGGTCTGTCGTCGTACCCGCACCCGTGGCTGATGCCGGAGTTCTGGCAGTTTCCCACCGTCTCGATGGGGCTCGGCCCCATGATGGCGATCTACCAGGCGCGGTTCATCCGCTACCTCGAGCATCGCGGCATGATCCCCGCCAGCGACCGCAAGGTCTGGGCGTTCCTCGGCGACGGCGAGATGGACGAGCCGGAGTCGCTCGGCGCGATCACCATGCCGGTGCGCGAGAAGCTCGACAACCTGGTGTTCGTCATCAACTGCAACCTGCAGCGCCTCGACGGGCCGGTGCGCGGCAACGGCAAGATCATCCAGGAACTCGAGGCCGCGTTCCTCGGCGCCGGCTGGAACGTCATCAAGGTGATCTGGGGCTCGCGCTGGGACCCGCTGCTGCAGCAGGACGCGAACGGCCAGCTGCGACGCCTGATGATGGAATGCGTCGACGGCGAGTACCAGAACTTCAAGGCGAAGGGCGGCGCGTACACGCGCGAGCACTTCTTCGGCAAGTATCCGGAGCTCAGGGAGCTGGTCGCCAACCTCTCCGACGAGGACATCTGGCGCCTGAACCGCGGCGGCCACGACCCGCACAAGGTGTTCAACGCCTACCAGGCGGCCATGGAGCACAAGGACCAGCCGACCGTCATCCTCGCCAAGACGGTCAAGGGCTACGGCATGGGCCGTGCCGGCGAAGGACAGAACATCACGCACCAGCAGAAGAAGCTGGACGACGAGGCGCTCAAGGAATTCCGCGACCGCTTCAACATCCCGGTGTCGGACGCCGACATCGCGAGCGTGCCCTATTACCGGCCGTCCGACGACAGCGAGGAGATCAAGTACCTGCGCGAGCGCCGCAAACGCCTCGGCGGCTACCTGCCGCAGCGCAGGACGCAGGCGGCGGCGCTGCAGGTGCCGGGTCTCGAGGCCTTCCAGGCCCTGCTCGAGTCCTCGGGCGAGCGCGAGTTCTCGACCACCATGGCGCTGGTGCGCATCCTCGGGGTGCTGCTGAAGGACAAGTCGATCGGGCCGCACATCGTGCCGATCGTGCCGGACGAGGCGCGTACCTTCGGCATGGAAGGCATGTTCCGCCAGGTCGGCATCTACTCGTCCATGGGCCAGCTGTACACGCCGCAGGACGCGGACCAGCTGCTCTATTACCGCGAGGACAGGAAGGGCCAGATCCTCGAGGAGGGCATCAACGAGGGCGGCGCGATGTGCAGCTGGATCGCCGCCGGCACCTCCTACGCCAACCACGGCGTGAGCATGGTGCCGTTCTACATCTACTACTCGATGTTCGGCTACCAGCGCACGGGCGATTTCTGGTGGGCGGCGGGTGACATGCAGGCGCGTGGCTTCCTGGTGGGCGGCACGGCCGGCCGCACGACGCTCGCCGGCGAGGGCCTGCAGCACCAGGACGGCCACAGCCAGCTGCTCGCGACCGTCATCCCGAACTGCGTCGCCTACGACCCGGCCTATGCCTACGAACTCGCGGTGATCGTGCAGGACGGCCTGCGGCGCATGTACGCCGAGCAGGAGAACGTCTTCTACTACCTCACCTGCATGAACGAGAACTACGCCCACCCGGCGCTGCCGCAGGGCGTGGAGGCAGGAATCCTGAAGGGCATGTACCTGCTGCACATCGGAGGACGCGGCAAGGTGCGGGTCAACCTGTTCGGGTCCGGCACGATCCTGCGCGAGGTGATCGCGGCGGCGGCAATCCTCGAGACGGCATTCGGCGTGCCGGCCGACGTCTTCAGCGCGACGAGTTTCTCGGAGCTGCGCCGCGAGGCGCTCGATGCCGAGCGCTGGAACCTGCTGCACCCCGAGGAGGCGCCGCGGGTCTCCTATGTCACGAAGTGCCTGTCCGGGCGCGACGGGCCCTTCATCGCCGCCACCGATTACATTCGCGCGGTGCCGGACCAGATCCGCCAGTGGGTCCCCGGCCGTTACCACGTGCTCGGCACGGACGGCTACGGGCGCAGCGACTCGCGGGCCGCGTTGCGCGGGTTCTTCGAGGTCGACCGGCGCTACGTGGTCGTGGCGGCGCTCAAGTGCCTCGCGGACGATGGCAAGCTCGACATGGCCACGGTCGTGAGCGCCATCCAGCGCTTCGGCATCGATCCCGACAAGCCGAATCCGGTGACGGCGTAGGCGGGAGCGAGGCGTGTCACAGCTCATCGAAGTGCGCGTGCCGGACATCGGCGACTACAAGGACGTCGAGGTCATCGAAGTCGCGGTCGAGCCGGGCGATCGCGTCGAAGTGGACGCGGCCCTGATCACGCTCGAGACCGAGAAGGCGACCATGGACGTGCCATCCACGGTGGCCGGGGTCGTGCGGGAAGTGAAGATTGCGCGGGGCGGAAGGGTGTCGCAGGGCGACACGATTGCGATCGTGGAAAGCGAAGAGGGCGCTGCCGGGAAGAATGCGGATGGTGAACAGCGGATAGCGGATAGTGAGGAGAAGAGAGCGGTTGGTGGGGAGAAGACGGCGCCTGCGGCGCCGAAGGGGGCGCCGGTGGCGGCGAGGACCGCGAGTGCGGTGTTCGACGAGCCGGGGTTCTCGAGGTCGCACGCGAGTCCGTCGGTGCGTCGCTTCGCGCGCGAACTCGGCGTCGACCTCGCGCGGATCAACGGGACCGGGCTCAAGGGCCGCATCACGGAGCAGGACGTCAAGGCGCACGTCAAGTGCCTGCTCGGCGATCCGGCGGCGGGCGGGGCGTTGCCGCGCGTGCCGGAGGTGGATTTCGCGGCATTCGGGCCGGTCGAGCGCAGGCCGCTGTCGCGCATCCAGAAGATCGCCGGGCCGCGCCTGCACGCGAGCTGGGTCAACCTGCCGCACGTCACGCAGTTCGACGAAGCCGACATCACCGACATGGAGGCGACCCGGGCGCGCATGAAGGACGAGGCCGCGGCGCGCGGCATCAAGCTCACGCCGCTCGCGTTCGTGATGCGCGCCTGCGCCAAGGCGTTGCAGGCGTTCCCGCATTTCGGTGCCTCGCTGGACGCGGCAGCCGGCGAGCTGGTGATCAAGAAGTACGTGCACCTGGGCTTCGCGGCGGACACTCCGAACGGTCTCGTGGTGCCCGTGGTGCGCGATGCCGACCGCAAGGACGTCTTCGAGCTCGCGCGCGAACTCGCGGCGCTGAGCGACAAGGCGCGCAACGGCAAGCTCGCCGCGGCCGAGATGCAGGGTGGCTGCTTCACGATCTCGAGCCTGGGCGGCATCGGCGGCACGGCGTTCACGCCCATCATCAATGCGCCCGAGGTCGCGATCCTCGGTGTTTCGCGTGCGGCACACCGGCCCGTCTACGAGCACGGCGCCTTCGTCCCGCGCCTGATGCTGCCGTTGTCGCTGTCATACGACCACCGCGTCATCGACGGCGCCGACGCCGTGCGCTTCACGACCTTCCTGGGCAAGGCGCTGGCCGACGTGCAGGGATTGCTGCAGGCCATCCCGTGAACGCACCCAACGAACCCGGGTCGACGCTGGTCACGGTGAAGGTCCCCGACCTCGGCGAGGTCGGCGAGGTGACGATCCTCGAGGTGCTGGTCAAGGTCGGCGACCAGGTGGCGCTCGAGGCCGCACTCGTGACGCTCGAGAGCGACAAGGCGACGATGGACGTGCCCTCGTCGGCGGCCGGCGTCGTGGAGAACATCGTGGCGAGGGCCGGCGACAAGGTGAGCAAGGGCACGCCGATCGCAGTGCTCCGCACGACGGCAGCGCCGGCAACCGCAACTGCGCCGCGCAACGAGGTCCGGGCCGCGGAGCCCTACGGGGGTGAACCCTACCTCGACACCGTGCCGCTGTCGCCGATGGCTGCCCCGGCGGCCCCGGAACCGTCCAGCGGCCACCATGGCCATGATTTCGACCTCGCCGTCGTCGGCGCCGGACCGGGCGGCTACGCGGCCGCCTTCCGCGCAGCAGACCTCGGCCTGAACGTCGTGCTCGTCGAGCGCTGGCCGACGCTCGGCGGCGTGTGCCTCAACGTGGGCTGCATTCCCTCGAAGGCGCTGCTGCACGCGGCCAGGGTCATCGAGGAGGCGCACGCGGCGGCCGAGTTCGGCGTGCACTTCGGTGCCCCACGCATCGACGTTCCGCGGCTGCGCGACTGGAAGGACGGCATCGTCGGCCGCATGACCCGCTCGCTCGCGACGCTCGCGAAGCAGCGCAAGGTCACGGTCATCCAAGGCACCGCGAAATTCACGGGGTCCCACGAGCTTGCGATCGACGAGGGGTCGGGCACCCGCAGGGTGAGCTTCGACCGCTGCATCATCGCCGTCGGCGCCGAGTCGGTGCGACTGCACGGCCTCCCGGACGATCCGCGCATCATCGATTCGACGGCCGCGCTCGAGCTCGACGTGCCGGAGCGCCTGCTGGTGATCGGTGGTGGCATCATCGGGCTCGAGATGGCGACGGTCTACGATGCGCTAGGCACGCAGGTGAGCGTGGTCGAGTTGACCGACGGGCTGATGCCGGGCTGCGACCGGGACCTCGTCCGGCCGCTGCAGAAGCGCATCGCCGCCCGTTACGAGCGCATCCTGCTCGGCACCCGGGTGGTCGAGGTCACGCCCACGCCCGACGGGCTGCGGGTGCGGTTCGAGGGAACGCAGGCCGTCGAGCCACAGGTGTATGGCAAGGTGCTGGTCGCGGTGGGCCGTGCGCCGAACGGCGGACGCATCGATGCCGCGGCGGCCGGCGTGCAGGTCGGCGAACGGGGGTTCATCCCCGTCGACAAGCAGATGCGCACCAACGTTCCCCACATCTTCGCCATCGGCAACGTCGTGGGCCAGCCGATGCTGGCGCACAAGGCCACGCACGAGGGCAAGGTGGCGGCCGAGGCGGCCGCGGGACTGAAGAGCTTCTTCGATGCGCGCGTCATCCCGTCGGTGGCCTACACGGATCCGGAGATCGCGTGGGTGGGGCTGACGGAGACGGAAGCCAGGGCGGGCGGCGTGGCCTTCGAGAAGGCGACGTTCCCGTGGTCGGCGAGCGGGCGCTCCCAGGCGCTCGGCCGCTCGGAAGGCTTCACCAAGCTGTTGTTCGATCCGCAGAGCCACCGTGTCGTGGGCGGCGGGATCGTCGGCTCGAATGCCGGCGACCTGGTCGCCGAAGTCGCGCTGGCCGTGGAGATGGGCGCCGACGCGGCCAACGTCGGCCTCACGATCCATCCGCATCCCACGCTGTCCGAGACCATCGCCATGGCGGCCGAGGCGTTCGAGGGCACGATCACCGACCTGTACGTGCCGAGGAAGGGCGAGAAAGGGGATAGGGGATAGGGAATAGGGGATAGGGGATAGGGGATAGTGAGGAAGGGCGTCGCGCGTGCACTGAGGTGGTTTGGGCTGCTCGAGCCGGCGCGGCAGCTGGAACTGCGCTGGCGGATGGGGCAGCCGCGGGCGCTGCCCGACGCCGTGATCCTCGGTGCGCAGAAATCGGGCACCAGCTCGCTGCACGAATACCTGACGCAGCACCCGGGCGTGATCGCACCGCTGCGCAAGGAGGTCCACTACTTCAACGTCAACCTCGCGCGCGGCGAGCATTGGTACCGCGCGCACTTCGGCCGCGTGGACGAACCGGGCCTCAACCTCGACAGCAGCCCCTACTACCTGTTCCACCCGGCCGTGCCGCGACGCCTGCACGCGCTGTTGCCCGCAGCGAAGCTGATCGTGCTGCTGCGCGACCCTGTGCGGCGTGCGTACTCGCATTACTGGCACGAGCGCGACAAGCGCCGCGAGACGCTCGGCTTCGAGGAGGCGGTCGAAGCAGAGGCCGCGCGCGTCGACTCAGACCACGCCCGGCTGGCGGCAGGCACGCTCGAGCGCAGCCGGGAGCACATGCACTTCAGCTACCTCGCGCGCGGCCGCTATGCCGAACAACTCGAACGCTGGTTCGAGGTCTTCCCGCGCGAGCGCTTCCACATCGTGCGGTTCGAGGACCTCGCGCGGAAGCCGCTCGAGACCCTGAATGAGACGCTCGCGTTCCTGGGCCTGCCGCCCGCCGCATCGGTGAGCCTCGAGGCGCGCAATACCCGCAGGTATCCCCCGATGGCCGAACCCACCGAGGCGCGCCTGCGCAGCCATTTCGAGCCGCACAACCGGCGGCTCGAGGCGCTGCTCAACCGGCCGATGGACTGGTGAAGCGGCGCGCGAGCCAGTAGTCGGCGCTGACGTACCTGCCTCCGCCTGCGCTGAACAGCGCGAGCAGCATCACGAAGTACGTCGCTGCCCACTCGATGCCGTTGTTCGAGACGACGAACGCGCCCTGCGAGGTCAGCCACTCGTAATCGCCGTGCTCTTCGAGCAGTGAGCGGGCGCGCTGCAGCCGTTCGCCGGCAGCGGTCGCATCCGCCGCCTCGAGGCCGAGCACGTAGCCGCTCGCAAACGGGCTCTGGGGATCGTGCACCGCCTGCCAGCCGTTGTCCCAGTGCACGGTCACCGCCGCGACGACCATGGTGGCCATCAACGGGACGGCGATCATCCGCGTGGCGAGCCCGAGCAGCAGCAGGACCGCGCCGCCCACTTCCGCGGCGGTGGCGAGGAAGGCCAGCAGCACCGGCGCGGGCAGGCCGAGGCCCCATTCCGGATTGCCGAGCCATTCCACGGTCGAGTCGAATCCCGCCACCTTGTTCATGCCGGCGACCCAGAAGACGGGCACGAGGTACAGGCGCAGTGCGAGCGGACCGAGGAAGTCGAGCGTGGCGGGCAGGCGGACGAGCGCGGCGATCGGTCCGCGCAGCGGTGTCTTCATCGGATTTTCCCTCGATTGCCGGCGGGGAGTGATCCCCTGTGCACGAGAGAGACCGGGCGACCCCAGGGGATATTGCGAGCCGGCGTCAGGCGACCAGCGTGCCGAGCACGATGTCGGCCGTGCGCAGTTCGCGCAGGGTCGTCGCGCCGCCGGCCAGCAGCGCCGCACGGTCCACCTGCGGCAACTCCCTGGCCAGCGCATCGAGCTGCGCGCGCCCGGTGCGGCCGGGATGCTGCCGCAGCAGTTCGACGAGCCGCAGTGTCACGGCATTCGCCTGCATGAAGCGCACCTCGTCCGAGCGGTTGCGGCAGGCGACGTAGAACGACTGGTCGGCCGGCGGTTCCAACGGCTGGAATTCCGGCGCGAGCCGGTGCACCGGATAGCGATAGGCGAGGGGCCACGCGAGCGGCGAGAGCACGGGAATGCCCGCGAGCAGGTCGCCGGAAGGAGCGACGCGCGCCTCGTCCGGCACGGCCTCGTCGACCGACAGTGCGAGTTCCACCCATTCGTAGTGCGCGAGTTCGCACAGGAACGGCGGGTCGCCCGCGGCGGCCGTGCGCTCCTCGCCGAGGTAGGCGAGGAACTCCTGCGACACCTCGAGGAACAATGGCGTGTGGCAGCGGTGATCCCGGTAGAAATCGCGCACCAGTCCTCGCCAGCGCTCGGGCCCCAGGATGCGCTCCAGCACCGGGAAGACGCCGGCCAGGAGCGACGCGACGTTGTCGAAGAAGAGCTCCCGGTACACCTGCATGCGGCGATCATCGACGTCGGCCGGCGGCGCGGCCCGCTCCGGGTCGCGGATGTGCGCGGCGAACCGCAGCTGCGCCTCGCGCAGGTTCACGCGGCGCTCCGGGCGTGCCGAGCCTGCAGGGCGCGGATCGTCGCGACTTCGCGCATCAACACGTCGAGGGGCGGGATGTTGAAGTCGCGCTCGAGGACGGTCGGCTTGACGCCGCAGTGTTCGTAGGCCGCCGCCAGCAGGCCCCAGACCGGGTCGCACACGTCGGAGCCGTGCGTGTCCACGCGCAGGTCCTCCGCCTCGACGTAGTGCCCGGCGACGTGCATGTAGGCGACGCGCGCGGCCGGCAGCGCCAGCAGGAACTCGCGCGCGTCGTAGCCGTGGTTGATCGCGTTGACGTAGATGTTGTTGACGTTGAGCAGCAGGTCGCAATCGGCCTCGTCGAGCACGGCATTGATGAAGTCGATCTCCGCGAGCTCGCGGCCGGGCGCGGCGTAGTACGAGACGTTCTCGATCGCAATGCGCCGGCCGAGCGCATCCTGCACGTCACGGATCCTCCCGGACACGTGGCGCACCGCCTCCGCCGTGAACGGGATGGGCATCAGGTCGTAGAGGTGCCCGTCGTCCGAGCAGTAGCTCAGGTGCTCCGAATAGCAGGCCACGCCGTGCTCGTCGAGGAAATGCCGCAGCCGCAGGAGGAACTCGCGGTCGAGTGGCGCCGGCCCGCCGATCGAGAGCGACAGGCCGTGGTTCGCGAACGGGTACCTGCGCGTGAACTCGCGAAAACGCCGGCCGTAGGCACCGCCCACGCCGATCCAGTTCTCGGGCGCCACCTCGAGGAAATCGACGTCGAGCGGACGAGCGCCCTCGGGGATCTCCGCCAGCATCGAACGGCGCAGGCCGAGGCCGACGCCGTGCAGGCTGGAGGCAATCGTGTGGCGTGTCGTCATGGGTCGAGGTTACCGGGAGCGCGGGTGTCCGTGCCAGCAGACCGGGCGGCGAGCGCCCTTATTTCCGGTTCGTGAGCAGCTGCCGCAGGGATTCGAGGTAGGCCGACTCGTCCGGCGGCAGGCCGGTGCGCTGGCCGCGCCACAGCGCCTCGCCGAGGCACTCGATCATGCGGTGCTCTGCCGCGTGGTGGTCGCCGAGCCTGCGGCAGAGCTCCGCGTGCACCGCGGCGATGCCGGCCGGCCGGTTCGTCCCCACCTGCTCGCGGATCGCGAGGTGCAGTCCCATGTGCAGGAAGGGATTCGATTGCCCGCCCTCGGGCGCGTAGTCCCGTGACAGCGCGCTCGCCTCGTCCTGCAGCACGGGCTGGTACTCGGGGTGCTCCTCGACCACGGTGGCGATCTGGTCCTCCAGTGGCTCGAGTGGCAAGGCGGCGCGGCGCTTGCGCCAGGCCTCGGTGTACAGGCGCCGCAGGCCCGAGCGATCCTGGTCGTGGAAGAACGGCATGGGCCTCAGCCCGCCCGCCGGCGCTTCGCACCCGTCGCCGCCGGCGCGACCGCCCTGGTCTTCTGCTTGTACTCGCAGAGATCCGCGATCGGGCAGGCCGGGCAGTCGGGGTTGCGGGCCTTGCAGAGGTAACGCCCGTGCAGGATCAGCCAGTGGTGCGCGTCGTGCAGGAACTCGGCCGGCACGCGCTTCACCAGTCGGTCTTCCACCTCGCGGACGGTCTTGCCCGGCGCGAGCCCGGTGCGGTTGGCCACGCGGTAGAGGTGCGTGTCCACGGCGATCGTCGGTTGCCCGAAGGCGGTGTTGAGGATGACGTTGGCCGTCTTGCGTCCCACGCCGGGCAGCGCCTCGAGGTCCTCGCGATTGTCCGGCACGCGTCCGCCGTGCTTCTCGAGCAGCTGCTCGCAGGTGGCGACGATGTTCTTCGCCTTGGCCTGGTACAGGCCGATGGATCTCACGTAGGCCGCGAGCCCTTCCACGCCGAGCGCGAGGATCTGCGCCGGCGTGCGGGCGTGCTCGAACAGCCGGCGGGTCGCGAGGTTGACGCTCTTGTCCGTGGCCTGCGCGGAGAGGATCACCGCCACCAGCAGCTCGAACGGCGTCGAGTACTCGAGCTCGGTCGTGGGATGCGGGTTGAGCGCACGCAGCCGCTCGAACAGCTCGCGCCGCTGCCGCTCGTTCACGCGGAGGCCCGCCGCAGGCCGTTGCGCAGCGCGAGCATCAGTCCGAGCATGATGAACGCTCCGGGCGGCAGCAGCGCGAGCAGCAGCCCGTGGCTCTCGTCGAACAGCCGCAGTCCGCCGCCGTGCCCGGCTGCGCCGAGCAGCAGCCCGAGGTCGGCGCCCAGGCTGCCGTGCCCCAGCAACTCGCGACTCGCGCCCAGTGCGAGCAGCACCAGCAGGAACCCGGCGCCCATCGCGAGTCCGTCGAGCAGGCCTCGCGCGATCGAGTTGCGCGAGGCGAAGGACTCCGCCCGCGCGAGCACCAGGCAGTTGGTGACGATCAGCGGCAGGAAGATGCCGAGCGACTCGTGCAGGCCCGGCCACCAGGCGGCCATCGAGAGCTCCACGGCCGTCACGGCCCCGGCGATCATGAGCACGAAAACCGCGAGCCGCACTTCGGGCAGCAACCAGCGCCCGGACGCCGCCGCGAGGAAGTTGCTGGTCAGGAGCACCGCGATGGTCGCGAGGCCGAGACCGAGTGCGCTGCCGACGGACGTGCTGACCGCGAGCAGCGGGCACAGGCCGAGCAACTGCACCAGGCCCGGGTTCTGGTCCACGATGCCGTCACGGAGGATGCGGGCGGCGTCCATGCGTGCATTGTAGGTGTCCATGCGGCCCGCTCAACGCCCGGGCGCGAGGAGTTCCTCGCGGTGCCGGTCGAAATAGACGAGGGCTCCGTGAACCGCGCGCACGACGGCGCGTGGCGTCACGGTGGCGCCCGTGAACTGGTCGAATTCCCCGCCATCCTTGCGGACCTTCCAGCCGTCCTCGCCCGGGTCGCCGAGCGAGCGACCCCGGAACGAGTCGATCCATTCCGACTTGCGCGGCTCGATCGCATCGCCGAGGCCCGGCGTCTCCTTGTGGCCCAGCACCCGAACCCCGAGCAGGCGGCCCTGCGGGTCGATCGCCACCACGAGACGGATGGCGCCCGAGTAGCCGTCCGGTGCCACCGGGAAGAGCAGTGCGGCCACGGGTGTGGCGCCGAGGCGGGCGCGATGCACCGGCAGCATCGCGTCGGTGCCGAGGAGTTCCGCATCCCTCACGTGGACGACGTCGGCCAGCAGATCGTTGTCGTACTGCGCTGTTCCGAGGACCTCGGCGAGTCGCGCGACGCGACGCTCGCGGTCGCTCGCCTCGATCCGCGGCCGGGCCAGGTCGTGCACCACGGCCACCCCGCCGACCGCGAGCCCGCCTGCCACGGCCAGGATCACGGCCGCGCGCAGGGGCCGTAGTCGCGTCCGTTCAGCGCCCGGTGTGTCCATGGATCCTCGGCACGGTGTAGCGATCGATCATGGGAGCCGCGAGGTTCATCAGCAGCACGGCGAAGGCGATGCCGTCCGGATAGCCGCCCCAGGTCCGGATCATCCAGGCGAGGGCACCGATGCCGGCACCGTAGTAGAGCCGCCCACGGTCGCTGGTGGCGGCCGAGACCGGGTCCGTCGCAATGAAGAAAGCGCCGAGCATCGTCGCGCCCGAGAACAGGTGAAACGTGGTGGAGGCATGGGCGCCCGGGTCGACCGTGTGCATCAGCGCCGCTGGCAGCGCGATCCCCGCCAGTACCGCGACGGGAATGTGCCAGCGCACGATTCGGCGTGCCAGCAGGTAGAGGCCGCCGGCGAGCGCGGCCGCGTTGACCCACTCGGCACCGGAATCGCCGAGCGCGCCGAACGCGGGCTGCACGAAGATCTCCTGCATGGTCAGGCGCTGGCCGAGGCCCGTGCGCAGCTGGTCGAGCGCCGTCGCGCCGGAGACGGCGTCCCAGCCGAGTCCGAACACGGGCACGGTCCAGCGCGTCATCTCGAGTGGAAAGGAAACCAGCAGCACCGCGTAGCCCACCATGGCGGGATTGAACGGATTGCAGCCGAGACCGCCGTAGACGTGCTTGCCGAGCAGCACCGCTACGGCCGTGCCGAGCCCCGCGAGCCACCACGGCAGCAGGGGTGGCACGCTCAGTGCCAGCAGTGCCGCGGTCACGAGCACGCTGCCGTCGGCGAGGAAGCGCCGCGCATCGACGCGCCGCAGGCGCAGCGCCGCCGCCTCGCAGGCGAGCGCCACGAGCGCGCAGGTCGCGAGCTGCAGCAGCACGCGCGGGCCGTAGAGCGCGACCTGCACGATCGCGACCGGCAGCAGCGCGAGTAGCACCCGCATCATCACCCGGCTCACCGTGAAGCCGGCGATGACGTGCGGGGCGGGGCTGGTGTCGAACCTCACGTGGCGGACCCCGACGATCCGTCGCCACGTGCGCGGGCTCTTGCCTCCTCGAACGCCCGGCGCTCCGCTTCGGCCTGTGCCGCGAGCCGCCGTTCACGCTGCTCGAAGCGTCGTCGTGCGTCGTCCGCGCGCTGCCGATCCTCGTCGCGTGCATGAGCCGCGGTCCGCGCCGCGCGGAAGCGCGCCGTGAGGGGAATGCGGCTCGGGCACACGTAGTCGCAACAACCGCACTCGATGCAGTCCGCCAGCCCGTACCGTGCCGACAGCCCGATGTCCGCAGCCGCCACGGCGCGGTGCAACTGCTGCGGCAGCAATCCGACGGGGCAGGCGCTCGCGCAGTCCCCGCAGCGCATGCACGGCATCTCGATGCCGTGCGCCACGAGGTCGGCGTCGGCCGCGACGAGAATGCAGTTCATCGCCTTGCTGAGCGTGACTGCGTCGGTCGGCAGCGCGACGCCCGTCATCGAGCCGCCTGCGACCAGGCGTCGTGGCTCGCCGCGATAGCCGCCGCAGTCCGCGACCAGTGCGGCAATCGGCGTGCCGATGCGCGCCTCGAGATTGGCGGGCCGGGCCACGCCGCTGCCGGTGATCGTCACGATCCGCGCGATGCAGGGCTCGCCGGTACGCGCCCACGCCGCGACGGCCGCGGCCGTGCCTACGTTCTGGCACAGCAGCCCGACCGACGGCGGCAGCGCGTCGTGTGGTACCTCGCTGCCCGTCACCGCGGCCAGCAACTGCCGTTCTGCGCCGGCAGGGTACGAGGCCGGCAGGACCATGACCTGCAGCCGGTCGTCTCCGAGGGAGGCCAGCGCCTCGTGCAGGGCCGCGATCGCCTCGGGCTTGTCGTCCTCGACCGCGATCGTGGTGCGTGCAGCGCCGCTGGCCCTCATCAGGACCTGCGCACCGAACGCCACGTCGGCGGGCCGCTCGCGCATCAGGGCATCGTCGCAGGAGATCCAGGGCTCGCACTCGGCGCCGTTCAGCACGAGGTGCCCGACCGAGCGCGCGCGGGCCGCCTCGAGCTTGGTGCTGGTCGGGAAGGCTGCGCCGCCGAGGCCCACGATTCCCGCCCGGCGCATCGTCTCGACGAGGCCTGCCGGGTCGAGCGACTCGAGGTCCGGGGCCTCGATGCGCGGGTCGCGGGCATCGGACCCGTCGTTGTCGATCACGATGGCCGGACCGCTGCCACGCGCGGTCTCGCTCGCAACGATGTCGCGCACGGTCCCCGAGACCGGCGAGTGGATCGTCGCGGCGTTGCTGCTGGCGGGTTGCGCGATGGGCGTGCCGAGGAACACGCGCGTGCCCGGGACGACCACGGGATCGGCATGGCCGCCCGCACCCTGGTCCAGGGCGACGATGGCGCTGAGCGGCGGGGTCGCCGCACGCAATCGCTGCTGCATTACGCCCGCCTTGTGCGGCTCGAGGCGCAGGCCGTCCGGGAATCGATTGCGGGCGGGCATCTAGCGCAGCTCGATGCAGTCGACGGGGCAGGGTGGCAGGCACAGGCCGCAACCGGTGCAGTGAGCCTCGACCACGGTATGCATGAATCGCTGCGCGCCGACGATGGCGTCCACCGGGCAGGCGGGCAGGCACAGCGCGCACCCGATGCAGCGTTCCTCGTCGATCACGGCGACGGCGCGTGACGTCGCCTCGCCATACCGGGGGTCCACGGCCCTGGCCTCCCGCCCGAGCAGGTTCGCCAGCGCTCGCACGGTTGCCTCCCCACCGGGTGGACATCGGTCGATGTCCGCTTCGCCCCGCGCGATTGCCACCGCATAGGGACGGCAACCCGGGTATCGGCACTGTCCGCACTGTGTCTGCGGCAGCAGTGCATCGATCGCGTCGGGCAGGCGGTCTTCGTCGGGCCGCAGACGCATTGCCGCCCAGCCGAGCGCCGCCCCCATCCCGGCGGCGAAGGCCACGCCGATCGCCATCGCCGGCAGGACCGTCGGATCGCTCATCGCGCGCCGAGCCCGCTGAAACCCATGAACGCGAGCGCCATGAGGCCGGCCGTCACCAGCGCGATCGGCGCGCCACGGAACGCCACCGGCACGTCGCCGGCCTCGAGTCGCTCGCGCAGCGCGGCGAACGCGAGCAGCGCGAGCCCGAAGCCCGCGCCCGCGGCTGCGCCGAACACCAGTGATTCGAGCAACCCGTGCCGGCGGTCGAGGTTCAGCAGTGCAACGCCGAGCACCGCGCAGTTGGTCGTGATGAGCGGCAGGAACACGCCGAGCAGTTCGTGCAGCAGCGGGCTCGTCGCGCGCACCAGCAACTCGGTGAACTGCACGACGGCGGCGATCAGCAGGATGAAGACCAGGATGCGCAGGTACTCGAGGCCGAGCGGCTCGAGCACCCACCGCCACGCCAGGTAACTCAGGCCGGAGGCAAGCGTCAGCACGAAGACCGTGGCGAGCGCCATGCCGGCCGCGGCCTCGAAACGCCGGCTCACGCCTACGAACGGGCACAGGCCCAGGAAATTCGTCAGGACGAAGTTGTTGACGAGACTCGCGCCTAGTGCCAGCAGCAGCAGGTCGGTCATTAGGAAGGGGATAGGGGGTAGGGGGTAGTGACCGGAGCTATTTCACTTTCATGCCGGGGGCGGCGCCGGCGTCGGGGGCGAGCAGGAAGATGTCGGCCCCGCCGGGGCCCGCGGCGAGGACCATGCCCTCGGACACGCCGAAGCGCATCTTGCGCGGCTCGAGGTTGGCCACCACGATCGTGAGTCGTCCCACGAGCTTCTGCGGTTCGTAGGCCTGCCGGATGCCGGCGAACACCGTGCGCCGCTCGCCGCCCACGTCGACCGTGAGCTTGAGCAGCTTGTCGGCACCTGCGACGAGTTCCGCCGCTTCGATGCGCGCGACGCGCAGGTCGATGCGGGAGAAATCCTCGATGGAGACGCTGGGCAGCGACGGGGTGGCGGTGGGCACGCCGGCCGGCTTCAGGTTTTCGACCGAGGCGGCGAGCAGCGACTTCACGGCGGCAGGGTCGACGCGCGTCGCGAGCGGCTCGTAGGTGCCGATCGCGTGATCGAGCAGCGGCTCGGCGAGGTCGTCCCAGGACTGCGGTTCGATGCCGAGGAAGCGCTCCGCGGCGGCCGCGAGTTGCGGCACGATGGGCTTCAGGTACAGCATCAGCGCCCGGAACAGGTTGATGCCCTGCGTGCACACGCCCTGCACGTCGGCCGCCCGCGCCGGGTCCTTGGCCATCAGCCAGGGCTTGCGCTGGTCGATGTAGAGGTTCGCCTTGTCGGCGAGCAGCATCACCTCGCGCACCACGGCGGCGAGGTCGCGCCCCTCGTAAGCCTCGCCGATGCGGCCGGACGCGGCGACGAACTCGTCGTAGAGCTCCGGTTCGGGCAGGCGCGCAGCGAGCCGGCCCCCGGAACCACGCGCGATGAATCCCGCGCAGCGGCTAGCGATGTTGACGAGCTTGCCGACGATGTCGGAGTTGGCCTTGGCGACGAAGTCGTCGAGGTTGAGGTCGAGGTCCTCGACGCCGGGCCCGAGGCGCGACGCGTAGAAATAGCGCAGGTACTCCGCCGGCAGGTGGTCGAGCCACGCACGCGCGGTGATGAACGTGCCGCGCGACTTGGACATCTTCTGCCCGTTGACCGTGAGGAAGCCGTGGGCGTACACGGCCGTGGGCGGCCGGTAGCCGGCGCCGTGCAGCACGGCGGGCCAGAACAGCGTGTGGAAATAGACGATGTCCTTGCCGATGAAGTGGTAGACCTCGGCGGTACTGCCCGGATTCCAGTAGGCGTCGAAGTCGAGGCCCGTGCGGCGGCAGTAGTTCAGGAGGCTGCCGAGGTAGCCGATCGGCGCATCGAGCCAGACGTAGAAGTACTTGCCTGTCTCGCCGGGGATCTCGAAGCCGAAGTACGGCGCATCGCGCGAGATGTCCCAGTCGCGCAGTCCCGCCGTGAACCACTCATCGAGCTTTGCGGTCACCGCCTGCTGCAGCCGGCCGGACCCGGTCCATTCGCGCAGCCACGGCTCGAAGTCGCCGAGGCGGAAGAACAGGTGCTCGGAGTCGCGCTGCACGGGCGGCGTGCCGCTCACCACGGAGATCGCGTCCTTGAGGTCGGCCGGCGTGTAGGTGGCCCCGCAGGACTCGCAGCTGTCGCCGTACTGGTCGAGCGCCCCGCAGCGCGGGCACGTGCCGCGCACGTAGCGGTCCGGCAGGAACATCTGCGCCTGCTCGTCGTAGGCCTGGCGGATCGTCTCGCGGCGGATGTGTCCGCCGGCCACGAGTCGCCGGTAGATGGTCTCCGTGACCTCGCGATTCTCGGACGAGTGCGTGGTGTGGAAGTTGTCGAAGGAGATGCCGAAGTCGCCGAAGTCCCTCACCTGCTCCGCGCCGTAGCGCGCGATCAGTTCCTCCGGGGTCACGCCGTCCTGCCGCGCCTTGAGCATGATCGGCGTGCCGTGCGCGTCGCTCGCGCAGACGTACAGGCAGTCGTGGCCGCGCAGCCGCTGGTAGCGCACCCAGATGTCGGTCTGGACGTACTCGACGACGTGCCCGAGGTGCGGGGCGCCGTTCGCATACGGCAACGCGCTCGTGACGAGGATTTTGCGGCGGTTCGATGTGCTCATGGGACGGGACGGCGGGCAGGGCGCGGGATTATGCCATGCCAAGCCGCCCGCCGGCCCCGGGACGGGCCCGGCCGCGCGGCGGGGGGGCGGAGCCTCAGCCGACGTCCTTGAACTGCTCGAAGCGCTGCTTGTTGATGCCCTTCTCGTAGGCCGAGCGCCCGGTGATCAGGCCCTTGTCGAGCATCTCCTGGATCGCCGTGTCCATGGTCCGCATGCCGTGCTGGCCGCCGCTCTGCATCGCGTTCTCGAGCTGGTCGAGCTTGCCCTGGCGGATCAGGTTGGAGACGGCCGGCGTGTTGACCAGCAGCTCGAGCGCGGCGACGCGCCCGCGCTTGTCGGCACGCTGGATCAGCTGCTGCGAGATCACGCCACGCAGCGAGGTCGACAGCATGGTGCGCACGTGCGCCTGCTTGTCGGAGGGGAAGGCGTTCACGATGCGGTCGACGGTGGCCGCCGCGCCGTTGGTGTGCAGCGTGCCCATCACCAGGATGCCCATCTCGGCCGCGGTCACCGCGATGCTCATCGTCTCGAGGTCGCGCAATTCGCCCACCAGGACCACGTCGGGGTCCTCGCGCAGTGCCGAGTGCAGCGCCTCGGCGAAGCCCGGGCTGTGGATGCCCACCTCGCGCTGGCTCACCAGGCAGCTCTTGCGCGGGTGCACGAACTCGATCGGATCCTCGATGGTGAGGATGTGGCCCTTCACCCGCGTGTTGATGTCGTCGATCATCGCGGCGAGCGTCGTCGACTTGCCGGAGCCGGTCTTGCCCGTCACCAGGATCAGGCCGTTGTTGGTGCGGCAGAGGCTGCGCACCGATTCGGGCATGTTGAGCTGGTCGAGCGTGAGCGCCCTGGAGGGTATCGCGCGCAGCACGCCGCCCAGGCCGCCGATGTGGCGGAACACGTTGACGCGGAAGCGCGACACGCCCGGGATCGTGTAGGCGAAGTCCGCGCCGTCCTTCTCCTCGAGGCGCGCCAGTGCCTGCCGGGTCATGATCTCGGTGAGCATCTCGCGCACCTGCTCCTGCCCGAGGCGCTCCTCGCGCAGGGTCTGCAACTCGCCGTAGAGACGGATGCGCGGGGGGTCGCCCGCCACGAAGTGCAGGTCCGAGCCGTTCTTGGCGAGCACCTCGCGCAGGTAATCGTCGATGCGGCGCGGGACGTGCTGCGGCCCCGTGCCGGAGAGGGTACCGGTGGCCTGGCTCGGATCCACGCTCATGTCGCCCCCTGCGTGATGTCGGCCTTGAGCATCGCGGTGCCATCCGCGACGTAGCGCGTGAAGGGCCGCTTGTCCGTGGCGTAGACGAAGGCGTCCTCGGGATCGACCTCCCGTGCCTGGACCGCGGCGAGCAGCGCCTGGTCCATCGTCTGCATGCCGGCCTCGCGCCCGGTCTGCAGCTGGGAGGGCAGCATGTGGGTCTGGTCGGTCATGATGAGCTTGCCGATCGCGCGGTTCATCACCATCACCTCGCAGATCGCCTTGCGGCCGCGCAGGTCGGGCGTGCGCACCAGCACCTGCGTCACCACGCCGATCAGGCCCTGCGAGAGGAAGCTCTTGGTCTGCTCGCGCTCCTCGGCCGGCAGCGCGTCGACCATGCGGTCGATGGTCTTGACCGCGCTCGTGGTGTGCAGCGTGCCGAGCACGAGGTGCCCGGTCTCGGCCGCGGTCATCGCCCAGCGCACGGTGTCCGCGTCGCGCAGCTCGCCCACCAGGATCACGTCCGGGTCCTCGCGCATCGCGGCGCGCACGCCCTCCGCGAACGACGGCAGGTGGGTGTGCAGCTCGCGCTGGATGACCTGCGCCTGCTTGCTGCGGTGGACGAACTCGATCGGGTCCTCGAGGCTCACGATGTTCAGGCGGCGCGTCCGGTTCAGGTGGTCGATCATCGCGGCGAGGGTGGTGGACTTGCCGGTGCCGGTGGACCCGGTCACGAGCACCATGCCCTGGTGGTAGTCGCAGAACCTGCGCACGATCGGCGGCAGGCCGAGCGAATCGAGCGTCGGCACCTCGCTCGGGATGGTGCGGAACACCGCGCCCACGCCCGTGTCCTTGCGGAACAGGTTGACGCGGAAGCGGCTGCCGTCCTCCGCGACGTAGGAGAAGTCGATGTCGTGGCCCTTGCGGAACTGCTCCTGCTGCGAGGGGCTCAGGATCTCCGTGACGTAGGTCTCGAGCTCGGCGTCGCCGAGGTTGCGGAACTTGATCGGCATCAGGTCGCCGTTCATGCGCAGCATCGGCGGCACCCCGACGGCGAGGTGCACGTCCGAGCAGCCTTGCGAGGCGCCGAGCTTCAGGAATGCGTCGATGCGTGCCATGGCGTCTGCCGTGACCTCAGAGGTATTTTTCCAGGGCGGCGCGCATCTCGTCCATGCTCTGGAAGCGCCGCGACTTGTCGACCGCCATCGCCTTCATCACGATCTCCGAGAGCCCGGGCGGGATCGACGCGTTGACCTCGATCGGCGGCTTCGCCTTGCCCTGCACGTGCTGGTACATCACCGCCATGTGGTCGCCGCGGTGGTAGGGCGGCTCGCCGGTGAGCATCTCGTAGAGGATGACGCCGAGGCTGTAGATGTCGGCGCGCTCGTCGACCTTCTTGCCGAGGATCTGCTCGGGCGCCATGTACTTGGGCGAGCCGATCACGTAGCCGGTCTTGGTGAGCTGCGTGTCGCCCTGGTGCTGCGCCGCGGCGACGCCGAAGTCCACGATCTTCACCAGCCCCGCCTCGTCGATCAGCACGTTCGCGGGCTTCAGGTCGCGGTGGATGATGCCCGACTGGTGCGCGACGGCCATGCCGGTGGCGATGTCGGTCGCGTAACGCACCGCCTTCGCGAGCGGCAGCGGCTTGTCGTTGACTTCGTTGCCGAGCGTGTGCGAGGGGAAGTACTCCATCGAGATCGCGTAGTTGCCGCGGATGGAGAGGAAGTCGTAGATGCGGATGACGTTGCGGTGCGTGATCTTGCGCGAGTAGCGCAGCTCGTGCACGAAGCGCTTCATCATCTCCTCGTCCTGGGAGACGTTGGGGTTCAGGAACTTGAGGATCAGCCGCTCGTCCACCACCGTGTCCTCCATCAGGAGCACGGTGCCGAAGGCGCCCCTGCCGATCTTCTGCACGAACCTGTAGCGGCCCTCGAGCACGTCGCCGGGCCTGAGCGTGGAGATGTCGAGCCGCGCCTGCTCGCGCGACTGCTTCATCAGCCCCTCGAGGTCCGCGCGCTCGAGCAGCAGCGTGCGCGCGGTCTCGGTCATGCGCGCGGCACCCTCGCGCACGGCCATGGCGCCGGTCGAGAAGCGGCTCTCGAGGTCCTCGACCGCCCTGAGCGCCGCGTGGCTGATGGTCGGCTCGGCAACCATCGAGCCCACCATCTCGAGCCGCGCACGTACCGCGTCCGCCGAGCCGTCGTCCACCAGGCGGGTGAGCGCGGTGATGGTCTCGAGGCGCACCTCCTTCGAGCCGTGGTCGAGCAGCGGCAGCAGGCGGGTGACGTGCGTGGTGTCCCCGAGCTTGCCGACCGCGCGCACCACCGTCGGCAGCGAGCGCTCCTCGCTGTGGTCGAGCAGGTCGAGGAGCGCGGGCAGCGCCGTGCGGCTGCCGATCTCGGCGAGCGCGTCGACTGCCCGCTCGCGCACCCACCAGTCCTTGTCGCGGGTGGCCTCGATGAGGAAGGCGACCGCCCGCTCGTCCTTGGTCTGGTTCAGGATCTCGATCGCGGCGCGGCGCACGTCCTCGTCCTGGTCGCGGATCAGTTCCAGCGCGGCGTCGATCACGCGCGGCCCGCCGATCTTCGCCAGCGCGTCCGCCGCGCGGCTGCGCACCCACCAGTCGTCGTCCTTGATCGACTGCAGCAGGTACTTGACGTGGGCCACCGTGCCGATCTCGTTCAGCACCTCGACCGCGGCCCGGCGCGCGCCCTCGTTCTCGTCCTTCAGCACCTTGACGAGGTGCTGGATGGTGTCGGGATGGTTGGCGCGCACGACGGCGTCGATGGCCTTCTGCTGCGTCTCGACGTCCGGGTCCCGCAGCACCTCGCAGAGCAGGCCCGGGTCGACGTTGCCGTCGAGCGTGGCGAGTGCGTTCAGCACCGCCTGGCGGACGAACTTGTTGGTGTCCTTGAGCTGCCGCTGCAGCGCCTCGGCGACGTCGGGCTGGTTGAAGCGCGCGAGGATCCCGATCACGTGCGTGCGCGCGATCGGGTCCTTGCCGTCGATGCGGCTCAGCAGCTCCGGCACGATGCTCGCGTCCGCGATGTCGCTCACGATGCGGAACAGTGCCGCCTTTTCCGCCGGCTCCTGGTTGTAGGCGCGCATCAGCACCTCGCGCGCGTTGAGGCGCGCCTTCTGCGCGCTGAGCACGGCGACGATCGGGCCCTTGGGGCTCGCCGGGTTGTCGAGCATCCCGAGCAGCAGTTGTGGACTGTAGCCGCGCCCGGTGGACAGCGCCGCGGTGATCGCGGAGACGGTACGCTGGTTGCCGTCGGCGAGGCCGGCGATGACGAGCGGCAGGGTCTTGTTGTCGAGCATGCTCGCGAGCACGCTGACGAAGCCCGCGGTCTCGCTGCGATCGGCGTTGGCGAGCGCGTCGATGATGCGCGGGATCGCGGAGGGCCCGAGCTTGGCGAGCTTCTCGAGGTTCTTGCGCGCGTCGCTGCCCTCGCCATCGCCCGTCGCCTTGATCTCCGCGATCAGGCGGTCGGCTCGGATGTTCGTGAAGAAACTCATGGGACGCGAGGGTGTCCGACTAAGTCAAACGGGGGCCGGCCCGGCGGGGCGGGTCGCGGGGACGGGAAGTATGCCACGCGGCGCCCCGCCGGCCCGGCACGCCGAATTGACGAGCCAGCCCCCGGATTCCGCTACAATTCGCCCCCTCCGGCCCACGCCATTCTCCCTGCGCAAGTTGCCCAAACCATGACCGACGATCGCGTCCGCGAAGCCCGCCTTGTGGTCGGGAATTATGTCGAACCCCACCTCGGGATGCCCCTGGACGACGCCAAAGCTGTGAAGTCCGTCAGGTCCGAGGGGGGGCAGTTGCTGGTGGAAATCGAGCTCGGGTTCCCCCTTGCCCGTGGCGCCGCCGACCTGGCCGCCGACCTCGAGTCCCGGCTGGCCGACCATCCCGGCGCTGGCGCGGCCCGGGTCACGGTGGGCTGGAAGATCGCCGCCCACGCGGTACAGGGCGGGCTCAAGCCGCTGCCCGGAATCAGCAACGTGGTGGCGGTCGCCTCCGGCAAGGGCGGCGTGGGCAAGTCGACCACCGCCGTCAACCTCGCGCTGGCGCTGGCGCTAGACGGAGCGAAGGTGGGGCTGCTCGACGCCGACATCTACGGGCCCAGCCAGCCCCGGATGATGGGTCTGCAGGGCGAACGCCCGAGCTCCCGCGACGGCCGGCGCATCGAGCCGCTCGAGGCCTACGGCGTGAAGGTCATGTCCATCGGCTTCCTGATCGAGGAGGAGCAGCCGATGGTCTGGCGCGGCCCGATGGTCACCCAGGCGCTGACGCAGCTGCTCTCCGACACCAACTGGGGCGAACTCGACTACCTGGTGGTGGACATGCCGCCGGGAACCGGCGACATCCAGCTCACGCTCTCGCAGCGCGTGCCGGTGAGCGGCGCAGTGGTCGTCACGACGCCCCAGGACATCGCGCTGCTCGACGCCCGCAAGGGCCTCAGGATGTTCCAGAAGGTCAGCGTGCCCGTGCTCGGCGTGGTTGAGAACATGAGCACGCATGTGTGCTCGAAGTGCGGCCACCAGGAGCCGATCTTCGGCGCCGGCGGCGGCCTGCGCATGGCCGAGCAGTACGGGGTGGCCCTGCTCGGGCAGCTGCCGCTCGACATCCGCATCCGCGAGGAGACCGACGCCGGGCGGCCGACCGTGATCGCGGACCCGGACGGCCCCGTCGGCCGGGCCTACCTCGAGATGGCGCGCCGCACGGCGGCGCGACTGTCGGTCGGCGCGGCCGCAGGCGGGGCGACGCCCACGATCACCGTCGAGGAAACCTGAGCGTGAGCATCAAGTCCGATCGCTGGATCCGGCGCATGGCCGAGGCGCACGGCATGATCGAGCCCTTCGAGCCCGGCCAGGTGCGGGTCGCGAACGGCAGCCGCATCGTCTCCTACGGCACCTCGAGCTACGGCTACGACGTGCGCTGCGCCGCGGAATTCAAGATTTTCACCAACATCAACTCGACGATCGTCGACCCGAAGGATTTCGACCGCGGCTCCTTCGTCGACTTCTCGGGCGAGGTGTGCATCATCCCGCCGAACTCCTTCGCGCTCGCGCGCACCGTGGAGTATTTCCGCATCCCGCGCAACGTGCTCACCATCTGCCTCGGCAAGTCTACCTACGCGCGCTGCGGGATCATCGTGAACGTCACGCCGCTCGAGCCGGAGTGGGAGGGCCATGTGACGCTCGAGTTCTCGAATACGACGACCCTCCCCGCAAAGATCTACGCCAGCGAGGGCGTCGCGCAGATGCTCTTCTTCGAGTCGGACGAGGTTTGCGAGGTCTCGTACAAGGACCGCGGCGGGAAATACATGGGGCAGCGGGGCGTGACCCTGCCCAAGGCGTAGCGGAAGGGGAAAGGGGAAAGGGGATAGGGGATAGGGGATAGTGCAGGAGGCCGGCGTGCCGGCCGATCCGATTCCTACTATCCCCTATCCCCTGGTCACTATCCCCTTTCCTGCTATCGCTTTCCGCTATCGCTCCAGCGCCACCAGCCGCATCTGCACCTCCGGCTGCCCCTTGCGGTACTGCACCGCCTGCACGGGCAGGTAGCCGAGCGACGGCGCGTGCCAGACCTTGGTGACGCGCGGCGAGCCGTCGCGCTGGTTCGCCCAGACCACGGCGTCGAACTGGCCGTAGGGCGTGACCACGGTCGCGCGGCCCTCGGACCAGTAGCGGTATTCCTTGACCTTGCCGCCGGTGAAGATGCGGAAGCTGCGCGGCTCGCGTCCAGCCAGCAGCTCGACGATCATCGCGGCCTGCACCGAGGCCGTGTCCTGCGTGCCGGGCGTCACGGCCAATTCGAACGGACCGTGCTGCGCCGAGCCCTTGACGACGCCGGCCGACCAGTCGAAGTCGAGGCGTACGTCCTTGTCGGTCGCCGGCGTACCGTCGTCGAACGAGAACGTGAGCGGTCGAACGCCCGGCCCGGAGATCTGCATCGTGCCGCGCTCGCGAGCCGACGGGCTGACCGCAATCCGACCGAGCAGGCTCGGGTAGGCGCGGGTCTCGTACAGCCACTGGTCAGTGCCGGCGCCTCGCCGCAGCGAGTTCTCGATCTGGCCGCCGTTCAACCCGCGGTAATGCACCTGGTAGCGGGCCTTGTAGGGGGACGGCGCCAGCGTGCGCATCTCGCGTTCGGCGACGGCCACGGCGGGCGACGATGCCAGTGCCGCGCCCAACGCAAGCGCGAGCCACGCGCCCAGTGCGTTACGCGGGCAGTTCATGCGTGGCATCCACGACCAGGGGCGACGCGAGCGGCTGCCCGTCCAGCCAGGCCAGCCCCTCGCGCAGGGCCAGCCGCCCCGTGGCGAACCACTCGATCGTGCGCGGATAGATTCGATGTTCCTGCTCCAGGACCCGGGCCGCCAGGCTGGCCTCGTCGTCGCCGTCCCGTACCGGGACCCTGGCCTGTAAGACCACCGGCCCGCCGTCGAGTTCGCGGGTGACGAAGTGCACGCTCGCCCCGTGCTCCCGGTCGCCGGCCTCGAGCGCGCGGCGATGGGTGTGCAGTCCACGGTATTTCGGCAGCAGGGAGGGGTGGATGTTCAGCATCCGGCCGGCGTAGCGGTCGACGAACTCCGGCCCGAGGATGCGCATGAACCCGGCCAGGACGACCAGGCCGGGGTCGTGTCCGGCCACGAGGCTGCCGAGTGCCGCGTCGTACTCCACCCGGTTCGCGTACGGCTTCGGCGACAGGATTGCGCAGGGCAGGCCCGCACCGCGGGCCCATGCGACGCCCGGTGCATCCTCGCGGTCGCTCACGACGGCGCGGATTTCGACCGGCAGCCGGCCCGAGCCTGCCTGCCCGGCGATGACCCGCAGGTTGCTGCCGCGGCCCGAAATCAGCGCGACGATCGGCAGTCGCGCGGCCGGCGGTTTCATCGCTCGATCACGACACCGCGGTCACCGCGTCGCACCTCGCCGACCAGGGTTGCATCCGACCCGTGCTGGCGCAGCAGCGCGATCGCGCGGTCGGCCTCGGCCGGCGGGACGCAGATCGTCATGCCGAGGCCGCAGTTGAAGGTGCGATGCATCTCCTCGCGCTCGATGCTGCCGACGCCTTGCAGCCAGTCGAAGATCGCCGGGCGGCGCCACTTGCGTTCGTCGATCACCGCCTCGAGACCGTCCGGCAGCACGCGCGGGATGTTGCCGGTGGGGCCACCGCCGGTGATGTGAGCGATGCCGTGCACGGGCACCCCGGCGAGCAGTGCCAGCACGGGTTTGACGTAGATGATGGTCGGTGCCAGCAGCTGGTCGTACAAGGGCGCGCCGTCGAGCATCGTGTCCGGGCCGGCGCCACTCGTCGCGAGCAGCTTGCGGACCAGTGAATAGCCGTTCGAGTGCGCGCCGGAGGAGGCGAGGCCGATGATCGCGTCGCCCGCCCGGGTCCGCGTGCCGTCGATGATGCGGTCTTTCTCGACCAGGCCGACACAGAAGCCCGCGAGGTCGTAGTCGTCGCCTTCGTACATGCCCGGCATCTCGGCGGTCTCCCCGCCGACCAGCGCGCAACCGGCCTGCAGGCAGCCTTCCACGATGCCCTTGATGACCCGCTCCGCCACGTCGACCCGCAACCGCCCCGTGGCGTAGTAATCGAGGAAGAAGATCGGCTCGGCACCCTGCACCACGACGTCGTTGGCGCACATCGCGACGAGGTCGATGCCGATCGTGTCGTGGCGGCCGGTCTCGATGGCCAGCCGGAGCTTGGTGCCGACGCCGTCGGTGCCGGAGACCATCACCGGCTGCCGGTAGCGGTCGAGCGGCACCTCGACCAGCGCGCCGAAGCCGCCGAGCCCGCCGAGCACTTCCGGCCGCATCGAGCGCTTTACCGCCGGCTTGATGCGCTCGACGAGTTCGTCGCCCGCGTCGATGTCCACGCCGGCGTCGCGATAAGTGGTGGGTCGATGGTCGGCCATTCGGATGCTCCCGCGGGCAGGTTCGCCCCGGGGTAGGGGTCGAGGCTGTGTTATTTTACACGGGCGCCGGCGGCGCCGAACTCTCCCGGACTCAATGCGTAGAACAGCAATCACCGTCAGGAACGACGGGCCGGCCCTCCTCGCGGCGCTGGCATGCGTCCTTGCACTGCTACTGGCCGAGCCGGGCCGGGCGGCGAACGTCCCGCCGTACCAGGCGGTCGTCCCGCTGCAAGGCAACGCCGAGGCGGACCGCCAGGCCAGCTTCGCGGCCGCGCTGCGCGCCGCCGCCGTGCGGGCTTCGGGCCAGCGGGATGCAGCCACCAATGCCGCGATTGCCCAGGCGGCGGCGGATCCCTCCGGCTACGTCCAGCAGTACGGCACGACCTCCGGTCGCATGCTCAAGGTCGGGTTCGACGCGCAGGCCATGGAGCAGTTGCTCACGCGGGCGGGCCTGCCGTTGTGGCCCGCCGAGCGTCCCCAGACGCTGGTGCTGCTGGCCGCACCGTCCGCGGGGGGCGGCAGCAGCGTGATCGTCGCGGGCGACGCGTCTTCCGAGCGCGCCGAGATCGAGCGAGCGGCCGAGTATCGCGGCCTGCCGCTGTCGTGGCCGCGGATGGCCGTCGAACGTCGACCGGGCGAGAACCCAGTTGCTGTCCGGCGATGTGGACGCGGTCGCAGCCGCGGCTTCGGCCGACGGAGCGCGGGCAGTGCTGGTGGGCGTTGCCGGCGGCGGCGGCGTGGAATGGGTATTCGGTCATGCGGGCAGGACGACGCGGGCGCAGGGCTCGCTGCAGGTGGGAGTGGATCTCGCGGCGGACACGCTCGCGGACCGCTATGCGCCCGCGTCGACCCGCGGCGCGTCGACGCTGGGCATCCGGGTCGGAGGCATCGGCGGCGTGCGGTCCTACGCGGCCCTGCTCGAGTACCTCCACTCGCTCAGCCCGGTGAAGCAGGTCGCAGTCGCGGAACTGGCCGAGGGTGTCGTGAGTCTCGAGGTCACGATGCGGGGCGACCTCGAGCAGCTGCGCAGGATTGCAGCCCTCGACGGACGCCTGCAGCCGGCGTCCGGGACCGATTTCGTGTTCCAGCCATGAACCTGCGCCAGCTGCCGAACCTGCTGTGCGTACTTCGCATCCTGCTGGTTTACCCGATCGGCTACCTGATCCTCGAGGGCCGCTATCCACAAGTGCTGGTGCTGGTGGCGATCGCGGCCTTCACCGACGCGCTCGATGGCTTTCTCGCCAAGCGCTACGCCTGGGAAACCGAACTAGGCAAGCTGCTCGACCCGGTCGCGGACAAGCTGCTGCTGGTGACGACTTTCGTCTGCCTGAGCGTTGCGGACCTCGCGCCCTGGTGGCTCACGGCGCTCGTGTTGCTGCGCGACCTCGTCATCGGGTTCGGAGCCGTGACCTACCGGACCTTCTTCGGCGACCTGCACGGCCGTCCGACGGTGCCGAGCAAGCTCAATACCTTCGCGCAGATCAATTTCTGCCTCGGCACGGTGGCGCACGAGGCCTTCGGCTGGCTGCCGCCGGTGCTGCTCACGTGGGCCGGCGCGCTGGTGTTGGTGACGACGGCGGTGAGCGGGATCGACTACGTGCTGATCTATTCGAGGCGGGCCGCAGCCGTGGCGCGCTCGCGGGCCGCCGCGGCCCGCTGAGTCCCATGCAACAGCTGCCGCTCAGGGTCCGGCTGCGCGATACCGCGCGATTCTCGAGTTTCGTGCTCGGGCGCAATTCCGAGGCGGTGCAGGTGCTGGCGGCCGGGCCGCAGGCAGCGCCGCGGGTGCTGTGGCTGTGGGGGCGAGCGGGTACCGGCAAGACGCACCTGCTCCAGGCGGCGTGCGCGGCGGTCGGCGAGCAGGGCGGGGCGGCGACCTACCTCGACCTGCAGCGCGACGCCGAGCCCGCCTGGCTCGAGGGCTGCGAAGGCCTGGACCTCGTCTGCCTGGACGGAATCGAAGCGGCGGCTGGAATGGCGGACTGGAGTGCGGCGATCTTCCGTCTCCATACCCTGATGCAGGACCTGGCCGGACGGCTGTACGTGTCGAGTACCCAGCCCCCGGCAAGCGTCCACTTCCACCTGCCCGACCTGCGATCGCGCCTGCTGGCGGGGTCGGTGCACCAGTTGCACGAGCTCGACGAGGTCGGGCAGCTCGAGGCGCTCAGGCTGCGCGCGCGGCAGCGCGGCCTGGACCTCACGGAGGAAGCCGCCGCCTATCTCGTGCATCGCGTGCCGCGGGACATGCATACGCTGTGCGCGGTGCTCGACCGACTCGATGAAGCCTCGCTGGCCGCGCAGCGGCGCCTGACCGTGCCGTTCCTGAAGGACGTGCTCGAGACTCACGACCCCGTTTCGCGCTGAGCGCCCGCGCGCGGCCGCGTGAGCCGCAGGTAGCTCACCAGCGCGACGAACAGGGCGAGGCTCGCGAACAGGATCGCTCCAGCCATGCCGCGCACCGCCGGGTTCGCGATCACCTCGGTCATGCCGTAGATGAAATAGGGTGCGACACAGAGCGTCGCCCAGGCGTGCGTGCGTCGCCGGTTGCGCAGCAGTCCCGGCAGCGGCAGCAGCAGGGGAACGAGCAGTGCGCAGGCGAACGCCAGGTTTCCCGGCCAGTCGGAGCTGCCGAGTGCCGCAATGACGACGCAGGCCCCGAGCAGCGTGGCGGTCGCGAGCACCCAGCGGTGCGCGGCGGCCGCGCCGGGCTCACCCGGTCGCGGCACCACTCAGGTGCGTCCCTTGCGCACGGCCAACGCGAGCTCGGCCACCCGCCGGCCGAGCAGCTGCGCGAGTTCGCGCTCGTGCTCGCTCAGCCGAGCATCGCCCTTGCTGCCGGCGAGATGGCTCGCCCCGTAGGGCGTGCCGCCGGAACGCGTCTCGTTCATCGCCTCGGCGGTGAACGGCAAGCCGACGATGTACATGCCGTGGTGCAGCAGCGGCAGCATCATCGACAGCAGTGTCGACTCCTGGCCACCATGCATGGAGCCGGTGGAGGTGAAGACCCCGGCGGGCTTGCGGTCCAGCGCGCCGTTGAGCCACAGGGCGCTGGTGCCGTCGAGAAAGTACTTCAGCGGGGCGGCCATGTTGCCGAACCGCGTCGGGCTGCCGAGCACCAGCCCATCGCACTCGCGCAGGTCGTCGTGGGTCGCGAACGGCGGGCCGGCATCGGGGACCGCGGACTCGGTCGCCTCGCTGACGGCCGAAACGGCCGGCACCGTGCGCAATCGTGCGGCCGCACCGGTGACGGACTCGACGCCGCGCACGACCTGCCGGGCGAGTTCCGCCGTCGAGCCGCGTCGCGAATAAAAGAGCACCAGTACTTCGGCCATGTAAGATTTCCCGTCACTTCGGGGCAGCGGCAGGTTGCCGTGCAGCCGCAGGATTCTAGGGCCGGCGTTCTTGACGGTACAGGGTGCAGTTGTTACGGTCGTTGCAGTCCCTGGTCCCGAGACATGCATCTTTCAACCCGAACCAGATCGCGACTCCTGGGCGTCGTGCTGCTCGCCGCCGGCATCGCGGCCGGCTGCGCCGGAGCGCCGGTGCAGGAAATGAGCGACGCGCGCCAGGCGCTCAGAGCCGCGGACAAGGCCGGGGCCGAGGAGCACGCGCCGGAACTCCTGGCGGAAGCGGAGCGGCTGCTCGCGAGTGCCCGCAGCAATCTGTACAAGGGCGAGTACCGGGTGGCGCGTGACGAGGCCGAGCAGTCCCGCGACAAGGCCATGGAGGCGCGCCGCGTGGCGGAGCAGGCCAAGGCCGTGCCGCCGGCCAACTGAGTTTCCATGGTCGACTGGATCGCGCGACGCTGCTGGGTCGCCGGCCGCGTCCAGGGAGTCTTCTATCGAGCCAGCACCGCGCGGCGTGCCGCCGAACTCGGCGTCACCGGCTACGCCCGCAATCTCCACGATGGACGGGTCGAGGTGCTCGCCTGCGGCGAGGTCGAGGCGGTTCAGGCGCTGTGCGACTGGCTGTGGCAGGGATCGCCTGCCTCGCACGTCACGGCGGTCGAGGTGGAAACCGTGGACCCGGCTGCGCTGGACGGGCGCCCGCGGGAATTCGCGACCCGCTGAGAGCACTCAGTGGCTGTAGCGCCAGCGTGATACCAGTCGGTCGATGACGAGATCGGAGTACTTCGGGCGTCCCAGGCTGCCGTTGTAACGCTGCAGCGCCCGCTGGTAGTTGCCGCGCTCCTTGCGCAGGTAATAGCCGAGGATCGTGGTCCCCATCCGCACGTTGTCCGGGATGCGGATCAGCTGCTCGTTGCCCATGCCGAGCTCACTCGGCCAGAACGGCATGACCTGCATCAGGCCGACCGCTCCCGCCGAGGAGACGGCGTAGCGATCGAAGCGGCTCTCGACGTCCATGACCGCCAGCACCAGCTCCGGCGGGATGTCGACGCGCCTCGCCTCGCAGTGCACGTGGTGCAGGATCTGCTCGCGTTCGCGCGCATCCTCGACGTAGCGGCCGAGGCGCGGGTCCATGTAGGCGAACCACACGGCCTGCTCGTACTTGTCGGCGAAGCAATGGGTCGGCTGCAGCACCTCGGCGAGCACGCCGCGCAACTCGGGATCCATCTGCCGGTCCGCTCGCGCGGCGGCCGCCGGGAGCAGGGCGAGGGCGATGATGCAGGCCAGTGCAGGAGCTTTCATACCGTCTCAGCGGCCGCTGCCGCTCCGCTGGCGCAGGAACTGCACGATCTCGGCGGCCGGGACGTCGGCAGCGCCTTCGCCCGTGCGCGGCTTGTATTCGAGCACTCCACGGTCGAGCCCCTTGTCGCCCACGACGATGCGGTGCGGGATGCCGAGCAACTCGTCGTCGGCGAACTTGACGCCGGGCCGGGCATCACGGTCGTCGAACAGCACCTCGAACCCGGCCGCCTGCAATTCGGCATAGAGCCGCTCCGCGGTCTCGCGCACGCGCTCGGACTTCTGCAGGTTGATCGGGATCAGCGACACTTGGAAGGGTGCGAGCGGTTCCGGCCAGACGATGCCGCGCTCATCGTGGTTCTGTTCGATGGCGGCCGCCACGACGCGCGTCACACCGATGCCATAGCAGCCCATGAACATGGTCACGGCCTTGCCCTGTTCGTCCAGCACCGTGGCGTTCATCGCCTCGCTGTACTTGCGCCCGAGCTGGAAGATGTGACCCACCTCGATGCCGCGCGCGATGGCGAGCGTGCCCCGGCCGGACGGGCTCGGGTCGCCGGCCACCACGTTGCGGAGGTCCACCACCTCGGGTTCCGGCAGGTCCCGGCCCCAGTTCACGCCGGTCAGGTGCAGGTCGCGACGATTGGCGCCGCAGACGAAGTCGGCGAGCCGTGCTGCCGAGCGGTCGGCATAGACCTTGATCGCGAGGCCCAGCGGCCCGATGAACCCCGGCTCGCAGCCGGTCGCCGCACGCACCTGCTCGGCCGACGCCATCTTGAGCGGCACCAGCACCCCGGGCAGCTTCTGCGCCTTGACGGCATTCAGCTCGTGGTCGCCGCGCACGACGAGCGCCACCACGCCACCCTCGTCGCCCTCGACCAGCAGGGTCTTGAGGCAACGCGACGCATCCACCTTCAGGAACTGCGTGAGCTCCGCAATCGTGCGCACCCCGGGCGTCTGCACCTCGCTCATCGTCGCCGTGGCGTCCCCGCGCGGAGCCGCCGGCGCGAGTGCCTCGGCCATCTCGAGGTTGGCCGCGTACTCGTCCGAGTCGGAAAACACGATCGCGTCCTCGCCGGAGTCGGCGAGCACGTGGAATTCCTGGGAGGCGTTGCCGCCGATGCTGCCGGTGTCCGCCCGCACCGCGCGGAACCGCAGGTTCATGCGGGTGAAGATGCGCGAGTAGGCCTCGTACATCGCCTGGTAGCCCTGTTCCAGCGAGGCCGCGTCGAGGTGGAAGGAGTACGCGTCCTTCATCGTGAACTCGCGGGCGCGCATCACGCCGAAGCGCGGCCGGATCTCGTCGCGGAACTTGGTCTGGATCTGGTAGAAGTTGACCGGCAGCTGGCGATAACTCTTGAGCTCGCGCCGGGCGAGGTCGGTGATCACTTCCTCGTGGGTCGGGCCGTAGCAGTACGGCCGCTCGTTGCGGTCCGTGAGGCGCAGCAGCTCCGGTCCGAACTGCTCCCAGCGCCCGGACTCCTGCCAGAGCTCGGCAGGCTGCACGGTCGGCATCAGCAGCTCGATCGCGCCGGCGCGGTTCATCTCCTCGCGGATGATGGTCTCGGCCTTGCGCAGCACCCTGAGGCCGATCGGCAGCCAGGTGTAGAGACCCGCGGCGAGGCGGCGAATGAGTCCGGCACGCAGCATCAGCTGGTGGCTCACGACCTCGGCATCGGCCGGAACGTCGCGCAGGGTATTGATCGGATAGGTCGAGAGTCGCATCGGGCCGGCGGGGGTTGGAAACGGCGGCGTATGTTACCAGAGGGGGCGGGCGACCCCCGGATGCGTTGTGCCGGCGCCGCGCGCTACCTATGATGCTGCGAGCTACACCCGGTGGGTTCCCATGACGACCGATCCTCCACTGTCGCCCGACGCGGCTCCCCCGCGTCCGCGCGGACGCGGCATCTACCTGCTGCCCAACCTCTTCACCACCGCGGTGCTGTTCTCCGGCTTCTACGCGATCGTGGCCGCGACCGACGGCAACTTCGACCGGGCCGGCATCGCGGTCTTCATCGCGATGGTCTGCGACGGCCTCGACGGGCGGATCGCGCGGTGGACCAACACCCAGAGCGAGTTCGGCAAGGAGTACGACAGCCTCTCCGACATGGTCGCCTTCGGCGTCGCGCCGGCCGTCGTGGCCTACCAGTGGGGCGTGGTGCGCATCGCCGAGTACAACGCGCTCTGGGGACGCCTGGGCTGGCTCGCGACCTTCTTCTATGCGGCCTGTGCCGCCTTCCGCCTCGCGCGCTTCAACGCCCGCGCCGCGGGCGCCGACAAGCGCTACTTCGAGGGACTGCCGAGCCCGTCGGGCGCGGCATTGCTCGCCGGGTTCGTGTGGATGCTCGATGACCTCGGCCGCCAGGGACTGCTCGCGCTGATCCTCGCGTTCACCGTCGCCGTGATCGCGGGTGCGCTGATGGTGAGCCGCTTCGCTTTCCTGAGCGGCAAGGATTTCAACCTGAACCGCCGCATCCCGTTCGCGTTGCTGATGCTGGTGCCGATCGGCTTCATCCTGGTCGGCTCGAGCCCGCCCGAGGTGCTGTTCGGACTGTTCGGCTGCTACGCGCTGTCCGGCCCGCTCATGTGGGCCTGGCACCGGGTTGCCCGTGCGCGCAGGCACTCGAAGCAGCGCGACGCGGGCAAGGCCGGCTGACGGGAGTCGAGCGTGCACGACCCGGGCAAGCTCGCGCGCCTCGCGGCCCTCGGCATCGACGTCTACGTGCGACGTGGCCTGCCGGCCGTCGCGGCGGAGGTCGCGGCCGGGCCCGCGGGCAGCGAATCGAGCCTCGACTGGGAGCCGCTCCGCGAGCTGGTCGCGGCCTGCACGCGCTGCGAGCTGCATGCGACCCGCACGCAGACCGTGTTCGGCGTGGGCAACCGGTCCGCACGCTGGATGTTCATCGGCGAGGCGCCGGGAGCGGAGGAGGACCGGCAGGGCGAACCTTTCGTGGGTCGCGCAGGTCAACTGCTCACCTCGATGCTGAAGGCCGCCGGTTTCCGGCGCGAAGACGTGTACATCGCCAACGTGCTCAAGTGCCGTCCCCCGGGCAACCGTGATCCCCGTCCCGAGGAGGCGCGGGCCTGCCGCGGCTACCTCGAGCGCCAGGTCGAACTCGTGTCCCCGGATCTCGTCGTGGCCGTCGGGCGCATCGCGGCCCAGAACCTCCTCGCCACCGACGTGCCGCTCGGCAAGCTGCGCGGCAAAGTCCATGCACTCGGGGCCCGGCGCTGGCCGCTGATCGTCACGTATCACCCGGCCTACCTGCTGCGCAGCCCGGCCGAGAAGCGCAAGGCATGGCAGGATCTCGTGTTCGCGAAGCAGGTCCACCAGCGCATCGAGCGCGGCGAGGACGTACTGGCATGAGCGTGGCGGGCGCCGATCTCGGCGGGCATCGCCAGCGGCTGGTGAAGTTCCGCGCCATGACGCCCATGGACGTACCGGCGGTGGGTGCGGTGGAGCGGGCGTCCTACCCGTTTCCGTGGAGCGAAGGGATCTTCCGCGACTGCCTGCGAGTCGGCTATCTCTGCCGTGTCGCCGAGGTCGAGGGCTCGGTCGTGGCCTACGGCGTGGTCGCGATGGGCGCGGGCGACGCCCACATCCTCAACCTGTGCGTCAGCAACGAGTTGCGCGGCCGCGGCATCGGGCGCCAGATGCTGATGCTGTTGCTCGAGCGGGCGCGCCAGGCCGGCATGAAGGAGACGTTCCTCGAGGTACGGCCATCCAACCTGCTCGCGATCGCGCTCTACCAGTCCGTGGGTTTCATGCAGGTCGGGCTGCGCAAGGGTTACTACCAGGCGGAGGCGGGTCGCGAGGACGCGCTGGTGCTGAGACTGGACCTGCTCGAGGACGGATCCGGCCGCCCGGCCTGCTAGAATCGCGCGGATGACTTCCACACGCGACGAAGTGGCGAGACGCCGCACCTTCGCCATCATTTCCCATCCGGACGCCGGCAAGACCACGCTCACCGAGAAGCTGCTGCTGTTCGGGGGCGCGATCCAGCTAGCCGGCACCGTCAAGGGTCGCAAGGCCGCGCGCCACGCGACCTCCGACTGGATGCGCCTCGAGCAGCAGCGCGGCATCTCCGTCACCTCGAGCGTGATGCAGTTCCCCTACCTCGGGCGGATCGTCAACCTGCTCGACACCCCGGGTCACGAGGACTTCTCCGAGGACACCTACCGCACGCTGACCGCGGTCGACTCGGCGCTCATGGTCATCGACTGCGCGAAGGGCGTCGAGGAACGCACCATCAAGCTGATGGAGGTCTGCCGGCTGCGCGACACGCCGATCATGACCTTCATCAACAAGCTCGACCGCGAGGGCCGCGAACCGCTCGACCTGCTCGACGAGATCGAGAAGGTGCTCCGGATCACCTGCGCGCCCGTGACGTGGCCGATCGGCATGGGGCGCGAACTGAGGGGTATCTACCACTTGCTCGAGGACCGCATCTACGCCTACCAGGCGGCGGAGAAGGGTCGCGCCGGCACCAACGAGATCATCGACGGGCTCGCGAGCGAGGCGGCCGGTGATTTCCTCGGCGACCGCGCGCAGGCGTTCCGCGACGAGGTCGAGCTGGTCCGCGGCGCCTCGCACCCGTTCTCCCGCGAGGAGTACCTGGCCGGTCGGCAGACGCCGGTGTTCTTCGGTTCCGCCATCAACAATTTCGGCGTCACCGAGCTGCTCGGCGCCTTCGTGGAGTACGCCCCGCCACCGCGACCGCGCGACACGACGACGCGCCAGGTGGACGCGTTCGAAGACAAGCTCTCGGGCTTCGTGTTCAAGATCCAGGCCAACATGGATCCCGGCCACCGCGACCGCATCGCCTTCATGCGCATCTGCTCCGGGCGCTACGCCAAGGGCATGCGCTTCCACCACGTGCGACTCGGCAAGGAGATGCGCGTGGCGGACGCGCTCACCTTCCTCGCCGCCGACCGCCAGCACACGGAGGAAGCCTGGGCCGGCGACATCATCGGCCTGCACAACCACGGCACGATCAACATCGGCGACTCGTTCACGGAAGGAGAGTCCCTCACCTTCACCGGTATCCCGAACTTCGCGCCGGAGATGTTCCGTCGCGTGGTGCTGCGGGATCCGCTGCGCATGAAGGCACTGCAGAAGGGACTCGACCAGCTGTGCGAGGAGGGCGCCACGCAGCTGTTCCGCCCGCTGCGCAACAACGACCTGATCCTCGGCGCCGTCGGGCAGCTGCAGTTCGACGTCGTGGCGTTCCGGCTGCAGGACGAATACGGCGTGCAGGCGACCTGGGACAACGTGAACGTCTACACGGCCCGCTGGATCTACTGTACCGACGCGAAGAAGCTCGCGGAGTTCCGCAACAAGGCGCACGAGAACCTGTCGCTCGATCACTCGGGCGCGCTCGTGTACCTCGCGCCCACCCGGGTCAACCTGCAGCTGACGCAGGAGCGGTGGCCGGACGTCACGTTCCGAGAGACCCGTGAGCACCTCGCCGCGGCCGCGTAGCGTCCTCCGGCGCCGCCCGGTGGTCTCCTGGGCGTTCTACGACTGGGCCAACTCCGCGTTCGCGACCACGGTGATGGCCGGGTTCTTCCCGGTGTTCTTCAAGCAGTACTGGAACGCCGGCGTGCCCGTCACCGAGAGCACGTTCCGGCTCGGGCTCACCAGCGGGCTCGCGAGCGCGCTCGTCGCGCTGCTCGCACCGGTCCTCGGCGCGATCGCCGACCGCAGCAGCTCACGCGTGCGCATGCTCATGATGTTCACCGTGCTCGGGGCCGCGTCCACCGCGGGGCTCTCGCTGGTGGGCCAGGGGCACTGGATCGCGGCCGTCGTGCTCTACCTCGCGGCGTCGCTCGGCTTCTGGGGCGGCATAGTCTTCAACGATTCCCTGCTGCTGCACGTCGCCGAGCCCGGCGAATACGACCTCGTCTCGGGCTATGGCTACGCGATGGGTTACCTCGGCGGCGGGCTGCTGTTCGCGGTGAACGTCGCCATGACGCTGAAGCCTGCGTTCTTCGGGCTTGCCGACGCCACCACGGCGGTACGAGTCTCGTTCGTGATGGTGGGTGTGTGGTGGCTCGTGTTCGCGCTGCCGCTCGCGTTCTGGGTCCGCGAGCGCGATTCCGGGCCGCGCGTGCCGGCGTTGACCGCGGTCCGGCAGGGCCTCCTCGAGCTGCGCGGGACGCTGCGCGCGATCCGCCAGTACCGGCCGATCCTGTGGTTCCTCGCCGCGTACTGGCTCTACATCGACGGCGTGAACACGATCATCAAGATGGCCGTGGACTACGGGCTCTCGCTCGGGTTCGAGGCGTCGAGCCTGGTCGCGGCGCTGCTGCTCACGCAGTTCGTCGCATTCCCGGCCGCGCTCGCGTTCGGCTGGCTCGGCCGCAGGATCGGTGCCCAGCGCGGCATCTTTATCGCGCTCGCCGTCTACGCGGGAATCACCTGCTATGCCTACTTCATCCAGGACGCGGGTGATTTCTACCTGCTCGCGGTGATCGTCGGGCTGGTCCAGGGCGGCGTGCAGTCGCTCAGCCGCTCGTATTTCGGGCGCCTGGTGCCGGAGGGCAAGTCGTCGGAGTTCTTCGGCTTCTACAACATGATGGGCAAGTTCGCCGCGGTGCTCGGACCGCTGATCACCGGTATCGTGGCGCGCGTCACGGGCGATTCGCGATTGTCCATTCTCTCGATTCTCGTGCTCTTCATTGCCGGTGGTGCGCTGCTCGTCGTTGCTGCTCGCGCCGAGCGGCGTGCTGCGTCGGGTGCGTCCTGAACCGGCTGAGTCTTGGATTCCTTCCGGGGGGACGCCGTGAATACGTCCCTGTAGGCTCGCACGCGGCGTCCATGCCGCGTGACGCCCCCCGGAAAGAATCCAAGACTCAGCCGGTCCAGGACGATCCGGCACTGACGCGCATGGGCTGACGCCGACCGGGCTGGGCGTAGCGGGTGGTGTAGACCGTCCGGGCGGCGTCACGCGCCATGGACGGCGCGTGCGAGCCTACAGGGACGTACTTGCGGCGTCCGCCCGGACGGTCTACACCACCCGCTACGCCCAGCTACATCAGCCATCAGTACTTTGCAGCGACCAGCCCGCCGGATCGAGTCCGTAAAATTCGCGGAGCAGTGCATAGAGCCGCGGATGCGTCTCGAGTAACTCGACGGGACGCTCGAAGAAGTCCTCGGTGGCGACGGCGAAGAACTCGGCTTCGTCCTCGGCAGCGTACGGGTCGAGGAATGTCTCCGCGCCACGATCGACGGCGTCGAGCAGAGCGTCGAACTCCTGCGCGAGATCGTCGGCCCATGCGGATATCGCACGAGTGCCGTCGGCGAGGCCGAGCCCCTCGGCGTCGAGGTAATGCGCGAACTCGTGCAGGGCGACGTTGTAGCCCTCGCCGGGCGAGCGCGCGGCCTCGAGCACGTCCTCCCAGGACAGGATGATGCGGCTCGACTCCCAGGCCTCGCCCGACAGCACGCGGCGCCGCTTCGAGACCACGCCGGCCTCGTCCTCGACCTCGTCCTCGACCCAGAAGGCCGTCGGGTACACGAGGATGGAGTGCAGCTCGTCGTAGTGACCTCGGCGCCCGAGCACCAGCAGGCAGGCCAGGGCGGCGATCGTGGAGCGGACCTCGTCGGTGACGACGAGTCCATTGCAGCCGATGAACTCCTTCTCGGCGACGAAGGCGCCCATCAGCGCCTCGAGGCGTGCGCGCGGTTCCGGCGGCAGGCTGCGCACGGCCGGGACGTTGCGGTGGATGGTCGCGCGGGCGCCGGCCGGCAAGGGCACGAGCATGCTTGCGGCCCGGCGTCGCGCCCGCCACCAGGGCGACGCAATCAGCCAGGCGAGCACGCCGATCGCGACGACGGCGATCGCGACGACCGGCGACAAGGCAGCCTCAGCCGTAGGTCTTCTTCAGGCGCTCGACGAGCTTGACGTAGGACTCCATGGCCTTCGTCGAGTCCGTGCCCTTGAGCTTCGCCCAGGCGTCGTATTTCGCGCGGTCGGCGAAGCTGAAGGCGCCGGGCCGCTCGCCCTGCACGTCGCCGGTGCTCGCCTGCTTGTAGAGTGCGTACAGCCGCAGCATGTCCTCGTCATCGGGCCGCTTCTTCAGCTTCTGTACGTCCGCCGCGGCCTTCTCGAAGCTCTTCTTCATGTCAGCCATGTCGGTCGAGTCCCCCGTTCGGTTGCCGCAAGCATACCCGGCCCGTCTCAGGCACGCAGCCGGTTGACGAGGTGCTTGAGCCGGCGCAGCCCCGCCTGCGACGGCAGCGGTCCATAGCGCTGGTCGACGTACTCCTCGCGAATCGCAGCGAGATCGCGCGCGAGGTCCGGGCAGGCAATCGCGGCTCGCTCGAGGAATGCGACCGGTCCCTCGGCGTCGCCCTGGGCCACGCCGCGGCGCTCGAGTCGCCGTGCGACTTCGGCGTGCAGGCGCGCCGGCCAGTCGCGCGCCGGGGCGCGGAACTTCCACGCGAGCCAGGCCGACAGAGCGCCGAAGAATGCCGCGAGGCTCGCCGCGAGGCCGAGCCCGAGCGAGCGCCAGTCCGGGTCGTCGATGCCGAGCCGCTCGAGCAGGTCGAACTGCCGCGCGGCATTGAACCGCACCACGCGCTCGTTCCAGAAGTCGTTCAGTGCGTCCCAGGTGAACTCGATCTGCAGCCACAGCGGGCTGCCCTGGCGCAGCCGGCCGGGCACGGGCTCGTCGGCGCCGACGGCGTTGATCAGCCCGCGCTCGATGCGTTCCGGTGCCACGGCGGCGGTCGGGTCGACGCGCACCCAGCCCTCGCCGTCGACCCACACCTCCGACCACGCATGCGCGTCGGACTGCCGCACCAGCAGGTAGCCGCCGACGGGATTGAACTCTCCGCCCTGGTAGCCCGTCACCACGCGGGCCGGAATGCCGGCGGCGCGCATCACCAGCGTGAACGCCGAGGCGTAGTGCTCGCAGAACCCCTTGCGCGTTTCGAACAGGAACTCGTCCATCGCGTTGTCCGCGAGCCGCGGCGGCTGCATCGTGTACTCGAAGGGCTGCTGCCGGAACATCCCGAGCATGGCCCCCACCACGGCCCGCGGATCCCCATGCCGGGCTGCGAGGCCGCGACCGAGCGCGACGGCGCGCGGATTGCCCTCGACCGGCAGTTGCGTGTCCTTGTTGCGCACCGCGCGCGGCAGGTCGAGCCCCGCCCGGTACTGCGGATATGAGCGCAGCCGGTACGAAGCGACGCCGGTGAGGGGGCGCGGCGCGAGCAGCTGGAAGTCGAACGCGCGGTATGCCTCGCGCTCCGGCCACTCGCCCGGGATGTCGAGCGCCAGGATCCATGGCCGGTCGTGCGGTTCGAGCGTGATCTGGTAATCGATCGGCGCGCCGATGAACTCGATCTCCTGCGCCGGGAAAGCCTGGCCGCGCGTGCGGCGCCAGCTGCGGCCGTCGAACTCGTGCAGCACGGGACCGCGCCAGTAGCGCTGCACCGGAGGTGGCGGTTCGCCGTCGAACCGTACCCGGAACGCCACGTCCCCCGACACGCTCAGGTCGGAGACGTTGCCGGGCGTCATCTCGTCGCCGAGCCCGGTGCGCGCCGACTCGTTGCCCGCGATGCCCCAGAAAGGCCCGGGCAGGCGCGGGAACAGCAGGAACAGCGCCAGCGCGAGCGGCAGCGCCTGCAGCAGCAGCGCGGCGGTGCGCTTGAGCGTCGCGCTCCAGGAATCGCCGGCGGTCCCGCCGTGCACGCGCATGAGTGCCGCCGTCGCGAGCGCCGCGCCCGCGAGCAGGAACGGTAGTTGCGGCAGCCGCTGGTCGCGCAGCAGGGCCGCGTACAGCAGGAACCACGCGATGAACACGATGACCGTGAGGTCGCGTGCGCTGCGAGTCTCCAGCAGCTTCACGCCTGCCATCAGTACCAGGAAGGCGGTGCCAGCCTCGATCCCGTTCAGTGTCCGGTAGGTCCCGAGCACGGCCAGTGCCGCGGCCACCGCGATCGTCCCGCGCAGCCACTTCGGCGGCAGCGGCCAGTCACGCCGGTCCGCGAGCCAGCGCCACGCTGCGATGACGGCCAGCAATGCGGACACCCAGGTCGGCAAGTAGGCCACGTGCGCAGCGGCTGCGACGCCGAGTGCCGCGAGCACGCCGCCGAAGCCGCGCATCGGCCGGTCGCCGCGTTCAGCCATGGGTTCCGCCAGGCTCGAACAACGCCAGCGACGTGAGGCAGCGCTGCCGGTGCGCCGTGCCGACGTTCGGCTCGATGGCGTTCCCGGGCAGGCGCAGGCCGAACGCCTCGCCGCGCTCGTGAGCGTCGAGCACCCAGCGGCAGAGGCGGGCGAGCCGCAGTTCCGTGTCCAGTCCCGGGAGCGCGTCCCAGTCGAATACGTGCGACACGACCTCGGTGCCGGCGTATTGCTTGGTGTGCAGGCCCTGGCCGCGCGCATACGCCTTCCACGCGATCCGGCGCGGCGAGTCCCCGGCCTGGTAGGAGCGCAATCCCGCGAAGTCCGCATCGCCCGATGCCCCGTCCTGCGCGCCGCCAGTGTCCGTCTCGACGCCGGGGGGCGGCTGTCCGCGCGCGGCGGGTCGCGGCCAGGCGATCGCGGCGTAGTGAGGATGGATGACCGCCCAGGCGCGGAACAGCCCGAGCGGATGGCGCGTGGCGATGACGAAACGGCGTAACGGAATTCGACCTCGGCGCCTGGCGGGCACGAGCAGTTCGGTCCGTGCAGAACCGACGGCCGGCACGTCCACCACCTGCTGCACTCCGGCATCGAGCGACAGCTCCATGCGTGGCCGCGGTGCTGCCGCGCCGTTCTCGAGCAGCAGGCCGAACCGCACCTGCTCGCCCACGAACGCCGACTCGGTGGCGAGCAACTGCAGGCGCAGTCCGGAAAGCGTGCCGTGGCAATGGTGCATCACGACCAGGCCGAGGCTCACCAGCAGGAAGGCGAGGCCGAGTCCCAGGTTGTTGTTGTAGTTCATGCCGCCGAGCACCATCGCGAACACCATCGCGGCGTAGGCGATGCCGAGGCGGGTGGGCAGGATGTAGATGCGTCGGCGCTCGAGCCAGAGCGGGTCGCCGTCCATGCCCTGGCGGCGCATGAGCCACGCCTGCACGCGCGCGTCGAGGATCGAGCGCAGGCGGCGGGTCAGGCGCTGCATCGTGCTTACGGGACGGGCACCGCTTCGAGCACGTGCCGGCCGACCTGGCCCGCGTCCCGGAAGCGCGCTTCCTCGCGTGGCGCGAGGCGATGTCCCACCACGGCCGGCAGCACTGCCTGCACGTCTTCCGGCAGCACGCCCGGGTGCGCGTGCATCAGCGCCCAGGCCTGGGCGGCACGCAGCAGCGCGATGACGGCGCGCGGCGAGAGTCCCGCCTCGAACTCGCTCGCCTGGCGGGTGTAGCGAGCGATGGCCTGCACGTAGTCGAGCAGCGCGTCGGAGGCGTGCACCTTCGGCACCTCGCCCTGCAGCCGCAGCAACTGCTGCGGCGTCAGTGCCGGCGCCAGGGTGGCGAGCAGGTCGCGCCGGTCACGGCCGAGCAGTAGCTGCCGCTCCAGCGCCGCCTCCGGATATCCGAGCTCGATGCGCATCAGGAAGCGATCGAGCTGGGATTCCGGCAGCGGGAACGTGCCCACCTGGTAGACGGGATTCTGGGTGGCGATGACGAAGAACGGCTCGGTGAGGGGATAGGTCTGGCCGTCGGCCGTGACCTGGTGCTCCTCCATCGCCTCGAGCAGCGCGCTCTGCGCCTTGGGGGTGGCGCGATTCACCTCGTCGGCCAGCACCAGCTGCGCGAACACCGGCCCGCGGTGGAAGCGGAACTGGCTGGTCTCCGCCTCGAACACCGACACGCCGATGATGTCGGCGGGCAACAGGTCGCTGGTGAACTGGATGCGCTGGTAGCTCAAGCCCAGCGTCCCCGCGAGCGCATGGGCAAGGGTGGTCTTGCCGACGCCGGGGATGTCCTCGATCAGCAGGTGGCCGCGGGCGAGCAGGCAGGCGATGCACAGGCGCAGCTGCTGCTCCTTGCCGAGGATGATTTCGTTCAGCCCGCCGACCGCGGCCGCGACCAGGTCGAGCGTCGCCGCATCGCGTGACCCGGCCACGCCCTGCGACGGTGCGCTCATGCCGCCGGCCCCCGGGCCATGACCGCGGCCAGGCGTCGCAGCTGCTCGCCGAGCTGCCCGAGCTGGCGCTCGGACTCGGCGATGCGCTCGCGCTCCTTGGCCACCACGTCGGCCGGAGCGTTGGCGACGAAGCTCTCGTTGGCGAGCTTCGCCAGGCTCTTGTCGCGGTCCTGGGTGGTGCGCGCACGGCGTTTCTCCAGCCGCGCGACTTCCGCCGAGACGTTGTCGACCAGGCGGGCGAACGGCGCGAGCACGGTGCGACCGTCGATGATCGCGATGGCGCAGGGCGGCAGGTCGGACTCGGTGGCGACCACCCTCACCGACTCGAGGTTGGCCACCTTCGCGATCGTCGCAGCGAGTGCCGCGATGGACTCGGCGTCGCCCGCTCGATTCGAGCGCACGAATACCGGCGTGACCCGCGAATGCGGCACGTCGAGCTCGCCGCGGATCTGCCGGATGCCGAGCACCACGGCCTTCAGGGCCGCGACCTGCCGTTCGGCCTCGGGGTCGTCCGCGAAGTCGGCGGCCCGCGGGTAGGCCTCGAGCATGATCGTGGGACCGGTGCATCCCGCAAGCGGACCGACGCGCTGCCAGATCTCCTCGGTGACGAACGGCATGAGCGGGTGCAGCACGCGCAGCGTCGCCTCGAGCGTCTCGAGCAGCGTTCGACGCGTGCCGCGCTGCGCGGCCGGCGCGGCGTCGGCCGCCTGCAGGATCGGCTTGGAGAGCTCCAGGTACCAGTCACAGAGCTCGTACCACGTGAACTCGTACATCGCCTGCGCGGCGAGGTCGAAGCGGTAGTTCGCGAGGTTGTCGCGCACCGTGGCGATGGTGCGTCCGAGCCGGCCGCGGATCCAGCGGTCGGCCATCGTGAATTCGCAATCGCCGGCCAGGTCGTCCGCGAACTGCTCGGTGTTCATCAGCACGTAGCGCGAGGCGTTCCACAGCTTGTTGCAGAAGTTGCGGTAGCCTTCGACGCGTCCGAGTTCAAAGCGGATGTCGCGGCCCATGGTGGCGAGCGCGGCGAACGTGAAGCGCAGCGCATCCGTGCCGAAGGCCGGGATGCCCTGCGGGAACTGCCTGCGCGTCGCCTTCTCGATTGCGCTCCGCATCTGTGGCTGCATGAGCCCCGTGGTGCGCTTGGCCACCAGTGACTCGAGGTCGATGCCGTCGATCAGGTCGAGCGGGTCGATGATGTTGCCCTTCGACTTCGACATCTTGTCGCCGTGCTCGTCCCGGATCAGCCCGGTGATGTAGACCTCGCGGAACGGCACTTCGCCGGTGAACTCGAGCCCCATCATGATCATCCGGGCGACCCAGAAGAAGATGATGTCGAAGCCGGTGACCAGCACGGATGTCGGGTAGAACGCCGCGAGCTCGCGCGTCGACTGCGGCCAGCCGAGCGTCGAGAACGGCCACAGCGCCGAGCTGAACCACGTGTCGAGTACGTCCTCGTCCTGGCGCAGCGCGACCTCGCGACCGTGTCTTCGTTGCGCGGCCTCCAGTGCGTCCGCGGCGCTGCGCGCGACGTAGACGTTGCCCGCGTCGTCGTACCAGGCCGGGATGCGGTGGCCCCACCAGAGCTGGCGGCTGATGCACCAGTCCTGGATGTTGCGCATCCACTGGAAGTAGGTCTTGGCCCAGTTCTCGGGCACGAAGCGGATGCGGCCGTCCTCGACGGCACGGATGGCGGGCTCGGCGAGCGGGGCGATCCGCACGTACCACTGGTCCGTGAGCCAGGGCTCGAGCGCCGCGCCACTGCGGTCGCCCCGCGGGACGGGCAGGGTGTGCGGGTCGGTCTTCTCGAGCAGGCCGGCCGCCTCGAGGTCGGCGACCACGCGCTTGCGGGCCTCGAAGCGGTCGAGGCCGCGGTAGGTGGCCGGTGCCGCGTCGTTCAGCACGGCATCCGCCGTGAACAGGTTGATCAGCGGCAGTCCGTGGCGCTTGCCGATCTCGTAGTCGTTGAAGTCGTGCGCCGGCGTGATCTTCACGCAGCCGCTGCCGAATGCAGGATCGACGTAGTCGTCGGCGATGATGGGGATCGTCCGGCCGGCGAGCGGCAGCCGGATCTCGCGCCCCACGAGGTGTCGGTAGCGCTCGTCCTCGGGATGCACCGCGACCGCCGTGTCGCCGAGCATCGTCTCCGGGCGCGTGGTCGCGACGACCAGGTGGCCCGAGCCGTCGGCGAGCGGGTAGCGCAGGTGCCAGAGGTGGCCGGACTCGGGCTCGGAGACGACCTCGAGGTCGGAGAGCGCGGTGTGCAGCACTGGATCCCAGTTGACCAGACGCTTGCCGCGGTAGATCAAGCCCTTCTCGTGCAGCTGCACGAACACCTCCGCCACCGCGGCGGAGAGTCCCTCGTCCATGGTGAAGCGGTCGCGTGACCAGTCGACGGAGTCGCCGAGACGGCGCATCTGGCGGCTGATGGTGTCGCCCGACTGCGCCTTCCATTGCCACACGCGCTCGACGAACGCGTCGCGGCCGAGTTCCTGGCGCGACCTGCCCTCGGCGTTGAGCTGGCGCTCCACCACCATCTGGGTCGCGATGCCGGCGTGGTCGGTGCCGGGCTGCCAGAGCGCGCGATCGCCCTCCATGCGGTGGAAGCGCGTGAGCGCATCCATCAGCGTGTGCTGAAACGCGTGCCCCATGTGCAGCGTGCCCGTCACGTTCGGCGGCGGGATCATGATGCAGTAGGGCTGGCCCGTCGCGGCCGGGGCGAACCAGCCCGCGGCCTCCCACTTGCGGTAGAGGCGGGTTTCGATGTCGGCGGGCGAGTAGCTCTTGTCCATCGAGGATGTCAGTTGGTGCGCGCGGGGCCGTGGAAATGCTCGTCGATGATGCGCGCGATCAGCGCCGGGAGGTCCGCCTTCATGCGGTCCGAGACCTGCTCGAGCAGCAGCGCCTCCATCTCGCGGCAGGCGTTGTGCACCAGCTCGTCGGCCTGCTCGTGGATGGTCGCGGTCAGGTGTGCCTCGAGCTCGTGCAGGAACAGCGAGGCGCGGTCGATCGGCGCCGCCGCGTCGTGCACGTCGTCCTCGATGATGTCGGTGAGCACCGGGATGCTGTCCTGGACGTGGTTCATGCGGACGGTCCTCGTTCAGAGATCGTGCGACTGCGGCGCGATGCCGGCAGCCTTGTATCCGCGCCAGCGAGTGCGGGCGCCGCGCCTGGCGTCCTCATCGCCGCCGACGATCTCGCACACCCTCGCGTAGACTGCGAAGTCCCCGGGGACGTCGGCCGCGAGGTTGATCAGCACGTCGCGGTGCGAGTCGGGCAGCGCGCCGTTCGTGATCAGCACCGCCGTCGCCGCGGCGAAGGCGGGGTCGGCCGGCAGCACGCCATGCGGCACGAAGGCGCGGTCGCTGAAGGTCCACATCAGCTCGTCGACCTCGGCGGACTCGGCGGGGCCCGAGGTGCGCACGGCGACGCGCAGGCCCTGGTCGAACGCCTTTTCCGCCAGGCGGCACGCGGTCGTGAGGCGTGCCCGGGCGTCGGGCGTGGCGAGCAGGTAGAAATCGACCTTCGGCGCGGACACGTTCAGCGGCGATGGATCAGGAAGTCGACCAGCAGCGGGACCGGGCGCCCGGTGCTGCCCTTCTGGGCGCCGCCGAGGTACGCCGTCCCGGCGATGTCGAGGTGCGCCCAGCGCAGCCCATCCGTGAACTTCGCGAGGAAGCAGGCGGCCGTGATGGCGCCGCCCTCGCGGCCGCAGGCGTTGGCGAAGTCCGCGAAATTGCTCTTCAGCTGGTCGTGGTACTCCTCGGCCATCGGCATGTGCCACGCGCGGTCCTCGGCGCGGCGCCCCGCTTCCTCGATCTCCGCGGCCAGTTCGTCGTCGTTGCTCATCACCGCGGTGGTGTGTGCGCCGAGCGCGATTACGCAGGCCCCGGTGAGCGTGGCGACGTCGATCACCAGCGCGGGCTTGAAGCGCCGCGCGTAGGTGAGCGCGTCGCACAGGATCAGGCGTCCCTCGGCGTCGGTGTTGAGGACCTCGATGGTCTGGCCCGACATGCTGTGCACGATGTCGCCCGGCTTGGTGGCGCGGCCGCCCGGCATGTTCTCGCAGGCCGGCACGACACCGACGACGTTCAACGGCAGGCCGATCTCGGCCGCCGCCTTGATCGCGCCGAACACGCTAGCCGCGCCCGTCATGTCGAACTTCATCTCGTCCATGCCGGGCGGCTGCTTGAGCGAGATGCCGCCGCTGTCGAAGGTGACGCCCTTGCCGACCAGCGCGACCGGCGCCTGCTTCGGGGCCGCGCCCTGGTAGCGGATCACCAGCAGCCTGGCGGGCTCGTCCGTGCCAGCCGTCACCGACAGGAAGGATCCCATCTTGAGGCGCTTCAGCTCGGGCTCGTCCAGCACCTGCACCTTGATGCTGCGGTGCTCGCGGGCGAGGTCACGCGCGGTCCGGGCGAGGTAGGAGGGCGTGCAGACGTTGGCGGGGAGGTTGGCGAGATCACGCGTGAGTGCCGCGCCGAGCGCGATGCCACGGCCGTGCGCGAGCCCGCGCTCGGCGTCCTGCTTCTGGTCGCGGTCCGGCACCGCGACGCCAAGACTCGCGAGCGCCGGCGCGCGCGGCTTGCGCCCGCTGCGGATGGCCGGAACGCGGTAGAGGGCGTGCCCGGCAGCCTCGGCCGCGAGTCGCCCACGATAATAGGCATCGGTGTCCGCCACGGGCTCCTGCGACAGATAGCTCACCGCATCGCGGGCGCCGGTCCTGGCGACCGCCGTCACTGCCGCGAGCACCGCCTTCCGGTACTGCTTGCGCTTGAACCCGTCCTTCTTCCCCAGGCCCACGACGAGGACGCGCGCGCAGGGGCCGCGGTCCACGTCTAGCAGCGCCACTTCCCCGGCCTTGCCGCGCAGGTCGCCGCGCTTGACGAGCCGTGCGAGCCGGCCGCCGAGGGCGGTGTCGAGTTGGGCGGCGGCCGTGGAGAGGGCCCCCGATTCGTACAGCCCGACGATCGCGCAGTCCGTGCGCTGGCGCGCGGCCGAGCCGCTGACGGCGTAGAAACGCATGCTCTGTTCCTTACGTTTAAGCTGGTGGGCCGCAGTCGCCGCCCGTTAGACTCGGCGACGGCGGAGTCTACCGTTTCCTGTCTGGAGCCGCGACCTGTGCTCACCCGGCTTGACCGTTACCTGCTGCGCGAGGTCGCCCAGACGTTCGTCGCCGTCGCGGGCGTGCTGCTCGTGATCCTGCTGTCGAACCAGCTGGCGCGGGTGCTCGGGCAGGCGGCCCAGAGCGAATTTCCCGGCGACGTGGTCCTGGCGCTGATCGGGCTCACGACGCTGCAGCAGCTCACGGTGCTGGTGCCGATCGGGCTGTTCCTCGGCATCGTGCTCGCGCTCGGACGGCTCTACCACGAGAGCGAGATGACGGCGATGAGCGCCTGCGGCGTGGGTCCGCTCAGCATCTATCGACCGATCCTGCTGCTCACGCTGGTCGTGGTCGCGCTGCTGTCGGCGCTCTCGTTCCGCGTGGTGCCGGCCGTGGGCGCACGCGCCCAGGAGATCCGCATCGAGGCGCTGCGCGCGGCGCAGTTCGGTGCGCTCGAGGCCGGCCGCTTCCGTTCCTTCGCCGGCGGCGACGCGGTCTTCTACGCGGAGAAGGTCGAGCGCGCGGGCAGGCTCGAAGGCGTGTTCGTGCAGCGGCGCAGCGAGGACCGCCTCGAGATCGCCGTGGCCGAGCACGCGGAGCAGCGCGGGGCGGGGCAGGCGGAGCAGCTGTTCGTGCTGTTCGACGGCCGGCGCTACGAGGGCGTGCCCGGCTCGCAGGAATGGCGCGTGGTCGAGTTCAAGGAGCACGGCATCCCGGTGCGGCTGCCCGACTTCAAGGCGCGGAAGGAGCGGCGCGAGCTGAAGGCGACCCGCGACCTGATCGGCTCGACGGACGACCCGGACCGCGCCGAGCTCGCGTGGCGCGTGGCCGTGCCGACCATGGCGCTGGTTCTCATGGCGCTCGGCGTGCCGCTCGCCAAGCTGCGGCCGCGGCAGGGACGGTACGCACGCATCGGCATCGCGATCCTGGTCTATTTCGTGTACTCGAACCTGCTCGCCGCCACTCGCGTCTGGATCGAGAAGGGCGACCCGGGCGGCGCGCTCGGCCTGTGGTGGGTGCACCTGCTGCCGCTCGCCGTGGCCGCCTGGCTGCTGTGGCGCGACGAGCGGCCCGGCCCGGTCTGGCGGCGGCGCACGGGGAGTGCGTGAGATGCCCACGCTCGGCATGTACCTGGTGCGCACGATCCTCGGCTACGCGGCGCTGGCGCTGCTGGTGCTGCTGGCGCTCGGTGCGCTTTTCCTGTTCATCGGCCAGCAGGACGACATCGGCACCGGCACTTACTCCGCCTCGCAGGCGATGCTGTTCGTCGCGCTCAACCTGCCGACCTACATGTTCGAACTGCTGCCGGTCGGCGCGCTGATCGGAGCCCTGCTCGGGCTCGGCAACCTCGCGCGCGGCAGCGAGATGGTGGTGATGCGCGCCGCCGGCATCACCACCCTGCAGTTCTGCCGCTGGCTGGCACTCGCCGGCCTCGTCCTAGCGGTGCTGATGGTGGTGCTGGGCGAGTTCGTCGCGCCGCCGCTCGAGAAGTACGGGCGGCAACTCAAGGTCTTCAGCAAGTACAGCGAGTTCAGCTTCGCCGGCAACCGCGGTACCTGGGTGCGCGACGGCGACACGATCATCAGCGTCGAGCAGCAGTCCGCGGACGCGCGCTACGGCGGCGTGCAGGTGTTTCGCTTCGAGGCGGGGCGACGCCTGGCGAGCGTCGGTCGCGCCGAGTCGGCGAGCGTCGACGAGGCCAATCGCTGGCGACTGGAGGCCTACGCCGAGACGGGCTTCACGAACGGCGGCACCACGGCGGCGAAGTCGGACGTCCAGGAGATCGACTCGACGCTGTCCCCGGACTTCCTCGGGCTGGCGGTGGTCGAACCCGAGACGATGGGGCTGCGCGACCTCGTGAAGTACATCGGCCACCTGCAGCGCAATGACCTCGAGTCCACGCAGTTCGAGATCGCGCTGTGGTCGCGCACGGCGCGGGTCGCCGCCCTGGTCCTGGTCGTGATCCTCGCGCTGCCCTTCGCGCTCGGTCCGATGCGCTCGTCGGGGCAGGGGGCGCGTACCATCGTCGGCATCCTGATCGGCGCGGGGTTCGTCCTGCTGAGCCGGACGCTCGAGAGCAGCGGGCAACTGTTCGACATGCCGCCGTGGCTGGTCGGGTGGCTGCCGACGGCGCTGCTCGCGGCGCTGACGATGGCAATGCTCACCCGCGCGCGCTGAGTGGCCTCAGGCCTCGCGTCGCCGAGCGCGTTTCGGTACCTGGACGACGCGCGTGCGAGTCCAGCGGTCGTGCCACGCACGACGCTCGGGGTCGAACAGGATCCACACGAAGCCGAGTCCAGCCGCGGCGAGCGACACCGTCGCGGCCGCGAGCCTGCGCAAGGTATCCGGCCAGGTGAGCAGCGAGCCGTCCTCGCGCTCCACCCGCAGGCGCCAGGAGGCCATGCCCAGCGTCTGCCCGCGCCGCGTCCAGAACAGGCCGTAGAAGCCGACGAACAGCACGAGCAGCACCGCGCGGTAGATGAACTCGAGGGCCGGGTGAGCGGCCGGCGTGATCGCCTCGCCGCCGGTCAGCGGCAGCATGATCGCGGTGGCGACCATGAACAGCGCCAGCAGCAGCAGCGTATCGTAGAGCAGGGCGCCGAGGCGGCGCAGTAGTCCGGCGGGCATGGCGGGCAGTATGAAGGAACCACCTGCGGTATCGCGACCCGACTCGCGGCTGGTCTGGGACCTGCCGGTACGGCTCGGCCACTGGCTGCTCGTGACCTGCGTGGCCGGTTCGTGGCTCACGCACCAGGCCGGCATCGAGTGGTTCGCGTGGCACCGACGCTTCGGCTACGCGGCGCTCGTGCTGGTGCTGTTCCGCATTGCATGGGGTTTCGTCGGCACGCGGCACGCGAGGTTCGCGAACTTCGTGGCCGGGCCGCCGGCCATCGTCGCGTACCTGCGCGGCGGTGCGCGCGACGAGGCCGTGGGCCACAATCCCCTCGGCGCCTTGAGCATCGTTGCGATGCTCGTGCTGCTGCTGCTGCAGGCGGCCACCGGCCTCTTCGCGAACGACGAAATCGCCAATGCCGGACCGTTCTATGGCTGGGTGGCGCACGAGACCAGCAACCGCATCACGGCGCTGCACCACGCGAACTTCGACTGGCTGCTGGCATTGATCGTCCTGCACGTCGCCGCCGTGGCCTGGCACGTGCGCATGCGGCGCAGTGCGCTCATCCGCGCGATGGTGACTGGTCGCAAGGACGCCGGGCAGGTCCCGGTGCGCGAGGCGATCACCGGGTCGCGGCTGCCGCTCGCTGCGGCGATCGTCGTCGTGCTGGTCGTCGCGCTGGCACTCGCGATACGCGCGGCGCCCGAGGCCGCGATCGCATTGTTCTGACTCAGTCGGAGCGGTACTCGTCGTGGCAGGCCTTGCATGCATTGGCCACGTCGAGGAACGCAGCCCTCGATTTCGCCTCGTCGCCGCCCTTCGCAATGCTGGCGAGTCCTGCGCTGCGCTCGACCAGGGTCTTCATCCTGGCGTCGAAGTCCGCGCGGTTGCGCCACATGCTGGGCTTGAGTCGCGACCCGGCAACGTCCTGCGTCTCCGGGGAGTAGGACTCCGCAAGCATCGGCGTGAGGGCGGCCACGCGTCCCGCGCGCATCGCGAATTCAGCAGCATCGTATGGCGCCTTGCCCTGGGCCATGGCGCCCAACGGGCCAAAGTTCCAGGCGATCGCCTGGTAGACGGCCTTGCGGTACTTGAGGGCCTGCTCGCCTTTGGTCGGCTGGACCTGCGCGTACGAGGAGCCGGCGAGGGCGGAGCAGGCGAGGGCGACGGCGATGGCGAGATGGCGTGCGCGGTACAGGTGCATCGTCGGGTCACTCCGGTGGCTGGCGGGCCTGTGCCTCGATGGCCGCGCGGTGCTTGCGCAGGATCTTCAGGATCTCCGCCTCGGGCGGACGGTCCGCCAGCCGTGCGATGAGGCTTGCGAGCTGCGGCCACTCACGGCCCCAGTTCAGGAAACGCACGGCGTCGGCGATCACTGTCGCCGCCAGCTTGTCCGGCACCTCCGGAGCCGCTTCGGCCTTGGGAGGCGCCTTGCGGGCCGGACGGGGAGCCGCCTTGGGCGGCACAGGGGCCGGTGCAGGTGTGGGTGCCGGCTTCCCGATTGCAGGCCTGGCAACGGACTTGGCCGCGGGCTCGCGCTTCGCGAGCGGGATGAATCGCTCGACGTGCTCGGAGCCAAGCAGCGTGGTGAGGAAACTCATGAGCTCGAGCGCCTCCGAGAATCCGGTGTCGCCACGGGCCTCACGATCGGCGAGGACGCGCTTCAGTTCGAGCAGGCGGGCATGCGCCAGTTCCAGGACCCACTTGGTCGGGCGCTGGTGCCTGGGCCAGTCCTGGACCCTGGCGTACTCGGCGTCGTCGAGCTGCAGGTAGCGGGCGTGCACCTCGACGCTCTCAAGCCATCGCTCGAGTAGCTCGGCGATGCGCTGGTCCGCGGCGCTCATGCTGCACCCATGCTGTACATGCGCCACGAGTGTAATACGCGCGATCGCCATAGTCGGCGATCGGCTGCCCGGCACGCCCGGGTTGCGACCCGGATCCCGTTATTGCGCCGATCAAGGCCGTCGTGGACGGCCTGGGGCTTGTCAATGGCTTCCATATATGAGACAAACAATACCATATATGGAACATTCTTCGGAAAGGCCCATCGTCGTTGCCTGCCGCCTGTGGTTGCGGCCTGTGACGCGCTGGCTGCTCCGCTCCGGCATCACCTGGAAGGAATTCGCCGAGCTTGCGCGGCAGGCGTTCGTCGACACGGCCACGGACGAATTCGGGCTGCGGGGCCGCAAGACGAACGTCTCGCGCGTCGCCCTGCTCACGGGCCTGGCCCGCCGCGAGGTGCGGCGGCTGCGCGAGACCAGCGCACGCGTTCCGGCGGCGCGCGGCGAGGAGTCGCTCAACCATGCGAGTCGCGTCCTGTCCGGCTGGCATCTCGACCACGAGTTCCTCGAGCCCGATGGCGGCCCGCGCCTGCTGCCGGCGACCGGCCCGGCGCCGAGCTTCGAGGTGCTGCTCAAGCGATACGCGGGCGACATACCGGTCACGGCGCTGGTGAAGGAACTGGTGAAGTCCGGGTCGATAGAGCGACTCGACGACGGCTCCTATCGCGCGCTGCGACGCTTCTACATGCCGACTCCGATGGACGGCCGAGCGATCGAGCGGGCTGGCAGCGTGCTCGCCGACATCGCGACCACGGTCGAGCACAACCTGTCGCACAACGAACGCGAGCCGTCGCGTTTCGAGGGCCGCGCCCAGAGTCGCCGGGTGGATGCACGCGACCTGCCCGCGTTCCGTGCGTTCGTCGAGCGCGAAGCGCAGGCGCTGCTCGAGCGAGTCGACGACTGGCTGAACACCCACGAGGCGCCGGCGGACGCCAAGGCAGTGCGCCTCGGCGTCGGCGTGTACGCAATTCACGGCGCCATGCCGGGAGAGAAGGAATGAAGCAGGGAACTCGATTCGGATTTGCGATCTCCATCGCCGCCGCGCTGCTGGCGGTGGGTTGCGGCGGCGGTGGCGGTGGTGGTGGCGAAACCGTCGGCGGCATCGATCGCGGCGGAATCACGATCGCCAGCGGCCCGATCAACGGCTTCGGCAGCGTCATCGTCAATGGCGTCCACTACGCGACGGCAGGCGCGTCCATCATCATCGACGACCAGCCGGGCGCGGAGTCCGACCTGCGTGTCGGCCAGGTGGTACGCGTCGAAGGCACCGTGGACGCGAGCGGCATCACCGGCACGGCTCGCTCGATACGCTACGACGATGTCGTCGAAGGCCCCGTGCAGGGCATCGACGTCGCCGCCTCGCGCCTCGTGGTGCTCGGCCAGACGATCGTGGTCGGTGCCGGCACCTCCTACGACGACGCGATCGTGCCCCGCGGGCTCGAGGGCCTCGTGGTCGGCGACCACGTCGAGGTCAGTGGCCTGGTCGATTCCAGTGGCCTGATCAGCGCCACGCGCATCGAGCGCAAGTCCGCCGCAGGTTCCTTCGAGGTCAAGGGGATCGCGAGTGCCGTGGACACGGTGGCACGCCGGTTCACGATCAACGCACTGGTGGTCGATTACTCGGCCGCGCAGTTGAGCGGCTTCGCTTCCGGCCAACCCGCCAACGGCGACCTGCTCGAAGCAAAGGGCACCGTGAACGGCTCGGGCGTATTCGTCGCGACGAGCCTCGAACGGGAGTCCGCGAGCCTCGCCGGTGGCATCGACGACGACGCGGACCTCGAGGGACTGGTGACGCGCTTCGCATCGGTGGCCGATTTCGACGTCGCCGGACAGCGCGTCACGACCACGGCCGCGACGCGATACGAGGGCGGCACGGTGGCGGACCTCGCGCTCGACGTGAACGTCGAGGTGGAAGGCGGTTTCGACGCGACGGGTCGCATCGTGGCGGCCGAGATCGAGTTCCGTCGTGCTGGCGACGTGGAGGTCACGGCGCAGGTCGAGTCGGTGAGCGCTTCCGCCGGCACGCTGACAGTCCTCGGCCAGGTCGTGCGCACGACCGCCATCACGCGCTTCGAGGACAAGAGCGACGCCGACGTCGAGCGGTTCAGCCTCGCGGACCTCGGCGTGGGCGATTGGGTTTCCATCCATGCTTACGGTGATTCGGGCGGCCTCGTCGCGACCTTGCTCGAGCGCGAGGAGCCGCAGGCACGCGTCGAACTGCAGGGCACCGCGAACAACGTCGCGGAGCCGGGCTTCAGCATCGCCGGCGTGGCGGTCGCGACCGACGCGCAAACCGAGTTCAGGAATACAAATGGTGAGCCGATCACGGCTGCCGCCTTCTTCGCCGCGGCCGCGGGCCGCGAGGTGAAGGTACGGGGCACGCTGGTCGGTAACACCGTGCTGGCCGAACGGGCCGAGCTCGAGGACTGACCGGGGCTCCGGGGTAAGGCGCCGCGCGAGCGGCGGAACCGATCAGTACCGAGCATTCGAGGTAAGACATGAAATCGATCCATGGAAAGTTGCTGCTGCCGTCCGCGCTGGCCTTGCTGGTCGCGGCCTGCGGAGGAAGTTCGTCGGGCGACTCGTCGTCGGCGCCGCCGCCGGCCGGCTCGACCAGGACCGTGCTCGTGACCGGGGCGATCAGCGGCTTCGGCAGCGTCATCGTCAACGGTGTGCACTACGACACTTCGACCGCGACGGTTCGCATCGACGATGAGCCCCCGTCGGACGACCTGCTCGAAGTCGGCGAGGTCGTCCGGCTCGAGGCCGAGGTGGACGGCCAGGGCCGGGCGCGCGCGAAGCTCATCGAGCAGGATCACCTGCTCGAAGCCACCGTCGAGGCGGTGGATGTCGCCGGCGGCACTCTGGTCATCGCCGGGCAGGTCGTGCTGGTGGACGGCGACACGTCCTTCGACGACTCGATCGTGCCGGGTTCGCTGGTCGGTGTCGTCGCCGGGGATCGCATCGAGGTACACGGCTTCGTCGGTTCGGACGGGCAGGTGCGCGCGACACGCATCGAGAAGTCCGGGCCGGGTGAGGCGGAGGTAGAGGTGACGGGTCTGGTCACCGACCTCGACGCCATGGCGAAGCGTTTCGCGATCGGCAGCCTGGTCGTGGACTACTCGACCGCGGTGCTCGAGGACTTCGGCGCCGGCGGGCCGGCGAACGACGATCTCGTGGAGGTGAAGGGCACCGAGTTCCTGGCCGATGGCGCGCTCAAGGCGACCAGGGTCGAGAAAGAGGATGGCGGGCTGAACGGCGACGACGGCGACGAGGCCGAAGTCGAGGGTCTCGTCACGCGCTTCGTCTCGCCGCTCGACTTCGACGTTGCCGGGCAGGCGGTGACGACCACCGCCGCGACCGTGTTCGAGGGCGGTACGTCCGCGGACCTTGCGGCCGACATCAAGGTCGAAGTCGAGGGTGAGTTCGACGCCGCCGGAGTGCTCGTCGCCGGGAAAGTGCAGTTCAAGCGTTCGTCGTCGGTGAAGCTCTCGGCACTGGTGGACGGCGTGGACGCCACCGCCGGGACGTTGACGGTCCTCGGGCTCACCGTCGTCGTCGACGAAAACACGCGTAGAGAGGACCAGGAGAGCGACGACCACTTCTTCGCGTTCGCGGACCTGCGCGTCGGCGACTGGGTGGAGGTGGCAGGCTTCCCCGACCCGTCGGGCAGCGGCCGCATCGTCGCCACGCGGCTCGAGCGCGATGAAGCCGAGGACGAGGTCGAGCTGCGCGGACCGGCCGATGCGCTCGAGGCGCCCCGCTTCCGCATCCTCGCGGTGAACGTCGAGACCACGCCCGGCACAGAGTTCGAGGACGAGGAGTCGCGCATCGACGCGGCCCTGTTCTTCGCGACCGCGGCGGGCTGGACGGTCGAAGTCGACGGCAGCTGGGACGGCGCGTCCCTGACCGCCAGCAAGGCCGAGATCGAACGCTAGGAATTCCAGTACCCCGGACCTCTCGGTCCGACTCGGGCGGGATGGCGCGAGCCTCCCGCCCTTTTTTTTTTCAATGCGGCAGCACGCGCAGGTCCCGCGATGCCACGTGCCCGAGTGGATTCGCGCGAAACCCGCCGACGTAGGGCTTGACCAGCCGCTTCGATACACGGAAGAACACCGGGATCACCGGTACGTCGTCGAGCAATTGCGCCTCGGCCTGGCCCAGTAGTCGCAAACGAACGTCGGGACTGGCCGCAAGCCGCGACGCCGCGAGCAATTCGTCGTAGCGCACGTTGCGATAGTGGAGTGTGTTCTGCGGGTGCCCCGACTCGAAGACCACGGCGAAGGCCTCCGGATCCACGAAGTCGGCGGACCAGCCGAGGCGCAGCAGGTCGCAGTCGCCGGGATTGCGCCGACTGTCGAGGTAGACGTTCCACTCCAGCTCGACGATCTCGGTCTCCACGCCGAGCGCCGTGTGCCACATGTCGGCGAGGGCGACCGCCGTGCGGTGATGGTTTGCGCTGGCATCGGTACAGAGGACGAGCTTCGCCGGTGTCCGGCGCGCTGCTCGTTCGGCGGCCCACAGCTGCCGGGCCTCCGTGGTCAGTTCGGCCGCGGACTGGCTGCTCCACTCGAAGCGCGCTGGCTCGTAGCCAGGCAAACCGTCCGGCACCCAGCCGAACGCCGGGCGCTCGCCTGCGCCGGTCACCTGTCGCGTGATGCGCTCGCGATCGATGGCCATGGCGAGCGCCCGCCGCGCCTGCGCACCCGGCAGCCGGGCTGGATTGACCGCGTACGAGTACACGCTCAGGTACGGCGTCACGTGCAGTTCGCCGGGCAGCCGTTCACGCAACTCGGCGAGGTGAGTGTTGGGCACCTCGCTGGTCAGGTCCAGTTCGCCGGTCCTGTACAGGTTGAGTTCGGTGTTCAAGTCGTCCACCGTCAGGTGCACGACCCGGTCGATCGCGACCCGCCCGGCCGCATGGTAGTGAGGGTTGCGCACGAGTTCGATGCGCTCGCCTTTCGACCAGCGCACCAGCTGGAACGGTCCGTTGGCTGGCGGCGGGTCGATCGTGCCCGCGCGTGGGTGCAGCGGTGCAGCAACCGGCAGGGACAGCAGCGCCGGCAGGTGGGGGACCGGCCGCCGCAGCAAAAGGGTCAAGGTTCGAGCGTCGGTCGCTTCTATCCGCTCGAGATCGGCGAGCAGCGCGCCATAGGGCGCCGTGGTCGCAGGGCGGGTCACCGCTCGCAGTGCGACCGCGAAATGCTCCGCCGTGAGTTCGTCGCCGTTCGACCATCGCAATCCCGGGCGCAACGCAAAAACGTAAGTCCGGCCGTCGGCCGAAACGCGCCAGGACTCTGCGGCGCCGGGCGTGATCGCGCCGTCGGCAGACTCGGCCGTCAAGCCTTCGTACAGCTCGGCCGCCATCGCCAGCGCTGCATTGTCCTCGGCGGCGTGGGGGTCCAGCGTGTCCGGGTCGGCGCCGAGGCCGCGATGGAGGACCGATACCTGGCTCCCGGCCGAGCCGGTTCGAGGTTCGCCGGTCTCCGGCTGACAGGCGACGAGCGTGACCGCCGCGAGCATGAGGCCCGCACGAAAGACCGCCAGGCAACTGCGAAATCGGGACGACATAATGCCGTTAGTCTGCCACCGTGACGCAAACGACTGCCTGTCCAGGCTCGTCGTGCGGCTCAGCGCGGGACGGGCTGGCTTAGATGAGTCTCGTTCGCGTATAGTCCGCGGCGGCGCATAAAAACAACACGTCGCGCCGGTTGGGGAGGGTCCGCCATGGATTTGGATGTGACAGCAATCCTGCTGCGTCAGATGGCCCTGGCGGGCCGGGGATCGTCCGGTCGTTCATTTTCGTTCCAGGCACTCACATGCAGGTAGCCACGATGTCATCACTTCCGCGTCGCTTCGCGATCATGGTCTTTGCCGCCGCGGCCCTCGCCGGCACAGCCGGCGCTCACGCCCAGGGCGTGCAGGTGCTGGACTCGGTGGATGGTTACGCGACCAATTCGGTCCTCAACATGGGATTCCGCGATCCGCTGCCACGGATCGACTTCCAGAAACTCGAGGTCGGCGTGGGCTCGGTCGTGGCCTGCCAGCGCGCGATCACGCAGGGCTTGTATTGCATCGACGGATCGATCCTGCGCTTCTGGCCCAACACCAAGAGCGTGGTCGCGGGCGTCATCCCGGACATCGACGTGCTCGCCTGCACGGACCCGGTGCTCGGCTTCGATCGCAGGAAGCCGAATCCCTGCACCAGCGTGACGGTGGATTACAACGGGGCGATCTGGCTGGCGGGACGCAAGGCGAACTCGCACAGCCTCGTGAAGGTGGTCGAGAAGAGCAAACTCGGCACCGCGTGCGGACCGGGCGGCCCGTGGCGCGAACTCGCTGCGCTTGCACAGGACGCGCCTCATCCGCCGCAGGCGGCAGGCGCCTACTGCGCACGGGAGATCGCGCCCGGCCGGCCGGTCCTCGTGGACATCAACCCCGTGGACGGCGAGCTTGGCGCGGAATTCCCGTTCGGCGCGGGCATCGTCGGTCTCGAGGAGCGCAAGACCGTCGTGTTCTTCCCGGATGCCCTCGACGGACAAGGCAATCCGGTTCAGCCTGTTACGCTGGCGAGCGGCAAGATGGCCTGGGGCCTGATCGGCAACGAGCAGTTGCTGGGTGCCGCCGTGCTGCAGTTCGGCGCGCTGAATGCGGAGCAGAACTACGTGCTCGCCACGACCACGCTCGGGCGTGTGCTCGCCAAGGAAGTGGGCAATGCCACCCCGGCGTTCAAGGTGTTCGACATCCCGGGCAACAGGACCGATCCCGCGATCGATTACTCGCGCTGCGACGACGACACCGCCCAGTTCTATGGCATCCGCGTGAGCTCCCAGTCCGAGCGCGTCTATGTCTCGGACAGGGCTTGCGGTCAGGTGCATGCATTGAACTGGCTTACCTCGGGCGACGCTGGATTTCCCGCGGAATGCGATGATCCAGGCACCACGAACTCGTTTTGCCTGGTCAACGCCCGCGAAAAGGCGACCTCGTCCTCGCCCGCGCAGGACGTGACCCTCGCCACGGCTGACACGGCAGTCGCTACCTCGCCGGACGGCATCTCGATCGCGCCGGGCATCGGCATCGACCTGGCCGATTGCGGCATCGGCGAAACCTGCACGCTGGTGGCCGACGGTACGGATCCGAACGGCTATTCCGGGGCCGTGCTCACGGGCGTGGTCCTCGAGGGGCCAAAGTCCCTGATGACGGTGTTCCAGGTGAAAGGCATCCCGGATTGCCGCCATTGGGCGGACGGGCCGGGTTGCAAAGAGAATGGGTTGCCCGTGGGGGGTGTCCTCGTGCCGGGTGGGTACCTGAACGTCTATCCGTTGTTGCCGATCGAAGTCACCTCGCTGTTCCCCCCGGGCATGCCGCCGTTGCTGATTTCGCCGCACTACCGCGGCCAGGGTGATCCCGCCATGTTCGACGCGTTCGTGGGCATCCCGGAGCCCGGGGTCCAGTTCCGCGACACCTTCACGGGGATCTTCAACGTCGCCGACCTCGCCGGCAGCAACCTCGGCTGCGGGGGGTCCACCACGAACAGGCCGGATCTCGACGTGGATATCGTGACGACGGTGTCGGAAGTTTACGGCTCGGTCGGCGGTCCCGCCGACGATCCGTCCAACGAGCACGTCGACATGCTCGTCAACACCGGTTGCTTCAACCCGACGCAGATTGCGGGCGGCCGATGGTCGCTCTATGCGTACAACCTCGAGCCGAACGCAGAACCCGCCAACGACGGCTATTACGCCACGCTGATGCGGTCGCTGTACGCGGACCTGCTGAGCGCGCAGCAGAAGACGGCGTGCGAGCAGATCGACATCAAGGATGCTGATGGCAACCTCATCGACACGCGGGAGCCGCTGAGCCCCGCGACCTGTGCCAACTTGACGACGAAGTGGGAGTCGGCCAACGTGATGCTCGAACGCTGCATCACCTCGTCGACCTATCCCCGCCAGAGCCAGGCGGTCAACAACTGCAATGCCTTCCTGAGCCAGTTCGCGCAGTACGAGTCGGTACTCGAGGCGTCGCAGCTGTTCGGGATTGACCCGGCCAATCGTCGCGGGGAGCTGGAGGTCCGCACGCAGGTGATCCGCTACATGTTCACCGCGCACTTCGTGCCCGTCGATACCGCCGAATGGGTTCGAGGATCTTTGAATCGCCGGCCCATGCCGAACCCGGACCGGCGTGCCCATGATGAGCTAGTCTTGCTCGTGCATGGGCACGCCACCGCAATCGCCGGGAGTCACACGGGTTAATCCCGCGGCGGCGGCACTGCGGGCGACCGCTCAGTACCGGTACGGCGTACCGCTGGTCGTGGCCGTCACCGGCCACCGCGATCTGGTGCCGGCGGAGATTCCCCGCATACGCGAGCTGGTGCGCGACTTCCTGCGCGACCTGCGCGACAGCTACCCCGACCGTGGCATCGCGGTGATGTCCTCGCTGGCCGAGGGCGCGGACCGCCTGGTCGCGGAGGAAGTCATCGCGCTCGGCATGGCGCTCACCGTGGCCCTGCCGATGCCGAAGCACCTCTACGCGCAGGACTTCGACACCGAGGCGTCGCTGGAGGAGTTCGAGCGACTGTGCGCCCTGGCCGTCGACGTCTTCGAGCTGCCGATCACGCCGGGCAACACGGCGGCGTCGATTGCGGAACAGGGCGGGAACCGCTCCCGACAGTACGCGCAGGTGGGCGTGTTCCTCTGTGCGCACTGCCACGTGCTGCTCGCGCTCTGGGACGGCAAGTCGTCCGACCAGCTCGGCGGCACGGCGCAGGTGGTTCGTTTCCACCACGACGACATCATGCCGGGCTACACGCCGCGCGCGGCGTCGAGCCGGCTGATCCTGGCCGACGACGAGAGCGATCTCGTCTACCACATCGTCTGTTCGCGGAACCGGCCGGACGGCGCTCCGGCCGAAGGGCTCGCGCCTCTCGAGGTGTCGTGGTTCACGGCCGACGATCGCGAGCCCCGGGTCCGCAAGATCCCGCCGCGGCACCGCCAGGTGTTCCTGCGCTCGAACGAGTTCAGCCACGAGGCCACCGCGTACGCCGACAGGATCGAAGCGAGCAGCTACCCGCTGCTCACGGCCGAACAGGCGCCGCTGATGCCGCCGGGCCTGCAGGACATCGACAAGGTCTTCCGCGCCGCGGACTGGCTGGCCATCCACTACCAGAAGCGCGTGCTGCTCACCCTGCGCGCGACCCACGTCTGCGTGCTGCTGATGGGCATCGCGTACGTGTCCTACACCGATTTCAGCTCGCAGCGCTATTTCCTCTTTGCGCTGCTCGGGCTGATGTTCGCCGCCACCGGTATCAACTACCTGGCGCGGCGCGGCGCCTGGCACCGCAAGTACCTGGATTACCGCACACTGGCCGAGGGCCTGCGGGTGCAGTTCTACTGGGCCGCGGCCGGGGTCACGAGCGGCAACGTCTCGAAGTTCGCGCACGACAATTTCCTGCAGATGCAGGACCCGGACCTGGGCTGGATCCGCAACGTGATGCGCGTGGCGGGCACCGAGTGCGACATCGCGCCTAACCAGGACCCGAAGGGCGTGCGCTTCGTGCTGCGGGAATGGATCGGGGACGACTCGTCCGGGCAGCTCGGCTATTACCGGCGCAAGGGCGGGGAGCGACTGCGTCGCCACACCGACACGCAGAAGCTCGGCACCTTCGGCCTCTGGGCCAGCGCGGCGACACTGGTCGTGCTGCTGATGATCGGCGCGGGCATTCCGGAGGAAGTCCGCGAGCCACTCGTCTACCTGATGGGCCTGCTGCTGCTCAGCATCGGCGTGCGCCAGTCATACGCCAAGAGCACCGCCGAGTCCGAGCTCATCAAGCAGTACGAATTCATGCACCGGATTTTCTACAATGCGCGGCGCCGCATCGATGCTGCCGAGGACGATGCAGAGCGACGACGCATCCTCAAGCTGCTGGGCGATGCGGCCCTCGAGGAACACGCGGAGTGGATCCTCATGCACCGTGAGCGCTCGATCGACCAGCAGGAAATCGTGCGGCTCAGCTGAGACGCCGCAAGGACAGCCACGATGGACGGGGAGTTCAAGTACCGCGCCTTCATCAGCTACAGCCACGCCGACGAGGAGTGGGCGAAGTGGCTGCACAGGGCGCTCGAGACGTACCGCGTCCCGAAGCACCTCGTCGGGCGGGAGACCGCGTTCGGCCCGGTGCCGGAGCGACTCGCACCGGTGTTCCGCGATCGCGACGAACTGGCCACGGCCACCAATCTCGGCGAGACCCTGACCCGCGCGCTCGAGCAGTCGGCATTCCAGGTCGTGATCTGCTCGCCGGCCGCGGCGAAATCGCGCTGGGTGAACGAGGAGATCCTGACCTACAAGCGCCTCGACCGCGAGCACCGCGTGTTCTGCCTGATCGTGGCCGGCGAGCCGGGCGACCCCGAGTCCGAGTGCTTCCCGAATGCGCTCGTCTACAGGATGGGCCCGGACGGGCGGCTGAGCGACACGCGCAGCGAGCCGATCGCCGCCGATGCGCGGCCGGGCAAGGACGGCAAGCTCAACGTCAAGCTCAAGCTCATCGCCGGCATGCTCGGCGTGGGCCTCGACGAGTTGAAGCAGCGCGAGGCGCACCGGCGTCACGTCCGCATGATGGTGCTCGCAACCGCATCCGTGGCGGGCATGGCCATCACCTCGACGCTGGCGACGGCTGCCTGGTTCGCGCGCAACGAGGCCGAGCGCCAGCGGGTCCGCGCGGAGGCGGAGGCCGAGACGGCACGCCAGACCACGCGCTTCATGGTGGACCTCTTCAAGGTGTCGGACCCGAGCGAGGCACTCGGCAACACCATCACCGCGCGCGAGATCCTCGACAAGGGCGCCGCGCGCATCGAGACCGAGCTCGCCGGGCAGCCCGCGACGCAGGCGACGCTGATGGACACGATGGGCACGGTGTACACCAGCCTCGGCCTGTACGACTCGGCGCTGCCGCTGGTGAGGCAGGCGCTCGAGAAGCGCGAGCAGCTGCACGGCAGCCAGCACCCCGAGGTTGCGCAGACCCTGAACCACCTTGGCGAGGTGCTGTCCCGCAAGGCGGAGTTCAGCGAGGCGGAGAAGCGGCTGCACGAGGCGCTCGCGATCCGCAAGGCCCTGTACGGCGATACGCACCCGGAGGTCGCCGAGACGCTTGCGGCGCTGGCCGAAGTCCTCGGGCAGCGTGGCGACTACGCGAACGGCGAACCGCTGATCCGCGAGGCGCTGCGCATCCGCCGGACGGTGTTCGGCGACGAGCATCCGACGGTCGCGGAGAGCCTCGAGGCGCTCGGCCTCAACTACTACGATCGCGGCGAGTACGACAGGGCGGTGGAGCAGCTGAGCGACGCCCTCGCCATGCGCCGCAGGTTGCACGGGGAAATGCATCCGGCACTGGCGCAGGTCATGGACAACCTGGCGTACGCCCTGTTCGGCATGGGGAAGTTCGTCGAGGCCGAGCCGCTGTGCCGCCAGGCACTCGAGATGAAGCGCAAGCTGTACGGCGAGGCGCACCCGGAGACGGCCACGGGCCTGAACAATCTCGCCTACGTGCTCGAGGCGCAGGGTCACTACGGCGCGGCGGAGGTTGCCTACCGCGAGTCGCTGGCCGTGAACCGCAAGCTGCTCGGAGAGAAGCACCCGATGGTGGCGACCACGATGAGCAACATCGCTTTCGTGATGTACGCGAACGGCCAGCGCAGCAAGGGGATCGCGATGCTGCGCGAGTCGCTGGCGCTCAGCCGCGAGGCACTGGGACCGGAGCATCCAGGCGTCGCGGGCACCGCCGCGAGCCTGGCGTACTGGCTGACGGCCGCGAAGGATTTCGACGAGGCCGGCGCACTCGTCGAGGAAGCCCTCGCGATCCGTCGCAAGGTGCTCGGTGAGGACCACCCGCAGTTCGGTGGCACGCTGACGGTGAAGGCCGACCTCATGCTGGCAATGAATCGTTACGACGAGGCCCGGCAGATCGCGGGCGAGGCGCGCCGCATCCTGCTCGCGGGCCTGCCGGAGGACAGCTGGCAGGTGGCCGCTGCGATGAACGTCGAGGGTGCGGCGTTGTCGCGGCTCGGCTCCTACGCGAAGGCCGAGCAGTTGCTGCTCAAGAGCCGGCCCGCCCTCGCGCAATCACCGATCCCGGATCTCGCCGAGCGTGGCAGGCTGCGCCTCGTCGAGCTGTACCTGGCGTGGGGTAAGCCGGGCGAAGCGGCCAAGTACCGCAAGCGCGGCTGACATGCCGCCTGCCCGCGCGAGCCGCGCACCGCTCCTCGGCGCGATGTTCCTGATGGCCACCAGCGCGATCGGGCCGGGCTTCATCACCCAGACGACGCAGTTCACGGCGCAACTCGGTGCGGCTTTCGCGTTCGCGATCGTCGTCTCGGTGATGGTGGACGTGGCGCTGCAGTTGAACGTGTGGCGCGTCATCGGCGTGTCGGGCCTGCGCGCGCAGGACCTCGGCAATCGGGTGCTGCCCGGGGTCGGTTACCTGCTCGCGTTGCTGGTCGTGCTGGGCGGGCTGGTATTCAACGTCGGCAACGTGGCGGGCGCCGGCCTCGGTGCAAATGCGATGCTCGGCACGGCGCCGGTGGGCGGCGGCGTGGTCTCGGCGCTGGTCGCGATCGGGATTTTCCTTTCGCGGCGCGCCGGCATGGCGATGGACCGCATCGTGGTGCTGCTTGGTTTCGTGATGATCGCGATGACCGCTTACGTTGCGATCGTGTCAGACCCGCCGGTCGGGGAAGCATTGCGAAATGCGGTGCTGCCGGAGCGTATCGATTTCCTGGCCATCACCACGCTGGTGGGTGGGACCGTCGGCGGCTACATCACCTATGCCGGTGCACATCGACTCGTGGACGCGGGCGTGCACGGGCCTGACCGCGTCGGCGAGATTTCGCGCGCCTCGGTGATCGGCGTGGTGGTGACCGGCGTGATGCGGGCGCTGCTGTTCCTCGCCGTGCTGGGCGTGGTCGCCACCGGTGTCGCCCTCGATCCGTCGAATCCGACGGCGTCGGCTTTCGCAGCCGCAGCCGGGCAGGTCGGGCTGCGCGTCTTCGGCATCATCCTGTGGGCGGCTGCCATCACCTCCGTGATCGGTGCTTCGTACACGTCGGTGTCGTTCCTCACCGGACTGCGGCCCGGGCTCGAGCGTCACCGCAACGTGCTCGTGGCCGCCTTCATCGTCGTCTCGGCGTCCATCTTCGCGCTGGCCGGCGCCGCGCCGGTCCCGCTGCTGATCTTTGCCGGGGCCTTCAATGGACTCATCCTGCCGATCGGCATGGCCGTGGTGCTGTGGGTGGCGCTGCGGCGGCAGGATCTGCTGGGTGGCTACCGTTACCCACTCGGCCTCGCGGCCGTAGGCGTGCTCGGCTGGCTGGTGACCATTTACCTGGGATGGCGCTCGCTCGGCGGCCTGGCGCGGCTCTTCGGCTGAAACACGGGGCGGCGGTTGCGGCCGCCCCGTGCACGGTCAGTCACAACGGGTCTGGGTGACCTTGCCGATCCGACGCGTGCGCTCGCAGCGTCGCTCGCGCTTCACGTCGGCGTCACTGACGATGGCGCCGTCCTCGTCCGCCGCGAGGCTTGCTGCCGCCGGCATGGTCGCTTCCTGTGCCTCGGCGTGCGAGGGAAAACTCGCAATCAAGGCCACGGTCGGAAACGCAGCGATCACCAGCAGCGCCAGGGATCGAATCGTCTCGCTTGCATTACTTCTCATGGTCGTCACTCCTCATGGTTTGAATGAATCGAATTGGTGTCAGGCCACGGCGCGGGGCGTCACGCGCTCCGGCCGCTGCGCAGCCGCACGCGTTTCCGCGGTCTCGTGTGCCTGGCGCGCTTCGTCGGCGCGACCCTGCGCGTCCAGCGCCCGGGCGGTCAGGCGCCAGTTGAACGGGCTCGAGCGCTTGATCGTGGTGCGCTCCGCAGCCAGTGCGCGTGCGAGCGCGTTCTGCCCGGCACGCAGGGCCGACTCGACGAGCGTGAGGTGCACGATGTCCCGCTGCGCGTGGCTGCCGCCGAAGCGATGCGCATTGGCGCGGATCCGGGTCAGGTCCTCGACCGCATCGGCATGGGCGCCGCGCCCGAACGACACGATGGCACGCGCCAGCGGCAGGCCGACCTCGCGGCTCATCATGGCGTTGGTGCCCGATCCTCGCGCCGCACGCTCGAGGCTCGCGAGCACGCGTTCGACGCGTGCCCATTCGCCCGCGCCGACCAGTGCCATGACGGCGTGCGCGTCGTCGAAGGCATAGAAGCCGTCCTCGGCGATCGGCGCCCAGGCCTCCGCGAGCGGCTGCCAGCGCGAACCAACGTCCACGCCGCGCAACGTGAGCCGCCACAGCATCGCCGAGGCATCGAGCATCTCGAGCGCGCGGCCGTGCTCGCCGAGGTCGAGGTGGTACAGCGCGAGGTGCCACCAGTTGTGGCAGGCGAGGCCGTTGTCGGGCGCCCAGTCCTGCTCGCGCGAGGTGAGCCACTCGATGCCGTCGCGGATGCGGCCCTGCATCTCCATGACGTGGGCGACCGCGTGCACCGCCCAGGGGTCGCGCGGGTTCGCATCCAGCGCCCGCCGGCCGGTGTCCTCGGCCCGGTCGTACAGCGCCGTCTCCTCGAGACCGAACGCGTGCATGCCGAGCACGTAACCGTAGCCGGGTACCGTGTAGTCCCAGTGCGGCAGCACCTGCGAGATGCGATCGCGCAGCAGGGTCGACTGGCCGAGGAAGAGGTCGCCGAGGTGGGCAACCTGCACGGCGAGCAGGTCGCGCGGGTACTGCACCACGATGTCGGCGTACGGCGCGCTCGAAGTCGCCGTCCAGCCAGGCGCGGGCCGCCGCCCCGTGCATGCGCTCGCGCTCGTTGACGCGCGTACCTGAGGCCTCGATCACCTCGATGCTCTCCTTCAGCATCGGCAGTGCGCCACGCTCCGGGGATATCGCCGCGAGTGCAGCGCGCAGGCAGTGGCCGGCCGCGAAGGTCGGGTCGTCGGCAATGGCTTCGTTGATCGTCGCGAGGGGATCGACGAAGTACGAGGAGGTGAGCTCGAGGGCACGCTCGTAGCGCTCGAGCGAAGCGGGGTTGCGGGTCGATACGGCGATGCCGCGCTGGTCCTTGAGGGTCATGCGGGTCTCCTGTGGGTGGGTGTTGGTCCCGGGGCCGGTCGGACTGCGCCCGCCCGGTCCCGATGGCGTGCAAGCTACGGCCGGCCCGTGAATCGACCGTCTCGACAGGCGTGAAAAAGCCGTGAAAACTGCTCCCGGCCCGTGGTCAACGGTGGGTCGGGGGGCGTGGAGCGCATGGCGGATCTGGTGGTCGAACTGGCCGGAGGCGTGCGTGTCGTCACGGGCGGCGGCCGGGAGCTGCGCATCGCCTCGCGCAAGGCGCTGGCCCTGCTCGCCTGCCTTGCGATTCGGCCGGGCACGGCTCACGCCCGCGACTTTCTCGCCGGGCTCCTGTGGGAAGACTCCGACGCCGAACTTGCCCGATCCAGCCTGCGCCAGGCGCTTGCGGCACTGCGCCGCGCTCTGCCCGCCGAGTGCTCGGACGCATTGCGCACGGATGCGAGTGGGGTCTGGCTGGACGCGGAGCGCGCGGACAGCGACGTGGCGCGACTGCAGGCCCTGCTGAGGGACGCCTCGCCGGGTGCGGTCATCGAGGAGGCCGGTCGCTGTGCAGGCGAGCTGTTCGAGGGTCTCGATCCACGTTCATCCGCCTTCGAGCGCTGGATGGACGAGCAGCGGCGGAGCTTCAGGCGCCAGTTGCTCGATGCGCTGGAGCGCGCCGCCGCGCAGTGTGACGCCGCGGGCGACCTCGGCGGCCGGGTTGCGGCGCTCGAGCAGCTGACGGCGATGGAACCCACCAACGAGCGAGCACATCGCGAGCTGATGGACTCCCTGGCGCGGGTCGGTCGCTACGCCGATGCGTTGAAGCAGTACCGGACTTGCCGCGACCTGATTAGCCACAATGTTCAGCCGCCCGCAAGAACTGCTCTGGCCGGGGTGTTGTGAGAATGGAGGCGACCAGGAGCCGCCGCATGATGGACGACAAGTCGAAGCGGCGATTGAAGCGATATTGGACCTCTGCGAGATAACGATGCGCGTATTTGGCAAAGTCGAAGGCATGGTAAGTCCCCGAGTAGGCGGTCTTCAGATGGCCCAGGAAGGTATTGACCGCGCGGAACTGTTCCAGCTTGACGCAGGCCGCAGCGCCGCCGGTGACGGTGCGCTCATGCGATGCCCCGCTCGAGGTAACGGCCTTGAAGCACCACAGGCCGTCCGACACCACCCGTGCCGAGGCGGCCAACGCCGTCTGCGCCCATTCGGCAATCGCTTCCGTGGTGAAGTCCAGCTTCTTCAGGCAAACCCGCAACGGCTGGCCGGTCGCGGTCGTTTGCACGGCCGCGATAAACGACACCTTGTTCTCCGAGCCGCGCCCGCTCTTGCCGCCGGGCAATTGCCCTCCCAAGTAGGCGTCGTCGATCTCGACGCGCCCGTCCAGCTGGCGTGTCGCCTCCCGCTCGCACATGACCGTCGTTTGCTCTCGGCAGGCCGAGCATTGCCAGTACCGCAGACCTTTGCGCTCAAACGTGCAATGGCGCGACTCACCACAGTCCGGGCAGACGAAACCATTCGGCCAACGCATGGCGACCACCGCTGCACGGCATTTCTCCTCGGTTCCGTACTGCTCCATGAACGCCGTCATCGACAAGCCCTTCTGAAACTGCACCTGGTTGATTCCCATCGCGCATCTCCTGCTCCATCGATGCGCTCGGTATTCACCTCGCAAGGCTCGCCGAATGGGCCTGCTGAACTTTGTGGCTAATCAGGTTACGCCATAAGATCCAAAGCGCAGATCTGCGAACAAGCCGAGCGGGCGAAGCTCTTCCATAAGCTTCTTTGGCAAGAGTGCACCCGATCTCGCGTAGGCTTTACCTTCTTTACTTTGTGCAAGCTCAAATGCTTTGCCACCGACCCACGCGCGCAGATCGCCCGGACTTCGTGGGGCCTCCATTTCTTCGCGGCTGAGAATATCCGCTGAGCTGCTCATGGAAATCGAACGGCTGAGCTGAGCGCGCCGCGCACCGGCGCCATTACCGAGCACTTTATCGTCCACAGCTGCGCTCCAGCGTGTTGTTAGGCCGGCGGTCACAGCCCGCCGTACTGCGACTTCGACTTTGCGTCCGATCCACATGAGACACACTTGGCCGATAGGATCTCTGGCTCCTCCTTACCCCCCCGCCCTTCCGTCGCGGTTTCGTTCCTGTTTGCCCGCTAGTGTCGTGTCTCTCAATTGACTATGCTGTTGGCGCCGGTCGCGCCATCGTCTGCCGAGCACGCTGGATTTTGGCCAGGACCTCCTCGCCCTTTGCACGCCAGCGGTAGGGTTTCGGATCGAGGTTGCGCTCGGCGAGATAGAGTTCGATCTGTCGAGTCAGTTCGCGCACGCTCTGAAAACTGCCCTCGCGCAGGGAGTCTTCGCTCAAGTCCCGGAAGAAGCGCTCGACGAGGTTTAGCCAGGAGCTCGAGGTGGGCACGAAATGCATGTGAAAGCGCGGATGCCGGGCGAGCCATCGTTTGACCTTCGGGTGTTTGTGGGTGCTGTAGTTGTCGGCGATCAGGTGCAGGCTCAGTTCTGGCGGAGTTTCCTGGTCGATGCGACGCAGAAACGCCAGCCACTCCAGATGCGTGTGCCGCGGGGCGATGCGGCTGATGATCTTGCCGTCCAGGTACGACAGCGCAGCAAACAAGGTGATGGTGCCGTGGCGGACGTAGTCATGGGTACGGGTGCGGATGTGGCCGATGCCGAGGGGCAGCCCGGGCTGGGTGCGCTCCAGCGCCTGGCACTGCGATTTCTCGTCACAGCACAGCACCAGCGCTTTATCCGGCGGATTGAGGTACAGCCCGATGACGTCCCAGAATTTGCTCTCAAACGTCGGATCGCGCGAGAGCTTGCAGGTGTGCAGCTGATGCGGTTTGAGATCATTGTCGCGCCAGATCCGCTGCACGCTCGCCGGGGAGATGCCGGCATGCTCGGCCATCGTGCGCACGCTCCAGCGCGTGCGTCCAGGCGGCGGACGCACCGCCTCGGCCACGACCCGCTCCACCGCTCGAACGGCCAGCGTGCGCTTGCGGCCGCGGCCCTTCGCATCTCCCAGCGCCGCCACTCCACCGCGCCGAAAGCGACGCTCCCACAATGCCACCACCGGGCGATTGACGCCGACGTGCTCGGCGGTGTGCTCTTGACTGACCCCCGCGGCACGCAACAACACGATGCGCGCTCGGCGCACCAGGCGCTGTGCCGTGGTCGGAGCCTGGATCAGTCGCGTGAGCTCGCGCTGCTGCTGCGCGCTCACTTCGAGTGTGGAAATCGGCTTGGCCGTCTGCGTGATCCTCGCCCAGTGCCTGAGCGAAGCATACGCCGGACGCTTTAATACGCATAGCCTTTTGAGAGACACTACACTAGTGTCCGACACGTTTCATAGCAATATCAATTGGTTAGCTTCGAGAGTCATCTTCGGATCCTGCTCGATGTCAGAAAACAGCTGAAATAAAGGGATTTTCTCGAAAGGCGTGACGATCAAGACCTGCAGCATCGTATGCAACGACAAATCCAGCGTAAGCAACGTAAGCGACTGAGTAACCACGCCCTGTTGGGAGCCTCGCGGATTTGATGACATGCCGATCTGGATTGTCGGTGGAGGTTGGCATGTTGAAGCGAGTGGAACGGGCGGCGCGTGGCAGCGAGTGGCGCGAGCGGCTGGCGGCGTGGCGGGCGGCACACTGGCGGCCTACGCGCGTGGCCAGGGTTGGAAGGCCGACGATGCGTATCGATGGCGGCGGATCCTGCGTCGCGAGGCGGCGCGAGCCGCGCCGGTGCCGCCGCGCTTTGCGCGCATCGCGGTGCGGGCCGAGGCGGTGATCGAGGCGCGGCGAGTGGGGCCGGTGGTGATGCGCCTGGCGCTGGCGAACGGCCGGCGTGCCGAGTTCGAGATCGCCGACGCCGGTCAGCTGGCGGCGATCGTCTGCGCGCTGGAGTGCGCGGCGTGATGCGGCCGGGGCCGGAGGTGGCGGTGTACCTGTGCGCGGCGCCGGTCGACATGCGTCGTCAGGCGAACGGGTTGGCGCTGCTGGTCGAACAGAGTCTGCAGCGCAGCGTGTTTGAGCCGGCGCTGTTTTGTTTCTCGAACCGCCGGCGCGACCGGGTGAAGATCGTGTACTGGGAGCGCAACGGTCTGTGCCTGTGGAGCAAGCGGCTGGAGGGGCGGGAGTTGAACGCGCTGCTCGACGGCTTTGACGTGGTGCGTCGCGGGCATCGTGATCTCGAGTTTCGCCGCGTTGGCTGAGCGTGTTAGCGGCTGCGTAGATCCGCCTTTTTCTGGCGGTGGTGTGCGGATTTGAGCGGTGGCCGGTCTGGGGCGGGGTTGGAGCGGGGATGGTTTCGACGGGACTGTCAGCGCGATGCGTCGGTGTTGGCGCGGCCGTCCGATCGATCCGGGGATTGGGATTGGCGTCTGGTCTGCTGTCGACGCAGGAGCTGGCCGGCATAGTGCCGCTCGAGGGCGGCGGTGAGATCGTGCAGGAAGTCGACCAGGATGGCGGCCGCCTCGTCCGACAGCTCCAGCGGCAGTACGACGATGGGTAGATCGTTGGGTTCCATGGGGGATTATTTCGGGGGCTTCTTGCCCGTTCGTTGCGCTTTACGCCGCGCGGCCTGCTCGTGAGCTTCCTTCAGGCGATAGCTGTCGCCGGCGATGGTGAGGATCTCAGAGCGATGCACGAGGCGATCGACGAGCGTGACGACGCAGGCGGCGTTGGGGAAGACCTGGTTCCATTCGCCGAACGGCTTGTTGGTCGTCAGGATTGTGGAGCGCAGCTGGTAGCGGCGGGTGATGACCTCGAACAGCAGATCTGCGTAACGCGAGTCATAGGATAAGTACCCGACCTCGTCCACGCACAGCACGTCGGGCGTTGTGTAGCGGCGCAGACGCCGAGTCAGTTGGGTGGAGCTGTCCTGGGCGGCGAGGTCATGCAGCATGTCGGAGGCGAGCGTGAAGCGGGCCGTGTGGCCGCGCATGACGGCCTGATGCAGCATGTTTTTCACCAACATCGTTTTCCCCAGGCCGTTGGGGCCGACGAGGATGACGTTGGCGGCATCGGTTAAATAGCTGCCGGTCATCAGATCATCGAGGAGCTGGCGGTCGAGCTCTTTGGGCCAGTCGTAATCGAAGTCGGCCAGCGGCTTGAAGGTGCCCAAGCGGGCGCCATCGAGGCGCCGGCGCAGACTGCGGTGCTGGCGTTCGCTCTCCTCGATCTCCAGCACCCGGGCGAGCCAGGGCTCGTGCAAGATCTGCTCGGCCTGTGCCAGCAGTCCGTAGAGGTTGGCGCGTCGCAGACGCGCTCGCACGGATTCCAGCGACAGCGCCGTGGCCGCGGGCGGGGGCTTACTCGGTGTCGTCGATCTGGCAGTGCTCATCGGGCGCCTCGCGGCTGAGTTGTTCGTAATCGGCCAGGGGGTGGGGGCGCACGGTGAGGGCACGTACGCGCGGATCGTCCGGCAGCGCCACCGGGATCGGCGGAGGCTGACCGCGCCGTGCGCGGTGCAGGTCGATGAAGTGGCGCACGGCGCCGAGGTGCGCGGTATCTGCGCGCAACGCGGCCACCAAGGCGTTTTCCAGGGCGACGGCACCGTGGGTCTGCCACAGTTCGAGGAGGCCGCGCGTGAGCACGGCCAGATGCACGCCGCGTGCGGCGGCGAGCGCAAAGAACGCCCCCGCGCTCGGGGCCGCATGATGTAACCGATCGATCGCCCGGTGCGCCCGTCCCGCACGCTTGTGCTCGGCAAGCGCCTCGATGTGCACGGGCTCCTCGATCTGCGCGCCGCGATCAAAGCTGCGCCGATGCACGGCCAGCACCGTGGCGCCATCGACCACCCGTACGCTGTCAACGCCGGCCAGCACCTGCAGGGAGCGACGCACGTGGGTGTGCGGGATCGAGTAGTCGTTCAGATCAAAGCGCACGTACGGGGTTTTGGCCGCCCGCACCACGAGGCGTTCTTCGCAGGGGAAGGGTTCTGCCGGCAGCCCAAGCAGCCGCGGATGTTCCTCCTCGAAGCAGGCGCGTACGCTGCGCTCCCGATCCTCCGGGCACGCTCGCTCGGCGGCCTCGCCCTCGCACCAGGCCAGCGCCTGGGCGTTCAAGTCGGCCAGATCGGTAAAGCGCCGGGCGGCAAAGAAGCGCTCGCGCACGAAGCGGATCGCCCGCTCGACCCGCCCCTTCTCATTGCCGCGGGCCACGGCCACGGGCCGGGGCTGGAACCGATACCAGGCCGCCAGCTCCAGTAGCGTCGGATGGAAGCGGATCGCATCGGCGCGCCGCTCGAGCACGGCGCTGCGAAGATTATCGTAGAGCAGGGTTCTTGGTACGGCATTGAAGTGCTTGAAGGCGGCCACGTGTCCGTGCAGGAAGCTGCCCATCGCGGCGTTGAGGTAGAAGCGCAGGAACACATGCCGCGAGTACGACAGCACCATCACGAAGGCCATCAGTGGTCGGCGGGCGCGACCGATCGGGAGCGTGCCAAAGTGCGCCCAGTCAACTTGCCCTTGTTCGCCGGCCAAGGTGCGCAAGCGCAGGTACGCTTCGGCCACCGGCCGCGGCCGGAACCGGCGCATCAGATGCCGGAAGTGATCCGCGCTGCCGGTGTAGCCGCGCTCGCGCACCATGTGATACAGGCGGCTGGCGCGCAGGCTTGGGAAGCGCGCGAAGGTCTCCTGGATGAAGGGCACGAACGGCTCGATCATCGAGGGCCGCACCAGCAGCGGCGGCGCGATGCCAGCCTGCGACAGAACGCGCCGTACCGTATCGCGGTGGACGTGCAGCTGCCGGCGCGGCGTGCCGATGCGCCAGCCCTCGGCGTGATACAGCCGCAAGATCTCCGCCTCCAGGTGCCGCGGGATCATGCCGAGAACCCATCGGCACGCCGAGCGGGGCTATCCGCTCCACCGCCAGCGCCGCGGCTGTGTCCACCGCGGCAGCGGCGCGCCACATAGCGAGCACACCCCGACCTCGGGGACGGCGGGTCGGTTCGCGGCAGTGTTGGATCGGCGGTGCGCATCGCTCGGTTCCGGGATGATGATCGACGGTTCCGATACGCTGCCGGAACCGCCACCCCGGGCACAGCCCTGATGCGTCACTTCCTGGCGTTGGCGTCTCCGCCACCGCAGCTGTCGGGCGGCATGACGATGCGCGCCCCGGCGGGTGCGTTGATAACGCGCGCTGGCGCGGCGGCGCGACTCACGCCGGCTCGCCTGCGCACACTCGCCCGCACAGTAGATGTTGCCGTGATCGCAGCGGCTGCAGATCCGCACCTGCACCGCACAACGCCGACAGTTGTAGAGCCGATAGCTCGGCTCGCCCAGCCCCCGCAATGCCCCTCCCAAAACACTGGACAGTGCTCGGGCAAGGCAGGCATAAAGGACCTGCACAACTGCCTCTCCCAGGCACTGCGCACCGAGGGCTCGGGGGTTCGGACGCGAATCTGGAAACCCTGGGTCCTCGGTTCTTTGATCTGTCGCCGCGAGCATAGCGCAGGCGCTGCCGCACGCCCCGACACCGCCCAATCAACCACAAGATCTCTGCCGCCGTGGGCGGCAGACCGCGCAACTCCAATAGCAGGGAAGAAGAATCGGTGATCCAAACGGACGCCGATCAAATCACTCAGCCGCAACTGGCCCGCGGCCACCGACGACTCAAATCCGCACCTGTCGCCAGAAAAGCGCGGATCTCAACAGCCAT
>CAVPMU010000003.1:0-299954 GCA_963706535.1 uncultured Gammaproteobacteria bacterium
ACGTCCTGACGAAGATCCCACGGCAGTACTGGACCTGCCAGGAGTCCAGTTCTCACCACGGCCAACTTGCATCCGCAGACATCATTAGCCTGCGAGGGGTGGGGATTCCGCCGATATTCACGTTGGACGGGTATCCTTCCAGAGTGTTCGTTTCAAGTCCTTTGGCGCAACGGTCCGTAGAGGCCGGGCTCACCGGAGTTGTGTTTGTTGATCCGCGAGTCAGATCTCTTCACGTTCCGTTCATTCAGAAGCGGATGAAGATCAGGCCAACCGGCTTCATTCACGTTGAGGACGACCTCTGAGCGGGCGCGGCACGTTGAGCCAGCCTCAACGCCCAAGGGATGTTTGTCTTGAGATTTAGGTTGACAGCGTTTGAGTTCAACGCGGTCGGATCCAGCGTCTCTGCAAGTCTCGCACTCTTCCGACACCGGGGTTCCTGAACTGAAATTCCAATAGCGGCGGACGATCCGCGCGAGTTGGAGGTCTTCGCACCGTTCGGTTCCACCTCGGGTGCCGGCGTCACGAACACCTACGACGGGTTCGGAGGGCTGCGCAGCTCGAGCACGAACCTCGATGGGGTGACCCGCAGCGTCGTCTCCGACTACGACGCGCAGGGCCACCGCAGCCGCATCACGCATCCGGACGGTGCCTACTTCGAGTACCGGCACGATCCGGCCGGTCGCCTGACGCAGCTCACGGAGAACGGCCCCTCGACGCCCCTGGCGCTCCTGACCTACGACGCGCAGGGACGCCGCGATGCGATCGGCCGTGACACGGCCGGCGCGGCCACCGGGTTCGGCTACGACGCCCTCTCGCGGCTCGGCGCCATCGTCCACAACCTGGACGGCGGTGGCACGAGCAACGATCTCACGACCACGTTCAACTACAACCCGGCGAGCCAGATCGTCACCCGCGCGCAGTCGAACAATGCGTACGAGTTCCCGGTCGGTAGCTCAAACCGTGCCTACGTCACCAACGGCCGCAACCAGTACACGCAGATCACCGGGGATGCCCCGGCGACGCTCGGCTGGGATGCCAATGGCAACCTGACCTCGGACGGGTCCACGTCGTTCGGCTACGACACCGAGAACCGCCTCACGAGCGCAAGCGGGGCCAAGTCAGCCACGCTGAGCTACGACCCGCTCGGGCGGCTGCATCAGGTCACGAGCGCCGGGGTCACCACGCGGTTCGTGTACGACGGTGATCGGCTGATCGCGGAATACAACACCGCGGGCACCGTGCTGCGGCGCTATGTGCACGGCGCGGGGGTGGATGAACCGCTGGTGTGGTACGAGGGTGCCTCCGTCTCGAGCGCCAGCCGACGTTACCTGCATGCGGATCACCAGGGATCGATCATCGCGACCAGCAATGCGTCCGGAGCCAGGCTCGACACCGGCACCTACGACGCCTATGGCGTGACGACCGCACCGAGCACCTGGCGGTTCCAGTACACCGGCCAGGCGGCGATCCCGCAGCTCGGGCTCTATTACTACAAGGCGCGGTTCTACAACCCCGCGCTCGGACGGTTCATGCAGACCGATCCGATCGGATATGACGATGACCTAACCTGAATTATTCGCGAACTGATGAAATACAAAGGCCTCAAGCGTGATAGAAAGGCTTTGCGACAAGCTGTTTCCGTCACTCAAGAGGCCTTTGCGTGGAAGACGATAGCACACGACAGACTGTCCTGTTTTCCGATCTATGGCGCCGCCCGGTGGTGGTGCAGTTCGACCAACCGCACGCCAGTTCCGAGGGTGGCGCGATCCTGCTGCAAGCGTGTGATCGGGGTCTTGGTCTGACCTCGGCCTTGATCGGGGCGATCGACGACCGGCGTCAGTCGGGCAAGATCCGCCACGCCATCGGGGATCTGCTGCGCCAGCGTCTGTATGCGATCGCCTGCGGCTATCCGGATGGCAACGACGCGAGCCGCCTGGGATCCGATCCGATCCAGAAACTGCTCGGTGGTCGAGATCCGGTGAGTGGTGAGGAACTCGCCTCGCAGCCGACGCTGTCGCGGTTCGAGAACGCGGTGACGCGGGCGGACCTGTATCGGATGGGGATTGCGCTCGCCGACACCGTGATCGAGCGACACCGCCGGCGCCTGAAGCGCAAGGTCAAGCGGATCACGATCGACCTCGACCCGACCGACGATCCGACCCACGGGGCGCAGCAGCTCAGCTTTTTCAACGGTCACTACGACAGTTGGTGCTACCTGCCGGTGGCCGGGTTCCTCACCTTCAACGAGGAGCCCGAGCAGTACCTGTTCGCCTACGTGCTGCGGCCTGGCAATGCCACTGCCTCGGTCGGGGCGATCGGGATCCTCTCGCGCCTGCTGCCGCGCTTGCGCGCCGCGTTCCCCCGGGCGCGCCTGCGGGTGCGGCTCGACGGCGGCTACGCCGCGCCCGAGATCTTCGCCTTCCTCGAGCGCGAGGCACTCGAGTACGTGGTGGCGATGGCCAACAACCAGGTACTCAAACGCCGCGCCGCGCGGCTGATGGGTAGCGCGCGGCGCTTGTCGCGCGAATCGGGCCGGACCGCGCACGTCTATGGCGAGTGCCGCTACGCCGCTGGCACCTGGCCCGCGCGCCGGCGCGTGATCATCAAAGCCGAAGTCGTCCGCCATCCCGGCCGCGAGCCCAAGGACAACCCGCGCTTCGTGGTGACGAACTTGCGGCAGTCGCCCCGGCACCTGTACGAGGCGATCTACTGCGCCCGCGGGGATGTCGAGAATCGGATCAAGGAGCTGCACCACGGCCTCGAGATCGACCGCACCAGCTGCACTCGCTTCCTCGCCAATCAACTGCGCGGACTGCTGAGCGCCGCCGCCTACGTGCTCTATCAGGAACTGCGCCTGCGCGCCGCGCGCACCGCCTTCCGCTCCGCCCAGGTCAGCACCCTGCGCGAGCACCTCGTGAAGCTCGGCGCCTGGCTCGAATCCTCAGTGCGGCGCATCGTGCTGCACCTGCCGGCCACCTACGGCCACCGCCACGACTGGCAGATCATCGCCCGACAGCTGGGCGCCGCGCCGGCATAGCGCTGTCGGACTGAGCCTCACTGCCGTGCACCGTGGCCGGTAACGGCCATGCCGGACACCCGTCGCCCCAATCTCATGTTCGCCGACCCTCGGCGCCCATGAACGCTCGCCGGACATAGCCCGTCGTTAAAAATCATCGCCACACGTCGACATCACGCCACCGGCGCCGCGATACTCGCTGCCGTGCTCCGTCAATCCGACCGCTTCACGAATAGTGCAGGCTAAATCCATATGCCTATGTCGGCAATGATCCGACGAATAAGTCGGATCCAACGGGAACAGCTGCTGAAACGCCGTGGGACATGGGAAACGCCGCCATTGGCTGGAGCGATACAATCAGTCGTGCCTTGCAGGGTGACTGGCAAGGGGCCGCCATTGCCGGCGTCGGCGCCGCGCTTGACACCGCTGCGGCTCTCGTGCCGGGCGTGCCGGGAGGCGTCTCGACTGCCAGGCGGGCATTCGAACGCGGTGCGAATATTCGTACGAATGCAGCAACCGGTGCTCGACGAGCTGCAGAAGGTAGAGAGCAAATTCGGGCGGCCAATCCTGGCCGGCGGACGCAGAGCGAAAGCACCCTGCGCACTGCTGACGGGAAGAAGGCTATTGACCCTATCACGCAGCAGGGTCGAAGAGTTGATGAGGTCGTCTTCGACGGAAAAGGAGGAGCGAAAGCGTACGAGATCACCGGTCCGGGCGTCGACAAGACCGCGCAGGCTGCCAAGGAGCAGCGCATACTGGACAACGGCGGCCACTATGTGCGAGACCGCCAGACTGGGGAGTTGTGCAAGATCTCTGGTCCGTGTGAGCGGGTGAACGTGAAATGACGTTCTGACTTTGTATACCTGAACGTTCCGGGGTTGCTTGCCCGCTATGAGAACCCGTCTCCCGACTGGGCGGATAAGGTCCGTGCGCTAGCGCGGACGCAGATTTCCTTCTTCGCGGAGAATGGGCTGATTTACCCGACGGCCGCGGCTCTGGCAGATACTGTGGAGAATGCCGTCCTCATGTTTAGTGATTTCACGCCGGAGGGGCAAGCCTTCGTGAAGAGCCAGGCTGTGGAGCGTTGGCTGTCTACTTGCGATCGAAAGGGGACCGTCGACGCCTACAAAGATCCGTCTGTGTTAACTTCTCGCCTCCTACGATTCCGCAAGGGCTAGTTCCCGTCGAGGACTTCTCGCCCACAGCGCGGCGTATCACCCGAACGGCCTCGTGGCGTCGGGCAACATCGGCGACGAGCAGGTGTTCGCGCAGTCGCTCGATGTGCGACAGCGGCCGGTTCTGTCCCCGCTCCGTCGCGATGTGGCTGACTCCATGACCCGCACGGGCCCGCCGCAGGAGGCCGGTCGGTCCCGACGAAGACGTGCAGGGCCTGCAGCTCTTCGCACGGTTCGGTTCCCCCTCCGGTGCCGGCGTCACGAACACCTACGACGGGTTCGGAGGGCTGCGCAGCTCGAGCACGAACCTCGATGGGGTGACCCGCAGCGTCGTCTCCGACTACGACGCACAGGGCCACCGCAGCCGCATCACGCATCCGGACGGCGCCTACTTCGAGTACCGGCACGATCCGGCCGGTCGCCTGACGCAGCTCACGGAGAACGGCCCCTCGACGCCCCTGGCGCTCCTGACCTACGACAGCCAAGGACGCCGCGATGCGATCGGCCGCGACACGGCCGGGGCACCCACCGGGTTCGGCTACGACGCCCTCTCGCGGCTCGGCGCCATCGTCCACAACCTCGACGGCGGTGGCACGAGCAACGATCTGACGACCACGTTCAACTACAACCCGGCGAGCCAGATCGTCACCCGTGCGCAGTCGAACAACGCGTACGAGTTCCCGGTCGGTAGCTCAAACCGTGCCTACGTCACCAACGGCCGCAACCAGTACACGCAGATCACCGGGGATGCCCCGGCGTCGCTCGGCTGGGATGCCAATGGCAACCTCACCTCGGACGGGTCCACGTCGTTCGGCTACGACACCGAGAACCGCCTCACGAGCGCAAGCGGCGCCAAGTCAGCCACGCTGAGCTACGACCCGCTCGGGCGGCTGCATCAGGTCACGAGCGCCGGGGTCACCACGCGGTTCGTGTACGACGGTGATCGGCTGATCGCGGAATACAACACCGCGGGCACCGTGCTGCGGCGCTATGTGCACGGCGCGGGGGTGGATGAACCGCTGGTGTGGTACGAGGGTGCCTCCGTCTCGAGCGCCAGCCGTCGATACCTGCATGCGGATCACCAGGGCTCGGTGATCGCGACCAGCGATGCGGCCGGGGCCAGGCTCGAGACCGGCACCTACGACGCGTATGGCGTGACGACCGCGCCGAGCACCTGGCGGTTCCAGTACACCGGCCAGGCGGCGATCCCGCAGCTCGGGCTCTACTACTACAAGGCGCGGTTCTACAACCCCGCGCTCGGGCGGTTCATGCAGACCGACCCGATCGGGTATGACGATGACGTCAATCTGTACCAGTATGCTTACCACGATCCCGTCAATAACAGAGATCCGACGGGTAAGGCGGTCAACTTCGTCATAAAGTTTGGTGCCGACGTATTGCTTGAAGCGGCGATACAGTACGCGACAACCGGTACGATCAATCCTGCGGGGATTCTAAAGGAAGCCGCTGCTGGAGCCATTGATCCGCGGAAGACTCTCGATCGGGCACGCCAGATGGGACGAGTTCTCCGCGCACTTGGCAACAAAGCAGATGCGGCATATGAGGCCAGTCGCAAAGCGGGCAATACTGGCCAGAAGGCGGGCTTGGATGCACATAGCGCAATGAAAGCTGAGGCTGATCGAATGACAGCAGGCGGCGCGGTCACTGGAGAGCACTCCCGCTTGGGTGGCAATACCGCGAGCTATGGTGCTAAAGGATCGACCCGCGCAGACGCGCACCTGGGTGACGTAGATGCTCCTGGTGGAGTTGCGGTTGAACTCAAGACTGGAGGAAGCAGTGTTTCCCGGGGATCCGAATCAACTTACAAGGAAAACTACAAAGCGGATGGGCTTGTCGAGATCAAGGTGACATGCTCGATCAAGGGATCCGAGAAATGCTGAAACGTCCTCAGAGGATTGCATCCCGCATAGCTGAGCTCGAGCCGCGCCTTGTTGTGGCACTGGCCGACAAGGCAGCCCTTGTGTTGCCTCCGATCAAGGATGTTGTAGTCGGGGTCCTTGTTCATGGTGCACCGCGATGGGTCGAGTACCGGCTAGATCTTTTCGCCTTCCCTATCGCTCAAGGATTCGAGCATATCGTCCTGAACGGGCAACGCGTCCTCGGCTCCATCAACCCGAGTGACCCCGATTGCGCGTCCATAGCTGTAGACAGACTGCGACGTAAAGGAATTGAGTGGTTGATGATAAGGAGCAGCCTTGAGGGGCTATTGGAGACAACGCCGCCGCCACAGCGCGGACTGAACGAGTTCGGGGGATTACGTTACACACGCGGTGCGGGCGTCGCGCTACGCAACTATTGCACGTTGCTGGTCTTGACGGAGCGGCTGTCGGAGGCTCGGGTCTTGATCGAGGCCGTCGCGGAGCAGCATAAAGAGCTCGGGGATCGCGACCTAATTTGTCGCGACGACTACGAGCAGCTTGTACTGAATCTCGGTGTGCTTCTTGGGGCGTCCGCGGCTACCCGGAGAGAGTACTTCATGCGGCAGAGAGAAAGGACAATTGCGGCGCTCGGTATTGATCGACAATTGCTTGCGAGCGAGGCACTTGACGTACGTGGGAGCTGATTTGCCGCGACGGTTCGCGAATCGCCGAGACCAACTGAGTTCCTGATTACCAATGAGCTTCAGCCAACGTTACGAGTCGGTAGGGCATCGGCGGTGTTTGCGCGGCGGCGGTGGCCAGCCGTGGGAGCATGCTGGCCAGATCGAAGCGTCGATTGAAACGATAGCTGAATTCGGCCAGGTAACGCGGCAGATGCTTGGGACGGATCGCATGGTAGGTGCCGTGGAGTGCGTTCTTGACGTTGCCGAGCATGGTATCGACCCAGTTGAGCGCCTGCCGACGTTGGGCGATGCCCGGGCCGCTCATGACGGTCGGGGTATGCACGCAGCCCGCCGCACTCACCGCGGCAAAGCAGGCCAGTCCGTCCGAATGAACCGCCGTGCCGGCCGCCAGTTTCGCCTGGCCCCAACGGGCGATCTCCTTCGAACGGAAGCCCTTGACACGGTTCAGGCTCATCCGGCGCGGATGCCCGGCCGCGTCGATTTCAACGGCCGCCACGAACGGCGTCTTGCCGCGGGTGCCGCGGCCGCGCTTGTAGCCGCGACGCCGCCCGCCCCAGTAGGCATCGTCGATTTGCACCCGGCCGGCCAGTGGCCGAGCGCCGTCGCGTTCCAGCATCGCCTGCATGAGTTTGTGCTTCATCAGCCAGGCGCTGTTCTGCGAGATACCCAACTGGCGGGACAGTTCCAGGGAGGAGATGCCGTTCTTGGCCTGGGTGATCAGGTGCATGGCGAGAAACCACACGCTGAGCGCCAGCTTGGAGTCGGCGAACACAGTGCCGGCGGTGACGGAGGTTTGCCGGCCGCAGCCGTTGCACTGAAACAGCCGCCTGCCCTGCAGCGTGCAATACGCCGTGTGACCGCACGCGGGGCAGACAAAGCCTCGTGGCCAGCGCCAGCCGAACAGCGCCTGCTCGCATTGCTCCCGCGTCCCGTACCGGTCCATGAATTCGCGCAAACTCATGCCTCGCTGGAATTGCACCTGGTTCTTCGGCATCGCCCAACTCCTTGTGAAATCAAGCAATGCCAGTATTCGCACCCCGCAGGCTCACCAGCTGAGCCTCGTTGGTAATCAGGTTCCCGAAAGCTTTACCGTCACGATCGAGGCGTCGGGCAGCAGACCCTCCATCCGATCCTCGGGAAACAGCGCCACAGTGCGCGGCGCATCGACGCCCTCTTCGATCACTTCGATCGAGCGCCGCCAAGCCAGTTCTTGCGAGGAGTTGATCTCGCCCAGATACAGCACATGGCGTTGCACCACCCGGCCACCCGCGACGCGGCGGTTCTCCACCACCGAGAAATAGCGGTGAACCTTGCCATCCTTCTTGCGGGTCGTGGCGCGCAGAAACATTGCAGAACGACATTATCCGCGCGCCACATCGGCTGACCAGAAGCAAGGTCTTCACTACAGCCCTGTGCGCCGCGCGACGCCCTGAAAAACCCCGCCCAATCAATGCCCGCGCAGCCCGCTTAGCCACGAAATCCGCTCAGTCCATCAGCGAATCGGCGAAGATCGGTTACCAGCGGTATCTGTATCACTATCGGCAAACGAGCGGCCCCAAGCACGGCGAGCCGCTCTCGATCGTCGCGCAACTCGGGCAGATGACGGCGATCAAGGCCTGGTTCAAGTGGCTGGCGCGCCAGAATGTGATCCTCTCGAACCCGGCGGCGGACCTGATCCTGCCGAAAAAGCCGCGCGCGCTGCCGAAAATGATCCTCTCGGTCGAAGACGTTCGAGCGCGTGCTCGTGCAGTGCGATGTCACGACGGTGCTGGGCCTGCGCAACCGCGCGATCCTGGAAACCTTGTACTCCTCGGGCCTGCGCCGGCTCGAGCTCGTGCACCTGAAGCGTCACGATGTAAACCTCGCCCAGGGCACGATCCACGTGCGCGCGGGCAAGGGCAACAAGGATCGGCTGGTGCCGCTCGGGGCGCGCGCGGCGCTGTAGGTGGCGAAATACCTCGACGAGGCGCGGCCGCAGCTGCTGACACGAGAGGACGATCACACACTGTTCCTGCACGATGATGGCAAGCCCATGAAACCCGGCCGCCTGGGCGATCTGGTGAAGCGGCACCTGGAGCACGCCGGTCTCACGCAGGTCGGCGCCTGTCACCTGTTCCGCCATGCGATGGCCACCCACATGCTGGAGAACGGCGCCGACATCCGCTACATCCAGGTGATGCTGGGTCACGCGGACCTGGCGACGACGCAGATCTACACCCAGGTGTCGCTCGGGAAGTTGAAAGACATCCACGCCGCAACGCATCCGGCAAAGCTCACGCGCGCGGACCGCTCTGCGTGAGGCAGACCCTTTGGACCGCCCGTCATGCCGCGCGCCGCATCGAGCGCGGCTCATGACGGGGGATCAAACTCTTTAGCCGCTTGACGGCATCGGCCGCTAAGCGAAAACTCGCCTCCGGGCCTTGTGCCCACACCGGCGCCGAGCGCGTCGGGGCTCTTTGAAAGTAAACTGCTGATCGTGCTCGGGGAATCGGGTGTCGTTAGGACGAAAGCGCGTTAGCGTCTTCAGAAGATCATGTCAATCTCTATGCATATGTCGGCAACGATCCGCTAAACAAGACCGATCCGACTGGCCAAGCGGCGAATTTCCTGGCCAAGGCGCTGGTGGATTTCGGGCTGGAGGTTACATTCCAGTATTTGACGACCGGAGAGGCGGACATTGGCTCGGCGCTGATTGAGACCGGCAAGGGCCTGATCAATCCGGCCAAGACATACGAACGGGCGCGAGACGTAGCGCGGATCACAGCGAAAGAGTTGCGCCGGATGCAACGTAAAGACTTCGATCGGAAACGGGAGCAGGTCCTAAAGCGCGACAACAACACGTGCACCTACTGCGGTAAGGACGGTAGCCAAGTTGATCATAAGACCTCTGTGGCTGAAGAAGCGGGCAGGGTAAACGCTGGAGAGAAAACTGCCGATCAGGCGGCAAGGGACCTGGTCAAGGACGAGAACTTGACGACCGCCTGTCCGGCATGCAACGGTCCAGGCGAAAAAGGCACCACGCCGCTCTCCAGAGAACCTAGCGACGGCGGCTGGGTACCGCCCTTGAAGAGAGACAAGGACAGGCTTTGACTCGAATGTCGACGACCATAACTTTGTTGCCCTTGCAGAACGCCACACTTGATCATGTGCTGACGAGGTGTCCAGTGCATCCAAGTGCTGAGCTGCGGGAGTTCGCCCTGGCGGGCGCCGATCATCGTTATGTGATCGCAGCCGCCCAGGTTAGAGATACGGGTGGCGATGTAGAGCGCTTGATCCTTAATCTCCCGGAATCGACTCCGCATGCTTTCGTAACGGTCACCGACGCCGAATCCGCTAAGATGGGCCGACTGTTGGCGAACATGGAGAAGTACGAACGATACGTCATGCCTATCGGCGAGTACGAGTTTATCGAACTCTGCAACGAAGACTACATGGCTGAGAATGGCAGGATCGGGGCAATGATGGTGCCAGTCGAATACAGCTCGACCCTCGCGCGGCTGGATGAGATCTTTTCGTTCCGCGGTCAGAAGTTGCACTTTCTGATGCCAGTATTCTTAACACCGGAAGAACACGAGTTGCGCACCCGGTCCGGCACGGACGCGTTGCTCGAGTCTTGGAACGAGACCGGCCGCGACTTGGTGACATTCTCCGCCGCTCCGTGACGAGATGGGAGCTGCGAAGCAAGATGATGTCGGGCAACCGATCCGGTTGATCGTGGGCCATCCGGATGGCAAGACGTTTGAATCGGTAGCGCGAACCAAGCCTCCGTCAGCAACGGCCGCAACCAGTACACGCGGTTTACCAGCTCATTCGAGATCAAATGCCAAGAGCAGCAGAGCATGTAGGTCCCATGCGCCTCCGAAGCCGTGCTCACGGGGATGATTACCGGACATCGGTCGGACGCTGGGTGACTTCGTTGACGCGCCGGCGGCGAGCCCTGTTGCCGATGCCTGGCGACCGGCCGCTCCTGGCCGCAAGCTGCCCCTCGGGGACCGCTTCCGGGCGCTCAGATGGCCCCCGTATAGGTAACACGGGGGCCTACGAATACATGCTGGGCGACAAAGAGCACGTATGAAAGCGTGCCTCCAACCAGCAAATCAAGATCTCCGCCGGAGGGATTGCGGCCCCGCTCCGCTACTGGCCGCCCCGCTGGGGCCGTTGCCGATGCGCTCCTTCGCCGTGAATCGGCAACGTCCTACCGCGCTGACGCGTGGTAGTCGAAACCCCAACGTTGTCGCGAGTTCACAAAGCGCTCCGGCTGAGCCGATGAATCGGGTAGGCCGGTGAGCTTACGCCCACCGGCCTCCCACACCACCGTACGTGCGGTTCCGCATACGGCGGTTCAACGGACACACTGGAGCCGCCGGTGGGTGACCACCAGCGAGACCAGCCCCATGCGGGTGAAGAACGCACTCGGCAGCGCCGCGTTCATGTGCGAGGCCCCGGCATTCCACCAAGGCCCGCGCCCATTCAGCGCGCTGCGCCACGCTCGATCGTCATCGAGCCCGAGTTGGCGGAGCTTGCTCGCCCGGGTCGCCGGGCGTTTCCACTGCCGCCACAGCAGACAGCGCAGCCGTCGCCGCAGCCACTCGTCGAGAGTCGCGATAGCCCGCAGGCCCTGCGCGTGCTGGAAGTAACCCAGCCAACCACGCAGCAGCGGGTTCAACTCCTCGATCGTGTGGGCCAGCGATCGGCCGCGCCCGCGCCGCATCAGATCACGGATGCGTTGCCGCAACCGCTGCACGCTCGCGGCTGCGATCCGCAGGCGCGGCCGGCGATGCACCGTGACGCTGTAGCCGAGGAACACCCTCGACCACGGCCGTGCCACGGCGCTTTTCGCCGGGTTGATGCGCAGGCGCAAGACCTCCTCGAGGTAGGCCCTGACCCCGCCCATCACCCGCTCCCCCGCCGCCTGACTGCGCACGTAGATGTTGCAGTCATCGGCGTAGCGGCAGAACGCGAGGCTCCGCCGCTCCAGTTCCCGGTCGAGGTCCGTCAGCAGGATGTTCGACAGCAGCGGCGACAACGGCCCGCCCTGCGGCGTGCCCTCCGTCCTCGCCGTGACGAGGCCATCCTGCATCATCCCCGCCTCCAGGAACCGGCGGATCAACTTCAGCACGCGCACATCGCGCACCCGGCGCGCCACCCGCGACATCAGCACGTCGTGGTTCACCCGATCGAAAGACCACTCGACAGACTGCCCACCACCTCGACCATTTTCCCAAACGCGTAACGATCGTCCGCCAGCGCCATCCCTTCGAGGGGATGGCGCTCGAGGTGCTGGGCTGGTGCCACCGCCATGGCGAACTGCATCTGACGTTGGTGCTGCCCGACGGCACGCGCTCGTTGATACCGGCGGTGTGGACCGATCTGCGCTCGCGCGAGTCCGGACAGAGCCTGCAGCGAACTCAGGCTGCATCGCTCGCCTCCCGCGCTGAACTGCTGCAGGCGCGAACCATCATCGACGCTTTGCTCCGGCAACCAGCGGCTGCAAATACTGCGCAGCCGTCCACATCCACGCCGCAGGAGAACAGCGATGCAGCAGCTGAGCTTTCTCGAAGCACCGCCACCGCAGAACGCCCCACCCGTGTGGAACGCGCTCGACGAGGAGCACCGCGCGGGCCTCGTGAAGCGACTCGCCCGACTGATCGCCAAAACAATCGCCCCCATACCCGGAGAGCACGCCGATGAGCGAACTGAGCAAGATCACGAGTGATCATCTTCGCCGGCGCGCCGTCGTCTACGTGCGCCAGTCGAGCACTACGCAGGTCGAACACAACCGCGAGTCGACTGCGCGGCAGTATCAGCTTGCCGAACGCGCCGTGACGCTCGGCTGGGCACGCGATCAGGTCACTACTATCGACGAAGACCTCGGCGTCTCCGGCTCCGGGCTTGCCGAGCGCACCGGCTTCGCGCGCATGACCGCCGAAGTCGCGCTCGGCGAGATCGGCATCGTGCTGGGGCTGGAGGTCTCGCGCCTGGCCCGCAATAACGCCGACTGGTATCGCCTGCTCGATCTGTGCGGTGTAACTCACACGCTCATCGGCGATGCCGACGGCATCTATCACCCTGGGCTGTTCAACGATCGCCTGGTGTTGGGACTCAAGGGCACGATGTCCGAGGCAGAGCTGCATGTCCTGCGCGCGCGGCTGCTCGGCGGCATCCGCAACAAGGCGGCGCGCGGTGAGCTGCATCGCGGACTGCCGGTCGGCCTGGTGCGCGGCGAAGCCGATGGGGAGGTACTGTTGCATCCGGATGAGTCGGTTCGGGCTGCGATCCGCGTCGTCTTCGAGCGCTTCGCCGAGATGGGTTCGGCACGGCGTGTGTGGTTGTGGTTGCGCTCGCAGGGCTTGCGCTTCCCGCTGCAGTCGAACACGCTTCAGGATGTTCGCTGGGTAGCGCCGACCTACACCAAGGTCCATGAGGTTCTCACCAACCCGTTCTACGCCGGTGTTTACGTGTATGGCCGGACACAGCAGACCTGTTATCTCGATGAGGGCGGCCGGCTCCGCAAGCGCATCCGACAGCGCCCCCGCGCCGAGTGGCCCGTCTTCATCCGCGACCATCACGAAGGCTTCATCGACTGGCAGACCTTTGAAGCCAACCAGCAGCGCCTCGCGCAGAACACTCGTCCACGCCCGCATCACAGCGGAGGTGCCGTGAGAGAGGGTGCAGCGCTGCTGCAGGGGATCGCCGTGTGCGGGCACTGCGGGCGGCGCCTCGCCGTGCATTACAGCGGCCGATACTCGGCGCCCGGCTATCACTGCGCCGGCAAGAACATCGTCAACGGCCGCGGTGAGTACTGTCTGAACGTCGGCGGCGTGCAGATCGATGCGGCGGTCGCCGCGGCGTTCCTCGCCGCGCTGGCGCCCGCCGGGCTCAGCGCCTCGCTCGAGGCCATCGAGCAGCTCGAAGCCGATCACGAAACCACACTCGCGCAGTTCAGGCGCGACGTCGAACGCGCGCAGTACGGTGCCCAACGCGCCGAGCGGCGCTATCGCGCGGTCGATCCGGAGAATCGCCTCGTCGCACGCGGCCTCGAAGCGGAGTGGGAACGCGCTCTTCAGGAACTGAAGGCGACCGAAGCCGAGCTCGCGCAGCGCGAGCACTCGCGGCCTCGGCCGCTCACGCGCCAAGAGCGCGACTCGATCCTCTCGCTTGGTAAAGATCTCGAACGCGTGTGGTCGGCTCCCACCACGAGCGATCGTGACCGCAAGGAACTGCTGCGCGCGCTGCTCGAGGATGTCACGCTGAACGTTGAGCGCGAGAGGTCCACCGCGCATCTGATGCTGCGATGGCGCGGCGGACTGTTGAGCGAAGTCGATGTGCCGCTGCCGCGTTCGCACCCCGCGCCAATCCGCACCGCCGATGACACGATCGATCTGCTGCGTCGCCTGGCCGCGCATTACTCCGACGCCACGATCGCCGGCATCCTCAATCGCCAGGGGCGCACGACCGCTACCGGCCTGTCGTTCACCGCCAATCGCGTGAGCAGTCTGCGCACGCACTGGAACATCCTGTGCTTCGAGTCGCGGCCGCAAACGGGCGACGGAGAATGCATGACGGTGGAGCGCGCCGCGGGCACACTCGGTATCGCACCCTCGACCTTGCATCGCTGGCTCAACGATGGCTTCATCGCTGGCGAGCAGATCACGCCCGGTGCGCCGTGGCGCATCCGTCTCACCGACGAGCTGCGCGCGCGCTTCGTGGAGAACACACCCAACGGTTACGTGACGATGCTCAAAGCAACGCACCTGCTCGGCGTCTCGCGCCAGACGATCTTGCAGCGTGTAAAGCGTGGCGAGCTCAAAGCCGTCCACGTGCATCGCGGACGAGCAAAGGGCCTGAGAATACAAGTACCTGCTGCTGCTCCTGATCTCTTCAACCCGCAATCCACAGATGGAGGTGTAGTGTGAAGAACGATCCAAGAACTTCTCCAGATCAAGATCCACCACCCAGCGCCGACCCTCGCCGATGTACGCCTGTGCCTGCTTCACCGCCTGTCCCGCCGAGCGTCCCGGCCGGAAGCCGTAGCTCCATTCCGAGAACGTCGGCTCGAACACCGGCGACAGCACTTGCTGCAGCGCCTGCTGGATCAGCCGGTCCATCACCGTCGGGATGCCGAGCTCGCGCTGGCCACCGTCCGGCTTCGGGATCGTCACCCGTCGTACCGGACTGGGCCGGTACGTCCCCCGCAGCAACCGTGCGCGAATGTCGGGCCAGGCGGTCTTCAGGGATTGGCCAGTCTGTTCGAGGTCCAGACCGTCCACCCCCGCCGACCCCCTGTTGGCCTTCACACGCTGCCACGCCCGCTGCAGGTTCTCTCTCGTCAGTGCCGCCGCAAGCAGCGTCCCTGACCCTGTGCCTGCGGTGTCGCGCCGCGGGCCTCGGGCTTCGTCGCTGGACGCTTCGTGTGCGGCTTCACCGACCCTACCCCGTCCCGCCCGGATCGCTCCGGCATCTGACGCATGGCCCTCGACATCGGCACCCCCTCGTGCACTTCCGCTCGTTCAGCCCTTCGCTCCATACCGGCAGCTACTACGGCTCCGGCTGACTTCTCGCTCCGGCTCATCACCGTCGCCCCTTCAGGCGCAAGGCGAGATCTCCCCGGGTAAGAACACACTCCTTCGCTGCACAACCGCCGGATCTACGCCGCCTCGCCTTGATCACGAGAGTTTCGCGGCCCTTTGCCCGCTCGCCCTGCCCGGCACCGCCTTCTATCCGGTTCTTGTTCATCGGCTCGCAGCTGCGCTCCACGCTTCCTCCCCACACTCGGTCACCCTCATGCAGTTGCGCTTCACTTCACTCGCTATGATCAACTCGTGGCGGGACCTGCACCCGCAGGAGTGCGCCCGTGCCGGGCGCACAAAGAAGAGGCCCGTGGTGATTTCACCACGGGCCTTTTTCATTGCGCGATAGCGCAATTTCTCGCATCAGCATTAGACCTAATGGCACTGACTTAAGCGCATAGCCGATGACGATGTCTTCGTATCCGCCACCGCGCCTGAGCTCTGGGCATCTTCAGCCACGGGAATGGCTTGGGTCGGCGTTTTCGCTCGCGTGGCTCGATGCGCCGTGGTCGATTTGCAACGCGCAACTGCCCGATCAAGCGAAACAGCGGCGAGTGCGATGGGATCGTCATCGAGGCGATCTGCGCCGTCCAGGTCAGCCACATTTGTACAGTGTGTTTGAAGCTCAACGTGCGCGGCGGTACGCCGGCGATGCTGGCCGCCTGCGCCATGAGCAGACGGATCAAGTTGTAGGCCAGCAGATACACCCACGGCTCTCTCTGCACCATGGCCGGCGTCTTGCAGCTCGAGGTCTCCATGCGCAGGGTCGTCTTGATGCAGCGCAGGTCCAACTCGATGTGCCAGCGCTGCGCGCAGAGCCGCCCCAGTTCGCACTTGTCCGCGGTGCGCGGCTCGAGCAGCGTGGTGACCAGGGTGCGCCCGCCGACGCGCAGCTCCCGCACCGTCACGGTGTCGGGGAAGGCCGCATACTGCTCGCCGCTCATCCACTTCGGCCGCGCCGCGGGCTTGATCCAGGAGACGATATGGTCTCGCGTACCCAGACTCTCACCGCGCCGAAAGTCGGTGATACGCGCGCCGTGCTGCTCGAACAGGCCATCCACGCCCGCGGCCTGCAGCATCGCGACCAGGAAGCAGTTGCAGTAGAGCGCATCGGCCAGCAACACATCACCGGCCAACAGCGCGGGCATCAGGCTGCGGAACAGATCCAACTCGCTGTGCCCCTTGCCCGCGTGCGGCCCGATCGCCGCTTCCAGCACCGCGCCGGCGGACAGACAGATGATCCCCACCAGCCGCGCCAGAGGAAATCCGACCCCTTCGGCCTGCGTACTCGGCTGCGGGAAGCGCGCTTGGCTGGCCTGCGTGTCGGGTATCGAGATACCGGTGCCGTCGGCCAGCTTCACGCGCCGGCAGCGGCAGGCGCCCTCGGGCTCGGCAGTACGCGCCGGTGCGCACGCTCTGCACGCTCAAGCCCTCCGCCGCGCGCTGCGCCGCCCAGGCATTGACCGCCCGCTGGCACGAGCGATCCTCCTCCAGCGCCTGCTTGATGAACATCGACAACGCCACGGTCGGCGGATACAGCCGCTCACGATGCTCAGGCAACAGGCTGTCGGTCATCTCCAGCAGCTCCGGGGGCCGGTGAGCACGTCGAAGAAATCGACGGCTCGGCACTCCTGGACCTGCTGCTTAATGCGAATTCGACATTGCGGACCTTGGAAGACATCTTTACGATCGAGCAAGGCTGCAGCCTCCGGGTTTGGTGGGGTGGATGTGTCGCAACAACATCCTACCAATCCCGGTCAGCCTTCCTTCTTCTCCTTCAATACCTTAGCTCCACGCGTGAATCTCGCTGGGGCTTAAGTCAGTGGCATTAGCATTAGAACGACATCAATTGACGTTGTCGTCCTGTCCGACCAACTCCTCCGCTGATGGCCCTTCGTAATAAAAGACTCCAATACCAGCCCTCGCGGGAACCTCATGGCGCTTCTGGTCTGTCCCAGTCACTTCATGGGCTGCAAGCCAATCGTCCATCGACTCAATGAATCGAATAGCTTCCGCTCGCGCCCAATAGCGGAACGCAGGAATAAGAGCCGGCGGCAACCTATCCGAAAAAGCAAATCGTTGGATGAATCCGTCCGACTCACGCGTTGGATTCGTGTTGTGAGCCAGGCCAGCGGCGAGGGGGAAGAACATGCCAGAGATGGTCGTTATCGCACGCTCGTCAACGCTACCCGGGACGTAGTACCTCTTAGTCACCTGAATGCCGCCATCATCATGCTCGATGATCGCGCCAGCGCGTCTTAACTCAGCACGCACGGCCCCTGGCGGAACATCACCAGCGACAGCGTGGACGAGCGCTGTGAAACTATCCTTTACGCCGTCAAAAGGGAGCACCTTAGGCGTGCCCTGCTCCCCAACAAATGTGGGATCAACATGCCAAGCATGCAGCACACGGGCTGGCGGACCCGAGTGGTCCAACGATTCCAGGATCTCATTCCTCGCGACGGACTCCACGACCTGCCGAACTCTCCGAACCTCCTTCCGCGAGAGTCCCGTCCGCACAGCAACACACGACGTATTTGCCTTACGACCACGTGAGTCGGCTTCTGCAAATGCTTCTCTTACGAAGGCCCGTTTCGCCACGTCAGCAAACTGGCGGTACGTAATGCCAGATCCCAATAGAATCCGTGTAATTGGAATCAAGCATGCGTATAGCGCATTCAGCAATCGTATCTGGATCTCGCTATTCATTGATGGCTACTCGTCGGGTACTTGGCATTGCAGCCACCAATACATGGCACCAGCCCTTGCACGCTTGCACGCTTGCACAACTTCAATTTGATCTCAGAAACAGACTCTTGTAGTGCTGCAACTCCGCAATCGACTCCCGAACATCATCCAGCGCAAGGTGGGTCGCGGTCTTCTGCACCCCGGCAAGCACGGAGGGGGCCCACCGCCGGGCGAGTTCCTTGATGGTACTCACGTCGAGATTGCGATAGTGGAAGAACTTCTCGAGCGAGGGCATCTCCCGGGCGAGGAAGCGCCGGTCCTGGCAGATGCTGTTGCCGCACATTGGCGAGGCGCCGGGGACGGCGTGTTCCCGCAGGAACTCGAGCGTCTGCGTTTCCGCTGAAACGGCATCGACCTTGCTGGCACGCACGCGGTCGAGCAGCCCCGACGCGCCGTGGGTGGTGCGATTCCACTCGTCCATGCGGGCGAACACGGCCTCCGGCTGGTGGATGGCGATCACCGGGCCCTCGGCCACGACGTTGAGCAACGAGTCGGTCACGATGGTGGCGATCTCGATGACGTGGTCGCGCAACGGGTCGAGCCCCGTCATCTCGAGGTCGATCCACACCAGGTTGTCTGCGCTTGCCGCCATGATTGTCCGCCATTCTAGCAAAGGCTAAGCTGCGCCCCGCCCCGTCGTCCGCGTCCCCAAATGCACCCATTCACCACCGTCTTCGTCGCCGCGCTCCTCGCGCACCTCGTCGTCCAGCTGTGGCTGGCCCGGCGCCAGGTCGCATTCGTGAATCGGCACCGCGGCACCGTGCCCGGCGGTTTCGAGGCGGCCGTCACCGCCGAGGAGCACGCCAAGGCGGCAGCCTACACCGTCGCCCGCCAGCGCCTCGGCATGGTCGAGGCCGCATTCGACACCATCTTGCTCCTCTGGCTCACGCTCGGAGGCGGAATCGCGTACGTGGGTGGCGTGGTCGCCCGGCTCGTCGAGTCCCCGATTCCAGCGGGAACGCTGCACGTGCTCGGCATTTTCGCCGTGCTCTCGCTGCTCGCGCTGCCCTTCAGCCTGTATCGCACCTTCGTGCTGGAAGCGCGCTTCGGCTTCAATCGCACGCGTCCGGCCGTGTTCGTGGCCGACACGCTGAAATCCTGGGCACTCGGACTCGTCCTGGGTGGTGCGGTGGTCGCCTGCGTGCTGTGGATCATGGCGACCGCCGGCCGCTCGTGGTGGGTGGTCGGCTGGCTGGCGTGGCTCGCCTTCACGCTCGCCATCACCTGGGCCTGGCCGCGCATCTTCGCGCCGCTGTTCAACAAGTTCTCGCCGCTCGAGGATCCGTCGCTGCGCGCGCGCATCGACGCCCTGCTCGAACGCTGCGGCTTCCGCGCCAAGTCGATCTTCGTGATGGACGGGTCGCGCCGCTCCTCGCACGGCAACGCCTATTTCACGGGCCTCGGCCGCGAGAAGCGCATCGTGTTCTTCGACACGCTGCTCGAGTCGCTCACCCCGGCGCAGGTCGAATCGGTGCTGGCGCACGAGCTGGCGCATTTCCGCCTGCGCCACGTGCCGCAGCGCCTGGTGGTGGGCGCAGTGCTGAGCCTCGCGGGTTTCGCGCTGCTCGGCTGGCTGGCGCTGCAACCGTGGTTCTACACTGCGCTCGGTGTCCCCGCCGCGAGCAACGCCGCCGCGCTGGTGCTCTTCATCCTCGTCACGCCGGCCTTCACCTGGGTCGTCTCGCCGCTGCTCGCGGCGTGGTCGCGCCGGCACGAGTACCAGGCGGATGCCTTCGCCGCCCGCTACAGCGATGCCGGATCCCTGGCCGAGGCCCTGGTGCGGCTCTACAAGGACAACGCCAGCACGCTGACGCCCGACCCGCTCCACTCCACCTTCTACGACTCCCACCCGCCCCCGGCCGCGCGCATCGAGCGCCTGCGGGCCGCGCCGCAGTGACCGACGGGGCCGTCACCGGCTGCGTCGTCGAGTCCTACGGCCGCAGGGTGGTGGTCGCGTCCCCCGGCGGCGAACCGCTGGCCTGCAAGCTGCACGGCCGCCGGCTCGAGGTGGTGGCCGGCGACGAAGTGCGCATCGAGCGGCGGCCCGGCGGCGACGACTGGACGGTCGTCGAGCGGCTGCCGCGCCGCAACGTGCTGAGCCGCAGCGACAGCCGCGGCCTCGAGGAGTCCATTGCCGCGAACCTCGACCAGCTCGGCGTGGTCGTGGCGCCCGAGCCGGCCTGCGACCCCTACATCGTCGACCGCTACGTGGCCGGCGCCTGCTACGCGGGCATCGCGCCGATCCTCATCGTCAACAAGCAGGACCTGACCGCGGACCCGGGCGCGCTGGCCTTCACCGAACCCCTGCGCCGGCTCGGGCTGCCGGTGTACGTGGTCTCGGCCCGGACCGGTGCTGGGCTCCCGGAACTCGTGGAGGGCCTGCGCGGCCGCCGCAGCCTGCTCGCCGGCCAGTCCGGGGTCGGCAAGTCCTCCCTGCTGAACGCGCTCGCAGGGGACGCCATCCGCGCCACCGGGCACCTGTCGGCCGGCTCGGGCGAGGGCCGCCACACCACGGTGTCCTCGGCGATCCTGCGGCTGCCCTGGGGCGAGCTGGCGGATTCCCCGGGGGTGAGGGACTACGCCCCGCCCGTGGTCCCCCTGAAGGACGTACAGCACGGCTACGCCGAGATCGCCGCCCTGGCCGTCGGCTGCCGCTTCCAGGACTGCCAGCACCTGCGCGAGCCCCAGTGCGCGGTCCAGGCCGCGGTCGCGAGCGGCGCGATCGACGGCAGGCGTTACGAGAGCTACCGGCGCCTGCTCAACCTCACCCGCCAGCTCGACGAGAAGCGCGGCTGGCGCGGATAGGGACGGCCGTCCCCGAGCTGGTATGATGTTGCGCTGCAAAGCAGGTGTTCCAGGCCAGAGGAGAGATGCGCGTGCGCAGAATCATGGTGGGCGTCAAACGGGTGGTGGACTACAACGTCCGTGTCCGTGTCAAGCCGGATAATTCCGGGGTCGTCACGGAAGGGGTGAAGATGAGCATCAACCCCTTCGACGAGATCGCGCTCGAAGAGGCGCTTCGCATCAAGGAACGTGGACTCGCCGACGAGGTGGTCGCGGTCAGCATTGGTCCCGCCGACACGCAGCAGCAGCTCCGCACCGCGCTCGCCATGGGCGCGGACCGGGCGGTGCTGGTGCAGTCCGACGGGGCGCTTGCCCCGCTGTCGGTCGCCAACATCTTCCTGAAGCTGATCGAGAAGGAGCAGCCGCAACTCGTGCTGCTCGGCAAGCAGGCGATCGACGACGACAACGGCCAGACCGCGCAGATGGTCGCCGCGCTGTGGGACCGCCCGCAGGCCACGTCCTGCTCGAAGGTCGAGATCGCGGACGGCACGGCCACCGTGACGCGCGAAGTCGACGCGGGCCTCGAGACGCTCGAGGTCGACCTGCCGGCCGTCCTCAGCGTGGACCTGCGCCTGAACGAGCCGCGCTACGTGAAGCTGCCGGACATCATGAAGGCGAAGAAGAAGCCGCTCGACACGCTCGCGGTCGGCGAGTTCGGCGTCGAGGGCGCGCCGGTGTTCACGACCGTCAAGGTCGAGCCGCCGCCGCAGCGCCAGAAGGGCATCATGGTGAAGGACGTGGCTGAGCTCGTCGACGCGCTCAAGAAGAAGGGGTTGGTGTGATGAGCAGGATACTGATCGTTGCGGAACATGACGGCGCGAAGCTCAATCCCAGCACCGCGAAGTGCGTGGCCTGCGCCGCAAAGGTCGCCGGCGCCACGATCGACGTGCTGGTGCTCGCGGCCCAAGCCTCGGGCGTGGCGCCACAGGCGGCGGCCATCGCTGGCGTCGCGAAGGTGATTACCGTCGAGAACCCGGCCAACGCCGAGCCGCTCGCGGCCGTGCAGGCCCCGCAGGTAGCGAAGCTCGCGGCCGACTACACACACGTATTCGGCCCGTCGACCACCTTCGGCAAGGACCTGATGCCGCGCGTGGCCGCCCTGCTCGGGGTGAGCCAGATCACGGACATCATGGCGATCGAGGGACCCCACCGCTACAAGCGCCTGATCTACGCCGGCAATGCCGTGCTGACGGTCGACGCACCGGCAGACGCCAAGGTGGTCGCGACCGTGCGTGTCGCCTCCTTCGAGGCCGCCGCCCAGGGTGGCGGCGCCACCATCGAGAAGGCGGACCCCGGCGTGACGCTCCCGACCCACACGCGCTTCGTGTCGCGCTCCAGTGCCACGACCGGACGCCCCGACCTGCAGACGGCCTCGCGGGTCGTCGCCGGCGGCCGGGCGCTCGGCAGCGAGGATGGCTTCAAGCTCGTCTACAACCTCGCCGACAAGCTCGGCGCGGCGGTTGGCGCCTCGCGCGCCGCAGTGGACGCGGGCTACGTGCCGAACGACCTGCAGGTCGGCCAGACCGGCAAGATCATCGCGCCGGAGCTCTACATCGCCATCGGCATCTCGGGTGCGATCCAGCACATGACCGGCATCAAGGACGCGCGCACCATCGTCGCGATCAACAAGGACGGCGAGGCGCCGATCTTCGAGGCGGCCGACATCGGGCTGGTCGGCGACCTGTTCAGCATCGTTCCGGAGCTCGAGAAGCAACTGGGCGGATGACACCGGTCCTCAAGGGGTTCGTCGACGTTCCCCACGGCCAGGTCCACTTCCGCCATGGCGGGAGTGGGCCGCCGGTCGTCGTGCTGCACGACACGCCCCGCTCGTCGCTGCAGCACGTGCCGGTCATCGAGTGGCTCGGCGAGCACTTCACGGTCATCGCCCTCGATGCGCCCGGCGCGGGCAATTCCACGCCGCTGCCGGCGGCAAGGCCTTCGGTCGAGGATTTTGCGGCGGCACTCGCCACCACCCTCGACGCGCTCGGCATCGAGCGTTGTGCGCTCTACGGGCTGCACGCCGGCGCCTGCACCGCCCTGCACTTCGCCGCCGATCACCCGGAGCGCGCCGCACTCACGGTCCTCGACGGCTTGCCGTCGCCGGAGGTCCCGCCGACCGGCGAGTTGCTCGATCGCCGCGCTCCGTCGTTCGAGCCCACCGACGACGGCGGCTACCTCGCCGGCGTGTGGAGCCGCATCCTCGATGTCCATCGCTATGACCCGTGGTTCCGCCGTGCGCCGGAGACTCGCCTGCAGGCGGCGCTGCCCGACGATCTGGGTCTGCACGAGTACGCCATCGATCTCCTGACGTCCGGCGCGTCCGTGCGCGATGCGGAGCGCGCGGCGCTCGGCTGCGCGCCGGGGCCCGCCATCGCGCGGCTCAGCTCGCCCACGGTGTTCCTCGGCCGCGATGACGATCCGCCGCTGCGGTCCGTGGACCGGCTGCCGCAGCCGCTGCCGACGGTTTGTCGCCTCGAGCGCGTGCCCCACGAGATCGGCGCCTGGCGCCTGCGCATACTGCAATTGCTGCGCGCGGCCGACTTGTCGTCGCTGCAGTGGTCTGCGCCGGTGCCCGCAGCCGCGGCGGACGGCGAGCAGCAGCGCTACGTGAACCTCGTGCATGGCCAGGTGCGCGTCCGCCTGAGGAGCGCGACCGGGCCCGCCTCGATCCCGGTGCTGCTGCTGCACGATGCGCCGGGTTCGTCGGCGGAACTCGCGGACCTCGCCGGGCAACTATCGCCGCACCGCCCGACGATCGCGCCGGACCTGCCCGGGCTCGGCGAGTCCACGCCGCTGCCCTACCCGAGCCTCGGTTCCTATGTGAGCGCGCTGAGCGAGGTGCTCGACGAATTGCAGGTGCCGGTGGTGGACATCGTGGCGCAGGGACTCGGCACGTCGATCGCGGTCGCACTGGCCGCGAACCGGCCCGCACAGGTGCGTCGCCTCGCGCTCGACGCCGTGGCGTGGATCCGCAAGCGCGAGCGCGGCTCCGTGCGCAAGCAGTATTGCCCGCCGCTCGAGCAGGACCGCCACGGCGCCTACCTGCAATCGACCTGGCACCAGCTGCGCGACGCCGAATCGAGCTGGCCGTGGTTCGATCGCAGCCCATCGGCCGCGCGCGTTCAGGACGTGGCCAGCGACCCGTCTCGGCGGCATGCCGTCCTGGTGGACGTGCTGAAGCAGTTGCCGAGCTACGGTGACGCGGCCCGCGCCGCGCTCGAAGCCGCGCTCAAGGAAATCCTGCCGGGGGTGCGGCAGCCGGTCCTGCTGCTGCACGACGCGCGCGACACGCGTTACCGCGGCACCGGTCGTGCGCTGAAGCGCCTGCCACACGCGACGCAGGCGGCGCGCCCCGCGACGGTCGCGGGACGCGCGGCGTTGATCGGCGGCTTCCTCGCCTGAGACCGGCCGGCGCTCAGAGCTGCGCGAGCACGTGCTCGGCGCTCGACACCTTGAACTCGCCCGGCCCCTCGACGTAGAGCCCCTTCACGACGCCGTCCTCGGCGACGATGGCGAAGCGCTTGCCACGCAGCCCCATGCCGAAGCCGGTCGCGTCCATCTCGAGGCCGAGCGCCTTCGAGTACTCCGCATTGCCGTCGGCGAGCATCAGCACCTTGTCCTCGACGGCCGAGGCCTTGCCCCAGGCTTTCATGACGAACACGTCGTTCACGGCCATGCAGGCAACCGTGTCGACACCCTTGGCCTTGAAATCCGCGGCGTGCTGGATGAAGCCGGGCAGGTGGCGCGCATCGCAGGTCGGCGTGAACGCGCCCGGCACCGAGAACAGCACGACCTTCTTGCCGGTGAACAACTGCTCGGCCGTGAGCTTCTGCGGACCATCCGGGCCCGGGATCGTAAATGTGCCCGCGGGCATCTTGTCGCCTACTTTGATCGTCATGGTCGTAATCCTCCGGGTTCTCGTGCGACGAAACGCCGATGTTAACAGCCGTTCGTTCGATGCGGCGCGCCGGCGTCCCGCTGAACGCTGAACGCCGACCGCCTTGTGACGCGGCCGGACGGCACGAGTACCTCCATTGTCTTCCGACCATACCGATCCGCAAATGTGTCTCCGGGTAAGGCCCGGAGTGCTCGGGCTACTGACGATCAGGAGGAAATCGATCATTCGCTCGATCTATCAATTTCCTCCTTTTCGATAGAAAAGTTCCCGCTCGTCTCGGTTGACGAGAGAGCCGAGTCATAATATGGTCCGTCTGGACCAAATAATGCGATGAGCCCACCGAGGCGGGAATGAATCGCACAGCTGTTCGGATCGTGGTCTCCGCGCTTCAGGCGCTGGCGTAATGGTTGCCACCGTCCCGCGGCTACCTGTCGCGACCGGGTTCGTCGTCGTGCTGTGCGCCGGTGGCTACCTCGCAATGCAGCGGTCCGAAGTGCGTTCGCTTCTCTCCCCGTCGCCGGTCACCGCTGTCCCAGCGGCAGTCGAACCCGAGCGACCGGAGGAGCGCCAACTCCCGCTCCCCGGCAACGACTCCTCGATATCCTCCGAGCCGCTGAAGTTGGTGCTGGTCTCGATCGAGCGGGGCCGACAAGCATCCGAATCGATCGCGCGGATCGGGACCGATCCGAGAAACCCACAGACGTATCGAACGGGCTCGATGCTGGCGAACGGCGCGCGCATCACCAGTATCGCGGTTGACCATGTTGTCCTCGCGCGCGATGGCCGCACGCACCGGCTGAACCTCGACAAGGCTGCCGCCGTGACCCGTACGCCACTGAAGGCCGGCGACATCGACAGCGTCGGAGGCGAGCCTCAAGAGGCCCCCGCCTTGGTTGAGTCGGCGGAAGGCGTGACGAAATACATCCGGCCACAGCCTGTTTATGACGCGACGGGGCACTTCGTCGCGTACGAGCTCCAACCAGGATCCGACCCTGCAGCCCTCGCTCGAGGCGATCTGCTGCCGGGCGATCAGCTGGTCGCGGTGAATGGGACACCGCTGGCCTCTGCCGATGAGGCCGCAGAGGCACTGAGGTTCGTGAGCAATGGCGGGTCGCTCGAGGTCACCCTCGTTCGTGACGGTACGACACTGCGAACCACGCTGGACGGCCAACGCTTCATGGAAGCGCCGCCGGACATCACGGGTCACTAGCAGCGCTGAGTTTGTTTGGGCAGACAAGAAAGGGGGACCGCGATGGCAGGGCATTTCGCTTCGAATCTCAAAGCGTGTGTCGATCGGCTCACCACGATGTTGCTCGCCGGGGGCCTGTTCATCGCAGGCCTAGGCTCCGCAGCTTTCGCGGGAACGACGACCGCCTCGATACAGAGCATTCGACTCAACAGCAACTCAAACGTCGTCTATGTGTACCCCGCAGGCGGTACCAGCAATGTGCCCTCGTGCCAGTCGATCTCCGGGCCGAGCTATTACTCCTTCAGCATGTCGCGACCGATGGCGAAGGAGTATCTGGCCGCGTTGCTGGCGGCACACGCGAGAGGCACCCCGGTGACGCTCGTCGGGCTCGGCGCGTGCCAGGACGAGCCCAACTCCGAGACCCTGGACTCACTGACCGTTAGCTGACCACGCTCTTCGGCGTGAGATGGACGCCCGACAGGCGTCCTGCCGGCGAGCCACACCTCATGTGCGCCGCCACGGGGAGGGTGCGTACATGAAATGCGTCACCGGCTGGATCGTTGTCGCGCTCCTGTCATTGAGCGGCGCCGTAGAAGCGGCCACCAACGCCTGGAGCACGCGCGACTACGACCTGTATCCGGGCGACTTCGATGGCGATGGACTGGATGACCTGCTCTACGTCGCCAAGCAGGCCGACAGGCCGAGTGGAATCGCGCTGTCAGACGGCAAGGCGCCGACAATCGCGCACCAGACGTGGCTCGGCAATCACCTCGGGATTACCTGGTACGGCAATCACTACCGGCCGATCGTTGGGGACTTCGATGGCGACGGGCGCGACGACGTCTTCATGCAACGCCAGACGCCCGGCGATCATTATCTCGTCTTGACCGACCGCGAGCAGTCCAGGCTGCTCGCCATCAGCCAGGCGCTGCCGAACCAGTTTCGCGGTCTGGCCCTCGCCGCAGACAAGCACCTCATCCACGCCGGCGACTTTGAAGGGAACGGGCAGGACGACCTCTTGCTGCAGGGAGCAGATTCTCAGCAGCGTCACGCGATCCTGCTACCGGACTCGACTGGCCTGTTCACCGCGAAGCCGCAGCAGGTCTGGTCAGACGGCTTCCTCGGCTTCCAATGGTCGGCTCGCAGGGCCGTGCTGCAGGTCGGTGACTTCGATGGGGACGGCCGCTCGGACCTGTTCATTCAAGCCCGGCCGGACTTCGTCACGATCGCGTATGACGTGCCGTTCGACGTGCCGTTCTGGCGGCCGGGCGCGTTTGCGATCCTGTTGGCGAAGGAGCCGAACGGTAGCGGCGACATCTTCCGACTGGCGTCGATTCATCAGACCTGGGATGAGAGGTACCTCGACGCGTCGTGGTCGCCTCTCCTCACCAACATTCTCACCGGCGATTTCAATGGCGACGGACGGGACGATCTGCTGCTCCAGTCCAGGAGCAAAGAGCGAGAGAGCTTTCTGCTGCCGTCGAACATTGCCGGACAGTTCACCAGCCTGCAGGGCCTTGCTGCCAGCAACATCGACTGGGCTGCGGAAAGCGTCCGGTTGCTGCCCGCCAATTTCGACGGAGGCAGTGCCGTCGGGGTGTACTTGCAGTCGACGAGCGCGGGCGCCGACAACCTGATCGTCGACCTCATCACCGGCGGCGCGGTGTCGACGACCCGCCACGTCATGGCGCGGCTGATGCAGGTGACTGCACAGACCGCGGTCGGTACGTCGCCTGACGAGTTCTCGGTAGACGAGTCCGGCGCGGCCACCTATCGGATGCCGCTGCGCGTGCCACCCGGCGTGGCGGGCATGACCCCCGCGCTGGCGCTGGTCTATACCTCCCGCGGCGGCAACGGACCTTTCGGTCTGCGGTGGGGGCTCGCCGGGTTGTCCACGATCGCACGGTGAGCGGCGACCTGGGTCGTGGACGGCTTTGCCGACGCGGTGGATTTCGACGACAACGATCGCTTCTGCCTGGATGGGCAGAGACTGCTGACGGTCGCCGGGGCAACCTATGGTGCGGTCGGTGCCGAATACCGGACCGAACTGCAGTCGTTCCAGAAGGTGGTTGCAAACGGCGGCACCGCGGGCGATCCGGCGAGTTTCGCGGTGTATACGAAATCAGGGCAGATCCTCGAATACGGGACCAGCACGGACAGCCGCGTCGAGGCGCAGGGGCGAACGCAGGCGCTGGCGTGGAACGTGCGACGGATTCGCGATCGCTACGACAACTTCATCGAGTTCGTGTACGAGGAGGACAGTTCCAGGAGTTCCGCCCGCCCGCTGACGATTCGCTACGGCAACGCCGCCGGGACGGTGGTTGGCAGCGTCGCCGTCAGCTACGAGACGCGACCAGACATCTCGCTCGGCTATCTGGGCGGATCGGTCATTGGCATCGACAAGCGGGCAACGCGGATCGACGTGTACGGCCGGTCTTCACAGGCCTCGACGGGTCCCGCCGCTGCGGCCACGCTCGTGACCACGTACAACCTCGCCTATGAGGTCAGCCCGACGACCGGACAGAGTCACCTCAAGTCGTTGACCGAGTGCGATGGCGGCGCCGCGGGCGAGCAGAAGTGCCTGGGCAGCACCGACTTCGTCTGGCAGCACGGCTACCGCGGATACACCGGTCCCGTGTCCACCGGCCTGCAGATTGACCAGTCCAAGAACATGATGCCGTTCGACATCAACAACAACGGCCGAACGGACTAAGTATTTTCGAACAACAGCACTTGGCGCTACCGCTTGGATAGCGGGTCGGCTTCGACGGTCAACACGAATGTTACCGTCCGCAATGGGGGCGATGCGCGGCCGATCGACTGGGACAATGACGGGTTCACCGACCTCATTCAGAAGAACTCGAGCACGGTGGAAGTCATCCGCGGAACGGCGACCGGCCTCAGCACGTCGCTGACCGCCACGACAGTGCCGGCGGCAGCGCTGGTCTCCAATACCGCGGTCGGCGACTTCAACGGCGATGGGCGCCAGGATCTCGTGTACCCGAGCGGCGGGGCGCTTTCGTTCGGTGCGATTCTTCGGTTGAACACCGCCACGGGGCTATCGAGCTCGACCACCGTGCCACTGGTCGTCCCAGGCGGTGCGGACTCCATTCGGTCCGTCGGCAAGCCGAAAGTCGTCAATTTTGACGGCGATGGGAAAGACGATCTGGCCTGGTTCTTCAGAGACTGCTACGAGGTCGGCGACGGGCAGTATTCCTGCGGCTCGCCACGCCTCCAGATCTTCCGTTTCGATCCCGCCTCCGGAACGCTCGTCGGTGCCGGCAGCTTTGGAGCGTCCGACCCGCGCGCACTCACGGCCCTCGACATGAACGGGGACGGTTTGACGGATCTCTTGTACTTCGAGGCCTCGGGGTCGAGGTGGCAACTTTACAGAGCGACCGGCTCGTCGACGGCACCCTACAGTTTCGCCTGGTCCGCCTCGAGCGCGACCTACGCGCAGTACACCGATCTCAACTGGCGAACTTTCGACGATGGGCTGGATGGCGATGTCTTCTCCAGCGAGACGACCAAGACCCTGTCGCTGTCGCAGAGCAGGCTCGAAGAGGCGGAGTTCTACGACTACAACCGTGACGGACGCACCGACATCGTCATGGCCGTGGACGGGTACTGGCGTGCGCTCATCTCCACGGGCAGCGGTTACGACACGAAGCTCATCAATACCGAGCGCACGTCCATGAACGGCGCCTCGGCCCTGACGGTCGACGCCAATGCGGATGGCGTGACGGACATCATGTACTTTGGAGACGGTGGCGACCCGAAGTGGCGCTTCAACTATGGGCGCGGCCCAGCGGTCACCGGCGTCATCGAAACGATCTCCGACGGCCTTGGGGCCACCACCCAGATCCAGTACGGCATCGCCACCGATGCCAATGTGTACAAGGGCCACTCGGCCATGAACGACACTGGCCTGCTGCCCGCATTCCCCTACGCGCACCTCGGCGCGCCAATTCCCGTCGTCAGCAGGTTCAGCGCGGACAACGGCCGCAGTGGCGGCGCGGTGTTCACGATGTACGAGTACCGCGGGCTCAAAGTGCACAAACAGGGCCGCGGGCTGCTCGGGTTCTCCGAAGTGAAGTCGTGGAATGACAACACGGCAATCCAGACCATCAATCAGTACTTCCAGGCGTGGCCCTACACGGGGATGTTGTCGCAGGCCCTGCAGCGACTGCCGGACCAGGTCAAGTATGAGAGCTACCTGTCGGGTGATGCGGCACCGAACCTGCTGCTGAACTACGAGGATCTTTGCGACACCTCGCCCGACAGCTGCACCGCGGTACGGCCGGGCTCGTTTACAACGTCCCCGGGTCTCATCGTCAGCAAGACACTCAACACGTTCTCTCAGCTCAGTGACACGAGCGGGGCCGTATTCCCCTATGTCCTCCAGTCCGAGGAGTATCAGTATCCCCTGACGCAGGGCACCGTGCAGCCGGCCGCCTGGAAATACACCAGGACGGAGTATCTGAACGCGACCGGTTCGACATCGACCCCGTCGTACGACGCGTACGGGAATCCCCATCGCATTCGCATCACGGTCAACAATGGCTCTGGCGGCGACAGCCACGTCGTCGATACCCAGAACTTCTACTCGAACGATGCCGCGGGGTGGATCCTCGGTCGTCTGCTGACTGCGAAGGTCGTTCACACCCGTCCGACCTATGCCGGGTCGAGCAACGGCGCGCCGGCTTCGTTGGCCCGCGTGTCGTCCTTCACGTACGCGGCCACCGGGAGCCTGTCGTCTGAAACGACCGAGCCTGCGTCGTACTACGACCCGGCCACCGGCTCCATGGTCGCGAATCCCAACGGGACGGGGTTCGGGTTGACCAAGTCCTATACCCGCGATGCCTACGGCAACGTCGAGACGGAGACGGTGTCGGGCGCCGGGGCGCTGCCCGCGCGATCGACGGTCACGCACTACGACGCAGCCGGCCAGCTGCCGATCGACGTGACAAATGCGCTCGGGCACCAGGAGCAGCACAGCTGGGATCCCCGATTCGGGGTGCAGCGGACCTTGGTCGGGCCAAATGGCCTCGCCACGCAGTGGCAATACGACAGCTTCGGCCGGGTCGTCATGGAGATCGCGCCGCGGGGCGTGGTGTGGTCCGGCACCGACTACTACTGGTGCGCCCTCTCCGCGTACTGCACGGACACGCGCGCGGTCTATGCGGTCCGCAGGACCGCCTCGGACGGTGGATCCACAATCACGGAGCACGACCGACTCGGGCGGGAGATTCGCGCTCGAAAGGTCCTGATGGACGGCCGGGAGGCGTATCAGGACCGCTACTTCGATCCGCTGGGGCGCGAGTATCTGGCGTCCGGAGCCTATTTCGCCGGGGACAATCGCTGCTATACATTCCGGCGCTACGACGTGCTCGGTCGCGTCATCTCACAGTGGGCGGCGGCCGTCGACGCCGAATGCTCGGCTGGTCCGTGGGAGTACAACGGCGCGACACCGACCGGCGGCCAGGTCACGACCTTTCAGTACGACGAGGTGGCCTCAGGCGGCGCCGGCATCGTCACCACGACCTCGACATCGCAGAGCGATGCCGCGACGCGGACCATCACCAGGCAGACCAACGTGATGGGTCGACTGCGCTTCCTCCGCGATATCGTGCCCGGGGGCGCTGTGCATGTCACTGAGTACGACTACGATCCGGTCGGTAATACATCCTGGGTGAAGGACAACGCAGGAAACCAGACCTCGATCGGATTTGACGTCCGCGGGTTCAAGGTCTCGATGTCCGACCCCGACATGGGTACCTGGACATACGGATACGACGCGCTAGGCCAGCTCACTTCACAGAACGACGCCAAGGGTCAACAGACGATCCTCACCTACGACCTGTTGGGGCGGATGACGAATCGCGTCGAGAAGACGAATTCAACAACGACCGAGTCGACGACGAACTGGTACTACGATGACACGACGGTAGGCGGACCCAAGGCAAAAGGGAAGCTGACGAAAGTCGTCGTGGCGGCCGGCGGCTATGCGGGCAGCACCGGGTACGAAGAGCAGTACGTTTACGATCCGGTCTACGGCGACCTGATCGACGCCAAGCGCCGCGTCGACAACGAGTGGTTCTGGATCAGCCAGAGCTACGACAGCCAGGGCCGCCTGGACACCCTCAAATATCCGAACTCGGTCAACGCCAGCTCCGAGACCAGCGCCGGTGCCGATACAGACCGGCTGCGGATCAAGCACAACTACAACGCGGTCGGTTATCTGACCTCGGTGACCGATGTCAGCGCGGGCACGGCCTATTGGACCGCGGTCAGCAACTCGGCCGGCGGCGCGATCCTGCGGGAGGATCTGGGCAACGGGCTCAGCACGATCCGGACGGTCGATAGAGCGAGCGGTCTGCTCGAGGCGCTCACGACCGGTATCGGCATCGGCACCACCGTGCAGAACCTGCAGTTCGACTGGGACAAGGCCGGCAATCTCATCGAGCGGCGCGATCTGCAGGCAAATAAGGACCTGATTACCAACGAGGCTCAGCTGGTGAGCCTGCGGGGTGCGAATACTGGCATTGCTTGATTTCACAAGGAGTTGGGCGATGCCGAAGAACCAGGTGCAATTCCAGCGAGGCATGAGTTTGCGCGAATTCATGGACCGGTACGGGACGCGGGAGCAATGCGAGCAGGCGCTGTTCGGCTGGCGCTGGCCACGAGGCTTTGTCTGCCCCGCGTGCGGTCACACGGCGTATTGCACGCTGCAGGGCAGGCGGCTGTTTCAGTGCAACGGCTGCGGCCGGCAAACCTCCGTCACCGCCGGCACTGTGTTCGCCGACTCCAAGCTGGCGCTCAGCGTGTGGTTTCTCGCCATGCACCTGATCACCCAGGCCAAGAACGGCATCTCCTCCCTGGAACTGTCCCGCCAGTTGGGTATCTCGCAGAACAGCGCCTGGCTGATGAAGCACAAACTCATGCAGGCGATGCTGGAACGCGACGGCGCTCGGCCACTGGCCGGCCGGGTGCAAATCGACGATGCCTACTGGGGCGGGCGGCGTCGCGGCTACAAGCGCGGCCGCGGCACCCGCGGCAAGACGCCGTTCGTGGCGGCCGTTGAAATCGACGCGGCCGGGCATCCGCGCCGGATGAGCCTGAACCGTGTCAAGGGCTTCCGTTCGAAGGAGATCGCCCGTTGGGGCCAGGCGAAACTGGCGGCCGGCACGGCGGTTCATTCGGACGGACTGGCCTGCTTTGCCGCGGTGAGTGCGGCGGGCTGCGTGCATACCCCGACCGTCATGAGCGGCCCGGGCATCGCCCAACGTCGGCAGGCGCTCAACTGGGTCGATACCATGCTCGGCAACGTCAAGAACGCACTCCACGGCACCTACCATGCGATCCGTCCCAAGCATCTGCCGCGTTACCTGGCCGAATTCAGCTATCGTTTCAATCGACGCTTCGATCTGGCCAGCATGCTCCCACGGCTGGCCACCGCCGCCGCGCAAACACCGCCGATGCCCTACCAACTCGTAACGTTGGCTGAAGCTCATTGGTAATCAGGATCACGAATGGCACGGCCGTCAGTACAACACGACACCTTCGGGTCGAATCCACATTGAAGACGGCGCGGAACTCTCAACTGGTGATATCAAGCAGGCTATGGATGAAGTAGCCGCAAAGCAGGCAGAGCTTTCGCGCGCGGCCAACGACCCGAGTGCATTGCGCACATCGCTTCCGGGAATTGATAAGGTTGAAATTGTCGCAAACGTTCAGCTGAGTGCTGCTCAATCAAGCCTTGGGCAGATTGGGGCGGAGTTAGCTCCAGGGCTGGTTGGGCCCATTGGCAAGGCGATGTATGCGGATCTCTACCCCACTTTGTTGGGCAGGCTGCCAATGAACGCTATCGCCAAGTACTTTCCTCGAGCGGTTCCATTCCTTGATGCCGTGAGCAATTTGGTGACTGCGATGCAGGGAACCCAGTTAGTACCGATATCAGGGCATGAGCTGCAATGCAGCGCAAGACAGGGCTGCGACCTGTATTTCCAGAAGTAGGGGGTTGTCAGGTGAATAGAGATCTGTTGATCGCGCTTGCCAGCACGTGTCTCGCCGCCTGTGGCAGCCCTCAGGTGGGGCAGGACAGGTATTTTCGCGTGGAGTCCGATGACTTGGTGACACCACTTGTCGAACTGTGCAATGACTGCTTCTACTTGCAGGCCATGGACACACTGATTCCAATACCGACTCGCTTCGTTCCGTTGTCGAGGCGCTCCGAGGACGGGTGTCTACTCCTGCAATCTCTCGGCAGCCAGCCTGAGGTAACCTACAAACTGCGTGACCAACAGGACCTTACGCTGTCGTTGGTCGGGTCAATCCAGGTCTGTAATGACGACGTACTATCTCGGCGCTTGGGCGGAGATGCAGCGTATGTTGAAAAGGAGTGGCAACACGGAAGATTCGGCGTTACCACGTATAGAGTTCCTGCGGTCAATGGCGAGGAATACCATCAAACGGTGATCAGGTCTCGGGGCGAAGCAGTGCTGATTTTCGATCGAAATCGTGAGCTGGCAGAAGCAATTACTACATTTGCCACCGCGAACGGCTTGCCCTTCAAAACGTCGAGAGCCGTCACTCCTTGAGTAGCGAGCGATGCAGAATCGCACGCAATGCACCAATCGCAAAGAATGATAAGGCGTGGCCAAAGTAACCCGGGAACGTACTTCACCGCCGTGACCCCAACGATTAGGCCCGGCAGCCGTGATAGCGGGCGTGGCTCACGGTACCGTGTCGCGTGACGGCTCGCCCCACCACCTCTCGCCATAGGCGAAGCTGTTGGCGCACACACCTTCAGCAACTACAACTACGGCACCCGCACCGGGTGCGCCAACACCGCCGTCCGACCGCACGCGGTCTATCAGGTGACGGTCGGCACGGCGACGCGCCGCTACTGCTACGACGCCAACGGCAACCTGACCCACCAGACGATCAGCGCCGGCAGCGGCACGATCAAGTACGACAGCTCCACCTGGTGGGTGGCGAACCTGGCGAAGCGCATCGCGCAGGGCGGCGGATCGGTCTACAGCGAGTTCTGGTACGGCGCGGGTCGCGAACGGATCCGGCAGTTCGCACAGAAGTCCGCCAGCACCAGCGAGGCCACCACCTATGTCGGCGGCCTGTACGAGAAGTTCACGCGCACCGTGAGCGGCACGCCCGCGACCGAGCACGTGCACTACGTGCGGGGCGCGGGCCCGGCGGTCGCGATCGTCAAGCGGGCCGCGGGGACGCTGCAGACGCGCTACCTGCACCGCGACCACCTCGGCTCGGTGGTCGCACTGACGGATGCCAGTGGCGCGGTGCTGGAGCGCTACAGCTACGACCCGTGGGGCAAGCGGCGGGATGCCGCCACCTGGGCGTCTCCCGCGCCGGGGACCTTCCCGATCGATCCCGCCTACTCCGATCGCGGCTACACCGGCCACGAGCACATCGATCACGTCGGCCTGGTCAACATGAACGGCCGCATCTACGATGCGGAGATCGGCCGGTTCCTCTCGGCCGACCCGACCACGCAGTTCCCGGAGAGCACCCAGGGCTGGAATCGCTACAGCTACTGCGGCAACAACCCGCTGTCCTACACGGATCCGAGCGGGTTCAGCTTCTGGAAGAGCATTCTGAAGGTCGTGGGGATCGTCATGTCGGTCTTTGCGCCGCAGTTCACGATGCTGTGGCAGCAGATGCTGTGGTCATTCGCGTCGGGATACCTGTCCAGTGGAGGGAACCTGCAGGGCGGCCTGATGGCGATGGCCTTTGTGGGGCTCGGCAGGTGGTCTGCGGGGTTGAACCCGGCGGGCGCACCGGCGGGGACGCTCGGGGGCACGCCCGGGATCAATCCCACCGGGGGGTTCTCATTCACTGCCGCGGAGGCCGCCGAGGTGGCCGGGACCACGGCCGAGCGGTCGATGACGGACAAGATCGCCGAGGTCGTTTACCGATCCATACGTGCCTTCAGTCCTAACGACGCGGGCAGTCGGACGAACAGTTCCTCCCGAGTGAATGCCCAGGCGAGCGACACGGCAACCACATCTATTTCGTATGCGACAGCCTCGCCAGATGTATGGCCTGGCCTACTGCCTGCAGTCCGAACGGTGGGTACATGGTGGGCAACAGTGGCTGCGACTGTATTGTCGATCCCTGGCGACACGACGCGAGAGGAGAACAGGCTCTATGTAACGTACACCCGGCAGCATCGAACTACCGGTCAGATCTATGTCGGACGGACATCGGGCGTCGGCGATCCAGAAACCTTGGCGGCAAACCGAGCTCGTGGTCAACCGCACCTGACAAGTGAGGGGTTCGCCCCCCCAAGAATCGACCGCTATAGCCGAAATCGGGACGCGATCCGAGGTCGTGAACAGATGGTCATAGATTACTATGGAGGTGCCAGAAGCGTGGGCGGCCCGACCCGAAATGAGATAAACGGAGTATGGGACTTCAACCCGAACCGACCCAGATATATGGAGGCAGCTAGGCGAGAATTCGGCTATCTTCAGGACAATTCTCCTCCGCGACCACGGCTGGAGGTGTACCCGTGAAGTCCCGAACTCTGAAACAGGCTGGCGTTGGGAGCGTATTTGCAATACCTATTGGTGACGAGCAGTTCGGCTTCGGTCAGGTTGCGGAGGGCCTCGATGTCGCTTTCTTTGATTACAGAAGCAAGGCGCTACCGGCAGCGCCCGAGATCGCGGGCCATAGGGTCGCGTTCCGTGTGCCTGTCGCCGATGACGGACCGATCGTAGGGCACTGGAAGCTGCTCGGCAAAGCCCCATTACAAAGATCCCTTAGCGAGCGAGCGCGATACCGACATCAGCCCGTCGGATCAGACGTTTCACTGGTGTACTCAAATGGAGTGTCTCGACCAGCAACGCCGACCGACGAAGTGGAGAAACTGGAAGTGCTTGCGACTTGGTTTGCTGAACATATCCAGTCGAGGTTGCAAGATCATTTTGCCGGGCGGCCGAATGTTTACGTACAGACCCTGGAGCTTCCGCCAAAATATCCCTGATTGTTCTTACTCGGATTTGTAGAGACACTTTCCTCTCGGGCTCTGCGACAGAACGCTAGCAGGCTTACCGGTTCGGAAACCGCTCGGTCGCGATGCGCCCAACCCGTTGACCCGCATGGGCCCGTCGTCGCGTTCGGTCGATCTGAACTGTCATCCTGCGCGACGAGCCGCCGATCTCACCGCGGCCAATGCCTTTGTCTTCTTCAGGACCTGGCGCGCCTGCCAGAGATCATATGCAGTCTGCTGCGCAAGCCACTGCTCTGCCGCCCCACCGCGGTCACGCCCCAGCCAGCGCTCGATGCGCAATGCCATCGCGGGGCTGATCGCAGCCCGCCCGTTGAGCACCTTCGAGAGGGTGTTGCGATCCACGCCCAACTGCGCTGCAGCCTCGCCAACCTGCAGGCCAAGTGCCGGCAGTACGTCGTCCCGCAGGGTCAGGCCGGGATGAAGGGGGTTGTGCATCTCGCTCATGAACACCTCAGTGATAGTCCTGGTAATCGGCGAGTTCCACGTCGCCGTCATTGAACGTGAAGGTCAGCCGCCAGTTCCCGCTGAAACTCACGCTCCACTGGTGCGCAAGCCTTCCCTTGAGGGGATGCAATCCCCAGCCAGGGACTGCCATGTCCGTTGGCTGCCTGGCGACATTCAGCGCCGCAAGTTGCCGCGCCAACCGGTGCGCGGGCCCGGCGGTCGCGATCGTCAAGCGGGCCGCGGGGACGCTGCAGACGCGCCCGCAGAAAGCATTTGCTCAAGCGACCAGCTTCAACCTCGGATTCAGCCCGGCCCTGGCTGCGAGCCGGACGAGCAAGTCGAGGCTGAAGGAACTGATCTTTCCGCGCTTGATGTCGGACACCCGAGCCTGAGTGACTGCAAGGATCTTTGCCGCCTCTGCTTGCGTCATGCCCGAGTCGGCCAGCCAACTTCCAATACCTTGGAGAAGGAGCGAGCGCATCTCCATCTCCGCTGCCTGGTCTTCGGGATACAGGTCCTGAAATACGCTGCGCACTTTCTTCCTGGCCATGAGGTGCCCTCCTGGGAACTCGGGCGAGCCGCTCTCGCGCCACATTGATGTCTTGCTGGGCGGTCTTAGGCGACTTCTTATGGAAGCAATGCAGGAGGGTTCTACCCCGATTCTACTGACACTGTTACCAAGGCTGGTACTGATTCAAAGAAGTGTCCTTGCCGAAGGGCAAGCGTTACAGCCCCGAGTACAAGCAGGAGCTCGTCGAACTGGTCCGTACTTGCGCAACATGAGGCCGTACCCAGCGTCAACCTAATGACATCGACGCCGCTTGCCGAGCGTGACGACGAACACGCCAAGAGCCCACGCGCAGCTCAGGCAGCCGCAGGTCCCTTGACGAACCGCGGCGCCCCCCGCAATCGCTGGTCGAGCGACTGCAGCAACCCCTCGGTGGTCTCCCAGTCGATGCAGGCGTCCGTGACCGACACGCCGTACTGCAGCTGGCCGAGATCCGCCGGGATCGGCTGGTTGCCCCAGTGCAGGTTGCTCTCGAGCATCATGCCCGCGATGGAGCGATTGCCCTCGAGGATCTGGTTCGCCACGTTCTCCGCGACCAGGGACTGCAGTCCCGGGTCCTTGCTCGAATTGCCGTGGCTGCAGTCGACCACGATGCCGCCCGGCAGCCCGGCCTTCTCGAGCTCGCGTTCGCAGAGCGCGATGCTCACCGAGTCGTAGTTCGGGCGGCCGCCACCGCCGCGCAGCACGATGTGGCCGTAGCGGTTGCCGCGCGTGCGGAACACCGCCGATTGCCCCTGCTGCGTGATGCCGAGGAAGTGGTGCGGGTGCCGCGCCGACTGCAGTGCGTTGATGGCCACGGCGAGCGAGCCGTCGGTGCCGTTCTTGAAGCCGACGGGCGTCGAGAGCCCGCTCGCCATCTCGCGGTGCGTCTGCGATTCCGTGGTGCGCGCGCCGATGGCGGTCCAGGTCACGAGTTCCGAGAGGTACTGCGGCATGATCGGGTCGAGCGCCTCGGTCGCGGCCGGCATGCCGATGTCGGCGAGGAACAGCAGCAGCTCGCGCGCAAGGCGGATGCCCTTCTCGATGTGGAAGGAATCGTCCATGTCGGGATCGTTGATCAGCCCCTTCCAGCCGATGGTGGTGCGCGGCTTCTCGAAATAGACCCGCATGATCACGAACAGGGTCTGGTCGACCCGCTGCGCCAGCTCGTGCAGGCGCGTGGCGTATTCGCGCGCGGCGACCGGGTCGTGGATCGAGCAGGGCCCCACGACCACGAACAGGCGCGGATCCTCGCGGTCGAGGATGCGCCGCAGCGTGCCGCGGCTGCGGTACACGAACTCCTCCGCCGCAGGCGGCAGCGGCAGCGCCTGCTTCACCTCCTCCGGCGTGGGCAGGAGGTCGCTCGAGAGGACGTTGATGTTGTGCAGACGCTCGTTCATGGCCGCTCGCTCATCGATCGCGAAACCTGCCTATAGTACACGGCGCTACATGGCGGTGCGTACGGTCCACAGCTCCGGGAAGAAGCGCAGCTCGAGCGCCCTGGCGAGGTAGGCCACGCCGCTGGTGCCGCCCGTGCCGCGCTTGTAGCCGATGATGCGCTCGACCGTCTTCAGGTGGCTGTAGCGCCAGAGCTGGAACTGGTGGTCGAGGTCCACGAGCTTCTCCGCCAGCTCGTAGAGGTCCCAGTGCTCGCGGGAGTTGCGGTATACCTCGGCCCACGCGGCGCAGACGGCGTCGTTCGCGCAGTACGGCTGGCTCCAGTCCCGCTCGAGGCTGCCGGCCGGGACCTCGTAGCCGCGGCGGCCGAGCAGGCGCAAGCACTCGTCGTAGAGGCTCGGGCTGTTGAGCGCCTGCTCCAGCCAGCGGTAGACGCCCGGGTCGCGCCGGTGCACCTCGATCATCGCGGCGTTCTTGTTGCCGATCAGGAACTCGAGCATGCGGTACTGGTAGGACTGGAAACCCGAGGCGCGCCCGAGGTGGCCGCGGAACGCCGAGTACTCCGACGGCGTCATGGTCGCAAGCACGTCCCAGGACTGCGTGAGCTGCGCCTGCACGCGCGAGACGCGAGCGAGCATCTTGAAGGCGGGACCGAGCACGTCGCGGCGGACGTGGTCGATGGCGGCGGTGAGTTCGTGGATGCAGAGCTTCATCCACAGTTCCGAGGCCTGGTGGATGACGATGAACAGCATCTCGTCGTGCTGGCCGGATGCGGGACGCTGCGCGCCGAGCAGCCGCTCGAGACCGAGGTATTCACCGTAGCTCTGCGATTCGCCGAGGTCCCAGTAGACGCCCTCGCCCGAAACGTCCACGTGCGGTCCGCCCATCAGGGGAACACCCAGGCCGGCACGTTCTGCCAGCCCCTGAGCAGCTCCGCGTCGAGCTCGCGCCAGCGCGGCTCGAGCGACTCGACCAGGCCCCAGAAGCGCTGCGAGTGGTTCATGTGGCGACGGTGGCACAGTTCGTGGATGAGCAGGTAACGCACCACCTCCGGCCGCTGGAACATCAGGCACAGGTTGAGGCTGATGGTGCCCGGCCGACGAGCAACTGCCCCAGCGCGTGCGCTGGCGTCGCAGCAGCATGCGCGAGTAGTCGATGCCCGTCGCGCTCGATAAACCGTCGAGCCGTTCGCCCAGCTGCACCGCCGCCACACGGCCGAGCCACGCGAGCAGCGCCTGGCCCACGTGCCGATCGGTAGCGTCCACCGTGCGGACCGTGAGCACGCCCTCCCCGTCCTCGCTCGCCAAGTTGCGGGCGCCGGCGACATATGTCACTTCCCAGCGCTTGCCGAGGAGCTGTAACTCGATCGCCGCGGGACGCCGTTCCAGCGCATGCGGCGCCTGCAGCGTGAATTCCCGCGAGCGACGCTCGGCCCACTCGCGATGTCGCGCCACGAACCGTTCGACGGCCGGAATGCCGGTGCCAGGCGGCACCACGACCTCGACCCGCCCGCCGGGAAACACGCGCATGGAGAGCCGGCGCGCACGGCGGCTGATGCGGACATTCCAGCCCGGCGACGCCTCGCGCGGCGACCACAGCGAAAGCTGCAGCGGACTGCTGCGATTGCTCATCCCCTAGAGTTCCCTCAGGCCCGCGGTGACCGGCATGCGCGCTGCGCGCAGTCCCGGCAGCAGGCCTCCCACCAGTCCGAGTATGAGGGAATACACCAGACCCGTCATCAACAGGGCCGGCGTCACGGTGAACGCGAAGGTGATCTGGCTGAAACTCGCCCAGTTGAGCGTGGAGGCCTGGTAGCCGTTCAGCCCGAAGTACACCAGCGCGCCGCCGACGATGCCGCCGAGCAGCCCGAGCACGACGGCCTCGAGCAGGACGGACGCCACGACCGGCGCGGCGCCGAAGCCCAGCGCGCGCAGCGTCGCGATCTCGCGCGTGCGCGACGACACCGCCGAGTACATGGTGTTGAGCGCCGCGAACATCGCCCCGACGCCCATCAGCAACGCGATGGTGGTGCCGACGTAGCGCACCAGCACGATGAGGATGCGCGACTGCTCGGCGTAGAACTCGCGCTCGCTGCGCGCCGTGACGTTGATGCGCGGATCGCCGTCGAGCGCTTCCTTCAGTGTCGCGAGCGCCTCCGGCGAGGTGAGCTGCGCGCGCACCACCTGCACCGAGTTGCCGCGCCGGTACACGCCCTGCAGCACCGTGAGGTCGGTCCACACCTCCGACTCCGACACGCTGCCGCCCGCCTCGAATACGCCCACCACCCGCCACGCGTGCGAGCCCCAGGTCACCACGCGGCCGAGATCGACGTTGTCGAACTGCGCGAAGGCCCCGCGCCCGACGATTACCTCGTCCTTGCCGGGCTCGAACATGCGCCCCGCGACGATGCGGAAACCCTGGCGGATCATGGCCGCGCGGTCCGTCACGCCGCGGAACGGCACGTTGGCCTCCGTGCCCGTGCTGCGCATGGGCAGGTCCACGATCGTGTAGAACTCGGGTGAGGCGACCGGCCCCCGCGCGTCCCGCAAGATGCCGGGCGCGGAGACGATCACATTCACCGCCTCGCGGCCGAATGCGCTGGAGAGCTCGTCCGGCGAGCCGCCACGCAGGATCACGGCCACGTCGTCCCGCCCGGAGAGATCGAGCGCGGCGCGAAATCCCTCGCCCATCGACAGCAGCGCGACCAGCACCCCCACCACGCCGCCGATGCCGATCACCGCGACCAGCGACGTACCCGCGCGCGCCGGGAGGTTGCGCAGGTTCATGGTGGTGACCGCCACCAGTTGATTGAGCCAGCGGGCCTTCGGCATGGTCAGTCGCGACGCAGCGCCTCCACGATCCTGAGCCGCATCGCCTGCGCGGCGGGCACCGCGCCGGCGGCCAGTCCGAGCAGCAGCATGTAAACGCAGCCGGCCGCGATCGACGAGCGCGGCAGCTGGAAACCCGGCAGGTACTGGCGGAACACGGGCTCGAACTGCACGCCGAGCCAGACGGCGCCGGCCAGCCCGATCGCGCCGCCGAGCACGGTGACCAGAACCGATTCCGACAGCACGAGGCCGAGCACGCCGCCGTTCGAGAAGCCGAGCGTCTTCAGCACGCCGATCTCGTTGGTGCGCTCGCGCACCGACTGCGCCATGGTGTTCGCCGTCACCAGCAACATGGTGAAGAACACCGCGGTCACGATCGCCCGCAGCATCTTGCCGACGTTGCCGACCTGGTTGACGAAGGACTGCGCCATCGCCCGCTCGGAGGAGGTCTTGGTCTCCGCCGGCGAGTTGGCGAACTGCAGGTCGATCTGGCGGGACACGGCGGCGACCCGCTCCACCGAGTCGATCCTGACCACGTACCAGCCGACCAGGCCCTTGGCCTGCGCCTTGGCTTCCTCGAAATAGTCCTGGTGCATGATCAGCTGGCGCGTGTCGCCGCCCTGCGGCAGGTCGTAGATGGCGCGCACCGTCACCCCCCAGGTGTCGCTGCCGTCCTCGCGGCGCCAGATCGCCGAGCGCAGCGGCACCGCGTCGCCCACCTTCCAGCCATGGAGGTCCGCGAGCCCGCGCCCGATGAGGATGCCGCTGCGATCGGCGAGCCATGCCAGCCGTTCCTGCTCGGGTATCACGTACTCCGGATACATGCGCAGGAAGACCTCGGGCTTCGACGGGAAGGCCGGGATCTGGTTGCGCTCGTCCCGGAACCACGCGCCGAACCAGGTCTGCGGCGTAACGTCGACCACGCCGTCGATCGCGCGGATGCGGTTCTCGTAGCTCGCCGGCAGCAGCTGCGTGAACGACACTTTGTGCATGGTGAGGAGCCGATCCGCCCCGGCCACGTCCACGCCCGACTGCAATGCGTAGCGCAGCGACTCCGCGAGCCCGAACAGCAGGAACGCGACCACGATCGAGGCGATGGTGAAGAAGGTGCGCAGGCGCTTGCGGCGCAGGCTCGCGGCCAGCAGCGGCAGGTACTTTGCGATCACGCCGCGTCCTCGCGCAGCAGGCCCTTGTCGAGGTGCACCGTGCGGTGGGCCCGTTCGGCTGCGTGCGGGTCGTGGGTGACCATGACGATGGTCGTGCCGTACTCGCGGTTCAGCGCCTGCAGCAGGTCGAGCACCTCGTCGCCCGACTTGCGGTCGAGGTCGCCGGTGGGTTCGTCGCAGAGCAGCAGGGTCGGGTCGGTGACGATCGCGCGCGCGATGCCGACGCGCTGCTCCTGGCCACCCGAGAGTTCGCGTGGCCGGTGTTTCGCGCGGTCGGCGAGCCCGACCAGCGACAGTGCCGCGGCGACGCGGCGCGCGCGCTGCCCGCGGGTGAGGTCCTTGAGCAGCAGCGGCAGTTCGACGTTGCGCTCGGCGGTGAGCACCGGCAGCAGGTTGTACATCTGGAACACGAAACCGACGTGATCCGCCCGCCAGCGCGCGAGCGCGCCATCGCCGAGCCGGTCGACGCGCAATCCGTCCACCTCGAGTTCGCCGGAGGTCGGGCGGTCGAGGCCGCCAACGAGGTTGAGCAGTGTCGACTTGCCGGAGCCCGATGGGCCCATCAGCGCGACGAAGTCCCCCGCCGCGATCTCGAGCGACAGGCCGTCGAGCACGCGCACGGCCTCCGCTCCCCGCTGGTAGACCTTGACGAGGTCGCGGATGCGCACGATCGGCCGGGCGCCCATGATCACCCGGCCTCGAGTTCGACGGCCGCGCCGTCGCGCAGCCGGCCCGGCGCGTCGACGACCACGGCCTCGCCTCCGTCGAGTCCCTCCAGCACCGGCACCACGCCGTCCACGGGCTCGCCGACCTTCACCGCGCGACGCTCCGCCTTGCCGTCGCGCACCACCCAGGCGTAAGTCGCCTCCCCGTCGCGCACCACGGCGCGCTCCGTCATGGTCGGATGGCCCGGCGCCGCGCCGTCCGCCTCCTCCAGGAAGCGCACCTTGATGCCCATGTCGGGCAGGATGCGCGGGTCGAGCTGGTCGAAGGCGATGCGCACCCGCACGGTGGCCTTCTGCCGGTCCGCGGTCGGCACGATGCTCACCACGTGCCCCGGGATCGCCCAGTCCGGATACGCGTCGAGCAGCGCCTCGACGCGCTGCCCATCGCTCACGCGATTGATGTAGGCCTCGTTGACGTCCACCTCGATCTCGCGCGAGTCCATGTCGACGATCGTGGCGATGCCGGTGCGCGTGTAGCCGCCGCCCGCCGACATCGGCGAGACGGTCTCGCCCGGCTGCGCGTCCTTCGAGATCACCACGCCCGCGAACGGCGCGCGGATCGCCAGGTCCTCGAGCGCCTGCGCGCTGAGCGCGAGGCGGCTGCGCGCCACGTCGGCCTCGGCGCGCGCCGCCGCGAGGCGCGCCTCGAGCGCGGCCACCTCGGCCTCGGAGCCGTCGAGCACGCTCTGCGACACGAGCTTGCGCTCGACGAGGCTCGTGTTGCGCGCCAGCGTGCGCTTCGCGTCGTCGAGACGGACCTCGATCTCGCGCAGGCTGCGCCGCGCCGCCTCGACGCTGCTCACCGCGACACCGTGCTCGGCACGCGCCGTGGACGGGTCGAGTCGCGCGAGCACCTCGCCCTCGGCCACCGCAGCGCCCTCCTCGAACAGCACCTCGGCGATGCGGCCGGTGACCTTGGAGCTGACGGTGGCGAGTCGCCGGGCCACGACGTACCCGGACGCGTTCAGGACCGCGCCGTCGGATGCGCCCGCGGGCGCCTCGACCAGCGCGGTGCGCACCGCGACCGTCGAATTCATGAACTTGAGGCCGACCAGCGCCAGCACGAGCGCGACGACGCCCGCGACGATCCAGCGCCGGTGACGACGCACCGGAGAATCCTCGTAGCGGCGGGGATCCGCGCCGTGCCCGAGGCGGAGACTCTGCAGTGCTTCCTTGTCCAGCGCCATGCTTACCCGACGCCCCTCGTTCTTGTTACGCTGCGGCGAGGGCGCGCACATTAGCACAGCCCTCCCGGCCATGACCCCATCGCTCGTAGACATCGGCCTCAACCTCGGCCACGACAGCTTTGACCACGACCGCGAGGCCGTCGTGGCTGCCGCGAAGTCCGCGGGCGTCCGCCACATGGTGATCACCGGCAGCACGCTCGCCAGCACCCGTGCGGCCATCGAACTCGTGCGCGCGGACCCGGCGACGTACCGCGCCACGGCGGGCATCCATCCCCACCATGCGCGCGAGTTCCACGACCACGACGTGGCCGAGCTGCGAGGCTTGATGCGTGCCCCGGAGGTCGGCGCCGCCGGCGAATGCGGCCTCGACTACTTCCGCAACTTCTCGCCGCACGAGGACCAGGAGCGCGTGTTCCGCACCCAGCTCGCGCTGGCCGTGGAACTCGGCAGGCCCGTCTTCCTGCACCAGCGCGACGCGCACGACGCGTTCGTCGCGATCCTGCGCGAATACCTGCCGCGGTTGCCGGGCGGCGTCGCGCACTGCTTCACCGGCGACGAGCGCGAACTGCGCGACTACCTCGACATGGGCCTGTCGATCGGCGTCACTGGCTGGATCTGCGACGAACGGCGCGGCCAGCACCTGCGCGAGCTGGTCGCACGCATCCCGCTCGACCGGCTGATGCTGGAAACCGACGCGCCCTACCTGCTGCCGCGCGACCTGCAACCGAAACCGAAGAGCCGGCGCAACGAGCCGCGCTACCTGCCGCACATCCTCGCCGCTGTCGCGGCGTGTCGGGGCGAGGACCCCGTGGCAGTCGCTGCGGCCACGACCCGCAACTCTCTGGCATTCTTCGGGTTCGGCACGTGAGGAGGCCGGCCCGGCAACTCACAAATCAGCTTACTTATATCGCGTAACCTTTTGTTTATAGCAATATTATGGATACCGTAAAGACACGCGCCCTGGTCACTCAGGTGTGGGACGAGTCGATCGTGCCGCAACTGGTCGAGTACGTCCGCATCCCGAACAAGTCGCCGATGTTCGATCCCGACTGGGAGGCGCACGGGCACATGGAAGCCGCCGTGCAACTCATGAAGCGCTGGCTCGAGTCGCAGCCGCTGCGCGGGATGCACGTCGAGGTGCTGCGCCTGCCCGGTCGCACGCCCGTGCTGATGGTCGACGTGGCGGGCTCGGTCGAGGACTGCGTGCTGCTCTACGGCCACCTCGACAAGCAGCCGGAGTTCACCGGCTGGTCGGACGGCCTCGAACCGTGGACGCCGGTGCTGCGCGACGGGAAGCTCTACGGCCGCGGCGGCGCCGACGACGGCTACGCGGTGTTCGCGTCGCTCACCGCGATCCGCGCGCTGCAGGAACAGGGTATCCCCCACGCGCGCTGCGTGATCCTGATCGAGGCCAGCGAAGAGAGCGGCAGCCCGGACCTCGCCCACCACATCGACGCACTCGGCGAGCGACTCGGGCGGCCGAGCCTCGTGGTGTGTCTCGACGCGGAATGCGGCAACTACGAGCAGCTCTGGTGCACGACTTCGCTGCGCGGCAACCTGATCGGCGCGCTGCGCGTGGACGTGCTGAGCGAAGGCGTGCACTCCGGCACGGCGAGCGGCGTCGTCCCGTCGAGTTTCCGCGTGCTGCGCGAGCTGCTCGCGCGGGTCGAGGACGCCCACTCCGGCGCTATCCTGCTCGAGGAACTGAACACGCCGATCCCCGCGGATCGCCGTGCCCAGGCCGAGGCCGCGGCCACCGTGCTGGGCAACACCGTCTACGCGAAATTCCCGCTGATGCCAGGCATGCGCCCGGTGTCGAACGACCCGTTCGAACTGCTGCTCAACAACACGTGGCGGCCGAGCCTGTGCGTGACGGGCGCCGACGGCCTGCCCGCCTTCCGCAGCGCGGGAAACGTGCTGCGACCGCAGACCACGCTCAAGCTGTCGTTCCGACTCACGCCGTCGATGGACCCCGCGCAGGCCGCCGCGACGATCAGGCAGGCACTCGAGCGCGACCCGCCCTACGGCACGCGCGTCAGCTTCAGCATCGAATCGGCGATGGGCGGTTGGAACGCGCCGCCGCTGGCCCCGTGGCTCGAGCAGTCCATGCAGGCCGCCTCCCGCGAGTTCTTCGGCCGCGACGCGCTCTACATGGGCACGGGCGGCAGCATTCCTTTCATGGGCATGCTGGGCCAGCGCTTCCCGGGCACGCAGTTCCTCGTCACGGGCGTGCTCGGCCCGCAATCGAACGCGCACGGGCCGAACGAGTTCCTGCACATCGACACGGCACGGAAGCTCACCGCCTGCGTCTCGCGCGTGCTGGCGGACCATGCGGCCCGCGGCTAGCGCGCGAGCGGGTTCGGCTGCGCCGCCTTCCTGACCTGCTCCCAGACGGGAGCGAAGGCGGCGGCGGCGCCACCCGGGACACGCTCGACCGCCGGGAATTCGTCCTGCAGCGCGTCGAGGCGCAGCACGGTTTCCGGCCGCCCCTTGGGGAACTCGCCGCGCATCGAGAACAGGATGCGGCCTTCCACCGGCATGTCGCCCACGAGGTGCCGCACGGCCGCCACGCGGTCGTAGAGCATCGGCAGCGGATTGCTGAAGGTGAAGTGGCGCTTCGGCCCGAACACCGACCACTGTTCCATTTTCTCGCCGGCGAACACCACGCCCGCGACGTTGAACAGGTCGATCACCAGCAGCCCGCGCTGCGTGAGCAGCAGGTAGTTGACGTGGATCTGCTCGCCGGCGCCCGTCGGCAGCAGCACGTTGCGCAACTCGTCGTAGGCGACCGAGGAGATCACGTTGTCGATGGCGCGGCGCGCGCGCGCCTGCCGCAGTCGGTCGAGCACGAGCCAGACGGCGGCCGCGAGGACGGCCAGCCCCGCCAGCACCCAGAGCCAGAGCGGCAGGCCGAGAAAACTCTTCATGCGGCCCCCGCGAGCACGCCGCGCAGGTCATCGAGCCGCGCCCCGACCTCGAGCTGCCGCGCGGGCAGCGCGAGCAGGGCCGCGAGCGCCGGCGGCACCGGCACTTCGGCGCCGATCAGCGGCTCGACGACGTCGTTGAATTTGGCGGGGTGGGCGGTGGCGACCAGCACCCAGCGTTCGGCCGTCCGCCGCGCATCGAGCCGGCGGTAGACGCAGGCAGCCGTGGCCGTGTGCGGGCACCAGGTCTGCCCGAGCTCGCGATGATCGCGCCGGATCGTCGCGCGAATCTCCTCGTCGCTCACTGACTGCGCGCTCACGCGCCCGGCCAGGCGCTCACGCTCGGGGAAGAGCCAGCGCAATCGCTCCATGTTGCTCGGGTTGCCAACGTCCATGGCGGAGGCAAGCGTAGCGACGCTCGGCCGTGGACGCCACTCCCCCGTGCGCAGGAACTCGGGCACGGTGAGGTTGGCGTTGCTCGCGAGCACGATCTCGCCGATCGGCAGGCCGATCTCGCGCGCCCAGATGCAGGCGAGCGCGTTGCCGAGGTTGCCGGTCGGGATGATGAAGTTGGGCGCGCGGCCGTCGGCCGCGTCGAGCACGAGGCTCGCTCGCGCATAGTAGACCATCTGCGGCAGCAGCCGCCCGACGTTGATGCTGTTCGCCGATGACAGCAGCAGCTCGCGGTCGAGCGCCGGGTCGACGAACGCCTCTTTCACCATGCGCTGGCAATCGTCGAAGGTGCCGGCGACGGCGAGCGTGCGCACGTTGCGTCCCCAGCAGGCGAGCTGCTGCGCCTGGCGCGGCGACACCAGGCCCTTCGGGTAGAGCACCACCACGTCCACCCACGGACGATCGAAGAAGGCCGCCGCGACCGCGCCGCCAGTGTCACCGGAGGTCGCGACCAGGATCGTGAGCCGGCGCGGATCCTGGCGCGGCATGCGCTCGAGCGTCGCCGCCAGGAAGCGCGCGCCAAAGTCCTTGAATGCAGCCGTCGGGCCGTGGAACAGCTCGAGCACCGACAACGGCCCCGCGCCGCCCTTCACGTCCACCAATGGCGCCGGAAAGTTGAAGGCATCCGCCGTGATTGCCGGCAGCAGGTCCGCCATCACGTCGCCGGCCGCGAACGGCTGCAGCAGGCCCGCGGCCAGGGCCGGCAGGTCGTCCTCCGCGGCGAGCGACGGTGGACCGACCGACGGCAGGTACTCGGGGACATACAGCCCGCCGTCGGGCGCGAGACCGCGCGCGATGGCCGTGCCGAGTCCCGCGGTGTGCGCGGCGTCCCGCGTACTGAGATAGCGCATCAGTTGCCCACCACGCGCGCGCCCTCGCGATCGATGCTCGACACCCAGCTGTCGGTCTCGAGCCCGTGGGCGCGGAACGCCGCGACCATCTCGGCACGGACGTTCTCCGCGTCCTGCTGCTCGGCCCAGGCGAACACCGTCGGACCCGCGCCCGAGATCGAGCCACCGAGCGCGCCGGCCGCGAGCGCCGCCTGCTTGACCGCGACGAACCCCGGGATCAGCACCTGGCGCTGCGGCTCGATCACCACGTCGAGCAGCGACTCGCGGATCAGCGGCAGGTCCGAGGTATAGCAACCGGCCAGGAAGCCCGCGAGGTTGGCCTGCTGCCAGATCACGTCCGAGAGCGCGACGGACTTGCCCAGGATCGCACGCGCCTCGCGCGTCGCGAGCACCATGTGCGGGTGCACGAGCACGCAGCGCACGGATTCCGGCACCGGCACCTGCTTCACGAACGGGTTGTCGATGCCGACCGTGAGCACGAGTCCGCCGAAAAGCGACGGCGCGATGTTGTCCACGTGCACCGAGCCGCTCGCGACGGCCTCGCCCTGCATCGCGAACTTGAGCAGCCGCGTGCGATCGAGGGGCTCGTCCACCAGCGCCGCCGCCGCGACGACCGCCGCGACCGCGGAGGCGGCGGACCCGCCGAGGCCCGAGCCGAGCGGGATGCCCTTCTCGATCTCGATCTCGAAGCCGAACGGCAGCTCGAGTTCGCGCGCGAGCGCCAGCACCGCCATGCCGGCCGTGTTCTTCTCGGCCGCGAGCGGCAGGTCGGCCACCACGCCCGTGATCGCGCGGATCGACACGCCGTGCCCGGCGCGCCGCACGACGCGCACCCGGTCACCGAGCGCCGCGACCGAGTGCCCGAGGATATCGAACCCGACCGCGACGTTGCCCACGCTCGCCGGCGCGAACGCGGTGGCGGACGGGCGCGCGCCGCTCACAGCTTGGCCCCGAGGTAGGCGCAGACGCGCAGCAGGTCGGCGAACACGCCCGCGGCCGTCACGGCCGGGCCCGCGCCCGGTCCCTGCACGATCAGCGGGTTCTTGTCGTAGCGCGCGGTCTCGAAGCGCACGATGTTGTCGGTCAGCGCGATGTTCGCGAACGGGTGCGACAGCGGCAGTTCGACGACGCCGACCTCGGCACGCCCGTCGACGCCCACCGAGCCCACGTAGCGCAGCACGTGGCCACGGCCGCGCGCCGCCTCGAGCCGCGCCAGCATCGGTGCGTCGAACTCGGTCAGGCGCTCCAGGAAGTCCTGCACGCCGCAGTCCGCGAGCGCGCCCGGCACCAGGCTCTCCACGGCGACGTTGGCCATCTCGAGCCTGAGCCCCATCTCGCGGCCGAGGATGATCAGCTTGCGCGCGACGTCCATGCCCGAGAGGTCGTCGCGCGGATCGGGCTCGGTGTAGCCGAGCGACTTGGCGCGCTTCACCACCGAGGAGAACGACTGGCTGCCGTCCCAGGTGTTGAAGAGATAGGCGAGCGTGCCGGAGAAGATGCCCTCGATGCGCCGGATCTCGTCGCCGGTCTCGCGCAGGTCGCGCAGCGTCTGGATCACGGGCAGGCCCGCGCCCACGGTCGCCTCGTAGAGGTAGTGCGTGCCCGCGGTGCGTCGCGCTTCCTTCAGGCGCTCGTAGTATTCGTAGGCCGCGCTGTTCGCCTTCTTGTTCGGCGTGACGATGTGGATGCCCTCGGACAGCCAGTGCGCGTAGCGCTCCGCCACGGCCGCGTTCGCGCTGCAGTCGATGATGACGGCGTGCGGGAACTGGTCCGCGTGCACGTGGTCGGCGAAGCGCTCGAGGTCCACCAGGTCGGCGTCGGCCGCGAACTGCTCGCGCCAGCGCGCGAGTTCGATCGGGCCCTGCGTCAAGCGCATCGTCTTCGAGCCCGCGATGCCGCGCACGCGCAGGTCGAGCTTGAAGTCGCGGCGCAGGCGCTCGACCTGCGAGGCGACCTGGTCGAGCAGCGCGCCGCCGACGAGTCCCGGCCCGATCAGGCCGATCGAGACGGTGTGGGCGGAGAGATAGAAGCTCGAGTGCACCGCGCGCAGCGCGCGCGCGCTGCTGCGGCCGTCGATCACTACCGAGATGTTGCGCTCGGAGGCGCCCTGGGCGATGGCGCGCACGTTGACGCCGGCCTTGCCGAGCGCGCTGAACACCTGTGCCGAGACGCCGTGCGCGCCGGCCATGCCGTCGCCGACCACGGCGAGGATGCTGCAGCCGCGATTGATCTCGACCCGGTGGATCTGGCCTTCGCGCAGCTCGGGGTCGAATGCGCGGCGCACCACGCGCTCGGCGCGGTCGGCCTCGACTTGCGGGACCGCGAAGCAGATCGAATGCTCGGAACTGCCCTGGGAGATCAGGATCACCGAGATCCCCTCCTCCCGCAGCGCGCCGAACAGGCGGTGCGCGGTGCCCGGCACGCCGATCATGCCGGCGCCCTCGAGGTTCACGAGCGCGATCTTCTCGACCGTCGTGATGCCCTTCACCAGCGGGCTCGGCGCGGAGCGGTCGTGGATCAGCGTGCCCGCCTTGTCGGGGGCGAAGGTGTTCCTGATCCAGATCGGGATGCGCTTGGCGACCGCGGGAGCCATGGTCTGCGGATGGATGACCTTGGCGCCGAAATAGGCCAGCTCCATCGCCTCGTTGTAGGAGAGCGCGTCGATCACCTGGGCCTCGGGCACGAGGCGCGGGTCGGCGCTCAGCACGCCGTCGACGTCGGTCCAGATGACGATCTCGCCGGCATCGAGCAGCGAGCCGAAGATCGAGGCGGAGAAGTCGCTGCCGTTGCGGCCGAGCGTGGTCTGCAGGCCCTGCGTGTCGGTGGCGATGAAGCCGGTGACGACGACCGTGCCGACGAAGTCGGGCGAGACCTCCACCTGCAGGTTGGCCCGCGACTGCTCCCAGCGGATGCCGGGGCCGAGCGGGCCCCACTCGACCAGCAGCACGCGGCGGGCATCGAGCCACTGCACGCGGCCGCTCGAGAGTCCCCGGCGGCGCAGCAGCCGCTCGAAGATCCGCGTCGACCAGAGTTCACCGTAGCCCGCGATCAGGTCGCGCAGCGTGGTGGAGGCCGAGCGCACCAGTCGTACCGTCTGCAGGATGCCGGAGATGTCGCGGCAGTCGTGGTCGAGCTGGACGACGAAGTCGTCGTACAACTCCCCGTCGAGCAACTCGCGGGCGACCGCGACGTGGCGCTGCCGCAGTTCGTGGATGCGATCCTCGAGCGTGGGGTCCTGTTTCTCGGCGAGCGCGATCAGGGTGAGCAGCGCGTCAGTGACGCCGCGGCAGGCCGAGAGCACCACCGCCTTGCGCACGGCGGGATCGCCCTCGATGATGCGGGCGACGCGCTCCATGCACGCGGCATCGGCGACGCTCGACCCGCCGAACTTATGGACTTTCCACGCTTCCACGTCTGCTTGGCTCCCGGATTATCGCCCACGCAGGCACGCAGGCCGGTCGCTCGGAGGCGACGGGCCGGACTGGGTGCGCTCTGGCGGGGAACTCATCGTCTACTGTCCGAGTCACTGTATCTTCTTGCACCGCGGCAGGCAAACTAGCGCGCCATGGACGCTCCGAGCTCAACGGCCCTGCACGCCGCGGTCCTGGCGGCCGGCCCCGCCACCCGCTTCGGCAGTCCCAAGCAGCTGGTCCGCCTGGCGGGCGAGCCGGTGCTGCACCGGGCCATCGCCAACGCGGCCTTCGTCGTCGGTCAGTCGGTCACGGTGGTGCTCGGCGCCCACGTCCGGGACATCGCGCCCGCGCTCAGGCAGTCGGCCGCCTCGGTGGTCGTCAACCGTTACTGGGAGGAAGGGCTGGCCAGCTCGATCCGCACCGCCGTGCAGTCGGCCCCGGCGGGCAGCGACGGCCTGCTGCTGGTGCTCGCAGACCAGGTCGCGGTGACGGCGGACGACCTGAAGCGCCTCTACGTCGCCTGGCGGCGCCACCCCGTGCTGATTGCCGCCGCCCTGTACGGCGGGGCGCCGGGCCTGCCGGCCATTTTCCCGCGCTGGACTTTCGGCGACCTGCTGCAGCTGCGGGGCGACCAGGACCCGCGGCTCGCGATCCGCCGCAATGTGGACCAGCTGGTGCGCGTCCCCGTGCCGAACGCGGCGATCGACCTCGACACGCCCGAGGACCTGCTCGAGCTCGAGGGGGCAGTCACGGATCGCCCGGAACCCGGAACCCGGAACCAGCCTATGATGTCCTACGCTCGAGGCGCGCCGATTGTGAGGCGCGTCTGGATTTTCCGCTTGCGCCACATGGAGGCTTGCCCGGCGTGCTTAAACTCCCCGCACGGGTGGTTTCTGGAGTAATGCGCATGCGTCGGACCAAGAAGTTTGCAGCGGCCCTGGGCGGCCTTTCGATGCTGGTGGCGGGTACCGCGGGCGCCGGCGCCGTCGGCGACCAGTTCCGTGGCGGGGCGTTCGGCCTGTCCTGGGGCGCCAGCAAGTCCTCGGTCGAGGCGCGCTACCCGGGCGGCAAGTGGGACTCCGACGAGAAGGGCCGCGCGCGTTACTGCGCCGCGAGCCGCCAGTCCCTGCTCAAGCTGTCCGCCCAGTACCAGACGCGGGAACTGTGCTTCCTGATGGGATCCGACGGCGCGCTCGCGAGCGCCACGGCCCGCATGGACGCGACGCTTCCGGCGCTGCTCGCCGTGGTCAATCGCTCGCGGACCATGTTCGGCGACTTCGACGCCGTGCGCCGCGACGACAGCGCGATCCAGTCGCGCTCGACCGCGATGCTGTGGATGAAGGACTCCCCGTACGTGGTGCAGGTGGCGAGCGCGAACGACGCCAACAACCAGCCGGTGGACGTCACCTTCACGGTCTCGAACGACGTCGGGCTGCATGCGGGCGGCGCCGAGCGCGTCTCGCACCAGCCGACGGGCGGCCGATAGTCACCCGGGGCGGGGCCTCGCGCCCCGCCCTGCCCTCCGCGCCTCAGGCCGAGGCGCTCCCCGACGCGGTCAGGGCATCACCGGTATTGGCCGGGGCGGGCGCCGGCTGCGCCTCGTCGATCGGCACCAGCGAGAACGAGCGGCGTTCCAGCCACTCGACCAGCGGCCGGAAGGTATCGAGGTCTTCCTGCAGCAGCGCGCCTTTCATCTCGTGCAGGCCCATGCCGGTCTCCGCCGAGCGCACGTAGGCCTGCGAGTCCCTGAGCACCGCCGCCACCGGGATCCTGAGGCTCCTGAGGAAACGCATCAGCGACTGGTACGCCTTGGTGTAGCGTCGCGCGCGGTTCGCGACGATCACCAGCCGCTTCTCCGAACGGTGGACCTTGGCGACCAGCAGCAGGTCGGCGATGCAGCGCGAGGCGGCGTGGATATCGATGTCGGACGGCAGCACCGGCACCACGATCGCGCTCGCGTCGCGCACGATCTCGGGCATCTGCAGGCCGGTGACGGCCGCGGGCGTGTCGACGATCAGCCGCTCGGTGCCGGGCGGCGAGCGCATGGCGAACGCCCGCGTGACGCCCATGCGCGTCTCGTAGGCGGCGATGCCGTGTATGGGCGGCAGGTCCGCCGGGCGGATCTTGAGCCAGCGCATGCTCGATGCCTGCGGATCCATGTCCATGAGCGCCACGCGGTGGCCCTTCCACGCGTAGTACGCCGCGAGGTTGGTCGCGACCGTGGACTTGCCCGAGCCCCCCTTGGGATTCAGGACCACGATCTTCTGCAGCAGTGGGGACTGTTCCATCATCCGTTGCGGTTTCCTGCAGGGACCGTAACCGACACGGCCGGATCCGGCAAGCCGCCGACCCGAAAATGGGCTGCCTGCGCCATTCGCCTCAGGCCCCGCCCGCGCTGCGCAGCTTCGCGGCGATGAACTCGCGGTGCGAGACGTGCAGCAGGTCGGCGATGCGCCGGATCAGGTGCTCCTCGTACTTGTGCACCGTGGCGTCGGCCTGGGCGACCTGCCAGAGCTGCTCGACGAGGCGCGACTTGTCCTCCGCCGACCAGGAGCGGTTGATCTCGGAGGTGAACTGGTAGAGGTCGTGGGCCTCGTCGATGCTGCGCTCGGCGTCCTCGAGCAGCGCCTCGCAGGCGGCCTGGTCCAGGCCGAGCAGGCCGCGGATGGAGGCCAGGACCTGCGCCCGCTCCGCCGCGGTGGTCGCGTAATCCGCGCGCAGGATCTCGACCAGCAGGGCGGCCACGGCCAGATTGACGGCCGCGGCACGTTCGCTCGTGGAGTCAGCGGAATCCTTGCCGAGGTGCCTCGACAACCAGTCTTTCAGGCGTAGCATCCGCGCATTGTTGCACGGACCCCCGGTCCTCAGGCAAAGGCGCGGGCGCGCTCCATGAGTTCCTCGAGCCCGGGCTCCTGCGGGTTGCGCGGCTTGCCCGGATGGATGATGCCGAGCTGGCAGCTCTCGGCAGCCTCCACGAGTTGCCGGAACGTGCCTGCCGAGATGTCGGCTATGTAGGCCTGCTTGTTGCCGTTGTAGGCGAACATCCGGTCGTTGACCTGCGTGCACTCGTTGCAGCTCGAGCAGCGCGGGGTCTCGATATAGGCCTCGTCGGGCGACCGCGCGGGCTCCGGCTCTTCGGCCGCCGCCATCGGCGCCGCAGCGACCGTGACGGGAGCGGCTGGCACGGCCTCGGCCTGGCGCGCGACGGCCGCATCCATTTCCTTCTGCTCCCACGCCGCCTTTTCGCGGGCGAGCAGGCGGTCGGCATGCGAGCTGTGCACACCGCCCAGCTCCTGCAGGCGGCGCCAGGTCTCGCCGCAGCGCCGCGCCGCCTGGATGGCGCGCTCGTCCACCACCAGCTTCTGCAACGCGTTGTCGTCGTCGACCGCCAGCAGGCAGGGAACGCGGCCGGACCCAGCCGCCGCTGGCCGCGCGAGCCACTCGCCCACCGGCACGAGGTCGTCGCCCCAGGCCTCGTGCGGCAGGCGTGCGAAATGCCCTGCGTGCCGCGGGTCGCAGGCGAGGAAGTCGACGAAAGTGAAGGCGACGCGCTCGGTGACGCGCTGCAGGTCGGCATCCGCGTACTCGAACACCGCCTCGGTCCAGTCCGACCCGGCATCCGGATTGTCCTGCAGCGAGAATCGGTCGGCGAGGTCGGGACCCGCAGACGGGTCGTATACGAAGGCCGGGAATGCCCGCGACTGCATCGCAGCGGCCGCGACCAGGTAGGCAGGGAGCCCCTGCCCGACCGTGGCGGGCGAGAAGACGCTGAACAGCGCCGGGCCCGGTGCGGACATGCCACGGGCGATCGCCTGCCGCATGCGCAGCAGGTTCGAACTGCTCGACTGCAGCACGAACGCGTCGGTCACGCCGAGCGCCATGCTGGCGATCTGCACGTTGCGCACCCCGAAGGCGAATCGGCCCGCGCCGAGCGAAGCATCCTCGAGCAGGTCGTCGACCTCCACCAACACCTTGACCGGGACCCCGGAGGACAGCAGTTCCATCAGTGCCATGCCGGCGGGGGCCGCGCCCGCCTTCAGGCAGACCAGGTAGTCCGGGAATCGCGCCAGGTCCTCGGGACCGAGCGCCGCCTCGCCGAACGTGGCGAAGAACGCATCGTGGGTGCCCTCGACGTAGCGGCCGTCGACCTCCAGTTCGGCGATGGCGATGGCCTTGATCAGCTCGATCATCTGCGGCAGGCGCTCGCGGAAGGCGGCGAGCACCTCGGCTGCGGTCTCGAACTCGAACTCGAAGGGCGCTGCACCGGCACGCGCGGCGGGGTCGCCCTCGGCGGCGGCGAAGAAGCGCTGCGCGCGCAGCGTGGCGAGCACGCGCTCGATGCGCAGGCGGCGGGCCGCGGAGAGCGGCGACCCGTGCGTGGCACGGCCGAGCAGGCGCGACATGGCCTCGAAATCGAACAGTCCCTGGTGGCGGTCGCCGAGCGACGCCTTGAGGCTCGCGGGGCGGCTGCCCGCCTCGGACTTCACGAAGTCGGCGCGCAGCGTATCGCCCAGCTTCACGACCAGCCGGTTGAGCTCGACCCGCCGTTCGCGCGCCTTGCGTTGCCGCGCGACCCGCCAGGCGTGCGACAGCAGGCGCCGCGGCAGCCGCTCGTCGCAGTCCAGCACCTCGCCGTCGAGCCCCAGGGACGCCCCGGCTTCCTCCAGGTAACGCGCGAGCCCGGTATCCGCCCCGACGGCGCCCTGTTGCACGGTGCGCTCCCACAGCGCGGAGAGGCTGCCCGAGGCCCCTTCGGCCAGCAGCCGACGGATCCCGCGCTCAACCGCGAGCACGTGCTTGCGCAGCCCCTCCCCTTCGCTTCCCCGCGGTGCGACCTGTCGCAGCATGTCGTCCACGATCCCGGACAGCGAGCGGACGAACGCGCCGTCGGGACCCGCGTCGACCAGCACGACCGGAAAGTCGTAGCGCAGTCGCGTCAGGTCGCGATAACGGGCGAGCAGCGCGGGCCGCAGCCGCAGGCCCTCGATCGCGCCGAGCGCAGGCGCTGGCCGCTGCCCCGTCAGGTGGAAGAACGTCTCGTTGCGGATGGAAGCGTCCATGTCAGTTCGGCCACACGGTGAACTTGTCGAGCTCGGACTCGAGGCCCGCGCGGATCATCTCGGGGGTGCGCAGCTGCCCGGCGTTGCGGATCTCCTCGTAGCAGGGCACTTCCGGGTTGCGGTAGAGGATGCCGACCGGGATCGGGTCTTCCTGCGAGGCGATCTCGCGCGCGCGATCGATGTCGGACGGGTCGTGCGCGAGCTGGTTGCGGTAGATGCGCCCGATCTCGGGGCTCACCGCGAGACCGTTCTCGTGCGTGAGCAAGAGGGTCTTCTGCGGGTCGTGCAGCCACGGCTCGAACATCTTAGGCAGGAACTCCGGGCAGCGCTGGATCACGCGCACGAACGAGAAGCCCTTGTGGTGGAAAGCCGCCGAGAGCACCTGGTAGAGCACCTCCGGGATCCAGTCCACCACCTGCGCGACGAACGAGACGTTCTGCACGCCGAGCGTCACGGTGAGCGGGTTCAGCGCGTCGAGGTACGAGCCACGCGGCGTCGTGTTGCTCTTCAGGCCGATCGGCGAGGTGGGCGAGGCCTGCTTCTTGGTGAGCCCGTAGATGTGGTTGTCGTGCAGCATCATCGTCAGGTTCATGTTGTAGCGGATCGCGTGGATCCAGTGCGCGGCGCCGATGCTGCAGCAGTCGCCGTCGCCCGTGTTCACGAACACGTGCAGGTCCGGCCGCGACATCTTTACCCCCTCCGCGATCGGCAGGGCGCGGCCGTGGATGCCGTGGAAGCCGTAGGTCTTCATGTAGTGCGGCAGGCGGCTCGAGCAGCCGATGCCCGACACGAACACGGTCTTCTCGGGGCGCAGGTCCTCGTCGCGGCACAGGCGCTGCACCGCCGCGAGGATCGCGTTGTCGCCACAGCCGTTGCACCAGCGCGGCACGCCGCCCTGGTAGTCCTCGAGCTTGTGGTGCTCGTCGTGCATCTGCACCAGGCACTGGGTCGCGGTGGTCATGGCTCGTCTCCCGACCCGTCCGCCAGCCTGGCGCGGATCACCTTGTAGATCGTCCCGGGCTTGAGCGGACGGCCGCGCACCTCGGTCCAGCAGTCGATGTCGACCAGGAAGCGCGCGCGCAGCATCCAGGCGAGCGCCGAGTAGCGGCGGTTGTCGGCGTCGATGATCGGCTCCTCCACGCGGTCGGCCCAGTTGTTCTCGATCGCGATCACCTTGCGGAAGCGCTTCAGGATCGCGCCGATGCCGGGCGGCATGGGCTGGATGAAGCGCAGGTGCAGCGCGGACACTGCATGCCCTTCCTTGCGCAGCCGGCCGACGGCCTCCTCGATCGCGCCACGCGTGCTGCCCCAGCCGACCACCAGCAACTCGCCCTGCGGGTCGCCGAACACCTCGGGCGGCTGCAGAGTCTTCGCCAGCGCAGCGAGCTTGTTGCTGCGGTTGCGCAGCCCCTCCTCGTTGTTGGCCGGATCGTAGGCCACCTTGCTCGCGCGATCGTGCGCCAGCCCGGTGAGCGTGTGCATGCCGTTCGGCTGGCCGGGCACGAAACGCTGGAACAGGCCGGTCATCGCGTCCCAGCCGTAGGGCGTGGCGCCCGGCGGCACCGGGCTCTGGTCGATGGGTGGCGCGAGCCAGCCCTCGCTGAACTGCGGGCGCGGGAAGGGCTGCTGCGCGGTGGAGAGGGCCGCGTCGGACAGCACCACCACCACCATGTTGAAGGTCTCGGCGATCTTGCGCGCGGTGATCATCGAGTAGAAGCAATCCTCGATGCCGCTCGCCGCCATCACCACCTTGGGCGCGTCGCCGTGGCTGCCAAAGCAGGCCGCGAGCAGGTCGCCCTGTTCCACCTTGGTCGGCTGGCCGGTGCTCGGCCCGCCGCGCTGCACGTTCAGCACCACGAGCGGGATCTCCGCCATCACCGCGAGGCCGATCGCCTCCTGCTTGAGGGAATAGCCGGGCCCGGAGGTGACCGTGACGGCGCACTTGCCCGCATAGGACGCCCCGATCGCGAAGGTGACCGCCGCGATCTCGTCCTCGGCCTGGTGCACGAGCCCGCCGACCTTCTCGAACACGTCGCTCAGGTAGTGCGAGACGGAAGTGGCCGGCGTGATCGGGTACATGGCACAGATCTCCATGCCCGAGGCCAGGATGCCGAGCGCGGCGGCCGTGTTGCCGTTCACCACGATCTGCGGCTCGGTGGACCGCGCGGCGGGGATGCGGAACTTCATCTCGAGGTTGGCCTCGGCCCACTGCCAGCCCGCATCGAGCAACGCCATGTTGGCCTTGATCACGCGCTCGTCCTTCTTGCGCAGCGCGTAGGCCACCTGCTCGCGGCCGAGCGCCGGGTCGAGGCTGTAGATGCTGCACAGCATGCCGAGCACGAACATGTTCTTGCCGCGCCGCGCGTCCGACACGAGCTTCAGGCACTCGCGCTCGAGCGGCACCTCGTGCACGCGATAGCCGTCCGCGAGCAGCCGCTCGACCGTCTCGGCGTAGAGCGCCGCGACCTTCGGGTCGCGGTGCTCGCGCCACATCGACTCGAGCAGGATGGTGCAGCCGGCCTTCAACTCGCCGTCGCGCACGCGCCCGAGCAGCACCTGCTCGTTGAACGCCACCACCAGGTCGGTCTCGTCGCCGCCATTCGTCACCGGCCCCGCGCCCATGCGGATGCGGATGCCGCTCGCGCCCGCCACGCTGCGCGCCGGCGGCTGGATCTCCGCCGGGATGATCTCGACGGTCCAGATGCCGTTGCCCATCTTGGCCGCGATGGCCGCGAGCGATTGCCCGCAACGCTGCGCGCCCTCGCCGGAGTCGCTGATGACCTCGACGATGTGTTCCGGGAGCGTGATGGCCGGCTTGTCGCCGGCGCGGGGGGAGGATTCGACGGAATCCGCCTTCAGTGCGTGCGCTGCTGTCATGGGTTGGCCGCCGGGGGTTGGGTGGCGCTCAGGGGCGAGCGCACGAGTGCGAAGTCATGCTCGTCGAGGTCGATGCCGAAGAGGCTGCGGGCCGGGTCGTCGCGGTCCTCCCGATAGACGCTTTCGGTGTCGCGCAGGCCGAGCCAGGCTTTCATGCCGCGGGCGGCGCGACGCCCGGCGCCCATGGCCTGGATGACGGTGGCGGCACCGGTGACGATGTCGCCGCCCGCGTAGACGCCGGCGATCGAAGTGGCGAGGTTCTCGTCGGTGGCGATGTAGCCGCGGCGGTCGAGCTTCAACCGCGAGGTCTGGCCGATGATCGGGTTGGCGTTGGTGCCGATCGCGTAGACCACGAGGTCCGCCTCGACCTCGAACTCGCTGCCCTCGACCGGCACCGGGCGGCGGCGCCCGGAGGCGTCGGGCTCGCCGAGCTCCATGCGGATGCAGCGCAGGCCACGCACGCCCTTGTTGCCGTCGTCGAGCACCTCGACCGGGCTCGTGAGCCATTCGAACTCGATGCCTTCCTGCTCGGCGTGGTGGATCTCCTCCGCCCGGGCCGGCGCTTCGGCGCGTGAACGCCGGTAGACGCAGGTGACCTTCTCGGCACCGAGCCGCAGGCACACGCGCAACGCGTCCATCGCCGTGTTGCCGGCGCCGATCACGGCCACGCGCCGCCCGGGCGGCAGCGGCGTGTCGTAGTCCGGGAACTCCCGCCCGTGCATGAGGTTGCAGCGCGTGAGCAGCTCGTTCGCCGAGAGCACGCCGTTCAGCGACTCGCCGGGGATGCCCATGAAGCTCGGGTAGCCCGCGCCCGTGCCGATGAACACCGCGTGGAACCCCATCTCGGTGATCATCTGCTCGATGCTGAACAGGCGTCCCACCAGCGTGTTGCACTCGAACTTGATGCCGAGCTCGACGAGCTTGGCGATCTCGGCGTCCACCACCGAGTTCGGCAGGCGGAATTCCGGGATGCCGTACTTGAGCACGCCGCCCGCCTCGTGGAACGCCTCGAACACCGTGACCTCGCAGCCGGCCTTGGCCATGTCGGCGGCGCAGGCCATGCCGGCCGGGCCGGAGCCCACGATGCCGACGCGGTAGCCGCTCGGCTCGATGTAGGGGATGTTGCTCCAGCCCTCGGCGATCGCCATGTCGCCGACCCAACGCTCGAGCCGGCCGATCGCGACGGGCTCGAGCGAGTCGCCGACCGTGCAGACACCCTCGCACTGGCTCTCCTGCGGGCAGACCCGACCGCATACCGCGGGCAGCAGGTTGGTCGCGGTGATGACGTTGTAGGCGCCGTGGTAATTCTTCTCGGTGATCTTGCGGATGAACTGCGGGATGTCGATGTTCACCGGGCACCCGCTCACGCACGGCTGCTCCGGGCACATCAGGCAGCGGTCCGCCTCGCGCAGCGCGTCCTCGAGCCGGTAGCCGCAGTTCACCTCGTCGAAATTCCTCGCGCGTACCGCGGGATCCTGCTCGCGTGGCGGCGTGCGCTCCTGCGGGATCGTGCGTATCGTCTTCTTCTTCGCGGCCATCAGCTCAATCCCCCGTTGCTGCCCGCCGCGATTTCCGGGTTGCGCATGCGGCAATCGTTCTCCCAGCGCGCGGTCGCCTCGCGCTCCGTGGTCTTGAAGCGCTGCAGGCGGAACATCAGGTCGTCGAAGTCCACGAGGTGGCCGTCGAAGTCCGGGCCGTCGACGCAGGCGAACTTGATGGCCTCGCCGATCTTCACGCGACATCCGCCGCACATGCCCGTGCCGTCCACCATCACGGGGTTCAGGCTGACCATGGTCTTGATGCCCGCGGCGCGCGTCGCCTCGGCGCAGCCCTTCATCATGACCGGCGGTCCGATGGCCACGCACTCGTCTATGTCGGGATGCGCCGCCATGGACCGCTTCATGCCCTCGGTCACCAGGCCCTTGATGCCTGCCGAGCCGTCGTCCGTGCACAGGACCAGCTCGTCGCAGGTGGCGCGAAACTTGTCCTCCCAGAACACGAGGTCACGGTTGCGGAACCCGAGGATGCCGATGACGTAGGCGCCACTCTCCTTGTAGGCGCGCGCCTGGGGGAAGACCGGGGCGACGCCGAGGCCGCCGCCCACGCACATCACCTTGCGGGCCGCGCCGATGTGGCTAGGGATGCCCATCGGGCCGACCAGCGCGTGCAGGCAGGTGCCGACGCGGCAACCCTGCTGCATCTCCTTCGTCGTCTTGCCGACCGCCTGGATGACGAGCGTCACGGTGCCGCGCTCACGGTCGAAATCGGCGATCGTCAGGGGTATCCGCTCGCCGTGCTCGTGCTCCATCACGATCACGAACTGCCCGGCGCGCGCGGCGCGGGCGAGCATCGGGTGGCGCACCTCCAGCATGAAGGTGACGTCCGAGTAATCCTCGCGCCGGACGATTTCGTTCCTGTTGCCTGACGGTTCCAAGATCCTCTCCCCCTTTGGTGGGTGGCCGTGGCGTGGTTTGGAAATTGCGGTCAGCTAGTACCGCCTGGCGGCGGGTAGCCGCAATCCGTGTATTCGCGGACGGGGGGCCGGTCTTTGCGGACATCGGACTTGACGGCGGGCCCCGAGTGTCGCGTAATTGACACAGAATCCAGAAAGCCATTCCGGCGCTTGAACAGGGGAAGATGCAAATGCACGACAGCCGCAGTCGCTCCTTGTCGATGTTCGTCTCGGGCATCCTGGCCGCCGCCGCGCCCGCCGCGCTGGCCCAGGACAAGGACAAGGACAAGCTCGAGAATATCGTCGTCACCGGCACCCGCGTCGCGGATCGCTCCGCCACCGAGACCGCGGTGCCCGTCGACGTGGTGACCAGCGAATCGCTCGCCAACGTCGGCCTGCCGGAGCTGAACCAGGCATTGTCCACCGCGCTGCCGTCGTTCAATTTCCCGCGCCCTGGCCTCGCCGACGGCACCGATACGATCCGCCCGGCTACGCTGCGTGGCCTGGCGCCGGACCAGACGCTGGTGCTGCTCAATTCCAAGCGCCGGCATGCCTCCTCGCTCGTGAACGTCAACGGCACGATTGGCCGCGGTGCCGCTGCGGTCGACCTCAATACGATTCCGACTGCCGCCGTGGGCTCGATCGAGGTGCTGCGCGACGGCGCCTCGGCGCAATACGGCTCGGATGCCATCGCCGGCGTCATCAACGTGCGCCTCAGGGAAGCGCGCGACGGCGGCGACCTGACGCTGACCTACGGCTGGCGCGAGACGGAGTACGAGGTCCCGACCGGCTTGCCGCCTGCCGGCGCCACGTGGTCGGCACCGTCGAAGATCAAGCGCAGCGAGTCCGATGGCGAGACTCTCACTGCGTCGCTGTGGAAAGGCTTCGCGCTCGGCGAGACGGGATTCATCACCTTCACGGGCGAGTTCAAGGACCAGGCTCGCACCGAGCGCGGTGGCTGGGATGCGCGACAGCAGTACCCGCTCGTGAACGGCAGCTTCGACCCTCGCGAGCAGACCATCGACCGCTTCAACGCCTGGTACGGCGAACCCGAGCTCGACCAGAAGACGATCTTCGTCAATGCGGGCGGCGACCTCGCGGGTGGCGCGCACCTCTACGGCTGGGCGAGCTACCAGGACCGCGACGCGCGTTCCGCCGGCTTCTTCCGCCGCGCCCTCGACGACCGCAACACCATCGAGATCTATCCAAGCGGGTTCCTGCCGATCATCGCGCCGACGGTCACCGACTTCAGCGCCGCCGGCGGCGTCACCTGGGACTGGGGCGACTGGACGATGGACAGCTCGCTGGTCTACGGCTACAACGAGATGCAGTTCACCATCGAGAACACGCTCAACCGCTCGCTCGGCCCCCTGAGCCCGACCGAGTTCGACGCCGGCGGCTTCGACTACGACCAGCTGGTCTTCAACTTCTCGGGCGTACGCGAGTTCGACTTCGGCGGCTTCGATTCGCCGGTGAACCTCGCGGCGGGTCTCGAGGCGCGCCGCGAGAGCTACTCGATCTTCGCCGGCGAGCGCGACTCCTACCGCAATGGTGGCGTGCTGCTGCCGAATGGCAATCCCACGGCGTCCGGCGCGCAGGTGTTCCCGGGCTTCCGCCCGGAGAACGAGGTGGACGAGAACCGCACCGCGGTCGGCGCCTACGTGGACCTCGAGGCCAACGTCACCGAGAAGCTGCTCGCGTCCGTCGCGGTGCGCGCCGAGGACTACTCGGACTTCGGCAGCAACTTCTCCGGCAAGCTCGCGGTCCGCTACGACTTCACGGACGCCTTCGCGCTGCGCGCCTCGGTGCAGAACGGCTTCCGCGCGCCGTCGCTGCCGCAGCAGTATTTTGCCACGACCTCGACGAACTTCATCGGCGGCCTCCCGTTCGACATCACCACGTTCCCGGTCACCGACCCGATCGCGCGGGCGCTCGGCGCGGAGCCGCTCGACGCCGAGGAATCGGTCAACCTCTCGATCGGCGCCGTGCTGCAGCTCGGCCCGGTCAGCATCACCATCGACGCGTACCGCATCGACATCGAGGACCGCATCGTACTGTCCGAGAACCTGACCGCGCCCAACGTGCGGGCCTACCTCGAGGACCTCGGCTTCATCGGGTCGGGCGGCGGCCGGTTCTTCATCAACGGCGTGGATACCGAGACCGAGGGCGTCGACGTGGTCGTGAACTGGCCGCTCGCGACGGACCGTGCCGGCAACTGGGACTTCACGCTGGTGGCGAACTTCAACAGCACCGATGTCACGAAGGTGCCGGCGGTGCCCGAACTCGAGGACCTCGACCCCGCGCCGGTGCTGTTCGGGCGGGTCAACGTCCTCACCTTCGAGGAAGGCAACCCCAAGGACAAGTTCGCCGCGGTCGTGAACTGGAAGTCGGCGTCCGAGAAATGGGGCGCGACGGCGCGCGCGACACGCTACGGATCGGCGCTCGATCCCGACGCCAATCCGGCCAACGACTTCGACCTCGACGCCAAGACTCTGGTCGACCTCGAGGGCCGCTACGCGCTGACCGAGAAGATCAAGCTGGCGCTCGGCGCGGAGAACCTGCTCGATGAGTACCCGGACGCGTTCCCGCCGTCGCGCAACGGCACGGGCAACACGCCGTTCACCAACTTCTCGCCGTTCGGCCGGTCCGGTCGCTTCGTCTACGGCCGCGTGTCGGTCGGATTCTAGTCCTTGCTGAAACGGACCCCGGCGCGAGCCGGGGTCCCCATGGAGGACTCGCGATGCCTATCCACGCGCGCCAGGGCGCCTCGCTTGCAATGCTCGTCGGGATCGCACTGGCCGGGGCCTGCCTGGCGCAGGACGCCGGCCCGCCCCTCGCGATGACGATGGACGATCCGTCCCTGAAGTGGGGACCGTGCCCGCCGGTATTCCCTGCTGGCTGCGAAATCGCGGTGCTGCACGGCGATCCGTCGGCCCCGAATGCCGACGTCTTCTTCAAGGTGCCGGCGAATTACGCGATCCCGCACCACTGGCACAGCTCTGCCGAGCGCATGGTGCTGGTATCAGGCGAGTTGCACGTCACCTACGACGGCCACGACACGGCCGTCCTGACGCCCGGCATGTACGCCTACGGTCCCGCGGCGGCACCCCACCGGGCCGACTGCAAGGACGCGGGACCCTGCGTACTCTTCATCGCCTTCGAGGGTCCGGTGGACGTGCAGACGGGCGATCAGAAGCCGTAGCCCAGCTCGATGCCGCCGTAGGCTCCATCGGCATCGTCCTGGAAGCGGTAGCCGGCCTTGAGCCCCACGCTCCAGCGATTGCCGGCCGGCCGCAGCACGAGCACCAGGCCCGCGGCGGTCGAATCGGCCTCGTCGTTGCCGTTGGCCACGAACTCGGCGCCCAGGGATTTCGTCGGCGAGACAGCGCGCATCAACCGCACGCGGCCCCAGTACGCGTCCTGCTCGTTGGACCACGACCCGATTGCCCCGGCGCGCCACGCCTCGGCCACGGACCGCTCGGCCTCGAATTGCAGCTTGGCGCCGAGCTGGCTGCCACGGGCACTTGCCTCGCGATCGTCGGGGGACAGGGACGTGTCCGTGTAGCGCAGTCCGATCCAGCCGGTGACCCAGCCCTGGGCGGACGAGCTGCCGTAACCGAGCGCCGCTTCGGCGCCGAGTGCGTTCGCCTTCACGCGCCCCACGCCGCCGTCGTATTCGTAGCCGAATCGATCGACCCAGTAGCGCTGCAGGAAGCCACGACCGTCGGCGCGGCCTGGCAATGGCAGCACGAGGCCCGCATAGCCGTAGTACGCCGCGTCGGCCACCTCACCGCCCGCGAGGAAGAGGCGCGACTCCGCGTCGGCCGCCGCCGGGGCAATCGCCAGCGCCGCGAGCAACAGCAGCGAGCGCACGGCGCTCATGCGGTCAGCCTGTAGAGATAGATGGGCGCGGCGTGCGTCTCGAGTACTTCGCCGTCCGCCACGCGGCCGACGATGCCTCGCGGCCCGGTCGGCGTGACTTCCTCGGCGACCAGTCGCCCGTTCGCCGGCAAGGCGCCGAGCGATACCACGGTGCGTGCGCCCGCCTTCGCGTCCTCGGCGGAAATGAAGCCGACACCCGCCTCCGCCTCGGCGTTGACCCGCCGATAGAGCAGCGGCGCCCAGCGCTGGCGAGCGAGTCGACGCGGCTGGTGCTTCACGCCGCGCACCGCATCGTTCACCCGCTCGAGCGGCGTGTGGATTCGGTCCTCGAGGCCGTTCAGGCGCCATTGCAGGTCGGAACCGAACAGGAACATCTCGAGCTGGTTGCGCTCGTCGGAGAGCCCCCAGCGAAACTCGCAGCCAAGGGCCACTGGCGCCGGCGCGTCCTTTTCGCCGGAGGTGAGCAATGCGCGCACCGCCAGCGCTACTGGCAGCGGACCGGTCGGCAGCAGCAGTTCGCCGCGCAATTCGTCGCCCACGCCCGCACCGTCGACCGGGTCCCCGATGAGTCGGCATCCAAGCGGCGAGATGTCGGTCGCGAGGCTCACCGAGCGACCGGACGGCGTCTCGATGCGCATTGGGACCGGCAGCGGGAAGCGATACTCGCGCCGATGGAAATTCGCGGCGCGCAATGCGTAGCGGATCGCCAGCGCCGCCACGCCGAAGGTGAGCGCCGCCCACATCACGTTCGCCACCAGAGCGCCGAGCGGCAGCGCGCCCGCCCGCCAGTGCATGACGATGCCGATCGGGATCGCCACCGCGTTCAGCACCAGCACCAGGTACTGGGGCCAGAGCGTGCGGCGCGTGGCCTCCTTCTCCCGCCCCATCGTCTTCGGCGTCACCACGAAGCGCAGCTTGCGCAGGAAAAAGCCGAAGGTCGCCGTGATGAACACCGCGAAGCGCATCATGTTGTACTGCTCGGTGAGCAGGCTCCGTCCATAGCCGCGGGCCACTTCCTCGAATACCCAGAACGTGAGGACGTAGTACGGCACGAAGCGCAGGAGGAACTCGCGGTCGACCGCCATGATCGGCATGACGCCGGTCGTGAGCACCACCACGGGCGCGAGGAAGAAGATGGCCCGCTGCCAGCCCTCGAAGTAGGCGAGCATGGTGGCGAGGTAGGAAATCCTCTGACCAGCCGACAACCCGCGCGCGAACACGATGCCTTCCTGGCGCCACACCTGCATCGCGCCCTGCCCCCAGCGCAGGCGCTGCTTCAGGAACGGAATCGCATTGGACGGCGCCAGCCCGAAGGCGAGCGAGCGGGCGTAGTACACGGAGCGCCAGCCGCGCTTGTGCAGCTTGAGCGAGGTGTGGATGTCCTCGGTGACCGTGCCCGTGGCGAAGCCGCCGATGTCGTCGAGCGCCGCGCGCCGGATCACCGCGCAGCTGCCACAGAAGAAGGCGGAGTTGAGCCGGTCCTTGCCGGCCTGTATCACCCGGAAGAACAGCGTCTGCTCGCTCCACACGATCGACTCGCGACGGTTGAGGCGGTGCTGGAACGAGTCGAGGTTGTAGAAGTCCTGCGGGGTCTGCACGAACGCCACGCGCGCGTCCGCGAAGAAGCCGAGCGTTTCCTCGAGGAAGCCGGGCGCCGGCGCATGGTCGGCGTCGAAGATCGCGATGAACTCGGCCGCGGTGTGTCCGAGCGCGTTGTTGAGGTTGCCGGCCTTGGCGTGCGAATTCTCGGTGCGCGCGAGATAGCGGCAGCCGAGTTCGTCGGCGAGCACCTGCATCTCGAGCCGGTTGCCGTCGTCGAGCAGCCACACCTCGGTGGCCTGCTTCATGCGCTGGGCCGCCATCACCGTCCGCCGCACCATGTCGACCGACTCGTTGATCGTCGGGACGAATGCCGCGACGGTCGCGCCCTCGGGCACCGGAAGCGGGCTGCGGCGCTCGAGTCGCCAGCACATCGCGAGGTAGAGCATCGCGCAGGCGAATCCAAACACCTCCGCGCCGTACACGAGGATGGAGAAGCCCATCGCGTCGGGATTGAAGCTCGACGGACGCCACGCGAGGTATGCGATGCCGACGACCACGAACGTCGCCACGAGCGCGCGTTGTGGCAGCGAGAGAGCCGCATATTTCGCGGCGGGCACCGCGGGTCCGCCAGTCACTTGGGTGTCCACCAGTAGTGTCCTTGCCTGTTGTCGCAGGGGGACACTAATGGGCGCCCGACCGGCGAACCGGGCGCACGTCTCAGTCCGTGCGGCTTATGTCGCCTGCGGGCTCGGCGCCTGTGACGCCGCTCACACTCGCGGTCCGGTCAGGCGCCGCGGCCGGCGATGCGTCGCGCGAGGATGCCGTGGGCACGCCGGCCGAGCGGATAGCGCCACGCCAGCGCCAGCATGGGCAGGAGCAACGCGCAAGGCCAGGCGACGAATGCCACCTTCAGGCCGAGCACGGCCGCCGGCGTGAGCGTCTCGCGTGCGCTCGTGAAGCCAAAGGCGGCGGGAATGCCGAGCGCAATCGCGCCGCCAATGCCCTGGTTCAACTTGGTCACCAGCGCCTGGAACGAGAAGAAGATCGCGGCGCGTTCCTGCCGGTTGCGCCACACGTCGTAGTCCACGATGTCGGCGAGCAGTGACGGCAGCGCGATCGACGACAGTCCGAGGAAGAAGCCGAAGGTCGCCATGATGACGACCATCGGGCGCAGCGATGCGGGCCCCGGGTCCAGGGTCGGCACCGCGAGCAGCGCAAGTATCATGCCCGCCGCGGCGACCGCCCAGGCGCGGTGCTTCTCGACGCGCCTCATCACCTGCAGCCACAGCGGCATGCCGAGCGCCATGGCTAGCGTCATCGGCAGCGCGATGTGCGGCACCTTGTCGCCGAGACCGAGATGCCGACTCGCGTAGATCACGAACAGGCTGGACACGGCACCGGTCGCCAGCCCGAACAGCACCTGCGTGGCGAGGAAATAGCGCAGCGGCGGCGTGTCGCGCAGCGCCCGGTACAGGTCCGACGGGCGGATGCGGTGCCGCGCCGCGCGGAGCGCCGGTTCGCGAACGGTCACGCACAGCAGCACGACCGCGATCGGCAGGCTCACCGCGATGAAGACGCCGATCGCGCGCATGACCGGTGGCGAGAACTCGGTCGTGCCGCCGACCAGCAGCATGGGCGAGGCCATGAACAGCACCCCGCCCGCGAACCCGAGCAGTTGCCGCCACAGCGCGATGCGCGAGCGCTCGTGATAGTCGCGCGAGAGGCCCGCGGCCATCGCCGTATGCGGGATCTCGACCAGCGTCCATCCGAGCGTCACGGCCAGGTACCACAGCAGGAAATGCGCCTGGCCGGCCTGCGGTCCGGGGTTGTACAGGAACCATGCGCTCGCCCCCACCAGCGCCGCGCCCGCCAGCATCCACGGCTTGCGCGTGCCGGAGCGATCCGACAGGTAGCCGATGAGCGGGTCCGTCACCGCGTCGAACAGGCGCGCGACGAGGGTGGCCGTCGCGAGGCCCGCGAGCGTCACCGCGCCGTATTCGAGGTAGAAATTCGGCAGTACCGCCGCGGTCGGCGACATCAGCATCGACAGCGGCAGGTTGACCAGGCCGAACGCGAGCAGCAGCGGCGTGGGCAGCTGCGGCCCGGCGGCCGTGTTTGCGCGGTCGGTCACAGTTCTGTTTCCCGCTCGGCTGGAGGATTGCCTTGTCCCGGGAGCTGGCGTTAATTGTCCGTCGAGTCCGCGCGGCCGACGGACCCACCATCGATGAGGGCAGCTGGGTTGGCTTTTGTCATTCTCTCCACGGGGTCCCTGACCGATTCGCGACTGCGCACGATTGGACCACGAACGCTCGTCGTGTGCAGCGCCGTCGTGACGCTCGGCCTGGTGGCCGGAGCGCTCACCCTCGGGTTCCGCATCGGACAACACCATGCCGCGGACCGGCCCGACACGGCTCCCGCCACCCTCAGCCTCGACGCCCCCGAGGGCCGCGTGCTCGTCGAGCGCGTCGGGGCACTGTCGGGGCGCATCAACCGACTGGAAAGCGAGGCGGCGGCGCTGGCCAAGCGCGTCGGCATCGAGCGCGAGATCGTGCAGGGTGCAGCCGGCCAGTCCGCCGCCCCGGGCGCGAAACCGGCCGTCGGAGTCGGCGGTGCACTGATCCCGGAGCCGAGCGGTGGCCCGCTGCTCCCGGTGCTGGCGCTGGAGGCGGATCTCGAGCGCCTGGAGACGACGCTCGCCATGGTCGCGGACATCACGAACGATCGCGACCTCGAGTCCATGGCCTACCCGAGCCGGGTGCCGCTCACCGGCCGCTACGTCAACTCGGGCTTCGGCGTGCGGCGCGACCCGCTGACGGGCAGGCTCGCCCGCCATACCGGCATCGACATCGCGGCGCCGTCGGGCACGCCGATCCGCGCCAGTGCCGGCGGTCGGGTGCGCTCGGCCGGCTACCGCGGACCCTACGGCTACGTCGTCGAGATCGACCACGGCAACGGCCTCGCCACCCGCTACGCGCATGCCTCGCGGCTGTACGTGCGGGCCGGCGACCTCGTGATGCCGCAGCAGGCCATCGCCGCCGTCGGCTCGACGGGACGCTCGACCGGCCCGCACCTGCATTTCGAGGTCATTCGCAACGGCGTGCACGTCGAACCGAGGAAGTACCTCGCGCGCAGCGGCTCCTGACCGACCGGCCATGGCGTCGTTCAGTTCCACCGCCACGCGAAAACTCTCGGGCGCGGACTACGAGCTCAAGTCGCGCCGCGGACTGACGAACACGCTGCTGATCGGAGGACTGGTGCTGATGCTGCTGGCGCTGGCCGGCGCGGGGCTGCAACTGTTCGCCCCGGTCATCGCCCCCGGCACGGCGCTGGGCGAGCTGAGACGCGAGGGTTCGCGGCTGCGCGACGAAGCCGAGCGGGCGCGCATCGAGCTCAAGTTCGAGCGCGCCAACCGCGTGGCACTCGAGCGGCAGTTGGCCGAGCTCAACGACCAGGTGACCCAGCTGCAAACGCAGCTGGATTTCTACGACGCCCACGGCGGAAAGGCCCGCAAGGCCGACTGACCCGCCGCCAGCAACGAGGGAAGCGCAATGTTCCGCCGCAAGCAAAACAAGTCCATCGAAGTCACCAAGCTCTCGAGCCTGGTTTCGGCCAACGTGCAGGTCGCGGGCGACCTCATCTTCACCGGCGGCGTTCGCATAGACGGGCAAGTGCAGGGCAACGTCATCGGCAAGGAAGGCGACCACGGCCTGCTGGTGCTCAGCGAGAAAGGCGCCATCACTGGCAACGTGCGGGTCTACGACGCGGTGATCAACGGCACGATCTGCGGGGACGTCGAGGTCGGTCATTTCCTCGAGCTGCAGGCCAACGCCCGCGTGACGGGCAACATCACCTACCGGCAGCTGCAGATGGAGTGCGGCGCGCACATCGACGGTCGGCTGGAGCGCAGCGGCGACGCCGCGGCCACCGCCACGGACGCCGCCAGCAACGTGGTGTCGCTGACCGTCGCCACGGCCTGACCCCGACTCGAACCATCGAAGGGCTGTGCGGGTTTCACTGACGCAGCGCCGGGCCCCTGCGGATACGGTGCCTGGAGCATCCGGCCAAGCAGCGGGATCCAGCCATGCAGTTCCTCGCAAGAGCCTTCGTCGTGCTGTCCTGTGCCCTCGTCCTCGCCGGCTGCGGCGACGGCGGTGATTCGTCGGGCTCGGGCGCGGCACCGATCGTCGTCAACAGCCTGCTCGATTCGGCCTCACCGCCCACCGGGACGGTCACGCTGCGCTCGGCGCTCACGGCCGCGGCAGACCGTGCAGCGCGCGCCCGTGGACCAGGCCGGCGATGAACCACGACATCCAGCGCAGCTCGCACCCGCGGCCACCGAGCACCTTCACGATCGGGTAACTGATGAAGCCGAGGGCGAGTCCGTCCGCGATCGAATAGCTGAGCGGGATGCCGACCAGCAGCAGGAAGGCCGGCAACAGTTCGGTGAAATCGTCCCAGGCGATCTGCGCGACGTTGCGCAGCATCATCGCTCCGACGAGCACCAGCGCAGGCGCCGTGACCGGCGCGTAGGCTCCCAGCATCGCGATGAACGGGGCCATCGCCACCGACAGCGCGCCCGCGAGGTCCATCTTGAACAGCGTCGGCTCGAGCGACGGCGGCGCGGCCACAACGTGGTCCGCGAGCTCGAATCGCTGCATCAATGCCGAGTCGGTGACGATCGGGGAACTCATGCCCCCTCGCCGAGCAGCGGCAGCGTGAGCTTGAGCGCGACGGCCAGCGCGCCCGCCGCGAGGATGCCCCACAGGATCGAACCGCGTACCCGGCGCGCATAGAGGCCGCCGGCGACCATCAGGCCGGCGAAGAACACCGCGAGGTCCGGGGAGGCGAAATTCGGGTTGAGCTTCACCGCCGTGCCGGGATCCTTGAGGACCAGCCCCGCATTCTGCAGTCCGATGAAGGCGATGAAGAGCCCGATGCCCGCGGCGATCGCGTGCTTCATGCTCGGGCTGATCGAGTTCATCACGGCCTCGCGCACGCCCACCAGCGAGAGCACGAGGAACAGGACGCCCGAGATGAACACCGCGCCGAGTGCCGTGGCCCAGGGCACGGCAGATCCCGCCGCCGCCGCGGGAATCGCCGAGAAGACGAAGAAGAAGTTCTCGCCCGTGCCCGGCGCCTGCGCGATCGGATAACGCGCGTGAGAGACCCATGATCGCCGAGGCGAGCGCAGCCGCGATGCAGGTCGCGGTCATGATCGCGCCGAAGTCCATGCCGGTGGGCTGGCCGAACATCACTCCGGACAGCACGGCGGGCTGCACGAAGATGATGCAGGGCATCGTCAGGAACGTCGTCACGCCGGCGACGACTTCGGTCCTCGCCGTGGTGCCGTTCTGTCGCAGGTGAAAGATCCGTTCGAGCATTTCGATCGCCGACGGCCGGGACACCCGGGACGGCGAGGAATCTCACCGCCCCGGGCTCAGGATGGTTTGGCCGATCGGCGTCGCCTCCGCGGGAACGCTCAGGGCTTCTTGCCGCCGCCCTTGCCGCCACCGCCACCAGCACTGCCGCAACCGTTCGCGGCAATCTGGTCGAGCGCCGCCTTCGCCTGCACGAGGCCGAAGCCGAAGTAGACATCGCGTCCGACCGCACCGAGGTCCAGCGCCGTCGTATCGAGCACGTTGCGCAACTGCGCATTGGTGCACGACGGGTAGTTGCTCCACACCAGCGCCGCGACCGCCGCGACGTGCGGCGTAGCCATCGAGGTGCCGTCGAACTTCGCATAGTCGCCCGCGACGACACTCACCGATGCGCTTGCACCGAGCTTGCCGAGAAGGCGGCTGCCGTCCGTGCTCGAGACGCCGACCGACGGAATGCTCGTCGCCACCCCACCCAGGGTGCCGAGCAGGGGTCCGTCCACGTTGTTGTAGATGATCGCCGCGACGCCACCGCCCGCCTGGCAGTTGAGTACCTTGTCCGCGAAGCTGACCGTGCCGCGCTGGATCAGGCACACCTTGCCCGATGCGTCGACGCACGTCGTATCGCCGATACCGCAGTCGACCAGCGCACCAGACCCGCCGCCGCGCCACGACCCGTCCATCGCATCCGCCTCGGGATCCGGCGTCACGCCGCCGACTGTTACCGTGGCGGAAGTTCCTGTACCGGTCGGCACCGTCGACAGCACGGCCACGCCAGGCGCCGAGAGTTCCACCTGGCTGTTGTACTGCGAGAAGGTCGCCCAGTTGCGGCTTTCGTCGATCGCGGCGACGGAGACCACCGACGAGTACGAGGCGGGATAGCTGTTGCGCGAGTTGCCGTCGTTGCCTGCCGCGGCGATGGACAGCACCTTGCCGGTGCCGTGGGCGCTCGCGAATGCCGAGTCCTCGACGCGGCTCTTGATCGAGCCACCGAGACTCATGCTGACGACCAGATTGCGGCCGCCGCGCACAGGGTTACCCGTGCATTTGTTCAGCGCATCCACCAGCGAGGACGAGTAAGTCCAGCCCTCGGCACCGAAGACCTTGACGATGAACAAGGACACGCTGCTGCCGCTCGCAGCGACGGACGGCAGGACGCCGACGACACCTTTGGCGTTGCCGCCCACCGCCGCCACCGTGCCCGCCACGTGGGTGCCGTGCCCGTTCTGGTCCTCGTACCAGTTGCCGGAACCGCCCGGATCGTTGTGCCCCGTGACGTTCGACGAAGGCAGATCCTCATGACCCGAGGTGTAGCCGGAGTCGATGATGCAGACCTGCGTGTTGCCGGTCGCAGTCGCCGCCGCGACGAGGTTCGCCTGCACGGCGATGATGCCGTACGGAACGGTCTCCGCCATCAGGTAGCGCCTGGCATCTTCCTCGACGAACTCGATCGCCGGATTGCGTGTGAGGCCTTCCAGCGCGGCGGCCGGCACGCTGACGGCGTAGCCACGCAGACCGGCAAAATCGTAGTGCACCTCGGCGCCCGCCATGGCGAGGGCGCGAGCGGCGTTACCGCGCTGCCCGTCCTTGTAGACGACGTACACGCGGGCGCGCTCGGCACCGGCACCCGGCGCCGCACTCGACGCCTGTGGCAGAGCCAACGCCATCGCCAACAGACCCGCAACGAGCAACTTGATTGTCTTCACGATTCCTCCCCGTTCGTGCGACCCGGTTGACGGCCGGGTTGGCGGTCGAATCTGACAGCGCAGACCGGGAATTGCAAGTGTCGGCGGATCATGAAAAATCCGTGGACGCGCCCCGCGCGAGCCGTTTTGTTTACTCTGGCCCCGATTGACTGGCGCCGGACCCGTTCCATTCCAGCAGGGAGCGTCGCAACTTGCGGATTCCGCCCGACCATCCACTGCGGATCACCCTCAACGACGAGGCGCATGCGCGTCCGTCGGAGGTGCTCGCCGCCCCGCTCAGGCTCACCTTCCTGGCGCTCTATTCGGATGCATCACAGCGCGAACGCGAATGGGAGCACGTCGGTGCACTGGCACGCCGTTTCGGCATCACGCCGCCTGCGCAAGCCTCGCACTACAGCGCCGACCTCGGTCCCTTCCGCGTCACGTGGGAACGGCACACGGAATTCACGCGCTACATGTTCGTGGTCGCAGGCAGGGGCAACGACCCGTTCGGGTCGACGGCGCTGCAGGCGGTGCCGGCCGACTGGCTGCTCGACCTGCCGGGCCAGACGATGGTCGCGACGCACGTGGCGCTGCTGCCCGAATCGATGGCGGCTTCCGACTCCGAGGAGCTGTCGAAGCGTCACTTCGCCGGCAACGTGCTGGTCGGCGCGGGCACCGGCGGTGGCTCCGCCATCGGCCTCACGGATTTCCGCATCCGCGACGGGTTCAGCCGGTTGCTCGTGCTCGACCAGGGCATGACGCCGCGCCAGGCCGGCCGCATGGTGCAGCGCCTGCTCGAGATCGACACCTACCGGATCATGGCGCTGCTCGCGCTGCCCGTGGCGCACCAGCTCACGCCGTGGCTCACGACCGCCGAGCGCGAGCTCGCGCAGATCACCGCCCAGCTCGTGGAATCACAGGAGGTGGACGAGCCCGTGCTGCTCGACCGCCTCACGCGGCTCGAGGCCGAGATCGAGAGCCGCGAGTCCGAGCACCACTACCGCTTCACGGCCGCCGCTGCCTACTACGAACTCGTGCAGCGACGGATCGCGGAGCTGCGCGAAACACGCATCCAGGGCCTGCAGACCTTCCAGGAATTCACCGAGCGCCGGCTCGCGCCCGCGATGAACACCTGTCGCTCGGTGTCGGCCCGGCTCGAATCGATTTCGCAGCGTGTCGCACGCGCGACCCAGCTGCTGTCGACCCGCGTGGACCTCTCCCGCGAGCGCCAGAACCAGCAGGTGCTGGAGTCGTTGAACCGGCGCGCCGCGGCGCAGTTGCGACTGCAGCAGACCGTCGAGGGGCTTTCGGCCGCGGCGATCACCTACTACGTCGTCGGCATCGTCGGTTACGCGGCCAAGGGACTCCACTCGGCGGGCTGGCCGGTGAACGTGGAGCTGGCCGCGATCTTCGGCGTGCGGCACGTGCGCAAGGTGGTTTCACAGGCGGCGCGCTAGGATGCGACCGGCACTCGCAGTCTTGTTGGTCGCACTACTGGCAGCGGCGGGCTGTGGTGGCGACGGTGGCGGACCGGCCCCGCCACAGGAACCCACGGTGTTCACGACACCCACGGCCGTGCGCGTAACGCGCGCGACACCGTTCGGCGCCAACTGCACGGCAGTGCCCACGGGCGCGACGGCATACACGAATGCCGAGGTCGAGCCACACCTGGCGATCGATCCCTCGAACCCGAATCATCTCGTGGCCGCCTGGCAACAGGACAGGATGTCGGACGGCGGCGCGCGCGGCCTCGCGACTGCAGTGTCCATCGACGGCGGCGCAACCTGGAGCACCCCGCGGGCATCGCCGTTTTCGCAATGCGCAGGCGGATCCTTCTCCAGGACCTCGGACCCCTGGGTGGCCGTCAGCGGCTCGACGGCCATCCAGGCCGGCATCGCGTTCTCAGGATGACGACCGAGAAGTACTCCGTTCCCTCGATGGCCGTGCCCGTGGCGATCGGCACGATGACCTGCTTGTCGGTGGTCTCGCCGTCAGCCCACGTGAGACGACCGGCGACTGTCGTGTAATCCACTCCCGGGGTCGCCTGCATCTCGTTGGATGCAAGTCCGGCCCGCGTTTCGAAGGCGACGCTGACCTCGCCGGAGTCACCGCCCATGCGGCGCACGGTGACGATCGCGTTCTCGCCCTGCTCGGTCGTTGTAATTGCAGGCCGCTCGATGCCGAGGACGCCAGGCCCGTCTCAACCACCGGTGCCGAGCACGCGTGCAAGGAACGGTTCCGAGAAGCTGTGTTCGGCGGCTCCACCAGCCAACAGGGCGCCGCATCCGCCAGCACGGTAATGTCGTGCAGCATTGGGAACGTGCCGGTGTCGAACGGAAGATCGATCCAGGTCGAACCGTCGTTGCCGAACAGGGTGTCGAGCTGGCCGTCCGCCAGCAGGCGCACGACCAGGGCGCCCGCCACACCCGTGGGTCCACGGCCTGCAACCAGCAGCGATCCGTCACCCGCCACTCCCAACGCCGTGACGTTGGTCATGTCCGTTGCGACCGAAGGGGCCGCGAATGACCCGTCCGGGGCGCCACTTGCGACGAGCCGGACGAGCCTTCCCAAGGTGTCTTTGCCACCCGCAACGAGGAACCCGCCGCCCGCCTGCTGGACCAGCGGACCGCAGGTCACCGGACTCGTGCTGCTGCTCTCGACACCTGCGACCCCGCCATTGCCGAAGGTCGGATCGAGCGCACCGGCGGAGGTCAGCCCCGGGACCTGACAGCGATGCTTGGACGTTCCAGGGTCGAGACTGGTCGTCGTGACCCGGAATCGCCCCTCGCTGGTGCGGAGGATCCGCGGGCGTTCCACATTTGCATCTATGACAGGGCCCGTGAAGATGCCTTGCGTGCCGAACGTGGCGTCGAGCGAACCGTCGGGGTCGAGCCGAAACACTGTAAGCACGGACTGGCTACCGTCTAACTTGCGCCCGACACCGACGACCTTGCCGTCGGACTGCACGGCGATGTCCATGACCTGTGTATCCGTGAGCTTCAGCCCAGCGTATCCCTGGTCGATCGCTCCCGCAGGGGTGATGCGCTTGGTGAATCCGACGGCGAAATCGTCGTAATACCAGTAGTAGTAGCTGCCGTAGAAGGTCCCTCCGCCGACGAAGAAATCCTCGTCGCCCAGCGCCTCTAACGACCACGCAGGCCGTCGAGGTCTGGCAGCGCATAGGCACGGCCGACATTGCCGAACGACGGATCGAGATCGCCCGGCTTCCCCCATGCCGCCGTGACGATCAGGCCCGATGCAAGCGCCGCCGCCGGCGCCTCGGCACGGGCGAGCCTCAGGGTCTTCGCAATGGACTCGCGCAGGGCAAGCGGACTCATGACTCCCCCCCTCGCAGCCTTTTCGGCTGTCGCCTTGTTTGGGCGAGCCACCGTGTCCTTCGTGGCAAAGCGTGGAGGGCAACCGGCGGATCACCGGTCAAGTGTCATGTCATCGATCCCGACGTCCGGAATTACATCCGGACGCCGGAAAAGTTGGTCGAGGTCGGTCGAGTCCGCGCTACTGCGCCAGCTTGATCACTCCGCACGCGTCGCGCGCACCACCGGCACAGCCCTTCTTCAGGTCCGTCTCCTCGTCGCAATACGTGTCCGCGGCGGTGTGCACGATGATCGAACTGCCGTTCTCGTCGAACACGCTCAGCCGTCCCGGCGAGAGCGTCACGCGATTGGTCGTGTGCTTCAGCGTGCCGACGCCGTCCTTCACCTCGAGGTTGATCAGGTCACCCATGTGGAACGGGTGATTGATGTCCTTCGCCGGCACCTCGTCGGTCGCGCTGTCCGGGCGCGACTGCCCGAACGGACCCGGGTCGTGATGGCCACCGGCCGCGGCGCAAGGCTCGCAGGACGCGACCTCGTGGATGTGCACGGCGTGCTTGCCGTCCTTGAGCCCTTTCACCTTCATTTCGACGGTGACTTCCTTGACGCCCTCTGCCGTCGTCTGCTCGACGAGCGTGGCGGTGCCGGTGACCGCAGCGTCAGTACAGCCCTTCATTTCGGCCGAGGCCGTCAGGCCATCGGCCGCAGCTACTGCAGTGCCAAGCAGCACCAGCACGCACGACGTGGCCGAGATCCGTCCGACAGCAAGCATTTTCGACTTCATGGTGGCTCCCTCCTGAATGCTCCGAGCGTAGCACGACCGCGAATGTACCCTCCGGCCGGTTGCCTTGTCTGCAAGTCCGTAGTATTTAGATGGACAAACAACAAGCCGCGGCTCCCGAGCCGCAATCGCATGTTCAGCCAGGGGTGATGAAATGAACGACAACGTTCCGGGGTCCCGCTATTTCCTCGCCGCAGCCGCAGTGACGGTCGCGGTGCTCGCGAGACCGGGGCTGGAGGCGGCGAGCAATCCGCGCAGCCAGGGCAAGGACGTGCAGGTGCGCCTGCTCTCGAGTCCCGCGCAACGGGTCTCGGGCGGCGATGCCCGCATCGAAGTATGCTCAGCCCCGGGCCTGCAAGACAAGCTGCAGTTCTACGTTAACTCGCAGCGGGTCAACGTCGACCTGCAGAGGACGGGCAGCCACGCCGTCCAGGACGTGGTGAGCGGATTCAGCAACGGCGAAAACACGCTCGAGGTGTAAGTCAAGGGCATGTCGCTGCGCGACACCCTCGAGCTCACCAACTGGCCGATCACCGGCCCGATGTTCACCGGACCGCACCAGACGCCGTTCGTCTGCACGACGAACCAGGGCGCTGTGGGTCGCCAGCCGCTGGTCGACAGCGCGACCTCGCCCGGCTACCGGGTGACCGACGCGCAGGGCCAGCCGCTCGGCTACAGCCGCAACTGCTCGATCGATACCTTCGTCGGCTACTGGCATCGCCGCGCGAGCGGCGGCAACAACACAGGCACGCATTACAACCTGAACCTGGCCGGCGAAACCGCCATGATGACCAAGGAGTGCTTCATCGAGCGCTACGGGGTGCCGACCTACACCGTGGGCCTCGGCGGCTCGGGCGGCGCGATCCAGCAATACATCATCGTGCAGAACCACCCGGGAGTGCTCGACGCGCTGCTGCCGGTGCAGAGCTATCCCGACATGGTCACGCAGACCATCCACGTCGGCGACTGCGAGTTGCTCGAGTACTACATGGACGCCACCGACCGTACGAACGCGAAGTGGCAGGTGACGAAGAACCGGAGCCTGCTGGTCGGTTTCAATTCGGAACAGGACGACGTGGGCAACAACGAGCACGTGAACGACCCGCTGGCGCCGTTCAAGGTCGCGCTGGGCTACAGCACGGCCAAGGGTTCGACCGAGTGCGTCCCGGCCTGGCGGGGACTGGCACCGCTCGCGATGAATCCGCTGTACGGGCAGGTGTCGAACGCGCAGTTCTATGAGCCGCTGAGCGCAATCGCGGCCATTCGCTGGACTCACTACGAAGACCTGCGCAATGTCTATGGAGTGGACGCCACCGGCGCCGCGCGCGTCACCTGGGACAACGTTGGCGTGCAGTATGGGCTGAGGTCCCTGAACGAAGGCAAGATCACACCGGCCGAGTTCCTGAACGTGAACTGGAACATCGGCGGCTGGAAGCACCCGAGCGACATGGTTCAGAAGGGCTTCCCCTTCTTCGGCACATCGCAGGCCGAGATCCTCCACAAGGTGTACGCAAACCCCGCGTACTTCGACCCATGGAGCCGCAGGAACATGATGGTGGCCGCGAGCCCCGACCAGCCGGCGCCGCGCAGCGTCGGCGATCCGATCGCGATGCGTGCCGCGTACACGTCTGGGCACGTGTTCTCCGGCAAGCTCGACGTACCCGCAATCGACCATCGGCAGTACATGGAGCGCGAGCTCGACATGCACAACTCGCACCAGTCGTTTGCGGTGCGTCAGCGGGTACTCGACCGGATGGGCGATTCGGGCAACCTCGCGATCTGGTTCACCGACACCACGCCCGGCGTGCCGAAGGCCAGCCAGACGCTGCAGGCACTGACGGTGATGGACCAGTGGATGGCCAACATCCGCGCCAATCCCCGCAAGAGCATCGCCGATAACCGGCCCGCGCAGGCGGTGGACGCCTGCTTCGGCCTGCAGGGTCAGCCCCTGTATGCAGGGGACGACGCGTGGGACGGCATCCTCGACGAGTCGCAGCCTGCGGGTGCCTGCACGCAGCCGTTCCCGATCTACGGCACGTCACGGATCGTGGCGGGCGCGCCCATCGAGGGTGGCATCCACCGCTGCGCCCTCAAGTCGGTGGACCAGGCGGTGGCCGACGGCACGTACGCGCCGTGGACGCCGCAGGCTGCGGACATCGCGAAGCTGAAGCAGATCTTCCCGCGGGGAGTCTGCGACTACAGCAGGCCGGACCAGGCGCGGCCTTGAGCCACGCACTGGCAGCGTGACTGCGACGGCCGGGCATCGCCCGGCCGTCTTTCTCTCGGCGCCACCGGCCACCCTCGCCTACTGGCTCGTGACGCAACCCTCGATCCTGCAGCCGGCACGCTTGTTCAGCAGTCGCCCGGCCCCGGCCTTCTGCTGGTCCAGTTGCGCCTGGGTGAAGCATGCTTCCTGCGGGAAATGCGAGCCGGTTGCTTCGATTGTCTTGCAGTAGACGGTCTCGCCCTTGCGTACGCGAGCCTTGTAGCCAGGAGGGGCAGTCGGTGCGGACTTTGCGGCTGCGGTGGTAGCCGGCGCGCTGGCAGTCGCTGCCGAAGGTGCAGCAGGCGCCGCGACGGCCATCGACTGCGGCGCGGCTTGGCTCGCGCAGCCGACGAGGAGTGCCGCACATGCCAGGGACACGACCACCTTCCGCATGTCATTTCCTCCCGCTGAATTGTCGTTATCCGGCAGCGATTCTTGCCGCGCCGTGAGTCGTTGACGGAAACCCGTGGTCCGGCCACGATTCGTACGACGCCGTATACACCAGCAGCGCAAAATCTGCATCGGCATGTGACGGGCAGGTGTTGCGGCGCAAAAAGCGTGGCGGCAGCGAGCCGCTCCCACCGACCACGGTCACCTGCCAGAAGCCGAAGTAGCGGCGCGCGCAGGAGTTGGAACTCCGGCGCGAGGCCGGGGTTCCCGAATCGGTCCGCGACTCACCCGCTCCGCGCTATTTCCGCGAAAACTTGAAGTTCGCGACAGGATTGGTGGCGGGTCGAGTACGCCTCGGGCAGTGCCAACGTGACCGCCTTGCGCGAGTTCTGGTCGGCTCGACTGGTCTTCCAGCTGTACTGGTAATAGCCACCACCGAGGTTCTCCAGGCTCACGGCCTGGCCCGCGACGTTTTCTTCGACCGCGCCGACGGCCGTCGAGATGCTCTCGCAGGTGACTGCGGTGACGGTGAGAACGACCGTCGCCAGGTCAGTGATCGGACCGCTGGCGGTCTCCGCGTAGAACATCAGCGGAATCGTCCTGCCGGCCTTGGCGAGGTTGGTGGCGACTGATGGCGGTGCCAGCGTTGGGTAGAAACCGCTGAGCGTGGCGACTTCAGGTTCCGGGACGAACGAAGCGCAGCCAGTCGAGCCTCGCGAGAAGCAGAATGCTCCGGAGAACGTGCCGTCCGCACCCCCGGTGTCGTGCATGTCGGAGAAGGCGAAATAGAACGTCGGGACGGTACTCCCCGCCAGAGAACTGATCGTACCACTGACCGAGGCAGGGCTCTGTGGGCCGGCCGTCACCTGCACGCTGACACCCGGATAATCCGGAGCGCCAGCGCACTGCAGTCCAACGCTGGCGGTCGTGCCGCGTGTCGCACGGACCGGCTGGCAGAACGACAGGCCGAAGTCAAAGATACTCGGGGCAGCGGACGCGACGGACGTGCCGCTCACCGAGAATGTCCCGACGAGATCAGTCTCCGTGTCGGTCGTAAAAGCGACGGCCGCCTGTGCCGTGATCGGCCCGGACAGCAGTCCCACGATCAGCAATCCTGCGAAACCAGATTTCATATAGCCTCCGCTCGTTGTGTTTGCTCGTGCATGAGTTCGGGCGGATTCATCTCGGTCCGTTCACGTGAACCGGGGATGCTTGGCACGAGTGCCGTCCGCCGTCTCGCCGCGCACGATAGGCGCGCGGTGTATCGGCTTGACGTCAGTCCTGAGAGAGAGTGTTTCCGGCCTGTAACCGGCGCTGCTCGTGCTCGACCCGCTGCATCGAGTCAGCTGCAGCAGAACAGGGACACGCGACTGGAGGCAGATCCTACGGAAGCAGTGCTGTTCCGCAGCAGGGTCGCCATCGTGCTCGAACCCGTGTAGCACATGGCAGTCGATCCGCTTCAGCGACTACCGGGCGCCGGCAGTTGCGCGAGATATGCCGCGACGGCCCGCTTGTCGTCCTCAGAGTAGTTCTCGAGGATCGGCGGCATCGCGGGGTTGGAGTTACCGCGGTCGCCGTTGCTGATCAACTTGATCTCGCGCAACAGGTAGCTGTAGTGCTGCGATGCGACCATGGGCTGGAAAAACTCCGGGCGGCCTTCGCCCTTGTCGCCATGACACATCGCGCAATCCTTCTCGAACAGGGCCTGCCCGCGTGGCACCAGTTCGGGCGGGCCCTGGGCGATCTTGCCCACCACCGGCAGCGACTGCAGATAGGCCGCGATGTCGGCAAAATCCTGCAGGGTCAGTTCGGGATCGAGCACGTAGTCCTTCATCTCCGGGTTGAGGCGCAGGCCGCTGCGGATGTCCATCAGCTGCTTGATGAGCACCGAGGCATGCTGCCCGGACAGCCGCGGTACGTCCGAATGGGCGCGCCCCGATGCGTCGCTGCGGTGGCAGGTCTGGCATTCGCCATAGGCCTCCTTGCCGCGCTGGGCGTCGCCAGGCAAGGCCAGTGCGGCCTTGACCTCGCCCTCGGTCGGCAGCGACACGACCACTTGCGCGACGGCCTTCCCGGCCGGGGCCGAGAGCAGGCACGCGAGGGCAAGCGACAGGGCGGTCAAGAACCTCATGAGTCGTCTCCTGCTGGGAGCGATGCGGCCCGTCTGCGGCGCGTTCCTCACCGTCCGAGGCAGGACCGCAACATTCTCGCAGATCAGCCGCCCGTTCGAAGCGGGCCGCGGGCCGCGTGCTGCAATGCTTCCGCCGCCGCGACGAGTGACCTTGCGACGCGCTCCGGGACAGTCGGCGTCGAGGCTGGCCCGCTCGGCCCTTGGGGGCCATTCCACTTCGAGTGCGATGGTAGCGGGGCGTGCTGCCGATCCGAGCAAAGCTTTACAGCCTGCAGCTGCGCCGACCTGAACCTCTGCAGATGAGCAGTGGGTATAGTGTTGACTGCCATCGGGCGTGGTGGTTATCATACCCACCTTGAAAAGTGCCGACCTCATCCGCGAACTCGAACAGGCGGGCTGGACGTTGCGGCGGACGGTCGGCAGCCATCACATCTTCGTACATGCGACGCGGCCCGGGCACATTACGGTGCCGCACCCGAAGAAGGACCTTGGCAAAGGACTCGTACACAAGATCAGGAAGCAGGCAGGCCTAAAATGAAGTTCACCATCGCCATTGAACCGGGGACGCGAAAGACGGCCTTTGGCGTAGTCGTTCCCGATCTTCCCGGCTGCTTCAGCGCCGGCGATACGGTGGAAGAGGCATTCGACAACGTCCGCGAGGCCATTGAAGCTCACTGCGAACTGCTGGCCGAGGATGGCAAGGGGATGCAGCGTCCGAAGCCGATGAGCGACTGGCAGGCAGATCGCGAATACAAGGGCTGGACGTGGGGGATCGTCGATGTCCCGGTGGAGCGATTCTTCGGCCCGGCCGAGAAGATCAACATCACGGTTCCCGGCCGTTTGCTCAAGCAGATCGACGAGCATGCACGCGCACACGGAGAAACCCGCAGCGGCTTCCTGACCAAGGCGGCGCTCGAAGCGATGCGTCGAGCCTGACGGGTTCCCCAGAGCAAAACGGCCCCAGAGGGGCCGTTCGCTTCGATTCGATGGTAGCGGGGGCAGGATTTGAACCTGCGACCTTCGGGTTATGAGCCCGACGAGCTGCCAGACTGCTCCACCCCGCAATCGAGCCGTGCATTATACGGGCACGGCCGCCTGGAATCAAACAGCCGAGATCCCTACGGAATCACCGCCGCGCAGACCGCGAGCAGCAGCCCCGGATACATGCCAAGCGCCAGCACGGCGAGCCCGTTCACGCTCAGCACGAACCGCAACGCCCCGCTCCCCTCGAGCGCCCGGCGCTCGGCAGGCTCGTCGAAGTACATGAGCTTCACGACGCGCAGGTAGTAGAAGGCGCCGATCACCGAGAAGACGACCGCCACGATCGCGACCCACAGCAGGTCCACGCCCAGCACCGCCTGGATTACCGCGAGCTTGGCCCAGAAGCCGATGAACGGCGGCACGCCGGCCATGCTGAACATCAGCATGAGCATCACGGCGGCGAACCACGGGCTGCGGGCATTCAGGCCCTTGAAGTCCTCCAGGCTGTCGGCCTCGAACCCGGCGCGCGACAGCAGGATGATCATGCCGAAGCCGCCGACCGACATGATCACGTAGGCGATCGTGTAGTAGAGCGCCGCCGCGTAGCCCTCGCTGGTGCCGGCGAGGATGCCCATCAGGATGAATCCGACGTGCGAGATCGTGGAATACGCGAGCATGCGCTTGAGGTTGGTCTGCGCAATCGCCACCACATTGCCGATGGCCATCGACAGCACCGACACGACGATCAGCATGTCCTGCCAGCCGTCCACGAGCCCCGCCAGCCCTTCCGCCAGCAGACGGTACGCCAGCGCGAACGAGGCGAGCTTCGGCGCCGAGCTCAGGAACAGCGTCACCGCCGTGGGCGCGCCGTGGTAAACGTCCGGCACCCACATGTGGAACGGCACCGCGCCGAACTTGAACGACACGCCGACGATGATGAACGCGAGGCCGAACAGCAGGCCGATCTGGCTGGGCCCCGCCACGAGCACCGCCTCGCTCACCTTGCCGAGCTCGAGCGACCCGGTCACGCCGTAGACCATCGACATGCCGTAGAGCAGCGCGCCGGAGGCGATCGAGCCCAGCACGAAGTACTTGATCGCCGCCTCCGCCGCCGTGCCGGATTCGCGGTTGAAGGCGACCATGGCGTACAGCGACAGGGCCAGCAGTTCGACGCCGAGGTACAGCGTCACGAGGCTGTTGGCGGAGATCAGCACCATGATGCCGAGCAGCGCGAACAGCCCCAGCACGAAGAACTCGCCCTTCAGGATGCCGCGCTTCTGCAGGTAGCCGTACGAATACAGGAACGCGACCGCGACGGCCCCGTAGGCCACGAGCTTGAGCAGCCCGCCGACGGGATCGGCCACGTAAGTGCCGTGCCAGCCGACCGTGCGGCTGTCGAAGCCGGTCCGGGCCGTGACCCACGCCGCGCCGGCCAGCGCGACCAGCGACAGCACGAAAGTGACCCAGCGGCGTCCATCGTCGAGGAACAGGTCGGCGAGCAGGATGACGCAGGCCGCCGTCAGCAGGAAGATCTCCGGTGCGGCGAGCGTCAGGTCGAGGCTGGTGATGGAGGCTGGGTTCATGGCTCAGAACTTCGTGACCATCATCTGCTGGACGAGGTGTTCGATCGTGGGACGCATCACGTCGAGCAGCGGCGCGGGCCACAGGCCGAGCGCCAGCACGGCGACCGCAAGCACGCCGAGCACGAGGAATTCGCGACGGTTGAGATCCCGGAGCTGCGCGACGTGGTCGTTGCCGACCGGCCCGAAGACCACGCGCTTGACGAGCCACAGCGTGTACGCGGCGCCCAGGATCAGGGTGACGGCCGCGAGGAATGCGTACCAGAAATTCGCGCGGAAGCTCGCGAGGATCACCAGGAACTCGCCGACGAACCCCGAGGTGCCCGGCAGGCCGGCGTTCGCCATCGCGAACAGCACCATGAAGGCGCCGAACACCGGCATGGTGTTGATCACGCCGCCGTAATCCGCGATCTGGCGGCTGTGCATGCGGTCGTAGAGCACGCCGATGCAGAGGAACAGCGCGCCCGAGACGAGGCCGTGCGAAACCATCTGCACCATCGCGCCGTCGAGCCCCATCGCGGCGCCCTCGATCCCGCCGGTGTTGCGGACGATCTCGAAGGCCGCGAACGCGCCCAGCGTCACGAAGCCCATGTGCGCGATCGACGAATAGGCGATCAGCTTCTTCATGTCCTGCTGCACCAGGGCGACGAAGCCGATGTACACGACGGCGATCAGCGACAGGGCGATGATCAGCCAGTCGAGCTCGCGGCTCGCGTCCGGTGCGATCGGCAGGCTGAAGCGCAGGAAACCGTATCCGCCCATCTTCAGCATGATGGCGGCCAGGATCACCGAGCCGCCGGTCGGCGCCTCGACGTGCGCGTCCGGCAGCCATGTGTGCACCGGCCACATCGGCACCTTGACCGCGAACGCGACCAGGAAGGCCAGGAATACCAGCACCTGCGCCGTGAGCGAGAGCGGCATCGCCTGCAGGTCGGCAATCGCGTAGCTGCCGCCCTGCAGGTACAGCCAGATCAGCGCGACCAGCATCAGCACCGAGCCGAGGAAGGTGTACAGGAAGAACTTGACCGTCGCGTACACCCGCCGCGCCCCGCCCCACACGCCGATGATCACGAACATCGGGATGAGCATCGCTTCCCACAGGACGTAGAACAGCATCGCGTCCAGGGCCGCGAACACGCCGATCATCAGTCCCTCGAGCACCAGGAACGAGGCGAAGTACTGCGCCGGGCGCTTCTCGATCATCGTCCAGCTCGCGATCACCACCAGCGGTGTGATGAAGGTGGTGAGCACGATGAGCGGCATCGAGATGCCGTCCACGCCAAGGTGGTACCAGGCGTTGAATGCGCCGATCCACGGCTGTCGCTCGACGAACTGCATCGCGGCCGTGGCCGTGTCGAAATCGCGCCACAGCGCGAGGCTCACGACGAAGGTCACGAGCGAACCCACCAGCGCGATCCAGCGCGCGGCGCCCGGGCTGCGGTCGCCGGCGAGCAGCAGCAGGACGCCGGCCGCGATCGGCAGCCACACGAGAACGCTCAGGACGGGCCAGTCAGCTTGCATGGGTCAGCTTCGCCAGAGTAGCCACGCGAGCAGCGCCGAGAGGCCGATGATCGTCGCGAAGGCATAGTGATACAGGAAGCCGGACTGCACGCCGCGCACCACGGAGGCCACCCAGCCCACGAGCCGGGCCGAGCCGTTCACGGCCGCGCCGTCGATGATCGCCACGTCGCCCACGCGCCACAGCAAGCGGCCGAGCGCCCGGCTGCCGCCCGCGATGAACCGCTCGTTGAAAGCGTCGAAGTAGTACTTGTTGACGAGCAGCGTGTAGAGACCGCCCGCCTTCTCCCGTAGCGTGGCCGCCAGGTCCGGGCGCTTCAGGTACAGGAACCACGCCGCGAGCACGCCTGCGGCCGCGAGCCACACGGCCGGTGCCTGCAGACCGTGCAGCACGAAGGCCGCGGGACCGTGGAATTCCTCGCCGAGGTGCCCCAGCACGTCGTGGGATTCCGCGACGTAGATCGAGCCCTGGAAGTAGTCGCCGAACAGCAGCGGCCCGATGAACGGCCAGCCCGCGACGATGGACGGGATGGCCAGCATCACGAGCGGCAGCGTCACGACCCAGGGCGACTCGTGCAGGTGCTCCTGCGTGTGGTGGTTCATGCGCTCCTTGCCGTGGAAGGTCATGAAGACCAGCCGGAAGGTATAGAACGCCGTGACGAACACCCCGATCAGCACGCACCAGTAGGCGTAGGTCGCGGCCGGCAGGTGCGAGGCGTGCACGGCCTCGATCAGCGCGTCCTTGGAGAAGAAGCCCGAGAAGCCCGGGAAGCCGATCAGCGCCAGGGCGCCGATCAGGCAGGTCCAGTACGTGACGGGCATGTACTTGCGCAAGCCGCCCATCTTGCGCATGTCCTGCTCGTGGTGCATCGCGATGATCACCGAGCCCGCCGCCAGGAACAGCAGCGCCTTGAAGAACGCGTGCGTCATCAGGTGGAAGATCGCGCCGGCGTAGGCCGACACGCCGAGCGCGACGGTCATGTAGCCGAGCTGCGACAGCGTCGAGTACGCCACCACGCGCTTGATGTCGTTGTTGACGATGCCGAGGAAACCCATGAAGAGCGCGGTGGTGGCGCCGATCACCAGCACGAAGCCGAGCGCGGTCTCCGACAGCTCGAACAGCGGCGACATGCGCGCCACCATGAAGATTCCTGCCGTGACCATCGTGGCGGCGTGGATCAGCGCCGAGATCGGGGTGGGGCCTTCCATCGAATCCGGCAGCCACACGTGCAGCGGCACCTGGGCGGACTTGCCCATCGCGCCGATGAACAGGCAGATGCAGATGACGGTGGCCGCCGACCACGCCTCGCCCGGGATCAGCTCGAACGTGCTGGCCGCGATCCGGTCCGCCTGCCCGAAGATCTCGGCGTAGTGCAGCGTGCCGGTCAGCCAGGCGATGCCGGCGATGCCGAGCAGGAAGCCGAAGTCCCCCACGCGGTTGACGAGGAACGCCTTGAGGTTGGCGAAGATCGCCGAGGGCCGCGTGTACCAGAAGCCGATCAGCAGGTAGGAGACCAGGCCCACCGCCTCCCAGCCGAAGAACAGCTGCAGCAGGTTGTTCGACATCACGAGCATAAGCATCGCGAAGGTGAACAGCGAGATGTAGCTGAAGAAGCGCGTGTAGCCCGGGTCGTCGTGCATGTAGCCGATGGTGTAGACGTGCACCATCAGCGACACGAAGGTCACCACCACCATCATCAGCGCGCTCAGGCGGTCGACCAGGAAGCCGACCTCCATGCGCATGCCGTCACTCACGAGCCACGTGTAGACCGGGCCGTCGAACACCGGGGCGCCATGCAGCGAGTCCCACAGCACTTTGACCGACAGCGCGAACGAGACCGCCACGCCCAGGATGGTGACCGTGTGCGCCCCGGCGCGGCCGATGGCGCGGCCGAAGAGCCCCGCCAGGAGGGCGGCGGCGAGCGGAGCGAGCACGATTGCGAGCAGCACCTGTTCCACGGCTCAGCCCCTCATGGCGTCGAGGTCGTCGACGTTGATGCTGCGCCGCTGCCGGAACAGCACGACCAGGATCGCGAGCCCGATGGCCGATTCCGCCGCCGCGACGGTGAGGATGAAGAACACGAAGACCTGTCCGGAGAGATCGCCGAGGTGATGCGAGAAGGCGATGAAGTTGAAGTTCACCGACAGCAGCATCAGCTCGATGCACATGAGCAGCAGCAGCACGTTCTTGCGGTTGATGAAGATGCCGGCCACGCTCAGGCTGAACAGGATCCCGGAGAGCAGCAGCACGTGCGACAGCGGGATCATTGCCTGCCCTCCGCGTCCATCTTCACGATCCGGATGCGGTCCTGCGCCCGCACCGCGACCTGGCGGTTCACGTCCTGGACCTTCTGGCCCGGCCGGCGCCGCATCGTGAGCGTGATCGCCGCGACGATAGCCACCAGCAGGATCACCGCTGCCACCTCGAACGGGAACAGGTACTCGGTGTAGAGCAGGTAGCCGAGCTCGGCCGTGTTCGAGTAGCCCTCCGGCTTCGGCGCCGGCACGGCGACCTCGCCGAGCCCGAGCTGCCGCACCCAGACCACGAGCCCGATCTGCGCCACGACGACGAGCGCCACCAGTGCGCCGAGCGGTGCGTAGCGCGTGAAGCCCTGGCGCAGCTTCTCCACGTCGACGTCCATCATCATGACCACGAACAGCCACAGCACCATCACCGCGCCCACGTACACGACGACCAGCGTGATGGCGAGGAACTCGGCCTCGAGCAGCAGCCAGATGACGGCGCTGTTCAGGAAGGCGAACACCAGGAGCAGCGCGCAGTGCACCGGGTTGCGCGCGGTGATCACGCCCAGTGCCGAGGCCACCAGGATCGCGCCGAACAGGTAGAAGAGGACGTTGACGATCATCGTGTGGGCGCTCGTTCAGCGGTAGCGGGCGTCCGCGGCCCTGTCCGCGGCGATCATGGCCTCGTAGCGCTCGCCGATGGCGAGCAGCTTGTCCTTGGTCATGATGTTCTCGCCCGGGTTCTCCATGTGGTACTCGTGCAGGCGCGTCTCCACGATCGCGTCGACCGGGCAGGCCTCCTCGCAGAAGCCGCAGTAGATGCACTTGAAGAGGTCGATGTCGTAGCGCGTGGTGCGGCGCGTGCCGTCCGCGCCCACGTCCGACTCGATCGTGATCGCGAGCGCCGGGCACACCGCCTCGCAGAGCTTGCAGGCGATGCAGCGCTCCTGGCCGTTCGGGTAGCGGCGCAGCGCGTGCAGGCCGCGGAAACGTGGCGACTGCGGGGTCTTCTCCTCCGGGTACTGGATGGTGACCTTCGGCCTGAAGAAGTTCTTCAGCGTGACCGACAGGCCGGCCAGCAGCTCGTAGAGAAAGAATGTCTTGATGACGCTGCGCATGCCTGGCCTCAGGCGGCCCACGGGCCGATCTTGAAGATCCACAGCGCGGCTTCCACGCACAGCCACACCAGCGTCACCGGGATGAAAACCTTCCAGCCGAGCCGCATGATCTGGTCGTAGCGGTAGCGCGGGAAGGTCGCGCGGAACCACAGGAAGCAGAACAGGAAGAACCCGATCTTGAGCAGCAGCCAGTGCAGCCCGGGGGCTGCGAGCAGGGTGCCGCCCACCAGCGGATAGCCCTCGAACGGCGACAGCCAGCCGCCGAAGAAGAAGGTCGCGGTGAGCGTCGCGACCAGGATCATGTTCGCGTATTCGGTGAGGAAGAACAGCGCGAACGCGATGCCCGAGTACTCGACGTGGAAACCGGCGACGATCTCGGACTCGCCCTCGGCCACGTCGAACGGCGCACGGTTGGTCTCGGCCACGCCCGAGATGAAGTAGACGATGAAGAGCGGGAACAGCCACAGCCAGTACCAGGACAGCGGCCCGCCCGACTGCGCCTCGACGATCTTCCCCATGTTCAGCGTGCCGGCCGCCATCACCACGCCCACCAGCGCGAAACCCATCGCGATCTCGTAGGCAACGATCTGCGCGGCCGAGCGCATGGCGCCCAGGAATGCGTACTTGGAGTTCGACGCCCAGCCGGCGAGGATGATGCCGTAGGCGCCGAAGCCCGCGAGCGCGAGCACGTAGAGCACGCCCGCGTCAACGTCCGCGATCGCGAAGCCCGGCCACAGCGAAATCACCGCCCAGGCGGCGAAGGCCGGCGTGAGCGCGAGCAGCGGCGCCGCCACGAACAGGAAGCGGTTCGAGCGCGACGGCACGACCACTTCCTTGATCAGCAGCTTGATGACGTCGGCGAACGGCTGCAGCAGGCCCTTGGGCCCCACGCGGTTCGGGCCGAGGCGCACCTGCATGTAGCCGATGACCTTGCGCTCGGCCAGTGTCAGGTAGGCGACGCACAGGATCACGGTGATCGTCACCGCGAGGATCTGCCCGAGCGCGACCAGGGTCTCTCGCAGCCACTCCGGCCACGCCTGCCAGGTGCCGACGGCGAAATCCATCATGCGGCACCGCCCCGGGCCGCCTTGCCGTCACGCGTCTCCTGGAGCGGCCGCGAGCGACGCACGACCGGATCGACCTCGTAGATGCCGACCTCGCGCGTGGAATCGATCGAGGCCAACCGGCCTGGTGCGTAGGCGCCCGCGCCCGCGGCGGCAGGCACGTATTCACCGAGCTCCTTGCGCAGCTCGTCGCGGATTTCCTCGGAGCTCGAGTACTCGAAGCCGGCGAGGCCGAGCAGGTTGCCGAGCACGCGCAGCACCTTCCAGGCCGGCCGCGCCTGGCCCGGGGGCCGCGCCGCGCCCGGCACGCTCTGCCAGCGATCCTCGACGTTGACCCAGGTGCCGGAGGTCTCGGCGAAGGCCGCGACCGGCAGGATCACCGTGGAATTGGCCAGGTGCCACCCACCCGCATACGGCGTCAGCGACACCACGCATTCGGCTGCCTGCAGCGCCTCCTCGTTGTTGCGCGAGGGCACGAGGTCGGACGCCTCGATGCCACCCACCAGCAGGTAGGCGCGCAGCCGCGCATTGAGCATTTCCACGGCGGGCAGGCCGGGCTTCGCGACTTCACGTCCGCCGACACCGCGGTGCGGCGTGACGCCGGCCAGCGCGGCGCCCACGGCATTGCCGCCTTCCGGCAGGAAGCCGAGCCTCGCACCCGTGGCCGCGGCGAGTGCGCCCGCGAGCACGCAGAGTTCGGACCAGGCGGCGTGCCGCGCGGCGATCGCGCCGAGCAGGACCAGGCGGAGCTCGCCCTCGACCAGCATCCGCGCGACCCGCTCGTGCTCCGGACTGGGCGTGATGCCCTCCAGGGCTTTCGCAACGTTCCCGGGCGTCGCGCGACCCGCGGCACGCAGGGCGGCCTGCAGTACGGCGGCCAGGTGCTGCGCCAGCCCAAGGCCATTGCTCGTGAAGCTCGCCTCGACCGGGAACTTCACCTCGAACGACTGCGGATTGACGAATGCCACGCGGGTCGTGCCGCGCACCGCGCCCTTGCGCAGCCGATGCGCGATGATCGGCACTTCCTTGCGCAGGGTCGAGCCCACCACCAGGACGCCGGCCGCGGATTCGAGTTCGGCGATGGAACAGGCGAGCGTCGGTGCAAGCGGCTCGCCCTGCTGGCCACGGAAGTCGATGCGCCGCAGGCGATGATCGACGTTCTCGCTGCCGAGTCCGCGCGCCAGGCGGGCCGCGAGGTACGCCTCTTCCAGCGTGGCACTCGGCAGCACCAACGTGCCGACCTGCACGCCACCGGCTTCGCGGGCGACCTTCTGCAAACCGCGCGCGGCCGCCTCGAGTGCGGTCTCCCAGTCCACTTCGCGCCAGGCACCCGCTTCCTTCACCATCGGGGTGAGCGCGCGGTCCTCCGCGTACAGGCCCTCGCAGCTGTAGCGGTCGCGGTCGGCGATCCAGGTCTCGTTGATCGCCTCGTTCGGGCGCGGCACGACGCGCATCAGGCGGCCGCGCAGCACGTGACCGTACAGGTTGGTGCCGGCGCAATCGTGCGGCGAGACGAGCGGGTGCTGGGTCATCTCCCAGGAGCGGGCCCGGTAGCGGTACGGCTTGTTGTTGAGTGCGCCGACCGGGCAGAGGTCGATGATGTTGCCCGAGAGCTCGTGGTCGACGCTCTGCTCGATGTAGGTCGAGATGCGCATGCGGTCGCCGCGGCCTACCGTGCCGAGTTCCTGGATCCCGGCGATCTCCTGCCCGAAGCGCACGCAGCGCGTGCAGTGGATGCAGCGCGTCATGTCGGTGGAGACCAGCGGCCCGATGCTGGTGTCGCGCACCACGCGCTTGCGCTCCGCGTAGCGCGCGATGTCGCGGCCGAAGCCCACCGCGAGGTCCTGCAGTTCGCACTCGCCGCCCTGGTCGCAGATCGGGCAGTCGAGCGGGTGGTTGATGAGCAGGAACTCCATGGTCGCCTTCTGCGCCGCGATGGCGCGGGGCGACCTGGTGAACACCTTCATGCCCTCGGCGATCGGCGTGGCGCAGGCCGGCATGGGCTTCGGCGCCCTCTCGACCTCGACCAGGCACATGCGGCAGTTGGCCGCGACCGAGAGCTTGTCGTGATAGCAGAAGCGCGGCACGTAGGCGCCGTTCGCATCCGTCACGTGGATGATCATCGCGCCCTTGCGGCCCTTGACCGGGACGCCGTCGACTTCGAGATTGACCAGATCTTCGCTCATGCCGTCACGCCGCGCGGCCGCGCGCCTCGACCATGCTGTGGCCGTGCTCGACGTAGTACTCGAACTCGTGCCGGTAATGCCTGACGAAACTCTGCACCGGCCACGCCGCCGCGTCGCCGAGCGCGCAGATGGTGTGGCCCTCGATGTTGTTGGCGACGCTGACCAGCAGGTCGACGTCCTCCTTGCGCCCCTCCCCCGCCAGGATCCGCTTCAGCGTGCGGTTGAGCCAGCCGGTGCCCTCGCGGCAGGGCGTGCACTGACCGCAGGACTCCATCCAGTAGAAACGCGAGAGACGCTCGAGCACGCGCACCATGCAGGTGGTCTCGTCCATGACGATCACCGCGGCGGAACCGATCGCCGAGCCCGCCTTGCGGAGCGAGTCGTAATCCATGTTCGCCCGCATCATCACCTCGCCGGGGACCACGGGCACGGAGGAGCCGCCGGGGATCACGGCCTTCAACTTGCGCCCGCCGCGCACGCCGCCCGCGATCTCGAGCAGGTCCTTGAACGGGATGCCGAGCGGCAGTTCGAAGTTGCCGGGCTTCGCGACGTGGCCCGACACCGAGAAGATCACAGTGCCGCCGGAGTTCTGCGGACCGAGTGCGGCGAACCACTCCGGGCCCTTGCGCAGGATGGTCGGCACCGAGGCGAAGCTCTGCGCATTGTTGATCGTGGTGGGCTTGCCGTAGAGGCCGTAGTTGGCCGGGAACGGCGGCTTGAATCGCGGCTTGCCCTGCTTGCCCTCGAGCGACTCGAGCAGCGCCGTCTCCTCGCCGCAGATGTAGGCCCCCGCGCCGACGAAAGTGTGCAGGTCGAAATCGACGCCCGAGCCGAGCACGTTCCGGCCGAGCAGCCCGGCCGCGTAGGCCTCCGCAAGCGCCGCCTCGAAGCGCGGGATCGGCTCCGCCATGAACTCGCCGCGGATGTAGTTGTAACCGACGGTAGCGCCCATCGCGTAGCCGCCGATGGCCATGCCCTCGATCAGCGCGTGCGGGTTGTAGCGCAGGATTTCGCGATCGTGGCAGGTGCCGGGCTCGCTCTCGTCGGAGTTGCAGACAACGTACTTCTGGACCGGCGCAGTGCGCGGCATGAACGACCACTTGAGGCCGGTGGGGAAGCCCGCGCCGCCGCGGCCGCGCAGGCCCGACGCCTTGACCATCTCGATGACCTGCTCGCGCGGCGTCTGCTCGGCGAGGATCTTCTTCCAGGCCTCGTAGCCGCCGGTCGACAGGTAGGTCGCGAGTTCCCACGGCCGCTCGTGTCCGAGCGGCTCGAAGCACACGAGGTTGAGGCGGTCGCTCCAGTCGCTCACGCGCCGCCCCTCACTTGTGGTCGTCCAGGATCCTGTCCACCGTCTCCGGCGTCAGGTTCTCGTAATAGACGTGGTCGACCATCATCATCGGCGCCCCATTGCAGGCCGCGAGGCATTCCTCCTCCTGCTTGAGGAAGAAGCGCCCGTCCGGCGTGCTCTCGCCCACCTCGATGCCGAGCCGCTTCTCCACGTGCGCCAGGATCGACTCCCCGCCGCACAGCATGCAGGAGATGTTGGTGCACACCGAGATGTGGTGGCGGCCGACCGGCTTCGTCTCGAACATCGAGTAGAAGCTCGCGACCTCGTAGACCTGGATCGGCAGCAGCCCGAGATAGTCGGCCACCGCATCCATGGCCGCCTGCGTCAGGTGGCCCTGCTCGTGCTGCACGGCGTGCAGCGCCGAGATGACCGCCGAGCGCTTGCGGTCCGGCGGGAACTTCGCGACCCAGCGGTCGATTTCCTCGCGGACGTGCGCCGACAGCACTGCGCCGCCTGCGGCCTGGTTCGCATCGCTCACCGGTCGATCTCCCCGAACACGATGTCCGCGGTGCCGATCACCGCGACCACGTCGGCCAGCATGTGGCCCTGCACCATTTCCTCGAGCGCCGCGAGGTGCGGGAAACCGGGCGCGCGGCACTTGAGGCGATAGGGCTTGTTGGCGCCGTCGGAGACGAGGTAGATGCCGAACTCGCCCTTGGGCGCCTCGACCGCGGCATACGCCTCGCCCGCCGGCACGCAGTAACCCTCGGTGAAGAACTTGAAGTGGTGGATGAGCGATTCCATGTCGCCCTTCATCTGCTCGCGGGTCGGCGGCACGATCTTGTGCTCGGCGACCATCACCGGCCCGGGGTTCGTCCTGAGCCAGTCCACACATTGCCTGATGATGCGGTTCGACTGGCGCATCTCCTCGACGCGCACCAGGTAGCGGTCGTAGCAGTCGCCGTTGACGCCCACCGGGATGTCGAAGTCCATCGCCCCGTACACCTCGTAGGGCTGCTTCTTGCGCAGGTCCCAGGCGAGCCCCGAGCCGCGCAGCATCGGCCCCGTGAAGCCGAGGTTGAGCGCACGCTCCGGCGTCACCACGCCGATGTTGACCGTGCGCTGCTTCCAGATGCGGTTGTCGGTGAGCAGGGTCTCGTACTCGTCGACGCAGGCGGGGAAGCGACTCGCGAAGTCGTCGATGAAGTCGAGCAGCGTGCCCGAGCGCTTGTCGTTGAGGCGCGCGACGTCCTTCGCGCTCCTGAAGCGCGAGGGCTGGTACTTCGGCATCGAGTCGGGCAGGTCTCGATACACGCCGCCCGGCCGGTAGTAGGTGGCGTGCATGCGCGTGCCCGAGACCGCCTCGTAGCAGTCCATCAGGTCCTCGCGCTCGCGGAAGCAGTACAGGAACATGGTCATGGCGCCGATGTCGAGGCCGTGCGCGCCGAGCCACATCAGGTGGTTCAGGATGCGCGTGATCTCGTCGAACATGACGCGGATGTACTGCGCGCGCAGCGGCACCTCGATCCCGAGCAGCTTCTCGATGGCCATCACGTAGGCGTGCTCGTTGCACATCATCGAGACGTAGTCGAGCCGGTCCATGTAGCCGATCGACTGGTTGAACGGCTTAGACTCGGCGAGCTTCTCGGTGGCGCGGTGCAGCAGGCCGATGTGGGGATCGGCCTTCTGCACGACCTCGCCGTCCATCTCGAGCACCAGGCGCAGCACGCCGTGCGCGGCCGGGTGCTGCGGGCCGAAGTTCATCGTGTAGCTGCGGATCTCAGCCATGGCGGGGAGGATCCTTCAGGGCGTCGGCGTAGCGGTTGTCCTCGCGGATGACGCGCGGCACCAGCGTGCGCGGCTCGATGCTGACCGGCTCGTAGACCACGCGGCCCTGGTCCGGGTCGTAGCGCACCTCGACGTTGCCCGAGAGCGGGAAATCCTTGCGGAACGGGTGCCCGACGAAGCCGTAGTCGGTGAGGATGCGGCGCAGGTCGGGGTGCCCGGGGAACAGGATGCCGAACAGGTCGAACGCCTCGCGCTCGTTCCAGTTGGCCGAGGCCCACACGTCGACGATCGAGTCGAGCATCGGCGGCTCGCCGGGCTCGCACCAGCAGCGCAGGCGCAGGCGGCGGTTGTGGGTGACCGACATCAGGTGGTAGACGACGGCGAACCTGCGCTCGCCACCTCCTGCCGCTTCGGCGGAGGCGGACGCGGCGAGAGGCGCACGCTGCACGCCGCGCGAAAAACCGCTGGCGGTGGCCGACTGGGTCGTCCACTCGACGCGGCCATAGTCGAGGTAGTCGACACCGGTGAGGTCGATGAGCTGCTCGAAGCGCCACTCGGGCTCGTCGCGCAGCGCACGGCACACCTCGACGAGCCGGGCGGCGGCCACCTCGAAGGTGAGCTCGCCGCAGGTCGAGGGCACGCGCTCGAGCGCGCCTGCGAAGCGCGCGGACAGGGACTCGGCGAGAGATTCCAGCGCCTGGCTCATGGTGTTCAGCGGGCGATCGTCTGCGTGCGGCGGATCTTCTTCTGCAGCTGGATCAGGCCGTAGAGAAGCGCCTCCGCCGTGGGCGGGCAGCCCGGCACATAGACGTCCACCGGCACGATGCGGTCACAGCCGCGGACGACGGCGTAGGAGTAGTGGTAGTAGCCTCCGCCGTTGGCGCAGGAACCCATCGAGATCACCCAGCGCGGCTCGGGCATCTGGTCGTAGACCTTGCGCAGGGCCGGGGCCATCTTGTTCACGAGCGTGCCGGCCACGATCATCACGTCGGACTGGCGCGGGCTCGGGCGGAACACGATGCCGAAGCGGTCGAGGTCGTAGCGCGCCGCGCCGGCGTGCATCATCTCGACCGCGCAGCATGCCAGCCCGAACGTCATCGGCCACATCGAACCGGTGCGGGCCCAGTTCATGACCGCATCCACGGTGGTCGTGACGAAGCCGCGCTCGGGAAGCTCGGAGGCCGCTAGTCCCATTCGAGCGCCCCCTTCTTCCACTCGTAGACGAACCCGACCACGAGCACCAGCAGGAACACGCCCATCGCGGCCAGCGCGACGATGCCGATCGCATCGAGCGCGACCGCCCACGGAAACAGGAAGGCGATCTCGAGGTCGAAGACGATGAACAGGATCGCGACGAGGTAATAGCGCACGTCGAACTTCATGCGCGAGTCCTCGAACGCCTCGAAGCCGCACTCGTACGCGGAGAGCTTCGCGGCGTCGGGCCGACTCGGACCGAACAGGAAGCCGAGCACCATCAGCAGCAGGCCGAGCGCGCCGGCGACCGCGAGGAAGATGAGGACCGGGAGGTACTCGGCGAGCATCCCGAAATTTTAGCAGGGACTGCTGCGGCGCAGTAAGGCCCGACGGCAAAAAGGCGAGCACGCTGGCTCGCCTTCATGTGTCTGGTGCGGATGGAGAGACTCGAACTCTCACGCCTTACGGCACTACCCCCTCAAGATAGCGTGTCTACCAATTCCACCACATCCGCATTCGATCGGTTTCCGCTTGCGTCACTGGGCCGGCGGGGCCTCGGGCGCAGGTGCAGCCGGGGCCGCCTGCTCGACTGCCGGCGCCGCAGCCGGAGCCGGAGCCGCCTCGCCCGGGAACGCCGGCAACTGGCTCGCCGGGGTCGTGGGCTGCGGGGCCGGCGTCTCGACCTGCACGCGGTCGACGACGCTCGTCGGCTCGACCTGCTGGCTGAACAGGTACGACAGCCCGAGGCTCGTCACGAAGAACAGCGTGGCGAGCACCGCCGTGGTACGCGACAGGAACGACGCCGAACCGCGCGAGCCGAACACGGTGCCCGATGCGCCCGCGCCGAAACCCGCTCCCGCATCGGCGCCGCGGCCGCGCTGCAGCAGCACCAGCCCGATGATCCCGAATGCCAGCAGCACGTGAAACACGACTGCCAGCGTCTGTATCCAGCTCATTATCCTTGCACTCTCTTAAGGTTCAGTCCGCGGCCGCGCAGATCCGCGCGAACTCGTCTGCCTTGAGCGACGCCCCGCCGACCAGCCCGCCGTCGATGTCGGGCATCGCGAACAGTTCCCGTGCGTTCGACGCCTTGACGCTGCCGCCGTACAGGATCCTAACGGAAGCGGCGATTGTATCATCCAGCGCCGCCAGCCTGGCACGGATCATGGCGTGCACGTCCTGGGCCTGCTGCGGCGACGCATTGCGCCCGGTGCCGATCGCCCAGACCGGCTCGTAGGCGATCACGGCCCGGCCGAAGGCCGCCACGCCGCTCACCGAGAGCACCGCCTCGAGTTGCCGGGCAACGACCTCGTCGGTGCGACCGCCCTCGCGCTCCTCGAGTGTCTCGCCCACGCAGAGCACCGGCACCAGGGCCTGGGACTGCGCGGCCACGAACTTGCGTGCCACCAACGCGTCGCTTTCCCCGTAGACCTGGCGACGCTCGGAGTGGCCGACCAGCGCGTAGTGGCAGCCCACGTCCTTGACCATTGCCGCCGAAATCTCGCCGGTGAAGGCACCCAGCGCCTCGGCACAGACCGACTGGGCGCCCAGCGCCACGTCGGTGTCCTTGAGCATCCTGCCGGTCTCCCACAGGTAGACGAACGGCGGGCACAACAGCACCTCGGCGCGCTGATCCGGCCTGAGCAGGTCGAGCAGCGAGCGGACCAGGCTCGCGTTCTCGGCCCGCGAGCCGTGCATTTTCCAGTTTCCAGCGACGAGGGGCTGACGCATGCGGCTCTCCACCGTCCGTGCGGACTGCCTCAAACCCAAGAGAGGTCAGGCCGCGAAAGGCGCGCGATCTTAGCGGCGGGTCCGCGGGAAAGCAATTCGCCTGGCGCTCAGACCGCCTGCCTGACGACCTCGGCAAGCTCATCCGCATGGCGCTGGACCACGGACTCGTCCCGTCCTTCGACCATCACGCGGATCAGCGGTTCGGTGCCGGAGGCCCGCAACACCACCCGTCCGGCGCTCCCGAGCGCCTGCTCGACGCGTCGCACGGCGTCCTGGATGACGGGGGAGCGGCCCGGATCCACGCGCTCGCGAACCCGCACGTTGACCATGACCTGGGGAAACCGGGTCATGCCCGAGGTGAGCTCGGCCAGGCGCCGGCCGGTGCGCTTCATGACGGCCAGCACCTGCAGGGCGCTCACCAGTCCGTCGCCGGTCGTGGTGCGGTCGAGGCACAGCAGGTGGCCCGAGGTCTCGCCACCGAGCATGCCGCCTGCCTCCCTCAGCATGGCCAGCACGTACCGGTCGCCGACCTTCGCACGTCGGAACTCGACGCCCTCCGCCGCGAGCGCGTGCTCGAGACCGAGGTTGCTCATGACGGTGCCGACCACCGGGCCCAGCAGCTCGCCCTGGGCCTTGCGGTCGCGCGCGATCACGTAGAGCAGGTGGTCGCCGTCCACCAGCCGCCCGAGGTGATCGACCATGACCAGCCGGTCGCCGTCGCCGTCGAGCCCGATGCCTACGTCGGCGCCGATGCCGGCCACGGTGAGCTGCAGCAGCTCCGGGGCCGTCGAGCCGCAGCGCAGGTTGATGTTGCGGCCGTTCGGCGAGCAGCCGATCGGGATGATCTCCGCGCCGAGGTCCGAGAGCACGCGCGGGGCCACCTTGTAGGCGGCGCCGTTGGCGCAGTCGACGACGATCTTGAGTCCCGAGAGGTCCATGCCCGCCGGCAGCGTCGAGGCGCAGAACTCCTGGTAGACGACGCGCGACTTGTCGACGCGCGTGGCGGTGCCGAGCGACATCGAGTCGCGCGTGAGCACCGGCCCGTCGAGCAACTCCTCGATGCGCTCCTCGGTCTCGTCCGAGAGCTTGCCGCCCTCGGCGTCGAAGAACTTGATGCCGTTGTCCTCATAGAGGTTGTGCGACGCGCTGATGACCACCCCGAAGGCGCAGCCGAAGCGCTGGGTGAGGTAGGCGATGCCGGGCGTCGGCAGCGGCCCGATGAGCTTTACGTTGACGCCCGCGGCGGCGATGCCCGCCTCGAGTGCCGCCTCGAACATGTAGCCGGACAGTCGCGTGTCCTTGCCGACCAGGGCCGTGCCGCCCTCCGGCGCCAGCACGCGCGCCGCGGCACTCGCCAGCCGCAGCGCGAACTCCGCCGTCATCGGGTGCTCACCCACCCTCCCGCGGACACCGTCGGTCCCGAAATACGTCCTGCCCATGTTCAACTGCCTCCGGCGGACGCGCGCCTGAACGCGTCCGCGACCTTGACTGCATCGAACGTCGCCGCGACGTCGTGTGCCCGCACGATCGACGCACCGTGCGCCACGGCGAGCGCGGCGAGCGCGACGCTGCCCGCGAGCCGATCGTCCGGCGGACGGCCGGTGATCATACCGACCAGCGACTTGCGCGACACGCCGACGAGCAACGGCAGCGACGGACCGGCGAGCTCGTCGAGCCGCGCGAGCAGGGCAAGGTTGTGGTCCAGGGTCTTGCCGAAGCCGATGCCCGGATCCACGCAGATGCGCGCGCGCGCGATGCCGGCAGCCTCGCACGCCGCCACCCGGGCGTCGAGGAACTGCCTCACTTCCGCGACGACGTCGCGATAGCTCGGCGCTGCCTGCATCGTCCGCGGCTCGCCCTGCATGTGCATCAGGCACACGGCAGCCCCTGTCCCGGCCGCGGCCTCGAGTGCGCCGGGCCGGGTGAGCGCGCAAACGTCGTTGATCATGGTGGCGCCCGCCGCCACCGCGGCCCGCATGACCTCGGGCTTGGTCGTGTCCACGGAGACCGGCACGGCGAGCCGCTGCGCCAGTTGCTCGATGACCGGCACCACGCGCCCGATCTCCTCGCCGACCGACACCGGCGACGAGCCTGGGCGGGTCGATTCGCCACCCACGTCGATGATGGCTGCGCCCTCTTCCGCGAGACGCAACCCGTGGGCCACCGCGGCCTCCACGCTGGCATGGAGCCCGCCGTCCGAGAACGAGTCGGGCGTGACGTTCACGATGCCCATGACCACGGGCCCGGCGAGGTCGAGGACCGTGCTGCGGCAGTGGAGCTTCATCGGGTGACGCGCCTGGCCGAAGCGAAGCGCCCGGCAGGGGCCGGGCGCTTCAGTCGGTCAGTGCTGCGGTGCGGGCCGCCCGCTCGGGGCATCGCCGTCGAGCCGCTCGCGGGGCTTCGACCCGGCCCCGGGGGTGTCCCTGTCTTCCCAGTCCGCGGGCGGACGCGGGTCGCGACCCTGCATGATGTCCCGGATCTGCTCCTCGTCGATGGTCTCGTACTTCATCAGCGCGTCGGACATCTTGTGCAGCTTGTCGATCTCGCGCTCGAGGATGCCCTTGGCGCGCTGGTAGTTGTCGTCGATGACGCGGCGCACCTCCTCGTCGATGGCGTCGCGCGTCTTGTCGCCGACCTGCTTGTGCTGGGTCACCGAGCGACCGAGGAACACCTCGCCGTCCTCTTCGGCGTACGTGAGCGTGCCGAGGCGATCCGACAGGCCCCACTTGGTGACCATGTTGCGCGCGATCTCGGTGGCGCGCTCGATGTCGTTCGACGCGCCGGTGGTCACGTACTCGGGGCCGAAGACGATCTCCTCGGCGACGCGCCCGCCGAACAGCGTCGCGATGCGGCTCTCGAGGCGCCGCTTGCTGGTGCTGTAGCGGTCGGCCTCCGGCAGGAACATGGTGATGCCGAGCGCGCGGCCGCGCGGGATGATGCTGACCTTGTAGACCGGGTCGTGGTCGGGGACGTTGAGGCCCACGATCGCGTGCCCGGCCTCGTGGTAGGCGGTGAGCCGCTTCTCGTTGTCGTCCATGACCATGGACTTGCGCTCCGCGCCCATCATGATCTTGTCCTTGGCGCGGTCGAACTCGTCCATCGTCACCGTGCGCTTGTTGGCGCGCGCGGCGAACAGCGCCGCCTCGTTCACGAGGTTGGCGAGGTCTGCGCCCGAGAACCCGGGCGTGCCGCGCGCGATGATCGAGGGCTTGACGTCCTCGGCGAGCGGGAGCTTGCGCATGTGGACCTTCAGGATCTGCTCGCGGCCGCGCACGTCGGGCAGCGGCACGACCACCTGGCGGTCGAAACGGCCCGGGCGCAGCAGTGCCGGGTCGAGCACGTCCGGGCGGTTGGTCGCGGCGATGACGATCACGCCCTCGTTGCCCTCGAAGCCGTCCATTTCGACCAGCAACTGGTTCAACGTCTGTTCGCGCTCGTCGTGGCCGCCGCCGAGGCCCGCGCCGCGGTGGCGACCGACGGCGTCGATCTCGTCGATGAAAATGATGCAAGGCGCGTGCTTCTTCGCCTGCTCGAACATGTCGCGCACGCGCGAAGCGCCGACGCCGACGAACATCTCGACGAAGTCGGAACCGGAAATAGTGAAGAACGGCACCTTGGCCTCGCCCGCGATCGCTTTGGCGAGCAGCGTCTTGCCGGTGCCCGGGGAACCCACCATCAGCACGCCGCGCGGGATCTTGCCGCCGAGGCGCTGGAACTTGGCCGGGTCCTTGAGGAAATCGACGATCTCGCCGACCTCTTCCTTGGCCTCGTCCACGCCGGCGACGTCCGCGAAGGTGACGGTGACCTGGTCCTCGTTCAGCAGGCGCGCGCGGCTCTTGCCGAACGACATCGCGCCGCGGCCTCCTGCCCCGCCCTGCATCTGGCGCATGAAGTACACCCAGACCCCGATCAGCAGCAGGATCGGGAACGAGGAGATGAACAGCTGGAGCAGGAACGACTGCCGCTCGGGCGGTGCCGCCGCGAAGGTGACGTTGTTTTCCTGCAGCGTTCCGATCAGCGCCGAGTTGTCGGTCTCGGGGTTGTAGACCGTGAACTGCTCGCCGCTGTCGCGCACGCCGGTGATCTTGTCGCCGCTGAAGGTGACCTGGGCGACGGAGCCGTCCTTGACGTGCTCGAGGAACGCGGAATACGGCATCTCCTGCACGGCGGCGGTGCGCGCGCTGAAGTTGCTGACCACCGTCGCGAGCACGACGGCGATCACGATCCACAGGACGACATTCTTTGCCAGATCGTTCAATGCATTGACCTCGGGGACTGTTGCCGCGAATCCTGAGGTTTTGCCCGTGGAAACGCGCTTTCGACACTACACCAATCGGTACCCGCGTGCCAGAACGTACACCTCGGCACTGCGAGCCCTGGACGCTTTCGGCTTGCGGAACTTGACGGATTCAAAACTCCGCCTGAGCCGCGCGACCAGCGCCTGGAACTCGCGGCCCTGGAAGACCTTCATGAGCAGGTCCCCGCCGGGGCGCAGCGCCTGCGCAGCGAAATCCACCGCCAGGTCCACGAGGTACATCGACCGGTCGTGGTCCACGTCGGCGATGCCCATCATGTTGGGGGCCATGTCCGACATTACAAGATCGACCCTGGCGCCCCCGAGCGTGGCATCGAGCCGGGCGAGGACCGCCTCGTCGGTGAAGTCGCCCTGGATGAACTCCACGCCCGGGATGGCCGGCATCTCCAGCACGTCGAGCGCGATGACCCGGCCCTTCCCGGCCAGGGTGCGCGCCGCGTACTGGCTCCAGCCACCCGGCGCGGCGCCGAGGTCCACGACCGTCATGCCCGGCCGCAACAGGTGGTCGCTGCGCTGGATCTCCTCGAGCTTGAAGGCGGCTCGCGAACGCCAGCCCTCCTCGTGCGCGCGCTTCACGTACGGGTCGGCGGCGTGCTCGGCGAGCCAGCGGGCGGAGCTCTTGGTGCGGCGAGGCATGAGCAAAGGGGATAGGGGATAGGGGATAGGGGATAGGGGATAGAAAGAAGATTGCAGAATCTCGCGTTCGCTTCAGCAGGAAAGCAAAGACAAGAAGGCCGGCAGGCATGCCGTTCCCCTCTTACACTATCCCCTATCCCCTATCCCCTATCCCCTCCCCTATCCCCTCCCCTATCCCCTATCCCCTCTCCGATGCCTCTCTCCGAGCCCCAACGCAAATTCCTTCGCCGCCTCGGCCACGACCGCAATCCCATCGTGCTGGTGGGCCAGGCGGGCATCGGCCCGAACCTCGTCGCCGAACTCGACCGCGCACTCAGGGACCACGAGCTGGTCAAGGTCCGCGCACGCGTCGGCGACCGGGGCGAGCGCAACGCGATCCTGGACGAACTGGCCGCCGCGACCGCCTCGGAGCTGGTGCAGCGCATCGGCCACGTCGGCCTGTACTACCGGGCCAACCCCGAACGGCCCGGCATCCTGCTGCCGGCCTGAGCGCTCAGACGTAGCGGACCGCGACGATCTCGAAGGCACGTGTGCCGCCCGGCACGGCAACGTCCACGATGTCGCCCTCGCTCTTGCCGACCAGTGCCCGCGCGATCGGCGAGGTGATGGAAATGAGCCCGTGGCGCACGTCGGCCTCGGGCTCGCCCACGATCTGGAAGACGACCTCGGCGCCGCCGTCCTGGTCCTCGAGGTGCACGGTCGCGCCGAAGACGACCTTGTCCGTCTGCGGCAGGTGGCTCACGTCGATGATCTCGCAGTGCGAGAGGTCGTGCTCGATCTGGTGGATGCGTCCCTCGATGAAACCCTGCTGCTCGCGCGCGGCGTGATATTCCGCATTCTCGCTCAGGTCGCCATGGGCGCGGGCCTCCGCGATGGCCATGATGACCCGGGGACGGTCCTCCGTCTTGAGCTTGCGCAGCTCGATCCTGAGCTTCTCCGAGCCCTTCAGGGTCAACGGTTTACGTCTCATACCTCAACCTCTGAATGAAGGTCCTGCAGGCGATTGACCTCGACTTCCTGCAGGTGGTCGATAGCCTGACAGGTCGCAAGGGCTGCGGGCAACGTCGTGTAGTAGGTGACCTTGCGCGCCACGGCCTCGCGCCGGATCGAGCGCGACTCGAGGATCGCCTGCTTGCCCTCGGTGGTGTTGACGATGAGGCTGATGTCGTCGTTCTTGATCATGTCGACGATGTGCGGCCGCCCCTCGCGCACCTTGTTGGCGCGACGGCACTGCACGCCGGACTGCTCGAGCACGTCGGCCGTGCCGTGGGTCGCTACGATCTCGAAGCCCCGTTCGATCAGCAGGCGGGCGAGTGCCACGGCGCCCGGCTTGTCGCGGTCGCGCACGCTGATGAGACAGACGCCACGCGTCGGCAGCGTCACGCCGGAGGCCGTCTGCGCCTTGGCGTAGGCCTCGCCGAAGCTGCGTCCGGTGCCCATCACCTCGCCCGTCGACTTCATCTCGGGACCGAGGATCGGGTCGGCGTCGGGGAACTTGCCGAACGGGAACACCGCTTCCTTCACCGAGTAGTACTGAGGCACCCGCTCGCGCGTGAGGCCGAGTTCGGCGAGCGTGCGCCCCGCCATGACGCGCGCGGCCGCCTTCGCCAGCGGCACGCCGGTCGCCTTGGAGACGAACGGGGCGGTGCGCGATGCGCGCGGGTTGACCTCCAGCACGTAGACGACGCCGCCCTGGATGGCGAACTGCACGTTCATCAGGCCGACCACGTTCAGCGCGAGCGCCATGCGGCGGGTCTGGTCGCGGATCTGCGCCTGCAGGTCGGCGCTCAGGCTGTAGGGCGGCAGCGAGCAGCCGGAATCGCCGGAGTGCACGCCCGCCTGCTCGACGTGCTCCATGATGCCGCCGATGTAGACGTCCTTGCCGTCGCAGATGGCGTCCACGTCGACCTCGATGGCGAGGTCGAGGAAGCGGTCGAGCAGCACGGGACTGTCGTTCGAGACCTGCACCGCGTTGGTCATGTAGGAGCGCAGGTCGTCTTCGGTGAACACGACTTCCATGGCGCGGCCGCCGAGCACGTAGGACGGACGCACCACCAGCGGGAAACCCACCTCGGCGGCGAGCCGCACCGCGTCTTCCTCGGTGCGCGCGGTGCGGTTGGGCGGCTGCAGCAGGTGCAGGCGGTCGACCAGTTTCTGGAAGCGCTCGCGGTCCTCGGCCACGTCTATCGAGTCGGGGCTGGTGCCGATGATCGGCACGCCCGCGGCGCCGAGCGCCTTGGCGAGCTTGAGCGGTGTCTGCCCGCCGTACTGCACGATCACGCCGAACGGCCGCTCCACGTGCAGGACTTCCATCACGTCCTCGAACGTCAGCGGCTCGAAGTACAGCCGGTCGGACGTGTCGTAGTCCGTCGAGACCGTCTCCGGGTTGCAGTTGACCATGATGGTCTCGAACCCGTCCTCGCGCAGCGCCAGCGCCGCGTGCACGCAGCAGTAGTCGAACTCGATGCCCTGCCCGATGCGGTTCGGACCGCCGCCGAGGATCACGACCTTGCGCCGGTCGGTGGGCGCGGCCTCGCATTCCTCCTCGTAGGTCGAGTAGAGATAGGCGGTCGAGGTGGCGAACTCCGCCGCGCAGGTGTCCACGCGCTTGAACACCGGGCGGATGCCGAACCCGTGCCGGCGCTCGCGCACCTCGTGCTCCGCGGCCTGCAGCAGCTTCGCGAGCCGGCTGTCGGCGAAGCCTTTGCGCTTGAGAAGGCGCAGGCGCGGCGCATCGAGCCCGGCCAGGCCCTCCTCGGCGACGCGACCCTCCTCGCGCACGAGGTCCTCGACCTGCGCGAGGAACCACGGGTCGATGTAGCAGGCGCGGTGCACCTCCTCGAGCGCGAGGCCGGCGCGGAAGGCATCCGCGACGTAGCGCAGGCGGTCCGGGCCGGGGATGCGCATCTCCTCGAGCAGCGCGTTGCGTCGCTCGTCGTCGAGGGGCAGCGTCATGACCGGCGTCAAGCCGTCGATGCCGGTCTCGAGGCCGCGCAGCGCCTTCTGCAGCGACTCCGGGAAAGTGCGCCCCATCGCCATGACCTCGCCGACCGACTTCATCTGCGTGGTGAGGCGGTCGTTCGCGCCCGGGAACTTCTCGAAGGTGAAGCGCGGGATCTTGGTGACGACGTAGTCGATGCTCGGCTCGAACGAGGCGGGCGTGGCGCCGCCCGTGATGTCGTTGCGCAGCTCGTCGAGCGTGTAGCCGACGGCGAGCTTGGCCGCGACCTTGGCGATCGGGAAGCCGGTGGCCTTCGAGGCGAGCGCCGAGGAGCGCGACACGCGCGGGTTCATCTCGATCACCAGCAGTCGCCCGTCCTTCGGGCTCACGGCGAACTGCACGTTCGAGCCGCCGCACTCCACGCCGATCTTGCGCAGCACCGCGATCGAGGCGTCGCGCATCAGCTGGTATTCCTTGTCCGTGAGCGTCTGTGCCGGGGCCACGGTGATCGAGTCGCCGGTGTGCACGCCCATCGGATCGAGGTTCTCGATGGAGCAGACGATGATGCAGTTGTCGTTGCGGTCGCGCACGACCTCCATCTCGAATTCCTTCCAGCCGATCACCGCTTCCTCGAGCAGCACCTCGCTGGTGGGCGAGGCGTCGAGCCCGCGCGCAACGATCTGCTCGAATTCCTCGCGGTTGTAGGCGATGCCGCCGCCGCTGCCGCCGAGCGTGAACGACGGCCGGATCACCGTCGGGAAGCCGATCTCGGCCTGTACCGCCAGCGCCTCCTCCATGCTGTGCGCGATGCGGGAGCGCGGGCACTCGAGGCCGATCTCGCGCATCGCGTTGCGGAACAGCTCGCGGTCCTCGGCCATGTCGATCGCATCGCGCGAGGCGGCGATCATCTCGACGCCGTATTTCTCGAGCACGCCCTCGCGGACGAGGTCGAGCGCGCAGTTGAGCGCGGTCTGTCCGCCCATGGTCGGCAGCAGCGCGTCGGGGCGCTCCTTCTCGATGATGCTCGCGACGGTGCGCCAGTTGACCGGCTCGATGTAGACGGCATCGGCCGTGTCCGGGTCGGTCATGATCGTGGCGGGGTTCGAGTTCACCAGGATGACCCGGTAGCCCTCCTCCCGCAGCGCCTTGCAGGCCTGCGCACCCGAGTAGTCGAACTCGCAGGCCTGGCCGATGACGATCGGCCCGGCCCCGATGATCAGGATGCTCTTGATGTCGGTGCGCTTCGGCATGGGGTTTCAGTATCTCCGGGTCACACCAGCTTGCGGGCGGGCGCGGAGCCCTTGCGCAGCATCGACTCGACGAACTGCGAGAACAGCGGCGCGAGGTCGCGCGGGCCCGGGCTCGCCTCCGGGTGTCCCTGGAAGCTGAACGCCGGGCGATCCGTGCAGGCGATGCCCTGCAGTGAGCCGTCGAACAGCGAACGGTGCGTCGCGCGCAGGTTGCCGGGCAGCGTGGCCTCGTCGACGGCGAAGCCGTGGTTCTGGCTCGAGATGAACACGCGGCCCGAGTCGAGCTCGATGACCGGGTGGTTGGCGCCGTGGTGGCCGAACTTCATCTTGACGGTGCGCGCGCCCGTCGCGAGGCCGAGCAGCTGGTGGCCGAGGCAGATGCCGAAGATCGGCACGCCGGCCTCGAGGAAGCCGCGGATCGCCTCGATCGCATAGCTGCACGGCTCGGGGTCGCCCGGTCCGTTCGAAAGGAACACGCCATCCGGCCGCAGCGCCAGCGCCTCCTCGGCGGCGGTTTGCGCGGGCACCACCGTCATGCGGCAGCCATGGTCGGCGAGCAGTCGCAGGATGTTGCGCTTGATGCCGAAGTCGTAGGCGACCACGTGCAGGCGCTGGCCAGGGCGGCGTCGCGGCCCCTGCTCGAGCGACCAGTTGGTGCCCTCGTTCCACTGGAACGAGCGCCGGGTCGTCACCACCTTGGCGAGGTCCATGCCTTTCAGCCCCGGGAAGCGCCGGGCGGCCTCCACGGCGAGGTCCGGCCGCTGGGCAGCGTCGCCGCTCGCGATGCAACCTGCCTGGGCGCCCTTCTCCCGCAGGATGCGCGTGAGCTTGCGGGTGTCGATCTCGGCGATCGCGACCACGCCGCCGCGGACCAGGAACTCGGGCAGCGACTCGGTCGCGCGCCAGTTGGAATGCAGCAGCGGCAGGTCGCGGATCACGAGGCCCGCGGCGTGGATCGAGTTCGACTCGAGGTCCTCGGGGTTGGTGCCGGTATTGCCGATGTGCGGATAGGTGAGCGTGACGATCTGCCGGGCGTACGAGGGATCGGTGAGGATCTCCTGGTAACCGGTCATGGCGGTGTTGAACACCACCTCCCCGGTGGCCGTGCCGGAGGCTCCGATGGACGTGCCGCGAAACACGGTGCCGTCCTCCAGAGCCAGAACAGCGGGTGTCGTCACGGTCGTGCCCTCCGGTGCAACCAGCCCGCATCCAGCACGCGGGCGCATTTCGCGCGTGCGCCGACCGTCGGAGATGAGCGTCGGCTCACCCCGTTCCTGGTTGGCTCCACGGGCTAAGTTCGGAAGTTTACGCGAGCGGCTGTCGGTTCGCTACGCGTGTTGCGTCGCGTCATGCGGTTGGTCGGTGCGTCGGGTGCGTGACCGCGCCAGCGCAATCGACTCAGCGCGCGGCGTAAGCGCGTCAGCGTCGTGGAGCGAACGGGTCGTCGGGGTTCCGGGCATGTTCGGCCGGCCGTGCGCGACAGGGACGTCGCGCCCGGAGCCTCCAGGGAAGGATTTACGGCGTCCGGCCGGGCATGCCCGGAAGCCCGGCGGCGCGTTCGCGACCAACCGCGACAGCGAAAAGCCGCGTGGCGAGAGCGGCTAGAGCCCGAGCACGTCCAGCATGGAATAGAGCCCGGGTGGCCGCCCGACGACCCACCGGGCGGCAGCGAGCGCGCCGCGAGCGAATCCCGATCGGTCCTGGGCGTGGTGTGCGAGTTCGACCTGCTCGCCCGGTCCCGCGAAGATCACGCGGTGGTCGCCCACGATATCGCCGCCACGCAGCACGCTGAACCCGATCGTGCCGGCGGCGCGCGGGCCGGTGGTGCCCTGGCGCGCATAGACGGCGGCCTCATCTAGGCTGATGCCCCTGCCCTGCGCGACCGCACGCCCGAGTCCGAGCGCGGTGCCGCTTGGCGCGTCCACCTTCCTGCGGTGATGCGCCTCGAAGATCTCGGCGTCGTAGCCTTCGTCGAGCGCGCGCGCGGCGAGTTCGGCGAGTTTGAACATAAGGTTCACGCCCAGGCTCATGTTGGGTGCCATGACGACCGGGATCGACTCGGCGATCTTCTCGATCTCGGCGCGGGCGAGGTCGTCGTGACCGGTCGTGCCGATCACCAGCGGGATGCCGCGCTCGCGACACGCGCGGGCGTTCGCGAGCGAGGCAGCCGGCAGGGTGAAGTCGATGGCCACCTGCGCGCCGTCCAGTGCACGGATCGGATCGCTGGTCACCGCCACTGCGACGGGCACGGTGCCCGCGACGACACCCGCGTCCTGCCCGATGGAGGCGTCGCCCGGCGCCGCCAGCGCACCGCTCAGGCGCAGGTCGGTGCTCTCCACCACCAGCGGCACGACGGTGCGCCCCATGCGCCCGGAGGCGCCCAGCATGGCCAGGTTCAGCATGGGACTCACTCTCCGAGGCTGGTGAAGAACCGCTTTACGCCGTCGAGCCAGGACTCCTCGCGCGGATGGTGACGCTTCGCGTCCTTCTGCAGCGAGTCCTCGAACTTCTTCAGCAGGTCCTTCTGCTCGCGCGTCAGGTTCACCGGCGTCTCGACCACGATGCGGCAGAACAGATCGCCGGTCGCCCCGCCGCGCACCGGCCTGATGCCCTTCTCGCGCAGGCGGAACACGCGGCCCGACTGCGTTTCGTGCGGGATCTTGATCGTCGCGTTGCCGTCCAGCGTCGGCACGTCGATGCTGCCGCCGAGCGTGGCCGTGGCAAAGCTCACCGGCACTTCGCAGGAAAGATGGCTCCCGTCGCGCTCGAAGATAGGGTGGTCGCGGACCCGCACCTCCACGTAAAGGTCGCCGGTGGGGCCGCCGTTGCGACCCGCCTCTCCTTCGCCGGACAGCCGGATGCGGTCGCCCGTGTCGACGCCTGCCGGCACCTTGACCGAGAGCGTTTTCTGCTTGCGCACGCGACCCTGGCCGCGGCACGTGGTGCAGGGGTCGCTCACGACCTGCCCGCGACCCTGGCAGCGTGGGCAGGTCTGCTGCACGGTGAAGAAACCCTGCTGCATGCGTACCTGGCCAGCGCCGCGGCAGGTCTCGCAGGCGACGGGCTTCGAGCCCTTGGAGGAGCCGCTGCCGCTGCAATCGCCGCACTCGGCGAGCGTGGCGAAATCCACGTTGACCGTGTCGCCGAACACCGCCTGCTCGAGGTCGAGTTCGAGTTCGTAGCGCAGGTCCGCGCCGCGGAACACCTGCGAGCGACCGCGACGCCCGACACCGAAGATGTCCCCGAACACGTCGCCGAAGATGTCCCCGAATGCATCGCGCGGATCGAAGCCCTGGCCGCCACCCCCGGCGCCACGCATGCCGTCGACGCCTGCGTGGCCGAACTGGTCGTAGGCCGCGCGCTTCTGCGCGTCGCTCAGGATCTCGTAGGCCTCCTTGGCCTCCTTGAACTTCTCCTCGGCGGTGTGGTCGCCCGGGTTGCGGTCCGGGTGGAACTTCATGGCGAGGCGTCGATAGGCCTTCTTGATGTCGGGCTCGCCCGCCGTGCGCGGCACGTCGAGGACCTGGTAGTAATCGCGCTTCGACATGCAGGATCCGGGCTGGTCTGGTCTGGAATGCGGAAACGCCGCGGGGGGTCACCCCGCGGCGATGTGAGTCAAGTGGCCAAGGATAACCTCTCGCGGCCGCTTACGACGCCTTGCCGTCCTTGTCCTTCACTTCCTCGAACTCGGCATCGAGCACCTCGTCCTTGCCGCCCGGCGCGCCGCCGCCGCCCGCGGCGCCGCCGCCCGGCTGGCCCGCGTCGGCCTGCGCGTAAGCCTGCTGCGCAATCGTCGCCGAGGCTTCGGCCAGCGCGCGCGCCTTGGTCTCGATCACGTCCTTGTCGTCGCCCTTGATGACGCCCTTCAGGTCCGAGAGCGCCGACTCGACCTTGGCGCGATCCGCGGCGGACACCTTGTCACCGAGGTCCTTGAGCGCCTTGTCCGTGGCGTGCAGCAGCGCGTCCGCGCGGTTGCGGGTCTCGGCCAGCTCGCGGAACTTCCGGTCTTCCTCCGCGTGCGCCTCGGCGTCGCGCACCATGCGCTTGATCTCCTCGTCGGTGAGGCCGCTCGAGGCCTTGATGACGATCTTCTGTTCCTTGCCGGTGGCCTTGTCCTTCGCCGACACGTTCAGGATGCCGTTCGCGTCGATGTCGAAGGTGACCTCCACCTGCGGCATGCCGCGGGGCGCCGGGGGGATGTCCGACAGGTCGAAGCGGCCGAGCGACTTGTTGTCGCCCGCGCGGTCGCGCTCGCCCTGCAGCACGTGGATGGTCACCGCGGTCTGGTTGTCGTCGGCCGTCGAGAACACCTGCGTCGCCTTGGTCGGGATGGTGGTGTTCTTCTCGATCAGCTTGGTCATCACGCCGCCGAGCGTCTCGATGCCGAGCGACAGCGGGGTGACGTCGAGCAGCAGCACGTCCTTGACCTCGCCGGTGAGCACGCCCGCCTGCACCGCCGCGCCGACCGCCACGGCCTCGTCGGGGTTCACGTCCTTGCGCGGCTCCTTGCCGAAGAAGTCCTTGACGAGCTTCTGCACCAGCGGCATGCGCGTCTGGCCGCCGACCAGGATCACCTCGGCCACCTCGTTGATCGACAGCCCCGCGTCCTTGAGAGCGATGCGGCACGGCTCGATGGTCTTCTGCACGAGGTCCTCGACCAGCGACTCGAGCTTGGCCCGCGTCAACTTCATCGCCAGGTGCTTCGGGCCCGAGGCGTCGGCCGTGATGTACGGCAGGTTGACCTCGGTCTGCTGGCTCGAGGACAGCTCGATCTTGGCCTTCTCGGCCGCTTCCTTCAGGCGCTGCACGGCGAGCGGGTCGCGCCGCACGTCCACACCGCTTTCCTTGAGGAACTCGGCCGCCAGGTAGTCGATCACGCGCTTGTCGAAGTCCTCGCCGCCGAGGAAGGTGTCGCCGTTGGTCGCGAGCACCTCGAACTGGCGCTCGCCGTCCACGTCGGCGAACTCGATGATCGAGATGTCGAAGGTGCCGCCGCCGAGGTCATAGACCGCGACCTTGCGGTCGCCGCCCGACTTGTCGAGGCCATAGGCCAGCGCGGCCGCGGTCGGTTCGTTGATGATGCGCTTCACGGTGAGCCCCGCGATCTGGCCCGCGTCCTTGGTCGCCTGGCGCTGCGAGTCGTTGAAGTAGGCGGGCACCGTGATCACGGCCTCGGTGACCGGCTCGCCGAGATAGTCCTCGGCCGTCTTCTTCATCTTCATCAGCACGCGCGCCGAGATCTCGGGCGGCGCCATCTTCTTGCCGTGCACCTCGACCCACGCGTCGCCGTTGTCGGCCTTGACGATGTGGTAGCCGACCATGCCGACGTCCTTCTGCACCACGGGGTCTTCGTAGCGCCGGCCGATCAGGCGCTTGATGGCGTACAGGGTGTTCTGCGGATTGGTGACGGCCTGCCGCTTGGCGGACTGGCCGACCAGCACTTCGTCGTCCTTGGTGAAGGCGACGATGGACGGCGTGGTGCGGTCACCCTCGCTGTTCTCGATGACCCGGGGCTTGCCGCCCTCCATGATGGCGACGCACGAGTTCGTGGTGCCCAGGTCGATGCCGATGACTCTTGACATGGATGTGACTCCGTCGATGCGATGATTCCGATGGCCGTCTAGGTGGGGTTACCGGCGGCCGATTCAAGTCAGGAGGCGGCCGTCGCCGGCGCCCGGGCCACCGCGACCCGGGCCGGTCGCAGCAGCCGGCCGTTCAGAACGTAGCCTTTCTGGACCACCTCCAGGACCGACCCCGGCGGCTGGTCCGCGCTCTCGAGCGTGGCGATGGCTTCGTGAAACTCGGGATTGAACGGCTCGCCCCGCGGGTCGACGACGGTGAGGCCCGACTTCTCGAAGGCCTTGTTCATGAGCCTCAGCGTGGCCTCCATGCCCTCGAGCAACCGGGCGGACTCTGCCCCTGCCCCCGCCGCGATGCCGAGTTCCAGGCTGTCGCGAACCTCGAGCAACTCCGCGGCGAACCGGTCGATCGCATAGCGGGCAGCCGCTTCGACCTCGCGCTGGCCGCGCTTGCGGACGTTCTCGGTCTCCGCCACGGCGCGCAGGTAGCTGTTCCAGTTGTCCTCGGCCCGGGCCTGGGCCTCGGCCAACTCGGCGGCAAGGCGATCCATCTCGGATCCGGCCTCGTCCGGCGCCTGGCCCTCGGTTCCCTGATCGGTTTGCGTCGTCATGTCACCTGCCTGAAGTCGAAATCGCCCCGTCGCCCGGGCGCGCCCGGACGGCGTGCCGAAACCTGCTTGCCGATATCGGGCCTAGCGCCGCGAATTCAAGGCGGAGCCGAGCAGCCGGGCCGTGAGGTCCACGATCGGGATCACCCGCTCGTAGGCCATGCGGGTCGGGCCGATGACGCCGAGCACGCCGACCGTCTCGTTGTCGAGCATGTAGGGCGCCGTGACGAGGCTGCAGTCGTCGAGGATCTGGTAGCCGGATTCCTGGCCGATGAAGATCTGCACGCCCTCGGCGCGCAGGCTCAAGTCCAGCAGGTGCAGGATGTCGCGCTTCGAGGTGAACGCGTCGAACAGCCGCCGGAGCTTCTCCACGCTCGACAGCTCGGCGAACTCCATCAGGTTGGTCTCGCCCGCGATCACGTATTCCGGGGCCTCCGGCACGCTGGCGCCGACCATCTGCTGCGCGACCTGGATCGCATCCACCATCAGCTGGTTCAGGCGCTCGCCGGTCTGCTTGAGCTCCTCGACGAGATCGGCGCGCACCTGGCGCAGCTCCTTGCCGCCGAACTGCTGGTTGAGGAAGTTGGCCGCCTGGCGCAGTTCTTCCGCCGAGTGATATCGGTCGAGCTGCACGATGCGGTTCTGCACGTCGCGCCCGTTCACCACCATCACCGCCAGCACCCGGTTGTCGGACAACGGCAGGAACTCGATCTGGCTCAGCGACTGGTGCGGCTGGCGCGGGATGGTCACCACGCCCGCGAGGTGCGTGATCGACGAGAGCACCTGCGAGGCGACGGCGACGATCGCCTTGGGATCACGGTCCTGGTCCTCGGAGAGGCGCCGACGCAGTTCGTCGATGACGTCGTCCACCGCCCCGGTGGAGCGCTGCCTGAGCAGCGTGTCGACGAAGAAGCGATAGCCCTTGTCGGTCGGCACACGGCCCGCCGAGGTGTGCGGCGAGGTGACGAAGCCGTACTCCTCGAGGTCGGCCATGACGTTGCGGACGGTCGCCGCGCTCAGGTTGAGGCCCGAGTCGCGCGACAGGGTGCGCGAGCCGACCGGCTGGCCCTCGCGGATGTAGCTCTCGACGAGCACCCGCAGCAGGTGCTGGGCACGCTCGTTGAGACGGTCTTCGGTCGATTCGGGTGACATTGGCATCACTTAGCAACGCCATTCAGCCGGAGTCAAGCATCGTGAATCATGCCGAACCCGTCATGAAACGCTCTGGCCCGCCACGCGCCACGCGTGCTACAACGCCGGCACCGATGAACGCCGCCGCCCCCGCCTACCGCACCGTCGCCCTCGCTGGCCGCGCCGACGAGCCGCGCGTCGCCGAGGCGATGACCAGCCTCGCGAGCCACCTGCTGCAGCGCGGCTGCCGGGTGCTGGCCGCACGAGGCGAGGACATTGCTTTCGACCCGCTCGCGGTGGAACTCGTTCCCGAGTCGGAACTGGCGGCCCGTGCCGAGCTGGTGGTCGCGGTCGGTGGCGACGGCACGATGCTGCACGCCGCTCGCATGGCGGCCACTGCAGGCGTGCCGGTGCTGGGCGTCAATCGCGGCCGACTGGGCTTCCTCGCCGACATCCGGCCGGCCGACATGCTCGAAAGCGTGGACGAGGCGCTCGCCGGCCACTGCACGGCGGAGACCCGCATGCTGCTCGAGGCGGCCGTGCACTACGAGGACCGCGCGGTCGCCACCGCGCTGGCGCTGAACGACGTCGCGATCGCCAAGCACGACACCGGTCGCATGCTCGACCTGCGCACCTGGGTGGACGGCGCCTACGTCAACACCCACGGCGGCGACGGTTTCATCGTGTCCACGTCCACGGGCTCGACGGCCTACGCGTTGTCCTGCGGCGGTCCCATCGTCCATCCGGCGCTCGCCGCCATCGTCCTGGTGCCGATCTGCCCCCACACGCTGTCCGACCGGCCGATCGTCGTCGGCGCCGAAAGCGTCGTCGAGATCGAGCTCGCCGGGCGGCCGGAGACGCGCGCCCAGGTCGTCTGCGACGGCATCGTGCTGTGCGAACTCGAGCCCGGCACGCGACTGCGCATCGCGCGCGCCAGCGTCAGCGCGACGCTGCTGCACCCGCCCGGCCACGACTATTTCCGCATCCTGCGCTCGAAGCTGCACTGGGGCCGAGGCGGCCGCAACGGCCAGCCGCCGTCCGACTGACGCGCGATGCTGACCCACCTGCAGATTCGCGATTTTGCAATCGTCGAGTCCGTCGAGATCGAACTCACGCCGGGATTCATCGTGCTCACCGGCGAGACCGGCGCCGGCAAGTCGATCCTCGTCGACGCGCTGCTGCTCGCGGTCGGTGGACGCGCCGACAGCGGCGCGGTGCGGCACGGCGCCGAGCGGGCCGAGGTCACGGCGGGCTTCGACCTGGCGCAGAACGCGGCAGCGCGCGCCTGGCTCGAGGAACAGTCGGTCGAGCACGAGGGTGAGGCGATCCTGCGCCGCGTCGTGTCCGCGGACGGCCGCAGCCGCGCCTACATCAACGGCCGCACCATGCCCGTGCAATCGCTGCGCGAGCTCGGCGAACTCCTCGTGGACGTCCACGGCCAGCTCGAGTTCCAGTCGCTGTCTCGCCGCGGCTACCAGCGCGCGCTGCTCGACGACGCCGGTGGCCTCGCTCCGCAGGCCGATGCCGTGCGCACCGCGCACCGCGCGTGGCGGGCGCTCGCTCTCGAGCGTCAGGCCTTCGAGCAGCGGGCGCGCGATCGGGACTCCCGCCTCGACCTGCTCGGCCACTACGTCGCCGAGCTCGAGGCGCTCGATGCGCGCCCCGGCGAGTCGCAGGAGCTGCTCGAGGAGCGCCGCCGCATCGCGAGCCTGGGCAAGCTGGTCGAGGGCACGGCGCAGGTCGAGGGACTGCTCGCCGGCGACGACGGTGGTGTCAGCTCGGCGCTGGCACGCGCCGAGTCTGTCATCCGGCAACTCGTGGGCCTCGACCCGGCGCTGGCGAGCACGGCCCAATTGCTGGACGAGGCCGCCATTGCCTGCCGCGAAGCCGTCTCGAACCTGAACCGCTACTCGCAGTCGCTGGAGGCCGATCCGGCGCGGCAGGACTGGGTCGAATCGCGCCTGGCGTCACTCGAGGACGTCGCACGCAAGCACCGCGTCGAAGTCGCGGCACTTCCGGACTTGCGGCTCAGGCTGTCCAACGAGCTCGCGACCCTCGAGGCTGCGGCGACCGGCCTCGCCGACCTCGACCGCAGGCTCGCCGCCGCGGCCGGGCAATACGTCGCGGCGGCAGGCCAACTGTCCGCGGCGCGGCGGGCAGCGGCGGCCGCGCTCGATCGCAAGGTCTCCGCGCTGATGCAGGACCTCGGCATGCCGGGTGGCGTGTTCGCCACGCGCATCGATTCCGCCGAACCGCCGCAGTTCGCCGAGCAAGGCAACGACGACATCGAGTTCCTGGTGAGCGCAAATCCCGGCCAGCCCCTGCGGCCGCTCGCGAAGACCGCCTCCGGCGGCGAGCTGTCGCGCATCAGCCTCGCGCTGCAGGTCGCCACGCTGAACGCGGCGCACCTGCCCTGCCTGGTGTTCGACGAGGTGGATGCCGGCGTGGGCGGGGCGGTCGCCGAGATGGTGGGCCGCCAGCTGCGCGAGCTCGCCGCGTCGGGACAGGTGCTGTGCGTGACGCACCTGCCGCAGGTCGCGTCGCAGGCGGGGCGGCAGCTGCGCGTCAGCAAGCACTCGGCGCGCGGCGTGACGCGCACGCGACTCGAGGCGCTCGACGAGGAATCCCGCGTCGAGGAACTCGCGCGGATGCTCGGCGGCGCGCAGATCACGAATCGCACGCGCGACCACGCGCGCGAGATGCTCGAATCGGCGCGGCGGGGTCCCCCGAAGCGGCTGCCGCGTCGCCCTACTTCGCCTTCGAGCGATGCGGGCAGTTCTCGCGCACGCAATGGCCGTGCAGGGTGAGCGAGTGGTCGGTGATGTCGAAGCCGAGGCGCTTGGCGATTTCTTCCTGCCGGTCCTCGATGCTGTCGTCCGTGAACTCTTCCACGCGCCCGCAGTCGATGCAGACGATGTGGTCGTGGTGCGTGCCTTCGTTCAGCTCGAAGACGGCCGTTCCGCCCTCGAAGTGATGCCGCGTGACCAGCCCCGCCGACTCGAACTGCGTCAGCACGCGATAGACCGTGGCGAGGCCGATGTCCTCGTTCGAATCGAGCAGCCGCCGGTAGACGTCCTCCGCGCTCATGTGGCGCGGCTGGCTCACGGCGAGGATCTCGAGGATCTTGAGCCGCGGCACCGTGATCTTGAGTCCGGCCCGGCGCAGGTGCGAAGGTTCCACGGTCATTGCATCCTGGGCGTCCGCGCAGGGGACGCGGTTACTGTATGATTCGCGCCCATTATGTCCGGCACGGGCCGGCAACTCCAGACAGATGCAGCCGACCCGAAGACACACCGGAATGACCCGCCTCCTGCCCCTGTTGCTCCTGCTCGTCGCCGCCCTCGGCACGAGCGCCTGCGTGTACCGGCCGAACATCCAGCAGGGCAACCTGCTCGAGGTGGAGGAAGTCGACCAGGTGACCGCCGGCATGACCCGCAGCCAGGTGCGCTACGTGCTCGGCACGCCGATGATCTCCGACCCGTTCACCCCGGACCGCTGGGACTACGTGTACCGCCTGACGCGCGGCCGCTCGAGCAAGGCCGAGACCGCGCACTTCGTCGTGCATTTCGTCGACGACAAGGTCAGCCGCGTCGACAAGCTCGACCTGCCGGATCCCGCACCGGTCGATCGCAAGAAAGGCAAGAAGAAGAAAAAGCAGGCCGAGGCAGAACTGGAGCGCGAGCCCCCGCCTGCGCCGTCGGTCAAGCCTCCCCAGCCGGCCGAGCCGCGGCCGGACGTGAGCCGACCGGGCGGCACCTGAGCGGCGTCTCAGCGGCCAGAGCCGCTGCGACCCATGGTCCGTCCCTGCGCGGCGAGACGCCGCCGCGTCTCACGGGGATCGGCCTTGAGCGGTCGGTAGATCTCCACGCGATCACCCGGCTCGAGCCGCCTCGAGCCATCCACCACCTGCCCGAAGATCCCGAGCGCGAGCGGTCGCTCGCGGAGCGGCGGGAATTCCTCGAGCAGCCTGGATTCCACGACGGCCTCCATGGCGGTCATGCGGTCCCTGTGCGGCAGAATCACGATGCGCTGGCGGTCCGGCAACGCATACGCGACCTGCACCTCGCGTGGCTCAGGCTGTGCCATGCATCTGCTTCGCGCGGGCGATGAAGGCATCGATCAGGTGGCTGCAGCTCTGCTCGAACGCGCGGCCGAACAGCAGTTCGACCACGGAACTCGAGAACTCGAAGCGCATCTCGAGCTCGATGCGCGTGCCGGACGTGCCGATCGGCGTGAAGGTCCAGCGTCCCTCCAGCATGCGGAACGGCCCCTTCTCCAGCTTCAACGTCATGTAGCCGGGACGGTCGAAAGTGTTGCGCGTGGTGAATCGCTCGCGCACCCCGGCGCGCTGCATCTCCATGCTGGCCAGCAACTCGTGCTCGGACTTCTCGTGCAGGTGGCCCGCCGCTACCCAGGGCAGGAATTCGGGGTAGCGCTCGACGTTCGATCACGAGGTCGAACATCTGCTCGGGGGTGAAGACGACGAGCGCGCTACGCCTGATTTCGTGGATCGCCATGGACCGTGGGCTCCGGAACCGGGCGCAAGTGTATGCGGGCCGGCTAGAATGCGCGACCGACCCGAAGTGAACCCATGGCCGCCCCGAGCAAGGACAAGGACAAGGAAAACCCCGTGATCGCGCTGAACAAGCGCGCGCGGCACGAGTATTTCATCGAGGAGAACCTCGAGGCCGGGATGGCGCTGCAGGGCTGGGAGGTCAAGAGCCTGCGCGCGGGCAAGGCGCAGATCACCGAGGGCTACGTGCTGATCAAGAATGGCGAGGCGTGGCTCATCGGCACGCACTTCTCGCCGCTGCGCACGACTTCGACACACGTCGTCGCCGACCCGACCCGCACCCGCAAGCTGCTGCTGCACCGGCGTGAGCTCGACCGCCTGGTCGGCGCCGTCGAGCGCAAGGGGCACACCGTGGTGCCGCTCAAGCTCTACTGGAGCAAGGGCAAGGTGAAGCTCGAGATCGGGCTCGCCAAGGGCAAGCAGTCGCACGACAAGCGCGCGACGGAGAAGGACCGCGACTGGCAGCGGGAGAAGGCGCGCTTGCTGCGCAAGCGGGGCTAGTCACTTTCCCCTGCGGGGTCACTTTCCCTTGCGGGCCTTGCTTTCCCCGCCCCCGCCCCTACACTAGGACTGTCCATCTGGGGGCGACCGGTTTCGACGTGGGTCGCGAAACTTCAGGTGCATGCCGAGGTGCAAGGTTCCTCGTTAAACCGCTTGCAAACCATTAGTTGCCAACGACGACAACTACGCTCTGGCGGCTTAATCCCGCCTAACCCTCGACTGGCATGTGCTTGTGCATCCAGACCCGAGGGACGCGCTCACAAGCTCGCGGGTCCAGTGTGCTGAGGGCTGGCTCGCTAAAACGTTCCTGAGCTGGTCGGTCATCTTCCCTGCCGCTCGGGTAGTGAACGACGAGAATCAAAGAGACGGCTAAGCATGTAGGTCCTGGAATGTAGGGCTTGCGGACGCGGGTTCGATCAACGATGGGTCGCCTTCACCCGTAAGGGTGAAGTGACAACGGGGCTCACATCGGTGAAGCCTGACGCGCCGGTGATGGCGGCGCGAGGTAACGCCGAGGGGTAGGAAGAGGGCTAACCTCAGGCCTGCCCTGTAGAGACTCATAGAGCCGCTGAAGGCCACCGGGCCGGAGCGGTCACTAGGATTCGAAGCGAACGAGCTTCGAATAACACGCCCCGCCCCCGGCACGTGCCGGGGTGAAGGCATAGTCCAGCCTGTCTCGGAAGAGGCAGACCAGCTGTCCCGCCGCCTCCACCATCGTCGACCCCCGGCCGGTTCCGGCCGGGGGTCCTTTCGCGAGGGACCGCGCAGCATGCAATCCAGGCACGTTCGCACCCTGCAACAGTTCGAGGCTGCGTACCTCGCGGGCCTGATCGACGGCGAGGGAACGATTACCCTCTCCCGCAGGCACGCAAACGAGCGCCGCCAACTTGTCGTGTCGGTCGTCAGCACCGAACGTGAAATTGTGGCTTGGGTCTTGTCGACCGTAGGCGCTGGGAAAATCACGCGCAAACGGACGACCGCGAAGCACCACGCCCCGTCGTTCACATATACAGTCTCCAATCGACAGGCGCTCGCCGTGCTTCGGCAAGCGGCGCCGTATCTGCAATCGTACAAGCGGGCGCGTGCACACCTTGCGATCGTGCATTACGTAGAGCTGACGCCACGCAACGGCAAGTATTCGCCTGAAGCGGATGCCGCCCGCTGCAAGTTCGAAGAGAGCTTCCTCAATCTGAAAGCCCGCCTCCCGAGCAATTGAAACGCCTACGAACTCATCGCCAGCAGGATCCGCAGGTATAGTTGTCAGCCTTACATCGACCTGCTGACACGGTAATGCCGATTTCGCTCTCCATCCTCGACCTCGCACGCATCAGGGAAGGCTCGGACGCACGCGCTGCCCTCGACGACGCCCGCGATCTCGCCCGCCACGCCGAAGCCTGGGGATACCGCCGCATCTGGCTGGCCGAGCACCACAACTTCCCTGGCATCGCAAGTGCCGCGACGTTGATCGCCATCGCCCACGTCGCCGCAGGCTCGACTACCATCCGTGTCGGCGCCGGCGGCATCATGCTGCCGAACCACTCTCCCCTCGTCATCGCCGAGCAGTTCGGCACGCTCGAACGCCTGTTCCCGGGCCGCATCGACCTCGGCCTCGGCCGTGCGCCGGGCACGGACCAGAACACGCTGCGCGCGTTGCGCCGCACGCCTGCGGCCGCCGAGCGATTCCCCGAGGACGTACTCGAACTTCAGAGCTACTTCGCCCCGGCCCGCCCCGGCCAGGCCATCGAGGCGGTGCCGGCGGCCGGCACCAGGGTCCCGCTGTGGATCCTGGGGTCCAGCCTGTTCGGCGCGATGCTCGCGGCGGAACTCGGGCTCCCGTACGCTTTCGCCTCGCACTTCGCACCACAGCAGCTGATGCCAGCGCTCGAGACCTATCGCAAGCGGTTCAAGCCGTCGGAGCAGCTCGGCCGGCCGTATGCCATGGTGGGCGTCAACATCATCGCCGCCGACAGCGACGCGGAGGCCCGCCGCCTGGCAACGACGCAGCAGATGTCGTTCGTCGACATGCTCCGCGGCGCCCGCGGCCTGAGTCGGCCGCCGATCGACGACATCGAGTCCTACTGGTCGCCGATGGAGAAGGCCCAGGTCACACCGATGCTCGCACGATCGATCGTCGGCTCGCCCGGCACCGTGCACGCCGGCATCGCGGCGCTGGTGGCCGAGACCGGCGCAGACGAATTGATCATCGTCTCCGACGTATACGATCACGCGCTGCGACTGCGCTCGTTCGAGATCATCGCCGGCACCTGACGAATCGACCGAGGCCCTGCCTCGAAAGGCCTGAACCTATGGACTACACGACCTACTGGCCGACCATCACGGCATTGTTCCTGGGACTCGCCATGATCGTCGTCGGCTACACCTTGCGCAGCAGGGCCTACGGAGTATTCACGCTCTGGCTCGGCCAGGCGCTCATCGTCGGGCTGATCCTGTTCCACATCCTGAAGGCCGTGGCGAGCTAGTGTCCTGAGTCATTAATTCGTCGAACTTTTATGCAGCCTCGAAGTCCAAGCATAGACTCCACTTCGAGGGCGATGCGATGCGGCGTGGTCGGAAACTTGAGAGCGTGACGCTGACGACGGAAGAGCACAATCGGCTCGTCGAGTGGACACGGCGGCACAAGACCTCGCAAGCGCTCGCGCTGCGGGCGCGCATCGTGCTCGCGGCGCAGACCGATCGTTCCAACCGCGAGATTGCGCGGCAGCTGCGCGTGACGGCACAGACGGTGGGCAAGTGGCGCACGCGCTTTCTCACGCAGCGGCTCGACGGACTGCTCGATGAGCCGCGACCGGGTGCGCCCCGCACGATCTCGGATGCGAAGGTCGAACGTGTCATCGCCCTGACATTGCAGGAAACGCCGCGCGATGCCACGCACTGGAGCAGCCGCGCGATGGCCAAGGCGAGTGGCTTGTCGCAGACGGCGGTGGTGCGCATCTGGCACGCCTTCGGTCTGCAGCCGCACCGCGCCGAGACCTTCAAGCTCTCGACCGACCCGCTGTTCATCGACAAAGTGCGCGACATCGTCGGTCTTTATCTCAACCCGCCCGATCGGGCGCTCGTGCTGTGCGTGGACGAGAAGAGCCAGATCCAGGCGCTCGACCGCACGCAACCGATCCTGCCGATGATGCCGGGCATCCCCGAGCGGCGCACGTACGATTACCGCCGTCACGGCACCACCACGCTCTTCGCCGCCCTGAACATCGCCACCGGCAAGGTCATCGGTGAGATCCATCGGCGCCATCGAGCCAAGGAGTTCCTCGCCTTTCTGCGCACCATCGACGAGGCCGTACCCGCGAACCTCGACGTTCATCTGGTCATGGATAACTACGGCACGCACAAGACGCCGTCGGTCAGAGCCTGGTTCGCCCGCCACCCGCGTTTCCACGCGCACTTCACGCCCACCTCCGCTTCCTGGCTCAACCAAGTCGAGCGCTGGTTCGCACTGCTCACCGAGAAACAGATCCGCCGCGGTACGCACCGCAGCACCCTGGAACTCGAGAAGGCGATCCGTTCCTACCTCGACCTTCACAACCGCGACCCGCAGCCCTTCGTGTGGACCAAGACCGCCGACCAGATACTCGACAGCCTGCAGAGATTCTGCATGCGAATTTCCAACTCAGTACACTAGAAGGCCGGGTGATCGAAGTACTCGGGGTACTGCCGCAGCGCCTGTTCGATGCGCGGCAGTCCACCCTCGGCGTGCGGGTCCTGCTCCAGCGCCTCGGCGCCGCCGAGCAGTTCCGCGATGAGGACGTGCAGCACCGCGTCGGCCTTCGGCTCGAGCTTGCAGTTCGCGACGAGGTAGTTCACCTGCTCGCGCACCGCCGCGGCCAGCGCCGTCGCGGCCTCTTTCGACAAGGAATGCGGGCCCGCAGTGATCGCCGGCGCCGCTGCGTCGCGGATGCGCTGCATGCCGATGCGCAGCGGCTCGTCCGTCGCCCAGCGGGCTCCATTGTTGAGCGTGAGGCCAGCGGTGGCGTGGGCTTCGTGCGCGTGATCGTGCTGTGCATGCACGGGCGTAGCCATCAGCAGCGAACCGCCGAGGGCGAGTGCGAGCCCGGCCGCGGCCAGTGTTCGATTCAAGCGGATGTGCGTCGTCATGGTGGGAATCCTTTTCGGGAGCGGAACTGGAATCAATGCAGCGAGCGTGCTTCGCCGGCGACCTCGTGCGTGCGGCCATCGCGGATGTGATAGACGCGGCGAAAGGTCGGGATGATCTTCTCGTCGTGGGTGACCACGATGATGGCGGTCTCGTAGCGAGCCGCCATGTCGTTCAGGATGCGGACGACGGCCATGGCGCGCTCGCTGTCGAGCGGCGCCGTGGGCTCGTCCGCCAGGATCACGGGCGGATGGTTCACCAGGCCGCGGGCGATGGCCACCCGCTGCTGCTCGCCACCGGACAGCTGCGATGGCATGGCCCGGGCCCGGTGCTGCACGTCGAGTGCGGCCAGCAGCTCGAGCGCCCGGACGCGCGATTCGCCATTCGCGGTCCCTGCCAGCATCGGCAGCAGTGCGACGTTGTCGGTGACGTCGAGGAACGGGATCAGGTACGGCGCCTGGAACACGAAACCGATCTTGTCGCGCCGCAGGGCACGCAGGTCACGGACCCGCCAGCCGTCGTCGTAGATCACGTCGTCCCCCAGCACCATGCGGCCCGCGGTCGGGTCGATCACTGCGCCCAGGCACTTGAGCAGCGTGCTCTTGCCGGAGCCGGACGGACCGACGAGCCCGACGACCTCGCCGGGCGCCACCTGCATGTCCACGCCCTTGAGCGCGTCGACGGCCGTATCGCCCGTGCCGTAGCGCTTCCTCAGTCCTTCGATGCGGATGCCGTGACCGCCCATCTCAGCCCCCGATCGCTTCGGCCGGGTCGACCCTGAGGGCCATGCGGATGGCGACGATGCTCGCCAGCACGCAGATCACGAGCACGGCCAGGAATCCCGCCACGGTGTCGAACGGCACGAGCAGCACGTACTTCGGGAACAGCGGCGCTGCGTAAGTCGCGGTGATCTTGCCCACCACGAAACCGATCAACCCCAGTGCCACGGCCTGCTGCATGATCATCGCGGCGATGGTGCGATTGCGGGTGCCGATGAGCTTCAGCACCGCGATCTCGCGGATCTTGTCCATCGTCAGCGTGTAGATGATGAATGCCACGATCGCCGCGCTGACGACAGCCAGGATCACCAGGAACATGCCGATCTGCCGCGCCGAGGTGGCGATCAGCTTGCCGACCAGGATCTTCTCCATCTCCGCCCGCGTGTACACCGTCAGGCGCTTCCAGCGACGGATCGAGTCCGCCACCTCCTCCGGCGCGTGGCCCGCCTGCAGCGTGACCAGCACGGCATTGACGAAAGCATTCGTGCTCTGCGAGGCGATCACGTCCTCGAGCAGTCCCGGTACGCCGGGCCGGTTGAGCGACGGATCGGCGCCGGTACGGCGGCGACTCTGCCAGATCGCGTCGTTGTCCTTGAGAAACTGCGCCTCCTGCGCGTCCTTGAGCGGAATGAACACCATCGGGTCGCCGCTCGAGGACACCATGCGCCGGGTCAGACCGACGACGAGGTAACGATTGCGCCGGATGGCCAGCCGATCACCGAGTTCGAACCCCGTGGCGACGTCGGCGACGGCCTCGTAGTGGCCACGCGTGATCGGTCGTCCCGCCACGAGATACGGCGGCCAGCCCGGTGTCGTCCCCATGCCGCCGGGAGCGATGCCCACCACCATGGCCCGCACGTCGTTCGTGTCCCGGCGGACCTGCATGGTCAGGTAGGTCACGTTCGCGGCCTGCGCGACGCCCGGCATCGCGAGGATGGCGCGGTACACGTCGTCGTTGACGCTCGACGATTCGGCGTAGGGCCCGAGCGTGTCCCGCTGCACCACCCAGAGGTCCGCGCCGCTGTTGTCGAGCAGCGCCTTGCCGTCGTCGACCATGCCGCGGTACACGCCCGCCATGACCAGGGTGACGCCGATCAGCAGGCCGAGACCGAAGCCGGTGAAGACGAACTTGCCCCACGAGTGCAGGATGTCGCGCCCGGCCAGGCTGATCATCGCGGCGAGCCAGCAATGCGCTCGACGACGTGGATCCGACTGCGCGCGGTGAGCGCCTTCGCGCTGTAGGTGACGACCTGGTCGCCCTCCTCGAGCCCCGCCGTCACCTGCACGTTGCCGTCGAGATCGGCGGTCCCGAGTGCGACGGACGCGAACTCGGCAGCGCCGCGCCGGACGCGCCAGACGCCGAGTGCGTTGCCGTCGCGACGCACGGCCGCGCTCGGAATCACCTGGCTCGCAGCCAGTTCCGGAAGGTCGATCGTGACCTCCGCCAGTTCGCCGATCGGCGGCAGGGACGCGGGTTGCTCGTCGAACGTGACCTTGGCCAGGGCCTCCTCGGTCACCGCATCGGCCACCGGCTCCACGCGCAGTACGTGGCCGCTCAGCGGCCGTTCGCCACGCGAGCGCAGCACGATGCGCGCCGGCAAGCCCGCCGCGAGACCGGCCGCGTTCAACTGGTCGAAGCGCACGTTGACCCAGAGGCTGCGCGGGTCGATCACGTCCACCACCGGCTGGCCGGCGACGACCGTCGTGCCGGGATCCACGTGGCGCGTGATCACCACGCCGTCGACGGGCGCGACCAGGCGCAGGTTCGCGCGCTGTGCCTCGAGCGCCTCGCGATCCGAACCGGTCCGGGAGACGTCCTGTCGCGCCGCCGCCAGTGCCGCATCCGCAACCGCGAGTTCCTGCCGCCGCGTGGTGACGACTTCCTCGCTGACCAGGCGTGCCGTGAACAGTTGCTCGTAGCGCCTCGCCTGGGAAAGCGCAAAGGCCTGCCGTGCCTGCGCCTCGTCCTGCCTCGCCTGCGCGCGCCACCGTTCGGACTGCAGCGACCGGATGCGTTCGTCGAGGTCGACCGGATCCATCTCGCCGAGCACCTGCCCGGCCTGCACCGTCTCGCCTGCGTGCACTTCGAGGCTGCGCAGGCGACCGGCGACGGTCGGGCCTATCCGGTAGGTATAGCGTGCCTCGACCGTGCCGACGCCGTAGAGCGCGGGCTTGATCGAGCGGGATTCGACCGGCACGACGGTTACCGCCACCGGCGCGAGCGGGCCGGACCGCAGCGCGACGAACACGAACAGCACGAGCAACGGAACGATCACCGTCAGCAACGCGAGGGTGCGTCGATTCGACCGCGGCAGTTTCATGTGCAGCTCGCGATGCCGCGCCGGAAGATCGCGTAGGCGCGCGGCGCCTCCACGCGGATGCGCTGCACGTCGCCCGCCAGCAGCGACTGCATCACGAGGCCCTGGATCGTGCCGATGAAGAGCGTGGCAGCGGCGGCGGCATCGACGTCGGCCGCGATCTCGCCGCCCGCGCGCCCTCGCTCGATGAGGTCACGCAGTCGGGCGCCATAGCGTGCTATGAGCGTCTGCACCATGCGCTTGGCCGGCGTCTGGCCGGCGCGCTGCAGTTCCCCGAACAGCATGCGGGGCACGCCGGGATGATCGGCCACGAACGCGACGTGCGCCATGAACATCGCCTCGAGCGCGGCGAGCGGCGTTCCCGCCGCGGCCGCCGCGGCGTCCGCGCGCGCCAGCAATCGCTCGGCCACCCAGCCCATGACCGCCTCCCAGATGGCGTCCTTGTCCGCGAAGTGCCGGAACAGCGCACCCTGCGTCAGGCTCATGCGATCGGCGATGGCCTGGGTGGTGATCTCGCTCGGGTTGCGCTCGGCGGCGAGGTCGAGCACCGCCTGCACCGTGACGGCGCGGCGCTCCTCTGCTGGCAGGTGTTGGCGTTGGCGTGACAAGAGCTTAGATAGTGAGTAATTACTATCTATCATACCCTGCGGGACCCACCCGTCAAGCCTCAAGGTGGATCAGGGTCGGGCGACGACCTCGACGGGGGTCCCGTTCAGTACGGCCGTCCCGGTCAGTGCATCGATCAGCCGGTCGTCGATCACGTCGTTGATGCTGGCCCCTGCGTGCTGACTCGCAATCGACAGGCGCGCACCCGGCCGGTCATGGCCCCAGCCGTGCGGCAGGCTGACGACGCCCGGCATCATGTCGGTGGAAACTTCCGCCGCGACGGCGACCTCCCCGACCCGCGAACACAGGCGCACCATCGCGCCGTCGGTGATGCCCCGGCTCGCCGCGTCGTCCGGGTGGATCAACAGCGTGCAGCGCGGCTTGCCCTTCATCAGTCGCTGGCTGTTGTGCAGCCACGAGTTGTTGCTGCGGACGTGCCGACGCCCGACCAGCACCAGTTCGCGCGGCGCTGCCTGCAACACCTTTCGTGCCCGCGTGAGGTCCTCGAGATAGATCGACGGCGCGAGCCGCACGCGCTTGTCCGGCGTGGCGAGCCGGCGCGGCAATCCGGGCTCGAGCGGCCCGAGGTCAATGCCGTGCGGCGCCGCCCGCAGCCGCGCGAGACTCAGCCCGCGCGGCTTGCGATCGGGAGCCGCGAGTTGCGCGCGCATGACAGCGAACCCCGGCAGCGAGCTGAGCCACTTGAGCCGGCCGCGGTACTCCTCGCCGTAGGCACCGGTCTTCAACATCCAGTCGAGCTGGCCGTCGGGACCCAGTCGTCGTGCGAGCCAGCCGCGCGCACGCCTGGCGCGCCGCTCCATGCCCGGCCGCGTGCCGAGCCGCAGCGCTAGCTCGGCGAGGATCTCATGGTCGTGCCGAGCACCCGGCGGCGGGTCGAACAAGGGTGCGGAATGCCTGGCGACGTTGCGCACCGCGAAACCGCTCAGGGCAATGTCGTAGTGGCTGTGCTCGAGCGGGCTGGTGGGTGGCAGCACGAGATGCGCGTGGCGCGTGGTCTCGTTGAGGTACGGGTCGATCGAGACCATGAAGTCGAGCCCCGCGAGCGCGCGGTCGAGCTGCCTGCCGTTGGGCGTCGACAACACCGGATTGCCTGCGAACGTCACCAGTGCCCGTACCTGGCCCGCTCCGGGCGTGAGGATCTCCTCCGCCAGCGTCGCGACCGGCAACTCGTTGCCGAACTCGGGAAGGCCGCGCACGCGCGAGTGGAATCGTGCGTAGTGCCCCTTGGACCCGTACGCGCGCGTCAGGTCCACCGCGGGCTCGGGAAACATCATGCCGCCCGTGCGGTCGAGATGCCGCGTCACCGCGTTCAGGCAATGGATGAGCCAAAGGTTGAGCCCGCCGAACTCCTGCGTGCACGCGCCGACGCGGCCGTAGACCAGCGCCTCGGGCTCGGCGACGATCTCGCGGGCGAGCCGCGCTACGCGCTCGTGGGCGATGCCGGCGCGCTCGGCGAGCTGCCGCGGATCGAACCCGAGCACGGCGCGACGCAGGTCGTCGAGGCCGTCGACGTGCGCCGCCAGGTGCCCGAGGTCCTCGAGTCCCGCGCCGAGGATTTCGTGCAGCAGCGCGAGCAGCAGGAAGACGTCGGTGCCCGGGCGGATCGCCAGGTATTCGTCCGCGATCGCCGCCGATTCCGTGCGCCGCGGATCCACGACGATGAAGCGCCCGCCGCGCGCCCTGAGCGCCTCGATGCGCTTCTCGAAGCCGGGCGCGCTCATCAGCGAGCCGGCCGAGGCGACCGGGTTGCCGCCGATGCAGATGAAGAGCCGGGTGCGGTCCACGTCCGGCACCGGCATCAGGAACTGGTGCCCGAGCATCAGGTGCGACGCGACCATGTGCGGCAACTGGTCAACGCTGGTCGCCGAATAGAGGTTCTTCGTGCGGACCGCGCGGATGAAATCGCCGATGCCGAGCATCGCACCGAGGTTGTGCACCGTCGGGTTGCCGGCGTAGATCGCGACGGAATCCCGCCCGTGCTGTCTACGCACGGCCGCGATGCGGCCCTCGATCTCGTCGAACGCGTCTTGCCAAGAGACCTCGGCCCAACCCGAGTCGGTGCGCCGCAGGGGGCGGCGCAGCCGGTCCGGGTCCTCGTGGATGTCCTTGAGTGCGACGGCCTTCGGGCAGATGTGCCCCCGGCTCAGCACGTCCTCGCGGTCGGGCTTGATCGAGACGACCCGACCGTCACGGTGCTCGATCGCGATGCCGCACATCGCCTCGCAGATCGAGCAGGTGCGGTAGTGCACGCCGCTTGCGCTCATGGCCCCTCCTCGCGGGGCTTGGGCTCACGCCACCCGGAAGCGCCGCGCGCCGCCGAGCAGGCCGAGCAGCAACAGCAACGCAGGCCCCGTGGACCCACCGCCGCTGTCGTAGTTCTTGCGGCGACCACAGCGGGTGTTGCCCTCGACCGTGTCGCCCGTGAAGCTGAAGTAGTACAGGGTTCCCTGCCCGCAATCGCCGCCGCCCGAGGTGATGCCGGCCAATGCGGTGGCCGACAGCCGCACCAGCTTGCCGTTGGGGCCGACGCCGTTCTCGTTGTCGAAATCGTGGAGCTTGGTGTGGCCGGTGCCGTCGCGCGCGATCGCGAAAATCGTGCCGAAGTTGCGGAGCGCACCGGCCGAATCGGTGCCGCCGGCCGTCGTGGTGCCGTACAGCCGGCCGTCGTCGCCGAGGAGCAGCGCACCACCGGGCCTCGACCCGCCGGTAGCCACGAAATCATGCAACACGTTGAACGTCGAACCGTCCGGCGAGATCGCGAACAGCGTACCGAGCCCGTCAGGCCCGCCGCTGGCAGCGGTACCGTAGAACGTGCCGTCGCCGCCGTCGGTGAGTCCCGCGGCCGGGAACGTGCCGTCGACGTTGACCGCAATCCCTTCCACCGTCGTCGTGGCGGAGAACACGTGCAGCGTCTGGAATCCGCTGCCGTCGAACTTGAGCCGGTAGATCGTGCCGCGACCGTTGGCGCCGCCCTCGTAGGTGACTCCGTAGAAGTAGCCGTCGGCCCCCTCGATCACGCCGTCGAGCGGCGAGGCGCCGTCGGCGTTCTCGAGGAAGCTCGAGTTCTCGGCGGAGGTGATGGCCGAGAAGGCATGCAGGACCTGGAAGCCCGTGCCGTCGGGCGAGATCTTGAACACCACACCGGTCCCGTTCGGTCCACCGTTGCGAGTGACGCCGTAGAGGAAGCCATCGCTGCCTTCGACGAGGGCCGATTCGGGATACGCGCCGTTGGTGTTGATCGGACCGAGCTTCGTGTTGCGCGAAGTGAAGGCCGCGAACCGATGCAGCGTGGTGTAGCCGCTGCCATCCTGCGCGAGACTGAAGATGGTTCCCGTGGTCGATGCCTGGTAGACGTTGCCGAGCCGCGTCGTGCCGTAGAGGCGACCGTCGCCCCGCAGCAGCAGGCCACCCTGTGGCTGGTACCCATCGGTCAGTGCGAGCTGGTAGATCGTCTGGACGTCGGTCCCGTCGACTGTCGTGCGATAGATCAGGCCGCCGGTGACCGACGAACTGGCCGACGTGGTGCCGTACAGGGCGCCGTCGGTGCCGAGGATCGGCGGCGACTGCGGAAATGACCCGTTGAACGCCACGATGGTCGACACGGCCGGCGTGGCCTGGGCAGCGGCGAGGGTGGGCAGGCCGAGTCCCGCGACGGGCAGCAGGATCCGGGCGAGCAGGGTCAGGGAGCGGGAATGCATGGGGCGGGACGACGGCATCGGGTTTCGGTCTCCAGTGTCCCGACGCGGGGCCGGGCGGTGCGGGAAGGAGGCGAATTGTGCCGGATTCCGCCGACAGGCGCATGGCATCCGCCGCGACCCGCCCAGCCGGTAGAATGCGCGCCCGCCACGCCGCCGGACCGCCCGCCTTGATCCTGTTCCGCCAACTCACGCTCGCCCGCGGCGCGCGCCGCCTGATCGAGGACGCCAGCCTGCAGATCCACCCGGGCTGGCGGGTCGGACTGGTCGGCGCCAATGGCAGCGGCAAGACGAGCCTGTTCGCGCTGTTGCGCGGCGAGTTGCACGCCGAGGCGGGCGACTGTGACATGCCCCGGCAGTGGCGCATCGCCTCGGTCGCGCAGGAGACTCCCGCGCTCGACCGCCCGGCGGTGGACTACGTGCTGGACGGCGACGACGAACTGCGCGAGGTCGAGCAGTCGCTACGGTCGGCCGAGGAAGCCCACGACGGACACGCGCTCGCCGAGGCCCACGCGCGCCTCGAGGCGATCGACGGCTACGCGGCGCGCGCGCGTGCGGCCAGCATGCTCGCCGGCCTCGGCTTTGCGGCCACCGACCACGACCGGCCGGTCGCGGCCTTCTCAGGCGGCTGGCGCATGCGGCTCAATCTCGGGCGCGCGCTGCTCTCGCGCGCCGACCTGCTGCTGCTCGACGAGCCCACCAACCACCTCGACCTCGATGCCGTGATCTGGCTCGAGCGCTGGCTGGCGAATTATCGCGGCACGATGCTGCTGGTGTCGCACGACCGCGACTTCCTCGATGCCTGCGTCACGCACGTCGCGCACATCGAGGCGGGACGGCTGAACCTCTACTCGGGGAACTACTCCGCGTTCGAGGTGCAGCGGGCGGCACGACTGGCCGTGCAGCAGTCGCTGTACGAGAAGCAGCAGCGCGAGATCGCACACATGACGCAGTTCGTCGCGCGGTTCCGCGCCAAGGCGAGCAAGGCCCGGCAGGCGCAGAGCAGGTTGAAGGCGCTCGACCGGCTCGAGCGCATCGCGGCCGCGCACGTGGACGCGCCGTTCGACTTCGAGTTCCCGGCGCCGGCGCGCTCGCCGGACCCGCTCCTCACGCTCGAGGACGCCGCGCTCGGCTACGCCGGGCGGCCGATCCTCGATGGAGTGCAGCTCTCGCTGCGGCCGGGGGCGCGGCTCGGGCTGCTCGGCGCGAACGGCGCGGGCAAGTCGACGCTCGTGAAAGCGATCGCCGGCGAGCTCGAGCCCCTGGCCGGCCGGCGCCTCGAGGGCCACGGGCTCACCATCGGGTACTTCGCGCAGCACCAGCTCGAGCAACTGCGGCCGGACGCCTCGCCGCTCGCGCACCTCCTGCCCGACGAGCCCCGCACCCGCGAACTCGAATTGCGCAGCTACCTCGGGAGCTTCGATTTCCGTGGCGGCATGGCGGATGCGCCGGTCGGCGCCTTCTCGGGTGGCGAGAAATCGCGCCTGGCGCTCGCGCTGATCGTGCGTCGTCGACCGAACCTGCTGCTGCTCGACGAGCCGACCAATCACCTCGACCTCGAGATGCGCCATGCGCTGATGCGCGCCCTCGCCGGATACGAGGGCAGCCTGGTGCTGGTCTCCCACGATCGCGCGCTGCTGCGCACGGTCTGCGACGGCTTCCTGCTGGTCGCGGACGGACGCGCCGCCGAGTTCGACGGCGACGTGGACGATTACCTGCGCTGGCTCGACGAGCGGCGCGCGCGGAGCGCGGCCGCGGGCGCGGATGCATCCGTGGCGCTCGATCGCGACGCGCGGCGCCGCCAGCGCGAGGCCGAGGCGGCTGAACGCGCGTCGAAGCTCGCCCGACGGCGGCCGCTCGCACGCGAGGTGGCCGAGATCGAGAAGCGGATCGCTGCGCTCGAGGCCGAGCGTCGCGGGCTCGAGGCGCAGCTTGCCGACACCGCCTTCTACGCGGCCGGGAATGTCGCGGAGGTGCAGGCGGCGACGCGCCGCTGCACCGAAGTCGCGCGCCTGATCGAGGCGGCCGAGGAACGCTGGCTCGCCGCGCAGTCCGAGCTCGAGGCCATCGGCGAGCCTTAGATTCAGATCCGCACGACCACCTTGCCGCGCGCCCGCCGGGTCGCGAGCGAGTCGAACGCCGCGGCGTAGTCCTCGAGATCGTGCGTCTCGCCGACGACCGGCACCAGGCGCCCCGTCTCGAACATCTGCCACAGCTCGGTCACGTTCTGCCGCTGCACCTCGGGCTCGCGGCCGGCGAACGCGCCCCAATAGACCCCCATCACCGAGCAGCCCTTGAGCAGCGGCAGGTTGAGCGGAATGCGCGGGATCTCGCCACCGGCGAAGCCGACCACCAGGTAGCGCCCCTTCCACGCCATGCTGCGCAGCGCGGGCTCCGCGAGCTCGCCGCCGACCGGGTCGTAGACGACGTCGACGCCCTTGCCGCCCGTGATCTCCTTGATGCGCTCGCGCAGGTCCTCGGTCGAGTAGTTCACCACGTGGTCCGCGCCGAGCGAGCGCACGAGTTCGAGTTTCTCGTCGCTGCTCGCCGCAGCGATCACCGTCGCGCCCATCAGCTTGCCGAGTTCGACGGCCGTCGTGCCGACGCCGCCGGCGGCCCCGAGCACCAGCAGGGTCTCCCCTGCCGCGAGCCCGGCCCGCTGCTTGAGCGCGTGCATGGTCGTGAAGTAGGTGATGCAGATGCCGGATGCGGATTCGAAGTCGAGCTTGCGTGGCGCCGGCAGCACGATCGACGCCTTGGCCGCGACGCGCTCCGCCAGCGTCCTGCCGCAGGCAGCCACCACCGCGTCGCCCGGCTTGAAGCGGGTGACGCCCTCGCCGACGCCCGTGACGATCCCTGCCAGCTCGGTGCCCGCGACGAAGGGCAGGCCCGGCCGGTCCTGGTAGAGGCCCTGGATCATCAGCAGGTCCGGGAAGTTGAGCGCTGCCGCCTTCACCTCGATGACGACCTCGCCCGCCGCGGCCTGCGGTTCGGGCCAGTCGTCCACCAGCGCGAGGCCCGCGATCCCGGTCAGGTCACGGCATATCACTGCACGCATTTCCGCTCTCCAGTGGCTATCGCTCCAACTCAGGAGCGGATCAGGTGGCGCCCGACCTCGGCGATGGTACGACACCCGAGCAGCGTCATCGTGCGTTCCATCTCGGTGCGCAACAGGTTGATGGCGTGCGACGCGCCCGCCTCGCCACCCGCCGCGAGCCCGTACAGCACCGCGCGTCCGACCAGCACTCCATGGGCCCCGAGCGCGAGTGCCTTGAGGATGTCGGAGCCGCGACGGAAGCCGCCGTCGACCAGCACCGTGAGCCGGCTGCCGACCTCGGCCGTGATGGCGGGCAGTACCTCGATGGCCGACACGCAGGAATCGAGCTGGCGGCCGCCGTGGTTGGTGAGCACGATGCCGTCCACGCCGGACTCCGCCGCCCGGCGCGCATCGTCGACCGAGAGGATGCCCTTCAGGATCAGCTTGCCCTTCCAGCGCTCGCGCATGCGCGCGATGTCTTCCCACGACAGGCGGGAGTTGATCTGCGTGCCCATGTACTTGGCGCCGACCATTGCCGACTGGCTGCCCGGCGGCAGGAACTCGAGCAGGTTCTCGAACTTCGGCGCGCCGTTCGGCAGCATCACCTCGCGCAGCCAGCGCGGGTGCGCCAGCACGTCGAGCACGTTCGGCAGCGTGAGCTTGAGCGGCGCGCGGTAGTTGCGCTGGTCCCACTCGCGGGCGCCGAAGATCGGCACGTCGGTCGTCACCATCATCGCCTCGCAACCCGCATCGCGCGCGCGGTCGATGAGCCCGTCGACGACCTTCTCGTCCTTGACCGGGTAGAGCTGGAACCAGTGCGGTCCCGGCACTTCGCGCGCGAGCTGTGCGAGCGAGTAGTTCGAGACCGTGCTCAGCGTGAACGGGATGCCGGCGGTGGCGGCTGCTTTCGCGAGCGCGAGATCGCCCTGTGGCCAGAGCAATCCGTTGAATCCGGTCGGCGCGATCGCGATCGGCAGGTGCCAGGGACGGCCGTAGATTTCCACGCCCATGTCCGGCGGGCCGACGCCGGCGAGCGTGCGCGGCACCCAGGTGATGCGCTCGAAGACGTCGCGGTTGCGCCGCAGCGTGACCTCGTCCTCGGCGCCACCCTCGACGTACTCGAAGCTGAAGTTCGGCAGCCGGCGTCGGGCCATGCGTCGCAGGTCCTCGACGTTGACGGCGCGGCGCACGTCGCGGCCGGCGTAGTGATCGCGCATCATCGTGGCCCCTCCCGTCCCTGCACCATCTCCGTGATGCGGATCGCCGTCGCGAGCGCGTTCAAGCCGTCCTCGCCCGACACCACCGGCGGGCGGTGCTCGCGGATCGAGCGCAGGAACGACTCGATCTCGAGCCTGAGCGCGTCGCCCTGCTCGTAGGAGCGCTCCTCGATGACGACCTGCCCCGGCGCCGCCACCGTGCCCGCGGGCGGCTTGCGCACGATGGTCAGCACCTTCTGCTGCAGGTCGATCGACACGTAGGCATCGTCCTGGAACAGGCGCAGCTTGCGCTCCATCTTCATGCTCACCCGGCTCGCGGTGGTGTTCGCGACGCAGCCGTTTGCATAGCGGATACGCGCATTGGCGATGTCGAGGCCCGCGGAGAAGACCGACGCCCCGACCGCGTCGATGGACTCGATGGGCGCGCCGACGAGGCTCTGGATCAGGTCGATGTCGTGGATCATCAGGTCGAGGACCACGTTGACGTCCGTGCCGCGTTCCTTGAATGGCGCGAGGCGGTGCGACTCGATGAAGCGCGGTGTGCCGAGCGTGCCCTCGAGCGCGAGGATCGCCGCATTGAAGCGCTCGAGGTGGCCCACCTGCAGCACGCGTCCCGAGCGCGCGGCAACCTCTACCAGGCTGCGCGCCTCCTCGAGCGTCTCGGTGACCGGCTTTTCCACCAGCACGTGCAGGCCATGCTCGAGGCAATCCCGTGCAATCGGGTAGTGCAACGGGGTCGGCGTGGCGATGCTGACCGCATCCACCTCGCCGAGCAACTCACGATAGTCCGCCACCGCGCGGCAGCCGGTCTCGGCCGCGACCTTGGCGCGCGCCTCGGCGCTCGCATCCGCGACGGCGATCAACTGCGAGTCCGCCAGCACTGCGTATTTCTGCGCGTGGAAGCGCCCGAGGTATCCGACGCCGATGACGGCGGTGCGCACTTTCTGCATGGGGCGGATCATACTCAATGGGCACGGTTGCGGTTTCTGTGGCTTACCCTCAGGATCGCGCCGATGAGCCACCGGCGACACCTGCTGTGGCTGGTCGCGGCGCTCGCCTTCGGCGCGCTGGTCCTGCCCTTCCTCGTCTACTACACGGGATCCGCCGTTCTCGGGCCCTATGCCCACGGCGGCCCCGGTAGCTTCCTGCGCGACTATTTCGTCGACCTGGCCGGGATGCGCGGGTCGGCCTGGACACTACTGCTCGGACCTGCGGGGCTGGTCCTCGTCTGGCGCATGCTCGTGGCGTATGCTTGGCGCACGGGAGAGGATTGACTCCAGGACGCACGGAGGTGACGCCATGGGGACACTGCGCACTTTGTGGCAGAAGCTGACGGGCAATGAGTCGGCACCCGAGGCGACCGCCAGGAAGCCGGCCGTGTCCGCCCAGCCGAAGGTCAAGGAAGGCCTGCACCTGGTGGACGACTCGCCAGGGACGCGACCGTCACGCCCGGGCGCGGCGGGGTTCGATCCCTATTCGAGCGATGCTGGCTACTCGAAGCCCCATACCTGGGAACGGGTGGACCACGACTGAGCGCTCGTCACCGGCCGGCTAGGCCCGGGTAGACCAGTACAGGGCGGCCACTGCCGCCAGCGCAGCCCACATCGCCGCCTGTGCCCACAGACGCCAAGGGCGGTTTTTTGCCAGTCCAAGGAAACCGAGCGCCGCGAGCCCGGTCAAAGCTACGAAGATCACGAGGTAGCGGACGAGGACGGGCAGTTCCTCCTGGAACTGCGGGTGTTCCCCGGACAGGACCACGAACACTACCAGCGTCGCCGCGAGGCCGAAGGTGGTGGCGGCGGACGATCCGAGCACGATGCCGGTGAGGACTGTGAGTGGTCGCACGGTGAATTCGAGTGTTTTGGCGCCCGGCCCTTGATCGGGGCCCGGCGTGTCTCTAGCCTAGATCCCGCAGACCAACGGTCGAGGAATCCACGAAGTGTATCAGGCAGGCAGCAGCGACGAGACGAGGACCAGGGGCCGCGGGTGGGGCCGCGCCGGCGCGACCGCGCTGGCCGCCCTGATCGTGGCGATCGGGACGCTGTTGCTCGGCACGGCGCAGGCGCCCTCCTCCGCCGCCGGCGCGGCCACGGTGGACTTCGCCCCGACCGACCGCCAGGCGCGCGTCGCGCGACTGGTGAGCAGCATGTTCGAGCGCTCGCATTACCGCCAGGCGCCGGTCAACGACCCGGTCTCCTCGCTGGTTCTCGACCGCTACCTCGAGTCGCTCGATGGCTCGCGCAGCTATTTCCTCGCCAGCGACATCGCCGAGTTCGAACGCTACCGCTACCAGCTCGACGACGCGGTCTCCACGGGCCGCCTCGAGCCCGCCTTCGCGATCTTCAACCGCTTCCAGGAACGCAGCCGCGAACGCATGGCGTTCGCGCTCGAGGTGCTGAAGAAGGAGCCGGACTTCACGGCCGACGAGAGCTTCGAGTTCGACCGCGAGCACGCCCCCTGGGCCGCGACCACGCAGGAACTCGACGAGCTGTGGCGCAAGCGCGTGAAGAACGACGCGCTGTCGCTGATGCTCACCGAGAAGACCTGGGCGGAGACGCGCGACGTCCTGCAGAAGCGCTACGAGCGCGCGGCCAAGCGCAGCTCGCAGGTCACCACGGACGACGTGTTCGAGAACTTCATGAACGCGTTCGCGCACGTGTTCGATCCGCATTCGAGCTATTTCTCGCCGCGTAACTCCGAGGAATACCGCATCCAGATGAGCCTGTCCTACGAGGGCATCGGCGCCTCGCTGCAGGTGGTGGACGACTACGTCACGGTCATGGAGATCCTGCCGGGCGGCTCGGCCCAGCAGAGCGGCGAGCTGAAGGCCACCGACCGCATCCTGGCGGTCGCGCAGGGCAAGGACGGTCCCTTCGTCAACGTCGTCGGCTGGCGTCTCGACGACGTGGTGCAGAAGATCCGCGGGCCGGGCGGCACGATCGTGCGCCTGCAGGTCCTGCCCGGCAACGCCGCGCCCGGCACGGCCGAGAAGGTCATTTCGCTGCCGCGCGCCAAGATCACGCTCGAGGCCCAGGCGGCGAAGAAGGAACTGCGCAAGGTCAAGCGCGGCGAGCAGGAACTGCGCATCGGCGTCATCACGGTGCCGTCGTTCTACCAGGACTACAACGCGCGCGCCGCGGGCGACGACGAGTATCGCAGCACCACGCGCGACGTGCGCCGCCTGATCGAGGAATTCACCGCCGAGGGCGGCATCGACGGCCTCGTGCTCGACCTGCGCGAGAACGGCGGGGGCCACCTCTCCGAGGCGGTCGGGCTCGTGAACCTGTTCGTCGCCAAGGGCCCGGTCGTGCAGCTGCGCGAGACCGGCGGGCGCGTCGAAGTGCTCGAGTCCGAGGAGCAGGCGCCGGCCTATGGCGGCCCGCTCACCATCCTCGTGGACCGGTTCAGCGCCTCGGCCTCCGAGATCTTCGCCGCGGCCATGCAGGACTACGGCCGTGGCGTCGTGATCGGCCAGGAGACCTACGGCAAGGGCTCCGTGCAGAACCTCTACCCCCTCGACCGCTACGCGCTCGGGCAGGACCCTGGCTACGGCCAGCTCACCGTCACCATTGGCATGTACTACCGCGTGACCGGTGACAGTACCCAGAACCGCGGCGTGCAACCCGACATCCGGCTGCCGTCCGCCATCAGCCCCGACGACGTCGGCGAAAGCTCGCGCGAGGCCGCGCTGCCGTGGAATCGCATCCGCCCCGCCCCGTACAAGCGCGAGGGCTCGCTTGCGCCGCTGGTCGAGGAACTGCAGCGCAACCACGAGCAGCGCGCCACGTCGGACGCGGATTTCCGCTACATCCAGGCGGAGATCGCCGCACTCGAGGACATGCGCAACCAGAAGTCCGTGTCGCTCAACCTCAAGAAGCGGCAGGCGGAGCGGGAGGAGCGCGCGCAGCAGCAGCTGGCAAGGGAGAACGAGCGCAGGGCGGCGCGTGGCGAGGCGGCGCTCAAGGCCGCCACCGAGATCAAGGACCCGCCGGACGCCATCCTGGCCGAGGCTTCCGAGATCACGGCCGACCTGACCCAGCTCGAGCCCCGCTACCTCGCGAGGGCGCGTACGGGGACCTGACCCGGGCCGGATCGGCCTTGGATTCAGTCTTGCAGTGTTGTACTTGACTACAACACTACATGGCCCTAGGATCGCGCCTACGCCGAATCCTCTGGGGGCCCGAACGTGACGAATCAGTACCGCAGCGACTCCGGCGCCGGCCGCACGGGCGCCCGGCAATCTCTGGCCATTGCGCTGGTGATCGCCCTGGCTGCCGGCTGCAGCAACGGCAAGGCCAAGGAGAAGGACGACGGCACCGCCGACGCGACGGTGCCCGTCGAGGTCCAGCCCCTGCGCCGGGCCGCCATGGTCGCGGTCTACTCCGGCACCGCGCCAGTCGAGGCCCACGAGGAAGCGGAAGTCGTCGCCAAGGTCGGCGGCGAAGTCCGCCAGATCTTCGTCGAGGAAGGCGACACCGTGACCGCGGGCCAGGTCCTCGCCCGGCTCGACGGCGACCGACTCAGGCTCGACCTCGCCGAGATCGATGCCAACCTGCGCAAGCTCGAGCGCGACTACAACCGCCAGCTCGAGCTGAGCCAGAAGGGCCTGGTCGCCAAGGGCACGGCGGAGAACGCCAAGTACGACCTCGACGCCCTCAAGGCCGCCTACGACAGCGCCCGCCTCGAATTGAGCTACACCGACATCCGCGCGCCGATCGCCGGCGTGGTCTCCGCCCGCCACATCAAGGTCGGCAACACCATCAAGCCGAACGACCCCACCTTCCGCGTGACGAACCTCGACCCGCTGGTCGCCTACGTGCACATCCCCGAGAAGGAGTTCCGCAAGCTCGCGCCGGGCCAGGTGGCGGACGTGCTCGTGGACGCGCTGGGCGGCGAGCGTTTCGAGGGCAGGATCTCGCGCATCAGCCCCACCGTGGACCCGCAGAAGGGCACCTTCCGCGCGCGTGTCGAGGTGCCGGACAAGACGCGGCGCCTGAAGCCCGGCATGTTCGCGCGCGTGAACATCGTCTACGAGCGGCGCGAGGACGCGCTGCAGCTGCCGCGCAACTCCATACTCGACGCGGACGGCGAGCAGTCCGTGTTCGTGGTGGTGAACGGCAAGGCGGAGCAGCGTCGCATCGCCACCGGCCTCGCAAACAACGGCTGGGTCGAGGTGCTGGAGGGCCTCGAGGGCGACGAACGCGTCGTCGTGGTGGGCCAGGGCGGCCTCAAGACCGGCACGGCGGTGAAGGTCGTCGAGGAGACGAAGCCCGCCGGTGCGCCGGAAGCGGCCATGGCCAGGTAAGCGCAACAACGAAGCCTGGCGCAGGCAGCCGGGCCACCTCACGGGGAAGACCATGCAGCTGATCGATTTCGCGATCCGGCGCCGCGTGACCATCGTCATGTGCACCGTGGCCATCGCGCTGTTCGGGGGCGTCTCGCTGACGCGGCTCAAGCTCAACCTGCTGCCCGACCTGTCCTACCCCACGCTCACGATCCGCACCGAGCTGCCCGGCGCGGCGCCGCTCGAGCTCGAGACGCTCATCACCCGGCCCGTCGAGGAAGCGGTCAGCATCATCCGCAACGTGCGCCAGGTGCGCTCGGTGTCGCGCTCGGGACAGTCGGACGTGACGCTCGAGTTCGTCTGGGGCACGGACATGGACCTCGCCGGCATCGACGTGCGCGAGAAGCTCGACCTGCTGCAACTGCCGCTCGAGGCCAAGCGTCCCCTGCTGCTCAGGTTCGACCCGTCGAGCGAGCCGGTGATGCGTCTCGCGCTGATGGACGAGGCCGGGGGCAACGAGGGCGTCGAGCGGCTGAAGTCGCTGCGCCGCTTCGCCGACGACCGCCTGAAGCCCGACCTCGAGGCGGTCGAGGGCTCCGCCGCGGTGAAGGTGAGCGGCGGCTACGAGGACGAGGTGCAGGTCTTCGTCGACCAGCAGAAGCTCGCCCAGCTCGGCCTCACGATCGACACCGTGACGCGTCGCATCCGCGCCGAGAACGTCAACCTCTCCGGCGGACGGCTCGAGCAGGGCATGCAGCGCTTCCTGGTGCGCACGCTGAACGAATTCGAGTCGATCGAGCAGATGTCGAACTCGATCATCGCGACGCGCGACGGGCAACCCGTCTACCTGCGCGACGTGGCGACCGTGACGCGCGGCTACAAGGACCGCGAGGCGATCACGCGCGTCGACGGCCGCGAGGCCATCGAGCTCGCCGTCTACAAGGAAGGCGACGCGAACACGGTGCAGCTCGCCCGCAGCGTCGATGAGCGGCTCGCGAAGCTGAAGGATTCGCTGCCCGAGGGCACCGGCGTGCGCACGGTGTACGACCAGTCCACGTTCATCGACGCGGCCATCGGCGAGGTGAAGAGCGCGGCGCTGATCGGCGGCATCCTCGCGATCCTGGTGCTCTACGCGTTCCTGCGCGACGCGCGCGCGACGCTGATCAGCGGCATCGCCATCCCCGTCTCCGTGCTCGGCACCTTCGTGCTGATGTACGCGTTCGACGTCACGCTCAACATCATGTCGCTCGGCGGCATCGCGCTCGCCGTCGGCATGCTGGTGGACAACGCGGTGGTGGTGCTCGAGAGCATCGTCCGCAAGCAGGAGCACGGCATGGAGCGGCGCGAGGCCGCGCGCCGCGGCACGGCCGAGGTGGCGACGGCGGTCACCGCGGCGACGCTGACCTCGGTCGCCGTGTTCTTCCCGATGGTGTTCATCACGGGCGTGGCCGGCCAGCTCTTCAAGGACCAGTCGCTCACCGTGACGTTCGCGCTCACCTTCTCGCTGGTGGTCGCGCTCACCCTGGTGCCGATGCTGGCTGCGGGGCGGCCCGCACGCGCGGCCACCGACGCAACCGACGCGCCGGCACGCAAGCCGCGCCGCCTCGACGCCGTGCTGGCGCGGCTCTCGGACGCCCTCGGCCGGGCCGCCGCCGCCGTCGGCAGGTTCTTCGCACTGGTGCTGAGCCCGCTGGTGCGGGTCACGCAGGCCGTGAGCAACTGGGCCGAGAATCGTTATCCCGCCGCCATCCTCTGGGGGCTCGGCAATCCCGGCAAGGTCATCGGCTCGGCCGTGGCGCTGTTCCTGTTCACCTTGCTGGTGATCGGGCCACGGCTGGGCACGGAGCTGATCCCGCAGATGTCGCAGGGCGAGTTCATCGTCGACCTGCGCCTGCCGCCCGGCGCCCCGCTCGAGCAGACCGACCGCCTGGTGCGCTCGGCCCAGCGCTCGAGCGCCGAGCTCGGCAACGTCGCGCTCGGCTATTCCGTGGCCGGCACCGGCAACCGGCTCGACGCCAATCCGGTCGACGCCGGCGAGAACACGGGCCGGCTCAGCATCACGCTCACGCCGGGCGCGACGCGCGAGGACGAGGACGCAGCCATGGGCGAGCTGCGCAAGAGCCTCGACGACCTCCCCGGCGTGCAGTACCGGTTCAGCCGGCCGAGCCTGTTCGCGCTGTCGACGCCGCTCGAGGTGGTGATCTCGGGCTACGACCTCGACCGGCTGCAGGTCGCGGCCGAGCAGGTGCGCGCGAAGATGGTGGCGGACGACCTGTTCGCCAACGTCAAGACCACGGTCGAGGCCGGCAACCCCGAGATCCAGATCGTGTTCGACCAGGAGCGCGCGGCGCAGCTCGGCCTCGTGGTGCGCGACATCGCGGATCGCGTGGTGAACAGCGTGCGCGGCGAGGTCGCCACCCGCTACAAGCTCCGCGACAAGCAGATCGACGTGCTGGTGCGCAGCGTCGATACGCGCGCGGCGTCCATCGAGGAGGTGCGCAACCTGATCGTGAACCCGGGTGCGGACTTCCCCGTGCCGCTGTCCGCCGTTGCCGACGTGCGGCTCGCCGTCGGCCCGGCCGAGGTGCGCCGCATCGGGCAGGAGCGCGTCGCGGTGGTCTCGGCCAACCTCGCCCAGGGCGACCTCGGTGCGGCCATCGAGCACCTGCACGGGATCGTGGCCGAGGTGGAACTGCCGGTCGGCACCACCGCCTTCCTCTCCGGCCAGAGCGAGGAGATGCAGGACTCCTTCCGTTCGCTGCAGTTCGTGCTGCTGATGGCGGTCTTCCTCGTCTACCTCGTCATGGCCTCGCAGTTCGAGTCGCTGGTGCACCCGTTCGTGATCCTGCTCACCATCCCGCTGGCCGTCATCGGTGCGGTGTGGGCGTTGTGGGTCACCGGCACGACGGTGAACGTCGTCGCCTACATCGGCCTGATCATGCTCGCGGGCATCGTCGTCAACCAGTCGATCGTGCTGATCGACGCGGTGAACCAGGCGCGCGAGCGCGGCATGACCAGGCACGAGGCGATCGTCGAGGCCGGGCGGCTGCGCTTGCGGCCGATCCTGATCACCAAGCTCACGACCATCCTCGGCCTGCTGCCGATGGCGCTCGGCCTCGGCGAAGGTGCCGAGGTGCGCGCACCCATGGCGATCACGGTCATCGGCGGCGTGCTGCTCACCACGTTCCTCACGCTGCTCGTGATCCCAGTGGTCTACGCGGTGCTCGACCGCAAGGTCTACCGGCAGGCGGCGCCGCACGCGACGACCGAACCCGAGCCCGCCCGGGGCTGAGGCCGACCCATGCGCCACACCAGGCTCGCGCTCGACCGGCCCGTCACCACCGTGATGGTGTTCCTCGCCGTGCTCGCGATCGGCGTCATCTCGGCAAAGCTGCTGCGGCTCGAGGCCTTCCCGGACATCACGTTCCCCGGCATGCGCGTCGTCGTGCCCTACCCCGGTTCCACCCCCGAGGAAATGGAACTGCTGGTGGTGCGGCCGGTAGAGGAGGCACTCGCGACGCTGTCCGGCATCGTCGAGATCCGTTCCTCCGCGCGGGCGGACGAGGCGAGCTTCGACGTGCTGTTCGACTGGGACCGCGACCCCGAGGCCGCCGCATTCGACGTGCGCACCAAGCTCGACTCGATCCGGCCGACCCTGCCGGCCGGGGCGGATCGCATCCTCATGTTCTCGTTCAGTGCGTCCGACGAGGCGATCGTCGTCATCCGCATCTCCTCGGACCAGGACCTCACCGACCAGTACGACACGCTCGAGAAATACCTCAAGCGTCCCATCGAGCGGCTCGAGGGCGTGGCCCGCGTGGAGCTTGCCGGCGTGGAGCCGCGCGAGGTGCGCGTGCTGGTGGACCCGACGCGCCTCGCTGCCTACTCGGTCGACGTGCGGCAGTTGCGCGCCCTGCTCGAGTCCAGCAATTTCTCGGTCAGCGCCGGGGAAATCACCGAGAACGGACAGCGCTTCACCGTGCGCCCGATCGGCGAGTTCCACTCGCTCGAGCAGGTGCACAACCTGGTGATCGGCGGCGGCGTGCGCGTCGGAGACGTCGCCCAGGTCGAACTGCACGCACCCGAGCTCAAGATCGGCCGGCGCATGGATGGCCGGCCGGCCGTGGGCATCAACGTCTACAAGTCGACCCAGGCCAACGTGGTGAGCGTCGCCGACGGCGTGCTCGCGGCGATCGAGGACGCGCGCAAGGTGCCGCAGCTGCAGGGCGTCGAGATCCTGGTGGTCGGCAACCAGGCCGACAGCATCCGCCAGTCACTCGAGGAACTGCGCAAGGCGGGCATGATCGGCGCGGTGCTGTCGTTCTTCATGCTGCTGGCCTTCCTGCGGCACCTGCCCACGACCCTGATCGTGAGCCTGGCCGTGCCCGCCTCGCTGCTCGTGACGCTGGGCGCGATGTACTTCCTCGGGCTGACCCTCAACATGCTGACGATGATGGGCATGTTGCTCGCCATCGGCATGCTGGTCGACAACGCGGTCGTGATCACCGAGAGCGTCTTCCGCCATCGCCAGCTCATGCCCGGGCGTCCGCTCGAGGCAACGCTGGCCGGCGTGAGGGAAGTCGGCCTCGCCACGCTCGCCGGCACGTTCTCGACCATCATCGTCTTCCTGCCGCTGGTGTTCGGCGAGAAGAACGAGATGGCGATCTTCCTGGTGCACGTCGCCGTGCCGATCGTGGTCGCCATGCTGGCGTCGCTGGTCGTCGCGCAGACGCTGATCCCGATGCTCGCGGCGCGCATGCCGCCGCCACCGGACGTCGCCGCGAGCTCCTGGTTCGGCCGGCTGCAGGAGCGCTACGACCGCAGCCTGCGCTGGGCGCTCGGCCACGGCAAGCTGATGGCGCTCGCCACGGTCCTGATCCTGCTCTCCCCCGTGCCGCTGTTCATGCTGAAGCTGGCCAAGGTGGACCCGTTCCCGCAGGAAGCGAGCCGCACGCTGACGCTCAATTACCACCTCGACGGCTCCTATCCCATGGAGCGGCTCGAGCAGGCGGTCAAGCGCATGGACGCCTACGTCGAGGCCAACAAGGAGCGCCTCGACGTCGAGACCTATTACTCGCTGTGGCTGCCCGACTTCGCCTACACCAGGCTCTACCTGACGCCCAAGGAGCGCGCCGAGGTCCCCGCCTCGGAGGTGATGAAGACGGTGATCGAGGAGATGCCCGACATCATCATCGGCAAGCCGAGCTTCCAGTTCGAGCAGGGCGCAGCCTCGGGCAACACCTTCAGCCTGCAGCTGTCGGGCGAATCGACCGAGCGGCTGGCCGATCTCTCGTTCGAGATCGCACAGCGGCTGTCCGCCCTGCCCGGGCTCGAGGCCGTGCGCTCGGAGGCCCGCACCGGGGACGAGGAAGTGCAGGTCATCGTCGACCGCGACCGCGCCTCCCAGCTCGGCCTCACGACGCAGGACATCGCGCTCACGGTCGCCGGTGCGATGCGCGGCGACAAGCTGCCCGAGCTGCGCACCTCCGATCGCGAGCTGACGATGCGTCTTGCGTTCCGCGAGTCCGACCGGCAATCGGTCGAGGATCTGGCGAAGATCCCGCTGATGCTCGCCGACGGCAGCCGCATGGAGCTCGGCGCCGTCGCCGAGTTCATCGTGCAGCCGAGCGACCGCGAGATCCAGCGACTGAACCGCCTCACGACGGTGGTGATCAACGCGAACCTCGCCAAGGGCACCACGATGGAGGACGCCCGCAAGCGGGTCGAGCCCATCATGAAGGACTACCCGCTGCCGCCCGGCTACGCGTGGAAATTCGGTCGCGGCTTCGAGGAGAACGACGAGGCGATCCAGACCATGGCGCAGAACATGGTCCTGGCCGTGGTACTGATCTTCCTGGTGATGGCCTCGCTGTTCGAGTCCACGCTCTACCCGCTGTCCATCATCACGTCGATCCTGTTCGCCATCGTGGGCGCGATCTGGTTCCTGGCCCTGACCGGGACCTCGATCACGATGATGGCGATGATCGGGTTCATGATCCTGATCGGCGTGGTGGTGAACATCGGCATCGTGCTGATCGCGCACGTCATCGACCTCCGGGCCACCGGGCTGCCGCGGCAGCAGGCGATCCTGCAGGCCGGGCGGGACCGGCTGCGACCGATCCTGATGACGGTGCTCACGACGCTGCTCGGGCTGGCGCCGCTCGCCATCGGCGACGCGCAGGTCGGCGGCAGCGGCCAGGGCCCGGCCTACTACCCGATGGCCCGCGCGATCATGGGCGGCCTCGCGTTCTCCGCCGTGGTGTCGCTGCTGATCGTGCCGATGTTCTACGTCTGGTTCGACGACCTGAACGAGTGGCGCCGGCGCGTATTCTCCAGGGAAACGACGCCTCGCGACTCGCTGGCTCCCGGCGCAGTGAGCGCGGCCGCTCAGCGCACCAGCGCCCTGTAGATGTCGAAGTACTCCTCGAGGAGCACGTTGGCGCTCGAGGCCGGCGGCTGGATGCTGTCCTGCAGGGGCACTGTGTCCTCCGGGCCGCGGTAGGCGGCGTCGCGGCGCAGGCGGTCGCTGCGGGCCTTGATGTCGGCCAGGTCGTCCTGCATGCGGTCGAGGTCCGTGATCGCGCGCGCGGCGTGCTGCATGATGCGCAGGCATTCCTCGCGCCCGCCGTAGCTGGTCTCGTAGACGCGCCGCAGCGTGCTCTGCCGCGCGAGGTCCGCGAGCCCGCCCGGCGCGAGTCGGTCATGCAGCGCCTCGGCGTAGGCGATCACCGCGACGTTGACCGAACGGCGCCCCTCGAGGCTCAGGCCCTCGAACGCCGGCGGCGGGTCGGCCTCCACCTCGTGGCGGCGGTCGCCGAGATCCGTGAGCGTCGTGAGCGCCGCGTCGATCCGCACGCGCCGCGCATCGATCTCCTCGACGAGGCGGCGGCGGCGGAAGTGGTTCCAGAATCCCTTCAGCTCGCCGTAGCGCCGCTGCGCGAGCCGCTGCTCGGCCTGCAACTGGTCGGCGAGCACGCGCGCTTCGGCGAGCTCGCGGTCGACTTCCGCGAGCCGCGCGAGCTGCGTGCGGTGGAACTCGGCGAGCTGCTGCTTGCGCTCGCGGTCCTTCTGCTGGCGGGCGAGCTCGTTCGAGAACTGCTCGAGGCGACGCGACGCCGCGCGCCACACGGCCCGCAACTGGAAGTAGGCGAGGCTCTTGTGGCCCTCGTCCGGCCGGCCGAGGTACTGCTCCAGCGCGCCGAGCTGCTCCTCGACGCGCATGGTCGCGCCTTCCTGCAGCTTCAGGCGGTCGAGCAGGCGGTGCCGCTCGTCGTCGAGCGCGCTCAGCTCCTTCTTGAGTTCCGCGCGGTTGCGGAACAGCGCCACCAGCCGCTCGTCCTCCGCCGAGGGCCGGCGGCCGGCGAGGCGATGGGCGAGCCCGCGCAGCGCGTCAGACAGGCTCATGCAGCGCGCCGGGTCGCGCAGCCGCGGGCGCTGCGAAACGGTGACCACGCTCCGTGCAGTAATCGAGCCACTTGTTGAGCAGCATGTTGCGCAACCACCGCTCGCCGAGCGTCAACGCGAGCTGCGAGCGCAGGGCCGCGAGCCCGGGATGGCGCACCCAGCGCGCGCAACGGCTCGCCTCGGCGAGTCGCGCGTCGTGGTAGACGCGGACCTCGAGGTCGGGCTCGGCGACGTCGCCGGCCTCCGCCCCGAACAGGTAGGTCATCCGCAGGATCGAAGTGTAGGCCGCGTGCTCGAGGACCTCGAGGTGCAGGTCGCAGTCCCCGTGCGTCCGTGAGAGCTGCCGGCCGTGGAGCCCGCGCACGTCGCCGACGAGGGCGCGCAGCCGGATGTAGTTGCTTTCGTACAGCGTCATGAGGCTGACGAAACTCACCGGCCGCGCACGCCACGTGGTGATGCACTGGCTGTCGACGGTCATTGGCCGAATATAGCACAGGGGTCCGGCGCGACCGTGACGCGCCACACAGTGCACCGCGGCCTCAGGGACGCAGGCGGCGCTCGATGCCCATGCGGTCTATGACGCGGCTCGCGATCTCCTCGATCGAGCACTCGGTGGTGTCCTGGAACGGGACGCCGTAGCGCTGGAACAGCGTCTCCGCGCTGCGTACTTCGTACTCGCACTGCGCGAGCGAGGAATAGCGGCTGCCGGGCCGGCGCTCGTTGCGGATCTGCTGCAGCCGCTGCGGCGCGATGGTGAGCCCGAACAGCTTGGCCGTGTAGGGCCGCAGCATCCCCGGCAGCTGCTTGCCCTCGAAGTCTTCCTCGGTGAAGGGATAGTTCGCCGCGAAGACCCCGTACTGCATCGCCATGTAGATGCAGGTCGGCGTCTTGCCGGAGCGCGACACGCCGACCAGCACCACGTCGGCGCGCTGGTAATCCGCGCTCACGCCGCCGTCGTCGGCCGCCAGCGCGAAGTTGGTCGCGTCGATGCGCGTCCGGTAGACGAGCTGGTCCGCGATGCCGTGCGCGCGCCCCTCGCGCTCGGTCGATTTCACGGCCAGCTCCGACTCGAGCGGCGCGAGGAACGCGTCGAAGAAATCGAGGAACAAGCCGTTGCTGCACTTGACGATCGAGCGCAGGTCGCCCTTCACCAGCGTGCTGAACACGACCGGCCGCGCGCCGTCCGACACGGCGGTCGCGTTGATCTTCCTTACGGCTTCCTCTGCCTTGTCAACACTGGAGATAAATGGCAGAGTCACCTGTCGGAATTCGAGGCCATCGAATTGCGTGAGCAGACTGTGTCCCATCGTCTCGGCGGTCACGCCGGTCTGGTCCGACACGAAAAAAACGGTCCTGCGATTCATCCGCGCTTGGCACTCCGGGACGGCTGGCCGGTCGCGCAGTCTTTCACCTGTCCACTGCAAGTAGCAAGAGGCGTGTCTTGACCCGCTACACCATCCCCTTCGAGCAACTCGGTCGCCACGACGTCGCGGACGTCGGCGGCAAGAACTCCTCGCTCGGCGAGATGATCGCCAACCTCGCCGCGCTGCACGTCAGCGTGCCGGGCGGGTTCGCCACCACCGCCGACGCCTACCGGGAATTCCTCGCCCACGAAGGACTCGACGGCCGCATCAAGTCGGAGCTCGCGAGCCTCGACGTCGACGACGTCGCGCGTCTCGCGCAAACCGGCGCGCGCATCCGCGAGTGGATCCTCGCCACGCCCTTCCCCGCCAGCCTCGAGCGCGAGATCATCGCGGGTTACGCCCGGATGTGCGAAGGCGGCGCGGACGTGTCGGTGGCCGTGCGCTCCTCGGCGACGGCCGAGGACCTGCCCGAAGCCTCCTTCGCCGGCCAGCAGGAGACGCTGCTCAACGTGCGCGGCGCCGCGCAGGTCGTGCAGGCCGTGCACGAGGTCTTCGCCTCGCTGTTCAACGACCGCGCGATCGCCTATCGCGTCCACCAGGGCTTCGACCACTCGCTGGTGGCGCTGTCGGCCGGCATCCAGCACATGGTGCGCAGCGACCTGGGCGCGAGCGGCGTGATGTTCACGCTCGACACCGACTCGGGCTTCCGAGACGTCGTGTTCATCACCGCTTCCTGGGGCCTCGGCGAGACCGTCGTGCAGGGCGCGGTGAACCCGGATGAGTTCTATGTCTACAAGCCCGGCCTGCGCTCGGGCCACCAGCCGATCCTGCGTCGCACGATGGGGGGCAAGGCGATCAAGATGACCTATGCCGCGGACGGCCACGAGGGGCATCGCGTCGCCACGGTGGAGGTACCCGAGGCCGACCGCATGCGCTTCTGCCTCACGGACGCGGACGTCCTCGAGCTCGCCCGCCAGGCGCTCATCATCGAGGAGCACTACGGCTGCCCGATGGACATCGAGTGGGGCAAGGACGGCGAGACCGGCAAGATCTACATCCTGCAGGCCCGGCCCGAGACGGTGCAGAGCCGCGCCGGCCGCACGCTGCAGCGCTACACGCTCAAGAGCAAGGGCCCGGTGCTCACGCACGGCCGCAGCATCGGCCATCGCATCGGCGCAGGTCCCGCGCGCGTCATCCGCAGCGTCAAGGAAATGGCCCGCGTCGAGACGGGCGACGTGCTGGTGGCGGACATGACCGACCCGGACTGGGAGCCGGTGATGAAACGCGCCTCGGCAATCGTCACCAACCGGGGCGGTCGCACCTGCCACGCCGCGATCATCGCGCGCGAGCTCGGCATACCGGCGGTGGTCGGCTGCGGCGACGCGACCCGGGTCATCAGCGAGGGGCAGGCGGTCACCGTGTCCTGCGCCGAGGGCGACACGGGCTACGTTTACGACGGGGCCCTGCAGTTCGAGCAGACGCAGATCGAGCTCGACGCGCTGCCCGCCATTCCCGTCAAGATCATGATGAACGTCGGCAACCCCGACCGCGCCTTCGACTTCGCGTCGATCCCGAACCGCGGCGTGGGACTCGCGCGCCTCGAGTTCATCATCAACCGCATGATCGGCGTGCACCCGAGGGCGCTGCTCGAGTTCGACAAGCTCGACGGCGACCTGCAGCAGACCATCCGCCGCCAGATGGCGGGTTACGTAGATCCGGTCGAGTTCTACGTGGAGAAGCTCTGCGAGGGCATCGGCACCATCGCGGCGGCGTTCGCACCGGAGCCCGTGATCGTGCGGTTGTCGGACTTCAAGTCGAACGAGTACGCGAACCTGATCGGCGGCCGCAAGTACGAGCCGTCCGAGGAAAACCCGATGCTCGGCTTCCGCGGCGCGGCGCGCTACGTGGACGAGAGCTTCCGGCCCTGCTTCGAGCTCGAATGCCGCGCGCTGAAACGGGTGCGCGAGAAGATGGGCCTGAAGAACGTCTGGGTGATGGTGCCGTTCGTGCGCACGCTGAAGGAAGCCGAGACGGTGGTCGGGCTGCTGGCCGCCAACGGCCTGAGGCGCGGCGAGGACGGCCTCAAGGTCATCATGATGTGCGAACTGCCGACCAACGCCGTGCTCGCCGACCGGTATCTCGAGTTCTTCGACGGCATGTCGATCGGCTCGAACGACATGACCCAGCTCACGCTCGGCCTCGACCGCGACTCCGCCGTCATCGCGCACCTCTTCGACGAGCGCGACGACGCGGTCAAGACGATGCTGCACCTGGCGATCCGCGCCTGCCGCAAGGCGGGCAAGTACATCGGCATCTGCGGCCAGGGTCCGTCCGACCATCCGGACCTCGCCCGGTGGCTGCTCGACGAGGGCATCGAGAGCATGTCGCTCAACCCGGACACGGTCGTCGAGACCTGGTTGTTCCTCGCGGGCGAGAAGGCTCCAGCGGCGAGCTGACGCGGTTGGCGCGCGTCGTGTCGCTCGCGCGGGAGACGAGAGGGTTCAGGCGGTGTCGCAAGGGCGGGCTTTGCGGGTTCTTCCGGGCTCGCGAAGAAACATGCTCGCCCGGAAGAACCCGGAAAGTCAGCCCGGGGCCACCGCCTGCCTACTCAACCGCAACCGGCCGGAACAGCGTCTTCGCCGTGCGCCCGACCATGCGACAGACGACGGCGTCGAACGCGCCACCGACCACGCCGCCGACGACGGGTATGAGCTTCGGGAATTGCGCCAGGCTACGCCCGCCGGCCTTGGACAGCAGCTGCAGGCCGACGCGCTTGTTGACCTCGACGAGCGCACGACCCGGCACGTGCTTGATCGCGCGATTCGGCAGCTTGCTGCCGAGATTCATCCCGAACTCGTCCATGGCCTGTCGCGCGACGTTGCCGGCCAGGCTCAGCAGCACCATGGTCCGTACGCGATCCTCGGCGAGGTCGTGCCCGTAGATTCTCGCGATGGCTCCGGCCATGCGCGCCTGGATCAGCCACGACGCTCCCAGTGCCGATGGAATGGCGACCGGCAGGGTGATGAATCCACCGAAGCCGGTGATGAATCCGCTGGTGAAGTTCTTGGTCGTTTCCCGGTTGATGAGCGAGTCGACGCGTTCGTCGTGCGTCTCGTAGCCCTGGTCGATCAGGTACTCGGTCGCGAGGTTCTCGGCGCTCGACAGCGGCGGCACTCCGCCCAGCCCCTTGTCGAGCAGGAACGTCACCAGCTTGCCAGCCGACGCCTCCGTGGGTTCACTCTTCGTCGCCATCTGGATCGACCTCCATGCCATTCACCGCGAGCCGGTCATCATGCGCTTCCGTACGCACGGTGACCGCTACGTGCGCCGTGCGAGTTTTCCGGCCTTGCGGAAAACTCGCTCAGGCGCCGGGCATCGAGCCTGTCTCGCAACCGCGCTAGCCAACCACCTGCCGTCCGGCCAGCGCATGCGCGAGCGTGCCGCCATCGACGTACTCGAGCTCGCCGCCGACGGGCACCCCGTGCGCGATCCGCGATGCGCGGATGCCGCGCCGCGTGACGACCTCGCCGAGGAAATGCGCCGTCGCCTCGCCCTCCACGGTCGGGTTGGTCGCGAGGATCACTTCGCGCACCTCGCCCTCGCCGAGCAGGCGCTCCAGGGCCTCGATGCCGATCTCCGCGGGCCCGACGCCATCGAGCGGCGAGAGATGCCCCATCAACACGAAATAGCAGCCGCGGAAGCTCGCCGACTGCTCGATCGCGACCACGTCCGCGGGCGACTCGACCACGCACAGCAGGCTGCGGTCCCGACTCGCGTTCGAGCACACCGGGCAGGATTCGCCTTCCGCGAACATGCGGCAGCGCTTGCAGTGGCCGAGCTTCTCGATCGCGCCACCCACCGCCGCGGCGATCTCCCGTGCGCCGTCGCGGTCGCGCTCGAGCAGGTGGAACGCCATGCGCTGCGCCGACTTCGGGCCCACTCCCGGCAGGCAGCGCAGCGCCTCGATGAGGCGGTCGAGCGACGGCGGGTAGAGCATCGCCGGGCCGCGGTCAGCCGAAAGGCAGCTTGAGCCCGGCCGGCAGGTTCATGCCGCCCATCAGGCCCGACATCTTCTCCTGCAACGTCGCCTCGAGCCGGTGCACGGCGTCGTTGAACGCGGCGGCCACGAGGTCCTCGATCATCTCGCGGTCGTCGAGCGGCACGGACGGGTCGATCTGCACGCGCTTCGCCTCGTGACGGCCGTTGATGGTCACCTTGACCATGCCGCCGCCCGACTCGCCGGTGACCTCCATCGCCGCGATCTCGGCCTGCGCCTTCTGCATGTTGGCCTGCAGTTGCTGCGCCTGCTTCATCAAGTTACCGATGCCGCCTTTCATGCTCGTGTCGACTCCTCGGGGTTTGTCAGTTCAGGGGCTTGACCGATCCGGGCTGCACCGTGGCGCCGAACACCTCGCGCATCGCGCGCACCGCCGGGTCGCCCTCGATCGCCTGCTCGGCCGCCTTCATGCGCTCGTCCGCGGCCTGCGCCTGCTGGCGCGCCGGCGTCACCACCACCTGCTCCGCGACGCTGATCTCCAGACGCAGCTCGCGTCCGAAGTACTGGGCCAGCGCCTGCCCGAGCTTCTGCTCGAGCTGCGGCCGGCGAAAGACTTCGCCCGCACGGTCGAGTTGCAGGCGGATCACGCCGTCGCCGCGCTCGAGCAGCACGCAGTGGGCCGCAAGCTGTCCCGCGGGGCCCTGCAATCCCAGCGCGGCCACGATCGTGGCCCAGTCTCCGGTGCCGGCGTCCTGAACCGGTGTCGCCGCAGGCGCGGCCGCCGGTTGCGCGGGTCGTGGCGTGGCCGCCGCCCCGCCTTTTCTCACCGGGACCGGGGCGGGCCCGCCCGGCGCAGTCTGCGCGGCGGTCTCCGGCCGGAACGCGAGCATGCGCAACAGCGCCATCTCGAATCCGCCGCGCGCGTCCGGCGCGAAGTCGAGGTCGCGGCGCGCCATGATCGCTATCTGGTAGAGCAGTTGCAGGTCCTCGGGCGAGAACTGCGCCGCGAGGCCTGCGAGTACCACGTCCTGTTCCTCGTCCTCGCCGCGCAGGTCGGGCAGCGCCTGCAGCAACGCCATGCGTTGTATCGCGGCGGTGAGTTCGCCGAGGGCCTGGTCGTAGTCGGGCGCGCGCTCGTCGAGCTGCGCGACGCAGGACATGAGCGCTGCGCCGTCGCTGGCCGCGAGCGCCTGCAGGATCCCCTCCACGTGGCGCCGGTCGAGCGTGCCGAGCAGCGCCCGCACCTCGCTCTCGAGCGCCCGGCCGCCGCCGAAGGCCAGCACCTGGTCGAGGAGCGACAACGCGTCGCGCATGCTGCCCTCCGCGCCGCGCGCGACGGCCCGCAGGGCGGCGGGCTCGAACTCGACCTTCTCGGCGGTCGCGATCATCGTGAGGCGTTCCTGGATCTGCTGCAGCGGCAAGCGCCGCAGGTGGAATTGCAGGCAGCGCGACAGCACCGTGACCGGCAGTTTCTGCGGGTCGGTGGTGGCGAGCAGGAACTTGACGTGCGGCGGCGGTTCCTCGAGCGTCTTCAGCAACGCATTGAACGAGTGCGTCGAGAGCATGTGCACTTCGTCGATCAGGTACACCTTGTAGCGGCCGCGCGCCGGTGCGTACTGCACGTTGTCGAGCAGTTCCCGCGTGTCGTCCACCTTGGTGCGCGAGGCCGCGTCGACCTCGAGCAGGTCCACGAAGCGGCCGGCATCGATGTCGCGGCACGCGCCGCACTCGCCGCAGGGCTTCGAGGTCACGCCCTGCTCGCAGTTGAGCGACTTGGCGAAGATGCGCGCGATGGTCGTCTTGCCCACGCCGCGCGTGCCGGTGAACAGGAACGCGTGGTGGATGCGGCCGGAATCGAGCGCGTTGCCGAGCGCGCGGCGGACGTGGTCCTGGCCCACCAGTTCCTCGAACGTGCGGGGCCGCCACTTGCGGGCGAGGACGAGATAGCTCATGCGGAGATCGGCACTCCCCGGGTGGGCTGGAAGGAGGCGGCCCGCGCCAGAATACCCCCGGCACCCGTCCTGGCCGCTACCGTTGCTCCCTTCCGGGCCTGGCGGGGTTCGCGGCTGGCCGTCGCGAGGGATCCGACGCGAGCCACCATGGAAGCCTCAAACTATATCACGCCGTCAGCCACGCCCACGGTAGGGCGCGACGCCCTGCTCGGGAATCCACAAGCCGGCCGGAGGCTTGCCGGTCTGCCAGAAGACGTCGATCGGCATGCCGCCACGCGGGTACCAGTAGCCTCCGATGCGCAGCCAGCGCGGCGCCAGGAACCCCACCAGCCGGTCCGCGATCGCGAGCGTGCAGTCCTCGTGGAACGCGCCGTGGTTGCGGAAGCTCGTGAGGTACAGCTTCAGCGACTTGCTCTCCACCAGCCACTTGCCCGGCACGTAGTCGATCACGAGGTGCGCGAAGTCCGGCTGCCCGGTGATCGGGCACAGCGAGGTGAACTCGGGCGCCGTGAAGCGCGCGAGATAGAGCTTGCGTGGATGCGGGTTCGGCACCCGCTCGACCATCGCCTGCGCCGGCGAACCCGGAATGGCCGTCGTCGCGCCGAGCTGCTCGAGCCCGGCGTAGATGCCGCCCGCCTTGGTGCCCCGCCGCGCCGCCATGGCTCACCCCTTCTGCCGCGCGTGGATGCGCTCCATCTCGTCCATGATGCGGTTCATCTCGCGCATCGCCGCCTCGAACGGCTGCGAGGTCGTCATGTCCACGCCCGCGTCCTTGAGCAGCTCGATCGGGTACTTCGACGAGCCCGCCGACAGCATTCGCAGGTACGCGTCGCGATTCTTCGCCGCCTGCTTCGGGCCCGCCGCGCCCTTGCCGATGAAGCCCTCGGCCAGCGACATGCCGCCGATCAGGCTCGTGGCGTACTGGTAGACGTAGAAGTTGCGGTAGAAGTGCGGGATGTAGGCCCACTCCGCGCCGTACGCGTCGGCCACCTTCACCACGCCCTCGTCGTGCCCGTAGTACTTGCGCACGAGCCCGAGGTAGAGCTTCGAGAGCGTCTCGCCCGTGAGCGGCTCGCCACGCTCCACCGCCTCGTGCATGCGCAGCTCGAACTCCGCGAACAGCGTCTGGCGGAACAGCGTCGTGCGCATGGTGTCGAGGTAGCTCGAGAGCAGGAACAGCCGCGTACGGTCGTCCTTCGTCCGGTCCAGCACGTGGTGGAACAGCAGGTTCTCGTTCAGCGTCGAGGCCACCTCGGCGACGAAGGTCGAGTAGTTCGCCGTCGCGTAGGGCTGGTTGGCACTCGCGAGGTAGGAGTGCATCGAGTGGCCCGACTCGTGCGCCAGCGTCGAGACGTTGTCCCAGGCGCCGTTGAAGTTCAGCAGCTGGTAGGGATGCACGCCGTAGACGGTGTTGCTGTAGGCTCCGGGGCTCTTGCCCGTGCTGGGCAGGAAGTCCACCCAGCGCGACGCGTAGCCCTTGCGCAGCGTCTCCACGTAGTCCGTCCCGAGCGGCGCAAACGCCTCGAGCGTGAGCGCCATGCCTTGCTCGGGCGTGTACGCGAGGTCCACGCGCTCGACGATCGGCGCGTAGAGGTCCTCGTAGCCGAGCGCAGGCAGCCCCATGATCTTCTGCCGCAGCTTCAGGTAGCGGTGCAGCGTCGGCAGGTTCGCGTGCACGTCGTCGACCAGCCGCGTGTAGACCGTCTTCGGAATGTTGAAGTCGAACAGCGCCGCCTCGAGCGAGCTGTCGAACTTGCGCACGTCCTTATTGAAGACGTGCGACTGCACGTGCGCATTGAGCGTGGTCGCGAGCGTGCCGGCGAACTCGCCGTAGCGACCCCAGAACGCGGCGAAGACCGCGTCGCGGTCCGCCTTCACCGGCGATGCGCGATGCTTGCTGTAGGCGGCCGCATCGAGGCGCACTTTCTCGCCGGTCGAGAGCGTGATCTCGGGGAATGGCAGCTCGGCGTTCGTGAAGACCGAGTGCACCGTGCCGCCCGTCTGTGCGAGAGCGCCCGCGCGCGCGACGATCTTTTCCTCCGCCGGCGACAGCGTGTGCGGCGCGCCGCGCAGGATGTCGTCGAAGAACATGCGGTACTGCGCCAGCCGCGGCTCGACGGCGAGGAAGCCGTCGATCCTTGCGCGGCCGACGGCGAGGATCTCCGGGCGCATGAACGCCGCCGCCGTCTGCAACTCGGTGTAGACCTGGCTCGCCTCCTGCTGCATCTGCAGGCTGCGACCGACCCGAGTGTCCTGGTCGTAGAGCTGGAAGGCGTAGGAATAGAAACGCTCCGCCTTGCGGCTCGCGTTCTCCCAGTCGCCCATCGCGCCGAGCAGCGTACCGGCCGATTCGCCGAGCTTGCCCTGCCAGCGGCCGAGGCGCGCGATCTCCCCGGTCAACTCCTGCTTGGCTGCGACCCATGCCGCCTCGTCCTGGTACAGACTCGTCAGGTCCCACTTGTACTTGTCCGGCAGCTCGGACCGCTCGGCGGCCGGCGCTCCCGAGGAGACGAACAGGGCGGCCACGGCCGCCAGCAACGCAGGGAATCGCAATGAACGCATGTGGATACCTCGGGGCCCGGGTGGCCGGCATGAAAGGGGGAGCTTGCCCGCCCGGACCGCTGGCCGCAATGAGTCCGGCATTCTGTGCACCACGTCCCGCAAGCCTACTTTAGGCGGCTACCGGTCGCCGCCGGGTAGAGTTAAGATGAATCTAATAGAACTGCGGCACGACCGCGGAGCACGCACCAGGAAATGGCCAGTCGCTCACCTGCCTCCAGGGCGCCGCGCGCCCTGTACTCCCTGCTCGAAGGCAGGGCCCTGCTCGAAATCGGCGCCCTGCCCCTCTTCCTCCCGGCCCTGCAGACCACCCCGCGTGGCGACGGCCACCCGGTGCTGCTGGTGCCCGGGTTCACGGCATCCGACGCCACGCTGATCGGCCTCAGGCTGTTCCTGCGCTCGCGCGGCTACAACGTCGCGACCTGGGGCTTCGGGCAGAACACCGGCTTCAAGCTCAAGTTCAGCCAGGCGCTCGAGCAGAAGCTCCGCCACCTGCACCACAAGCACGAGCAGAAGGTTAGCCTGGTCGGGTGGAGCCTCGGCGGCGTGTATGCCTACTACGCGGCGCACAGCGCGCCGGAATGCGTGCGCACGGTGATCTCGCTCGGCAGCCCGATGCGCTTCTCGGTGGACAGCTACAAGGTGCCGCTGCTGGTGCAGGCGCTCTACCGCTACCTCGCCCACCCGATGGGACCTGTGGCGCACCTCGCGAACGTCCGCGCCAAGGTGCTGATGGCGCCGCCGCCGGTGCCCTCGTCCTGCATCTACTCCGAGACCGACGGCATCGTCCCGCCCGAGGCGGCGCGGCTCGATACGGCCAATGGCCATCACGAGAACATCTGGGTGCCGGGCAGCCACTGCGGGCTCGGCTTCAATCCCGCTGTGATGTGGATACTTGCCGACCGCCTCGCGCAGCCCGAGGGCCGCTGGAAGCACTTCCGGCCGGGTGGGTTCCTGGGCTCGCTCTACGAGCGCGCCGCGGGCCTGATGCAGACGGCCTGAACCGTCCGGCGCGGCCCGGGCCTCAGGCAGCCGCGCGCTTGCGGCCGCCGCGTCGCTTGGACTTGGCCGTCGCCTTCCCCTTTTTCTTCGCGACCGGCTTGCGCCGCGGCTTCGGTCGGCTCGCGGCCTCGAGGTACTCCTGGAACGACTCGCGCACGCAGAGCGCGAAGAATTCCGGGTCCGGCATCTGCTCGCGGCAGGACGTCATCGAGATGAGCAGGCGGCCGTCGTAGCTCGTCACCGCAAACACCAGCCCCATGCCGTCCGAGATCGGCATGATCGCGGAGAAGTAAGTCATGCGCGAGCCATTGAAATACAACGGCACCGCGGGCCCGGGCACGTTGGTGACCGTGCAACTCGCCACCGGCGCGTGCTGGCCGACGCCGATCGTGGTGTCGGCGAGCAGCCGCGCCGACAGTGCCAGCGTGGCGGCGGGCGCGTGCTTGGTGATGTCCGTGAGTTCCTTGGCGCCCACGGCCTCGCGGATGTCCACTGCGGAGGACGTGTGCTCGTGGACGGACTCCAGGCGCTGTACCGGGTCCTCGATGTCGGTACCGAGCGGCACGCGCATCATGCTCAGTCCGCGCGGCACGTTCGCGCCCGGATCGACGTTGCGTATGGCGAGCGGCGCGATCGAGACCATGCTCGGGCCGGGCAGCTCGCCGTGCGTCGACAGGTAGCGGCGCAGTCCGCCGCCGCAGACCGCCAGCACGGCGTCGTTGATGGTCGAGCCCGGCACCAGCTCGCGCACGCGCTTGAATTCCTCGATCGTGAAGCGTCGCGTCTCGAACACCCGGTGCGGCGAGACCTCGGCATTGAAGCGCGTGATCGGCAGGCGCTCCGGGTGGAACCACAGCTCGCGCAGCGAGCCGATCACGGCGGGTGTCAGGTCGCGCACGGCGCGGGTGAGCGGCGCCGCGAGCATCAACGGCTGGACGATGTTGTGCAGGGCGGCGCGTGCGAGCAGCGACATCGCGCCCGGCGGAGACTCGGGAAACCACGGCTCCGGCGGCTCCGGGTGCGGGGGCTTCGCCGTGGTGTCGTGCAGCAGGCTCGTGATCTCGGCGCCGCCCTTCTCGTCGATCGCCGCGTGGTGGATCTTGGTCAGCACCGCGAAGCTGTCGGCCGGCAGGTCGAGGAACGAATCGAGACCCTCGACGAGGTAGATCTCCCACAGCGGACGGGTCATGTCGAGCGGGCGGGCGTGGATGCGCGACGCCTGGATGCAGAACTGCCGCCAGTCGCCGGGTTTCGGCAGGGCGACGTGGCGTACGTGGTACTCGAGGTCGAAGCGTTCGTCCTCGATCCAGTACGGGAAATCGAGCTCCAGCGGTACGCGCAGCAGCTTCTGCCGGAAGATCGGCGAGAGGTGCAGCCGGCTCTCGATATGCTTCAGGAATCCCTTGAAGCGGACGCGCCCGCCGGCGGACGTGGACGGATCGTAGATGTGGACGAGAGTGATGTTCGAATTGGCGTGGCCCGTCTCCGCATAGACGAACCGGGCGTCTTCGCCGCGCAGTTGCCGCATGTCGTGCTCTCGAATGGCTGCGTGCTGCAGTGCGTCGGAGTCTAGCATCGTCCGCGCCAGCGTCACCTTTGCGGTTATCGCATACCCGCGCAGCCGGGCGGGATCGCCGAGTCCTTGCGAATCAGGGCTTTATCTTCAGCACCCCGCCGATCCGCAGCCCGTCGCGCAGCCGGCGCATGCCGCCGAGCCAGCGCTCGTAGTCCGACGCCTTGCGCTGGAAGAATCCGAGCACCTCGGGATGCGTGAGCACCAGGAACCGGCCCGCCTCGACGCCGTCGGCGATCGCACCGGCCGCCTGCTCGACCGTGAGCACGCCGGGGAGCGCCCCTGCGGCCGTGCCCTCGTCCACGCCGATGATCGCGGTGGCGACGTACTGGGGACACACGACCGAGACCTGGATCCCGCGATCCGCATAGGTGATCGAGAGCGACTCGGCGAGCCCGACTGCGGCGTGCTTGGTCGCGCTGTAGGGCGTGTCGCCCGTCTGGCTCAGCAATCCCGCCGCCGATGCGACGTTCACCAGGCATCCCGAGCCACGGGCGAGCATTCCGGGCAGGGCGGCCCGGCAGGCGTACACGTGGGCCATGACGTGCACGTCCCACATGCGCTGCCAGGTCGCGTCCGGCGCGGAGAGCGCATCGTCGAGATCGAGCTCCCGTGCGCCGAACCCGGCGTTGGATACGACGACATCGAGCCTGCCGAAGCGCTCCTCCGTGGCGGCCACGGCGCGACGCACGGCATCGGGATCGGCAACGTCGCACTGCAGGCCGAGCGCGCCGAGCTCGGCGGCGGTGGCCTGCGCGAGCGCGCCGTCGAGGTCGACGACGGCAATGCCCGCGGCGCCCCGCCGCGAGAATTCGCGGCACAACGCGCGCCCGATGCCGCGGCCCGCGCCGGTGACCAGCGCCACCTTGCCCCGGATCTCCATGCCGGTTCAGCGGCCGAGGTGACGCGCGAGTTCGAGTTTCGCGATGTGGTTGCGGTGCACCTCGTCCGGGCCGTCCGCGATGCGCAGCGTGCGCGTCGTCGCGTACATCCAGCCGAGCCCGAAGTCGTCGGACACGCCCGCCCCGCCGAACAGCTGGATCGCCATGTCGAGCACTTCGCAGGCGACGTTGGGCGCGACGACCTTGATCATCGCGATCTGCTTCTGCGCGGCCTTGTTGCCCGCCGTGTCCATCATCCAGGCCGCGTTCAGCACCAGCAGGCGCGCCTGGTCGATCTTCATGCGCGCCTCGGCGATGCGCTCGCGCCAGACGCCCTGCTCCGCCAGCGGACGGCCGAAGGCGATGCGACCGAGGGACCGCTTGCACATCGCCTCGAGCGCGCGTTCCGCCACGCCGATGGTGCGCATGCAATGGTGGATGCGTCCGGGGCCGAGCCGGCCCTGCGCGATCTCGAATCCGCGCCCTTCGCCGAGCAGCAGGTTCGCCACCGGCACGCGCACGTTCTCGAAATCGACCTCGGAATGGCCGTGCGGCGCATCGTCGTAGCCGAACACCGGCACGTTGCGCACCACGCGAACCCCGGGAGTCGCCATCGGCACCAGGATCATCGACTGCTGGCGGTGCCGGTTCGCGTTCTCGGGATCGGTCTTGCCCATGAAGATGAGGATCGCGCAGCGCGGGTCGCCGGCGCCGGAGGTCCACCACTTGCGGCCGTTCACCACGTAATGGTCGCCGTCGCGCACGATGCTGGCGGCGATGTTGGTCGCATCCGAGGATGCGACGGCCGGCTCCGTCATCGCGAAGCCAGAGCGGATCGTGCCCTCGAGCAGGGGCTCGAGCCACTGCCGCTTCTGCTCCTCGTCGCCGTAGCGCACCAGCACTTCCATGTTGCCGGTGTCGGGTGCCGAGCAGTTGAACGCCTCCGGCGCGAGCGGCGAGCGGCCCATGATCTCGCAGAGTGGCGCGTACTCGAGGTTGGTGAGACCGGCGCCGTGCTCGGATTCCGGCAGCCACAGGTTCCACAGGCCGAGCGCCTGCGCCTTCTGCTTCAGCTCCTCGATCACGCGCGTGGGTCGCCACGCGTTGCCCTGGCGGCGGTTCTCCGCGATCTCGGCGTGGAAGCGCGCCTCGTTCGGGTAGACGTGCTCGTCCATGAAGGCGGACACACGCCGCTGCAGGTCCTGCATCTTGCTCGAAAAGCCGAATTCCATCGTCGTTTCCCCTACGAAAGCTTGAGACGCTCGACCTGTGTCCAGGCGAGTTCCGAGATCGGCCGCGCCGCGCGACCCGTCTCGAGCGCCTCGGCGCTCGAGGCGTTGCCCTGCAGCGCACGGGCCATGACGCCCTGCAGGATCGCGGCGATGCGGAACATGTTGTAGGCCATGTAGTACTCCCAGTCGCGCGGCGGGATGCCCTCGCGACCGGTGCGGCGGCAGTAGGCCGCCACGTACTCACGCTCGGTCGGGATGCCGAGCGCCGCGAAATCGATGGCGCCGAGGCCGCGGAACACGCCGGGCGGAATGCGCCAGGCCATGCAATGGTAGGCGAAATCCGCGAGCGGGTGCCCGAGCGTCGAGAGCTCCCAGTCGAGCACCGCGAGGATGCGCGGCTCCGACGGATGGAAGATCACGTTGTCGATGCGGTAGTCGCCGTGGACGATGCTGGTCTCCTCGCCCGCGGGGATGTTGGCGGGCAGCCAGGCGATCAGGTTGTCCATCGCCGCGATCTTCTCGGTCTCCGATCCCTGGTACTGCTTCGTCCAGCGTGCCACCTGCCGGGCGATGTACTCCCCGCTGCGGCCGAAGTCGCCGAGCCCGACGGCCGCGTAAGCCACCTCGTGCAGGGCGGCGATCACTCGGTTGATCTCGTCGTGGATCGCAGTGCGCTCGGCCGGCGTCTGGTCGGGCAGCCGTGGGTCCCAGAACACGCGCCCCTCGACGTACTGCATCACGTAGAAGGTGGTGCCGATGACCGAGTCGTCCTCGCACAGCGCGTACGCCCGGGCAACCGGCACGTCGGTGCCGGCGAGTGCCTCGATCACGCGGAATTCGCGATCCACCGCATGCGCGGAGGGCAGCAGCCTGCCCGGCGGCTTGCGACGCAGGACGTAGCTCTGGCTGCCCGCCGTGAGCAGGTAGGTGGGATTCGACTGGCCACCCTTGAACTGCGCGACCTCGAGCGGTCCCGCGAGCGGCGCCACGTGCGTGCCGAGCCATTCGGACAGGCGCGCGACATCGATCGCGTGCCGCGGCGCCACCGGGCGCGTGTTGTCGTGCTTGGCCGTCATGCGGTTGCGGAGCTCCTCATTTCTTCCTGGGCGGCGGCGCCAGCCAGCGCGTCGGCACGAACCTGAGCAGGGGCGCGACGAAGGCCCACGGCCAGGTCGGCACGTAGCGGTGACCGACCTCGCGCTCGATCAGCATGGCCATGGTCGCGGCGCCCCGCTCCACCGGGATCGCGAACGGCAGCCGCTTCACGTCGCGGTTCATGTCGGTGCGGATGTAACCCGGCGCGAGCTCGGTCACCACGATGGGCTCGTGCCACATCTCGGCCCGCAATGCCTGCATGTAGGCGTGCAGCCCGGCCTTCGCTGCGGAGTACGCGCCCAGGAACGGCTGGCCGCGGCTGCCCGCGACCGACGTGATGACGACGATCTGCCCGCCGCCCTGCGCCCGCAATACCGGAAGACCGTATTCGATGGTGGCGATGGCGCCCGTCAGGTCGGTGTCGACCACCTGCCGGGCGAGGTCGAGCTTGCCCTTGCCGATGGGCAGCGTGTAGCCGACGCCCGCGTTGACGACCAGCACGTCGAGTCGGCCGAATTCAGCGGCCGCACGCTCCAGCGCGACCTTGATGCTGTCGTGGTCCGTGACGTTCGAGCGCGAGCGGCAGGACCCTGCCCGCCCCGAGCTCCCGCAGCCGCCCGGCCAGGGCCTCGAGCCACGCCAGGCGACGCGCGCCGATGGCGAGGTCGTAGCCGCGGCGCGCGAAATCGAGCGCAAGGGCTTCGCCGATGCCGGCCGAGGCGCCGGTGATGAAGATCGATCGCGTCATGGGGGGTTACCTGCGCCTCAGAACCACTCGTCGCGCATCGCCAGGGCCGTGTCGTCGAGGCTCGCGAGCAGCTCGAGCTGCGGCGCGATGCGCGGCAGCTCCCAACGGTAGAAGTAGCGGCACGCCTGTCGCTTGCCGTCGTAGAACGCGCCCGCCTTGCGGTGGGCGGCACAGGCCTGCTCCAGCCAGATCCAGGCGAGCACGACGTGGCCGAACGCCTCGAGGTAGACCGTCGCGTTCGCGAGCGTGCGCTCAGGATCGCCGGCCGCATGCAGTGCGCGGGTCGTGGCGACCACGCGCGCGACGGCCTGCTGCAGGGCCGCGCCGTAACCCGCGAGCGCATCGTCACCCGTCCCGCGTGCATGCGCGATGGCGCCTGCAATGCGCGCGCCCAGCAGTTCGAGCGCACGTCCGCGCTCGATCGTGACCTTGCGCCCGAGCAGGTCGAGCGCCTGGATGCCGTGCGTGCCCTCGTGGATGGGGTTCAGGCGATTGTCCCGGTAGAGCTGCTCCACCGGGTAGTCGCGCGTATAGCCATAGCCGCCGAGCACCTGGATCGCGAGATCGTTCGCGGCGAGGCACCACTGCGATGGCCAGGACTTCGCGATCGGCGTGAGGATCTCGAGCAGCAGCTTCGCGTCCGCCCGCGCCGCCAACGACTCCGCGGTGTGCTCGTCGTCGACCAGGCGCGCGCAGTAGAGGTTGAGCGCGAGCCCGCCTTCCACGTAGGCCTTCTGCGCCAGCAGCATGCGCCTGACGTCCGCGTGCCCGACGATGTGGACCTGCGGCGATGCGGGGTCCTTTGCGCCCAGCGGCCGGCCCTGCGGGCGATTGCGCGCGTAATCGAGCGACTCGAGGTAGCCGGCGTAGCCGAGCGCCACCGCGCCGAGCCCGACGCCGATGCGGGCCTCGTTCATCATGTGGAACATGCAGGCGAGGCCCTGGCGTTCCTCGCCCACCAGGTAGCCGATGGCCCCGGCGTGGCCCTCGGGCCGGAAGCGGCCCTCGCCGAAGTTGAGCAGCGTGTTGACGGTGCCCCGGTGTCCCATCTTGTGGTTGAGGCCCGCCAGCGCCACGTCGTTGCGCTCGCCGACCGCGCCATCGGGTCCGAGCAGGCTGCGCGGGACGATGAACAGCGAGATGCCCTTCACCCCGGGTGGCCCGCCGGGGACCCGGGCGAGCACCAGGTGGACGATGTTCTCGGCGATCTCGTGCTCGCCCGCCGAGATCCACATCTTGTTGCCGAACAGGCGGTAACGACGCCCGAGTGGCGAATCACCGTCCGGCTCGGCGCGGGTCGCGACGTCGGCCAGTGACGAGCCTGCCTGCGTCTCCGACAGGCACATCGTGCCCGTGAACCGCCCGGCGAGCTGCGGGCGCACGAACGCATCGATCTGCGCGGGCGAGCCGTGCGCGAGCAGCAGGTTGGCGTTGGCGGCGGTGAGCAGCGGATAGCCCGAGCTGCCCACGTTCGCCGCGAGGAAGTACGCGAAGCAGGCCTTGTCCACCAGCGCGGGCAGCTGCATGCCGCCGAAGTCGTAATCCTGCGCCGCCGCCAGCAGCCCCGCCGCGGCGAAAGCCTCGAACGCCTGCTTCGTCTCCGGGATGAGGCGCACCCGCTCGCCGTCGAACTCGGGTTCCTCCACGTCGCCTTTGCGTCGATGCGGCAGGAAGACCTCGGTGGCGATGCGTTCGGCGGTGTCGAGCGCGGAATCGAAGGTTTCGCGCGAGTGGTCGGCGAAGCGCGGCCGGACGCAGAGCGCACCGGCATCGAGCCACTCGTACAGCAGGAACTCGAGGTCGCGGCGGGAAAGGAGCTTGGAAGTCATGCCGCCCATGATACGAGATGTCCGCAAGCGTCGCCGTCGCCGCGACGGGACGTGCCATCGGACGCGCCATCTGCTAGCGTTCCCTGGCATGGCGAAGACACCCAGCCTGCTCGACCTCGTCGGGCTCCTCCCCGCCCGTGACCTCACCCGCGCAGCCAAGGCCCTGGGCCTCACGCCCGATGCGCTCGTCAAGCGGGTCGCGACGCTCGAATCGGCGATCGGCACCAAGCTGGTGGACACGGCGGCCCGCGCCTTGAAGCCCGGCGAGGCGGGTCGGCTGGTCATCGACCATGCGAGCCGCATCTTCTCCCAGGCCCGTGACTTCACGCGCGACCTGGAGGAACTCGCCGGCCTGCAGGCGCCCGAGATCAACTTCGGCGCGGACATGTTCGCGGCGGAGCTGCCCCTCGGCATGACGCTCGGTCGCATGGCGACCGCCAACTCGCGACTCAAGGTCCACGCGGTCATCGGCGACTTCGACGACCTCACCCGCGCCGTGCTCGCCGGCAAGCTCGAGTTCGCCATCGCCGACACGACCAGCGCCGAGCGCCACACGGCGCGACTCGCCATCGAGCCCGTGGCCGAGCACCGGCTGTTCTTCTTCGCGCGGCACGGCCACCCGCTCGTCGGCACCCGGGACCTGCCGCTCGAGCAGATCCTCGAGACGCCCCTGGTCTCGCCGCGCGTCCCGCAACGCATCGCCGTCCACATCGCCAAGTCGATGCCGCTCGCCAAGGTCGACCGCGACACCGGCGACCTCTCGCCGACCCTGATGCTCGACAGCTTCTCGGTCGCCAGGGCTGCCGTGCTGGCCGGCAACGCGATCGCGCTCGCGCCGATCACCGCCATCGATGCGGACCTGCGCGGCCGCCGCGTTTCGCTCATCCCCTACGACGCACCCTGGATGCACATGAGCTACGGGCTCTTCTACCCGCGCAAGCGCTCGCTGTCGCGGGCGGCGCAGCTGTTCGTGACGCAATTGCGCCAGGTCGAGACCCTGATCCAGGAGCGCGAGCAGCGTGCACTCGCGCGCATGAACATAAAGCGGCGCGGCCGCAAGGCCGCGCCACGGCCGGCGGCGCGCAAGACCGGTGGCGCCGCCGTTGCCGCAAGGCGCCCTGCCGCACCATCCAGGCGAGGCCGCTGACATGCGGCTCGCCTCGTGCTGGCAGATTGCCGCGGTCGCGCTGCTCACGATGGCCTTCAGTCCGTCGCAGGCGGACGCCGCGGGTACGCTGCGCGTCGACTATTTCCACACCGGCGGCAAGGGTGTGGAGATCTTTGCCATCGACCGCGTGGTGGTCGAGCCCCTGCCGTGGCCGGGACTTCCGGGCGGCGCCATCGACGACGGGAACTCCGGCACTTATCGTTTCGAGGTGAGGGCTTCCTCGGGCGAACTCCTCTACTCGCGCGGCTTCGCCTCGATCTTCGCCGAGTGGGTCACGACCCCGGAGGCGGGTGAGTCGCATCGCACGTTCCACGAGTCGCTGCGCTTCCCGGTCCCCGCGGCGCCCGTGCAGGTGACGGTGCAGCGCCGCAATGCGGACCAGGCGTTCGCGACGGTGTGGCAGGTCACGATCGACCCGGCCGACATGTTCGTGGATCGCGCCGCGCCTCCTGGGCAGGACTTGCTCGAGGTCGAGCGCCATGGTGACCCGACGCAGAAGGTCGACGTGCTGCTCATCGGCGACGGCTACACCGCTGCCGAATGCGCCGCCAGGTTCCTGCCCGACGCGCGGCGCATGGCGAGCGCGCTCTTCCGGCACGAGCCGTTCGCGGCGCGGCGCAAGGACTTCAACGTCTGGGGCCTGTGCCCGCCCGCGGCCGAGTCCGGTGTCGCACGTCCCTCCACCGGCAAGCATCGGCGCACGCCGGTGGGCACGGCCTACGACGCCTTTGGCTCCGAACGCTACGTGCTCACGTTCGACAATCGCGCGCTGCGCGACGCGGCGGCCTGGGCGCCCTACGAGTTCCTCGCCATCCTCGTCAATGGCGACACCTACGGCGGTGGCGGCATCTACGGCGCATTCTCGACCGTGGCGGTGGGCAGCGCCTGGGCCGACTACCTGTTCGTGCACGAGTTCGGCCACCACTTCGCTGCGCTCGCCGACGAGTACTACACCTCGCCCGTGGCCTACCAGCCTGCGGAGCGGATCGTCGAGCCCTGGGAAGCCAACGTCACTGCCCTGCTCGACCCCGACCATCTGAAGTGGCGCGACCTGCTCGCAAGCGACACGCCCGTGCCGACGCCCTGGCCCAAGGCCGAGTTCGAGGAGCGCCAGCGGGACTTCCAGGCGCGCCGCAAGCAGATCCGCGCGGACCAGCGTCCCGAGAGCGACATGGATGCGCTGTTCCGCGAGGAGCAGGCCTACACCACCCGGCTGCTCGGCACAGGCCCGCACGCGGGGCGCGTCGGCGTCTTCCAGGGCGCCAACTACGACGCGCGCGCGTACTACCGCCCGCAACTCGACTGCGTGATGTTCACCCGCGACGAAGTGCCGTTCTGCCGCGTCTGCCAGCGTGAACTCGAGCGCGTGATCGACCAGTACGCGGGGCCGTCCGACCGCTGAGCGCGGACCGCACCATGCACCCCGACGTGGACCTGACGGTCGTCTGGAACTTCGCCACGGCGCTGCTGATCGGCGCGATGCTCGGCATCGAGCGCGAGCGCCACAAGCGCGAGCACGACGAGCAGACCATCGGCGGGTTGCGCACCTTCATCCTGTTCGCCCTGATCGGCGCGCTCGGCGGCTGGCTGACGCTGGTGCTCGACTCGCCGTGGATCCTCGCGGCGGCGCTGCTCGCCTCGCTGGCGCCGGTCCTGGCCGGCTACGTCATCTCGGCGCGCGCCCAGCCGGATGCGCTAGGCCTCACCACCGAGCTGGCCGCGGTCGCCGCGTGCCTGCTCGGCGCGATGACGACGCTCGGCTACCGCGAACTCGCGGTGGGCCTCGGCGTGATGGTCGCCGCCGTGCTCGCCTACAAGCAACCGCTGCACGGCATCGTCAACCGGCTCGACCGCGACGACGTGTACGCCGGACTGCGGCTGCTGATCGCGACCTTCATCGTGCTGCCGCTGCTGCCCGCGCAGGCGATCGACCCCTGGGGCGCGTTGAACCCGCGTTCCCTGTGGGTGCTGGTGCTGCTGATCTCGTCGCTGTCGCTGGTGGGCTACGTCGCGACGCGATTGCTCGGCGCGCATCGCGGCATCCCGCTCACGGGACTCACCGGCGGCCTCGTCTCGTCCACCGCCGTGACGCTCGCGTTCGCCCGCCAGAGCCGCGACGCCGCGTATGCGCGCGCCGCCCCGGCGCTGGCGAGCGGCATCCTGCTCGCCTGGACGGTGATGTTCGTGCGCGTGGTCGTCGAGGTGCTGGTCGTCAACCGCACGCTGCTGCCCGAGCTCGTCGTGCCGTTCGGCGTCATGGCGATCGTGTCCGCGGGCTGTGCGCTGTACCTGAGAGGCCGTGCCGGGAAGTCCGAGCAGGTCGAGAGCGTGCCGCTGCGCAATCCGTTCAGCCTCACCGCCGCGGCGAAGTTCGCCGCCTTCTTCGCGCTCGTGTTGCTGATCGTGAAGCTGGTGCAGACCTGCGCGGCCGACGAAGGGGTGTATGTCGTCGCGGCGCTCGCCGGCACCACTGACGTGGACGCGATCACGCTTTCGATGGCGCAGTTCGCGCGCGGCGGTGCGCTGACGCTCGCGGTGCACGCGATCACGCTCGCGACCCTGACCAACACGGTGGTCAAGGCCGTGATGGTAGCCGTGCTCGGCAGCCCGCAACTGCGCAAGCCCATCCTGGTCTCCGCGCTGGCCATCCTGATTGCGGGCACCGCGTCCCTGCTCGCCGGCTGAGAGGCATCGGCGCTCCCGGTCTTCCGAAACTACGTATTCCCGTTTGCCGGCCCGGAGCCTATTTCGGGGGCAGCTTCCGGCTGCAATGAACAAGGACGCGAACATGTCGACCAACAGGCGTATCTGGATTTCGCTCACGGCCGCCGCGCTGTTGCTGGCGGCCATCCCCGCCGGTGCAGAGGACGCGAAGTTCAGCGCGAAGCTGACCGGCGCCGCACACCTGCCCGAGCCGATCGACACCCGGGCGAAGGGCGACCTCGAGCTGGTCGTGAGCCCGGACGGCAAGCGCATCAGCTACAAGCTGACGGTGAACGACATCAGGAACCCCGCGGCGGCGGACCTGCACCTCGGCAGCGAGGTGGCCAACGGACCGGTGGTCGCCAAGCTGTTCCCGACCAACGGCGCGGCGCCGAAACGCGGCGAATTCAGCGGCGTGCTCGTACAGGGCACGCTCGACGCGGCCGACCTGATCGGCCCGTTCGCCGGCGCCACGATCGAGGACCTGGTCCTCGAGATGCGCGACGGCAACGCCTACGTGAACGTCCACACCAACGACGGCGAGGACCCGCCGGACTCCGGGCCCGGCGACTACCGCCTCGGCGAGATCCGCGGGCAGATCAGGTAAGGCCGAACACGCGGGCGGCGTTCCCGGCCAGGAACGCTGCCCGCACCGACTCCGCGAGTCCGAGTTCATCGAGGCCCTCGAGGGCCTTCGCGGGCGCGATCATCGGCCAGTTGGAGCCGAACATGACCTTGCCGTGGCCGTGCGCCTTCAGGTACGCGACGAGGTTCGGCGGATAGCGCCGCACCGTGTAGGCAGAGGTGTCGATGTAGACGTTCGGGTGCTTGGTCGCCACCGCGATCATCTCCTCGGTCCACGGGTACCCGAGGTGGCCGCAGACGATCACGAGCTCCGGGAAATCGATGGCGACCTGGTCGATGTAGGGGATCGGCCGGCCGACCTCCGAGGGCATCAACGGACCGGTGTGCCCGACCTGCGTGCAGAACGGCACGCCGAGTTCACAGCACTCGCTGTAGACCGGGTAGAACCGCGCGTGGGTGGGCGGCATTTCCCACAGCCAGGGCAGCACCCGGATCGCCTTGAAACCGAGTTCCCGCACGCAGCGCCGGATCTCGCGCACCGCCGCGCGTGGCTTGCCCAGATCCACCGAGCCCACGCCGACCAGCCGGTCGGGGGCCTCGCGCACGAAGCCCGCCACTTCATCGTTCGAGATGAGCGGGCCTTGCGGTCCCACCCAGGCGCAGATCAGGCTCCGAGCAACGCCCGCTGCGTCCATGGCTGCGAGAGTGGCGGATACCGGCCAGGGGTCCTGCGACGCCGCCAGCGCGGACGGATCGCTGCGCGTCCAGCGTCGCAGCGAATCGAACATGGGATGGGCGAGATGGCGGGGAGTCGGGTGCTGGGCCCAGGCGTCGATGATCATTTCCGCAGGCTACTTGGTGATGGACTCGCAGGTCTCGAGGTTCGCTCCGCCATCATAGGCGAGTCCGGTCCGAGTGATCCCCGACACACAGAAGCCGACGTTGCCCGGCGTCCGGGAGCGGCTCGAGTAGAAAGTGGCAACGCCGGCGGAGTCCGTCGTCCGGGCCGTATCCCCACCGGTGATGACCCCCGACCACGCACCGGTCACGGCGGCGCCCGCGACCGGTCGACCCAGGCCGTCGACGACACTGACGCGTGCGATCGCCTGCGTGCCCCGCGGATCGAGACTCATTGCGATCTCCAGCACGTGCATGGACGTCGCATCCCCGCTCGGCGGGGGCGGCGGCGGCTCTGCCACGCCCGTGATCACGCAATCCGCGCCGGCGGTATAGCGGATCCAGTCGTAGAGCGCGTGCAGCGGCTGCCCCGGGTCCTCGAACTCGCCGGCCCACAGCGCAGCCGTCTCGTCCACCGGCCACGCATTGACCATGATCTTGTGCAGCGACTCGCCCGCCTTCGGCACCGGGTTGTCCGGCCGGTCCAGGGCCTCGTGCACCAGCGCGCCGTCCACGTACCAGGCGATGCTGGTCGAAGTCCACTTGAAGCCGTACGCGTGGAACGCATTCGCCGCATCGAATCCCAGGTCGACGAGTACCTCGCTGCGCGACGCGTAGCTGTCGTCGTTGGTCCAGAAGTTGAGCTGCACGCGGGACGTGTCGTAGCCCAGGAACTCGATGTCGATCTCGTTGTGCTTGCCGTTGCCGCCGTTGTCGTACGGCCCGGCGAAGGTGAAGAACGAGGTGACCACGCCCGGGGCGGCGATCGGCCAGAAGCTGGCCTCGTAGCAGCCGTAGCCGTAGAAGCCCGTGCTGCGCACTTCGCCGGAGGAATACGGCTCGCCGAGGCTCGCGACGGCGTCGAGCCTGAGATCGAGCCAGCCGTCGTGGTTCGACACGTGATCGGCCAGCCAGGCGTTGTCGAACGGCGAGCCGTTCTTCCAGCCATCGGCCTTCGCCCAGCGCGAGGCGTCGAAGGACTGCAGGCCGTCGGTGAACGAACCGAGCGCCGTGGGTGGCCTGGTCGGGCGTTTCGCAGCTTCGGCACTCGTCGCGAGGCCCGTGCCGCCGACGATCGCGCCGAGCACGACCAGCCTTCGTATCGTCATTTGCCGCATCCCGCTCCCATCCCGCGGAACCGGCCCCTCGGGGCCGCCGCCGCGTGACCCGGACTTCCCGAGACTAGTGGAACTGTGACGCAGTTCAAGTCGCTGGTGACATAAGGCGGTCCGGGCAGCGCGCGCGATTTCTGTGACACGACGCAAGGTCGCGGAATTTCGCTGACCTACACTCTGCCCAAACCCAAAAAGGCCGTCACGATGGGAGCCCACCGGCTTCCCGGCAGGAGGAGTGTTTGGCCGAGATGACTGCGCACGTCCACCAACGACCGGGCCTCGCGCCGGCTGCCAGGCCGGACGGATCGCGCGTACCGCGCGCGGAATTCGTCGTCGTCACGAGCGACGATGCATTGCTCGAGCAGATGGGCCCGGCGCTCGACGGCGAGTCCACCGTCCGGCACGCCGAGACGACGGCCGCAGCCCGGGAATTCCTGCGTGCCGCGCAAGCCAGCGTGGTGCTGCTCGACACACGCGACCTCGCCGAACCCTCCGCCGCGATCGAAGGACTGCAGTCTCCCGACATCGCCTGCGTGGTGGTCGTGTTCGCGCCCGCCGATCACTGCGCCGACGTCGCCCGCTCCATCCGTGGCTCCGCGGCCTTTGCCGTGCTGCCGATCCCGATCGAACAGGCCCAGGCCATGGCCGTGATCGAGGGTGCCCGCGAGGAGTCGCTGGCACGGCACACCTTGCTGTCGGCACCCGTCGCAGATGCCCCCGCCACGCCGGCCCCGGCCGTCGACCGGATGCTGGCGCGACCTGCCGTCCAGCCGGAGATGCCCGTTCCGGCAACCGACGGTGCGACGGAATTCGCGGCCGTCGTTGCCGGAGGCCGCTCCGGCGGCCGCGTGTCGAAGCTCGTCGTCCCCGGGGTGGTGGGAATCGCGCTGCTGGCCGCGGCCGTCGCGTGGTTCACGCTGCGCGAGCGAGATGTCGAGGTCGCGCCGCAAGCCGCACCGCAAACCGTGGCGTCCACCGCGCCCGTCATCGTGGCGGTGCCGGCGGGCACGGTCGACGAATCGCTCGAGCGCGCCCGCGCTGCGATGCGTGAGCGTCGCTACACGGACCCAGCGGGCGACAGCGCGCTTGATTACTACAGTTCGGTGCTGGCACAGGAGCCCGGCAATGGCGAGGCTCGCGAGGGCTTGCAGCGCATTGCCGCCGTGCTGCACGAGCGGGCACAGTCCTCGCTCGCGGAGCAGCGCATCGACGAGGCGGCGGTCACACTCACGCAGCTGCGCGCGATCCAGCCGGATGATCCCGCACTGGCCGAACTCGACCGCAAGGTCACCGCTGCCCAGGCTGCGGCTGCCCTCGCCGTGAGCGAGGCCGCCCGGGCCGAGCAGCTGGCACGACTGGTATCGGCGCGCATTCGGGCGGGCAAGCTGCTCGAGCCGGCGGCCGACAGCGCGAAGCACCACCTGGCCCAGCTGCGGCGCGTGCCCGGCGATCCGCAGCAGCTCGCGGAGCGCGCCACCACGGAGCTGCAGCAGGCGTACCTGAAAAAGCTGCGCGAGGCGGTCGCGCAGGGCCAGCGCGCCGAGACCGAACGCTGGCAGGCCGAAGCACGCGCCATCGGGGTCGGCGCGACCGAACTCGTCGCCGTGCAGCGCGAGGCGAGTTCCCGGTCGATCGTACGGCAGGCGCAGCAGGAGACGGACAAGCTCGCGTCGCTGGTCCAGCAACGCATCGACGAGGGGCGCCTGACCGAGCCCGCGGGCGACAGCGCCCTCTTCCACCTCGATGCCCTGAAGTCTCGGAACCCCTCCTCGGCGGCCATCGCCCCGATCGAGCGGGCACTGTCGGATAGCTTGCTCGCGCGGGGTCGCGCCGCACTCGCCGACCGCCAGGTCTACCGCGCCCAGGCGAACGTCGCGGCGGCGCGCCAGCTGGGGGTCGATCGCGACGGCATCGCCGCGCTCGAACGCGAGATCGCGGCCGCCTCCGCCGCCGCCACCGCCACGGCCAAGGTGCCTGCGCCAGCGGTTGAACTGAAGCGCACCCGCTATGTGGCGCCCGAATACCCCAGGGACGCCCTGCAGGCGGGCCTGTCCGGAGAGGTACGCGTGCGCATCACGGTGCAGGCGGACGGCCGCGTGAAGGACGCCGTCGTCGAACGGGCGACGCCTGCGCAGGTGTTCGACGCCGCCGCGCTGGCCGCCGCGCGCAAGTGGCGCTTCAAGCCCATCGGGGACGACGACTCGGGCGTCGAGGCAGGCGCCGTGACCACCATCGTCTTCAAACCCCAGGACGCGAACTCGCGATGAAATCGGACCTGTCGGGAAAACTGCGCAACAGCGCCACTGCCCTCGGCTTCCTGGCCCTGCTGGTCGCGTTCATCGGGACCGTGCTGCTGCCCGGCTACCGGCTCGCCGACCAACTGTCGGCCGACACCGCGGCCCTCAAGCTCGCGAGCGAGCAGCGCGGCCGGCCCGACTCGATGGCGGCCTCGCTCGAGTCCGTCCGCGACCGACTCGGCTCCGGCGTATACGTCGGCGAAGCCATCGAGGAACTCCGCGGCTCCGTGCAGGCCTTCGACCACGCGCTCGCCGAACTCGGCGGCTCCGCCAACGGCGAATCGCCGGCGCTCGCGAACGCCCGGAGACTATGGGCGGAGTATCGTCCACTGCTCGAGCCGGTCGCGGCATTCGCAGGGCTGCCGTACCTGGACAGCGACTCGGGCGGCGTCCAGATGAACGCGGGCGGGCGCAAGCTGCTCGAGGACACGCGGCGCGCCCTGCATTACAGCCGTGGCGGCACCGGCCAGCTGGCCGTGGCGATAGCCTCCGTCGGGACCGAGCTCGAGGGCGACGTGGCCAGGGGTGCCGCGAAGCTGCGCCTCCTGATGATCGTGGGCGTTGCGCTCGCGAGCCTGCTGGTGGCCCTGCTCGCCTACGTGCAGTGGCTCAAGGCGCGCCACGAGCGCGCGGCACTCGAGGCCCGCAGCCAGACCCGCGACATCCTCGCCACCGTGAAGGACGGGCTGTTCCTGCTGGACTCCGACTTCCGCATCGGCAAGGCTCATTCCGCCGCCCTGTCGACCCTGCTGCGCCGTGACAGCTTCGACGGACTCAGCTTCGAGGAGCTGCTGCGCGGCCTAGTGTCCGGGAAGACGCTCGAGACGGCCACCAAGTACGTCAAGCTGCTGTGGGGCGAGCGCGCCAACGAGAACCTGATCCGCAGCATCAACCCGCTGTCCGAAGTCGAAGTGCAGATCGACCGCGGCGACGGCAGCCACGACACCAAGTACCTCGAGTTCGACTTCCATCGAGTGCGCAGCGGCGCGGTCGTCCGGCAGGTGCTGGTGACCGTCAACGACGTCACCTCGCGCGTGATGCTCGCCCGCGAACTCAAGGAATCGCAGGCGAGCGTGCAGACGCAGATGGACATGCTGCTCGGCATCCTGCACCTCGACCCGCAGCTCGTGACGTCCTTCCTCGACGACAGCAGCGCGGCGCTCGGCCACGTCAACACCGTGCTCAAGGTGCCGGCACGCACCGACCGCGAATTCCGCGAAAAGATCGACCAGTTGTTCCGCGAGACGCACAGGATCAAGGGCGAGGCGGCGACGCTCGGGCTCGTCTCCGTGGAGACCCGCGCCCACGATTTCGAGGACATGCTGAACGAGCTGCGCAGCCGCCCGCAGCTCTCCGGCAGCGACTTCCTGCCGCTGGTGGTGCGCCTCGACGAGATGTTCGGCCACCTGAAGTCGGTACGCGAACTCGTGGCGCGGGTCGACGGCATGCGCGCGGACCAGGTGCTGTCCGGCACCGCCGTCGCCGGCAGCGCAGCGAAGCCCCCCGCGGCACCGTTCGAGTCGCTGGCGCAGCGGATTGCCGCCGACCAGGGCAAGGCGATCCGCCTGGTGTCATCCGGACTCGACGACATTCCAGGCGACTACCGCAAGGCGTTGCGGGACATCGTCACGCAGCTGGTGCGCAATGCCGTCGTGCACGGCATCGAGGACGCGGAGACCCGTCGCGGGCGCAACAAGGACGAGACCGGGCTGCTGCAGTTGGAGTTCAAGCGGAGCGAGGCCGGCTGCGAACTCGTGTTCCAGGACGACGGTGGCGGCATCCTCGCCGATCGCATTCGCGAGACCGCCGTTGCTCGCGGCGTCATCGGCGCCGAGGAAGCCAGGGCCCTCGACTCGAAGGCCGTGCTCGCGTTGATCTTCCGGCCCGGCTTCTCGACGCACGGCGGCAGCGACCGCGACGCGGGCCGCGGCGTCGGCCTCGACCTCGTGCGACGCCTGGTGCAGTCGCACGGCGGTCGCATCGGCGTCGCGACGTCACCGGGCAAGTTCACGCGTTTCCGCGTGCTGCTGCCCGCCGAGCAGGCGCGCCAGGACGCCGTCGCCTGACCGCGACGCCAGGGAACGACCGCCATGTCTGCCACCGCCCCGATCCTCGATCGCCCGCTCAAGCTGCTGATCGTCGACGACTCGAACGTCATCCGCCGACGCATCGAGCGCTCCCAGCAGGTCGACCGGCTGGAAGTCGTCGGCCTCGCGTGCAACGGCGTCGAGGCGCTCGATCTCTTCCGGCAGACCGACCCCAACGTCGTCACCATGGACATCACCATGCCGCAGATGGACGGCATCGAGTGCGTCGCGCGCCTGGTCGAGATGAAGCCGCACGTGCTGATCCTGGTGGTCTCGGCGCTCGCCGACAAGGCCACCGCAGTGGAGGCCATGGAGAAAGGCGCAAACGGCTTCCTCAACAAGCCATTCACCGACCGACAGTTGAACGATGCGCTCGAACAGCTGATCGCCGGGGCCTGAGCACGCAATGCTCGAGGAACAGGACATCCGCGCATTCGTCTACGGGACGACGCAGTATTTCGAGGTCGCCGCCCAGCAGGCAGCGACCGTCGGCTCGCCGTTCCTCGTCACCCAGGGCGCACCCGAGATCCACGACTACACCGGCGTCATCACCGTCTCGGGCCGGCGCAACGGCATCGTCTACTTCTCGGCGCCGCGCGGCATGCTGACCGTGCTGCTGATGAAGATGAACGAGAGCAACGTCACCCACGACAACCTGCGCGACCTGGTCGGCGAGGTCGCCAATACCATCTCCGGCAACGTGCGCCGCGACTTCGGCAAGGACTTCGTGATCTCCGTGCCCACCGTCGTGAGTGGCCACGCGCAGTCGATCGAGCTGCCACCCGGCTGCCGCCCGGTGGTCATCCCGATCAACTGGCGCAGCCACGCCGCCAAGCTCGTCGTCTGCCTCAACTAGCAGCCCCGGCTCCCACCCGCTAGCTATTTGCGGTCTTCCGGTTCCTGTGTAGGTACTTTTTGACCCGACTTTGACAGCAGCTTCCGACTCCGATTAGGTGTTGGGCTGCCGACAATCGGCGCCAAGACCAGGCTTCACTGACCTCGCTGGGGCGCGTTCTGCGAGGAAGGCGTGTGACGCATGGTCTCACTTGCCTGTATCGCCGGGCGCGCGGGCCTACGGCGCATCATCAGCGCCGGGACAAGAGCGGCCAGGAAGATGACGCCGACGATAAAGAAGCTGTCGCGGTAGCCCAGCATATTGCCCTGGCTGTAAATCATGCGGCCGAGATAGTTCATCGCCCCGGCCTGCCGGATCGCTTCCGGCACGCCGGCCTGCGCGAGCAAGCCGGTCACATCGTGCAACAAGCCGGTCGTCGCGCTGTTGCCCGCGTGCTGCGCCGCCGTGAAGCTGTCCACGTAGAGCTGCGATCGCCGGTCCAAGGCGATGGCAAGAAGATTGACGCCGAATGCGCCGCCGAGCTGGCGCACGAAGTTGATCGCGCCGGAGCCTTGGCCGAGCAGCGTCATCGGCAGGGCCTTGAGGGCGCCGGCGTTCAGGCTCGGCATGATGAAGCCGAGACCGATCCGCCCCAGCATGATCCACCAGGCGAACAGCCAGAACGACGTATTGGTGTCCACTCCGGTCATCAGGAACGAGGACAGCGCGAAGACCGCTAGGCCGAACATGACCGTGGCATAGGCCGGCGTCTTGTCGGTCAGCCGCCCGGCGATGGGGAAGACGATAGCCAGGATCAGGCCCGCCGGCATCAGCAGCAGGCCCGAACGGGTCGGCGTGTAGCCCTGGATCGTCTGGGCGAACAGCGGAATCAAGAAGGTTGAGCCGTAGATACCCGCCCCGAAGATGAAGGCCACGACCGAGGCCCCGGCATAGACCCAGTTTGTGAAAAGCTTGAGATTCAACATGGGTGTGGGTGTGTGCAATTCCCAGACGATGAAGCCGATGCCGGTGACCAAGGCAAAGGCGAAATCGGTCAGGATCGAATCGGACATCCAGCCATAGCGTTGTCCGTTCGACAATCCGTTCAGCAAGGTGACCAGGAACACTGTCAGTAGGCCGAAGCCGATCCAGTCAAACCGGCGCGGCGGACCGGAGGCTGCGCGCCCCGGCAAGAAGAGCGTGGCAAGGAACAGGCCGATGAGGCAGAACGGCACGGCCATGAAGAAGACGTAACGCCAACTGAAGCTGTCCACCATGATGCCGCCCAAGGTTGGCCCCAGCGCCGGGGCCAGTACCACGCCGATGCCGTAGATGCCCATGGCCGAGCCGCGCTTTTCCGGCGGGAAGACCTGGAAAATCACCTGCATGGCGAGCGGTTGGAGAATGCCGGCGGCTCCGCCCTGGAGCACCCGCGCCAGAATCAGCACGCCCTCTGCGGGCGCGAGCCCACCCAAGATGGAGGCGACGACAAAGACCGACACTGCCAGCATGAAGGTCGCGCGCTGGCCGAGGGTTTCGACCATCCATGCATTGAGCAGCATGGTCCCGGTCATTGCCGCAAGGAAGCCGGTGGACAGAAGCTGCGCCTTGTCCTGGCCCATACCGAAGGCGCCCATGATGTCGGGCAAGGCCACGTTGACGATGGTGGCGGTCAGGATCGTGGCGATCGTGCCCATCATGACCGTCGCCGTCACCAGCCAGCGATAGGCTGGGCCGAAGCGGGCGAACAGGCCCTCGATACTGTCTGGACCTGACGGATTACTCATTGGCCCCGGCCTCCAACTCCACCATCATGCCGGGCCTGAGTTCGCCGCCGTCTTGCGCGACCGCAATGCGCACCGGCAGCCGCTGGGTGATCTTGGTGAAGTTGCCGCTCGGGTTGGGGTTCGGCAGCAGGGCGAACTCGCTGGTGGCAGCCTGCCCAACGCGCGCGACCGTGCCCTCGAAACGTCGCCCCGGCAAGGCATCGACGGTGATCGTGACGATCTTTCCGGGCCAAAAAAAGCGGATGTCGGTCTCCTTGACGTTCGCCTCGACGCGCACGTGCTCCGGGTCATGCACCATCAGCAGACGCTGGCCGGGCGTGACGTATTCACCTGCGTCCACGAAAACCTGGTCCACCGCCCCGTCGAACGGCATGACGATGATGCGGTCTTTGAGATCGAGTGCCGTGCGCTCCCGTTGCGCCTGCAGGCGTTGTTCCTCCGGACCAAGCTCCGCGAGCTGGGTGCGGAGCACCGTGAGTTCCTCGCGCGCGGCTTCGGCCTCGGCAAGGGCGGCGCGGGCATTTCCCAAGTCGGCCTGCGCGCGCAACGCCTGTTGTCTTGCCGTCTCCAGCGCCGCCCGCGTCTGGTCCAGGCGCGCACGGGCGATGGCGCCGCTCGGCGCCAGCTTCTCAGCCCGATCATTGTCCTGTCTGGCAAGATCGCGTTGCGCCACCACGGCAGCCAGCGCGGCTTTGGCCGCCTTTTCCGCTGCCTGTTTGACGGCGATCCGGCTTGTCGTCTGGCGGTCGATCAGCTTGATGCGCGCTTCGATCTCCTCCTGGCGGCGGGCAATCCCAGCGATCTGCGCATCAAGTTCCCGAACGAGCAGACGGCTTTCCCGGTCGTCGATCCGGACCAGCACGCCGTCCTTCCGGGCGGTATCGCCCTCGATGACCTCGACGGCCGTGACCCAGCCGGGAACCCGGCTGCTCAGGGCGACAATGTCGGCCGCAACGCGGGCATCCGTAACCAAGACGTGGGTGAACCGCTGATACAGCCACCAGGCACCGGCTCCGAGAACAATGAGCGCCGCCAGGATCGCGCCATAGAGCCGCCATGGCCGCGCACGGGCAGGCGGTGAAACAGACTCCGATGCCGCTCCCGTCTCGGAATCCGCGACCGGGGACGGATCGGTCTCATCGCTCTGGCGTTCCAGGTGGCTCATACGCTGATCCATGGCTCACCTGTCCATCGGGGTTTCGTGCGCAAGCCGCATCGCTCTTGGCGTACCGCCCAACTTGCCGGCGATCTGCTCGAAGACCTTCAGACAGATCGCCACCTCGGCATGGGATATGTCGGAGAAGATTTCCGCGCGCACTGCCGCCGCAGTCTCTTCGATCCGTTCCAGGACGGGGGCGGCCTCTGCGCGCAGGTGAACCGATTTGGTGCGGCGGTCGGCGGCTTCTGCCCGGCGCTCGATCAGCCCCTCGGCCTCAAGCCTGTCGAGGGTACGCACAAGGGTCGGTCCCTGCACCCCGACCGCCTCGGCCAGTTCCCGCTGGGTTACCGATTCGGGCAGGCGAGACAGATGTAACAGCGTCAGCCAGCGGGACTCAGTGAGGCCAAAGGTGGCCAGCCGCCGGTCGATCTCGGCGCGCCACAGCCGGGCGACCAAGCCGAGGCGAAGGCCGATTTGTTCCTGATCGTTGAGAGGCTTTGTCATCTCATTGCTTGCATGGTTGTCATACCACATCGTGATTATCCGTAAATCTCAGCTGGGCTCGTGTTCTGAGCCAGCTGGCTGTGAAGATAGCGACATGGCTCAGACGGAGAAGATCCATGTCGATCAATCGGGTGCAGTTTCAGAAGGGGCTGTCGCTGGGTGAGTTCATGAGGCGCTACCTACGGAACGGTCGAGCAGTCCGAGGCGGCGCTGATGCAGTCGCGCTGGCCGCAGGGCTTTGTGTGTCCGGAGTGTCGCGATGCCCGGCATAGCGTGTTTGTCCGCGAAGGTCGGCGCTACTTCCAGTGCTGCCGCTGCCGGCACCAGGCGACGGTGACCGCCGGCACGATCTTCGCGGCGACCAAACTGCCACTGACGCTGTGGTTCCTGGCGATGCACCTGCTGACCTCGGCCAGGAACAATGTTTCGGCGCTGGAGCTGATGCGTCACCTGGGCGTGCGGTACACCACGGCCTGGCGCATGAAGCACAAGCTGATGGCGGTGATGGCCACGCGCGAAGAGCAGCGCGTGCTCAAGGGACGCGTCGAGATCGACGACGCCTACCTCGGCGGTGAGCGCCCGGGTACGCCAGGGCGCGGATCGCCGAACAAGGTGCCGTTCGTCATCGCCGTGCAGACCAGCGATGAAGGCCGGCCACAGTATGTCCGGCTGACGCCGCTGCGCTTCACCAACGAGGCGTTGAGGCAGTGGGTCATCAAGGCGCTGGCTGCCGATGCGCACATCGTCTCCGACGGGCCGCAGTGCTTCCGCGCTGCCGGCACCGAGGTCGCTGGCCATCAGCGCATCGTCGTCGGCTCGGGCCGTCAATCGGTCGAGCACCCGGCGTTCAAGGCGGTGAACACCGTGCTCGGCAACCTCAAGACCGCGATCAGCGGGACTTACCATGCTTTCGACTTCTCCAAGTACGGACATCGCTATCTGGCCGAGGTCGCGTATCGCTTCAACCGCCGCTTCGATCTGTCCGCCATGCTCGCGCGCCTGCTCCGGGCTTGCGCAGTCACCGAGCCTTGGCCCGAACATCGGCTGACCATGGCTGAGGTTTGCGGAGAATCGTGTAGCATATTATAAATGATAGATAGCCATCTATTAAATGTTCACAGATATTGGTCCTGATGGCTGCACTGTCTACATGGGCGGGAGAGCGGCCCATCGCGATCACGAAAGGAGAACCACGATGTACCGTACGATCCTCATGGCCTATGACGGCAGCCGGCAAGGCCGCGAGGCGTTGCAGCAGGGGACGGAGTTGGCCTTGATTTGCCGGGCCCGGATCTATCTCCTCGCCGTCATTGCCCACGAGCTGGGTGTGGCGCTTGCTGAGGCGGCAGCTCCCTCAGACTTGCCGGAACGAGAATATCAGGAAGTGCGCCGCCTCCTTGCGGAGACTGCCAAGACCTTGCAGGTATCCAGTCTGCCGGTCGAAACCCGCTTGGCCGTCGGCAATCCAGCGGAAGAAATCGGGCGCACGGCCCGTGAGGTCGGCGCGGAGCTGATCGTCGTTGGCCACCGCGAACAGACAGCTCTGGCGCGATGGTGGCGCGGCTCCACTGGCGCTTCCTTGCTTGCTCACGCGCCGTGCAGCTTACTGGTTGCAGTGTCGAAGAGAGATCGCGAACGGCGTTGATGAAGCTGGACGCTCTCCACATTGACACCGGCTTCTTGAACCGTCGGCTGCCGGTTCGGAGGTAGATGATTCATTCGCGATTTTCCCTGCAGGACTGGAATGCCGCTCATCCACTTTAAGTGCGGGATCACGTTCCACCAGTTCCAATTGCTTGCAGGTCATGCACCGCTCTTTCAGTCATTTTCAAACGCCTGCTTCCCCTTCGCGGTCCAGAGCGCCCGCGCCTGTTCACCCTGATCGCTTTGGAGCTTTCCCGCCATCCAGAGTAGCGCGCCGCCCGGTTGCGCCGGAGCGCCACCAGCTTCGCGGTCAGATGCCTTTGCAGGTCGCCGCGACCGGCGCTGAAAGAACGCAGCCCCACACTTCGCACAGGCCTCCCTCTTTCCGGCATGCCTGGTTTCGGCCAGCACGATCAACGCGCCCGCCAGTTCCTCGGCGCTGAACGCATCGGCCCCGGTGGCGATCACCAGTTCGCCAAGCTGTTGCACCTTGCGGTTGCTGAGGTCTCGCACCTTGTTGGGGTCAAGCGCGCGTAGGCCTGGCCGACCGATGACGTCATCAAGGTTGCCGCCGTGGCGGCCCTGAAGCAGTTCGCCACGGAGAGTGATGCCGCGTTGCGCGAGATGCTGACACAGGCCGCCCGTTGATGGAGAACCTTGGCTTCCTCTTCCCGGCCTAGATCGCGTACCTCGGCCACGCCTGCTGCGCCGTCCTGGTCGCGAGCTTCGCCACGCATTTCCTGCTGGATGGCGGCGACATCTACATGATGTTCGTCTTCTGGCTCATCCCCTTCGCGGTTGCAGCGGAATCGGGGCGGGGTGGCCTTGGCGATGCTCGTGCTCTACGCGGCCTATGCCCTGCTCGTGCTGGGTGTGTGCGCGCATCGACTGATCTGGCGGAGAGGGTGGGATTCGAACTCGGCCGCAACCTTCTGTACCCGGCGCGGAAATTCCTGAGTGAGGATTCAGGTACCCACAGAAGAACCCTCACCGCCCGCCCGAGGACCTACGCGCACCTGCCTGCCGACACTGCGCTCGACTGCGCGTGAACTGTAGTCCGGCAACTCAGACGGGTCATTATGCCAATACTTGCATGCCTATACAGGTATTGATATATTGCCGGCGTGAAGCCAAAGAAGCCCGCAGCGCCGCCAATCAAGCCGCTGGAGTTTCTGGGCTCCAGCCGGGACGACCTGGCCGCCATGCCAGCGGGCGTCCGGCATGACATCGGCCTGGAACTGATGCGGGTGCAGTTCGGTGGGGACCCGACTGACTTCAAGCCGATGGCATCGGTGGGACCTGGTGTTTATGAGATCCGCGTCCGCGATGCGTCAGGCGCATACCGGGCGATTTATGTGGCCAAGTTCGCGGTCGCTGTCTACGTGCTGCATGCCTTCCAGAAGAAGACTCAGCAGACCGCAAAGGCCGATATCGAATTGGCCAAAGTCCGTTACAGGATGATTGGAGGAAAGCCATGAGCAAGAAGACCGACCCTCGCATCTCTGATACCCGCCGGATCAAGGGCAGCGGCAACGTGTTCCTCGATCTCGGCTTCGATCCGGCTGAGGCCAAGATCATGGCGCTGCGCGCCGAAGTGATGATTCGCATGGAGCAGCACCTGAAGGCACAGGGCTGGACTCAGGCAGAGGCAGCCAAGCGTCTTGGCATCACCCAGCCCCGTGTATCGCGACTGACCAAGGGCCGGTGGCAGGATTTCAGCTTGGACATGCTGCTAACGCTGGCAGCCCGTGCGGGGCTTGAGCCGGAGCTTCGGCTGGTCGCCTGAATGCTGCGGAATTGCGACCGCCGAATGCTGCTCCAAACATTCATTGGGCAGCGCCAACGTCGCCCCAGCACGCTTGACTAGAACCTCCCGCTCTTCATTTGCCTCAATCACGACGGCATCGGCCATAGAGTTCTTGTTCGTGTGATGACACGGCGCCTTGCAACCCAAAGCACGATCTGCGGAACGCAGTTTCACTTCGTCTGAGGTCTCTCGAATGGTTGCATTGCGCAATAGCGCGCTCACGCGCTCGAGCACGCCCTCGGCAGCACCGCCAATGATTGGGATCTTGTGATTCAAATCATCACGTAGCCGCCGTCGAGCCGCACCCGCAGGCGCGCCCGGGGGAACGCGGCGCGCAAGCGCGGCAGCAGGCGCGAGAGGATCCCGATCGCCCCGACCGAGGCAGTGGCATTGCCAGGCCGCAGCACGTAGGCGAACAGGTACTGCTCGGGCTCCTCGTTGAAGGTGAGGAACCCGGCCACCGGCAGGTAGCACCAACTGTCGTAGTGACCGTTGAAGAAGCTGAGCTGCTGCGCCCCGTGGGTCGGATCGTCGGTCGGGTCGAGGTCGATCGTGATCCGCTTGACCTTGCGCTTCAGGCGCCGGCGGTGTCGCTCGATCACGGTGTCGGCGAGCGCAATCCCCATCCGATACAGGTCCGCCCGCGTCACCGCGTTCTCGAACCGCGACAGCGTCGGCTGCGAGGCGAGTTCCTCACCACTCACCGGATCTCGACCACCGAGCAGTTTCTGGATCGGATCGGATCCCAGGCGGCTCGCGTCGTTGCCATCCGGATAGCCGCAGGCGATCGCATACAGACGCTGGCGCAGCAGATCCCCGATGGCGTGGCGGATCTTGCCCGACTGACGCCGGTCGTCGATCGCCCCGATCAAGGCCGAGGTCAGACCAAGACCCCGATCACACGCTTGCAGCAGGATCGCGCCACCCTCGGAACTGGCGTGCGGTTGGTCGAACTGCACCACCACCGGGCGGCGCCATAGATCGGAAAACAGGACAGTCTGTCGTGTGCTATCGTCTTCCACGCAAAGGCCTCTTGAGTGACGGAAACAGCTTGTCGCAAAGCCTTTCTATCACGCTTGAGGCCTTTGTATTTCATCAGTTCGCGAATAATTCAGGCTAACGACTTCGCCGCAGGCCCCACCGCGCGCGCATAGCTGTTCGCGTCCTCGCCCTTGGGGAACTGGATGCGGAACGCATCGAGGCCTTCAGCGCTGAGCTGCTTCGCGATCGCTTCCGCGCCGCGATCGCCGGCCTCATCGCGATCGAACGCGATCAGCACACGCTCGGCGCCGCACGAGGTGAGTGCGGCCAGGATCTCGTCGGTCATCCCGTGCACGCCATAGCAGCTCGTGACGTTCCGATAGCCCGCGCACCAGAACGTCATCGCATCCAAGAGCGCCTCGCACAGGATGATTTCCTTCGCGCCCTCCAGCCCCTCGGCATTCCACACCCCGCGGTGCAGCCCCGGCAGGTACAGGTGCTTCGGCGTTCCGGGTCGCAGGTTGTCGAGGAGCTTGCGGCCATACGCGCCCACGACATGACGACCGGAGGCCTCGGCGTGGAACACCGGCACGACGATCGAGCCGTTTAGATGCTCGTGTCCGCTCTCGCGCAGGATGCCGACGCGTTGGAGAGCTGAGCGGGATTCGGCGCCGGCCTTGTACTGCTTCGGCGCGAGCCGATACGCGAGCGTGCGGTTCGCATAGCCCAACCGGAACCGCTCGATCAGCTCGCGGTTGCCCAGGCCGCGCTTGTCGAGATAGGCCAGCGCCTCGGGGCTCGCGAGCAGCGTCTCGTGGTAGAACTCGATCACCTGGTCGAGCAGCGCTTGGTCGCCGGCGTCGAGGGAGAACGACTGCGCCGCGCGCAGCTTGCCGGCCGACAGCTTCGGCGCCGGCACGGCCGGCGAGACGGAAGCGGCTAAAGCAGGATGCTCCTTGGCTAACAGCTCGCACGCGTGCCGGAAGCTCACCTTGTGTGTGCGCATCACCCAGTCGATCACGCTGCCGCCGGCGTCGCACCCGAAGCAGTGCCACAGGTTCGTTTTCGGGGAGACGATGCAGGACGGCGTGTCATCGCCCTCGTGCCAGGGGCAGCGGCAGGCCAGGTCCTTGCCCTGGGAGATGAGCGCGATCCCCTGCGCCTCGATCAGCCGCGCGAGACTCACCTCGCGCTTCAGTCGCTCGAGCTCGCCGTCCGGGATTCTTTTGCCATCGAGGCCTCCAGAACCGGGGTCTGGCCAAAAACCTGTCAAGTACCCCGGAGACAAAATAACTCCGTTGCAGTGTACTTCGTTTCGAAGTAGTGTCAACTTCGTTACCACTCCGGAGCACTAGCCTATGGACCTCTACCATCCGCCGGAACCCGCCCCTCCCATGGCCATCTCCGTCTCCGAACGCGCCTTCATCACCCGCCTCGGCGCCCGCGTCGCCGAGCTGCGCAAGGCCCAGTCCATCACCCAGGTGCAGCTGGCCGAGGCCCTGAACGTCTCGCAGCAGACCATCAACTCCTACGAGGTCGGCCGCCGGCGCATCCCGGTCTCCACCCTGCCGCAGCTGGCCCGCCTGCTCGGCGTCACGGTCGAGGAACTGCTGGTCGACGATGCCGCCGCCGCCAAGAAGCGCGGCCCGGCGCCGCGCCTACAACAGCAGATCGAGCGCATTCAGCAACTGCCACGTACGCAGCAGAAGTTCGTCATGCAGATGCTCGATACCGTCCTGGCCCAGGCCAGCCGCTGAAGGAGCCGCCCATGAACGCCCAGGCCGATCAACTGATCGAGAAGCTCAAGGCCCTGCCGCCGGAGCGGCGCGCCGAGGTCGAGGATTTCGTGGACTTCCTGCAAAGCCGCGAGGGCGACCGGCGCCTCATCGACGCCGCCGCCAAAGCCAGCGAGCCGGCCCTCAGGGCCGTCTGGGACAACGACCAGGATGCGGCCTACGATCGGCTCTGAAGGCCGCTCGTCCACCCACGCATGGCTGCACTCGCATTCGGCACGATTATCCTCGTGCCTTTCCCGTTCACCGATCAGTCCGCCGCCAAGCAGCGACCGGCCGTCGTCGTCTCAAGCAGCGCCTATCACCGCGCACGCCAGGACCTGATCCTCATGCCCGTCACCAGCCAGCTGCGCGTGAACGCGTTCGGCGATCTGCTCGTGCAGGACTGGCAGGCCGCACGCCTGCTCATGCCCTCGGCCGTCAAGCCCGTCCTCGCCACCCTCGCACAGAGCCTCGTCATCAAGCCGCTCGGCACTCTCTCACCGCGCGACCAGGCCGCGCTCAAAGCCCTGATCCCGCAGCTGCTCGGCTGATCCCGGCCGCTTTTGTGGCCCATTGGGTCACAACAGTAAGCCGCGGGCTATCCTGCATCGCTCGGAGAGCAACACAACGCCTTCATCGTCTGTCACCGTCGCCGAGGAGATCTCGCAGCGCGTCACGGGGATCCCAGCCATCCGGCGCTGACTGCCCGGCGCTGGTCCACTTCATTCCGTCGGTGATCCACTTCTCGCGCCACGCCTCGTAGCTATAGCCCTGATCGTCGTCCGTGACGCCGAACTCGAAGCCACACGACGGGCAGATCTCGTACGATCCGCCACCCGTCGTGGTTGAGCGCGGAGGCTCTTCAAGACCCGCGTATCCGCAAACTGGGCAAGTGTGCATCACGGACCCCACGGTGCGCCGCCGGGCTGGCGATCGAAGTAGGTCGGGCTCGTCGGCTTGAAGAACGTCCTCGTCGTGCCGTCCGGATTGAATGCACCGAACGTATTGGATCGCGGGTCGTAAACCCGGATCACGCCGTCGGCATCGATCTTCGTCGGAAGACGATCCGCTTGGGAGCGACGAAAGAAGTCCGAGGCCTGCTTCGCGTAGTCATCGGCAGACTTCGCACCGAAGTCCTTGCCATGCCGCGCGAAGTGATCTGCAAGGGTCTTCGGATTGCCCCAATGTGTTAGCCCCCTTGCGGCTACTCAACCGCCAGCTTTTCCAGGAACTCCTCAAAGTTAGCTCCAATTACGCGAACCGCGTTTCGCGACAATCCGACAAGCGGTACGCTGACATAGCGCTTTGTCGCGGCCTCAATGCCGTATCCCGTGTCACCTCCATCCGTGCCAATTAGATTTATTCCCGGGGCAAAGTCCTGCACATGGTAAGCCGCATTGAAACCAACAACATCCTCTACCTTCCATAGTTGCAGATATTGCTCCGAACCAACGAATCCTTCCAGTCCGTTGTACCTAGCCAGGACATCCGCATAATCGCCCAGTGACAGGACGGCCGGCGCGTGAGATGGCGGCTGCTTTTCGCATGAAGCGAGCAAGTGCTCAATCCGGGCCCAGTTCACGGCAAGCCCTTCATGAGCTGATTCCAAAAGTTCGTCAGCTCTGCGTGCTGCGCCGGAGTAACGACTATCTTGTTGGCGATATCAGTCGGGCTGCCGCCGAACTTGACTGGAATGATCTCGTGTATCTGCTTGCCCGCATACGCCGCTGGATCCGCTCGTCGTAGCGCCGCATTTGCTGCATTCGCAGCTTTTCTGGCTGCATCGTAATCGGCCCCCGAGAGCATTCGCAGCGTACCCATTGGCTTTGAAGCCCAAGACGGATACTTCGCCCAGTTGATTAGATTGAAACTCCCAGGCGGAATCGTCCTTGCGGCATCAACCGCGTCATCCGCATGTGCCGCAGCCCGAATCCCGGTTCCGACGCCGGTAACGAACGGAATCGCCGCGCCCAGGATGTCGCCGCCCAGCGCCGCGGCATTTGTCCAGCTCGGCTCCGTGGCCAGCGTGTAGACGCTGTACCCGATGAAGCCGATATCCAGAATCAGATCCGCAAGTCGCCCGTCCGGATCAATGAACTTGTATGGATTGTTGTTCGCGTAGGCGTAGCGATTGAAGCTGTGCAGGTTGTCGCCGTCGAACTCCGCAGGGTCCACGGCCATGAACCGTCCGATGCCCGGATCGTAGAATCGCGCACCGAAGTAGCTCAGGCCCGTGGTGACGTCCTGCACCTTGCCCGCAAACCACAGCGTGTTCGTGCCGCCGTCCTGGACCGCCAGGCGCTCGCCGTACGGGCGATAGTTCTCCCGCCACAGGACCGCGCCGGTCTGGTTGGTCGCCGCCACCGGGGAGCCGGCCGGGTCGACGTGATAGGACGTCGTGACGGCGCCGCTCGCCGTGTACATCGCGACCAGCTTGCCTGAGAGATACGCATACTCCTTGATCGGGGCCCCGGCCGAGTCGTAGATGCCGAGCAGGTCGCCGTTTGCGGCATACAGGCTGTAATTGGTCAGCGCACCCTTGACGGTCTTGACCTGCATGTTGCGGCCGTCGTAGGTGTACTGGATCGGGGTGGTCGCGCAGTTCGCGCAGCGCAGCACCGGCGCATCGTCATAGGTGAAGGTCGAGATGCCGTTGCTGGTCACGTCGCCATAGACATCGTAGGTAAACGTGTAGCCCTTGCTACCCGAGACGCTGCTCAGCCGATTGCTGGTGTCGTAGCCGTAGCTCAACGAGAAACTGCCGAGCACCTGGCTCGTGATGTCGCCATCGCCATCATAGGCAAGGGTGCCGGTTCCCCAGGAGCCGGCGGCGGAGGTCAGGCGATCGATGGCGTCGTAGCCGAGCGTTCTATTGCCGGTGGAATCCGTCGTATCCGTGATGCTGGTCAGGTTGCCGGCCACGTCGTAGCCGTAGGTGCGGTTGACCAGTGCGGTGCCCTTAGTCGCGGTGTAGTTCGACGGCCACATACGGGCATTGAACGTGACTGCGGCCGTCACGCCATTCGCGTATCCCATACCGCCCACCTGGCCGGACGGATGATAGGAAACCGCGGTCACGTAGGGCGCCACGGACGCCGGTCGGCCCAGCGAATCGGGTGAATACGTCACCACGCGATTCGATGGGTAGGTGATGGTGTTCACGTGATCGAGCGAGTCGAGACCGTAATTCACCGCCAACGAGCGGCCGTCGACGGTCAATGTCTCGCTGTTCAGGTTGTCGTTCGGGTCGTAGGTGTAGGTGCGCGACGCCGCCGAACTCGAGACGGTCTCGAGCTTGCCGGTGCCACTCCAGGTCTGGGTGACATTCGGTGTACCGGTCGGGTACGTGATGCTCGTCTGTCGATTCAGGCCGTCGTACCCGTAGGTAACCGTGCCCGAAGTTCCAACCTTCCGTGACACCAGATTGCCGACGGCATCGCGGCCCAGCACCGTGGAGCCGGTCTCCGGGTTCGTGATGCTGGTCAGGAAGAACCGTGTGTCATAACCGTAACCACGCGACTTGCTGTTCTGGGTCACGGCCGTCGGCTGGTCCAGAAGGTTCCGCGTGATCGTCACGTTGGCCGCAGCGACGGGTGCGGTGATGCCCATAAGGGCCCGGGTGTCCGGATCGCCGAAGGACCGATAGGTGTAGGTCGTGGCGTAGTTGCGCTCGTTGGTGACCGTGGCCTTGTTGGCACTCACGTAGCTGTACGCCTTGAAGCTCGCGTCCGGATGCGTGGCTTTCTTGACCCGATCGAGCATGTCCCACAGGAAGGTCGTGCCGCTGGTGGAACCGGGATACGACTCGAACGTCTTCTGACTCAATGCGTTGTAGGCCGCAGTTGTCGTAATACCGCCGCGCGTGATACTGACGGGCCTCGCAAAGCCGTCGAAGGTGGCCGATTCCGTGTAGGCGCCCCGCGCGACTGCGCGGCTGGTGGTGCTCCAGGTGATGGTGACCGGGCTTCCAATCGGGAAGCCAATGCCGGTCAATCGATCGATGCGGTCATACGTATAGGTGGTCGTGTACCCCTCGCCGTTGGTCTCCGCGGTGATGTTCCCGGTGTTGTCGACCGTGCGACTGATGAGGACTCCTTCGGGGTGCTGTTCACTGCGCGGGACACCGCGGTAGTAGCTCGAATACGTCGTGACGTTGCTCCGCGCGTCAGTGACGGAATTGAGGTCGCCACTGGTGAAATACGAGTAGCCGGTCGTCACGCCGTACCGATTCTCGCTGGTGAGATTGCCGTTGCTGTTGAATGCGCGACTGATCGTGCCGAGAGTACTGATGGTTTCGTTCTTGAGCTGCTTCACGATCCACTTGGCAGTATCGACGTAGTACGTGAAATCCGTGGTTCGGCTGGCGTTGCCGCTTTCCACCAGGCGTCCCGGGTTGCCGTAGCCATCGAAGAGCGAATACGTCGACGAATAGGCCGTGCCGTCACGGGTAGTGGTCTTATTGGTCAGGATGGGGGCACGGGACCCGGTGTCCACTTTCAGCGGAAACCATGCGGCGCGCTGGTAGTTTTCGTTGGAGATGACCTGCGAACTCCACGTATACGTTTCCGTCTGGAGGCTTCCGGTCGTCTTCTGCAGCGGCAGCCCGATCTTCCACACGGTGCCGTCGGTCGCGGCGCTGAAGCCGAAGTGGCGGTAGCTCAATGTGCCGATGGGCGTGGCGACCGAGGTGACGTCGTAGCTGGTGCCCGGTGTGTAAGTGAATGTCCACGTGCCGCCGTCGGCTGTCTTTTTCGCAACCGTGACCGTGTCATTGGTCGTGTCAGACAGGTTGAATTTCGTGAACTTATACGTGTAGCTGACGGTCCCGTTGGTCGGGTAGGTCAGCTTGTTCAGCGAGTAACTGCCGGCCACCGTGGTGCCGAGGTCATTGTTGTAGGCGTACTTCCAGCTGCCCCCGGCCGGTCGCGTCACCTCGGTCAGGAAATACCGGAACGGCAGGCCCGTGACCGCGGTGTAGCTGTAGGTCCAGGTCCGACCGGGAGTCGAAATGCTGGTCAGGCGCGCCCGCTCATTGGTCTCGTCGGTGTAGGTGAAGGTGAGGCTGCGACCGTCGCTGGTGCTGATCGACTTGAGCAACAGGTAGTTCACCGGATTCGTGATGTACGTGAAGCTGATGGTGTTGCCATTCCGATCGGTGATCTTGCTGACGTACCACGAGTACTCCGTGTACGAACCCATCGGCCGCAGTTCACGCACCGTCATGTCGTATCGGGTGCCTTCCGGCGAAGTCACGATGAGGCCCAGGGAACCGTCGGTGGCGCAATCCGCCTTCCAGCGACTGGTCGTCAGGTACTGCGGGCCGCTCGAATTGATCGTCCAGGCATCGAAAAGGAGTTCGTGACGGCCGTCGGGAAGCTCGAGCGCCGGGTTGTCCGTCGTAGAGGTCAGACTGCCGCGCGCGCACGCGCTGCTGCTGGTGCGCATCACGCGCCCGAAATGCATCGTCCAGCCCATCCCCCACGGAGTGCGGGCGCCCAGCAAGGTCGCGTCGCCGACCTCACGCTGGGTGTATTCGATGTTGGTGTAGGAGCGTTGCACCGCCAGATCGAGCCCACCGTTGCCGGGCAGGATCAGATCCACGTAGTGCAGCTGCAACTTGCCGGTAAACGGATCGATGTACTCGCTGAAGTTCTGGTTCAGATAGTTCCGATTCGGATCCAGTCCCGGAGCGGAGTAATAGCCCGGGATGATCTCCGCGGTGACCGGGGAGAGATGGGCCAGGCACAGCAACGCAGCGAGGAATCGGGTTTTCACGTGCTTCATCCTGAAGGTGTGGGTTGCCAGACTGTCGGACGTATCGCCGGGCTCAACGCCGGTGGACGGGTTGCCGATCGGGGAAACGGTAGTAAAGCGACGAAGGCGGCGTGAAGAAATCGAAGAGTTGATACAAGGGCTCAGTCAGTTCTCGCACGACGTCGGGCAGCCTAGCGCCGGACTGAGAAGCTGGCACGGCAGTCCTGGCTTCAATCTCGCTTGCGCGACTAATGCGGTCGTCTCAGATTGATTGGCGGAAGGGGTGGGATTCGAACCCACGGAGGGGTTACCCCCTCGCTAGTTTTCAAGACTAGTGCCTTAAACCGCTCGGCCACCCTTCCACATGAAACGTCAGGATCGGTGCATTCAACCGCTCTGCCACCTCTCCGTTTCGACTAACCGACGATCTGCTCCACGCCGCCCATGTACGGTTTCAACGCCTCGGGCACGCGCACGCTGCCATCCGCCTGCTGGTAATTCTCCAGCACCGCGACCAGCGCGCGGCCAACGGCGACGCCCGAGCCGTTCAATGTGTGCACCGGCTCCGGTTTCCCCGTCGCGGGATTGCGCCAGCGTGCCTGCATGCGCCGCGCCTGGAACGCCTCGCAGTTGCTGCACGAGGAGATCTCGCGGTACTTCTGCTGCCCCGGCAGCCACACCTCGAGGTCATAGGTCTTCGAGCTGCCGAAGCCGACGTCGCCGCCGCAGAGCGCCACGACGCGATAGGGCAGGTCGAGACCCTGCAGCACCTTCTCGGCGTGGCCGGTCAGCTCCTCGAGCGCGGCGTAGGAGTCCTCGGGCTTCACGATCTGCACCAGTTCCACCTTCTCGAACTGGTGCTGGCGGATCATGCCGCGCGTGTCCCGGCCGTAGGAACCGGCCTCGGAGCGGAAGCACGGCGTGTGCGCCACGAACCGGCGCGGCAGCGCCGCGGCCTCGAAGATCGTCTCGCGCGCGAGGTTCGTCACCGGCACTTCGGCGGTCGGGATCAGGAAGAACTCCGACTCGCCGCCGACCACGCGGAACAGGTCTGCCTCGAACTTGGGCAATTGTCCGGTACCCACGAGCGCCTGGCGAGACACGAGGTACGGCGCATAGACCTCGGTGTAGCCATGCTGCGCGGTGTGCGTATCGAGCATGTACTGGATCAGCGCCCGGTGCAGGTGCGCGATGCCGCCCTTCAGCACCACGAAGCGCGCACCCGATATGCGGCCCGCCGCCTCGAAGTCCATCATCGCGAGCTTCTCGCCGATCGCGACGTGGTCCACCGGCGTGAAGTCGAACTCGCGCGGCGTGCCCCACCGACGCACTTCGACGTTCGAATTCTCGTCGCGCCCTTCCGGCACGCTGTCGTGCAGCGTGTTCGGCAGGCCGAGCGCGAGTTCGTCGAACTCCGCCTGTGCCGCGGACTGCTCCTTCTCGAGGCTCTCGAGCTGGCGGGCCAACGCGTCGCCCTCGGCGATCAGCGCGGTGATGTCCTGGCCCTGCGCTTTGGCCTGTCCGACCTTCCTGGCGTGGGCGTTGCGCGCGGACCGGGTGGCATCCGCCGCCACCTGCGCGGCCTTGCGGCGCTCCTCGAGGGCGTGGAATCGCTCCACGTCGAGTACGAAGCCCCGCCTCGCGAGGTTGCGCGCAATGGCTTCTGGATCGTTCCTGAGTGTTCTTGCGTCGAGCATGTTCGGCAGTTTCCGCGGAAACGTCTTTACGTCGGCCACAGGCCTGGACCGCCAATTGTACGCGACCCCCTCCGCTCTATCCCCTATCCCCTATCCCCTATCCCCTATCCCCTATCCCCTATCCCCTTTCCCCTCTCCGCCGCCTCTCCAACGCCTCCCGGATCCTGATCTCGAGTCCCCGCTCCACGGGCTCGTAGTAGCGCGCGGGCTCCATCCCGTCCGGAAAGTACTTCTCTCCGGCCGCGTAGGCGTCGGGCTCGTCGTGCGCGTAGCGGTACCCCTTGCCGTAGCCCAGGCCCTTCATCAGGCCGGTCGGCGCATTGCGCAGGCGCAGCGGCACGTCGAGCGTGCCGTGCTGCTTCGCGTCCTCCATGGCGGCGCCAAAGGCGACGTACACCGCATTGCTCTTCGCCGCGCAGGCCATGAACACCACGGCCTGGGCGATCGCGAGATCGCCCTCGGGGCTGCCGAGTCGCTCGTAGGTCTCGCAGGCTTCAAGGGCCAGGGTCAGCGCCCGCGGGTCCGCGTTGCCGATGTCCTCCGATGCCATGCGCAGCACGCGCCGCGCGATGTAGCGCGGGTCGCAGCCGCCGTCCAGCATCCGGCACAGCCAGTACAGGGAGGCATCCGGATCGGAGCCGCGCACCGATTTGTGCAGCGCCGAGATCTGGTCGTAGAACTGCTCGCCCTTCTTGTCGAAGCGACGGTAGCCGCCCGCGGAAACCTCCGAGGCGATCGTCTCGGTGATCACGCCGTCGCCCGAGCGCGCCAGGTCGAGCGCCACCTCGAGCAGGTTGAGCGCGCGACGTGCATCGCCATCCGCCGCGCGGGCCAGGGTCTCGAGCGCGTCGGCTTCCATCTCGACCGCGCCGCCGCCCGCCTCCGCCTCGTGGCCGAGCGCACGGCGCAGCACTTCCTTGATGTCGTCGGCGGTCAGCGAGCGCAGCACGTACACGCGTGCGCGGGACAGCAAGGCGCCGTTGATCTCGAACGAGGGGTTCTCGGTGGTCGCGCCGATGAAGCACACGGTGCCGTCCTCGACGAACGGCAGGAACGCATCCTGCTGCGACTTGTTGAAGCGATGCACCTCGTCGAGGAACAACACGGTCTGCCGTCCCGACTGCCGCCGCAACTCCTGCGCGCGCTCCACCGCCGCGCGCACGTCCTTCACCCCGGCCATCACCGCCGAGAGCGCCACGAACTCCGCATCGCAGGTGCGCGCGACGAGTCGCGCGAGCGTGGTCTTGCCGGTGCCGGGTGGTCCCCAGAGCAGCATCGAGTGCAGGCTGCGGCCCTCGAGCAGGCGGCGCAGCGGCTTGCCGGCCGCCAGCAGCTGCGCCTGGCCGACGAATTCGTCGAGACTCGCGGGACGCATGCGGTCCGCCAGCGGTCGCCAGCCCGTGCCGGCCGAAGAGCCGAGGTTCAGTTCCGGATCAGCCATGCATCGACCTTTGCCGCCCAGCGTCCCGTGGCCGCGATTGCGAGGCCACAACCGAGCAGGACGCCGGAGGCATTCGCGGCCATGTCGCGCGGATCCCCGTAGCGCCCTTGCCCCATGACGTGCTGCAGGACCTCCAGCGCAAGACCGAGCGCCAGCAGGCCCACTGCGACCCGCCAGTACTTCGAGCGTGGATACAGCGCGGTGAACCACACAGCGAGGATCAGGTACGCGCCGAAATGCTCGAGCTTGTCGAGGTTACCCGGCACCGACAGTGCGGGTGCCGGGCTCAGGCTTGCGTAGACGACCAGCGCGAGCAGCAGCGCGCTCGCGGCGAGCCACAGGCGCTTGTGGGTGAGCGGCAGCATCGCCGCTCAGGGCGTTGCCTGTCCGATGACGTCGGCGCCCTCGGGCGGCACGAAGCGGAACAGCTTCTCGTCGAGCGCCGGGTTGCGGCGCAGCTTGCCGAACTCGATCTCGGTGCCCTGCCCCAGCTTGTCGAGGAGCTCCATGGCCGCGAGCTCGCCGCTGTCGTCGAACGCGAGGCTCACGCGCTCGAAATCCGAGCTCGCGGACTTCGGCTGCAGGCGGCACCAGGTCAATACGCCCTCGCGCTCGACCGGGCCGGCCACGAAGCTCTCGCCGACCTTCCCCGAGCCGGACAACAGCGTCGCGGGCGTCGTGCCGAGGCCGGCCTCGAGCGTGCGCACGGTGACCTGCTCGAGGTCGCTGTCGTACAGCCAGAGCTTGCGACCGTCGGCAACGATGGTCTGTACGTATGGGTCGCGGTAATCCCAGCGGAAACGGTCGGGCCGCGACAGCGAGAACGTCCCGGTCGCCCGTTCGGTGACCTGGCCGTCGCGGTCGCGCACGACCTGCACGAACTCCGCCGACAGGGTCTTGAGCGAACCGAGGTACGCCTCGACGCGCGCGAGTGAATCGCCGCTCGCTGCGCCCGCAGCCTGTGCGACGAGGCACAGGACGGTGGTCAACAGGGCGCGCTTGGTCGTAGCTTGCTTCATCGCACCCTCAATCCGACTCCGGTGGCGGCGGTGCGATGACTTCGCGACTGCCGTTCGACTGCAGCGGACCCACCAGGCCGGCCGCTTCCATGGCCTCGATCATGCGCGCCGCGCGGTTGTAGCCGATCTTGAGCCTCCGCTGCACGCCCGAGATCGACGCCTTGCGGCTCTCGGTGACGATGCGCACGGCCTCGTCGTAGAGCGGGTCCTGCTCGGGATCGCCCGCGCCTTCCTCGCCGCCGCCCTCGCCCGGCAGGCCCGGGATCGGCGCCGACGGGCCATCGAGGACCTCGTCGAGATAGACCGGTGGGCTCAGGACCTTGAGCTTCGCCACCACGCGATGCACTTCCTGGTCGGAGACGAAGGCGCCGTGCACGCGCACCGGCAGCGAGGTGCCCGGCTGCAGGTACAGCATGTCGCCGTGGCCGAGCAGCGCCTCGGCGCCGCTCTGGTCGAGGATGGTGCGCGAATCGACCTTGGCCGAGACCTGGAAGGCGATGCGGGTCGGGATGTTGGCCTTGATCAGGCCCGTGATCACGTCGACCGACGGGCGCTGCGTGGCGAGGATCAGGTGTATGCCCGACGCGCGCGCCTTCTGCGCCAGCCGCGCAATCAGTTCCTCGACCTTCTTGCCGACGATCATCATCAGGTCGGCGAGCTCGTCGACGATGACGACGATGAACGGCAGTGGCTCGAGGAACGGCACGGAGTCCGGGTCGCCGCCCGGCGGCAGGCGCTTCATCTCGAGCGGGTCGCGCATCGGCGTGCCGGCGTCAGCGGCGTCCTTCACCTTGCGGTTGTAGCCAGCGAGATTGCGCACGCCCGCGGCGGCCATCAGCTGGTAGCGCCGCTCCATCTCGGCCACACACCAGCGCAGCGCGTTCGCGGCCTGCTTCATGTCCGTGACGACCGGCGCGAGCAGGTGCGGGATGCCCTCGTAGACCGAGAGCTCCAGCATCTTCGGGTCGATCATGATCAGCCGCACCTGCTCCGCGGAGGACTTGTAGAGCAGCGAGAGCACCATCGCATTGACGGCCGTCGACTTGCCGGAGCCGGTGGTGCCGCCCACCAGCAAGTGCGGCATGCGCGCGAGATCCGCCACCACCGGATTGCCGCCGATGTCCTTGCCGAGCACCAGCGCGACCGGCGAGGCCATCTCGTCGTAGGCGCGCGACTTGATGATCTCGCCCAGCGTCACGATCTCGCGCGACTCGTTCGGGATCTCGAGGCCCATGGTGGACTTGCCCGGGATCACCTCGACGACGCGCACGCTCACGGCCGAGAGCGCGCGGGCGAGGTCCTTGGCGAGGTGCGAGATCTGCGCGACCTTCACGCCCGGCGCGGGCCGCAGTTCGAAACGCGTGATCACCGGTCCCGGGTGCACCTCGACCACCTCGGCCTCGACGCCGAAGTCGCGCAGCTTCAGTTCCACGAGGCGCGACATCGCCTCGAGCGCCTCGGCCGAATAGCCACCGTGGCGCGCCGGGGGATCGTCGAGCAGCGACAGCGCGGGCAACTCGGTCGAGCCGGGACGCTCGAACATCGCCACCTGGCGCTCCTTCTCGACGCGCTCGCTCTTCTCGACCTTCGGCGCCGGGGCCTCGATCCTGGGCGGCTTGCGCTCGGCGGCCTTCTTCTGCTCCTCGCGCACCACTTCCTGCCGCGCCTGCTTCACCTCGCGACCCGCCTTGACGTCGCGCGCGGTCGAGGCGCGCTCCTTGGCCCAGTCGATGGCCGCGAGCACGCCGCGACCGATGCGGTCCATGGTCTCGAGCCAGGAGACACCGGTGAACAGCGACACGGACGCGAACCAGACGGCGAGCAGCAGCACCGTCGCGCCGAGGAAACGGAGCGCGTCCGCGAGCCCTTCGCCCACCAGCGCGCCGAGCAGGCCACCGGCGGTGTTCGGGAACGAGGCCCCGGAGAAATGCAGGGTCGCGAGACCGCAGCTGCTCGCGAGCGCGAGCACGAACCCGAGCCCACGCAGCGCGGTCGTGCGGCGGTCGATGGGCTCGGCGCTGCGCCGGTCCTGGAACAGCGACCAGCCGGCGAAGCCGAGCATCACCGGGAACAGGTAGGCCGGCGCGCCGAACAGCACGAAGAACAGGTCGGACAGCCAGGCGCCAAACGGGCCGATCAGGTTGGTGACCGGGCCGGGCTGGCCGGTGGAGGAGAAGGCGGGGTCGGCGCGGTCGTAGCTCGCGAGCGCGACGAACAGGATCAGGGCGAGCGCGCCGAAGATCCACAAGGCACTCTCGCGCAGGCCGCGCGCGACGTTGGCCGCCTGCGCGGTCGCCGCGCCCTTGCCGTTGGACCTAGCCACCAGTAATCACCTGAAAGCTCAAGACTTTCTTGTAAGCCAATGAAGTTGCTAAGGTTACATGGGTAGCGCGGGGGCCGCCACCGATTCGGCCTGGCGATCGCCCGCGAGGCGTGTCCTGGGCGCTTTGCCGTCCGGCAGGTAGTTGCTTACCATGCCGCGCCCCACTGCAGGCGCTGCGCGCCCACGAGCAAGGAAGTATACACATGAGCGGACCCCGTCACTCGCGGCTCATCATCCTCGGATCCGGTCCCGCCGGGTATTCCGCCGCGGTCTACGCCGCACGCGCGAACCGCAATCCCCTGCTCATCACCGGCATGGAACAGGGCGGCCAGCTGATGACCACGACCGAGGTCGACAACTGGCCCGGCGACGTGCACGGGCTCACCGGCCCGGGGCTCATGGAGCGCATGCGCCAGCACGCCGAGCGCTTCGACACCGAGATACTGATGGACCACATCAACGAGGTGGAGTTCAGCCGCCGCCCGCTGCTGCTCAAGGGCGACCGCGGCGAGTACACCTGCGACGCGCTGGTCATCGCGACGGGCGCGAGTGCGCGCTACCTCGGGCTCGAGTCCGAGCAGGCCTTCCGCGGCCGCGGCGTGTCGGCCTGCGCGACCTGCGACGGGTTCTTCTTCCGCGGCCAGCGCGTGGCGGTGGTCGGCGGCGGCAACACGGCCGTCGAGGAAGCGCTGTATCTCTCGAACATCGCGTCGCACGTCACGCTGATCCACCGCCGCGACAAGCTGCGCTCCGAGAAGATCCTGCAGGACCGGCTGTTCGAGCGGCAACGCGCCGGCGTCGTGGACATCCTGTGGAACCACACGGTCGAAGATGTGCTCGGCGACGACTCGGGCGTGACCGGCGTTCGCGTGCAGGCGACCGACGGCTCGGGCCATCAGGACATCGCGGTGGCCGGCCTGTTCATCGCGGTGGGCCACACCCCGAACACGCAGATCTTCGCGGGCCAGCTCGAGATGAAGGGTGGCTACATCGTGGTCCGCTCGGGCTCGGAGGGCGGCGCGACCGCGACCAGCGTGCCCGGCGTATTCGCGGCGGGTGACGTCGCCGACCACGTCTATCGGCAGGCGGTGACCTCGGCCGGCACCGGCTGCATGGCGGCGCTCGACGCGGACAAGTACCTCGAACAGCTGGACGCCGGCGCGCACTGACCGCGCCGCGGCCACCCGATGCAGGCACAGGCGGAAGTCATCGGGCGCATGGCGGACGTCGCCGCGGACGAGTGGGATGCGCTCGAGACTGCGGGCAACCCGTTCCTGTCGCACGCCTTCCTCGCGGCGCTCGAGAACTCGGGCTGCGTCGGCGCCGACACCGGCTGGCATCCGCATCACCTGCTGCTGCGCGATGAGGCCGGACGCCTGGTCGGCGCCGTCCCGCAGTACCTCAAGGCCCATTCCTGGGGCGAATTCGTGTTCGACTGGAACTGGGCACAGGCCTACGCGCGAGTGGGCCGCGACTACTACCCTAAGCAGCTCGCGGCCGTGCCCTACACGCCGGTGACGGGCCCTCGCCTGCTGGTACCCGCCGGTTCCAGCCCGCCGGTGCGTGACGCGCTCGCGCGCCTGCTGCAGGAAACGGCGCGCCGCGCGGAACTCTCCGGCGCGCACGTCAATTTCACGACGCCGGACGACCAGGCGGCGCTCGAGGAGGCGGGCTTCCTGCGCCGGCACGACTGCCGATTCCTGTGGCGCAACGACGGCTACCGCGACTTCGACGACTTCCTCGACCGCTTCCGCTCCGACAAGCGCAAGAAGGCGCGGCGCGAGCGCCGCCGGGTCGCGGAGTCGGGCATCGCGTTCCGCAGCCTGCGCGGCGAGGAGATCGAGTCCAGTCTCTGGCAGACGATCTTCGCCTTCTCCGAGCGTACTTTCCTGCGCCACGGCACGGCGCACTACCTGAGCGCGGCATTCCTCGAGCTGGTGGCGCAGCGGCAACCCGGCACGGTGATGGTCAAGCTCGCCGAGCGCGCGGGCCTGCCGGTCGCCGCGGCGATCTTCTTCGAGGGCGGCGGCTGGCTCTACGGCCGCTACTGGGGCGCCGCCGAGCACGTGGACTGTCTGCACTTCGAGGCCTGCTACTACCAGGGCATCGAGCACTGCATCGAGCACGGCCTCGTGGGCTTCGACCCGGGCACGCAGGGCGAGCACAAGCTGGCGCGCGGCTTCGAGCCCACGCTCACGCACTCGGCGCACTGGCTGGCCGACCCGGCGTTCGCCACCGCGATCGGCCGTTACCTCGAGCGCGAGCGTGCCGCGGTCGACGATTACATCGCCTCGGCCGCGCAGCACCTGCCCTTCCAGCGCGGGCCCGGGCCATGATCCCGTGGCTGAAGCCGGACGACCCGCCGGACGCCTTCCCGCCGGTCGCCGCCGCGATGCGCGAGCCGGACGGACTGCTCTGCGCAGGCGGCGACCTCTCGACCGCGCGGCTGCTCGAGGCGTATCGCCGCGGCATCTTCCCCTGGTACTCGGTGGGACAGCCGATCCTGTGGTGGTCCCCCGACCCGCGGGCGGTGCTGTTCCCGGCGGAATTCAAGGTCTCCCGCAGCCTGGCCAAGGCCGCCCGCAACCGTGGCTTCGGCGTCGCGTTCGACCGGGATTTCGCGGCGGTGATGCGCTATTGCAGCGACGGCGACCTGCGCCCGGAAGGCACCTGGATCTCCTCCGCCATGATGTCCGCGTACCAGGTGCTGCACGACCTTGGCTACGCTCATTCGGTCGAGACCCGGCGCGAGGGGCGCCTCGTCGGCGGCCTCTACGGCGTGGCCCTGGGACGGGTGTTCTTCGGCGAATCGATGTTCAGCCTGGAGCGGGACGCCTCGAAGGTGGCGCTCATGCGCCTGGTCGAATCGTGCCTCGCCCGTGGCGTCGAGCTGATCGACTGCCAGGTGGCGAGCCTCCACCTCGCGAGCCTCGGCGCACGGGAGATTCCGCGCCAGGAATTCGTCGCGCGACTGCAATCCGCCATTCCCGATCTCGAGCCTCCGGCGGCCCGGGGGGAAACCTGAATTGCAATGCAAGAGGCCTTTATGCAGAATTCGCGCGGCCCGCGGGGCCCCACAGTGAGGATGCATGGCGAAGGAAGACGCAATCCAGATGGAAGGCCGGGTGGTCGAGACCCTGCCCAACACCACGTTTCGAGTCCAGCTGCAGAACGGTCACATCGTGACCGCGCACATCTCGGGCAAGATGCGCAAGAACTACATCCGCATCCTCACCGGTGACAGCGTCACGGTGGAAATGACGCCCTACGACCTGACCAAGGGCCGCATCGTCTATCGAGGGCGATAGCGGAGGGGATAGGGGATAGGGGATAGGGGATAGTGAAAAGGGCCGGCATCGCCGGCCCTTCTTATTCTTACTATCCCCTATCCCCTATCCCCTATCCCCTATCCCCTATCCCCTATCCCCTATCCCCTATCCCCTATCCCCTATCCCCTTCCGCGGTGCTCATTCGAGCAGCGCGGGCTCTTCCGCCGACCTCGTCTCCACCTTCAGCGCGTCGTCCGGCCCCACGCTCACGAAGGCGTGGCCGCCGTTCGCGAGCCGCCCGAACAGCAGTTCCTCGGCAAGCGGGCGCTTGATGTGCTCCTGGATCACGCGGGCCATGGGGCGCGCACCCATCTTAGGGTCGTAGCCGCGCCGGGCGATCCACTGGCGCGCGACCTCGTCCACGTGCAGCGCCACGCCTTTCTGCTCGAGCTGCGCCTCCACCTCGAGCAGCAGCTTGTCGACGACGCGCTGGATGGTGAGTTCGTCGAGGCCCTCGAACTGCACGATGGCGTCGATGCGGTTGCGGAACTCCGGCGCGAACAGGCGGCGGATCGCCTCCATGCCGTCCGGCGCATTGTCCTGGGTCACGAAGCCGATCGAAGCGCGGGCCATCTCGGCGGCACCCGCATTGGTCGTCATGACGATCACGACGTGGCGGAAATCCGCCTTGCGACCATTGTTGTCCGTGAGCGTGCCGTGGTCCATCACCTGCAGCAGCAGGTTGAACACGTCGGGGTGGGCCTTCTCGATCTCGTCGAGCAGCAGCACGCAGTGCGGGTGCTTGGTGATCGCCTCGGTCAGGAGCCCGCCCTGGTCGAAACCCACGTAACCCGGCGGCGCGCCGATCAGTCGCGAGACCGTGTGGCGCTCCATGTATTCCGACATGTCGAAGCGCACCAGCTCGACGCCCAGCACCAGCGCGAGCTGGCGCGTGACCTCGGTCTTGCCCACACCTGTCGGGCCCGCGAACAGGAACGAGCCCACCGGCTTGCGCTGGTCGCCGAGGCCCGAGCGCGACATCTTGATGGCCGACGACAGCGTCTCGATCGCCTTGTCCTGGCCGTAGATCACCAGCTTCAGGTCGCGCTCGAGGTTGCGCAGCACGTCGCGGTCGCTCGAGGAGACCGTCTTCGGCGGGATGCGCGCGATGCGCGCGACCACGTCCTCGATCTGCTCGACGTTGACCGTGTCCGGCTGATCGCCCACGGGCTTCAGACGCTGGCGGGAGCCCGCCTCGTCGATGACGTCGATCGCCTTGTCGGGCAGGTGGCGGTCGTTGATGTGGCGGGCCGAGAGCTCCGCGGCCGCGCGCAGCGCCTCGTCCGTGTAGTGGATGCCGTGGTGCTCCTCGAACTTCGAGCGCAGCCCGTGCAGGATCGCCACCGTCTCCTCGACCGTCGGCTCGACGATGTCGATCTTCTGGAAGCGCCGGGTCAGCGCGTGGTCCTTCTCGAAGATGCCACGGTATTCCTGGTAGGTGGTCGAGCCGATGCAGCGCAGCTCGCCATTCGCGAGCGCCGGCTTGATCAGGTTCGAGGCGTCCATCACGCCGCCCGAGGCGGCGCCCGCGCCGATCACGGTGTGGATCTCGTCGATGAACAGGATCGCGCCCGGCTGCTTCCTGATCTCCGCCAGCACCGCCTTCAGGCGCTTCTCGAAGTCGCCGCGGTACTTGGTGCCGGCGATCAGCGCCCCGAGATCGAGCGCGTACACGGTGCTCCCCGCCAGCACTTCGGGCACCTTGCGCTCCACGATCAGCCGCGCCAGGCCCTCGACCAGCGCCGTCTTGCCCACGCCCGCCTCGCCCACGTAGAGCGGGTTGTTCTTGCGGCGACGACAGAGAATCTCGACCGTGCGCTCGACCTCGAGCTGCCGGCCGATCAGCGGGTCGATGCGGCCTTCCTCGGCGAGGCGGTTCAGGTTGGTGGCGTACTTCTCGAGCGAGGAGCTGCCCTCGGCATCGCGCTCGCCCTCGACCTGCGCCGGCTCGTCGGCGCGCTCCTCGCGCTCGTCGCCGGTCTTGGGGAGCCCGTGGGAGATCCAGTTGACGACGTCGAGCCGGGAGACGTCCTGCAGCGTGAGCAGGTAGGCCGCGTGGGAGTGCTTCTCGCTGAAGATCGCGACCAGCACGTTGGCGACCGAGACCTCCTTCTTGCCGCTCGACTGGACGTGGAACACGGCCCGCTGCAGCACGCGCTGGAAGCCGAGCGTGGGCTGTACCTCGCGCTCGTCGTCCTGCTTGAGCCGCGGCGTGGTCTGGTCGATGAACTCCTGCAGCTCCTTGCGCAGGCGGGTGGCGTCCGCGCTGCAGCCGCGCAGGATCTCGCGCACCTTCGGGGTGTCGATGATGGCGAGCAGCAGGTGCTCGACCGTCATGAATTCGTGGCGGGCCTCCCGGGCAGCCTGGAAGGCCTCGTTCAGGCAGATCTCGAGTTCGCTGCTCAACACGGCTTCAGGCCTCTTCCATGGTGCACAGGAGTGGGTGCTGGTGCTGGCGGGCGTAGGTCGTGACCTGCGCCACCTTGGTCTCGGCGATCTCGTGGGTGTAGACCCCGCAGACGCCCTTGCCGCGGGTGTGCACCTCGAGCATGACGCGCGTGGCGGTCGTGCGATCGAGGCCGAAAATATGCTCGAGTACGTCCACCACGAACTCCATGGGGGTGTAGTCGTCGTTCAGCAGCACGACCTGGTACAGCGGCGGGCGGGCCAGCTTCGGCTGCGCCTCCTCCACCACCAGACCGTGGCCTTGCTGTGTTCGTTCCTCGCCCATGCCCTGCCGTTGCTCCCGCCATGCCTATATAGGGCCACGTCCGCCCCCTGACAAGCGCCCGGCCCGGGAACCGTGGAATCCGTCGTGCCGTCCGATATTTGCGCACTTGTCTTGAGGCATTGTCCCGCAAGTCCGTATCATGCGGCGTCACGGCGGCCCCAACTGCCGGATGGATGAGCGCCCGCCTTTCATGCAGTTGCCACAGAGCCTGTCCCGACTCGCCTCCCTCGGGGAGAGCGCCCGGTCCGACCGCTGGATCAAATCTCTCCCGTTGTGGGTCTCGGTCGCCCTCGTGCTGCTGCTCGCCTGGCAGCTCGTCCAGCTCGCCTGGGTGCTGCTCGGTGCCCGCCAGCCGGCCGCGGGTGACCCGGCCGGCGGTTCCGCCGTGGCCGTGCCGGCCGGCCCGCGCGTCGATGTCGCCGGCATCGTGAACGCGCACCTGTTCGGCGTCGCGGGGGCCGGGCCGTCGGAGACCGACCCGAATGCGGTCGCGGCCACGCAGATGAACCTCGTGCTGGTCGGCACGATCGCGCAGGCCGACCCGGAACTCGGCTACGCGATCATCGGCGAGAGTGCGCAGAGCGCGAAGGTCTACGCGGTCGGCAAGACCGTGACCGGGGGCACCAAGCTGCACTCCGTGTACCCGGACCGGGTGATCCTCGACCGCGGCGGCAAGCTCGAGGCGCTGCTGCTGCCGAAGAAGTTCCAGGGGGGTGGTCCGCCGCCCCCGGCGGCGATGGCGGCCGCAACCGGCGACCCGATGCTGGGTGACCGCCTGCGGCAGCTCGCGGCGGAGAACCCAGGGGCGATCACCGAGGTCATCCGGCCACAGCCGGTCTTCGCGAACGGCCAGCAGCGCGGATACAGGGTATACCCCGGGCGCAACCGGGCGCAGTTCACCAAGCTCGGGCTGATGCCCGGCGACCTCGTGACGGCCATCAACGGGGCGCCGCTCGACGATCCGGCGCGCGGCATGGAGATCCTGCAGTCCATGAACGCCGCGTCCGAGGTCACGGTGACGGTCGAACGCAACGGACAACCCACGCAGATCAACATCAACAATGCCCAGGTTGCCGCCGACGCGGCCGCCGCGGCGGCCATGCCCGACGAAGCGATCCCGGTCAGCGAGATACCGGCGCCGTCCGGGGGACAGGACACAGCGGAGTGACGATGAAACCCAAGCTGCTCGAACGGGTCGCCCACACGCTCGCCGGTTGCGCTCTGGCAGCGGTGCTCGTGCTCTCCGTGCCTGCCTCCACGCAGGCGCAGGCCCAGGGCGCCATCACGCCCAATTACAAGGACGCCGACCTCGCCCAGATCATCGAGGCGGTGAGCGCGGTCACCGGCAAGAACTTCATCGTCGACCCGCGGGTGCGCGCTCAGGTCACGATGCTGTCCTCCACGCCGATGTCGCCCGCGGCCTTCTACGAGGCCTTCCTGTCCATCCTGCAGGTGCACGGGTTCGTCGCGGTGCCCTCGGGAGACGTGATCAAGATCATCCCCGACGCGAATGCCCGCCAGGTGCCGTCGAACGACCTTCCCTCGCGCGTGAGCTCCTCCTCCGACGAGATCGTGACGCAGGTGATCGCGGTCAAGAACGTGAGCGCGGCGCAGCTGGTGCCGATCCTGCGGCCGCTGATCCCGCAATACGGCCACCTCGCGGCCTACCCGGCCTCCAACATGCTGATCGTCTCCGACCGCGCGTCGAACGTGAGCCGCATCATGCGCATCGTGCAGCGCATCGACCAGACCGGCGACGAGAACATCAACGTCATCCCCATGCAGCACGCGAGCGCCACCGAGGTGGTGCGCATCGTGAGCTCGCTGTACGCCAGCACGGCCGCCGAGGGCGGCGGCTCGCCGGCCATCAAGCTGGTCGCAGACGAGCGCACCAACAGCATCCTGGTGAGTGGCGAGGGCTCGCAGCGCCTGCGTCTCAAGACGCTCATCACGCACCTCGACACGCCGCTCGAGGCGGGCGGCGACACGCAGGTGCGCTACCTGCGCTACGCCGACGCCGAGAAGATCTCGGCGAAGCTGCGCGAGCAGATCCAGGGCATCACCGCGGCGGTGACGCCGGGCGGTGGCGCGCCCGGTGCGGCGGCTGCGGTCGCCGGCGGCGGTGGCGACAAGAGCGTCACGATCTGGGCCGAGCCGATGACGAACGCGCTGGTGGTGACCGCCCCGCCCAAGATCATGCGATCCGTCATGGGCATCGTCGACCGGCTCGACATCCGCCGCGCGCAGGTGCTGGTCGAGGCGATCATCGTCGAGATGTCGGTCGACAAGGCCGCGGACTTCGGCGTGAACTGGGCCATCCTCGACCGCGACCCGGACGGCACCGTCCTGCCCGCCGGCGGCTTCATCCAGCCGGTCGACGGCACCGGCCTCGGCCAGGTGCTGCAGGGCGTCCTGAACCCCGACAGCTTCCCGGCGCTGCCCAGCGGCCTGACGCTCGGCGTCGGCGAGATCGTCGAGGACGGGCTGAGCTGGGCGGCGCTGATCCGCGCGATCAGCGGCACGGGCAACACGAACATCGTCGCCACACCCTCGGTCGTCACGCTCGACAACGAGGAGGCCGAGATCAAGATCGCCCAGGAAGTGCCGTTCATCACCGGCCAGTACACCAACCAGGGCGTGAGCGGTGGCAACGGCAACGTCAACCCGTTCACCACGGTGCAGCGCGAGGAAGTCGGCAACATCCTCAAGATCACTCCGCAGATCAACGAGGGCGACTCGGTGATGCTCAAGATCTCGCAGGAAGCCTCGAGCATCGCGGCGAGTTCGCAGCAGGTGAGCAGCACCGACCTGATCACCAACAAGCGCACCATCTCGACCAACGTGATGGTGGAGGACGGCGGCATCATCGTGCTCGGCGGCCTGCTCTCCGATGAAGTCCGCGAGAGCAAGTCGCAGGTGCCGTTCCTCGGCTCGATCCCGATCCTGGGCGAGCTCTTCAAGACCCGCAGCGTCGACAAGGTCAAGACCAACCTGATGGTGTTCATCCGTCCCCGCATCCTGCGCGACGGCGTGGACGCGGCCATCGAGACCAACGCCAAGTACAACTACGTGCGCGACCAGCAGCTCGAGCGCGGCAAGGGCCGCGTGCCGCTGATGATCGGCGAGCGCCAGCCGACGCTGCCGGCCCTCGAGGACCTCGTCCGTCCCGAGCTGGTCAACCCGGCGCGCACCGCCGCACCCGCCGCCACCGATCCGGCGCCCGGCGACGTGCCGCCGGCCGCGCCGCCTCCGGCGACCGAACCGTTCGGCACGGCTGCGGCCCCCACGCCCCCGGCGGAGGACCCGACTCCGTGAGCACCGCCTCGACCGACGAGGCCATCCTGGCCGCGGCCGGCCGCGTCAGCGACCCGCTGCGCCCCGTGCCCTTCGCCTTTGCGAAGCGCCACGGCGTGCTGGTGCGCACGCTCGAGGAAAAGTCCGCCGACGTCGTCGTCCGGGCGGACGCCTCGCCGCTCGCCGTCGCCGAGGTGCGCCGCCACCTGCGGCGCCCGTTGAAGCTCGAGCGCGTCGATGCCGAACGCTTCGAGACACTGCTGCGGCAGGTCTACGAGGCCGGCTCCGGCACCACGATGGACGCGATGGGCGGCTTCGAGGAGGAGACGGACCTCGCCGACCTCGCCCAGGACATCCCCGAGCCCTCCGACCTGCTCGAGAGCGAGGACGAGGCGCCGGTCATCCGGCTCATCAACGCGCTGCTCACGCAGTCCGTCAAGGAAAACGCCTCGGACATCCACATCGAGCCGTTCGAGAACCGCCTGGTGATCCGCTTCCGCGTCGACGGGGTGCTGCGCGAGGTGCTGCAGACCAAGCGCGCGGTCGCCCCGCTGATCGTCTCGCGCATCAAGGTCATGTCGCGGCTCGACATCGCGGAGAAGCGCCTGCCGCAGGACGGCCGCATCTCGCTGCGTGTCGCGGGACGCGCGGTGGACGTGCGCGTCTCGACGATACCGGCCGGCCATGGCGAACGCGTCGTGCTGCGACTGCTGGACAAGCAGGCCGGGCGCCTCGATCTCGGCTCGCTCGGCATGGACCCGGTCACGCAGGGCCTGGTGGACGAGATCATCCACAAGCCGAACGGCATCCTGCTGGTGACCGGCCCGACCGGTTCCGGCAAGACCACCACGCTGTATGCCGCGCTCGATCGCATCAACGACCGCACGCGCAACATCATGACGGTCGAGGACCCGATCGAGTACTACATCGACGGCATCGGCCAGACGCAGGTCAACACCCGCGTCGAGATGACCTTCGCGCGCGGCCTGCGTGCCATCCTGCGCCAGGACCCCGACGTGGTGATGGTCGGCGAAATCCGCGACCTCGAGACCGCGCAGATCGCCGTGCAGGCGAGCCTGACCGGCCACCTCGTGCTGTCCACGCTGCACACCAACACGGCCGTCGGCGCGGTCACGCGCCTGCGCGACATGGGCGTGGAGCCGTTCCTGCTCTCCTCGAGCCTGGTCGGCGTGCTGGCGCAGCGCCTGGTGCGGGTGCTGAACCCGGCCACCCGCGAGGCCTACACCGCCGGGGAGTACGAGCGACGGTTGCTCAACCTGCCGGAGGACGCGCCCTCCCCCATGCTCTACCGCCCCAATCCGCGCGACGCCTCGGGCGGCTACCGCGGGCGCACCGGCATCTACGAACTCGTGCTGATCGACGAGCAGATGCGCATGATGATCCACGACGGCGCCTCGGAGATGGAGCTCGAGCGCCACGCCCGCTCGCGCACGCCGGGCATCCGCGACGACGGTCGCGCCAAGATCCTGGCAGGCATCACGACCATCGAGGAAGTCCTCAAGGTCACGCGCGAGGACTGATGCATGGGCGCCTTCGAATACGTTGCGGTCGACCCGGCCGGCCGTGAGCGCAAGGGTGTCATCGAGGGCGACACGCCGCGGCACGTCCGCCAGCTGCTGCGCGAGCAGAGCCTGCTGCCGGTCTCGGTCAGCGAGGTCGTGGAGCAGCAGGCTGCCGGCGGGCAGCAGGGGTTCAACCTGGGTTTCCGTTTCCAGCGCGGGCTCAGCGCCGCGGACCTCGCGCTCGTCACGCGCCAGCTCGCCACGCTGGTGAAATCGGCGCTGCCGCTCGAGGAAGCCCTGCTCGCGGTCTCGCAGCAGACCGAGAAGCCGCGGGTGCGCAGCATCATCCTCGGCGTGCGCTCGAAGGTCATGGAAGGCCACACGCTCGCCGACGGCCTCGCGGACTTCCCGCGCTCGTTCCCGGAAATCTATCGCGCGACCATCGCCGCCAGCGAGCAGTCCGGCCACCTCGACGCGGTGCTCGAGCGCCTCGCCGACTACACGGACAATCGCCAGCAGCTGCGGCAGCGCACGGTGAGCGCGATGCTGTACCCGGTGCTGCTGTTCGCCGTGTGCGTCGCGATCGTGTTCTTCCTGCTGGTCTCGGTGGTGCCGAAGATCGTCGAGGTGTTCCGCAGCAGCGAGGCCGAGCTGCCGGTGCTGACCCAGGCGCTGATCGCGGGCAGCGACTTCATGCGGCAGTACGGCGTGTGGCTCGTGATCGCGATCGTCGCGGCGATCTTCCTCTTCACGCGCTGGCTGCGCATCGAAGCCAACCGCCGGCGCTGGCACTCGTTCCTGCTCGGCGTCCCGCTGGTCGGCAAGGTCGTGCGCGGCAGCAATACCGCCCGCTTCGCCCGCACCTTCAGCACGCTCACCTCGAGCACCGTGCCGGTCCTCGAGGCGATGCGCATCGCGAGCGAGGTGGTCACCAACCTGCCGATGAAGACCGCCGTCGAGGCGGCGGCGGTGCGGGTGCGCGAGGGCGCGCCGATCGGGCGCTCGCTCGGGGCGAGCCGCGTCTTCCCGCCGATGATGATCCACCTGATCTCGAGCGGCGAGTCGAGCGGCGAGCTCGACACCATGCTCGACCGGGCGGCCATCCACCAGGAACGCGAGCTCGACGCCATCCTGCAGGGCGTCGTGGGGCTGCTCGGCCCGCTGATGATCCTGGTGATGGGTGGCCTGGTGCTGCTGATCGTGCTCGCGATGCTGCTGCCGATCTTCGAGCTGAACCAGCTGGTGCAGTAGGCCGTGCCCGACCACGCCGTCCTCGCGCGGGTGCTGCACGTCGCGGGCGTGGTGCTGTGGATCGGCGGGGTGGCATTCGTGACGACCGTGCTCCTGCCCTCGGTGCGCCGCATGAAATCGCCGGAGGAACGCGTGCAGTTCTTCGAGGTGGTCGAGGGTCGCTTCGCCTGGCAGGCCCGCGGGACCACGCTGCTGGTCGGTGCGACGGGCTTCTACCTCGTCCACGCCTGGAACCTCTGGGAGCGCTTCGCGAGCCTGGGGTTCTGGTGGATGCATGCCATGGTGGCGGTGTGGGTCGTCTTCACGATCCTGCTGTTCGTGGCCGAGCCCCTGTTCCTGCATCGGTGGTTCCTCGAGCGGGCGCGGCAGCACCCCGAGGCGACTTTCCGGCGCATCGAGCGCTTGCACTGGGTGCTGCTCACGATCAGCCTTGTCACCGTGCTCGGCGCGGTGGCCGGCAGTCACGGCTGGCTCCCCTGAGGGCCGGCCCCGAGGAGGCGGACATGGCGATACGCAAGGCGGATGCGGTCTGGCAAGGCAGCCTGCGCGAGGGCGCGGGCGAACTCGCCCTCGAGAGCGGTGCGTTGCGCGGCCCCTACACGTTCAAGTCGCGGTTCGAACAGGGCAAGGAAACCAACCCCGAGGAGCTGATCGCGGCGGCGCACGCGGGCTGCTTCACGATGGCGCTCACGGCGCTGCTCGCGCGCGAGAGGCTCGCGCCCACCGAGATCCGTACCACGGCCGCGGTGCACATCGTGCAGGGCGACGGCGGGTTCACGATCCCGAGGATCGAGCTGGTGACCCGGGCGAAGATTCCGGGGATCGACGCGGCGCGCTTCGCGGCGCTGGCGGCCGACGCCAAGCAGAACTGCCCGGTGTCGAAGGCGCTCGCCGCGGTCGAGATCACGCTGGACGCGGCGCTGGCCTGACGCCCGCCGGGCGCTTCCAGCCGGCTCCCCGGTCCGCGATCAGTCCCGGGCCGCCGCCTCCTTGAGCCTGCGCGCCTCGTCCGCGCCGAGGTAGCGCTCGATCTGCCGCCGCGCGAGGTAGATCACCGGGATCAGTGCGAACGCCGCCGTCAGCTTGTAGGCGTAGTTCACCGTGCCGACCGCGAGGAACAGCGACACCGGCCACTGCTGCGGCCCGAGCACGAAGGCGATGTAGAGCACCACGAAGCTGTCCACCAGTTGCGACACGGCGGTCGACCCGGTGGCGCGCAGCCAGATCCAGCGCTCGCCGGTCGCCACGCGGATGCGGTGGAAGATGCCCACGTCGATCAGCTGGCCAATGAGGAACGCGGTGATCGAACCGCCGATGGTCCACAGCCCCTGGCCGAAGACATTGGCGAAGGCCGCCTGCATGTCCGCCACGCCACGATCGACATTGACACCCACCCACCACTCGGCCGGCGCGAGGCCGATCGCGAGATAGGCGAACACGAACGCGTAGCAGATAAGGCCCACCGCCAGGAACGAGATGAAGCGTACGCCGCGCCGGCCGAAGTACTCGTTGATGATGTCCGTCATCACGAACACGATCGGCCACAGCAGCACGCCGGCCGTGAAGCTGAGCGAGCCGGACTGGCCGAACAGGTTCCAGCCGAACGGCGGCAGACCGAAGGTGGTTTCCAGCGCGAAGATCTTCACGCCGACGAACTCGGCGATGATCGCGTTGGCGGCGAAGAACGCCGCGAGCACGACGAACAGGCGTGTCGAACGGGAGGCGAGCGAGACGCTCAAGGGCCTACCCGCGCCCCTTGACCATGCGCAGCAGGTCCCGGCGCTCCCGCTTGTCCGGCCGTCCCGAACTCGTCGGGGCCGTCAGGCGATCGAGCTCCCGGGCATGGGCCCGCGCAGCCTCGCTCTCCGCGCTCTCGAGGTAGTGCCGGCGCGCCTCGGCGGCGGGCCCGCGCCGCACCGGGATGCCGGTCACCTCGATCTCGTAGCGCTCCCGCTCACGCGTGATCCGCAGGCGGTCGCCCACTTTCACGGGGCGCGACGCCTTGACCCGCTCGCCGTTCACCTGCACGTGCCCGCCCTCGACCGCCTCCTGCGCGAGGCCGCGGCTCCTGAAGAACCGGGCACACCACAGCCATTTGTCGACCCGGAGTGCCGGGGCCGCGGGCTCGGGTTCGGGGGCGCGACGAGTCACGCCCGGATTATATAGGCCCCGTATAATCCCGGCCTTCCCGGGAGGCCCCGCGTGGACCAGCCATTCCTCGAACGACTCGCCCGCCAGACAGATGAGCTGAAGGTCGCCGGGCTCTTCAAGCCCGAGCGCGTGCTCGGCTCGCCGCAGCAGCCGGTCGTGCGGCTCGCCGACGGCCGCAAGCTCATCAACCTCTGCGCCAACAACTACCTCGCGCTGGCGAACCACCCCGCGATCCGCGAGGCCGCGCACCGCGCACTCGACCGCTACGGCTACGGCATGGCCTCGGTGCGCTTCATCTGCGGCACGCAGGACGTGCACAAGGAGCTCGAGGCGCGTCTCTCCGCGTTCCTCGGCATGGACGACACCATCCTCTACTCGTCCTGCTTCGACGCCAACGGCGGGCTGTTCGAGACACTGCTCGACGAACAGGACGCGGTGATCAGCGACTCGCTCAACCACGCCAGCATCATCGACGGCATCCGCCTCTGCAAGGCGCAGCGCCTGCGCTACGCGAACGACGACCTCGACGAGCTCGAGACGCGCCTGAAGGAAGCGGCCGGCGCACGCGTCAGGCTCATCGCCACCGACGGCGTGTTCTCGATGGACGGCGTGATCGCGCGCCTCGAGCACATCTGCGACCTCGCCGACCGCCATGGCGCGCTGGTGATGGTGGACGACTCGCACGCCACCGGCTTCGTCGGCCGGGGCGGCCGGGGCACGCCCGAGTACCGCGAGGTGATGGGACGCGTCGACATCCTGACCGGCACGCTCGGCAAGGCCCTCGGTGGCGCGGCGGGCGGCTACACCGCGGCACGCAGGGAGATCGTGGCCTGGCTGCGCCAGCGATCGCGGCCGTACCTGTTCTCGAACAGCGTCCCGCCGGTGATCGCGGCCACGACCCTGCGCGTGCTCGACCTCGTGGAATCCAGCGACGAGCTGCGCGCGAACCTGAGGCGCAACACCGCGCATTTCCGCCGCCGCATGACCGAGGCGGGCTTCAGCATCGTACCGGGCGAGCATCCGATCGCGCCGGTCATGCTGGGCGACGCGGCGCTGGCGGCGCGGTTCGCGGAGCGGCTGCTCGAGCGCGGCGTCTACGTCATCGGCTTCTCGTACCCCGTGGTGCCGATGGGCAAGGCTCGCATCCGCACGCAGATGTGCGCCGGGCACAGCCTCGAGCAGCTCGATGCCGCGATCGAGGCGTTCGTGGCCGTCGGCGGCGAACTCGGCGTGATCGGCGGCAGCACAACGGCAAAGGAATCGGCATGAAGGCACTGGTGAAGTCGCAGCGGGCGCCCGGCATCTGGATGGACGACGTCCCGGAGCCGAAGGTCGGCCACAACGACGTGCGCATCCGGATCCGCAAGACGGCGATCTGCGGCACCGACATCCACATCTACAACTGGGACCAGTGGGCGCAGAAGACCATCCCCGTGCCGATGCAGGTGGGCCACGAGTACGTCGGCGAGATCGTCGAGATCGGCGGCGAGGTGCAGGGCTACGCGGTGGGCGACCGCGTCTCGGGCGAGGGGCACATCACCTGCGGCTACTGCCGCAACTGCCGGGCGGGCCGCCGGCACCTGTGCCGCAACACGGTGGGCGTGGGCGTCAACCGCCCCGGCTGTTTCGCCGAATACCTCGTGATCCCGGCCTTCAACCTCTTCAAGCTGCCCGACTCGATCGGCGACGACGTCGCCTCCATCCTCGACCCGTTCGGCAACGCGGCGCACACCGCGCTGTCGTTCAACCTCGTCGGCGAGGACGTGCTGATCACGGGCGCCGGCCCGATCGGCATCATGGCGACGGCGATCGCCCGCCACGTCGGCGCGCGGCACATCGTGGTGACCGACGTGAACGACTACCGGCTCGGCCTCGCGCGACAGATGGGCGCCTCGCGGGCGATCAACGTCAGCCACCAGTCGCTCGACGACGCGATGCAGGAGCTCGGCATGGTCGAGGGCTTCGACGTCGGGCTCGAGATGTCCGGCAACCCGACCGCCTTCCGCGACCTGCTGCGCACCATGCACCACGGCGGCAACGTCGCGCTGCTCGGCATCCCGCCCGACGACACGGCGATCGACTGGAACCAGGTGATCTTCAAGGGCCTGGTGATCAAGGGCGTCTACGGCCGCGAGATGTTCGAGACCTGGTACAAGATGGCCGCCATGCTGCAGAGCGGCCTCGACATCTCGCCGATCATCACCCACCGACTGCCGGTGGCCGAATACCGCGCGGGCTTCGAGATCATGAGGAGCGGCCAGTCGGGCAAGGTGATCCTCGACTGGGCCGCCTGAGCCCGCTACGCCCCGCGGCTGCCGCGCAGCTTCTCCATCGCGATCATCAGCTCGATGCCGCGCAGCGTGAGCTCCGACTTGCCGAGCTCGCGCAGTGCCGACCACTCGCGGCGCAGCTCGCGCGCGAGCGCGTCGGGCAGCGACCTCAACCAGCCCTCGATCCTGAGGTCCACGAACTCGCGCTTCTCCTCGATGGTGAGCTCGCGCGCGAGCAGCAGCAGGCTCGCCTCCTCGGCGTCGATCATCGTCTGCAGCACGCTCCAGCGCTCGCCGGGGCGCTCGGCGCACAACGCCGCGAAGGCACTGCTGCCGGTCTTGCGCAGCAACTCCTCCTCGCGCGTCGTGAGCGACTCGTGCTCCTTGGTCTCGTTCCAGCTGTCGGCCTCCTCCGCCATGAAGCGCAGGTAGAGCATCGCGAACAGGCAGGTCGGCTCGACGAGGTCCTCGCGCACCCGGGCGTCCACCCACAGCGCGGCTGCGGCCCTCAGGCACCTCTTCGCGGTGGTCTCGGCGAATTTCCGGCCGAAGACCAGCGCGACGGACTCGCGGACGAAGAACGGCAACTCGCTCGCGATGATCTCGCGGTATCCCGGAACGTGCCGGTCGAGCAGCACCGCCGCGCGCTTGTCGAGCGCGGCGAGGTCGCTCACCACCGCCGGCAGGCCGAGGGTGGTGCAACCGAGGTTGTAGTTGATGGCGCGCGGCAGACTGACGCCCTCGGGCCAGGCGTCGCGCAGGTCCCGGTTGTCGGGCAGTTCCGTGCCGCCGCCCCACTCCTCGGGGTACTCGGGGATCGAGCGCCCGTAATTGGCGGACCCGGTCGCCCGGATGCGCACGCGCGTCTGCGGCACCAGCCCGCCGAACGGCGCGATCAGCGGCGCGATGCGCAGCAGGGTCTGCGTGTGGGCCTTTACGCCTGCCTCGAGCAGACGGCGCAGCGATTCGCGCTCCGTCGTCCCCACCGCGGGCGCGTGCGTCCCCTGTGCCACGACCGCGCGGAACCTGGCCGCCAGCCGCTCCGCCTCCTCCGGCGCATCCGCGCGTATGCCCTGCATCGTGACGCCGTCCGCACGGGCGAACTGCGCGATCACGCCGGCGTGCTCCGGGTCGAACCCGCCGCGGAAACCGGCCCGCCCGGCACCGATCAGGAACGTGACCCGGGGCGGCGGCTCGCCGATGGCCGCGGCCCGCCGGGCGAGACGCCTCTCGGCCTCCCCACGCCCGGCGACGGCGAGCGTGTAGGCGGCGTCGGTCGCGATCTTGCCGCTCTGCTCGGCCGTGTCGGACATCGCGACGAACACGCGCACCGTGGCCTCGCGACGATCGAAGCGCGTCGCGAAGCACGTTGGGGTGGGCAGGTCCACGAGCCCACGCCCGCGCTCGAGGCCCTGGTAGTAGGCCTCGAGCAGGTCCGGCAGGTGCGCGAGGGCACCGACGTTCTCGACCAGCGGCACGAGGCGCACGCGCGCCACCCGCGCCGAGAGCTCGGAACGCCGAGCCGCCGGGATGCGTGCCGAGAGGAACGCGTCGATGCGCTCGGGCGCACCGGCGAACAGGCCCTCGATGGCCTGCAGGTAGAGCGTGCCGATCTTCATGACCGCACCGAGCTCCGCACGCGAGTTCACCTGCGGCACGGTGAGTTCGTGGATCGCGTTCTGGGTCGGCGTGACGCCGACCTGCTCGCAGGCCAGCAGGAACAGGAAATTCGCCCGTGCGACCGACGCCAGGATCTTGGAGATCTTCTCCTCGTCCTGCTCGAGCCACGGGTTCGGCACCCGGAACAGCAGGTGGCGGTCCTCGCCGGGGATCACGCCGTGCCGCAGCAGCGCCATCACGACCTTCTCCGGGACGTTCGAGCCAGTCGGGGCTGATCTGTCGCCCCTCGTAGTCGAGCAGCACCTCGCTGCAGGGGCCGAGCAGGTCCGCGACCGACTCCTCGTACTCCGGGCGCGCCTCCACCAGCGGATGCCACTCGAGGTGGGTCAGGGCCGCTTCCGCGCGATCGAGCGCGCCTGCGGGCACGGACGCGATCGCGCGCGCGAGCTGCTCCGCGCGGTGTGCCGTCGAGTCGGGGTGCTTGGTGCCGGTGAGCCGCAGGGACTCGACCCGCGGGTGCTCGAGGAAGCGCTTGCGCGCCACCGCGAACGCCGTCCGCTCGAGCGCGTCGAGCGCGCCGTAGGCGTCCTCCGTGCAGATGCTCGACCAGACCGCGTCCTCGATGGGCTTGGCGGGCGCGCCGTTCGCGACGCCGGCCCCTGCGCCTTCCCTGCCCTTGCGTTCGAGTCGCTCGCGAACGCGGTCCATGAAGACCTCGAGCTCGCTCACGTCCTTCGATCCGTACGACAGCCGCTGCCAGGTGCCGTAGTGGTCGGCGAAGCTGCCCGAGAACGCGGCGAACGGAATGCCGCCCACGCCGCCCGCCAGCAGGAACTCGAATGCGTCGACCGAGTCGCGCACGATCGCACGCTCGCGCACGCCGTTGCGCAACCGCTCGAACGATTCGCCGACCAGTCCCGGGAAGGCGAGCGGCGAGTAGAACGTGCCGCCGAAATCCGTGCGCTCGACGCCGAGGTGCGCGAGCGCATCCGCCGCGCGGATCATGTAGTCGCGCCGCTCGCGCATGTACGGCGACGGCCGCCGCAGGGCCGCGAGCGGGCTCTGCAACGCCGCGAGTGCCCAGTCCTGCGCCAGCGTGGAGGGTGTCGCGACCAGCCACGCGGAGAGGTTCGCCAGCACCTCGCGCGCCCTCACGCCGCCCTCGCGGATCTGGTCCGACAGCACCAGCCAGCAGGCACGCGCGCCGGTCGAGGCACCGAACATGTCCATCTTCGACAGTCCGGAGAGCGTCACGACCCAGTTGCGCCACTCGGGATTGGCGAACGCCGGATTGACGAACGAGCCGACGTAGTCGAGCCGCTGATAGACGGAGTCGTACAGCACGAAGACCCGGTGCTTGACCGCGACGCGCACCAGTTCCTCGACCAGCTGCCGCGGATACACGCGCCCCGTCGGGTTGTGCGGGTTGTTGACGATGACCGAGGAGATCCCGCCGCCCGCGAGCAGTCGGTCGAGTTCCTCCGGGTCGGGTACGAACTCGGGCGGGCGCGTCGGCAGCTCCACCACGCGCTTGCCGGCCCGTTCGACGAACCAGTCGTATTCCCAGCTCGGCCGCGGCACGACCACGCCCGAGCCGTCCGGCCCGAGCACCTCGAGCACCATCGCGAGCCCGGAACGCGTGCCGGGCGTGAACAGCACTTCGTCGGGCAGGAAGCGCACGTCGGACGAGGGATAGTCGAGCAGGCCGTCGCGGTTGATGAACTCGACGACCTCGCTGCGCACGTCCATGCGCCCGACCGCCGGGCCGTAGCTGTGCACCGTGTTGCGCGTGATGCGCTGGGCGGCCCGCACGACTTCCGGGTGCGGCGCGAAGTCCGCGTTCTTGTAGTCGCCCTGCGTGAGGTCGAGCGCGCCTTCCTGCTGCACCCGGCGCGCGAAGGCACGGACCAGCGGCTCGGGCGTGGCCAGCGCCTTGCGGGACAGGCCCACTGCGGTCGCGGGCATGGCGGCGGGAACCGCTGGACTGGTGGACTGGCGGGTGTTCGGCATGGTCGTCACTCGAGGAGTACCGCGAGAGTCTACTCGCGACCGCCGCCTCGTTCGAACACTCCGTTCGGCTGCGCCACCGCAACGGTGGAAGTCCGAGATCGACGGGGATTTTGCAAGCGGTACATTACGCAGTCTGCCCACGGAGTCCACGCATGACGAACCTGTTCGACCCGCTCGAGTTCGCGCATGGGCCGCGCATGAAGAACCGCTTCATGCTGTCGCCGCTCACCAACTGCCAGAGCCACGACGACGGCCGACTGTCGGAGGAGGAGTTCAACTGGCTCACGCTGCGCGCGCGAGGCGGCTTCGGCCTGACGATGACCTGCGCCTCGCACGTGCAGCCACGGGGACGCGGGTTCCCGGGCCAGCTCGGCATCTACTCCGACGCCCACGTCGACGGACTGGCGCGCCTGGCACAGGCGATCAAGGCGCAGGGGAGCCTGGCGATGGTCCAGCTGCACCACGCCGGGATGCGTTCACCCGCCGCGCTCATCGGCACCCAGCCGGTCTGCCCGTCCGACGATGCCGAGACCGGCGCACGTGCGCTGACGCTCGTGGAGATCGAGCAGCTGCAGGAGGACTTCGTCGCCGCGGCGCTGCGCGCCGAGCGCGCGGGCTTCGACGGCGTCGAGGTCCACGGCGCGCACGGCTACGTGCTGTGCCAGTTCCTGAGCGCCGGGATAAACCGTCGGACCGACCACTACGGCGGCACGCTCGAGAACCGTTCGCGCCTCCTGTTCGAGATCGTCGGCGCGATCCGTGCGCGTTGCCGGCCCGACTTCATCGTCGGCGTGCGCCTCTCGCCCGAGCGCTTCGGCCTCGAACTCGCGGAGATCCGCGAGGTGGCGCAGGGACTGATGACGGGCGGAGCCATCGACCTGCTCGACCTGTCGCTCTGGGACGTGTTCAAGGAGCCGCAGGACGAGCGCTACCAGGGCCGCAGCCTGCTCTCGTATTTCACCGAACTCGAGCGCGGCCGCGTGCGTCTCGGGGCGGCCGGGAAGATCATGGGTGGGCGCGATGCCGCCCGCTGCCTCGAGGCCGGGGCCGACATTGCCGTCGTCGGCCGCGGTGCCATCCTGCACCACGACTTCCCCGAGCGCCTGCGGGCGGACCCGCAGTTCGAGTCGATCCACACCCCGGTGAGCCAGGCATACCTGCTGAGCGAAGGACTGAGCCCCGCCTTCATCACCTACATGGGCAACTGGAAGGGCTTCGTGGAGGGCACTGCGGCATGAGCACGAACTTCCCGGTGGTCATCCACCACAATCCCGCCTGTGGCACCTCGCGCAAGGTCCTCGCGGCCATCGAGGCTGCGGGCCATGTGCCGACCGTGGTCGAATACCTGGAGACGGGGTGGACGCGACCGCAATTGCAGGGACTGTTCGCAGCAGCTGGCCTGACGCCGCGCACGGCGCTGCGGACGGAGCGGTCTCCCGCGGCGGAACTCGGCCTTCTGGCGGACGAGGTGAGCGATGACGCGATCCTGGCGGCGATGCTCGAGCATCCCGTGCTGGTGAACCGGCCGATCGTCTGCACGCCCTGGGGCGTTAGGCTCTGCCGGCCTGCCGAGGCCGTGCTCGACCTGCTCGAGCCGCCGCCGGCCCAGCGGGATCCCGCGCCGGCGAGCGCAGCAAGCGCAAGAACCGCGCAGGCAACCGTCCACGACGCGTTGTCGCAGGGACGCCCGGCAGCCGGGAAGCTTGCCATCCCGGTTTTCTCGCACGGCACGCTGCAGGTGGAGATGTATGCCCCGGCCGGCGTGGACCGGCAGTCCCCTCACGAGCGCGACGAGATCTATGTCATCGCGCGCGGCACGGGGTCGTTCTGGAACGGGGAATCACGCCGCCCGGTCGAGCCGGGCACGTTCCTGTTCGTGGCCGCCGGTCAACCGCACCGCTTCGAGTGGTTCTCGCCGGATTTCGCGGCCTGGGTGTTCTTCTACGGCCCGCCCGGGGGCGAGGTCCACGCCTGAGCGTTCAGTCGATCGCGCAGGCGAGGCAGTAGGCGTAGAGGCTGCGCGGATCGGTGAGGCGCGCGAGGCGCTGCGCCTCGCTCACCAGCGGCGACAGCGCCGCGGGAACCCGCGGCAGCGCACCTTCCGGCAGCGCTCGCGCGACCAGGCGGGCGAGCCGGGTCTCGAAACGAAGTCCCAGCGCCTCGCCGATGCCGACCCCGGCGTCGAAGTATTCGGTGTCGTAGTCCTCGAGCGCAGCCAGTTCCGCGGCGAGCGCGACCGCGTCCTCGAAGCCGCCCAACTGGTCGACGAGGCCGAGCTCGAGCGCCTCGGCGCCGGCCCACACCCGCCCCTGTGCAATGCCGTCGATGGTCGCGACGTCCTTGCCGCGCGCCTTGGCCACCCGGCCGATGAACTGGCGGTACTCGTACTCGATGCTCTGCTGCAGGATGTCGCGGGAGGCCTCGCCGAGCGCGCGATCGCCGCGGAATTCGCCCGACAGCGCGGTCGTGCCGACGCCGTCCGCATGCACGCCGACCTTCGCGAGCGTGCGCTGGAAGGTGGGGAACATCGCGAAGATGCCGATCGAGCCGGTGAGCGTGGCCGGGCTCGCGACGATGCGGTCCGCGTCCATCGCGATGTAGTAGCCGCCCGACGCCGCCAGGCTGCTCATCGAGGCCACCACCGGCTTGCCTGCCTCGCGCAGCGCCGCCACCTCGCGACGGATCACCTCGCTCGCGAAAGTGCTGCCGCCCGGGCTGTCGATGCGCAGCACCACGGCCTTGACCGCGTCGTCGAAGCGCGCTTCGCGCAACTGCTGCGAGAGGGTGTCGGAACCGATCATGCCGGGCGGCTGCTCGCCCGGGAGGATCTCGCCCGAGGCCACGATGATGGCCACCTTGTCCTCGGGTCGCGATTCGAGCGCCCGCTGCGAGCGCACGTTGGCGAGGTAGGACGCGTGGTCCACTCCCACGTAGGAATGCGTGTCCTCGTCCTCGCCGGTGAGCTGCACGAGGCGCTCCCCGACCTCGTAGCGGCCCTTGAGCGAGGTGACGAGGCCGGCGTCGAGCGCCATCTGCGCCAGGTTGCCCTCCGCCTTGCGCAGCGCCGCGGGCGCCTCGTCGGCGTAGGCCTGCAGGCGCTCCGGCTCGAACTCGCGCACGCGCGCGACCTCGGCCTTGTAGTTCTTCCACAGCGTGTTGAGCCAGACCAGGCTTTCCTCGCGTTCCGCGGGCGACATGTCGTTGCGGCTGAACATCTCGACCGCGGACTTGTACTGGCCCACGCGGAACACGTTCCAGTCGATGGCGAGCTTGTCGAGTGCGTCCTTCACGAACAGCCCGTAGTTCGCGTAGCCGTCGATGTAGGCGATGCCCTGGGGATCGAGGTAGATCTCGTCGGCGCGCGCCGCGAGGTAGTACTGGGCCTGGTCGTAGTAGTCGCCGTAGGCGATCACCGGCTTGCCGGCGGCGCGGAAGCCGTCGATCGCCAACGCGATCTCGTGCAGCTTCGGCACACCCGCGCCGCTCATGCCGCCGAGATCGAGGTAGAGCGAGCTGATGCGGTCGTCGGCGGTGGCCGACTCGATGGCCTCGACGAGGTCGCGCAGCTGGGTCTGCGCCGGCTGCTGGCGCAGGCTCTCGGCGACGGCGCGCTCGAGCGGGTCGCCGGTGTACTGCTCGACGATCGGTCCCTGCGGCGCCACGACCAGCGCGGCCCGGTCGTGCACGAGCGGGATGGGGCGGGAGAAGACGCCCCACAGCGCGCCGAACAGCGCGAGCAGCAGGACCAGGTGCAGGACCTTGCGCAGCCCGTCGAGGCCGCTCCAGATCCAGGCGAAGATTCGTCCGATGGCGCGGAACATCGTGGTGTGGCGCGGCGCGCGGCGTGGCCCGAGGCACGCCGCGCGCCCGGCCGGTTCCGCGTCAGACCTTCTCTTCGATGCGGGCAGCCTTGCCCGTCAGGTCGCGGAGGTAGTACAGCTTCGCGCGACGCACGTTGCCACGGCGCTTGACCGTGATGTTGCCGAGCGCCGGGCTGTAGGTCTGGAACACGCGCTCCACGCCCTCGCCGTGCGAGATCTTGCGCACGGTGAACGACGAATTGAGGCCGCGGTTGCTCTTCGCGATGACCACACCCTCGTAGGCCTGCACGCGCTCGCGGTCGCCTTCCTTCACCTTCACCTCGACGACGACGGTGTCGCCCGGGCCGAATTCCGGCACTTCACGCTTCATGCGCTCGCTTTCGAGCGTGGCAATGATGTTGCTCATTTCTCACCTTCTCGCAGTGTTGCTTCCGATGCCCCGTGTCGCGTCGCGTCCTGCTCCGCCTGGTACTCGTCGAGGAGCCTGCGCTCCTCCTTGCTCAATTCCCGTTGCCCGAGCAGGTCCGGGCGCCTCGCCCAGGTCCTGCCGAGCGACTGCTTCAGCCGCCAGCGCCCGATCGCGGCGTGGTTGCCGCCGAGCAGCACCGGCGGCACCTCCCGCCCTTCCCAGGACTCGGGCCGCGTGTAGTGCGGCCAGTCGAGCAGCCCGGTGGCGAACGACTCCTGCTCGGCCGACTCCGCGCAGCCGAGCGTGCCCGGCAACAGCCGCGCCACCGCGTCGACCAGCATCAGCGCCGGCAGCTCGCCGCCGCTCAGCACCACGTCGCCCACGGACAGCGATTCGTCCGTGTACGCCTCGACGAAGCGCTCGTCCACTCCCTCGTAGCGGCCGGCCACCAGCACCAGCGCGCCGGTCCCGGCGAGCTCGGCCACCCTGCGCTGCGTCACCGGCGCGCCGTCCGCTGCCAGGTAGATCCGCCGCGCCCCGGGCGCCCGCCCGATCGCCTCCATCAGGGCGAGCCGCAGCGGCTCCGCCTTCAGCACCATGCCGGGGCCACCGCCGTAGGGTCGGTCGTCCACCGTCTTGTGCACGTCCGTGGCGAATTGCCGCGGATTCACCGTTTCCACGGCCAGCACGCCCCGCTCGATCGCCCTGCCGAGCACGCCGAACCTGAGCGCCTGCTCGATGAACTCGGGGAACAACGTGACGACCACGATCTTCACGCCCGCCCCTGCCTCAATCGTCCGGATGCCAGTCCAGCGTCACGCGGCCCGCCGCGAGGTCCACGGCCACCAGCCGTTCCGGTACCAGCGGGACCAGTCGCTCCCGGTCGCCCTTCAGCACCAGCACCGGGTGCGCCGGCAGCTCCAGGATCTGCTCGATCCGTCCAAGCGGCACGCCCGCGACGTTGACGGTCTCGAGTCCCAGCAGGTCATGCCAGTAGAACTCGCCCGGCTCCGCCGGTGGCAGCTCGTCCCGCCCGACCTGGACCTCGGTCCCGTTCAGGGCCTGCGCCTGCTCCCGCGTCGCCACGCCGTCCAGCTGGACGGCCACGGCCCGTCCGGCCCGCTTCCAGTCGAGAACCGCCCGGCGCTCGGACTTGCCGGCGCGGACGAGATCCCAGCCCGGAAAATCCACGATGCCTTCGGGCGGGTCGGTGTACGAAGTCACCTTGACCCAGCCCTTCACCCCGAACGGGGCCCCGATCCGGCCGAGCACCACGGCGTCCCCGCCATGTCCGGGACGCTCCGGGCTCATGCCGTACACCGCCCGGTCAGGCCGCGGCCGCGGCCCTGGTCTTGCGGTAGCTCTTGAGCAGCTGCGCCACGCGCTCGGAGGGCTGCGCACCGCGGGCGACCCAGTGGTCGACGCGCTCGAGGTCGAGGCGCACTTCCTCGCTGGCGCCGCGCGCCACCGGATTGTAGAAACCCACCTGCTCGAGCGTGCCACCGACGCTGCGGCGGCTGTCGGTCACGACGACGTGGTAGAAGGGTTCCTTCTTGCCACCGCGGCGCATCAATCGGATCGTCACCATCTTCTGGCTATGCCTCTGTTGGGGCGCCGGGCGCCTCGGTGACGCCCGGTCAAAAAAGAGCCGCGAACTATACCGAAAACACCTGCGAAAAGAAATGCTTGTATGAGGCTCAGGAGAGCCCCGGCGGCAAGCGGCCGCCCATGGCCCGCATCATGCGCCCGAGACCGCCCTTCCCCATGCCTTTCATCATCTTCTGCATCTGCAGGAAGCTCTTGAGCAGCCGGTTCACCTCCGCCACGTGGGTGCCGGATCCGGTGGCGATGCGGCGGCGACGGGACCCGTCGATGAGCTTCGGGTAGCGGCGCTCACCGGGCGTCATGGCGCAGATGATGGCGATCTGGCGCTTCACTTCCCGCTCGTTGCCCTGCGGCAGCGCCCCGGCCCTGGCCGTCAGGTGGGCCGGCAGCTTCTCCATCAGGGCCGCCACGCCGCCCATGCCCTCGAGCTGGCGGAGCTGCGCGAGCAGGTCCTCCATGTTGAAGTCCTTGCCCTTGGCGAGCTTGCGGGCGAGCTTGTCCGCCTCCTCGCGGTCGACCTTGCGCGTGACCTCCTCCACGAGGCTCAGCACGTCGCCCATGCCGAGGATGCGCGAGGCCATGCGCTCGGGCTGGAAGACTTCGAGCGCCGCGGGCTTCTCGCCGACGCCGAGGAAGAGGATCGGGCGGCCGGTGACGTGCCGCACGGACAGCGCCGCACCGCCGCGGGCGTCGCCGTCCGCCTTGGTGAGCACGATGCCGGTCAAGTCGAGCGCGGCGCCGAAGGCATGCGCAGCGTTGACGGCGTCCTGGCCCGCCATGCTGTCCACCACGAACAGCGTCTCGATCGGCTGCAGCGCGGCACCGAGTTCGCGCACCTCCCGCATCATCTCCTCGTCGACGTGCAGGCGGCCCGCGGTGTCCACCAGCAGCACGTCGTAGAGGCCGCGGCGGGCCTCCTCCAGCGCCGCCCTGGCGATGTCCACGGGCGCCCGGGTCGGCTCCGCGCGCGACACGTCGATGTCGAGCTGCTGGCCCAGCCGCTCGAGCTGCAGCATGGCCGCGGGACGGTAGACGTCCGTCGAGACGAGCAGTACGCGCTTGCGCTCGCGCTCCTTGAGCCACAGCGCGATCTTCGCCGCGGTGGTGGTCTTGCCCGCGCCCTGCAGGCCGGCGAGCAGGATCACGGCCGGGGGCTGGGTGCGCAGGTTGATCGGCCGCACGCCCTCGCCGATGACGCGCACCAGCTCCTCGTGGATGACGCGCACCAGGGCCTGCCCGGGGGTCAGGCTCCTGTGGATCTCCATGCCGATGGCACGGGCCCTGACCGCGTCGATGAACTGCTTGACGACCGGCAGCGCCACGTCCGCCTCGAGCAGCGCCATGCGTACCTGCCGCAGGGTGTCGCCGATGTTCTCCTCGGTCAGCCGGCCACGGCCGCGGAGGCCTTCGACGACGGTGGCGAGGCGGGAGGAAAGCTTGTCGAACACGAGGGACCTCTGCGAACGGGCGGAATCGTCGCGGCAACCGTGGATTATAGGCGGCGAGCGAGACCCGTGCCTCCTCACGAGTCCGGCGATGTGACATCATTCGGAGGTCGTCCCAGCTTCTCCGGACCGCCGCTTGCTCCTGCCACTGATCGCCGTCGCCTGCTACCTGTTCGCTGCCCTCGGGCTCGGCATGGCCGTCTACCATGGCGATTCGCACCACGGGCGCGGTCGGCGCATCGCCGCGGTCGCGATCGCCGCGGTGGGCGCCGCGGTCCACGTGGCGGCCTTGCTCGACGAGCGCAGGCTCGATCCGCAGGCGGTACTGTCGCTCGGGGACACCGCCGCCATCGTGAGCCTGGTCATCGCGGTCATCGCGCTGCTGATGGCGTTCCAGCCGGCGCGGCGCGGCGTGGCGGCGCTGCTGTTCGCGATCGCCGCCGTGCTCGAGGCAGCCTTCTCGGAAGGCGGCCGCGAGTTCTCGATCGGCCGGCCCGGCTGGGAACTCGCTTTCCACGTGGCGGTGGCCACCACCGCATTCGCCTTCGTCACCATCGGCGCCGCGCTCGCGATCGCGCAGGTGGTCGTCGCCCGCAAGCTGCGTAGCCGCCAGCCGCTCGGCCTGCTCAAGATCCTCACGCCGCTCGAATCACTCGAGTCGGGCTGCTTCCAGAGCATCCTCGCCGGCTTCGCGCTGCTCACGCTCGCGCTGGTGAGCGGCGCCTACTTCATCGAGAACCTGTTCGCGCAGCACCTGGTGCACAAGGTCGTGCTGGCGATGATCGCGTGGGTGGTGTTCGGCGTGCTGCTGCTCGGCCGCTGGCGCTTCGGCTGGCGCGGACGCACGGCGCTGCGCTGGACGATCGCGGGCTACGTGCTGCTCGGCCTCTCCTACTTCGGCAGCAAGCTGGTGCTCGAGAACGTGCTGGGCACGCACTGGGGCTGAGCCGCCTTGCAGGACATACCCTTACCCGGGCTGTTCGCCGTCCTCGCCGTCCTGATGATGCTGTCCGGGTTCTTCTCCGGCACCGAGACGGCGCTGATGAGCATCAACCGCTACCGGCTGCGGCACCGGGCGCGGGAAGGCAGCGCCGGCGCGCGCGCCGCGGAGAAGCTGCTGGCGCAGCCCGACCGCCTGATCGGCCTGATCCTGGTCTGCAACAACTTCGTCAATTCGGCCGCCGCGGCCATCGTGACGATCATCTCGCTCACGCTGGGTGGCGAGGCCTCGGCCGCGATCGGCGTCGGCATCTTCACGGTCGTGCTGATCATCTTCGGCGAGGTCGCGCCCAAGACCTTCGGCGCACTGTATCCCGAGAAGATCGCACTGCCGGCCGCGCTGGTCTACCAGGCGCTGCTGAAGATCCTGTTTCCGATCGTGGTCGCGACCAACCTGCTCGCGAACGGCGTGCTGCGGCTCGTCGGCATCTCGCGCGAGAAGGCCGGCACGATGTCGCTGAGCCGCGAGGAGCTGCGCACGGTGGTCGCCGAGGCGAGCACCGTCATCCCGCACCGCCACCAGCGCATGCTGATGAGCATCCTCGACCTCGAGCGCATCAACGTCGAGGACATCATGGTGCCGCGGCCCGAGATCGCCGGCATCGACGCCTCGGACGAGTGGGACGACATCCTCGACCAGCTGCGCGACAGCCGGCACACGCGCATCCCGGTCTACGAGGGCAACCTCGACAACCTGATCGGCATCCTGCACATGAAGAAGGTCGCACGGCTGCTCGCACGGGGCGAGTTCGACCGCGAGCAGCTGGTCGGGCTCGCGCGCCAGCGCGAGGCCTACTACGTGCCCGAAGGCACCTCGCTCAACCGGCAGCTGCTGAACTTCCAGCGCCAGCGCCGGCGCGTGGCCTTCGTCGTGGACGAGTACGGCGACGTGCAGGGGCTCGTCACGCTCGAGGACCTGCTCGGGGAAATCGTGGGCGAGTTCACCTCCGACACGAGCTCGCTGCACAAGGACGTGCACCGCGAGAAGGGCGGCAGCTTCATCGTCAACGCCTCCGCGAGCGTGCGCACGCTGAACCGCAAGATGGGGTGGTCGCTGCCGACCAGCGGCCCGCGGACGCTGAACGGGCTGATCGTCGAGTACCTCGAGAACATCCCCGAAGCGGGCACCAGCCTGCGCATCAACGACTACGCGATCGACATACTGCAGGTCGGCGACAACGCGGTGAAGACGGTCCGCCTGAAGCCGATCGAGGCGGTACCGATCGCCGCCGGGCCCTCAGAACGCTGACTCGAGCGCCTGCTCGAGGCGCGCGACGCCCTCCACCACCAGCCCCTCGATGGGCTTGCGGGGCACGTTCGAGGCAGGCACCAGCGCGCGCTGGAAGCCCTGCTTCGCGGCCTCCCGCAACCGCTCCTCCCCGAACGGCACCGGCCGGATCTCCCCGGTGAGCCCGAGTTCGCCGAAACAGACCGTCCGCTCGGCGACCGGGCGATTGCGCAGGCTCGAAAGCACCGCGAGCACGGCCGGCAGGTCGCCCGCGGTCTCGCCGATGCGCACGCCGCCCACCACGTTGACGAACACGTCCTGGCCCGAGGTGGAGATGCCGCCGTGGCGATGCAGCACGGCGAGCAGCAGCGCGAGCCGGCTCGACTCGAAACCCACGGCGACGCGACGTGGCGACATGCCCTGCGCTTCGTCCACCAGCGCCTGCACCTCGACCAGCAGCGGCCGGCTGCCCTCCCTCGCGACCGTGATCACGCTGCCGGCGACGGGCACCTCGTGGCGCGAGAGGAAGATCGCCGAGGGGTTGCGAACCTCCTTGAGCCCGTCGTCGACCATGGCGAATACGCCGATCTCGTTGGCGGCGCCGAAGCGGTTCTTCACCGCGCGCACCACACGGTAGCGGCTGCCGGGATCGCTCTCGAAATAGAGCACCGTGTCCACCATGTGCTCGAGGATGCGCGGCCCGGCGATCAGCCCCTCCTTGGTCACGTGGCCGATGATGAGCACCGCGGTGCCCGTGTCCTTTGCATGCCGCACGAGGCGTGCCGCCGATTCCCGCACCTGCACCGCCGAACCGGGCGAGGATTCGCTCAACTCGGTGTGCATGGTCTGGATCGAGTCGACGACCAGCACGCGGGCCCGCGCCGCGGCGGCCTCCGCCATGATGGCCTCGACGCGCGTCTCGGCGACCAGCCGGAGCGTCGGCGAGTCGAGCCCCAGCCGGCGCGCGCGCAGCGCCACCTGGCGCACCGATTCCTCGCCCGAGGCGTACAACACGGGCTGGCTGCGACTGAGCGCATCCGCCGCCTGCAGCAGCAGCGTCGACTTGCCGATGCCCGGATCGCCACCCAGCAGCACGACGGAGCCGGCCACCAGGCCGCCGCCGAGCACGCGGTCGAGTTCGCCGATGCCGGACGCCGCGCGCAGGTCGGTGTCTTCCGTGACCTCCGTCACTGTTCGACTGGCAGGCGGTCCGGGCAGGTTGCGTCCCTGCGGACGCCCGGCGATGGACGAGGCCGCCAGTTCCAGCGTGTTCCACGCCTGGCAGGAGGGGCATTGCCCCTGCCACTGCGGCGTGCTCGCGCCGCAGGAACCGCAGACGTAACTGGTCTTGTGCCTCGCCATGTCTCGATCCGCCCGACGCGGGCCAGCCCCGCGGGCCCGGGATGCTAGCACGCGGCCGGCAGGGGGCCCGGATGTGTGACGCCGGCTGCAATTCGACCCGGATTCGCTCCGTATACTTCACGACGACCATGCGAGCGCCGGCCGACGAAACCCTGCGGATGATGAGCACTGGCGGCCAGTCCCGGCCGGGGCCGGCGCGCCGCGACACGCCCGCGAAGCTCGGCCGCTACGAGATCCTGCACGAGATCGGCAAGGGCGCGATGGGCGTCGTCTACCGGGCCCGCGACCCGATGATCAACCGCGAGGTCGCGCTCAAGTCGATACCGCTCGCGGAGGAATTCGAGGGCGAGGAACTCGAGGACGCGCGCACCAAGTTCTTCCGCGAGGCCGAGATGGCCGGGCGCCTGAGCCACCCGCACATCGTGACGATCTACGATGCGGGCGAGGACCGCGGCACGGCCTACATCGCCATGGAGCTGCTGCGCGGCCGGCACCTCGTCGAGTACACGGAGGCCGCACGGCTGTTCCCGCCGCTGGTCGCGCTCGAAATCGTGGCGCGACTCGCCGACGCACTGCACTATGCGCACCAGCAGAACGTGGTGCACCGCGACATCAAGCCGGCCAACGTCATGTACGACCCGTCCCACGGGGACCTCAAGATCACCGACTTCGGCATCGCGCGCCTGACCGACTCCAACCGTACGCGCACGGGCATCGTGCTCGGCACGCCGTCGTTCATGTCGCCGGAACAGCTGCAGGGTCGCGTCGTGACGGGCAGCTCCGACCTGTTCTCGCTCGCCGTCACGCTGTACCAGTTGCTCACGGGCCTGCTGCCGTTCCGGGCCGACTCCATGCCGGCGCTGATGCTCAAGATCGCCCAGGAGCCTCACCCGCGCATCCGCACGGTGCGTCCCGACCTGCCGGCCGGGCTCGACGAATTCTTCGACCGGGGCCTCGCGAAGGTGCCGGCAGTGCGGTTCGAGAGCGGTGCGGCATTCGCGCAGGCGCTGCGCGACATCCGCGCCGCGGCCAGGCCCTGAGCGATGATCCTCAAGGGCAAGTTCCGTTGCGTCGGCGTGAGCGACCCCGGTCGCGTCCGCGAGCACAACGAGGACACTATCGGCACCGACCCGGACATCGGACTGGTGGCGCTCGCGGACGGCATGGGCGGCTACAAGGCCGGCGAGGTCGCGAGCGGCATCGCCGTGCGCACCGTGATGGGGCTGCTCAAGGACGCGGTCGAACGCGAGGACCTGAGCCTCCGCGACGAGGCGACCGGCTTGAGCCGGCCGGGCATCCTGCTGCGCGACGCGATCACGCGCGCGAACAAGATCATCTACCAGACCGCGAAGACCCAGGCGAACTGCGAGGGCATGGGCACGACGGTCGTCGCCGGCCTGTTCTTCGACGACAAGCTCACGATCGCCCACGTGGGCGACTCCCGCCTGTACCGCCAGCGGGGCGGCCGGTTCGAGCAGGTGACGCAGGACCACTCGCTGCTGCAGGAGCTCGTCGCGCGCGGCTTCTACACGCCCGAGGAGGCCCAGCGCGCCGCGGCGAAGAACTACGTCACCCGGGCGCTCGGGGTCGAGCCCACCGTCGAGGTGGAGCTGACCGAGGTGCCGGTCGAGAAGGACGACCTCTACCTGCTCTGCTCCGACGGCCTGTCGGACATGGTCGAGGACGAGGACATTCAGTTAACGATCAGTACCTTTGGTGTTAATCTTGAGACACTTGCGAAGCAGCTGGTGCTGCTCGCGAACGACAATGGGGGGCGCGACAACGTTTCGATCGTGCTGCTGCGGGTGCTGGAGAGCTTCCCCGCCCACCGCGGCATGATGGACCGATTGCTCGGGCTGTTCGGATAACTCGACACGCAGGATCACGCATGGCCAGGCTTGTACTCAGCCTCGACGGGCAGACGCTCGCCGAGTACAACATGAGCAAGGAGCGCTACACGGTCGGGCGCCTCCCGGACAACGACATCCGCATCGACAATGCGGCGGTGAGCGGTCATCACGCCCTCATCATCAACATACTGAACGACTCGTTCCTCGAAGACCTGAACAGCACCAACGGCACCTACGTCAACGGCAAGATCATCAAGAAGCACGCGCTGCAGCACGGTGACGTGGTCACCGTGGGACACCACGCGCTGCGCTTCATCGACGCCGAGGCCGAGGAGCCCGCGGACGAGTTCGAGAAGACGATGGTCATCGGCCCGCGCGAGGCGGCGAGGCTCAAGGTCCCGCCCCCGGTTGCGGCCGCCGCGGCCCCGGCGGCGCAGGCTGCTGCCCCGACGCCCGGCACCGCCTCGGCGCTGGGCTTCGGCAACGGCGTGCTGCCCAAGGCCCGCCTGCAGGTGCTCTCCGGCCAGTTCGCCGGTCGCGAGCTCGAACTCGTCAAGACGCTCACCACGCTCGGCCGCCCGGGAGTGCAGGTCGCGGCCATCACCCGCCGCGCGGACGGGTACTACATCATCCATGTCGAGAGCGGCAAGGAAGGCGACTATCCGCTGGTGAATGGCACGCCGATCGGCCCGCAGGCGCGCAAGCTGCACGACAACGACGTGATGCAGCTCGCGGGGGTGAAGATGGGCTTCTTCGAGAGCTAGTGATCAGCGGTTAGCGGTTGGCGGTTGGCGGTTGGTGAGTAAGGCCGGCATTGCCAGCCTTACTCTTTTGGGCCTTCGCCGAACGCCGGAGGCCGTCGGAACAGCCGCCTGCGTATGACCCGCGATTTCTGGGTTCTGCTGTGACCAGCCTGCTCTACGCGCCGAAAGCAGACGCTGGAGTCCTGCGATCGACCCCAAGCAGCCCCAATGCGGCACGCAAAGCAGCCGTTGGAGACTCTCTAGCATTTACCGCCTTCCGTGGCCGCTCACTCTGCGGCAAACCAGATGTCGCCGAACCAAGCCTCGGCAGAGAAACTCGAGGTGTCTGTATCGGTCATCACCGCGACGGCAGCGACTTTTCCGGGCTCATCGCCAAACAGCCGCCGATAGTCATCGGACACGCTTCGTGATTCGCGCGTCCACTGCCCGACCGCTGCGGGACCGGAGCGTACGGCAAACATGCGCGCCTGGGGCGGTGAATGCATTGGCCCAAGTACTGCCCGCGGGCTCCCAGTGCAAGTACGGCGTCTCCGCGAGGTTGACCCGCACTCGGCGGTACAGCCCGGAGGCCGTGCCGTCGCTGAACGCGTGCAGGACGTGCCGTCCGCCGTGGTCGGTCAACCGGTACCGGGTCTCGCCGACGAATGACCGGGACGTCCATCCATCGAGTTCACCGGCACTGAACCGCCCGACGTCTACGCGCTCGGCACGCGCCTCGGTCGACAGCAGCATCAGCGCAGCAACCAGATGCAGATGTTTCAAGCGCTGGGTGCCGCCCGTCTGTCCAACGCCGCGTCAACCGACAGTCGTCCCGGGCCAAACACGATCACGGTCACGAGCATCAGGCCCCAGAAATAGTGTTGTCCCAGGGCCGCTTCGAAGCCCTCGCTCATCAATACGTGCGCATAGGCGACGACCGCCATGACGTTGACCGCGGACAGTCCCAGCGCCGAGTACCGCCCGACCAGCCCGACGATCAACAGCAGCGGAAAGACGATTGCCCCGGCGGTCCCGACGACGGCAGCGAGGTCCGGCGGCAGCAGCGAAACGTGGTACTCCTCATGGAACATGTACTGCGTGGTCTCCCAGTCCTGCAGCTTGAGCCAGCCCGACTTCAGGAACTGCCACGACACGTAGACGCGCAGGCCGAGCAGAAACAGCGGCTGCAGCGGGGCAAGCACGATGGCGGCAAGGCCGTTCATTCGATCAGCGACACGAGCGAGTGGCATGGTGGATTCCTGGTGATGTCGGAGTTGGCAGATGCGTTGCATGCAAGACTCACGCTGCGGAAGGCGGGAGTACCGCCGCGACGACCTCACTGGTGAACAGCCAGTGCAGCACACCCGCCAGCCTCGTGACGGGCAGTCCCGATTGCTCCTGGGCAGCACCGAGCGTCGCCCCGGTGGCGAGCGCATCGATGAACGCGAACTCGCGGCGTGGCACTGGGCGAAGTTCTGCACCCTGGGGTCCGCGGTGCACGATCACGTACTCCGGGCCAGCCGACAGATCAACGGGCGCCTCGCCCGCGTCCGACTGGTTGGCGCGCCAGACCGACAATACCGGTATGGATCCGCCGACCCGTTGCAGCGATGGCACGAACCTGAATCGAGTCTCCTCGATTGCGTCGGCTGGCAGGGTCGCGAGCGCTGCAACGGACGCCGTCGGGGAATCCGCCGCCACTCCCGCCTCGGCCACGGCCCATTCGAGCGCTGCCAGTTCGGCGAGCCAGGCATATGACGTGCCGGCGAGATGCCAAGCCAGGAAACCCGGGAACGGGCGGCCGACGTCGTGCAGGTCGCCGGTGCGTGACGGATGTGCATTGCGAAAGTGATGCGCGAGTTGCCGGAAGTAGTCGTGCCCGACACGGCCGTGCACGACGGGATAGGTCAGCTGCAGGGCCTGCTCGAACATTGCCTGCGAGTTGTTGCGATACACGCGAAGGCGCGCCGCGGCCGGGATGCCGTCGTCCACCGCCCAGGCCGCGGCATCGTGCGAGGCGTCACGCAGGCCTGCGGCGAACGACCTCTGCACCTCAAGCAGCGCGGGCATGGCTTGCCTCGAGCATCGCGCCAGCACGCGCCGCCTCGTCGAGCAGCACGTCGAGCGGCGGCACGTCGGTGTCCCACTCGATGAGCGTGGGCAGCGGGCCGAATCGCTCCAGCACCCGGGCGTACAGTGACCAGACCGGAGCCGACACGCGTGAACCGTGGTCGTCGATCAGCAGCGGCCGGCCATCGATCTCCTTGCGCAGGTGACCGGCGAGGTGCGACTCCTGCACTGCGGCCATCGGCAATCGATTGATGGTCGTCATCGCGTCAAAGCCGACGTTGACCGAGTTGACGTAGAGGTTGTTCACGTCGAGCAGGAGTCCGCAGCCGGACTCCTCGACCACCGCGGCGAGGAATTCACCCTCGGCGAGCGTCGAGTGCCGGTACCGCAGGTACTGCGAGACGTTCTCGACGAGAATCGGGCGGCCCAGGGCGTCCTGCAACTCACGCACGCGCGCCGCCAGGTGATGCACGGCTTCCTCGGTGAACGGCAGCGGCAACAAGTCGTTGAAATGCCTGCCGTCCAGGCGGCCCCAGCACGCATGCTCGGACACGATCGCCGGCTCGAATCGACGAATCGCGTCCGCAACACGGCGGACGTGGGCGTGGTCGAGCGGATCCACCGACCCGAGGTCGAGGCCTACGCCGTGCAGGCTCACCGGGTAGTCGGCGCCTAACCGATCGAGCAACTGCGGCTCGCGCCCGCCGGCGTGAAAATAGTTCTCGGTGTGGACTTCGAGGAACGCGACGTCCGGCCGCTGGGCGACGAATGCGCCGAAGTGCGCGCTTCGCAGGCCGATGCCTGCTCGTGCAGGCAACGGCCACTCGCCGGCATGGCCGGACGTCCCGGGGAACATCGCGATCAGCTCTTCTTGCCGGCCGTGAGCGAGCCGCCCAGCTTCTCGCACTCGCCCTTCGGCACGAACTTCCACTCGCTGGGGTCGTTGTCCACCTTGGACTGCGCGGCGCAGGAATGGCCGTTGGCTGCGCAATCGTTCTGCGCGGCCTTGGCGACGCCGTAGCATTTCTCCTTCGCGGCGCCCTCCGAGAAGGCCGAGTTGCTGCCGAGCGCCAGCAGGCTGCCGACGGCCGCTGCGATCGCGATTGTCTTCATGTTCATTGGTCAACCCCACTGATGTTGGAACACGCTCGAGCATGGCTGGTCGAGGTGACTGCCCGGAGGTCAGACGCTCGCCATTGCCTGTTCGTGTAGTTAGACCCGCGACAGACCGGATTTCTTACACGCACGCGGCAGCCGTCCCGGGAATAAGTCGCCGGCCGCCCGGGTCTGCTCTTCGAGAGGTGGACACATGAAGTGCCGCGACGCGCGGTTCGCGATTGGAGCCGATCCGGCAGGCGTCAATCCCGCGCTCGCCGAGCACCTGGACGCCTGTGGGCCCTGCATGGCTCATTTGCATGTCATGCAGGCGCTGGACGAGCGTTTGCGCGAGGCCATGGCCGTCGCGGTTCCGGCGACCGCAGGTCCGCCCGTGCCGTCCGCGCTGGTGTCCGGGCGCGCCCGACCGCCGTTCTTGATGCCGCTCGCCTTGGCGGCCAGCGTCGCGGCCGTATCCTTGATCGCCGGACTGCTGTGGATCGGTGCGCCACGTCCCTCGCTCGCGAGCGAGGTCGTCGCCCACCTGGCCGACGAGCCGGACGCGTGGACAGCGACAGTCCCATTGGCGCAGGCGGAGGTGGCCCCGGTGCTCCTCCGGGCGGGCATCAGCCTCCAGGGTCGCGTCACCGGCGTGACCTACGCGCACGGCTGCCGGTTCCGCGGCCGCTACGTGCCGCATCTGGTCGTGTGGACCGCCGATGGCCCAGTCACCGTGCTGGTGCTGCTGCACGAGAACGTCCGCGAGCGCACTGCATTCGCGGATAGCGGGTACAGTGGCGCGCTGATCCCGGCCACGCGAGGGTCGATTGCCGTGCTGGCGAAAGATGGCACCAACGTCGACCGGGTCGCCGCGCAGGCCACGGCCGCCATCCACTACGAGAACTGAATGCCGCGCTTCCCGTCATTGCCGCCGCAGCCCGTGCTCGGCGACGTGTTCAAGCGATTCCCGGCCGGGGCGGCCGCACTGCTCGAGTACCACGACGTCGTGCTGCGGGGTCCTTCGCCCCTCACCGTCGGGGAGCGTGAAATGATCGCCGCCTACGTCTCCGGGCTCAATGCCTGCGCCTATTGCCACGGTGCGCATCAGGTCATCGCCGAGATCCATGGCATCGACCCGACGGTCCTCGCGGGCCTGGTGAGCGACCCGGCGAGCGCCGGCGTCGCGGCCCGCCTGCTTCCGGTCCTCGCCTACGTGCGTAAGCTCACCCTGACGCCGGGACGGATGGTGGATGCCGACGCCGCCGCCGTGTTCGCCGCCGGCTGGAGCGAGGAGGCTCTCTTCCATGCCGTCAGCATCTGCGCCCTGTTCAATTTCATGAACCGGATTGTCGAGGGTTGCGGCGTACAGACGGACGAGGGGGTGCGGGCCGAGCAGCGCGCGCGACACCTCGAATTGAAGGACGACTCGCACACCTACGCGAGCTTCGGGAGGCGCATTGGCCTGACCTGACACCCCCCTGCTGGGAGCGGTGTAAGAAATGGTCGGGCGGCTCGGTCTAATGGAGGAACCCGTTGGCTGCGACGGGCGACGTCGAGACCGTCGTTCCATCCAATCAGCGGGTGCATCGCACCCAAAACCGCAGGAGCCAGAGCAACATGATCAACCGTCGTACCACCGGGGCCGCCCTCGCCACCGCCGCCGCCCTCCTCTTCAGCACCGCTGCGATCAACACGGCCAGCGCCGAGGACGCGCAGGTCCAGTGTACGGGCGTGAACGCCTGCAAGGGCCAGTCCGCCTGCAAGACGGCGAACAGTGCCTGCAAGGGTCACAACGCGTGCAAGGGCCAGGGATTCCTGATGTTGTCCGAGAAGGACTGCGCCAAGGCCCAGGAGGAGGCGAAGAAGGAGGAGAAGGCCAAGATGTAACGGACCGCCAGCTGCGCGGCGGTCCTTGCCGCCGCGCGGCCGGCGTGCCAGCCATGTCATCCCTCGGATTCGGCCTCGGGCTGCGCCCCGACCACTACGTAGAGATCCTGCGGGATCGTCCGCACGTGGATTGGTTCGAGGCCATCACCGAGAATTACCTGGTCCCGGGTGGCTCGCCGCTGTACTACCTGGAACGAATCCGGTCGGAGTTCCCGGTCGTCCTGCACGGCGTATCGCTGTCGATCGGCGGCACCGACCCGCTCGACGCGGGCTATCTGCGCGACCTGAAGCTGCTCGCATCGCGCATCGAGCCTCTATGGATTTCGGACCACCTGTGCTGGACCGGCGTGAACGGGCTCAACCTGCACGATCTGCTGCCGCTGCCGTACACCAAGGAAGCACTGCAACACGTGGTCGAACGCGTCCGGCGCGTCCAGGACTATCTCGGCCGCCAGATCCTGCTCGAGAACGTCTCGGGCTACCTGAGCTACGCGGGCTCCGAGATGAGCGAGTGGGAGTTCCTCTCCGCCATCGCGGAGCAAGCCGACTGCCAGCTGCTGCTCGACGTGAACAATGTCTATGTGAGCAGCGTAAATCACCGCTTCGACCCGCTCGCTTACCTGGCGGGCGTGCCGGCAGGTCGCGTCCGGCAGATTCACCTTGCCGGGCACCAGGACAACGGCTCCCACATCATCGACACTCATGATGCGCCGGTGGCGCCCGAGGTGTGGGACCTGTACGGCCACGCCGTGCGGCGATTCGGCGCCGTGGCCACCATGATCGAACGCGACGACAACATTCCCGAGCTGGCGACCCTGGTCGAGGAACTCGACGTGGCCCGCAGCATTGCGTCGCAGCAACTGCAGGCGGCCGCATGATCGAATTGCGTCGGACCCAGGCAGCCGTGCAGCGATTCGTCCTGACGCAGGACGACGCGGCGACCGGCCTCGTGACGGGTAACGAGCGGCTGTCGGCCTCTGATCGGCTGGGGATCTACGCTTACGCCTATGTCTCGCGACTGGTCGATTCGCTGCAGCAGAACTTCCCGGCCGTGGCGCACGTGCTGGGCGACGATCGATTCGCGGAAACGGCCCGTGCATTCATCCGGCGGCATCCGTCACGCGTCGCATCGATCCGCTACGTCGGCCGCACGTTCGCCGACTTCCTGGACGAGCGCGCGACTGACCCGGCGGGCACGATGCTGGCCGACCTGGCGCGATGGGAATGGGCCCTGACGGCAGCCTTCGACGGCCCGGATGCCGAGCCCCTGGGCCCATCAGCGCTGGCGGACGTGCCGGCGGCGCGCTGGCCCGGGCTCTGCTTGCGCGTGCACGGCGCACTGCAACGAGTGGCCCTGCACACGAACGCAGTCGAGTGGTGGCGATTTGCCGTCCAGGACGGCCCGCAGCCGGCGATGGCCTGCGTCACGATTGACACGGAGTGGGTCATCTGGCGATCCGGCCTGGCAACGTCCTTCCGGTCGCTGCCGGCCGACGAGGCCTGGATGCTCGATACCGCGCTGCGCGGCGCGCCCTTCGCCGACCTCTGCGCGGGACTCGTAGAGTTCGCCAGCGACGCCAACGCGGCACCGCGCGCGGCAACTTTGCTCAAGTCGTGGTGGACCGCGGGCTGGGTAGTCGGCCTCGACTTCGTCGAGTAGCGTGGAAGCGCGTCCGGTGGCGAGACGCCTGCCGAGCCTGCTGCTCATTCTCGCCGTGTTGACCGCAGGCTGCGCCCACCGGACCTGGAACGAGCCATTGCTGCAGCCCGGTCCAGCGGCACCGTACGACCTCAGCACGCGGCTGCCAGTCAATGCCGAAGACGTGTTTGTCGTGCTCGCCTTCTCGGGTGGAGGCACTCGCTCTGCCGCATTCGCCTATGGCGTACTCGAGAAATTACGTGACACGCCGGTGGTCGTCCACGGACAACCGAGGCGGCTGCTCGATGAGGTGGACGTCATCACTGCCGTCTCCGGCGGCAGTTACCCGGCCGCGTACTACGGCCTGTTCGGCGACCGCCTGTTTCGCGATTTCGAAGCGGAGTTCCTGGTGCACGACGTGCAGGGCAAACTGCTGTGGCTGCTGGCGCGGCCGTCCAGCCTGCTCACGATCATGCGCCGCGACCACAATCGCGCCGATCTCGCCGCCGCGCATTTCGATCGCAATCTGTTCGATGGACGCCGCTTCGATGACCTGGCGCTCGACGGGCTGCCGTTCGTCATCATCAATGCAAGCGACCTGAACAATTCGGCCACGTTCTCGTTCATCCAGCCCCAGTTCGACTTCCTCTGCTCCGACCTGGGTCCGTACCCGGTCGCGAACGCCGTGATGGCGTCATCGTCGGTACCAGGTGCGTTCGCACCCGTTGCACTGAAGAATTACGCCGACTGTCCGCAGCGCCACCCCGCCTGGGTCGCCGAAGCGCTCGCGACCGACGATGTCCTCGAACGCCGCTACGCGGTGGCCCGCGCCCTCAAGAGATATTCCCGCCCGGACCAGATACCTGTCCTGCGGCTGGTGGACGGTGGCGTGACTGACAACCTCGGCGTCCGCGGCTCGATGATGAGCCCGGTGGCCCACCGCGGTGACGTACCCGCCATGGCCGGCGCGTTCACGCCGGGGCAACTGGCAAAGGTGCGGCACGTGCTGGTGATCGTCGCCAATGCGCAGACATACCCGGAATTCGGCTGGTCGCGCGACGGCCGCGATCCCGGTCTGAGTTCGAACCTCCGGGCATCGTTCGACGCCGCCCTCGGTATCCTCAACACGGAGACGGCGGGGCTGGCAAAGCAGGGTTTCCTGATGTGGGAGCAGCACGTCAACGACCTGCGCGGCGCTTCGACGCCGCACGTCAAGGTGCACTTCGTGGTGTTGACCTTCAACCAGATCCGCGACGACGAGGAGCGCCGGCGCTTCGACAGCATGCCGACCCGCCTGCGCCTTGCGCCCGAGAACGTCGCGGCGGTGCGCTCACTGGCCGGACGACTGCTGGACGAGTCCGCGGAGTACCGCTCGTTCCTCGACGCGCTGCAGGAGCCCGTCGCCCGCTGACGACGCGCCGCATCGACGCTGCTTCGGCGTCTGCCAGCGGAATAATCCGGTGCTTTCACGGGTCCTACCGTCATACGCCGGAGAATTTCCTGATGGCCACCTCCCGAGTCCGCTTCGACAATGGCCGCGGTCAGCAACTGGCCGGACTCCGCCAGTTGCGTGCCGAGTCGGGCGGCATCCTGGCGATCGGCCTGCTGCTGTCCGGGCTGCTCGGCGCCGCAGGCTCGGTGGCCGCCACGCAGTTCATGGGCTTCAACGTCACCAACTCGCTCGTGCCGGCGTCCGAGCTTCTTCCCGGCGGTCCGCCCTGCGACGGCATCCCGGCACTCACCGATCCGCGCTTCATCGCCGCGGACCAGGCCTCGTTCCTCAAGCCCGCGGACCGCGTGCTGGGTGTGCGCGTCAACGGCGTCGCCAAGGCCTATCCGCTCGCGATCATGAACTGGCACGAGATCGTCAACGACCAGTTTGCGGGCACCCCGGTAGCCGTGAATTACTGTCCGTTGTGCTTTACCGGAGTTGCGTTCTCGTCATCGATGGATGGACGCCGGCAGATCTTTGGCGTCTCCGGGCTACTGTACAACAGCGACGTCGTGCTCTACGACCGCGAATCCGAATCGTTGTGGTCGCAACTGCTCGGCAAGGCGATCAGCGGGCCGCGGCGTGGCCAGCGCCTGCAGTCGATTCCGACCAGCAACACGACCCGGTCCGACTGGCGCGGGCGACACCCGGACACGCTCGTGCTATCACGCGACACCGGACACCGTCGCGACTACACGGCCGACCCCTACGGCGACTACGCCCGCAGTCCCGATCTGATGTTTCCGGTGAGTTTTCGGGCACAGGGGATGCACCCGAAGCAGCCGGTCCTGGGCATCGAGATCGACGGCCATGCAGTCGCCTATCCGCTGTCCGAGCTCGCCCAGGCGGGCGCGATGGTCGAAGATCGGATCGGCTCCCTCACCGTGCGCGTCCACTACGACGCAACATACCAAACAGGGGAGATCACGCGGGCTGACGGCACGATGCTGCCGGGCGTGATGGCCTACTGGTTCGCCTGGTACACGTTCCATCCCGAAACCAGGGTGTACCGCGCGCCGTCCGGCGATCGTTAATCGAGGTGCATCCCGAGGTCGGCACGCAGCCGGTGACGGGCCCTGAACAGGCGCGTGAGAACGGTTGCCGGATTGATACGCGTGATTTCGGCAATCTCCGCGGTCGTGAAGCCCATCAGCACCTGCAGCACCAGCGGCTCGCGGTACTCGTCATCCAAGGCGAATATCGCCCGGCGCAGGTCGGCTACATCAGGCGACACGGTCGCTGCCAGCGCGGGATCGTTCGTGTCGATCAATTCGTCGATGCTGGTCTCTGGATGGCGGTTGCGACCATAGGCTCGCGCCGTCTCGCGGCGCACGATCCTCAGCAGCCACGGACGCACCGCGCGCTCGTCCTGCAATGCATCCAGGCTGCTCCAGGCCCGCACCAGAGTCTCCTGGACGATGTCCTCTGCGAGCGCGCGATCCCGGGTCAACCAGACGGCGAACCGATACAGGTCGTCGCGCAAGGGCGCGCGCATACGTTCAAAACGCCGGCGACGATCGTGGCTGGATGCGGCGCTCTGCGCGCTGCCGCCGATCGCTCCGGGTGCAGGCTCGAGGCTGTCGGACGCGCTGCGGGTTGAGTCGACCATGGAGAGCGAGCCCCAACGTCCGAAGAAATCGGACTCAACCCAGAGTCGCGCTGCGAGCAGGACTTCTTACACGACCGGGCTGGGCAAGGCAGCGATGGAGGTCCGTGTCTGCGCAACCGCAGGATCACACGCTTCGGCCTGCGCCTCGAGGGGCTGCAGTCGCCTGCCGGGGATATCCGTAGCAAGCGCCGCAAGCAGAACATGCAGATCAACCCGGGCCTGGCGCGGATCGCCTTCCAGTTCACGACGGCAGGCCGTGAGGTCCGCCACGCAACTGACTGAGACGCCCGGGTTGACGAACGCCAGGTCGTGGCCCGCCTTCCTGCAGCGGGCAGCCATGCGGCTCGATGCAGTCACGCGACTGGACTGCAGATCGTCGATGGTCGGCCAGCCTCGAGCCGTGCCGAGCAACGCGATCCGGCCGTCCGGAGTCGCACCGATCACGCTCGAGCGCCTCGCGAGTGCAGCAGCGGCCATAGCGAGACAGACCGCGTTCATGGCCGGCGCGTCGGTGCCGAGAAAGATCAAGCGTTCGTCGCCGCGGACGCGCAGCATAGAGTCGAGCGCCATGAGCCTGCGTCCGAAGGAGCCCGCAGGCTGGACGAGGACCTCGGCCTCGTGGCCAATCGCCTGCTCTGCCCACGCGACGTCGCCAGCTTCCACGGCGAGCAATCGCCGACCCGGCCAGGACAGCAGGTCCTCCAGCGCGCAATGAAGCACACCGTGCTCGATCAGGCACGCGAGCCGTGAGCCGATGGCTGACGCGAGCCGGGATCGACTCGACCCGTGACGAGGCGGGGCGCACATCAGGATCAACGCGGTCTTGGCCTGCGGCATCACCATCTCTCCCGATTCCTGCACCAACGGCAGGGGCCTCTGGTGCGTTCGCGTGGGTGCAGTCGAGGATGCCGGTAGGGGGGACCGATCTCGGATGGAGCAGCTCCCACGCGACGCATTCCAAAAAATGGCTCTCTCGAGGAGGTTGACCCGCGCGACCGATGATTTATTCCCTTGTCGACGACTGAATCACTCCGATGCATCGTCGCGCATGACACGACGCACGATCGCTCAACCGCGGGCACCCGAGACGTACGCTGCAGTCAGGTCGTGTCGAGGAGACTCGAACAACGCCTGGCATCGCCCGAACTCGATCAACTGCCCGACGCGTTCCTTCATCCAGAAGAAGGCCGCGTAATTTGCGATGCGACGGGCCTGCGCTAGGTTATGGGTCACGATGACGATCGTGTAGCGCCCGCGCAGTCTGCGGATCAGGTCTTCGACCACACCCGAGGCAATCGGGTCGAGCGCACTGCACGGTTCGTCCATGAGCAGGACCTCGGGCTCGAGCACCAGCGCCCGGGCGATGCAGAGCCGCTGCTGCTGGCCGCCGGACAGCGCGAGGGCCGGTGAGTCCAGTCGGTCATGGACTTCGTCCCAGAGACCGACGTCGCGCAACGCCGAGTCTATGCGCCGATCCAGTTCCGCGCGACCACGCACGCCGTGCTCGCGCAGCGGCAGTTCGAGGTTGCGTCGGATAGAGAGCGGAAACGGATTCGGCCGCTGGAAGATCATGCCGATGCGCCGCCGCAGCGCCATGACGTCAAGCCCGGCCTGCAGCACGTCGGTGTCGCCGAGGCGGGTGCTGCCACTCACCATGGCACCGGGGATCATGTCCGTCAGGCGATTCAGGGACGAGAGCAGGCTGGTCTTGCCACAGCCCGAGGGGCCGATCAGCGCCGTGATGCAACCCTTGTAAATGTCGAGCGAGACGCCGTCGAGCACCGTCTCCCGGCCGTAAGTGACCGACAGGTTGCGGATGCGGAGCAGCGGTTGTGGATCGCAGCACGGCGGCCCCTGTTCGAGCGTGCCGAGCGTATAGGGCACGTGCAAGGCACCGGCATTGACATCGAAGTGGCTCATGCGTTCGAGACCCTCCGTGACACCCAGCGATCGCTGAGCCACAGGGCCAGTGCATTGACCGCCAGGATCACCGCGATCAGTACGACGGCCGAGGCATACGCCGACGCGTCGCCGCCCGTCACGTTCATGGAAAGGTCGAAGATGTGCACGGCCAGCGCACGACCGGAATCCAGCAGCGATCCCGGCATCCGGTCCACGTAGCCGCTGGTGAAGATGAGCGCCGCCGTTTCCGCCGTGGCGCGGCCGATGCCGAGCAGCAGTCCCGCGCTGATTGCAGGCGCGGCCGCCGGCAGCAGGATGCGGAACACCGCGCCGGTGCGCGTCATGCCAAGTGCGGCTGCGCCGCGGCGCCAGTCGTCGCTCACGGCCGACAGTCCGGCTTCGCTGGTGCTCACCAGGATCGGCAGGATCATGCAGGCCAGGGTCAGGCCGCCGGAGAGGATCGAGAATCCCAGGCCGAGGTACAGGCTGAAGAAAGCATAGCCGAACAGTCCGAAGACGATCGAAGGCACGCCCGCCAGCACATCGAAGCTGGTCCTCAGCGTCACGGCGAGGCGACTGCCGCGACCGGCGTATTCGGCGAGCCAGACGGCCGCCGCGAGACCGACCGGCAGCGCGACCAGCATCGCTACGGCCAGAATCAGCACGGTCGAGACGAGAATCGGGCCGACGCCGCCCGCGCGACCCGCGTCGTCGGGCGCCGCCAGCAGGAACGACGGCGACAGTCGCGACGCTCCGTGCCAGAGCACATCCCCGAGCATCCAGAGCATGGCCGCGAGCACCAGGGCGGCGGATCCAGCGACGCCGAACGTGAATGCACGGTCCAGCAGGCGGCTACGCATGGCGTCCCCACCGGCCGACCGCGACGCTGAGCAGCGACAGCAACAGTACGAGACTCATCAGCAGCAGGCCGGAAGCAAACAGTCCGGAGCGATGCACGTCGGTCGCGTAGGCCATCTCGAGCGCGATGTTGGCGGTGAGCACGCGGACGGAATCGAACAGCGACGACGGAACCTGCACGACGTTGCCAGCCACCATGAGGACGGCCATGGTCTCGCCGATGGCCCGCCCCAGCGCGAGCAGCACTCCGGCGAGAATTCCGCCGCGCGCCGCGGGCAACGCTACACCCACGATGACGGCGCGGCGCGACAGCCCGAGCGCTTCGGCTCCACGCAGCCACGCGGGTGCAACTGCCGCCAGCGCCGATCCGGCCGTCAACGCGACGGTCGGCAGGATCATCAGGGCGAGGATCAGCGTGGCGGCCAGCAGGCTGGCACCTGGCGGCCGCCAGAGTGCGATGAGCGGCACCAGCTCGGTGAGTCCCCACAATCCGAAGACGACGGAGGGCACGCCGGCCAGCAACCCGAGCATCATCCGGGTGGCGCGCTGAAGGCGGGGGCCGGCGTAGAACCGCTCGAACACTGCACTGGCCAGACCCAGCGGACCCGCGATCAGCACGGCCCCGCCGGCCGCGAGCAAGGTCGCGTACAGCATCGGCGCCAACCCGAACTGACCGTCGAGCGGTTGCCACGTCGCATCGGTCAGCAGTCGCAAGGGCCCGGAGCTGCCGAGCACCATGGCGGACTCCCGCGCGAGGAATCCCGCGACCAGCGCTGCCAGCAGCCCCGCCCCGGCCGTCAACGCCCCGAGCGTGAGCCCCACGCGGCGGTCAAAGTGGCGGCGCGACAAAATGCTGGGCCTGGATGAGATCATCGACGGAATCGGACTGGGCGAACTCGATGAAGCGCCGTGCGAGCGCGCCGGCATTGCCGGTCGTCACGAGGTTCAGCGGCCGCGACAGCGGAAAACGACCGCTGCGGACGTTCTGCACCGAGGCTTCGACGCCCGCCATGGGCAGCAGCCTGATCGCCGCGCCGTGCGCAGCCTCGTAGTCCGCCGTGCCGATGGAGACGTAGCCGATCGCACCAGGATTGCCCGCCACCGTCTTGATGCCCTGCTGGTTCTCGCCGATCACCACCTGGGCACGCACCTCGCTGTTCTCAAGTCCGAAGTGCTGCAGGAACAACTCGAGCGTCGATCGCCCCTCGGCCTTGTTGACGACGGTGATCGTGCGCTGCGGTCCGCCGACATCCGCCCAGTTGTGCAGCTTCCCGCGATACACGGCACGAACCTGCTCGTCCGTCAGGCTCGACACCGGATTGCTGCGGTGGACGATCAGCGCGATGCCATCCATCGCGATCGTGTGGGCGACGAGACCACCCTCCCGGGCTTTCAGGCCGCGCGACACCATGCCGATCTGCGCGACGCCGGTGCGAACGTCCGCGATACCTCGCGAGGAGCCGCCCGACTGGACGTCGATGCGTACGCCCGGATTCAGCGACTCGAAGCGCTTCGCCATCTCGAGCACGAGCGGCGCGATGGTGCTCGAGCCCGTGATCACCAGTCGCAAGTCGGCTGCGGCCGCCGTCTGCACCACAATCGCCGTTGCCAGCGCCAGTAAAGCTCCGCAGATTCGGAACCATTTCTTCATGTAGCGGATCCCTCGGAGCCGTCGGTCCTGGAGGGTCAGCAGCAGGCACCGGTGAGCATGGACTCCCCGACAGCGCGATCGAACGGCATCGATGCCCCGCAGCCCTCGAACAGGCCGAAGTGCCGCGAGAAGTCGCCGATGAATTCGAAGTGCGACCGGAAGCGCGTGTCTTGCAGCATGCGCCACGTGTTGCCGCACACCGGAAAGACCTTGCCGGTTTCAATGTCGTGGTGCTTGTCGAGCACGAATCGGTCGGCGTGCTGCGCGATGCTGCCGCGGTAGATCACGGCCTGGCCGTAGTCTTCGCAGGCCGACTCGAGGCCGTCGAGCTTGAAGAGCCGGTAGGTGGCCGAAAAGAAGCGGGCCCGGCCGATGCGCGCGGCGAGTGCCGTATCGGTGACCTGGATCGGGCGGTCGGCGAACAGGCGCGGATCGGTGAAACCCTGCCGCTGCGCGAGCCGCAGGAAATCATTCCAGTACAACGCCCCGCCGAGGCACTCGCCGTACAGTACCGGGTCGCTGCGTACGGCCTCGGGCAGGCGCCGGTCGGCATAGACGTCGGAGAAGAAGAACTCGCCGCCCGGCTTGAGCAAGCGCTGCACGCCGGCCAGCACGGCTACCTTGTCGGGCGACAGGTTCACGACACAGTTCGAAACGATGACGTCGAAGCTGCCGGGTGCGAGCTCGAGTTCGTCGAGCCGCTCGATGTAGCCGTGCAGGAATCGCACGTTGTCGAAGCCGAAGGTGTCGCGGTGGAAGGGGCGGTGCCCCTCGGCGACGGCGAGTTGCTCGGGCGTCATGTCCACGCCCACGACCGAGCCGCCCGGACCCACCAGTTGCGCGAGCGCATAGACGTCGCGACCGGCCCCGCAGCCGAGGTCGAGCACGCGGCAGCCCTCGAGCAGCGGCGGGCACACGAGGCCACAGCCGTAGTATCGGCCGAGCACCTCAGGGTGTATCCGCGCCAGCAGCGGCTTGAGCCACTCGGGCATCAGGCTGGCATCGCAGCAGGCGCTGGTCTTGAGGTCGGCCGTGCCCTGCAGCTGGCGGCCGTAGTAGTCCTGGACGATGTCGTACATGGGAGGTGAGCGGCTCCTGGCGGCCGGGTGTGGTCTGTTGGTCGGTGCAAGCGCCCCGATTCTTACGTCGGACGGCCGGGTACGGATCTGTCCCCGCGCAACCAGTGCCAGCTGTCCATCGCGTCGAAGGCGAGGCTTATGCCGTTCACCGCGAGCAGCAGCAGTACCAATGCTCGCTCGACGCCTCCAAGCGGCACCGGGCCGACGCGCTCGGCCCAACGCAGCATCAGCAGGATCTGCAGCGGACCCCAGATCAACAGGTGCGGCACCGACATCAGGCGGCTCATGCCGCGCTCGAACCACATGATCGGCAGGTTGGTCGCAACCACGGCCAGCGCGGCCACGGCGGCGATGCGCCCCGCCCACGTGTCGAGCAAGGTGAATGCCAGCGCGTTGGCCGGGACGAGGATCAAAGCGACCCAGGCCGGCAAGGCGCGGTACGAGCCCCAGATCTGCGCCAGGTGGCCGCCGGTGCTTGCATCACCCATGGGACAGTCCTGCGGCCGCGGAGCTTCCCGTTTGATGCGCGTCGCGCCAGTCGCCCGGCAACCACCTCAGGTCGGCGGGCTCGTCGATATCGTGCAGCATGTCGCCGATCGCGAGACTCCAGCCGAGCCCGCGAATGCGTTCGATGGTCCGGGCGGCCACCTCGGCGGTACTCCACCGCATCGGTTCGAATGGCCGAGGGTGGAACTGCCGCATGCCGAGCAGCGCATAGCCGCCGTCGTACGTGGGCACCAGGACGGCATCCGAGCGCTCGAGATGGGCGGCCGCACTGCGCAAGGCATTCGCGTCGAGCTGCGGGCAGTCCGTGCCGATCAGCAGGAGGTAGTCGCCGGACGCCGTGGCGCGCGCCGCCGCTTGCGACATGCGTGCGCCCAGGTCGCCCTCCGGCTGTGCCGTCCAGGTGATGCCCTCCAGCGGCAGCAGGCCCTGCCAGTCCGGGTCCGACGGCCGGGGGGTCACGCAGAGCTCGACCGGACCGACCGCCGCCGCCTGCGCCTCCCGCAGCGCGTGCAGCAACATGCGACGCGCCAGTCGTGCGGACTGCTCGGCACCCAGCGCCGGAATCAACCGCGTCTTGGCCAATCCGGCCACCGGCGCTTTGGCGAAAATGACGATACGGGTCGTCGTCAACGGTACTGCCTCGCAAGATCGGCCGGAGACGCGCCGAACCAGTAGGCGAGACGCAGGCGCCACATCAGCAGGATCGTGCGCATGGCACCCCGGGCCTGCCACCGGCGCGCCGAGGTCAGCACTGGCCGGCGTATGCACGCCGGGCGCGTCAGCCTGCGCAGCCGACTCGTGATCTCTACGTCCTCCATGAGCGGCTGGTCTGGAAAGCCGCCGACGGAGTCAAAGGCCACGCGGGTCATGAACAGCGCCTGGTCGCCCGTTGCAATGCCGCTCAGGCGCGAGCGCAGGTTCATCCCGAATGCGGTGGCGTCCATGATCCAGGTGCGGACGTCGAATTCGACGTCGAAGCGGCCCCAGGCATGCCGGCCACCCAGCAGCGCCGCTTCCACCAACGGTACGGCGCCGTCGGGCAGCCGGGTATCCGCGTGCAGGAACAGCAACACGTCACCGCGCGCTGCGGCCGCGCCCACGTTCATCTGTCGTGCGCGGCCCGGATCCGCGCGAACGACCTGGAAGCCGGCACAGGTCGCGATGGCCGCGCTGCCGTCCTCGCTGTCGCCGTCCACGATCACGACTTGCGCGCCGCTGCGCCGCAGCGGCAGCAGGTGCCCGAGCAGCCCCGGCAGGACCGGCGCCTCATTGAGCATCGGGACGATGATGGAAATATTCATGGCACTCGGTTGAGCCGCCAGTCGTAATCGAGGAATTCGATCTCGATCTCGCCCCGTGCCAGCTGCTGGCGCCGCGCGGCATCGAGTCCCAGCGCGTCGCCGTACGACGCGAGGAAGGCACCGAGGTTGCGTGCGCCACGCCAGCCTGCCTCAAAGTCCTCGCGGTACCAATTGAAGATGCTGGACACCTGCAGCGACTCGCCACTCGCGCGGTTCCTGGTGCGATCCGAGAGGAATTGACGGGTGGCCTCCTCGAGCTGCGCCTCCAGTCGCACCGCGACGTAGGCCTCGCGTCGCAGCGCCGGGCAGCCGACGCTCGCGCAATTGACGGCAAAGTGGATGCGTGGCTCCCGGTAGCGACCCGAGCCACGGATGAGCTCGTGCTCGATGTCGTCGAGAGAGCGCGTTTCACCCAGCAGCGGTACGAACCGCTTCTTCCATGGTGACTGCAACAGGGATCCGAGGTCACGGATCGAAGCGATCTTCGGGTCGGCGCGTACGATTAGTTCGACGGTCCAGGCATTGTAGGCGTTGATCAGGAACGCGAGCTGCTCCGGCGCCGGCCAGCGATCGAACTCGGCGCGCGACACGGCCGACGTGGCCGCCAGGTACCGGACCAACTGGGTGCGGTCGCGGCTGATGCCCGCGTAGTCCACCTGCGTGGCCTGTCCGCCGCGCAACTCCACGACGTGACGCTGCAGCAGCGCGTCCCACGGACCGTGGTCAAGCGCCGCGGCCCGGGCCGGTTGCACGGCAAGGAGGGCCAGCAGAACGGTCAACGCAGTGCGGAGCATGGCCGTCATCCCAGTTTCCATGCGTGATAGCGCTCGAGCCATGCAAGTACGCGCGCTGGCGCGTGTGCCCGCTTCCACTCGCCGGCCACGTACTTGTTGGACTCGGCCAGCGTGGGATAGGTGTGGATGGTGCCGAGGATCTTGTTCAGCCCGAGCCCATGGCGCATCGCGAGCACCATTTCCGCCAGCAGATCGCCGGCATGCTCGCCGACGATGGTCACTCCGAGGATGCGGTCCTTGCCGGGCACCGTCAGCACCTTGACGAACCCGTGGGCGGCGCCGTCGGCAATGGCCCGGTCGAGATCGTCGATGCCGTAGCGGGTCACCTCGTACGCGATGCCGCGCTCCTTCGCCTCCTGCTCGTTCAGCCCGACCCGCGCCACCTCCGGGTCGATGAACGTGGTCCACGGCACGACGGTGTAGTCGGCCTTGAAGCGCTTGAGGTCGCCGAACAAGGCATTGACCGACGCGTACCACGCCTGATGCGCCGCGGTATGCGTGAATTGAAAGGGCCCCGCCACGTCGCCGGCCGCGAGGATGTTGGGGTACAGGGTCTGCAAGTATTCGTTGGTCACGACCGTACGCTCGGTGGGGATGCCGAGGTCCTCGAGTCCATAGCCCGTGAGGCGCGCCACGCGACCCACCGCACAGACCAGCGCGTCGAACTCGATGCGCCGCTCGACGCCGCCGTGCTCGACCACGAGGAATTTATGCTCGTCATCTCGCTCGCAGCGGAGGGCCTTGTGTCCTGTCAGCACCGCAACGCCATCGCGCTCGAGCGCGGCCTTCGCCAGCACCGAAACCTCCTCGTCCTCGCGGATCATGATTCGCGGTGCCATCTCGACCTGGGTGACCTCGGAGCCGAGCCGGGCGAAGCTCTGTGCCAGCTCGCAACCGATCGGCCCGCCGCCGAGCACGACGAGCCGGCGCGGCGGATCATCGAGCTTCGCGAACTCGTCCCACAGGGTGTCGCTCGTCACGTAGCCCACCTCGTCGAGCCCGGGCAGCGGCGGCACGAACGGGCGCGCGCCGGCGGCAATGACGATGCTGCGCGTCGTCAGGCGGCACGTGCCGCCGTCGTTGAGCGCAATCTCGACCGTCCACGGATCGACGACGCGGGCGTAGCCCTGCAGCACTTCCACGCCGAGCGATGTGTAGCGCTCGACACTGTCGTGCGGCTCGACCGCGCGAATGACCTCGTGCACGCGTTGCATTACCTTGCGGAAGCTGAACTGCGGCGTGGTGACTTCGAGGCCGTAGTGCCCGGCGTGGCGCATGGAGTGCGCCAGGCGCGCGCTCTTGATCAGCGCCTTGCTCGGCACGCAGCCATAGTTCAGGCAGTCGCCGCCCATCTTGTGGGCTTCCACTAGAGTCACTTTGGCCTTGACGGCCGCCGCGATGTACGCCGAGACGAGTCCCGCAGCCCCGGCCCCGATCACGACGACGTTGCGATCGAATCTCGCGGGGTTTTTCCATTTTGCGTAGACGCGGCGGCCCTGTAACCAGGCGAGCAGACGCTCCGCGAGCAGCGGGAACACACCGAGCAGCACGAACGAGAGCAGCAGCCCCGGGGAGAGAATCCCCGACAACGAGTCGATCTTCGCGAGCTGCGTTCCGGCGTTCACGAAGACGATCGTGCCGGCCAGCATGCCGAGCTGGCTTACCCAGTAGAAAGTGCGGACCCGGACCGGCATCAGGCCCATTACGAGGTTGACGATGAAGAACGGGAAGATCGGCACCAGCCGCAGCGTGAACAGGTAGAACGCACCGTCGCGCACCATCCCTTCGTTGACCGACTTGAGCCGCTCGCCGAAGCGGCGCTGCACCGAGTCACGCAGCACGAAGCGCGAGGCGAGGAACGCCAGCGTCGCGCCGATGCTGGAGGCGAACGACACGAGTACGGTGCCCGTGACCAACCCGAACAGCGCGCCGGCTGCCAGCGTCATCACGGCGGCTCCGGGCAGCGACAACGCGGCCACCAGCACATAGACGACGAAGAACGCGGCGGCGACCAGCGCCGGCGAGGCCGAGCGCCACGTCTCGAAGCGGGCCTGGCTCGACTTCAGCGCGTCGAGGGTGAGCCACTGGTCGAGGTCGAAGGCGAAGAAGGCGATGATCAGCAGCAGAATCGCGCCGACGATGACGAACCTGCGGCTCATGCCTCACCCTTCAGTGCGCCGCCGCAACTGCTGCCCTGACCTGCAGTGCAGCCATAGCAGTGATCGGCCACCACGATCGAGCCGCCGGCCGGGTCCGCCGTCAGCAGGTCACGCAGGCGCCGTCCACGGTCGCCAGCGACTGGCAGGCCGAGTTGCTGGTTGAAATCGCAGTCGTACAGGCGACCGCGCCAGTCCACGCTCACCAGGCTGCGGCACATCACGCCCTCGAGGTTGCCGGCGGCATAGTTCTCCTTGAGCAGGCACATGTACGCCTCGAACCGGCCTTTCGATACCAGCATCGAACCGAAGCGCTGGATCGGCATGTTGGCGAGCACGAACAATCCATTGAATACGATGCCGAAGTGGCTCCACAGCTCGCGCTTGTAATCCGCTTCGAGCTTGACCTGGTCGGGCGGCAACACCGGCCCCTGCGGGTTGTAGACGAGGTTCAGCGCCAGCCCGGAACCCTCGCGACCATAGCCCAGCGCGTTGAGCGTCTGCAGCGCTGCGATGCTCTTATCGAACACTCCCTTGCCACGCTGGCGATCGACGTTGTCGACCGAATAGCACGGCAGCGAGGCCACGACCTCGACGCGATGACGGGCGAGGAACTGCGCGAGGTCCTCCTGGCCGGGCTCGAACAGGATCGTGAGGTTACAGCGGTCGATGACCTTGAGGCCGAGGCGAGTCGCCTCCGTCACCAGCCAACGGAAACCGTCGTGCAGTTCGGGCGCGCCACCCGTCAGATCCAGCGTACGAACAGCCCGGGCCTTCACCACCGCGGGAATCAGTTCCAGCGTGTCACGGTCCATCATCTCGTTGCGGTTGGGCCCGGCGTTGACGTGGCAGTGCACGCAGCTCTGGTTGCAGCGGTAACCCAAATTGACCTGAAGGGTCTCGACAACCTGGCGCCGCAGCGCCGGAAAGTCGGTTGACCTGAGCAGGGGCAGTGTCGCGTTCATGAGGCTCCCGAATCGTCGCGTTCGATGGCGATGTTGTGTCGCATCCTGCTCTGTCGCACCCGGTGTCCGGTTCTTACAGCGCCGGCGAGACCCGGGCCGGCCGCCCGAGCGCCGTAAGAAAGCCGGCCGGTGTCCGACCATTGGTCAATGAATCGCCAGCAGGAGCCGACCATGACCGACATCACGATCTACGGCACGCGTTACTGCCCTTACTGCCACGAAGCCGAGAACCACCTTCGCAGCAAGGGCCGCGCTGACATCCGACGCATTCCGGTCGACACCGACATCGCGGCTCGCGAGGAGATGACCCAGCGTACGGGCCGGCGCACCGTACCGCAGATCTTCATTGGCGATACGCATGTCGGCGGCTACGACGATCTCGTGCGACTCGACCGGGCAGGCGGCCTCGATCAATTGCTGCGAGAGTAGGGGGTCACCATGAACGGCCTGCTGGCAGGCATCGGGCGGCGGCTCGCGACTTACCTGAGCACACGGACTCACGTCCACGGCCTGGGGCGGCCGTCGCGGCCCGAGGAGCTTCTCGGGGCACTTCGGCCCGGCGACGTCCTGTTGGTCGAAGGCCAGACCCGGGTCAGCACGGCGATCAAGTTCCTGACTCAGTCCACCTGGTCACACGCGGCACTGTACGTCGGCCCGCACCTCGCCAGGGACGGCGGACCCGACGATCACTGCTTCATCGAAGCAGACATCAAGGAAGGGGTGCGCAGCACGACGGTCGACGAGTACGCCGGGCTCAACACCCGGATCTGCCGGCCGGTCGGACTGAGCCCGCCTGAGTGCATGACCGTCGTCGACTACGCGATCTCGCGCCTCGGGCACAAGTACGACCTGCGCCACGTTTTCGACCTCGCCCGCTATCTGCTGCCGACACCACCCGTCCCGACACGTTTTCGCCGCAGGATGATCGCGCTGGGCAGCAGGGACCCGACGCGCGCGATCTGCTCGACCCTGATTGCGCTCGCGTTCCAGTCGATCCGCTACCCGATCCTGCCCGACGTCGAGTTCCAGGATGCTGACAAGCCGAACTGCCCGGGGTGTGTCGAAGAGGTTCTGCACTTACGGCACCACACGCTGTTCGTGCCGCGGGACTTCAACGTCTCACCCTACTTCGAAGTGGTCAAGCCAACGCTCGCAGGCAGCTTCGATTTCCGCAGCCTGAGGTGGAGTGACGCCGCTGCGCCTCGCGTCGCCTGAGCCGCCGGGTGCCCTCGGGAGGGGTAGGATGCGCCAATGTACGGTGCGGTCGGTTTTGCGCTGCTCAGCCTGCTGTTCGCCGGGCTGAACGACGTCGTCTTCAAGCGCTATTCGGCGCAGAGTAGCTCGCGTGGCGCGCTGGTGTTCGGGATCGGCGTGGTCTGGCTGCTGCTCCAGTCCGTCAGCTTGCTGGTTGCGGGACGGATGCCGGTGGCCGATTCAACGACGCTCGGCTTTGGAGTGCTGGCGGGACTCACTCTCGCCGCCTCGAACATGCTGCTGATCGAAAGCCTGACCCACATCGAGGTCAGCGCCGCCTCAACGATCTATCGACTCAACACGCTTGGCGTGGTCCTGCTCTCGGTCCTGTTCCTCCACGAGGCATTCGGGCCAGCAAAAGCGGCGGGAATCGGCGCGGGGGTGCTGGCCGTGGTGCTGCTGGTGGATCGTTCGCGCGCGGCGGATATCGCCGGGAATCCGGGAGTGCCTTTCGGGATCGTGATCCTGGCCTCGTTGCTACGGGCGGTCTATGGCGTGGTTTCCAAGGCGGGGCTGAACCTTGGGGCGGACGCAGACACCTTGCTGCTCCTGGCCGCAGGGTCGTGGGTGATCGGTGGCGCCCTCTATGCACTCCTGCGTGAGGGTCGACTTCGCCTCACGGGCAAGAAGGCAGCCTATGCGGTGCTCTCGGGACTGCTGGTCTACCTGATCGTAAATTTCCTGATCGCCGCCGTGGCACGAGGCGAAGCCAGTGTGGTGATCCCGATCGCGAACCAGAGCTTCGTCGCAGCAATGCTGATCTCGGTCGTACTGGGCATGGAGCAACTGTCCGCCCGGAAGATCGCCGCCGTCGCTTGTGCGACGTCGGCCATCTGGCTACTGGCCCTGCACTAGAAAGCGACCAGGCGATCGCCGTGTCCAGAGCCCGGTCACTGGCCTCGGTCGGGGTCCGAGTCCCCGGGGCGGTCCGACGGCACATTCGCTTGAGCCAGCTTGCGCATCGCTGCCCGGATCGTGGTCATCTGGACCTCGAACTTTCGACATGCCGAACACATGGTCAGGTGCATGCGCAGCGACATGCGCTCCTGCAGCCCCAGCGGACGCTCGTGAGAATCCGAGACGAGTCGCGTGACTTCGCTGCAGCTCAGCATGACTGCGCTCCCCCAGCGAACCAGCGGTTTTCCAGGCACTCGCGCAGCCTCAATCTTGCGCGGTGCAACGTCACGTGCAGATTGGTCACGGTGATGCCCACGGTCGTACAGATCTCCTCGGCGTCGAGTTCGACGAATTCGCGCATCATCAGCACACGTGCCTGCCGCGGCGGCAACCCATCGAGACACGCGGTAAACACCTTCCAGAACTCGGCATTGCCGAAAGCCGCCTCTGGGTTGCCCCACTCCTGCGGCCGTTCCTCGTCGCGCCACGCCCCGCGCGTGTCGAACAGCGACGGCGTGACGGAATCCTGCTCGTCGTCGTCTGCCGCGAGCAGGCTGCCGGCGTAGACGAGACGCTGGCGCTGGCGCAACGTGTCCGCAATCTTGTTCTTCAGGATCGCGAAGACCCAGGTCTTGAGCGCCGCAGTGCCGCGGAATGAGCGCGCGTTCTTGAGGGCACCGATCAGCGCGTCCTGGACCGCGTCCTCGGCCAGGTGTTCGTCGTTGAGCTGCAGGGTCGCGAACCGGAGCATCTGCCTGCGCAGCTCCTCGAGAAACGCGGGGTCGGCCAGCGACACGCCGGCGTCATTCGTGTCGTTCATGGAGCATTTCCCCAGCGAACCTGCACCGTTGCCCCGCTGTAACTGGCGACGCAGTATGGGACGACGTAATTGAGTGCCACGTGGATCCACGAGAGCCCCTCGCCCGAGAAGATCGCCGGGCCCTGGTTGATTACGTTCAGCACTGTGCCCACGACCAGCGCAATGCGCAGGGCCGCGGAGACGATTGGCCTCGAAAAGGCCGCCCGGAGCAGTTCCATCATGCCCGCACTTTACTCACTGAAACGCCGTGCGGCGAGACGGAGTGCCGCTCGACGAACCGACGGTCAATTCGATCCTTCCAGCGCCAGGCCCACGCGCCGCCGCAGCTCAGGTTGCCCCACGAGACGACCGCGCTGCGCGGGCCGCAGGCCAGCAGGTACAACGAGCGCCGCCGCGGGTGGTACTGGCGGAAACGTCCGCCCGAGAGCACGGCGGCGAGATTATTGGCGAGCACCGGACCGGCCCGGACCGCGTGCACACCGGATCGGGCGAAGTGCCGCTCGTCTCGTGAACAGACATCGCCCGCGGCGAAGACCTGGCTGTGGGAATGGCTGCGATGATGCGAATCGACGGCGACGTAGCCCTGCGCGTCGAGTTGCAGCCCGCTGACCCTGAGCCAGCTCGGCGGCGCAGCACCGGTGGCCGCGATGACGCAATCGGCAGAGATCGTGCTGCCGTCTGGCAACAGCAGACCGTCGCGCGTGCCAACCGCATGGCCGTCATGCTGCCTGACGCCCACGCGGCCCGCCCAATCGGCGACCCGCCGCCTCGCTCCCGGGCCATGGCCGACGAGGAACTTCTCGCGCGGCGCCACGAGACACACCTCGCCATCGATGCGCTCACGATCGAACGCGTGGCGCGTGGCCAGCGCGACCTCGACGCCGGCCGCGCCGGCGCCGACCACTGCGACCCGGAACCCCGGACGGCGGTGCACGGCCGCCAGGATGCCCGGCCAGCGCTCCATGAACTCATCGAGCGGACGCAGTGGCAACAAGCGGCCGCCCAGCGTTTCGAGCCACGAGGTGTCGATCTCGCTGCCGACGTCCAGTGACAGCACGTCGTAGTCGATGTGTCGTCCGTCCGACAGCGCCACGCAGCGACGGTTGGCGTCCATGGCGCCGATGCTGTACTTGACCAGTCTCACGTTCGCGCGACGGGCCAGCGGCTCGAGGTCGATTTCGAGGTCGGTGCGCACATAGTGGCCTGCGATCCAGCCCGGCAACATGCCCGAGTACGCCTGCCGAGGCGTGGGCGTGACCAGCGTGACTTCGACGCCTCGCAGCGGCGCCCGGGCTAGGGCGTTGAGGACAGCCAGGTGCGCGTGCCCACCGCCCGCCAGGACCAGGCGCTTCACCTTCGACTCCTCTGCTGAATTCGATTCATCGCCTTTCTGTCGCACCGCGGCCCGATTCCTTACGCGTCATCCGGGGCGAGCCCTGTAAGAAAGGCCTGGTGCACGGCGACCGAAAGGCACAACAAGGCGACGGTTCGGAGCAAACGGCATGGACAGGGCGATTGTCGGCGTCATTGGCGGTAGTGGCCTGTATGAAATGGCCGCCTTGAGCGATGCCAGCGAAGTGCAGGTGGACACGCCGTTCGGTCGGCCGTCCGACGCCATTCTGGTCGGGCACGTGACAGGTACGCCGGTCGCATTCCTGGCGAGGCATGGCCGTCGGCACGGCCTGCTGCCGTCGGAAGTGCCCTACCGGGCCAACATCTACGCGATGAAGCTCCTCGGGGTGCAGTACCTGCTGTCCCTGTCTGCCGTGGGCTCGCTGCACGAGGATCTCCAGCCACTCGACATGGTGTTGCCCGACCAGTTCCTGGACTTCACACGCCAGCGCGCGAACACATTTTTCGGGCAAGGCGCTGTGGCGCACGTCTCCATGGCAGAGCCTGTCTGTCCCACGGTTGTCGATGCCCTCGCCCGCGGTTATGCCGCCCTCGATCCTGGCGGCGAAGCACGCCTGCACCGCGGGGGCACCTACGTCTGCATCGACGGCCCGCAATTTTCGAGCCGCGCGGAGTCCCACTGGTACCGCAGCATGGGCGCGCACGTCATCGGCATGACCAACATGCCCGAGGCCAGGCTCGCGCGCGAGGCGCAGATTGGCTACGGCACGCTGGCCATGGTGACCGACTACGACTGCTGGCATCCGCGCGAGGCCGCCGTGACCGCCGACGCCGCGATGGCGAACCTGCGCCGCAACGCAGAGCGGGCACAACGGGTCGCGGCGGCCGCCGTCCACATACTGGGCGCAGAGCGCCCCGTCTCTGCAGCCCACACCGCGCTCGCCAGCGCCTTGGTCACGCGGCCCGACGACATGGCCCCAGACGTTCGCCGCAAACTCGCGGCACTCCTGCCGGCCGGATGATCGATCCGGTCAGCATCCTGCTCGCGTTGTCGCTCGGCTTCGTACTTGAGCGATCGTCCATGTGTACGGTCGCCAACGTCGAACGGCTGGTCGTCCGGCGCAGGGCGGACGGTCTGCTGGGGCTCGGCGTCGCCGTCAGTTGGTCAGGTGTGGTGCTGCTCGGGCTTGCAGCCCTGAACCCGAACGTCGTTCGACTACCCATCGACTTCGGACTGTCACCGGCCCTCATTGCGGGCGCCATCGTCATGGGCGTCGGCAGCGCCATCAACGGCGGATGTTTCGTTGGCAGCGTCGTGCGCGCGGGCTCCGGCAACCTGAATTTCCTGGCAACGCTGGTCGGTATCGGCTTAGGAATGCACTGGCTCGACGGCAGCACGACGCTACAGGACGATCTCACGACGCCGGCCGCAGGAATGGCAATACGGGGGGTCATCTGGTTCGGCTTTCTCCTGATCGGCGCGGGTGCGATCCTGGCCGTCATCGTTCGACGCGAGCACCGTCGTGTGGCATGGATGGAACGGTGGCCCCGTGCCTTCGCTTTCCGCGGCGGGGATACTGGCCGGCCTGATGTTCGCGCGCAATCCTGACTGGACCTACGCGGTCGCGATCGATCAGCTGTCCCACGCGGCCGGGCGAGCCATCGACTGGCCTGGGGTGGCCGCACCGGTCGCGCTGTTCGTAGGGGCCTTGCTCGGCGCGCGCGTCTCCGGTCGGTTCCGACTGCGCCGGCCCGCGCTAGACATCATGGCCTGACTCGGTAAAGGAGTCAGGCGTGGTCAGGGAAGTGAAGGAAGAGGTCTGCCTCCGGTATCGTGGGTTGCGCACCGGAGTGCGCCGAGCCACCTGCAGAGCGCCCGAGGGCGAGCTACTGCACATCATTCGCGGAGGCAGACCATGAACGAAGTTAGCAGATTTTTCGTCGGTTTGGATGTTCACAAGGAGTCCATTGCCATCGGCGTCGCCGAGGCGGGGCGCGAGGAGCCGCGCTTTCTCGGCACCGTGGGGCCGGATCCGGCGGAGCTGCGCAAGGCGCTGAAGCGGATCGGTCCAGCCGCGACGCTGCTGATCGTGTACGAGGCGGGTCCGAGTGGCTACGGGCTGGCGCGGGATCTGGGCGCCCGCGGCTACCGCTGCGAGGTGATCGCGCCCTCGAAGATCGCGCGTCGCCCGGGCGATCGGATCAAGACGGATCGGCGCGATGCGCTGCTGCTCGCGCGCCTGGCGCGCTCGGGGGAGCTGGTGCAGGTCGTTGTCCCGGATGAGCGCGATGAGGCGCTGCGGGATTTGTCCCGCTCTCGCTCGGATGCGGTGCGGGCGCGCCTCAAGGCCCGCCAGCAACTCAAAGCGCTGCTGCTGCGGCACGGGCATCGCTACAGCGGCAAGAGTTCCTGGACACTCGCGCATGAGCGTTACCTGTCGAGCGTGACGTTCGAGCACCGCGCCCAGGATATCGCCTTCACCGAATATCGCAGCGCCGTGCGCGAGGCGCATGAGCGCGTCGAGCGGCTCACCGAGTCGCTGCGCGCGCAGCTCGAGAGCTGGCGGATGCGCCCGGTGGTCGAGGCGTTGATGAGTCTGCGCGGCATCGACGTTGTGGCCGCGGTCACGCTGGTGGCCGAGATCGGCGATATCCGCCGTTTTACCCATCCGCGCGAGCTGATGTCGTTCCTCGGACTCGTGCCCAGTGAGCACTCCAGTGGCCAGACGCGCCGGCTGGGCGCGATCACCAAGTGTGGCAACGGCCATGCGCGACGCGTGCTGGTGGAGGCGGCCTGGAACTACCGCTTCCCGGCCCGTATCAGCCGCGTCCTGCAAGTGCGCCAGGAGAACCAGCCGAAGCCGATCCGCGACATCGCCTGGCGTGCGCAGCTGCGGCTCAGCGAGCGCTATCGCCGACTGCTCGCGCGGCAGTTGCCGACGAACAAAGTCTGCGTCGCCATCGCACGCGAGCTCACCGGCTTCATCTGGGATCTCGCTCGACAGGTCAAGCCGATCGCCTGAGCGAGCCCCACCGCCCCACACAACATCGAGGCCTACCGCCATGCGATAAACCGCACACTGCACACACCCAAGCGGCAACGCGATGCGCGGGCAACGATGAGGGGAATCCTCGAGCGGGCTATGTGGGCATCCTTCGGGATGATCCCCGTCACTAGAGCGAGGCAGCCCCGCGACGTATCGATGACGGGCGGTAGCCAACCCGCGGATATCAGCATGATCCATCGTCGCCATAAACCGCCCGCGCGTCGCGTTGCCCCTTCGGTGTGAACATCCGCCCTCGACTTGAAGCACGAAAACCGTGAGAAACTATCTCGCCCTACTTGACAAGGTCAGGCCATATCAGCCCCTGGTCTGCGCTGCCTGACGGGCGGTGCCTTGATGGGCTCCGGAGCGCGACTGATTCCCGGAGGTAACGACACCTTGCTGCTCTGGTCTAATCCGGGGATCACCGTCTACGGCATCGTGGCGTACGCCGTCATGACGGGGACCATCGCAGCAACCATCTGGGGAATGCGTCGATGATTCAGTACATGCGTCGAATCCATTGGCCCTTCATCGCCCTGATGATCGTTGCCGCGCCCATCACACGGGTCGACGCTGCGGCCAATGGCTGCGGCAAGGGCGGCGATCTGGCGGTCCAGGTGCTCGGGTCTGGTGGCCCGGAGTTGGCCTCGGGTCGCGCCAGCACTTCCTACCTGATCTGGCACGACGAGCGAGCCCGCGTGCTGGTGGATCTCGGCGCCGGCGCCATGTTGCGCTACGGGCAGAGCGGCGCGCACCTGGAAGACCTCGAGTTCCTCGCGTTGAGCCACCTGCACGTCGATCACCCGGCCGACGTCCCGGCGTTGGTGAAATCGGGCTACTTCAGTGCCCGCACTGCCCCGCTGGGTGTGGCCGGGCCGGGTTCCGCAAGCGTCTTCCCAGGCCTCGTGGAGTGGCTGGATGCGCTGCTTGCACCGCGGGCAGGCGCCTTCCGTTACCTCTCGGGCGCGCTCGACGGCTCCGGCGGTCAATTCCCTCTGGCGCCGCAGGAGATTCCAGTCCAGCCGGGCCGCATCAGCGTTGTCATCGATCGGTCGGACCTCAGGATCGAGGCGCTGCCGGTGCCTCACGGCGTGGTACCCGCGCTCGCCTACCGGATCCGTGTTGGCGATCGGGTCGTTGTCTTCGGCGGCGACCAGAACGGACAGTCCGACCGTTTCTGGGATCTGGCGCGAGGCGCGGATCTGCTGGTGGCACACCTCGCCATCCCGGAGGAGGCCGGTGGAGCGGCGCGGGCGTTGCACGCACCGCCCAGCCGGATCGGCGAGCGCGCGGCGCGTGCGGGAGTCGCGCACCTCGTGCTTTCACACTTCATGACGCGGAGCGAAGCGACACTCGATGCCAATGTCGAGATCGTACGACGAGCGTACGGTGGGCCCGTGACGCTGGCCAGCGATCTCCTGTGCATTGCCGTCGCCAGATGATCAAATCATGGTCGACAAATGAGCCGTTGCCCGCTGGCGATGCGGGCGGTATTTGCGGCGACGGTACTTGTTCCAGCTCGCCGACGATTGCCACCGCGATTGCACAGATCTTTGCCCGACAGGCGCGACGCCGCATGGCAGCTACCCTTGGGATATCCTGTGAAGGCACGCGAGTGCTGCAGTCGACTCCAGATATCGTCGCTGCGTGTGAGCGATTGCTGCACTACCGCTCAGTTCCGCCGCGCATCTGTACCGGCGGGCACGGCACGGTGCCGTAGGAACAATAGACGCAGCAGTCTCCGGGTCTGGGCCTGAGCACCGCATGGCACTGCCCGCACTCGTAAAAGAACTGGCACGCGTCGGTTGGCATTCTCTCGGTTCTGGTGCATCCGCACGCCGGGCAGGTAAGCGTCGAGTCCGGAATCACGCCGCTCACGTTGTGTGCCTGACCACGGTGGACGGGTAGCCCGCATCCTTGGTCGCACGAGTCAGGGCCTCGACCGTGATCCCGGTGTCATCGAAGGTGACGATCGCCTCACGCTGGTCGGGCCTGATCTCCGTTTTGCGGACGCCCGGTACTCTGGACAGAGCCTTTTTCACCGTAATCGGGCAAGCGGCGCAGTTCATGCCGGGGACGGACAGCGTCACAGTCCGCGTTTCCGCCAGCGCCGGAAAGGTCGCTGCACTGAGCGATAGAGCTACCAGGATCCCTTTCATGTCTTCCTCAGTTCAATAGAACAAGGGGACCATCAACGGAAACGCCAGTGCGGTCACGACCAGCGCCGTCACGAACCAGAACACTACCTTGTAGGCCCGGTTGACCCGCGGCACCGCGCAGACCTGTCCGAGTTCGCATGCGCTTGTCTTGCGCCAGATGCGCCGGCGTGCCAACAACATTGCAATTACGGCTCCGCCGCTGAGCAGCGGCCGGAACGGTTCGAGCAAGGTCAGGTTGCCGGTCCACGCGCCGGACACACCGAGCATGACCAGAACCAGCGGCCCGAGGCAGCAGGCCGAGGCGAGGACCGCGGCCAGTCCGCCTGCCAGCAGCGCCCGGCCGCCCCCGGGAAGGGCCGGTGGGTAGGTGAAAGCGGCGGTCTGAGACTCTGGTTTCACGGAGTAAGCTTACTTCCGTACTCAAGTACGGAGTCAAGCGACGTGAACAGCCCTGATGCTCAGATCACCATCGGCACCCTTGCCGGACGCGCCGGCGTCGGTGTCGAGACAATTCGCTTCTATCAGCGCAAGAGGCTCCTGCACCAACCGCAACGATCTCACGGCCGCATACGTCGATATGGCGCGACTGATCTTGCCCGCGTGCGCTTCATCCGATCCGCTCAACGCCTGGGGTTCAGCCTCGACGAGGTCGCTGATTTGCTCAAGCTCGAGGACGGCTCAAATTGCTCTGAAACGCGTAAGCGGGCGACGGGCAAGCTCGAGGACGTTCGGGCCAGGCTTGCAGACCTGCGGCGCATTGAAACCGTGCTGGCTGAGCTCGTGCAGCGATGCAGGGCCTCGCGCGGCCGGGTGCGCTGTCCGATGATCGCGGCATTGCACGAGTCATGACGGGAGGAAGACAGTAGCTCCTTTTGACCCAGGCGACCGCGCACGGAGCCACCGGCGGCCTCGCCTTCAATCGGTGTGCCGGACGCACGGACTGACTATCTCTTTGCGAAGCCGCTGACGGACTCCAGGACTTCCGTCGGATCTGGCCGCGCCTTGTAGCCCTGCTCGAAGAACTTGGCGAGTATCGTGCGGTCGCGCCCGATCACGAAGATGCCCGGATGCGGCACGCCGAAGGCGCGGTCGCCAGTCGGATACTGCGTGTCGCGGATGCCAATGTCCTCACCAGTCTTGCCCGCCGGATCCGCGAGCATCGTGAAACCGATGGTCGCCTGGTCGTGGAATGCCTTGACGAGCGGCACCTCGTCCACGCTCACCGAAACGAGCGGAAAGCCGAGCGACTGGAACTCCCCGGCCTGCTGATTGAGTTCGGCGAGTTGCCGTTTGCAGAACGGGCACCAATCGGCCGATCGGACGAACACGACCGTGACGCCATGCGTGCCCATGAGGTCGTTGATCGAGCGCAGCCGGCCGGACTGGTCCGCCAGCCGCAGATCGTTCAGGAATGGCGATCCGACGGGCGGTCCCGGCGGCACCCAGGTCGATTCCGAGGCGACGGCCAATCCCGTTGCCAGGAACACGCCGGTGACGAGTGTCTGCAGTGATCGAAAGTGCATGAATGCTCCCTTGCGGTTCCACCGCACAATGGCGCAGCGGCCCTCCGAGCAGGGCCGCCCGCCGGTTGAATCGCGAACGATCAGGCGGCCCGATCCCGGCTCCACGCCTCCGAGGCGAGCTCTGCGTTCACCTTGGTCTCCGTCAGGTGGTTCGCGTAGTTGCTGAGCGTCTTCATCGTCACGCCGAGCACGACCTCGAGTGCCTGCTGCCGGGTGTAGCCCGCGGCGAGGAACCGATCGGTGACCTCGCCGGCGACCCAGCCGCGCTCGCGAACGACGAGACGCGTGAACGTGGCGAGCGCCTCGAGCCGGGCGTCGGCGATGGGCCGATGTTCCCGCAGGGCCGCCACGATTGCCGGATCGACCTTGTCCATCGCCTTGGCAATCAGTGAGTGGGCGGCGACGCAGAACTCGCAGGCGTTCTCGATACTGACCGCGAGCAGAACGACCTGGCGCTCCGTGGCGTCGAACGAGGTCTTGCCGAATATCATCGAGAGCGTCGTGTAGGCCTCCAGTGCCGTCGGCGCCTCGGCGAGGTTTGCGTACAGGTTCGGGACGAAGCCAAGCGCCTTCTTCGCGCCCTCCAGGGTCGGGCGGGCGGCCGCCGGGGCGGATTCGATCGTGTGTGTCGTAAAACGGGGCATCCGAGGTACTCCAGTTGTTGAGATTTCCGCGTAGGTCCGCACAGGCCATTTCGTGCAGCTCCACAGGAGCGCTACAGTACCGACTCGATTCGTCGCGGCCTTCTCCGATCCCCCGCCAATCTTGACCGATCGTCCAGACCTCATGCAAAGCCACAGCGACGTCCTCGACACCCTGCTGCAAGGCCTGCGCCTGCGGACCACGATCTTCCATCGCGGTACATTCTGCGGCGCATGGGCGCTGGACACTTCCGGCAGCGGCCGCGCCGCATTCCACCTCGTGCTGGATGGCAGCTGCTGGCTGCATCTGCCGTCGCTGCCGGGGCCAGAGCGACTGAGCGCCGGGGATCTGCTGCTCTTCCCTCGCGACTCGCCGCACACCATTGCGAGCGATATGGATGCCCCGGTTGCGGCCAACCAGACTGCGTCCGTGCCACTTGAGGCCCAGGCTCCGGTTCCGGGTACTGCGCTCATCTGTGGGCACTTCGAATTCGCAGCGCGCGGATCGAACGCACTGCTGGATGCCCTCCCGGACTATGTCGTCTTCCGGGCCCCGGCGTCGGGCGACACGAGCTGGCCACGCCGGATCCTCGAGCGCATCTTCGAGGAAGCGCGCGCCGAGCAGCCAGCCCAGGCCGTCATGATCGAGCGGCTCGTCGACCTGTTGTTCATTGAAGCGATTCGTGACTACCTCGCGTCGCGACCACAGTCGACCGGCCTGTTCGCCGCCCTGCGCGATCCGCAGATTCGACGCGCGCTCGATGCCATGCATGCGGACGTGGAGCGTGTGTGGACGGTCGAGGACCTTGCGTCGACTGCGGCCATGTCACGTTCCGCATTCGCGAGTCGCTTCCAGGCAATCCTCGGGCAGTCACCGCTGGGTTACCTGACGGCGTGGCGCATGCAGCTTGCATACGACTGGCTGCAGGACGGCGCAACCGTGCTCGACGTAGCGCTGCGCTGCGGCTACCAGACGGAGGCAGCGTTCCACCGCGCATTCAAGCGCGAGATTGGTATCACGCCGGGACTGGTGCGTCGGGCGGCGGGTAAACAGCGGAACACAGCGCATTGAGCTGACGCCCATTGGTCTTTGACTTCGCATATATCGAGCCACCAGTACTGAGGAAGCGGCCGGCATGCCTGCCGCGGGACGATCTCAGTACAGCCGCGAGCGACAGTCGGACCGTGAAAACGTACAACGGATAGACCTAATGTAGGGGGTCAGACTTCGAACGTCGGCTGCGGGAGCCCGCGCACGACCTCCTCAACCTCCTCAGCGACTGGGGAATCCATCTCAGCGTCCCGGAGGACTCGACCCGTGTCGTGCAGCAGGCCCCTCGCCCAGCGCCCGACCGGTAGCGTTCCCACCAGCCCCATGACCGGATCGAGCCGCGCCGCGCCGAGATACTTGCCGCCGATCAGTGCGGCGATCGCCAGAATCGATGTCACGGCATCGGCGACGACATGCAGCTAGGCTGAAGTTCCGCTGGCTGGCGCGTTGAGTTTACCTTGCACGATAGGCACCTGCGTGGATTTGAGGTGCGCGGTTTCTGACTACGTGGCGATCGGATCGAGCAGTTCAAGGGCTCGGCGTTGAGTTGGGGTCGGAGTCGTCAGGAGCTCGAACGTGGCCGGATGCTCGAGGGCGCCGGATGTGCGGCAGGTGTTGCGCACGAGCGTGGCGAGTTCGGCGAGCAAGGTGCGCAGGCTGTGCACGGGCGCACCGTCGGCCCGCTGATGAGTCGACGCCTTCGCGAGCGCGGCCGCGGAGCGCTTCGCGGGGGCGACCGGATCGCGGTGGCTCTTGGCGGCCTGATCCTCATCGGCGAACAGCAGGGGCCGCCAGGCCTCGAGCAGATGCCACTCGACATAGTAGGCGAGCATGCACAGGAAGATGTGCGCACGAACGCGGTGCTCGAGCCGGTGATGGATCGGGCGGATCTTCAGGTCGACGGTTTTCAGCGAGCGGAACGCGCGCTCGACCTGGGCGAGGGATTTGTAGCTGCGTACCGCCTCGGCTGCGGACATCTGCTTCTTCGGTAGTGCGGTGCGGATCACGTAGATCCCATCGAGCGCCGCCTCCGCGGCGACCTTATCCTCGCGGATGCGATAGGCGAAGTGCGTGTCGGTGATCGTCAGCTCGAAGTGTTTGCCGACTTTGTACTTGTCGAGGACGCGCCCGAGCTTCACACCGATGGTGGCTTGCCCCGTGAGCGCGCCGCGCGCCACCCGCTCGCGGATCTTCTCCAGCTCGAGCGTGGTGGCCGCCAGCAGCGCCTGGCGCTTGTGGGCCCGGAGCTTGGCAAGCTCGCGGTTGCGACAGGCGAGGAGTCGTTCCGCGGGATAATCGGGATGGCTGAACTCGAACAGGTTGCGCTCATCAAACAGCCCGAGCTGCAGCGTGCCCGCCTCGATGAGCGAGCGGATCTGCGTACTCTTCAACGCCGTGATCCAGGCCATCCCCTCGAGCGTCCTGAGCTCCCCGATCGCCTTGTGCGAGATCATCCCGCGATCGCCGACCAGCACGAGGCGCTCGAGCCCGAACCCTTCACGCAGCTTCGCCACCTGCGCCATCAGCGTCTTGGCATCCCCGGTGTTGCCTGCGTACACCGACACCGAGATCGGGCAGCCCGTGCGCGTGGTCAGCAGCCCGTAGTTGACCTGCAGCTTGTTGCGCTTGCCGTCCCGGTTGTAGCCGATCTTCCCCAGCGGACAGTGCGTCCCCTCGAAGTAGCTCGAGGAGAGGTCGTAGAGCGCCATCGCACCCTGCCCGAGATGGCGGGCCGCGAGCTTGCGCTCGATCAGCGGCTGACGCTCGAGCAGCCAGTCCATCGCCGCGTACAGATCATCCTCATCGGCTGCGGTGACGCCGAACTCCTCGGCGAGCGTGCTCGTGTGCCACCAGCGGGTGGTGGCGAGCTTGGTGTGCGGGGCGAGGACCCGCGCGGCAATCAGGGCGCAGATCCGCTCGCGCTCGGGGCTCGGCCGCGAGGCGAGCAGTGAGTCCATCCCGAGCCGCTGCATCGCCCGCCGAACGGCCTGCACGTGGCCGTGGGGCCGCGAGCGCAGCACCTCGAGCCGCGCCTCGAGCGGCACGAACACCTCGCCCCGCAGCGAGCGGCGCACGACCTCGATCAGCGGCTCCGGCAGATGCGAGAGGTTGCCGAGGGTCTCGTTCTTGACCCGACCGTCTTCGCGATAGTTACGGCGCAGCAGATGGGTCGCGTACACGCGGCCCTTGTAGCGGCGCCGCGTGGTGACGACATGAACGGCGCCGCCACGTTCTGACATGGCAGTGAATATAAGCTCGTCGCGGGACGTAAGTCAATATCTTAGTGACTACCCAATGCAGCCATGGAAGCGCCCCGAAACCGCACAAACCGACCGCAATACAACGACTTGCTGACTACCAGAATCTCGAAAGACAGGAGAACTTCAGGCTAGGCCGAGCGCAGGTTGAGATCGTGATGTCCATGTCCGTAGTGATGTCCAGGTTCGTGTCCGGATCGAACGTGCTGATGTCCTGCATCCCCAGTGGACAGCAGCCAGGCGGAAACCAGGTTCACGGCGAGGCCGAGGACCGCCACGGCATTTGCCTCGTCGAAGCGGATTGCAGAAGGCGCCAGAAGCCGCGAGATCGACTGGATACCCATGTACGCCGCAACACCCATCTGGAGCACCGTGCCGGCGTAACCGCCCGGCACCTCGATATTCCAGGGCCAAGCGCAAAGCGCGGGTCGTTGGCCATGCGGCGCGCCAGCTCATACGCCGCGGCCGACACACCCAGTGCGAGCGTGCTCGCGGCGATCTCGACGACCATCGTCGCCGCTGTCATCCACACCACCCGCTGCGTTCGTCGCTCCGCAATCGGATTGCTGAGGTCGAAGACGTGGCTATGCGAGCTGTCGTCCGAATCATTCATGTCAACGAAGTCCGATGACGGACTCGTGTGGTTATCGGCTCGCCGCCAGTTCCACGACGTCCGGGTCGCGATGAAACATGCGGTAGAGCGCCGGCAGAACAAGCAGTGTCAGTAGCGTGGAGGACACGATGCCGCCGATCACGACGGTCGCGAGCGGCCGCTGCACCTCGGCGCCCGCGCCCACGTTCAACGCCATGGGCACGAAGCCGAGCGATGCCACCAGGGCCGTCATCAGCACCGGGCGCAGTCGACCGACGGCTCCGTCGATGATGCTCTCCCTGAGTGGGTCGCCCTGCTCTCGCAGCTTGCGGATGAACGCGATCATCACGATACCGTTGAGCACGGCCACGCCGGACAGCGCGATGAACCCGACGCCCGCGGAGATCGACAGCGGAATGCCCCGCAGCCACAGCGCGAGGACCCCGCCCGTCAGGGCCAGGGGCACCCCGCTGAACACGATCAGCGCATCGCGGCCGGAGCCGAACACCATCAACAGCAGGCCGAATATGATCAGCAGCGTCACGGGGACGACGATCTGCAGCCGCGTGCTGGCGGAGATCAGCTGCTCGAACGTGCCTCCGTATTCGATCCAGTAGCCCTCGGGCAACTCGACGCTGTCGGTCACCTGCGTGCGCAGGCCTTCCACGAAGCTACCCAGGTCGCGGCCGCGCACGTTGGCCGTCACGACGACGCGCCGCTTGCCGTTCTCGCGGCTGATCTGGTTCGGTCCGAGTGCGATCTCGAGCGTGGCTATCTCCCCGAGTGGTACGAAGTTCGCCGTTGCCGCGCCGACATTCGCCGGGCGCAAGCCCCCGGACGCTGCCTGCTTCATCCCGCCCGGGAGCGGAACGGGCAGTTCGTGCAGTTGATCGATGTCCGCGCGGATCGCCTCGGGCAAGCGCACGACGATGTCAAAACGCCGGTCGCCGTCGAACAGCTGCCCGGCGTTGCCGCCGCCCAGTGCGATCGAGACCGTGTCCTGCACGTCCTGCAGGCTCAGTCCGTAGCGCGCGAGCGCGGCACGATTCGGTGTGATGGTGAGCAGGGGGAGTCCCGTGATCTGCTCGAGCTTGACGTCGGCGGCGCCGGCCACCTGGCCGGCCGCGCGCTCCACCGCATCGCCGAGCGCCATCAGTTGCTCGAGATCGTCTCCATAGACCTTCACCGCCACGTCGGCACGCACGCCAGCGATCAATTCGTTCATGCGCATCTGCACGGGTTGCGTGAACTCGTAGTTGTTGCCGGGAATCTCCTTCACGGCAGCCTCGAGTTCCCGGACCAATGTGAGCTTCGGCTTGCGCCGGTCCGGCCATTCGGACCGGTCCTTGAGCATGATGAACGTATCGGCCACCGACGGTGGCATCGGGTCCGTCGCCACCTCGCCGGTGCCGATCTTGGCGAAGACCTTGTCCACCTCCGGAAACTCCTTGATGCGTGCCTCGAGCGAGGCCTGCATTCCGATCGCCTGCTCGAGGCCGGTACCGGGAATCCGCAGCGCGTGCAGTGCGATGTCGCCCTCGTCCAGGCTTGGGACGAACTCGCTGCCAAGGCGGGTCGCAAGCAGCGTGCTCGCAGCGACCAGCAGGACTGCGGTCGCCAGCACCGCGACGCGATGGGCCAGGGCGCGCTCGAGCACGGGCCGGTACCAGTCCTTGAGGCGGGCGACGAGCCGGTTGTCGCTTTCGGTCACCGGGCCCGTCATGAACAGGGCAACGGCGGCGGGCACGAACGTCAGTGAGAGCAGCATGGCGGCGGTCAATGCGATGACCACGGTGAATGCCATCGGGTGGAACATCTTTCCCTCGACGCCCGTCAGGGCGAAGATCGGCAGGTACACCGCCGTGATGATCAGCACGCCGAACAGGCTGGGTTTCATCACCTCCGCCGACGCGCTCGCTGCGACCTCGAAGCGCTCGTCCCGCGTCAGGACCCGCCCGAGTCGATGCTGCGTCTCGCCGAAGCGACGCAGGCAGTTCTCGACGATGATCACCGCCCCGTCGACGATCAGGCCGAAGTCGAGCGCTCCCAGGCTCATGAGATTGGCCGAGATCCGGTTCTGCATCATGCCGGTGATGGTCATCAGCATGGTGAGCGGGATGACCGCCGCGGTGATCAGTGCCGCGCGCAGGTTGCCGAGCAGCGCGAACAGCACCGCGATGACCAGCAGCGCGCCCTCGAGCAGGTTGGTGCGGACCGTGGCGATGGTGCGATCGACGAGTGCGGTACGGTCATAGACCGGCGTCGCGACCACGCCGTCCGGGAGGCTCGCATTGACCTCCTGCAGTCGGGTGGCGGCACGACGCGCCACGGCGCGGCTGTTCTCGCCGACGAGCATGAACACGGTGCCGAGCACGATCTCCTGGCCGTTCTCGGTCGCCGCGCCGGTGCGCAGTTCGCTTCCCTCCACGACCTCCGCCATCTCACGCAGCCGGATCGGCACGCCGTCGCGATGGGCGACGACGATGTCGCGAAGCTCCTCGGGCGCACCGACCTGGCCAGGCACGCGGACCAGGTACTGTTCGCCGCTGCGCTCGATGTAGCCCGCCCCGGCGTTGGAATTGCTCCGTGCGATGGCCTCCATCAGATCGCGCAAGCCCACGCCGTAAGCGGCGAGTCGCGTCGGATCCGGTGTGACGTGAATCTGTCGAACGTAGCCGCCGACGGTGTTGACCTCCGTCACACCCTCCAGGTGGCGCAGTTGCGGGCGCACCACCCAGTCCTGCAGCGTGCGCAGGTCGGTCGGCGTCCACGGTTGGCCATCCGGGCCGATCGCTCCCGGCAGGGACTCCACCGTGTACATGAAGATCTCGCCGAGACCGGTGGCCACCGGACCGAGCACGGGTTCACTTTCGGGCGGCAGCTGACTCTTCGCCTGCTGCAAGCGCTCCGCGACCTGTTGCCGGGCGAAGTAAATGCCGGTCCCGTCCTCGAAGACGACGGTCACCTGGGAAAGCCCGTAGCGCGAGATCGAGCGGGTGTAGTCGAGCCTGGCCAGTCCGGCCAGGGCGGTCTCGATCGGGAAGGTCAGGCGCTGCTCGGCCTCGAGCGGCGAGTAGCCGGGAGCCTCCGTGTTGATCTGAACCTGTACGTTGGTGATGTCGGGCGTGGCGTCGATGGGCAGGCGCGCGTAGTTCCAGGTTCCCAGCCCGGCAAGCGCAAGCGCGAGGACGAGCACCAGCCAGCGATGCGCGATGGCGAGTCGAATGATTCTTTCGAGCATGGTGGTGGCGCCCTCAGTGGTCGTGGCTGGCGCCGGACTTTTCGATGTCCGCCTTGATCAGGAAGCTCTGCTCGACCACGTAGGGTGTTCCCGAATCGATCCCTCCGAGCACCTCCACCCATTCGCCGTCGCGCTCACCGAGATCCAGCATCCGCACCTCGTAGGTGTCCCCGACCTGCGCGAAGACGACCGTGAAATCGCGGAAGCGCTGCAGCCCGGCGGTCTTGACGGCCAGTGGAACCTCTCGCTCCGCCAGGGTCACCTGCGCGTTCACGGCCATGCCGGGACGCCACTCACCCCCGGCGTTGGGCAGCAGTGCACGGGCGACGACGGTCTGGCTGGTCGCGCTGGCCAGCGGCAGGACGCGCTGCAGCGTCGTTTCGACCGCCGGGCCGCCCGCTGCGGCCTCGAGCCGCACCACCTGTCCACTTCGCAGTCGCACGGCGTCCTCCCCAAATGCATGCAACTCGAGCCAGAGCTCCGACAGGTCGGCGATCTCGAAGAGAGCCTCGTCACCCGCGACGTCGCCGGCATTCGTGTGTCGCGCCAGCACGACGCCGCTGATCGGCGCGGTCACGGTGTAGCTGCGCAGGCTGTCGCGGTTCTCGACCACGGCCAGGGCCTGCCCCGAGCGGACCGTGTCGCCAAGGTTCACGTGCACCGACTGAACGGGTCCGGGAAAGCGGGCCTTCACTTCGGCAAAGCGATCACCATTCAGCACGACACGCCCCATCAGGCGAGTGTCGTTGCGAATCACCGCCGGACCGGCCGTCTCGATCGTCACGCCCGCCGCCTCGGCGACGGCAGCAGGCATGCTGGTGCGACCCTCGTGGGACTCGTAAGTCCAGCGATGCTCGCGGCCGCCGTGGCTGGCGGTCACGGTCACGTCGAACGAGTGCGGCTCAACCACCGTGCCATTGCCCGCCAGATGATCACCATCAGGAGTGAACTCGAAACGATCCACCTTGCCGCCGAGGCGCGACAGCTCGATGATTGCGCTCACGTCCTGCGCCGGCAGCGCCTCGCCATTGCGATACGCATAGAGGTGGAACTGCGGCGGTACACCGGTCTCGAAGATGGTGACCTCGAGGGCAAAGTCGCCATCGCGCAGCAGGCGGCCGCGATGCGGGCCACGCTCGAAGTCGGCGGCTGCTGCACCGTGGTCGCCCGCCGGGTCGCCCACGTGAGCGTGCTCGCTGGCGCCACACGCACCGAGCAGCAGAGCGGTGAGGATCAGGAATGGTTTGAATCGTGCGTTCATGGGGCGGTGACTCCGGAGACGGCCGTGGCCCGCTCGATGTCGGCCAGCAGGCGGTGATAACGGGTGCCCGCGGCGATGCGGTCCTTCTGCAGCGAATACAGCACGTTGCGAGCGGCTGCGACCTGCAGGAACGAATAGCGAGCTTCGTCGTAGCCGCGCCGAGCCAGCGCGAGCGCACTTTCTGCGGCGGGAATCATCCGGTCGCGCAGGGTCTCGAATTCGTGGCGCGCATGGCTGAGTTCCTGATACCTCGCGAACAGCTCCTGATAACGCTCGAGTTCGACCGCCCCGCGTCGCCCCTCGAGGCTCGCGAGCTCGGCACGGCCGCGCGAGAGCGCCAGATCCGAGCGTTGGCCAAGGCCGATCGGCATGGCAATCGACATGACGAGCGCCTGGTCGTCGAATGCCTCGAGGCGGCGCACGCCCAGCGTGCCGGAGAGGTCCGGCTTGCGGCTCGCCTCAGCGGAACGGCGCTGCGCATCGAGCCGCGCCGCCTCGAGCGCGAACAGTTGCTGGTCCGGGTTCGATTCCAGGCGTTGCGTCAGAGTCTCGAACGCCGGCACCTCCGGAACGGTGTCCACCGAACCCGCGGCACGGGTGAAGGACGGGGATCGTTCGCCCCAGAGCACCGAGAGAGCAACGCGGGCGCTCGCCAGTTCGTGCCCGGCATCCTCCTGCTCCAGTTCCGCGCGGGCGACGACGAGCTCCGCCAGTGGCAGGTCGGCCTCTGGACTGGCACCCCGCTTGACCCGGTAGGCAACCGCGTCGCGGGTTTCGCGCGCGAGTGCGGACTCCTGCTCCGCCAGGGTCAGGCGTGCCTGCTGGGCAACGACCTCGAGAAAGCGATGTTTCGTCTGGGCGACTACGTCGAGCCGTCGGCGTTCGAACTCGTTGCCTTGCAGGGCGACCCTGGAGGCCCCGATGGCCTGCCGGGCTTCACGCTTTCCGCCGAGTTCGAAGGTCTTCCCCACGCGCAGGGTGAACTCGGCGTCATCAATGCCGCTGAGGTTGCCGGTGCCGGCGAAATTCTCCATCTCGCCACCAATCGTCACCGGTAGTTTCAGGCCATCGAGCCGCGCCTGTTGTTCTGCGGCGGTCATGGCCGCCCGCTCGGCACGCAAGGCGGGACTGCCGGCCACGGCGCGGTCGACCGCGGCGCTCATCGTCAATGACACGGCATCGGCCACCGCGGGTGACGATGCAAACGCCCCGGCCAGGGCCAAGGTCCATACGGATCGCAGGAACACGCTGATACCTCCATCGACTGAACGAACGCGAACGCCCGCCGTGACCACGGCGGGCAGATTCAGCGGAGGTCAGACGATGGGAGGTCGGTGCGGTGCGTTGAAGGCGGTCGGCGGCGCGTGGACCCTGGGATGATCGGGTATCCAGGTCGCGGACGCATTCGGCAGCCCGGTGCCAACAGCCGGGGGTCCTGCCATTACAACCGTGACCGCTGCGTCATGGATATGCAGCGGCTCGGGAGCCGCACCGCCAGACTGCGGATCGGTCTCGGGCGTATCGAAATCGTGCCCGTGCGAATGAGCCGTGCTGGCGTTGTCGTGAGAGTGCATCTCTCCCTGCCAGACCCCGGCCAAGAGCAGGCCAAGCAGCGAAACACCCAGCAATAGCCGCACGCCCCACAACCGTGGACCTCGTTCGCGGACTCTGCTCAGGAACGCAGCCATTTGATTAGCGTGCCCGAATCCGTCCATCGTGGCAAATGGCGAAGTCTAAGGCTGCGCACCAGCGACTGCTATTGGCGACAACAGCGTAGTCCGCTGGCCGAACCGGGAAATTCGCGAGCGTCCGCTCCCTGGGACCCCAGCACAGCTTCGGCAGATCCCGCTACCTCGAATGACAGGTCGGCGCCGAATCCTGGCGAAGAGCCTTTATTCCTATCCCCTATCCCCTATCCCCTATCCCCTTCCTGCCCTCAGCGCAGCTCGTGCTGCACCCGCTGGCTCACCCCGCAGACGAGCTCGTACGGGATCGTGCCGGCCTGGCGGGCCACTTCCTCGACCGGCACGCCATCGCCCCACAGGACGACCGGGTCGCCGGTTGCCACGGCCGGCAGGTCGGTGACGTCCGCGGTGACCATGTCCATCGAGACGGACCCGATCAACGGCGCCCGGCGTCCGTTCACGAGCACCGGCGCGCCTGACGGCACGCTGCGCGGATACCCGTCGCCGTAGCCCGCCGCGATCACCGCCATTCGTGTATCGCGCTCGGCGCGCCATTGGCCACCGTAGCCGACCGTCTCGCCGGTCTTCACGACCTTGACCGCGATCACCTCGGTCTGCAGCGTCATGACCGGCCGCAGGCCGAGCTCGGCGCCGACTCCGCTCGGGAACGGCGAGACGCCGTAGAGCAGCAACCCCGGCCGTACCCAGTCCGCCCGCGAATCCGGCCACGCCAGGATGGCCGCCGAGTTCGCGATGCTGCGCGCTCCGGCGATGCCCGCGGTCGCCGTCGCGAAGGATCGCAGCTGCTCCGGCGTCTTCGCATCGCGCCGGTCGTCGGCATTGGCAAGGTGCGTCACGAGCGTCGGGTCCGGCGCGACGTTCGCGATGCGGGTGAGGCGAGCGTACGCCTCTCCGAACTGCTCGACGCGGAACCCGAGCCGGTTCATGCCGCTGTCCACTTTGAGCCATGCCGACAGCGGTTCGCTGCCCGCCCGACCCTCGAGCAATTGCAGCTGCTCGAAGGTGTGGACCATCAGGTCGAAGCGCTGCTGCGCGGCGATCGCGAGCTGGTCGGGGCTGAACACGCCCTCGAGCAGCAGGATGCGGTTGGTGAGACCCGCCGTGCGCAGCGCCAGGCCTTCGTCGAGCCGCGCGACCGCGAAGCCGTCCGCCTCGGCCAGCGCCTTCGCCACCGGCACGACACTGTGGCCATAGCCGTTGGCCTTCACCACGGCCATGACGCGCGATGCTGGCGCGGTTGCACGAACGCGCGCGAGGTTCTGCCGCAGGGCGGCGGTGTCGACGATGGCGCGGATCAGGGTCTTCACGTGGAACTGCGGTGGCCGTCGCTGGCGTGTTCAGCCGCCGTAATCGTAGTCGCCGGTCGCGAGGTTCTCGAAGCGCGTGTACTTGCCGAGGAAGGTGAGGTGCACCTCGCCGGTGGGGCCGTTGCGCTGCTTCGCGATGATGATGTCGGCGATGCCCTTGCGCGGGGTGTCGGGCTCGTACACCTCCTCGCGATAGATGAGCATGATCAGGTCGGCGTCCTGTTCAATCGCGCCCGAGTTGTGGCTCACGATGCCATCGGCAAGCCAGCTGGCCGGGCCCGGTACCGTCAGGTCGAAGACCTCCTCTTCGCCGACCGCCGTGATGGCGCTGACGACCACCCAACCGAGTTTGCCGACGGACGATTCAGCTGAATCGTCGGGGACCTGAACGAACCCTACCGTACTTCCAACTGTCAGTTCGCCCAAGGTTCGCCATCCGTCACTCGTGAGAATGCGGTGCTGCGCCGTGCAACGCAGCTTGCGTCCGCTCGCGAGCGACAACTCGAGGATAGCCTTCGTTCCGACCGACCATACGAGGTCCGCTTCAGCGGAAACCACTTTCTGGCGATCATCCAGGGCAAGCACACTGGGGCGGCTGCCGACCAGCTCGCGGATCGGAGTACGACGGCCATCTGCGAGCACGACCAAAGTGTCGCCCGTGACGCATTCGCGAAGATCCGACATCACCGGCTTCTTGTCGGTGCGCTGCTCCACGCTGCGATTCAACTGCGAGAGCGCGACGACGGGCACCTTGAGTTCCTTCGCCAGCGCCTTGAGCGAGCGCGAGATCTCCGAGATCTCGGTCGCGCGGTTCTCCTTGGTGCCCGCCACCTGCATCAGCTGCAGGTAGTCGATCACGATCAGGCCGAGCTTGTGCTCGCGCGTGAGGCGGCGCGCGCGCGCGCGGACCTCGGTGGGCGTGAGCGCACCGCTGTCGTCGATGAAGATCGGCGCGGTCTTCATCTGCGCGATGGCGCTGTTGATGCGCGCCCAGTCCTCGTCGCCGAACATGCCCGTGCGCAGGTGGCTCTGGTCCACGCGGCCGAGCGACGAGATCATGCGCATCGACAGCTGCTCGCGGGACATTTCCATCGAGAACACGGCGACGCCGGTGTTCGAGGCGATCGCCGCGTTCTCCGCGATGTTGAGCGCCAGCGTGGTCTTGCCCATGGAGGGGCGGCCCGCGACGATGATGAGGTCGCCGGGCTGCAGGCCGGCGGTCATGCGGTCGAGGTCGGCGTAACCGGTGCTGACGCCCGTGAGCTGCCCCTGCGACTGGTGCAGCATGTCGAGGCGGTCGATCGTGGCGCCCAGGACGTCGCGCAACGGCACGAACCCGGAGCTGCCGTGGCGACCCTGTTCGGCAATCGCGAAGACGAGCTGCTCGGCGTTGTCCACCAGCTCCTTGGCGGGCCGACCCTCGCTCGCGTAGGCGCTCGCAGCGATCTCGCCGCTGACCCGGATCAGGTTACGGAGCAGCGCGCGCTCGCGAACGATGTCCGCGTAGGCGCGGATGTTGGCGGCGGTCGGGGTATCGCGCGCGAGGCCCGCGAGGTAGGCGAGCCCGCCCGTCCCCTCGCCTTCGCCTTTCGCGGCCAGGTACTCGGCCAGCGTGACGGCGTCGCTCGGCTCACTGCGGGCCGAGAGCTCGGCGATCGCGGCGAAGATCTGCTGGTGGTCGCGGCGGTAGAAGTCCTCGGCGCGGAGCCGGTCCGCGATCGAGTCCCAAGTGCTGTTGTCGAGCAGCAGCCCGCCGAGCACCGCCTGCTCGGCCTCGACGGAATGCGGCGGGACGCGCAGCGCGTCCATTTCGGGCACGGCACGTGCCCGTTTACGCCCCCTGGCGCCCCCCGATTCCTGTTCCATCGAGGATGATCCGGTGCGTGGCCGGATTATTCCTCGGCGACTACTTCCACCGGCAGGTCGATCACGACGTCGGTGTGCAGGTGGAGCTTCACGTGGTGCTCGCCCACGAGGCGGATCGGGCCCGACTGCAGGCGCACTTCGCTGCGCTCGATGCGGATGCCGGCCTCGGAGAGCGCCTCGGCGATGTCGGACGTGCCGATCGAGCCGAACAGCTTGCCCTCGCCGCCCGCCTTGGCGGTGAGCGTGAGCTTGAAGCCCTCGAGCTGGCCGGCGCGCAGCTTCGCGCTCGACAGTTCGTCGGCCGCGAGCTTCTCGAACTCGGCGCGGCGCTCCTCGAACTTGGCGAGGTTGGCGGCCGTGCACATGGCGGCCTTGCCCTGCGGGAGCAGGTAGTTGCGGCCGTAGCCGGGCTTGACCTTGACCTTGTCGCCGATGTTGCCGAGGTTGGCGACCTTCTGCAGCAGGATGACTTCCATCGTTGTTTCCTCGATCGATCTCGTTACTTACATCACGCGGCGTGCGCCACCCGTTGCGAGCGCAGCCAGTTGTCCACGAATCCCCAGCCCGCGAGCGCCGCCACCATGATGGGCGCGGCGAGCACGAGCAGCACGTAAATCGCCCACAGCCACATCCCGTTCAGGCGGCCCGCCGCCTTGAACCGGTGCGCCGCGGCCAGCCCCACCAGCATCAGCGCCCCGAGGAAGATCCTCCCGAGGTCGTCGACCAGCGGCCGGTCCATGAAGAACGAGGCGCCGATCACCACCGCCCCGAGCACGCCGAGCACCACGCCGAGGCGCAGTTGCTGGAACTCCGCGCCGAAGCGCCCCGGCTCCGTTGGCAGCGACTGCCACCAGCGGGCGAGGAACAGCGCGCACATCGCGAGCAGCATGGTGAGCACCGTCACCCAGCCCCACAAAGTGCGCGCCAGCGTGTCCGCGAGCCCGTCCTGCTCGAGATTCATCGGCAGCCCCCGGCGCTGCATCTCCTCGGCCACTTCCCGCACGAACGGCGCCCAGAAGGCCTGCGGATCGCCGAGGCTCACGTGCAGGAACACGAGCATCACCGCCGCGGCCAGCACCGACACCTGCAGGCACAGGGTGAGCGACCCCGTGCGTGCCAGCATCACGCCGAGCGCGAGCGGCGGGCCGAGCACCCACGCCGAGTAGATCAACCCGACGGGCGCCGGCCGCCCGATCATCCACATCGCCGCTGCGAGCAACAGGCTCGCACCCGCCGCGACCATCAGGCCGAGTCGCGGGCCGCGCACCATCGCCACGAGCGCCGGCACCGCCCCGGGCAGGAAGAACGCGAAGCCCAGGCCGAACAGCGGCAGCAGTCCCAGCAGGCCGGTGACGAACATCGCACCGACCGGATTCTCGGCGAGCCAGGTGGCGAGCGATCGGTTCATGGCGGCGCCCTCGACGGGCGTCACGCACAGGCTCGTGTCGGCTCAGTGCTGGTCCGTGTACGGCAGCAGGGCCAGGAACCGCGCGCGCTTGATCGCGAGCGACAGCTGGCGCTGGTAGTTCGAGCGCGTGCCGGTGATGCGGCTCGGCACGATCTTGCCGGTCTCGGAGATATAGCCCTTGAGCGTGGCGAGATCCTTGTAGTCGATCCGCTCGACGCCTTCGGCCGTGAACTTGCAGAACTTACGGCGACGGAAGAAACGTGCCATGGGTCACCCTGTACTGTATTCGTCTGGATTGCTGTGGCGGGCGCGATCAGTCCGCGCTCACCGAATCGTCGCCGCGGTCCTGCGGGCCGGCGTCGTCGCCGCGCGCGCCCTCTTCCTCGGCCCGCGCCATCGGCGAAGGCTCGGTGACGGCTTCCGGCATCGAGACCACGAGGTGACGGATGACGGCGTCGCTGAAGCGGAAGGCGCCGGTGAGTTCGTCGAGGGTCTTCTTGTCCGTCTCGACGTTCATCAGCACGTAATGTGCCTTGTGGACCTTGTCGATCGGGAACGCGAGCTGCCGGCGGCCCCAGTCCTCGACGCGGTGGATCGCGCCGCCGCCCGCGGTGATCATGCCGCGGTAGCGGTCGATCATGGCCGGGACCTGCTCGCTCTGGTCAGGGTGGACCAGGAAAACGATTTCGTAATGACGCACTGTTGAGTGCTCCCTGTGGTTGAAGCCGCCCAAAAAGCATTTGGTGCGGCAAGGAGTTGCGAAAGCACAGCGACCGGCGAGGGTCGTTGCGGGCCGGATAGCATAACGAAGAAAGGGGATAGTGACTAGGGGATAGGGGATAGTGGGGAATTCGGACCGCGCGATGCGCGGGCCTCTTCCTATCCCCTATCCCCTATCCACTCTCCGCTGCCGCACCGCCTCGAACAAGACCACTCCCGCCGCCACCGAGACGTTCAGGCTCTCGACCGCCCCGGCCATGGGGATCGACACCAGCTGGTCGCAACACTCGCGGGTGAGGCGCCGCATGCCCTCCCCCTCCGAGCCCATGACGAGCGCCAGCGGCCCGCCGAGGTCGGCTTCGAACAGGGTCTTGTCCGCCGCATCGTCGGTACCGACCAGCCAGACGCCACGCTCCTTCAGCTCGCGCAGGGTACGGGCAAGGTTGACGACGGCGATGAACGGCACGGTCTCGGCGGCGCCGGCGGCCACCTTGCGCACCACCGGCGTGAGGCCCGCAGCGCGATCGCGCGGGGCGATGACGGCGTGCACACCGGCTGCGTCGGCCGAACGCAGGCACGCGCCGAGGTTGTGCGGGTCCTGCACGCCGTCGAGCACCAGCAGCAACGGCGGACCCTGTGCGGCCTCGAGTGCCTCCTCGAGCTGGGTCTCGGGGTCGCCGGCGCGCGGCGCGATTTCCGCCACCACGCCCTGGTGGCGTCCACCTTCGGCCAGCGTCCCGAGCAGCACGTCGTCCGCCGGAGTCACCTGCACGCCGGCGCGCCGAGCAAGCGCCTTCAGCTCGCCGAGCCGCCCCGCCTCGCGGCCGGAGCTCACCAGCACGCGTCGCACGCGCTGCGGGCTGCGCTCGAGCATCACCCGCACCGCGTGAATGCCGTAGGCGACCGGGCCCGGCATCAGCGACGCCTGCCCTGCGGGCGTGGCCGCCGGCTGCGTCGCGGGGTTTCCTCGGCGCCGGCGAGTTCGAAGTCCACGCGACGCTCGTCGAGCGAAACGTTGCTGACGCGCACGCGCAGCCGGTCGCCGAGCTTGTAGATCTTGCCGGAGTTGCGCCCGACGATCCGGTAACCGGAGCGGTCGCGCATGAAGTAGTCCTGGCCGAGCGCGGAGACGTGCAGCAGGCCGTCGACCTGCAGTCCGTCGAGCTGCACGAACAGGCCGAAATCCACCACGCCGGAGACGATGCCGTCGTACTCCTCGCCCACGCGCTCCTGCATGTAGTAGCACTTGAGCCAGGCCACGGCGCCGCGCGTCGCCTCGTCGGCGCGCCGCTCACGGAACGAGCACTCCTGGCCGAGGACGGGGAATGCGCCGTGCCACTCGACGAGCGCCTCGGGCTCGCCGCTCCGCAGCACCTGGCGGATGCCACGATGCACCACGAGGTCCGGGTAGCGACGGATCGGCGAGGTGAAATGCGCGTAGTGCTCGAGCGCGAGGCCGAAGTGGCCGATGTTGCCGGGCTGGTACACCGCCTGCGGCATGGAGCGGATCACGGCGGTCGAAATCAGGATCGCGTCCGGCCGGTCGCCGATCTTCTGCAGCAGGTCGCGCAGGTGCTCGGGCTTGATTTCCTCCGCCGGCGGCAGCCACAGCCCGAACTCGCGCATGAACTGGCGCAGGGTCTCGAGGCGGTCGATTTCCGGCAGCCCGTGCACGCGGTAGAGCGTGGGCACGCGATGGCGGTCGAGGTAGCGCGCAGCCGCGACGTTGGCGGCGATCATGCATTCCTCGATCAGGCGGTGCGCGTCGTTGCGGGGCTGCTCCACGAGCGCGGCGACTCGCCCGGCCTCGTCGAACTTCAGCTTGAGCTCGGGCGTGTCGAGCTCGAGCGCGCCGCGACCGCTGCGATAGCGGATGAAGCTCCTGTAGATGCCGTGCAGCGCAAGCAGGCGCTCGCGCAGCGCCTCGAGCCGCGGCGAGTGCTTTGCACCCGGTCGTTCGAGGAATTCGCCGACTTCGCGGTAGGTCAGCCGCGCAGCCGAGCGCATCACGCCCTCGAAGAAGCGCGAGCGCGTGATGCGCCCGTCGTCGCTCACGCGCAGCTCGCAGCACAGGCACAGGCGATCCTGGTCCGGCACCAGCGAGCACAGCCCGTTCGAGAGCGCCTCGGGCAGCATCGGTATGACGCGGTTCGGGAAATAGACCGAGGTGCCGCGCTCGCGCGCCTCGACGTCGAGCGCGCTGCCCGGCGCCACGTAGTGGCCGACGTCGGCGATCGCGACGATCAGTCGCCAGCCGCCACCGCGGGTGCGCTCGCCGTAGACCGCGTCGTCGTAGTCCTTCGCATCCTCGCCGTCGATGGTGACGAGCGCGGTGTCGCGCAGGTCCTCGCGTCCGGCGATCGCGGCCTCGGGAATGCGCGCGCCACAGGCCGCCGCCTCGGCCAGCACGGCCTGCGGGAACTCGAACGGCAAGCCGTGCGAGTGGATGGCGATGTCGGTCTCCATGCCGGGCGCGCCGTGGTCGCCGAGCACGCGCGACACGCGGCCCACCGGCTGCGCCGAACGGCTCGGCTGCTGCGTGATCTCCACGATCACGATCTGGCCCGATTCCGCGCCGCCCAGTTGCGACTGCGGCACCAGCACCCGGTGCGTGATGCGCGCATTGTCCGGCGTCAGGTAGGCGACGCCCGATTCGACCTGCAGGCGCCCCACCACCTCGCGCGTGCGCCGCTCCAGTACCTCGACGATCGCGCCCTGCGGCTTGCCGCGGAAACTCGGGCCCTCGATGCGCACCGCCACGCGGTCGCCGTGCATCACTTCGCGCATCTGCTGGCCGGGCAGGTGGATCGGCGCCGACGCGTCGTCGGGCAGCAGCAGCCCGTCGCCGCTGCGGTGTGCCTGCACCGTGCCCACGACGACGCCTGGCAATTGCTCGCGCAGGCAGTACTGCCCACGGCGGTTCAGCACGACCTCGCCGTGCTTCAGCACGGTCGCGAGCTGCGCCTCGGCATCCGCGCCGGCGACGGGGCCGAGCTCCGCCGCGACTTCGTCGAGGCGCATCGGCCGGCCGGCGCGGCGCAGCACCTGCAACACGGCGGATTCCGGCGAGTGCGGCGTGCGCTGTGCGGGCCGTGGCCGCGCGGCATTCCGCGGCCCGTTGGGGGAACGTCTGTTTCGTTGTCTTTTCATGTGAATTCAGCAGGGGACGGCCGGTGGCCGCCAGTATTCGTTGACAGCCCCGGGGGCCGCCAGTAAATTGCGCCACCTTCCAGCGGGTCCGTCGGGACCGCGCCGCGACCGAAGCCCAGGTGGCGGAATTGGTAGACGCACTAGTTTCAGGTACTAGCGGGTAACACCGTGGAGGTTCGAGTCCTCTCCTGGGCACCATCCGGCCAGCCGGCCGGACTCTAGCACTTCGCGGTGCAACTGTCTGTTTCCCCGGGCGTTTTCGCCCCTCGTCCTCAGAGCGTGCGCGCGATCAGTTCCTTCATGATCTCGTTGGTGCCGCCGTAGATCCGCTGCACGCGGGAATCGGCGAACATGCGGCAGACGAGGTACTCGTTCATGTACCCGTAGCCGCCGTGCAGCTGCACGCACTCGTCCATGACCTTCTGCTGCATGTCGGTGACCCACCACTTCGCCATGGCCGCGGTCTCCGAATCGAGCGTGCCGGCGACCTGCTGCTCGATGCAGCGGTCGACGAACGTGCGCGCCACCCGCGTGTAGGTCGCGACCTCCGCGAGCCTGAAGCGCGTGTTCTGGAACGTCCCGATGGCCTGGCCGAAGGCCTGGCGCTCCTTGACGTAGCGCGCGGTTTCCTCGAGCGCGCCCTCCATGGCCGCGATGCCGCCCACCGCGATGGTGAGGCGCTCGTAGGGCAGGTCGCCCATCAGCTGGTGCATCCCGGAGCCCTCCTCGCCGCCGAGCAGGTTGCCCACCGGCACCCGCACGTCCTCGAAGAAGAGCTCGGAGGTGTCCTGCGCCGTCATCCCCATCTTGTCGAGCACGCGGCCGACGCGATAACCCTTCAGGCCCTCGGTCTCGACCATCAGGATCGAGAGCCCGCGGCTGCGGTCCGACGGGTCGGTGCGCACAACCAGCATCAGGATGTTCGCGACGAACCCGTTGGTGATGAAGATCTTCGAGCCGTTGACGACGTACTCGTCGCCCTCGCGCACGGCCCTGGTGCGGATGCCCTTCAGGTCGGAGCCCGCGCCCGGCTCGGTCATCGCGATGGCGCCGATCAGCTCGCCGCGCGCCATGCGCGGCAGCCAGCGCTGCTTCTGCTCCTCGCTGCCGTAATTGAGCACGTAGTGCGCGGCGATGCTGTGCACGCCCTGGCCGAAGCCCGAGATGCCGCGCCGGCCGAGTTCCTCGTAGAGCACCGCCTCGTGACGGAAGTCCCCGCCGCCACCGCCATACTCCGCGGGCACGTCCATCAGCAGGAAGCCGGACTCGCCGACCGCCTTCCATGTCGCGCGGTCGACGTGGTGCTGCGCACGCCAGCGTGGCTCGTGCGGCAGCATCTCGGTCTCGACGTAGCGCGACACGGCCTCGCGCAGCATGCGCAGGTCGTCATCCATCCAGGGGGATTCGTAGGGCTTCATGTCGCAATCCGTCCGCCGGTCTACTCGAAGGGGTGGCGCAGCACGATGGTCTCGTTGCGGTCGGGACCGGTCGAGACGATGTCGATCGGCACGCCGGCCAGCTGCTCGATGCGCGCCAGGTAGCGGCGGGCGTTCTCGGGCAACTGCGCGAACTCGGTGATGCCGCTGGTGGGATCCGACCAGCCCGGCATCGTCTCGTACACCGGCACGCACTCGGAGTAACGGTGCGGCAGCAGCGGCGGGTTGTCGCGCACCTCGCCGTCGATGCGATAGCCGGTGGCGATGCGCAGGGTGTCGAGGCCGTCGAGCACGTCGAGCTTGGTGACGCCGAGGCTCGAGAGGCTGTTGTGCAGCACGGCGCGACGCAGGGCCACGGCGTCGAACCAGCCGCAACGCCGGGGCCGGCCGGTCACCGCGCCGAACTCGTGCCCCACGCGCGAGAGGTGCTCGCCGTTCTCGTCGAACAGCTCGGTCGGGAACGGTCCCGCGCCGACGCGGGTGGTGTACGCCTTCACGATCCCGATGACGGCGTGGATGTCGCGCGGCCCGAGTCCCGTGCCCACGGCCGCGGCCCCCGCGATCGTGTTGGAGGAGGTGACGAACGGGTACGTGCCCACGTCGATGTCGAGCAGCGCGCCCTGCGCGCCCTCGAACAGCAGGTTGCTGCCGCGCTGCATCTCGAGGCGCAGCAGTTCGCTGATGTCGTCCACCAGCGGCTGCACGCGATCGGCCTGCGCGACGAGGTCGTCGAGCACGCGCTGGAAATCGACCGGCTCGGCGCTGAAATACCGGCTCAGGATGAAGTTGTGGAAGTCGAGGATCTCGCCGAGGCGCGCCGCCAGGCGGTCGCGCTGGAAGAGGTCGGCGACCCGCACCGCGCGTCGCGCAACCTTGTCCTCGTACGCCGGGCCGATGCCACGGCCGGTGGTGCCGATCGCATTCGCCCCGCTCGCCCTCTCGCGGGCGCGGTCGAGCGCGATGTGCGAGGGCAGGATCAGCGCGCAGTTCGGGCTGATGCGCAGGCGGTCGTAGACGGGAACGCCCTTCTGCACCAGCGCGTCCGCCTCGCGCAGCAGCGCCTCGAGCGACAGCACGACGCCGTTGCCGATCAGGCACTGCACGCCGGCGTGCAGGATGCCCGAGGGGATCAGCGACAGCACGGTCTTCACCCCTTCGATGACGAGCGTGTGCCCCGCGTTGTGCCCGCCCTGGAAGCGCACGACTGCCGCGGCGCGCTCGGTCAGCAGGTCGACGATCTTGCCCTTGCCTTCGTCGCCCCACTGGGCGCCGATGACGACGAGGTTCCTGGCCATGGTGATTGCTTCCGGTATCCGATCAACCCGCGCCGCGCACGAAGTACAGCAGCAGCGCGCCGCCGATCATGCTGGCGAGGCCCGCGAATCGCAACGTGCGCTCGTCGAGCTGGGAGAGTTGCAGCAGCGTGCGCTTCATGCCGCCCGGGTTGGCGAACGGCATCAGGCCTTCGAGCACGAGGTAGAGGGCGAAGGCCGCCCAGAGGTCGTTCCAATGCATCCCGGAGCCGGAGCCGACCTCGCGGTCAGCGTCCGGATTCCTTCAGGTACTTGAAGAACTCGCCATCGGGCGCCAGCACCATCACGTCGCCCTGCTTGCCGAGCGACCTGCGGTACGCCTGCAGGCCGCGGTAGAACGAGTAGAACTCCGCGTTGCGGCCGTAGGCGCGCGCGTAGATGTCCGCCGCCGCCGCGTCGCCCTCGCCCTTGACCATCTCGGCCTGCCGGTAGGCGTTGGCGAGGATCTCGGTACGCTGGCGATCCGCCTCGGCGCGTGTCTGCTCGGATACCGCCGAGCCCTCGGCGCGCAGCTGCGCGGCCTGGCGGGCGAAGTCCTGGCGCATGCGGTTGAACACCGAATCGCTCACTTCCTCGGGCAGCCCGATGCTCTTCACGCGCACGTCGATCATGGTCATGCCGAGGCCGCCGACGTTCGCGCCCGCGATCTTGAGCACCTCGCCCAGGAACTCGGTGCGCTCCGCCGCCACCACCTGCTGGATGGTGCGCCGCGCGATGACGCCCTTCAGGCCGTCCTTGACGATTTCGCCGAGGCGGCGGGCCGCGATCTCCTCGCTGCCGCCGGCCGTCGAGGTGTAGTAGCGCGACACGTCGGTGATGCGCCACTTGACGAAGAAATCGATGCGCAGGATCTTGCCTTCGCTGGTCAGGAAGCTCTCCGCCGGGTAATCCACGGTGAGGATGCGCTTGTCGAACTTCCGCACGTTGTTCACCAGCGGCGTCATGAAGTGCAGGCCGGGCTCGTAGTCCGCGCGCACGATCTCGCCGAAGCGGAACTTGATGGCGAGGTCGGTCTCGCGAACCGTGAACGCCGCCATCGACAGGACCAGGGCGACGAAGCCGAGCAGGATCACGGCGAGATAGCTGCGGTTGCTCATCAGCGCGTCCCCCGCTCGCGACGCGTCTCGACGGTCGTCGTGGCTTCCTCGCTGGCGGTGGTCACCCGTGGCGCGGCCGTCGCCGGCACCTGCCGCTGCTCGTCGAGCGTGAGGGTCGGCATGCGCCGCTCCAGCATCTTGTCCAGTGGCAGGTACAGCATGTTGCCCGAGCCCTTGGTGTCCACCAGCACCTTGTTGGTGCTGCCGAGCACCTCCTCCATCGTCTCGTAGTACAGGCGCTGGCGGGTGACGCCCGGCGCACGCTCGTACGCCTCGAGCAACTGCGCGAAGCGCGACGCCTCGCCCTCAGCGTCCGCGACGATGCGGGCCTTGTAGGCCTGGGAATCCTCCATCTGGCGCGCGGCCGAGCCCCTCGCCTTCGGCAGGATGTCGTTCGCGTAGGCCTGCGCCTCGAGCCCGAGGCGTTCCTTGTCCTCGCGCGCCTTGATGGCGTCGCGCTGCGCCGTCTGGACCTGCTCGGGCACGCTGACTCCCTGCAGGTTCACGGTCGTCACTTCGATGCCGGTCTCGTAGCTGTCGAGCGTGCGCTGGATCAGCTCGCGGGTCTTCGCCGTGATCTCCTGGCGGCCCTCCTCGAGCACGAAGTCGAGCTTGCTGTGGCCGACGATCTCGCGGATCGCGCTCTCGCTCACCTCGCCGAGCGTCGATTCCGGTTCGCGCACGTTGAACGCGTAGGCGACGGGCTCGGCGCGGCGGTACTGCACCGCTATGTTGATGTCCACGAGGTTCTCGTCCGAGGTCAGCATGCGGGTCTGGTCGCTGAATCCCTCCACGCTCTGCACGTTGATGATCTGCCGCGCCTCGATCGGCCACGGCATGTGCCAGCGCAGGCCGGGGTCCGTGGTCGCCACGTACTGGCCGAAGCGGGTCACCACGGCGCGCTCCGCGGCGTCGACCTTGTAGAGGCCCGTGGCCGCCCAGATCGCGAGCAGCACCAGCGCCACCGTGCCGACCCCGAAGCCGCGCATCATTCCGCCGGTATCGCCGCGGTCGCCGTCGCCGCCGCCGGCGCCACGGCCGCCCAGCATTCCCGAGAGTTTTCGTTGCAGGTTGCGCAGTGCCTCGTCCAGATCGGCGGCTCCCTTGTCGGGGCGGTTGCCCCAGGGATTGCGGTTCCTGCCCGGGTCGTTCCAGGCCATGGGATGGTGTGCTCCCGAATGTTGGTCGTCAGTGGGATTGGCGGAATCGGGCATCGACTTATGCGACGCGAACCGGTGATTGTAGGAAGCGATCCCCGGCGGCACAAGGCGCGCCGGCGGGAGGTACTTCGAGGCCCGCCTCGCGGCAGATTCGCTGCAGGTCGCGCAGGCGCAGGCTGACCTCGAGGTCGATGCTGCCGTCCTCGAGCCGGTGCTCGCCGAGCACGGCACCCGCATCGAAGAACCGGGCCCGCGCGCGACCCGCCCGCGGTGGCAGGCGGAGCACGCAATGCTGGATGTCGGTGCCCAGCTGGTCGTGCAGGACCTCGAGCAGCAGGTCGATGCCGCGACCGTCGTGGGCCGAGAGCCAGAGCCGGTCCACGCGCCCGTCCGGACCGAGCTCGACGTGGGCTTCCTCGCCGGTGTGGTCGATCTTGTTGTACACGGCGACCTGCGGCAGCCCGTGGGCGCCGATCGACTCGAGCACCTCGTTCACCTGGGCGATGCGCTCGGTGCGCTCGGGGTCGGCGGCGTCGATGACGTGCAGCAGCAGGTCGGCCTCGCGCGCTTCCTGCAGCGTGGAACGGAACGCGGCCACCAGCTCGTGCGGCAGGTCGCGTACGAAGCCGACCGTGTCCGCGAGCGCCACCTCGAGGCCCGGCGCGAGGCGCAGCCGCCGCACGGTCGGGTCGAGCGTGGCGAAGAGCTGGTCGGCCACGTAGGCATCGGCGGAGGTGAGCCGGTTGAACAGGGTGGACTTGCCGGCGTTCGTGTAGCCGACCAGCGCCACCGTCGGCACCGCCCCGCGCTTGCGTTCCTGGCGGGTGGTCTCGCGCTGCACCAGCACTTTCTCGAGCCGGTCGTTCAGGGTCTTGATGCGCCGGGCGAGCAACCGGCGGTCGGTCTCGAGCTGCGTTTCGCCGGGGCCCCTCAGGCCGATGCCGCCCTTCTGGCGCTCGAGGTGCGTCCATCCCCGCACGAGGCGGGTGGACATGTGCTCGAGCTGCGCGAGCTCGACCTGCAACTTGCCTTCGAAGGTGCGGGCGCGCTGGGCGAAGATGTCGAGGATCAGGCCGCTGCGGTCGAGCACGCGGCACTCGAAGGTCTTCTCGAGGTTGCGTTCCTGGGCCGGGGAAAGCGCGCGGTCGACGACCACGAGGTCGGCGCCGAGTGCCTTGATGCGGCCCTTGATCTCGTCGACCTTGCCGGTGCCGAGGAAGTACTTCGGCCCGGCGACCTTGCGCGTGACCGTGAGCACCTTGAGGACCTGGGCACCGGCGGAGCGCGCCAGCGCGGTGAATTCCTCGACGCGGTCCGCTTCCGGAGCTTGGCCGAGCCCGACGCAGACCAGAATCGCGCGTTCGCCGATACCGGGCCTGTCGAACAAGTCGTCCCTACCTCGTCCGCCGCGCGTCGGTCACGTGACCGCCGGCACTTCCTCGGGGGGCAACTCGTCGTCGCCCATCGGCAGGCGCACGTTGCGCGCCGGCACCACCGTGGAAATCGCGTGCTTGTAGACCATCTGGCTCACGCTGTTGCGGAGCAGGACGACGAACTGGTCGAACGAATCTATCTGGCCCTGCAGCTTGATGCCGTTGACCAGGTAGATGGAAACCGGGATACGCTCCTTGCGCAGAGCGTTCAGGAATGGGTCCTGCAGGGATTGGCCCTTGGCCATGATCGCGTCTCCTTCTTATTCATGCCGCATCGTTCCTGCCGCGGACTCTTCCTTGAGACGGCCGTAAGCCCGTCGCCTCGACGAGCAAGAACGCAGTCAATGCTAACACACGCCGTGGGGGCCGTTGCCGGACGCCACACTGCCAGTGACCCCTTCTATGGCTACAAGTTCCTGATCTTCAAGGCCTCTTATCCACATAATCCGTGGATCCGCGTGGCACCACGTGAGTTGTCGCTTGGCCAGGTTGCGCGTGGCGCGCTGGCCGGCCTCGACCGCCGCCGAGAGGCTGGTCTCACCCTCGAGGTGCGCCCAGAGCTGCCGGTAACCGACCGCCCGCATGCTCGGCAGGTCGGCGTGCAGGTTGCCACGGGACCGCAGGGCGCGGACTTCGTCGAGGAAGCCTGCGCCCATCATCGCGAGGAAGCGCGCGTCGATGCGTCGATAGAGCTCGGCCCGCTCGAAGGGCTGCAGTGCGAAGGCCGCGAATCGCAGCGTCGCGGGCTCGGCCAGCTTCTGCAGTTCGGACAGCGGCCGCCCGGTGAGTTCGAGCACCTCGAGCGCCCGTTGTATGCGCTGGCCATCGGCCGGGCGGATGCGCGCCGCTGCCTCCGGATCCCGGGTCGCGAGTTCGGCATGCAGGGCCGGCCAACCGAGTTCCGCGGCGCGCCGGTCGATGCGCGCCCGTACCGCCGGATTCGCCTCCGGGAGCGGCGCGATGCCCTGCGTCAAGGCGCGAAAATAAAGCATCGTCCCGCCGACCAGCAGCGGCACCCGGCCTCGTGCCCTGATCTCGCCGACCAGCCGCAACGCGTCGCGCCGGAAGCGCCCCGCCGAATAGGCCTCGGCCGGGTCGCAGACGTCGATGAGGTGATGCGGCACCGCTGTCCGGATCACCGCCGTCGGCTTCGCCGTGCCGATGTCCATGCCGCGATAGACCTGCGCCGAGTCGACGCTGACGATCTCGACCGGGAATTCGCGCGCCAGGCGCAGCGCGAGATCGGTCTTGCCCGTGCAGGTCGGACCCATCAGCAGCACGGCGTCCACGGGCGTGGCGGCGACCGTGGTCATCGGCCGCGCAGGAACAGGCGATCGAGGTCCTCCATGCGGACGAACGACCACGTCGGCCGCCCGTGCACGCACTGGTCGGCACGCAGAGTCGTCTCCATCTCACGCAGCAATGCGTTCATTTCCGGGATACCGAGGCGCCGGTTGGCACGCACGGCCTGGTGGCAGGCCATCGTGCCCAGCGCACGCTCCAGCGCCTGTCGCGCACCGCCGCTGCCCTGCGCGCGCAGGTCCGCGAGCATGTCGCGCACGAGCGCCGCGGGATCGGCCGACGCAAGCAGCGCAGGCATGGACCGCACCAGCAGCTGCGCGGGTCCGCCGCGCGAGAGCTCGATGCCGAGTTCGTCGAACAGCGCCGCGTACGCCTCGGCCTCGTCGGCTTCCGCCACCGATACGTTCAGCGCGACCGGTACCAGCAGCGGCTGGCTCGCGATGCGCGTCGATGCGAGCGACGCCTTGAGCCGCTCATAGGTCGTGCGCTCGTGCGCCGCGTGCATGTCCACCAGCACCAGCCCGCCCTGCGCCTGCGCCAGGATGTAGATGCCGTGCAGCTGGGCGATCGCGAAGCCGAGCGGGTGCTCCTGGCCAGCCGGTTCGGGTCCGCGCTCGAGCCCTGGAGCCCGCTCCGCCTGCCCTGGTTCGGCGACGTGGTCCGCCTCGTCGCGAATGCCGGTCGCGAGCGCCGTGTACAGTTCGAGCGCCGACGTGCGTGGCGCCCCGCTGCCCGCCGCATCGTTGAGCGAGAATCGTGCCGCGGGAACCTCCTCGGCCGCGGTACGCGAGGGGCGCGTCTCGGCGAGCGCCCGCTCGAGCGTGCGGAACAGGAAGTCGTGGACCAGCCCGGGTTCGCGAAATCGCACCTCGAGCTTCTGCGGGTGCGCGTTCACGTCCACGCGCGCAGGATCCATCTCGAGATACAGCACGCAGGCCGGCTGGCGACCGTGGTACAGCACGTCGCGGTAGGCGATGCGCACGGCGCTCGCCACGAGCTTGTCGCGCAGCGGCCGCCCGTTAAGGTAGAAGTGCTGCTGGTCGGCCTGGCTGCGCGCGTAGGTCGGCAGGCAGAACCAGCCGCTCAAGCGCAGGCCCGCGCCCTCGTGCTCGAGCTTGAGCGCGTGCCCGATGAACTCCTCGCCGAGGATTGCGGCGACGCGCGCGTCCCGCCCGCGTTCGTCGCGCGCCGGCGGATGGTCGGCCAGTGTCCGTCGCGCGGACATGAGCCGGAACCCGACGTCGAAGCGACTCAAGGCGAGGCGCTCGACGAGCCGCTCGACCTGGGTCAACTCGGTGCGCTCGGCGCGCAGGAACTTGCGGCGCGCCGGGACGTTGAAGAACAGGTCGCGGACCTCGACCGTGGTCCCCGGCGGGTGCGGCTGCGGCGTGGGGCCGCTCAACTCGCCATCCGCCGCCGAGACGGAGTAGGCGACGGGCGCGTCCGGCGTGCGCGAGACGACCTTCATGCGCGAGACCGAGGCGATGCTCGGCAACGCCTCGCCGCGGAAGCCCAGCGTACGCACGGCCTCGAGGTCTTCGATGCGGCCGATCTTGCTGGTCGCGTGCCGCGCTAGCGCCAGCGCCAGTTCTTCGACCGGAATGCCGCCGCCGTCGTCGCGGACGCGGCAGAGGGTCGCGCCACCGCCGTCCACCTCGATCTCGATCGAGCGGGCGCCGGCATCGAGGCTGTTCTCGACGAGTTCCTTGATCACGGAGGCGGGGCGCTCCACGACCTCGCCGGCGGCGATCTGGTGGATCAATTGCTCGGGCAGGACCCGGATGGTCATGGACGGCGCGGCCTCGCACGGGGGGCCGCGAGGATAGCAGGCCCGGGCCGGCTAGCGTTCCGCGAGCGTCTGGGTTTCGCCGCTGCCGCCGCCGCGCCGGGCGGCCACCAGGGCGGCGATGCGCGTCCCCGGCGGCGGCTTGTCGTAGAAGTAGTTCTTCACGCCGGTATGGATCGCCTGCGCGATGCGGTCCTGCTGCGTCGCGTCCCGCAGGCGGCGTTCGTCGCTGGCATTGGAGATGAACGCGGTCTCGACCAGCATGGAGGGGATGTCCGGCGACTTGAGCACGATGAAGCCCGCGTGCTTGACGCGCGTCCCGTGCACGGAGCCCACCCGTCGCAGCGACGCGAGCACGCTGTCGGCCGCCTCGACGCTGTTGCTCACGGCTTCCTTCTGCGTGACGTTCGAGCAACACCGAGGCGAGCACGTCGCTCTTGTCGTCGAGCGACACGCCGCCCATCAGGTCCGCCGCATTCTCGCGCTCGGCGAGCCACCGCGACGCCTCGTCCGTCGCGCCCCGCAGCGAGAGCACGTACACCGAGGAGCCGCTGACGCCGCGGTTCTGCACCGAGTCGGCGTGCACGGAAATGAACATGTCGGCGCCGAGTTCGCGGGCCTTGCGCGACCGGCCGCGCAGCGTGATGAAGTAATCGCCGTCGCGGATCAGCACGGCGCGCATGCCGTCCTCGGCGTTGATCTTCGCGGCCAGCTTGCGTGCGATCGCAAGCGTCACGTCCTTCTCGCGCGTTCCGCTGCGCCCGATGGCGCCGGGGTCCTGCCCGCCGTGGCCCGCGTCGATGGCGACCACGAGATCGCGGCCCTTCGCCGCCGCCATCGCCAGCGTCTTGACCGGGCTCGGCGCGTCCGCCGTCTTGCCTGCGACCGCCACGGGAGCAGGCGTCGATGCAGATGCCGCTGCCGCGGCCGCAGCGCCCGCCGGCAACTCGACGACCAGGCGATGGCCCGCCGCCCCATCCGGTCCCACCACGAAACTCTTCATCGCCTGCGGCGACGACAGGTCGAGCACGATGCGCAGGCCGCGATTCGGCTGCGGACCCGAGCGCACCGACTTCACCGGTCCCTGCCCGCCCGGCAGGCCCTTGCTCGACGCCATTTCGGCGTTCGCGAGGTCGATGACGACGCGGTCTGGATTGCCGAGCGTGAAGACTTCGTGACGCACCGGAGCGGTGAGGTCGAGCACCAGCCGCGTACCTTCGGGACCGGCCCACAGACGCACGTCGGTGACGCGCGTGGGTGCGGCCGGGAACGCATCGCCAGCGACGAGCAGGCCGCACCAGGCGGCGACGAACGCGAGCAGCGTGGACGGGCGCGGCGACATGCCGCGTAATCTACCGCGATCCAGGTTATTAATTCAATAAAATTATGCAGATACGAAATATTTGTCAGGCTCGGTCGAGGCCAAAGGCCCGGGCCACCGCTCGGCCGCGATCACTGCCCGCCTCGACTTCGACCGTGCGACCCTCATCCGCGTAGTGCAGACGGAGCGAGAGATCGAGCCTGCCCAGCCGATCCCCGGCGCGCTCGGGCCACTCGACCGCCAGCACGCTGCGCGCCTCGGCTAGGTCGCGCAAGCCGAGGTCGTCGAGTTCGGCGGGATCGCGCAGGCGATAGAGGTCGCAGTGGTAAACGTCGCGTGCCGCGAGTCGGTACGGCTCGATGAGCGTGTAGGTCGGGCTGCGCACCGCACCCTCGTGGCCGAGCGCGGCCAGCAATCCGCCGACGAGCGTGGTCTTGCCTGCGCCGAGGTCGCCCGAGAGCCCGATGAACAGTGGCTCCGACGGATCGGCCGCGAGAATGGCCGCGGCGAGACGCACGCCAATTGCGCGCATCTCCTGGGGACTCGCGGCCGTGAGTCTCAAGACGGATTCACGCAGGAACGCACCTGCTCGAGCAGGTCGCCCGCGAGCATGCCCCGCTCGCCCCTGCGCGCCGCGAGGTCGCCGGCCTGCGCGTGGACGAACACGCCGGCGCGCGCAGCGAGCGCGAGGTCGCCGCACTGCGCGGCAATGCCCGCGATCACGCCGGTGAGCACGTCACCCATGCCACCTGCGGCCATGCCGGGATTGCCGCGATCGCAGATGCACGGCGTTTCGGCCGGCGACCACACGATCGAGCCGGCTCCCTTCAGCACCACGCTGCCGCCGAAGCGCTCCTGCAATGCGCGCGCGGCGCCCATGCGATTGGCCTGCACCGCGGCGCCGGT
>CAVPMU010000004.1:0-181607 GCA_963706535.1 uncultured Gammaproteobacteria bacterium
CCCTCGCTCCCGTCGCTGAACGACAGCGCGATAGGCGTCATGGCGTCTTCCGTCAAAGTCGCGCAGCCAACCACGCTTGCAGCGCACAACACAATTATCGTTGTCTTCATCTTCTACCCTCCGGTGTGACGATAGATCCCTCCGACAATCACTCTTTCGTGGTCGACTTGTTCGGCGGCCACGGTATGAAGTCGAAGGGTGGATCAGTCGATTCGTTCGATGCAAGTTGCGCAGCGTGCCTTGCAATGCGGTAACGATGGACTCCTGCGCGAATTTCATCGCGCGAAAGCATCTGTTTGCACATCGCGTCGCAGACCTTGGCAACCCCGTCTGGAGCCGGCCGCATTTCATTCGCGGCACTGTGTAGCCATTCCCGCTTGAACGAAATGGTGCCCGACCCCAGCCGACGGGTGCCTTCAACAACGCCCTCGCCCTGAAAATAGACCGTGATCGCGGCAAAGTTCACGCCGGGCTTCACCACGCACTTACCTGCGTTTGCTCCTGCATCGATGCGCATGACCTGCATCGGGGCCTCAACCCAGTCGGGTCGATAGAGATAGAAAACGCCGCGATCTACGGACTCGATTTCTTCGGCTGAAAGCGGCGCGGGCGAAGCATCGCCGAGCGCCGTGTCCGGCAGCACATGAAGTCCAAGCGTCCGCGCGTAGCGCAAAGCGTCACGAACGTCCTCCCGAGAGTGAATAAACTCGCGATCTGGCATTAGTCTCCCCACTTCGACGGCGGGCGCGTCTCGACCTCGATTCCAACGCCTTCCAACTGTCGGGTACGTTTCCGATGGTAGGTACCTCCAGGGCGTCGCTCGGACTCGACAACTACTCGCGTCCGTCCATCTGCGCCAATCACCTGGTTGTCAGCCCGCCGATTGACGCCCGGGTGACCTTGAACGCGTCCTTCGCTAATTACTATTTCCCCGGGGCGAGCGGCGGCCTCTGCCTGCCGCCGGCCACCGCCAGCGACATCTCGCTGATGGTCGGGATAGCCGAGAGTTCCAGGCCTCTTTGCGGCATCAAATCAGCTCCAAGTCTCCAAGCGGAATCTCCACGCTCTCGCCGGTCTCGATCTCCACTAATGCCAACACAGTCCCTTGGGCAAACCCAGTCCTCGCCGCTGTAGGGGCATCGCAGATCTCTCGGAATCCGCAAATGCTGCCCTCCAGAATCGTACCCGCGGCTCGCCGCCAGCGCACCGACGCTCCATAGTCGAACGGAGGGTACGGTCTCGTCACTTGATCGGCAGCCATGGCGCTCCGTCCGGATTGGCAACGCCGGGGACGTGCGCATGGGGTTGCTGCGCGCGTTGGTCCGGATGTGTTCGCGGATTGTGGGGACCGTCGATTCGAACGCCCGTGGGACTTCCGCTGGCATCCCTGACCTGAACCCAGCGGCCGTCTGGCGATCTTGTAAGGTACTCGCCTTTGTTCAGCGGCATTGCGTTACCACGCGTGTCGACTACGATTCGCTCAGGCGCCCGCGCTGCAGGCCGAACGCGAGCCGCGTTCCTTGCGGCAACAAACTAGACCGGCTCCACTTGGAATTCCACCTCGCCACGAGAAAACTGCTTCAGCTTGAGATTGGATTCGGAAATCTGGCGACCAACAAGCACGTCGCCCCAGCGTTTCCTCTCACCCGTGGGCAGCGGCTGGACAATCACCCGGCCGGCGTCAGAGTCTCGCTTCAATTCTGCCGTCAGACGCCGAAACAGCTTAGCCAGTTCGGCCGCGCGCTTCTGATCTTCGTAGTCAGTGGGCCGCATGATCGCAAGGCGGCCCTGTAGCAGCATCCGGCCGTCGGTCGACAGCATGCTCGGGACCAGCTGCACTGCGTATGAGCGCTGAAAGTCCAGCTCACGACGATCCGCGGTTACGCGCCACTGCGGAGCGGGCGACAGCGATGCCGTACCAAGGAACAGCTGGACCGAGTCTTCCTGCCCCCCGCAGAACATCGACGGCTGTATTGAATCCAGCTCGACTAGCTCAGCACTCTTACCGACGCGCCAGACGACAAGCCAAAGACCAAGTTCTTCTCGGACGCGGCGGAGCCACGTGAGGAGCTCCGTCGGCGTCCAAAAGAACTCTTGGGCAAATTTGCTCATGCCAGTTTACCGGTCGTAGGGCGTGTAGCCTGGCTCCGTCCCCGTCGCGCGCCGGATGTCATCCAACGCGCGCCGCTCGCGCGCTATCGGGTCGCCGCCGACCGTCGAACGACCGACGTTCTCGTGGTACGGATTACCGCTTGGATCGCGGGTCGAAATATCAGGGAATCGACGCCTACCCTCGTGCGTGACTACCGACCGCTCTGGCAATCGACCGCCGCCTGCGGTTACCGTGTGGCCTTGCCGTTCGAGCTCACCTGCACGGTTTGAGACAGTTCGGCGATGCGCCGTACCACCAAGCCTGCCTCCCGCCCTTGCAGCGGCCACACCATCTGCGCCTCGCACCGGTCCGGTAACTCCGCGGATAATTCTGCCTGCGGCCCTGAAATATCGAGTACCGAGAATGGCGGCGACTGCGGCAGGGGCGTCCCCTTTGCTTACGGCGGCCGAAAAGTCGTCCAGATTACAGACCAGCGGTGGGATGCAAATTCGGATCGGTTGGATCGGTTCGTCGACAATGTAGTCGTCGGAACCCGGGACCGAGGCTATAAATGAACCGACGCCGCAATCGGGCCCTCCCGTGCTTGCTGAACATCCGGGATTTGTACCAACGACCGAAATCACATACCCACCACACTGCGACGAACTCATGACCCCCGCACTGCACATCGGCAGTCCGCTTTGCGCCGACGCGCCCGGCATCGATGACTCCGGTGGCGGCGTCTGCTTGTCGCCAAATCCAAAGAACTTAGAGAGAGAAAGAGAGATTGAGAAGGTGATAGTGATGCAGCCGTCGGGGGCGCAATATCCTGTGGGATCCGTCCAGACATGCGGCCGGTTGCCCACATAGGCGTACGGGTTGATGGTTTGACTGTCGGTGACATCGCCGATGATCGGGTCGACCGACAGCACGCGTCCGATGCCCGGGTCGTAGACGCGGCCGTTCATGTGGATCAGGTTGACGTTGTCGAGGTGCTCGTGTCCGGTGAAACCGTGACGAGTGCTGTTCGCGATGCCCACCCAGTCCGGGTTCGTCGTAGACGTCCAGTCCGAGCCACGTCGTGCGCCGAAGGCCGTGTAGCTGAATTTCCCGGCGGTATTGCCGGCACCACCGATGATCGTGTCCGTGCTGCCGAGGTGGTCCGTGACGGCATAGTGCGTCGATGTCGAACCGTCGGAACTGCGGGCGACCACCGCGAAGCCCGACGGGGTTTCGACATAGTGCCGCCAATAGGTCTGTCCAGTCGCGGTCGAGGACTGCTTTTCGAGCAGGCCCCCGACATAGAACGTGGTTTCCGTGCCGTTCGAATACCCGGCGACCTGCTTCCACCGCTGGTGGTCCGGGCCGTAGTACAGCTGGGTCTGATAGGTCGTCCCACCGATTGGCTGGCGCAAGACGGTCGGCAGATTGAACGAGGCCCAGGTCTGGGTCTGGCCATCGCGCGACACCTGGTTGCCGTTCGCGTCATGGCTGAATGTCTTCGCGCCTGCCGCAGTCACCGCGTGTGGATGCGCCGTGCTGGCGTAGGAATACGCGCCGACGTCCGACTTGCTCGTGATGTTCCCGGACGCGTCGTAGTTCACGGTCAGGTTCGACGTTCCGTTCCGCGTGGAACCCGTGACTCGATTGAGCGCGTCCACCGTGAAGATCTCGGTGAGCGCCTGATTGACATCGGCGCGCTGGATCAGGTTCCCGGCCTTGTCCCACTGAAACGTGAGATTCTGGCGGTCGCTCGTCGAGGGCGTCTTGCCTGCTTGACTGCTTGCCAGTTCGTTGGTGTACGGCTTGTAGCCCGAGGATACCGTGGCCACTCCACCACCCAAACTCTCCGTGAGCGGCGAACCAAAGTCATTGGCGGCCGTGACCGACCAGAGGGTTCGGGGCGTCGGATTCGTCACGTCCGTGATGGCGACGGGGGTGCCGTAGCTGTAGCTGTACTGGACCGCGAAGCGCTGACCCGATTGCCCAGAGGGAATCGGACTGAGCGGATGGTAGATCGTGTCGACCGCGCCGATTGAGTTGTAGATGTAGTCGTATTGGTATGCCTGATCCGTCGTGATGACGCGCGTCGCCGGTCGAGCATAGGCATCGTAGCTCAGGGATTCCGTGTAGCCGTACCCTGACATGGCCGTCAGCTTGCCGACGTCGTGGTTGGCCGCTGAAGAACCGAACGTAAACGTGCTCATTCCCTCCGGCTCGGTGCGAGAGACCATCCGACCGACCGAGTCATACACGGCGCTGAAGGACTGGTTCTTCGCATCGGCCCAACCCACGAGCTCGCCGAGAGAGTTGAATCTGAAGGTCCACCGGCCGCGGTCCGCGTCGGTCCAGTCACTGAGTCGGCCGCTCACATCGGCGACGCCGGTCGACGTGGCCCCGATGGGGTCGACGATCGAGATGCGACTACCGAATGAATCGTAGTCCATGTGGGTGGTGCCGCCCGGGGCCGGATCGATCACCTGCCGGACGTTGCCGAGCGGATCCCGGATGATCGAACGGACTCGATTCAGCGGGTCGGTCGTGGTGGTGGTTCGGCCCGCGTAGCCGATGCTCGTCGTCCGATCAACGATGCCATTCGAGTACGTGAGCTTCTCGGCGGTTACCCTTCCGAGTGGATCGTACGTCCATTGCAGCGCACCGTTGTCTGCCCCCGCGGCTGCCGGATTGTATTGGATCGTGACGCGACCAAAGCCGTCGTGGACGAAGCGCTCCGTGGTCGAGATGCCGAGCGCCCGCAGGTAGGTTCGCTGAGCGAGTCTCTCGGTACCGTTGAAGTACAGGTCCTGCCGATCGTATTCGTCGTTGACCGTGCCGAATGAGACTTCCTGCACGTGGAATCGAGTAAACGACCCGCCGCTCATGCAGCTCGGGGTGTTGCAGGAGTCGTACGACCAGGTGGTCGCCGTTCCATCGGGGCGTGTCTCGCGGGTCCGTCGACCAAAGTCATCGACGACCCAGCTCGTGACGAGTTGATTCTCGTCGGTCAGAGCACTGAGCACGCCAAAGTCGTAGTGGTATGCGAGACGCGTGACTTCACCGGCGGGGTTGGTGATCGTCTCCGGCAACTGGCATCGATCCCCGTAGTTGATGGTGGTTCGACGTACCGGCAAAGTGGCGCCGTTCCAGTTGGAGGCGACAACGTCGATGGTGCTGGGGTTGCCGCAACTGTCGAATCCGAACATCGTCGTGGTTGCGAGCGACGGGACGGTGGGCTCGGCCGTCTGTTGGGTGATGCGGCATGCGGCCGTGTCCGCCAGGTACGATCGGGCCGAGGTCATCGCGGTCTTGCCGGGCGCGGTGCGGGTTTCGGTCAAAGTGTTTGGCAAGCCGAAGCAGTTGGTGGCGTCGCTGTTGTAATAGGACGCGGTGAAGCTCGACTGCCAATTCGTGGCATTGAAGGGGGACGCCGCATCCCTGTCCGTGACCGTCGTGCTGCTGGCCGTGAGGTTGCCCCTGCCATCCCCATACGTGTTCGTCGTCACTCTCTCGGTAACGAGCGCGGCACTCGGATACTCGTATTGCAGTTCAGTCACTGTCTTCGGGTAGGCGAAGACACGTTGCTCATAGCCCGTACCGAGGTCTTGACGATCGAAAACCGTCGCCACGTCGGAGACCTTCGTGGCCAGGCTGGTCTTGTAGACAACGCGGCGCGTGGGCAGGCCCGTGTAGGGGAATCCCAGCCCGAAGTACGTGAGCGTGTAGAGCGCATTTCGTGAGTCGAGCATCCGAACAGACGTGAAACCGAGCAGGCCTCGACCCTGCCTGTTCGCCTGGGCGCCAGCGTAGAGGTACTGCTGGGTGTAACTGACGCCCGAATTTCCGTTCGCCGTGACCTGTGTGACGACCTTGAGCGGGGCCTGGATGTCTACTTCGGGGAAGACCGCGGCGGAGCCCTTCGTGTAATAGGCGGGGTTGGTTATGGAGGCGTAGCTCACGCTCTGGGTGATGCCAAAGCCGTCCGTAAACGTCGCGGCCAGGTCGGTCACTGCCGCCGCGGTATTGTGAGGTGCGAGCTTGAGTCGACCGCTGTTGCTGTCGTCGCGCCAGCCCATGTCTAGGATGCCGTCGCCATCCCAGTCCATGGCGAACCAGGCCGTGTTGTTCGGAGCACTCGGGCTCGACAACTTGGTCTCGGGCCCGAACGAGTCACCACGCGAGGTGCGTACGTACCAGTCCCCCGACTTGCTGTACAGACTGTCGGTGCGTCCGTCGCCGTTGAAATCTCCAAGTAGGCCCGCCGACCCGTATGGCAAAGCCTCAGTGCCAATGGTGGCGAAGGCACCCGCGCAGTCAGAGACGTATGCTTTGGCGCCGCTGATCAAGTCGGAGCAGCCATCACCATTGAAGTCCCCCCAATTGCCGTATGTGCTGTCCAGGGCAAAAGTGGTAGCCGGCTGCGAAAAACCGTTCGATACCACCCCAAGCACCGTGGGAATACAAAGCACGAAGTCGTTGCAGGTACCGATCCACGTGTCGGCACGACCATCGCCATTGAAGTCCAGTTGGCCTGGACTTCCTCCGGGAAGTGAAAGAAATTCCCCGGACGGCGTCGTGTAAACCACAACTGGCGTCGCCGAAAAGGTGGGCGAGCCGACGGCTGTTGTCGTGTTTCGCCGAACGGTCACTGTGGTAAATCCGAAAGCGACGATGTCGCTCAGGCCATCTCCATCCCAGTCGGCCACGGCGAACTCGCCGTTGTATGGAATTCCCGTGTTGACCGTTGTGAACGATGAGCCGGTGAAGGAGGCAATGAACCAGTAGCCGTTCTGCGCGACGAAGAGCTGGTTTCGGCCGGTGCGATCGAACTGCCCCACGTGTTCGTAGACTCGTGCGTTCAACGTCGTGAGCCCGGTATCGATCGGGCTGCCGAATCCGGTTGAACTGGTGGAACTGGACAGCATCGCCCACCAACGCGACGCGCTGCTCCCGGACGTCTTCGGATAAATCAGGTCATCGCGGCCGTCGCCATTGATGTCGACCGCCATGACCGACTTGGCATTGGAAGCGTTCTGCCCGCTGTTCAGCGTCGCATTGGAGGCCGCGCTCCCCAGAAAATAGCCAACCGTGGTCGGCCGCAGACAGCTCGAGGCGCCACATTCGGTCACCGTACTCAAACGCAGTCGACCGGTTTGCGCGCTCGCCGTGTAGCCGAAATTGTAGGACTTGATCGCAGCGCCGGAGCCATACGGACTAATGGTGATGGCGTCCAGTTTGTTCGGCTCGTGCGCGCCCCCTATCGAGACATCGGTTATCGGACGGGCCGAGTAGCTGAAATCAATCTGATAAAAGGGACCCTGCCCCGACGCTGTCCTCGGATACGTAATCTGGAGTGGTCGGTAGCTGCCGGGCGTGCCAAACCACCAATTACCATCGTTTGCGTAGGTAATGGAGATCTGATTCGGGACGGGACTCTGGCGGTCGTAAACGCGCGACAACGCGAAGACGAGACCGTTCGGTGTCACCGCCCGGGAGTCCGTGGTCGTCCCGTATTCATAAACCAGTTCATTCTTGGTCGTGACGCGAAAAGCACTCCAGAGCCCGTTATAGGGAATCGTCTCGACCCGGGAGAACGACTCACGCTCCGTCGCATAGATCGGGCCGTTGGCAGAAGAACCTACGACTTTGAGTTGCTGACCGCCGAGGCACCAGCGGCCATTACGTATCTGCTCTCCGTCCTGCGCGAACGTCTTGTTGCACTGAGCGATGGCGGACAACCCCGCGAGTGACCAACCTTGACCCAGCACACCGTTGCCGGCGCGAGAGTTGTAGGCGAGGCTCAGTTTGAGGTCCACGGCGCCGACGCCGGGCGGTGTCCAAAGCGGTATCTCGTAGGCAGCGGCACCGGAACTCGTGACCTGCAGGGAACCGGGTGTCCGACCACCGGCCGTTCCCGTCGGCATGGCCGCGTTTACGACGTCGAACGCAAAGACGTCCTCCTCTGGCGATGGCTCGGTAGGGACCGGCGGCTCTTCGACCTGGGCGTCCGCCTCGTAGGGACTGGCCGCGGCAATTGTCCCGGCGAGAAACGTCAAGGCCGTGGAGACCACACCCGTACAGATCGCGGATCGCGCATGGCAGCGAACAAGACCTGGGAGCGCTGCCGTTCGGTACCCGAGATCACTTGCGCGACCCATGTGTCCTCCTCGAACCACCGCGTCATCTCGTGGTCCTGGTGGACCATAAATGTGTCGTTCGACCAAATCAATCAGACGTTCGGCCTGCGCCGAAAACTACGGCAAATGAGACGAATTCCGGTTTCTGCTGAATGACGGCGGGATCGAAAAATTTGCCCGCACTTGTCGGCCAAGAAGTGGAGCCGCATACGGATCATTAGTTGCCAAGCCGTCCCGGCGCAGCGAACGCAGTGTAGTTACATGGCAAAGTCGCAGCACTGGTCGACCGTCGCTCACTAACGCGAGGCTACTGGCCACCTGCTCTGGTGCCCCGGACAGGAGTCGAACCTGTACATCCTCGCGGATAACGGATTTTAAGACTCAAAATTCTTGCGTACCGTCATCGTTTACGCACGTAAGCTGCTGATATCGCCGCGAGTCAAGAAAGCGCCAGTAGGCCGGTTTTGTAAGGCTTTCGCGCGCCAGTGCAACCAGAGTGTGACCAGGGACCCGCCGAGGCTCGCCGCATGAGCCCGCGCCTCCCGGCCACCACGAGCATCGCAGGACCGCGCAGGAGGCCGCCAGAGCCGAGCAGGCTGCGAGGGACGCAAGGGTAGCCGAGGAAGCCGAGCGCCTGACAGCGACAGCGAGCGAGGCGCGGGTAGCCGAGATCAAGCTGCGCGCGATCACCCGCATCGGCGAGATCAGTTCGCAGCTCGAGACAGCGCCTCATGGTCCCGGACGCGGGAAAAGCCTTCCCGCCGACGGGAAGCCTTTTAAAGCCGCCACCCTGAAAGCCGCCGGCGTCAGCACGCCTTACCCTGCCGTCGTCTCGCTGCGATCCCCCACCGGGACGCACCAGCGCCGCGGTATCGGCCTGCGCGTCGCTACGGGCTTCCTATTGCGTTCTGAAGGGTGAAGCCCACGCGGGCGCGGGACCGATGATATTCCGGCCAATTGGCCGGTTTCTTCTGGTGTGAAGCCCACGCGGACACGGGACCGATACCGTGACGGTGCCGTCATGGTTTTCTCTCGTGATCCGCACCTGCGCGGGCCGCACCTGTTCGAACCTGACGGGGCAGTCACGTTCGGAAGGTGCACTCCGGTGCCACTTGGAATCTGCTTCAGCAGATAGAGCCGGGCGTCAACAGATTCGATAGACGGGACGGCGGCGTCCCGGCTAACAGAACAGATGCCGCTGAACTTCGGGTCGGCACCGTCCCGAGGTCTGTAGTGCATCCCGCGCGGGTGCGGGACATGCCAGAACGGGTCGGCACCGTCCCGTTCTCGTGTCCGGCACGCGAAGCGTATTCAGGCTCGCGCCATCCGTCGCGGCGGGGAGCTGCTGAAGCAGATAGAGCCAGCGAAGAATCAGTACGACGCGAATGCACGGGAGGGCGCCCTCCCACGCACTAGGGCAGAAGCCGCCACCGACGCCGGCCTCTCCGAGCACCAGCGCAAGACCATGCTCCGCGTCGCCAATATCGACGGGGAGCAATTCGACGCCGCAGTCGAACGCCAGTGCAGCCCACGCGGGTGCGGGCCACGACTGGGGAAATTCCCCAGTTGGAAAAGACCGTTGGGGCAGTCCGCGCGGCCCGCGAATCACGAACAATCGATTTCCCGCAGCGTCCACCGGCCTGCCGCATTCTTTCTCCAGCCGTGAACGAAAATTTTGATGCCGGCCTTGCGCACCGCGCCGACGTGCTCGGCCTCGGTGATCTTCGCGACCCGCGATGCCACGTTGCTGGCCGAGGTGGACTGCACGCCCAATACCTCGTTCTCGCGAATCGCGAGGATGTCGATGAAGCCGTAGAGGTCCTGGCGCCGCTTCACCGCCGGGATCCACTTCTCCACCACCTGCGCGAGGTAGCCGCGCTTGCGCAGCTCCGCCAGGCTGCGTTGCGTCGGGCTCGTCACGGCGCCGACCGCTCGAAGGACTCGGCTCGCGCCCCGACCCGCCGCGCGCCGTAGAAGATCCGTCGCGGCTCGACCGTGCCGACATACTCGACATCCTGCCGCATCTCCATCTTCGGCGGCTTCGGCAGGAAGAGCTTGGCGACTTCGTCCACGATGCCCGCCGCAGCGAGGTAATAGCCAGCCTTGATGAGCGCCGGGTTGTAGGTCAAAAAACCAACAAGGCTGACGGCCAGGCCGCCGACGACTTTAACGACACCGGTCATGGGATACCTCCGAGGTTGCGCGGCAAAGTCTCGTCACTCCAGCGCACTGTGAAACCGCTGGAATTCAGGTGAGTAAAATTCAGGTGGCCACCGCTCAGGATGTCGGACAGGACACTCTGGCGGGACACGGCGCCGACGATTGCCGCCTCGAGCTGTGGCCATGCAATCGTTGTCGGAACCGAATCAATCTCGACGGCTGGAAGCAGATAGAGTCCCGGCTCGAGCGGCGCGACGCTGAACTTTGGACCCGCGATCGCCCAGGCCGCGACGCGACCATCGGCGTGACAGTGGCAGACAACTGCGACGTTGTCGGTCGGGCTTCGGTAACGCTCTTGCCAGTGCCGCAGCGAGACGCTGAGTTCGACCAACATGTCATCGATGGTCCAGTTCTCCGGCGTTCTCGTCGCGAGTTGTGTGTACAGCGCATCCATGAACAGCGACTCGCCGAAAAAGCCGGCCATGCTTCGCAGGTGAGGGAGCACGAGCACCTTCGAGCGGCGACCGACCACGCACTGACAGCTCACCACGTGCCGGCCGGCCTTGATGCAGGCGGGGTGCTCCTCGGCGCCGAGCTCGTCCGTGACGAAGAGCGCCCGCTGACCGTCGAAGGCGAAGTTCAGTATCGTCACGCGACTTGCTGCCGCTCGAGCTCGGCGTGGTCGAGAATCATGTCTGCACCTCGGAGGAAGCAGCGGCCCGCCGGTGGAACGGCCGGCCGCGCCACGCCTGTGAGAGCCGGTCGGCGGTTTTTCGGGCTGATTGTTCCGTCGAGGCGTGAACGGCGACCGGCGCCCCGGCCAAGTACACGACCAACACCTGGCGGTGCTCGCACCACGCGACGCCGTTCGCCGCGCATTCCATGCATCGGCTCCGCCGCATTTACGCGCTCAGGTTGGTGGACACCACGAACGCCTGCGGGTAACGCAGCATCACGTCCACCATCCACATCGCGCGGATGCCGACCTGCGCCTGGTTGAAGCGCGTGCCGCCGGTGTCGACCGCGATCTCGAGCACGCCCCACTCGCCGATGACGACCGAATCCCAACTCCCGAAGATCAGGTTGCCGCTGGCGAGCTGCTCGGACGACATCGCCGGCACGCCGACGAGCTTCCCGTCGAACGGATTGCCCTCCCACAGCGGCGTGTCGGTCGACGTGAAGCGCTGCTTCTGCATGAGGACGATCGCGCCGGCGGTGTTGGTCACGAAGCCCGGCCGCGTGCCGATGGCGTTCGCAGCCCCGGCCGCCTGTAGGAACCCGAGGACCTTCTCGTAGGTCGCGGACGCGGCGTCCTGCCCCGTCGTTACGCCGGTCGTATTCTTGATGCCGAGCGGCTCCGCGCCGCCAGTGCCGTTGAGCACGGCCGAGTCGACGCCGGTCGCGACGCATTTCGCGAGGTCCGCGGCGACGATGTTCTCGGCCGCGCCGCCGGTTTGCCGCAGCAGTTGCTCAGAGACATCCGTCAGCACGATCGCCGTCTTCGGCGTCATCGAGAGCTGGCCGAGCGTCAGTTCCGTCGCGCTCGTGTTCGAGCCGTCGCCCGCCTGCCACGCGACCGTCGCGGTCCCGGTCTGTCGCGCCGCGGCCACGCTGCCGGCGAGGCCCGGCGCCAGGGTTGCGCCCATGCGGAAGGCCACCGAACGCGCCCGCAGGATGTCGACGAAACCCATGTCCTCGACGCCGACGAGATAGCCGCCCGAGGCGCCCGGGGTTGTTGCCAGCGCGCGCGTGACGGCCTCCGCGCCCAGGGGACGCGTCAACACATCGCTGGGAACGAGCAGGTTCGACTGGTACGGCCGATTAAGCCGCTTCTCCAGTTCCGCGGAGCACTCGAGCTCGAATGCCGCATCGCGGACGAAGGATTCCTGGTGCCCGAAGGCCTTCGCCCGAATTGCCCGCGTGATCGAGTATTTTTTCTTCTCGCCCGTCGACAGGCTGAGCATGGCGAGCGCGCCCCGCGCTCTGTTGACCGCTGCGATTTCTAATGCGTCCAAGGTCGTTGTCCTATGTGATCAGATGCTTCAGATGCTCACTAACCTACGCCAGCGCGCGAAAATGGATCACGTCGCGGCGATTTTCCGCAAGCGTTCGATGGACAGCGGAACCGAGGTAACGTCGGGAATACCGGGATCGGACTCGCGCAGGTGATCCATGACGGCCACGGCCGCGAGATACCACGCACCGCACAGCACGCCCGCCATGCGTTGCTTCGGCAGTCCTTCGCTGTGTTCGAGCGCCGCAGCAAGCGCCTGGCCGATCACGTCCGGCAGCCCGGCCGCAGCGGTGGCCAGCGAAACCGATTCAGAGGCCCGCCACGCTGCGACGGCCTGCGGGTTCACCAGCGTCGACTGGCCGCGCCCACGCCGGCCACGACGCACCACCGGAGCGCCGTCCGCAATCCATCGGCGCACCGTCGGCACGCTGACGCGCAGTTCCGCGGCGGCCTGCGGGACGGCCAACACGCCGGCGCTGGCGGGGTTGGTGCTCATCGCCAGCCGTATGGTCATTGCCGCTCGAGCGCCTCGAGGCGGCTGGCGAGCGAGGACCGCGTGGAGCGCACGATGTCTTGCAACTTGGCCCGCATCACGGCCTGTTCGCTGATGGCGGCAAGTTCTGCGGCGTGCCGACCCGGAATGGCCTCGAGCATCTGCACGAGGTCGGCCGCGAGTGTCGCCATGACTTCGGCGGCCTGATCGGCGTAGATGAGCCGGCCGGCCGTTATCTCGTTCGAAAACGCCAACGCACGCGCTCGCTCGCGCTCGGTGGCAAGCTTCGCGTCGGCCATTGTCTTGACGCCCTCGCGGCCCTGCGTGGCGTAGGTGATGTACGCTGGAACCACGGCGCACAGGTCGAACTGGCGCGGCGCGTGCTGCGGGATCGTGCCGGATTTCACCAACCGGTCGAACTGACGGCGGGACAGCGCAAGGACACGCGCAGCCGCCGCGGCGGTCGTCAGGAGTGTTGGACTTTTGGACATGGTTTCAAAACCTCATGCATTGTCGACAAACGGGGTCCGCATTACCCGTACGCCCCTCGTGCCGAGGAGGACCCATTGCGAATCATTCGCATCGTGGGTTTCCTCGGCCACGGACCTTCCGGCGCCCGCTGCCGGCGTGCTCGAGGGTCATGCAGTGCACCTCGCTGAGCCGGTGTCCGCGGATGGTCGGCGTGACGCAGGTGACGCAAATGACGCAAATGACGGACTTTCCATAGAAGGTGATATCCCGTATGCGCGCGTGGGGGTATATAGAAACTGCGTCATTTGCGTCATGTGCGTCATGGTCAGGGCGCCTTGGGCCGCAAGTAGCAGCGCCCTTTGGTGGTCTTCCGACCCTGACGCCAGCCCAGGGATGTGAGCACGCTGGCCACGCGCTTGGCGTTGTGCGGGGTCCGTTCGGACTCTCTCAAGTCCATGATTGAGAGGATGTCGCCCGGCGTTAGCTCGGGGCCTCGGAGCCGGGAGTCGAGTAGCTCGATGATCGGAACGGCCCACGGATCGGTGGACATCCGCTTGCCGGCCTCGGATGAGGCTATCTGCTCCATGCGCCTATCCAGGTGCCAGCGTTCGCCCGCCCGGTACAGGTGCGCCGCTTCCGCCCATAGTTGGTCGCGGTCCCGGCGTAGTGCACCGAGGTCGATGTCGCCGATGGCCACGCCCCAGAAGCGGCGGTTGCCGGTGGGGTCCATCAGATACTCGCACTCGTTGGTGCTGCCCGCGAACACGCACTGGCGTGGTGAGCGGATTTCGTGCCGACCATAGGACGGTCGGAACACTTCTTCGCGGCGGGTAATGAACGCCTTCAGCGTCTCGATTTCGTTTCGCTTGAACTGCGTTAGCTCGGGCAGTTCGATGATCCACTTGCCACGGGTATGGTCTTTCGCATCCTTGTGCGAGAGGTCATGCGGCAGGCTGTCGGAGAAGTTGTCATCGCCCGCGAGGATGCGCAGCGCACTCGACTTGCCCTCGCCCTGATTCGGCCCTTCCAGCACCAGCAGGTGATCCACCTGACAACCCGGCTGCATGATCCGGGCGACTGCGGACACCGCCCACCGAAGCCCCACCTCGGAGATGAATTCCTCGGGCTGTCCCTTGTCATGCGCTCCCATGTAGTCGGCAAGCCAGCCGTGAAGCCGCTTGCGGTCGTCCCATTTCAGAGATTGCAGGTAGTCCCGCACCGGGTGATAGCGGCCGTGGCGATCGGCGTGCAGTGCGATGGCCATCTCTACCTTGTCCCGCCCGATGCCGGGGATAACCTCGTTCTGTATGAACGTCTGCATGGCCGTGGTGTCGGTGTCTGCCCACGGATGGGGAACACCTCGTTCGGCGACAACATCCTCCACGTTGGCCACCGGCAAGGGGCGCCACAGCATTAGCTCGCTGGTGAACTCGTTGTATCGCACGACGCCCGCGAGGTCCGGGTGTTCGGCCAGCAAGCGCACGACGTTGGCCTCGTCGCGGATGATGTTGCCCTTGTCGTCCCGGCGTAGACCGTAGGCGCCGGCCGTGCTGATCGTCTTGCGCTCGAGCTTGGCCACGCCGCGGCCGAGACGGTCCTCGTCTCGCTTCTGCTGTGCGCTGCCCTGGTATTCCTCCCGCCGACGCTGGACGAATTCGTCGTTGATGCGCTGCTGGTCGAGTCGGGCTTCCTCGGGTGACAGGCTCATGGCCTCGCCTCGCATTTCGTGGCGAGCACCTTGCCGACTGCGGCGTTCATGCGGCGGCCTCGCCGTCATCCACCTCGGCGTAGGCGCGACGATTCAGCGCCACCCATTTGCGAATGTGCGCGGGACCGTAGGCTGCAACACCGCGCTGCATTTCCGGCGGGAACTGCGCGATGAATTCCGCCGGACCGAGTTTCAATTCGCCGCGTTCCACCATCGCGACGATCTCCGGAACAGCGAGCCGACGCACGCGCTGCGCTCGTTCAATGGAACGCGGGGAGATCGCTAGCGCCGTCGCCAATTGGCGCACAATTTCCCGCCGAGTCTGATCTAGTCGCGGGCGGCCGCGCTTTTTCTCGCCAATTGGCGCGGTAATCATGGCCGCGACCTCGCCGCTTCGAGGAACGCGAGCACCGCGCGGCGATAGCTGGCGAAGCTCCAGCAGCGCCGGCAGTGCCGGTGCGCCTCGGGTTGCTCGGGTCGAAGCCGCTCGCCGCAGCCGGCGCAGCAGCGCTCAGGAGGCTTGCGGTTCGCTCTCGGGAATCGCAAAATCGACATCTCGGTATTCCTTTGACGTTGACGAATTGACGCCGCCCGGCCTGCCAGCCGCAGCGGCGTTTTTCTTACTTGGGATTTCACGCAGCAGCGCGAGCTCGCCGAACGCCGTAACGGTGTTCGCGCCGATCCACTTGCGCGCTCGGTCGGCGCTGTCGAACCGCAGTGCCAGTTCTGTCTGCCGCGTGAATAGCGGCACGCCAGATTCGGCACCACGCACGTACAACGCGCGCTCGCGGCCGTGGATCAGGAGCCAGTAGGGCATTAGGCGGCCGCGGAATCCCGCTCGCGGTTCGGCGCGATCTCGAATTCCGGCACGCGCGACGCCTGCCGCTCGAGCCAGCGCGTGTAGCGGTCGCCGAGCACGACGAGTTCGCGGCCGACGCGAGCCAGTGCGCCCGCGGCGAGCAGGTCGCACTTGTTCGTGCGGATCAGGTAGCGCCCCCGGGCCGAATTACCGGGATGCACACCTTGCGGCCAATCGTTGATTGACCAAGAGTGCGGGATTGGGGACTTGGTGCGGGACATACGTGCAGGCCTCCTGTTGGCTTGCACGTATTTGTACTCACCTGCGCGTCTTTTTCTTGTCAATGTTCCGCAGTGATTTCTGCGAACGCGCCCGCGCGGCAGTCGGGTATCTACCGTGGATGGACTCCATCTCGTAGAACCACTTCTGCACTTGAGACGGTGAGAGCCGGCGTTCTTCCTTGCGCCGAAGGTCCGCGACATCCTCGAACACGTCCGGCGTGATCGCGCCGCGCTCGAGCGCCCGGCCGACATCGTTGTAGATGATCCACTGCATCCGGTGGCGACGACGTGCGGCGGCTTGGTCCCATTTCCTCGGACGCTTCCAGCCCAGGCCCTCGTCGACGTGACGGATCTCCCCCACCCGCCAGTCCCGCTCGATTGTGGCGAGTCTCATTGCTACCTGCATCGCGGCGTCCCGCGCCCACTCGGACTGATCGTGTCGAAGCCATATGAGCAGCAACCTGGCGCACGCCAGAAGTCCGGTGTTGTCGCCCCGCGCGACCGCTTCGAGCGCCTGCCGTAGCTCGCCCTCGATTTCCGCTCGGCGAGTGCTCACGTTGCACCCTTCAACTTCGCATCAAGCTTGCTGTGCCCGGTGACGGCCTTCCCTGCGACCAAGTGAGCATATCTCGCGGTCGTGGCCGGTGACTTATGGCCGAGTACCTGCCCAATCTCGAGCAGGCTGGCGCCGTTCTGCGCGAGGAAGGACGCGCAACTGTGCCGCAGGTCGTGCCAGCGGAAATTCTCGAGCCCCGCATCGTCGCGGATGCGTCGCCAACGATAGAGCAGGTCGCCGAGCGTGAAGCGCTGGCCGGCGTCGTCAGCGATGACGGCCGTGCCGACGATCGGCGCCTCTTTCAGTTCGCGGAGCCGCGCGGCGGCGACGCCGGGGAGGTACACACTGCGCGGCGTGTCGGTCTTCGTCTCGCGGATGGTGAGCGAGTCCTTGCGCACGTCCCGCCACTCGAGCCGCAGCAGTTCGCCCTGGCGGATGCCGGTCGCGAGACTGACGAGGATCGCGGCGTGCATGATCGGGTAGAGCTTGCGCGCGGACGCGAGCAGCACGGCGAGTTCGTCATCCGAGAGGAACCGCGACCGCGTGTTGTTCTCGGTGAGCAGCAGCCCCGGCGGCCACGCGGCGGCGCTATCGACCAGTCCCGCCGTGCCGCGCCCCCAATTCCACGCGCGCCGCAGCCAGGACACGTAGCGGTTGACGGTGGCCGGCTTGCGCCCCTTCGCGAGCAGTGCATCGCGACCGTCGATGACGTGAGCAGGCCCGAAGGCGCGCAGCCGCGTCGTGCCGTAGCGGCCGCGCCAGTAGCCAAGCAGTCGCTCGGTGTCGGCGTAGCTGTCGAGTGCCGCCGTGTTGGGGTCGCGCAGGTAACGGTCAATCAGGTCGGCCAGTGTGATACTGGCGATCTCCGGGACAACCGGACCGCGGTCGCGCAGCTTGCGCAGGCTGCGCTCTTCCTCTTCGGCCCAGGCTGCGGCTGCCGCCTTGTCGTCAAACTGCCGGGAGACCGGGTCGAAGCCCTTCAGCCGAACTTGCGCCAGCCATACCTTCCGGCCGCCGCGTTTCCTAGAATGGATGGTAGCCATCGTCAGCGCCCCTGTTGCTGGTGGTGGTCAGGCCTCGTTCGGGATTGCCGTCCCGTTCGGGGCCGATTTGTTTCAACGCACGCACACTGCGCGATTGCGCATATTTAGCGCCAAAACGGACCGCAGTGCAACCAGAGTGTGACCAGAGGCGATTTGCTGCTCATTTTTTGACCATTGCCGTATCCCGTGCGGCGTCGCGTTGAATCTTGCGAAACGCTGTATTTGCCGGGAAATATAGGCTTGGTGCCCCGGACAGGAGTCGAACCTGTACATCCTTGCGGATAACGGATTTTAAGTCCGTAGCGTCTACCAGTTCCGCCACCGGGGCCACGATGCGGCTCGCGGCAAGTGTAAGGCAAAGACTATTCCGCCACCTGCACGGGCGGTGGCGAAGTCCGTGCCACGGTCAGCAGCACCCCCATGCTGACCAGCACCACGATCACGCCGACGACCTGCAGCACGCTGATCCTTTCGCCGAGGTAATACCAGCCGAGGAACACCGTCGCGACTGGGCCGACGACACCCGCCTGCGCGGTCAGCGCCGGCCCGATCCGGTTCACCGCCGCCATGATCAGCAGCATCGGCGCGAACGTGCACAGGCTCGCGTTCAGCAGGCTGAGCGCATAGACCTCCAGGCCCTGGGTCACGAGCCCCTGCGGATTGACGATCAGGGCCTGCACGACGCAGAAGAAAGTCGACGAGGCACTCGCGTAGGCGACCACGCGAATGCTGCCGACGCGCTTCACGATCTCGCCGGCGAAGATCAGGTAGATCGCATAGGTGACGGCGCACATGAACACGAGGCTGCCGCCGAGGAAAGTGCGCTGCCCGTCGATGCGCACGTCGTGCAGGAAGACGAGCGCCACGCCCGCGTAGGCAATCGCCATGGCCACCCACTGCCGCGCGTCGATGCGCTTGCCGAGCGCGACGGCCGAGATCACCAGCACGAGCGTCGGATTCAGGTACAGGATGATCCGCTCGAGGCCGACCGTGATGTACTGCAGCCCGAGGAAGTCGAGGTAGCTCGACAGGTAGTAGCCGATGAACCCCAGCGCGAGCATGGTGAGCAGGTTCTTGCGCTGCACGGGCGCCGGGTTGCGGGCGGCCGTGTACCACCACACGGCGCCCCAGAAGAACGGCAGCGAGAAGACCATGCGCAGCGCGAGCACGGTCTCCGCGTCCGCCCCGTACTGGTAGCAGAGCTTCACCAGGATCGCCTTCGCGGAGAACAGCACCGCGCCGAGTACGGCGAGGAGAATGGCGGGTGTCGGCCCCTGGGTCATGAATGCGCGCGCAATCGAGACAATTTCTCATCATACCGACAGCGCCCGCGGTTTCGTTCGCCGCTATTGCCGAAGTCAGGCATCGCGCCGATAGTGGGATTGGCGCAAGGAGCCGACCGACATGCGTCGCGTTGGTTTTCTAGACTCCATCGCGCTAGCCCCGTTCGCGGCAATGCTGGTGCTGGGGGCCTGCGGCGGCGGCAGTGACGGGACCGACGACCTCCCGCCCATCGACATGCAGACCGGCGTCGTCGCCACCGACCTCTCGATGGCGACGGCCGCGTGGATGTCGCTGTCGCCAATAGATTGCTCGACGGACCGCCGCCACACGCCGGAAGCGTACGCGTCTATTTGCACGATGCGTCCGGTCCGCGCAGCTTCCAGGCCGCGGCGATCTACGACATCGGCGGGGAGCCCTGGGACCTCACCGCAGCCGACCTGACCACGGACGGCGTGCCGGACCTCATCGCCGCTGCACCCTCCAGTGACCAGGTCTGGCTGCTGCCACAGGATCCGTCGCGCCGCGGCCGTTTCCTCGCCGCGCGCAGCCACGCCACGCCGCGTGCGCCCTACCAGGCAGTCGCGGCCGACCTCGACGGCGACGGCCGCAATGACCTGGCGGTCGCACTGAACAGCTACGTGCCGGGCGGCGATGGACGCGTCGACCTCCTGCATGCATCCACGTCCGAGGATGCCGACCGCGTCGGTCTCTACCTGGGCCTGCAGGATGCGAACCTGCCCGGAACGTTCCTTCCTGCGATCAAGCTCGCGGCGGGCCAGAAGCCGAGGCAGGTCGCCGTCGCCGACCTCGACGGCGACGACCGTCCCGACCTTGCCGTGGGCACAATGGTCTCCGGACTGGTGAACGACTACGAGTCGGTCGTCCAGCTATACCTGCAGGATCCTGCGCAGCCCGGTCATTTCGTGCGCGGCGGCCGCTACGACAGCGGCGACCTCGCGGAGTTCATCGCCGTGGCGGACCTCGACGGGGACGGGCTCCCCGACGTCGTCACGGGCGAGGGACCGCAGGTGCTCTACAACGACGCGACGCGGCCTGGGACGCTGCTTGACACAGTTGCAGTCCGCTGACGACCGACTGCCCTAGCCCGCCTCGCCCGCGGCTTCCGGCTGGAACGGAACGTCCACGATGCGGTAACGCTGTTTCTCCCCGCCAGGCAGTTCCCAGTCGATCGACTGGCCCACGCGCAGCCCGAGGAGCGCCGTTCCTATCGGAACCAGGACCGAGATCCTGCCCGCGCCGATATCGGCGTTTCCTGGATACACGAGCGTGACCTCGCGCCGCTCGCCCGTGGTCTCGTTTTCGAAGACCACGCGGGAGTTCATGGTGACGACGTCTCCGGGCATTTCCTCACGCGGCACTACGTTCGCGCGCACCAGCTCACTTTCCAGCTTCTCGAGGCCCTTGCCAGGTTGCGTTTCGACCAGCCTGAGGAGTCGGTCTACGTCATCCTGCGTGAGATAGAGTTGGGGCAGATCGGCCATCGGGTGCTCCGTCATCGCCAGCGGCGGTTGGTGATCGCCATGGTACGCGCAGCGACCGCGTCCGTCGCGGGCCGGCCGCGCTCCCAGGCGTCCGACCACATGACCGAGACTTTCCAGTAATGTCGGGCCGATGTGCGGCCGATCAGTACAACGCGGTGCATCCACGGGGCCCGCATGGCTCAGTGCGATGCCTGCGACCCGGCCCTCAATCCCGCTCTACGACCTCGTGCCATCCTGCGGCGGCTGGCCGGACGCTACGTCCTGGCCCCCTGGAGCGGCCGCGTCGGCTTCTCGGCAATAACCGAAGCTTGGAACGGCGCTGTGTTCGCGACACGATTTGGTGACTCCGGTTCCTTGATCGTCTTTGGCGGCGGCCACGACGACTATTTCGGCTCCGACGTGCACGCTCTTGATCTCGCCACGCGCGAGTGGCGGAGAATCTCAGACGGGTTCATCGATGGCAGCGCCGCGCAATACGGGGCGGGCGCGTTCTATCCGAATGCAGAATATCCGGACGGCTCGCCGCTGCCGCCGCACACCTACGGCTACGTTCAGTACGACCCGATCGGCAACGACTACATCATCCTGAAGGGCAACAGCGAGTTGGGTCCGAACGTCAAGGCCGTTGCCGTGCCGCACCTGTTCAACCTCGATCGCCGTCAGTGGCGGCGCGGCCCGTTCAACGCCTCGGCCATTCTCAATTCAGGAGGCTTCACGACCTGGGATGCGTCCCGGCGTTTTCTGTGGGGCCATTCCGGTGACGATGGGGGCGGAAACGCCTTTGTCGGCTACTGCCCGGACAGTGCGAATGCCGATGGCACGTTTGGCCAATGGGGTCCGCTGCATCCAAACAAGTTCCCGGGCGTGGCCAACCACAACGCGATGCAGATTGATCCGATACGGGACCTGATCGTCGTGCTGGTCCATGCACGCGACGGCCTGTTTGCGATCAATCCGTCGGACCCCGCGGCACCGGCGGCACCGCTGCGCTCGGGCGGCACGCGGCCGCGCATCGCCGAATGCGCTGCGCTCGAATACGCACCGAACCTGGACCGGTTGATCTACTACTCTGCCCGGGACGGAGCCGCGGTCCACACGATCGCCGCGCCGCATGGGTCTAGCTGGTCGGCGCTCACGGCCGGCGAGTGGGAGTGGGCGCGATGCTCGAGCGATGGGTTGGACCCGGTTGCAGACGCCAAGATCGCCTCCCGCCGGATCACCCGCAACGACTCTGCGACCTTCGGCAGCACGAGCCGCTGATAGAGGTCCGCCGCCATCTGACCGTTGAAGCAGATCAATCGAAGGTCGGGATGCGATGCCAGGAAACCGGCAAAGTCGTTCGGCACCACCGACGCGCGACGGATCGACGCATCGAGCGCGCCTGCCCGATGCGCCGATGCGCACACATCCCACAGTGCCAAGTGGTGCCGCCGCAGGATCTCGAGGCGCTGCTCGCAGGACCACTCCGGCGACGCGCCGAACAACTCGCCCATGATGGGCCAGAACGCGTTGCGCGGCTGGGCGTAGTACTGCCGCTCACGCAGCAATACCGGCCCCGGCAGCGAGCCGAGCACCAGAACCCGTGCCCGTGGCTCGGCCACCGGCGGAAATTCCTCAACGTGCATGCCCCGGCCCGTCCGAACCCACGCTCACCCCGACCGACTCGCCGTGAACTCCACGAGGCGCCCGCCTTCATCCACCTCGCCCACGAGATCGATCGGCTGGCAACACACGTGACAGTCGGCCACGTGCTGGAACGACCCCGCCGACAGGTCCACCGCGGTCTCGAACGCCTCCCCGCAGTACGGGCACTGCACGGTCACGAATTCCGCGAGCCCGGCCGACTCATCTGCCCCCGGCTCGATCACCGGCTCGAGTCCGTACATCTCGTCGATCAACTTCGGATCCGCCGGCTCGCGCGACGTCATGGTGTTGTCATCGCGTCTTCCCAGCGGCGTGCGTCAAGCCCTCGTGTACCAGGACTTGATGCCTGGGTGGATCTTCGCGCCGCCGAAAAAGGGACCGGCGGGGATATTCTTCTCCGCGGCCGTGGCCCACGCCGGCAGGAAGCCTGCAACCAGGGCCTCGCGTGCGGCTTTCTTCTCGGCGTCCACCAAACGCAGCGTTGGTGACACCTTGGCGCGCAGGTCCTCGACGTGCTGCATCATCCCTTCGTGACGGGTCGCCTCCACATCGTCGACGGGGTGCAATCCATGGCGGCGGCCGATCAGGACGAGGATGGCGTTCGAGTGTGCGATTGCCGGGCCTCCTGGCATCTCGAGCACCGGCAGGCCGCCATACGGCATCTGCTCCTTCATCGCCGGCCAGTCGGCCGACCTGATGCGCACGTCGTCGAAGGCGACGCCCGCAAGGTGCAGGGCGAGACGGCACTCCTCCCCGCGACTCACGGGGGCATCGAAGTAGATCAGCCCGGGCCTGCTCATCGGGAAACGAGCATACGCCAACAACGCCCTGCGTTGGGTCGACGAGCCTGGCCGCTCCCCCTGCCCAACCCCCTCACTTGTCGCGACCGCTCGACTCGATGCCGAACCTTACCGGCACCGGCCCTCGATTCCTCGGACGCACGACCACGGTTCCCGCCAGCTTGTCGTGCCACCCCTGCTTGCGGGGATCGAACGCGACCCAGATGATCCCGAGAAACAGCGGGATGATTGAAACGTAATAGCCGAAATACCGACCGACGAACTGCCCGGTGCTCGGTACGTCGCCAGTTTCCGCGTCGACGATGCGCGCGGAAATCGCGATTTTCCCGGGCGTGGCCTGGCGGTAGACCCAGAACAGCACGACTGCAATCGCCGGCAAGACCCAGTTGATCAGTAAATCCACTGGACCCTGGAAGAGCGCATCGGATGTCCAGTATCGCCAACCGTAGACCCAGGTCACGAGTGGCACGCAGATCAACAACAGCAGCAACGTATCGATCAGTGAAGCTCCGACTCGCGGCCAGAAACCCACGTACTCGAGATCCCCGGTGTCCATTTCCTGCATTTCAATACCCTTGCGCCATGCTAGACCTTTCGAGGTGCGATCAGTGATCGCGCGATCTGCGTCGTAACGGCGGCAGGGGGTCCGTCGAACCGTCGGAGTGCCCCTCGGACATGCCGCAAGTCCGTCCTTGCGGGGGCCGAAAACAGTCTTAAGGAGGATGCGGAGGTGTCGAATGGAGGCTAGGGTCGGAATCGAAACCAACTCGAAATGCCTTGTTTTGCGCATTGCGGCGCAGCACGTTTGCCAGTTACCCCACCAGTCACCCCACCCCTCCCCGCGGCCTCTTGGGAGACATGCGGGAACCGCACTATCGTACAACCCCACGGCGTAGAGTTGAAACGCAGCCGGGAGACGTTGACGCGCCACCACGAGCATCGCAGGACCGCGCAGGAGGCCGCCAGAGCCGAGCAGGCCGCGAGGGACGCAAGGGTAGCCGAGGAAGCCGAGCGCCTGACAGCGGCCGCGAGCGAGGCTGGGGTAGCCGAGATCAAGCTGCGCGCGATCACCCGCATCGGCGAGATAAGCGCGGAGCTGGAAACAGGCAAAGGCAATGGTCGCGGACAAGTGCTTCCCAGCGGTGGGAAGTACAAGGCCGCCACCCTCAAAGCCGCCGGCATCAGCACGTCATCAGCACAACGCGCCGACCAACTCGGCGGCTTGGTCGCGGGACTCACCAGCAGAAACGTCCGGAATTCTTTCCGTACCTTTCGGTGGTCTCCCACGCGCTTCACGCTCCCTCGCCTCCGCCTCGAGGTGAGGGAGGATGTCGAGCCGTACCCTTACCGCTTCGCCGCCCTCGCACGATCCCCGGCGCCAGCGCACCAGCGCCGCGGTATCGGCCTGCGCGTCGCTACGGCGCTCCCATTGCGTCTGGAAGGGTGAAGCCCACGCGGGCGCGGATCACGACGGTCTTTTCCAACTGCGGAATTTCCGCAGTTGATACCAACTCTTCCCGGACGGCGGCCACCGTCTTATCGTCGCAGCCAAGGTCGCTGGCGATCTGTCGGTTGCTAAGCTGCGGCGTCTCTCGTAGTTGCTGCGCGATCAGGGTTCGCTTCTGCGCACGATCGAGGTGTCGCCTCGCGAGATTGAGCTGGCGCGCGTGCGAAGCCGCGGGCGTCGAACCGAGGACGATCGAGTATCACGGTGACGATCCGCTGGGCTGGGTCGTCTCGCTCAATCTGCACAGGCGGCACCTAGACGAGTCGCAGCGGTCGTTGGTGGCGGCGAAGATTGCGACCCTACCCAAGGGAGTGCGTTCAGATACGCCAATTGGCGGATCTTCGACCACGCAAGAAGGCGCTGCACAGTTGCTGAATGTCGGGACGCGCTCCGTACAGCGCGCCCGCGAAGTCCTGGACCACGGCTCGGACGAACTGATAGGCGCGGTCGAGTCCGGCCGGGTCAGCGTGAGCGCCGCCGCCGATGTCGCACAACTGCCGATGCCGGTGCAGTCCGAGATTGTCGCGCGGGGTGAGAGGGAAATCATCGAAACCGCCAAGCGACTGCGGCAGCGGAAGACGGCCGAGGTCGTCGCGCGTAACGATGCGCTGCGGCGTGAGGCGGCAGCCATACCGTTTCCTGCAGGTCAATACCGAACTGTCGTAATCGACCCGCCGTGGCCGATGAAGATTATCGAGCGCGACGTGCGCCCCGGTCAGGTAGGCATGCACTACCCAACCATGTCGATCGACGAGATCAAGGCGATCGAGTTGCCTCTCGCCGAGCAGGCGACGGTCTACCTCTGGTCCACGCAGAGGTTTCTGCCGGACGCTTTCGAGGTGCTGCGCGTATTCGATGACGGCATCGAACTTCGCGCCATCCGTCGCGGCGGGTAGATTTAAAAGGCCCCGCTCCGCGCTTTTTAAATCGGCGTCGGCCATTTGAAAGCGCTGATCGGCGCTTTCAGATTTGCGGTGCAGCCCACGCGGGTGCGGATCACGAGCTTGTGGGGCGTTCGGAAATTCCGAACGCGACGTGCAGCCCACGCGGGAGCGGGTCACGAGACGCAGGTGAACTGTCCAAATTGGACAGTCGAGTGCGGCCCGCGCAGGTGCGGGTCACGACTATCAAAGTCTCCGATCCGCGACTTTGATCCGGTGCAGTCCGCGCGGCCCGCGAATCACGAACAATCGATTTCCCTCAGCGTCCACTTGCCGTTCGCGCCCTTGCGCCAGCCGTGAACGAAAATTTTGATGCCGGCCTTGCGCACCGCGCCGACGTGCTCGGCCTCGGAGATCTTCGCGACCCGCGATGCCACGTTGCCGCCCGAGGTGGACTGCACGCCCAATACCTCGTTCTCGCGAATCGCGACGATGTCGATGAATCCGAAAAGGTCGCGGCGAATGTTCGCGCCGGGTATCCACTTTTCCACGACTTCCGCCACGTAGCCGAGGCCACGCAGATGCGCCAGGGATCGCTGCGTCGGACTCACGATGCCGGCCGCTCGAAGGACTCGGCTCGCGCCCCGACCCGCCGCGCGCCGTAGAAGATCCGTCGCGGCTCGACCGTGCCGACATACTCGACATCCTGCCGCATCTCCATCTTCGGCGGCTTCGGCAGGAAGAGCTTGGCGACTTCGTCCACGATGCCCGCCGCAGCGAGGTAATAGCCAGCCTTGATGAGCGCCGGGTTGTAGGTCAAAAAACCAACAAGGCTGACGGCCAGGCCGCCGACGACTTTAACGACACCGGTCATGGGATACCTCCGAGGTTGCGCGGCAAAGTCTCGTCACTCCAGCGCACTGTGAAACCGCTGGAATTCAGGTGAGTAAAATTCAGGTGGCCACCGCTCAGGATGTCGGACAGGACACTCTGGCGGGACACGGCGCCGACGATTGCCGCCTCGAGCTGTGGCCATGCAATCGTTGTCGGGGCCAAATCAATCTCGACGGCTGGCAAAAGGTAGAGTCCCGCCTCGAGCGGCGTGACGTTGAACTTTGGACCCGCGAGCGCCCAGGCCGCGACGCGACCATCGGCGTGACAGTGGCAGACGAGCGCGAGGTTATCGGCCTCGCTTCGGTAACGATCTTGCCAGAGCCGCAGCGAGACGCTGAGTTCGACCAACATGTCATCGATGGCCCAGTTCTCCGGCGTGCGCGTGCCAAACTGTGTGTACACCAGATCCATAAGGGCCGACTCGCCGGAAAAGCCGGCCATGCCTCTCAGGTGAGGCAGCACGAGCACCTTCGAGCGGCGACCGACCACGCACCGGCAGTCCGCCACGTGCCGGCCGGCCTTGATGCAGGCGGGGTGCTCCTCGGCGCCGAGTTCGTCCGTGACGAAGAGCGCCTGCTGACCGTCGAAGGCAAAGTTCAGTATCGTCACGCGACTTGCTGCCGCTCGAGGTCGCGCGCCCGCGAGTGCAGGCGGGAGAGCTCGAGTTCGTGTTCGCGGACGGCCTGCCAGTCGCCGCGGAGTTCGGCGGCCTGCCTTGCGGCCTCGGCGATGCCGGCGCAGGTGCGGATCGCCTCGAGCTCGGCGCGAGGGTCGCTCATGTCATCCGCCCCGAAGCCAGGGGCGTTTCCGCGTGACGCGCGGCCACTTCGGCGAAGGTCCGCGCCGGGGGATCGTCGGGCAGCCACAGCTCGAGGGCCGCGGTCGCGGCATCGAACATCTCGCTGGCCGCACGCCGTTTCGAGCGCAGGCCCTCGATATCGGTGTCGTCCGTCGGCGCGGCGAGATCGCGCGTGAGTTCCTCGATCATCGCGAGCAGTGAGAGCGCGAACGCCGATACCTGCTCCCGCGTGGCGCTGCTCGTTGGTATGAAGCCCCGACCGCATGGGATCGATGGCGGAAGCGTGGTGCTGGTCGTCATGTATGGTCCTCGCGGTGACTCCGAAAAGTGCGCGCGCGGCCGCCGGGAGAAACGGCGACGGCCCACGCGCTGCCAGGGTTTTGTCTATGAGCCGGCACTCGCTGGCTAATCCGGCGGGCGCTGAATCAACCGAAACGGACATATGTCGGCTCGCCAACCTCATGCAGGTCGATGCGCCGGGGCGGACCGCGCTCGATCAGGCGCGCCGCCCCGCCGCTGCCCCTGAATTCGAACATCAACTCAAAGCACCGCGGGTAATTCACGCGAAGATCGTCAGGCGATCCGTGCGGCCGGAGCGCCGGCAGGTTTCGCACCTTCCAAACTTCTTCGCGAAGCTCGATCAGCGAGGCCGCCTCGTCGTCGGTGAGCATGAACTTTTCACCCGGCAGTTCGGAAAACGCAGCGATTGGCGCGATGGTTGTTCCAACCGCTTCGACCGCAGCGTCAAGTTCCGCGAGAGCCTTTCGCACCCGCGCGCACACAGTCGCGAGTTGCTTGCGCGCTTTCGGTGCGGCGGCCCGGACGGCGGCCTGCCGAGAGGTTTCGGCGTGGTCGTTCGCCAGCCGTTCGAGAGTGTCGCAGTACGCGAATTCGCGATTCAGCTCCTCGATTTCGGCGTCGAGCCGCGCAACGGCATCAAGACCGCGACGATGGGCCGCCGCGCGCTCGGGCGGGACCGCAAAAGCCGCTGATGCCGGCATCGCGATACTCGCGATCCGCGCTCGGATCGCTTGGCGGCGGTGTTCACAGGCGAGAACGAGGCGATGGGTTTCTTCGGCGTTCGGATTGTTGCGCAAGGCTTCGGCGATTTGGGTGGCGTTCATCATTACTACTCCTCGAACGTTAGGGAAAAAAACTTGTGACACCGATGTCGGCAGATCGGGTTCATGCCGGTGCCACCAGGTCGAGATTGTCCTCAAGCCGCCACGCGGATATGCCGTGCGACGCAACCGAGACCAATTCGAGACTGCCGCCGGACGTCGTGCGGCGCTGCGCGCGCTGCTGCCGAACGGCGGCCAGGCAAATTTCGAGCGATTGCGAAAAATCGTGCACCCACGGCCGCGGTGGCGCGAGCACGGCCGGCTCGCCGGTATCATCGAACCGCGACGCCGAGACGCTGGGCGGCGGCGGCTCGGTCGTGGCGTCTTCGAGAATTCCAGGTTGTAGCCAGACGCCCGGCGCGAGTCGCTGCGGTGCGAAGTGCGGACTGCTGAATATCGACGCCTCTATATCGCCGTCGTCCCCCACGCCCGCCATGACGATGGATGTCGGCGCCCGTTGCGTCCGCTGCCACGAGTCGCGCAAAAACTCCGGCAACGTGGCGGCCAAGTCGGCAGCCGTCGTCCCGACCGGCATTCCGCCGAGCAGAAGTCGCAGTAGGTCGAGCCAGACGGCGAGCGAACCCGCGGCGCCGCAAATCAGGCTCAGGTGCGGCAACGCGAGTGACTTGCTCGTGATGCCCACGTCGCCAGGGGCCGCGATCGCGGTATCGGCGATGAGTGCGGCGCGGCCCTCGGTGATGATGACGTTCATGATGGTCATGTGATTTCGTCCGCGCGGTAGTTGGAGAGCTCGGTCAACGCGTCGTGAACGGCCCGGCGTGCCGCCTCTTGAACCGCCGCGCGGTGCTCGTGCGTGACACTGGCGGCGATGTCGGTCGGCAGCTTCAGGAGCCGCGCTCGCGCATTCGCGATGCAGCCGGACCAGTAGCGTTCGACCTGGCGCATGTCGGCGAGCTCACCGCGGCGCACCGCGTTCTCGTGCTCAACCTTTTCGGCCTGCGCCGCCGCGAGGCGCTGGCGCTGGTCGTTGAGCTCGGGCTGCGTCAGTTGTTCGATGCGCCAGGCCACGAGCGCCGGCCCGTCATACGTGCCGTCGTCGTTTCTGGGTGCAGCGGACCAGTCGCGCAGGGTACGCGCCGTCACGCCGACCATTTCCGCTGCGAGCCGCTGATTAAGTGCGTGAATCTGCATAGATGGCCTCTATGGGAAGGAACCTATCCATAGGTTGTCTCAGGGGATACCTCATGCCTCGCATACCCCGATCAGGGCCTTGCCGTCCGGAGAACCTAAACGCGAACGATTCGCAACGGGTCCTCCTCGGCCAAGGTCGAGCGGGAAATGCGGACTCCGCTTCGCATGAGTGAACGGCCCGAATCGTCGCTTGATACCTGAAGCGTTGGCGCCCGCTGCCGCCGTGACGCAAATGTTGGGAAAGTTGTCTTGCCCGCGTGAGTGGGTTCTGGGAAAGCACCGGGAGATAAGAGTAAGAGAGGGTTGATATCGCCTCTCCACTCGCGCCCGCGATGTAACAATCCCAACAATCCAGGCTCACTGCTCACGGCTCGCCCTCTTGATGGCGTCGAGCACCTCGCGCCGTCGCTGCCGGTGCTGCTCGCCGTGCTCGGCGAATCGGTCATGCACTGCGGGGTTAATGCTCCAGCGGGTGACGTGCGGCTTGATGTACTCACCGTGCTCCTCGTGAAGCCAGCCCACGTCCACCAGGAACCGCATGGCCTCGTCGCGCTGCCGGTCGTCGTCAGCCTTGCGCCATGCGTGGCAGGAGTGCGTGAGTTCGCGCCGGGTGATTTCCTGCCGCTTGTCAGCCAATAGGACGGCCGCCACGGCACGCGCGAGGGATACCGCACCTTCGCCCCCGAGCACGTCGCCATAGAGCGCCTGCGCGTGCCTGAAAGCCTTGTGTACGAACCGCGAGGCAAGGCGCACCGCATCGGCCTCGAGCGGTCGATCGGCCGGGTGCTCGCGTCCGGTGACGGCGTGGAACACCAGTGCGACCCGCGCCAGCATCGCCGCATGCTTGGCAACGTGGCCCGCGAATCCGTCGCCGTAGACTTGCACTGCGAGCGCGAGGGATCGCAGCCGCTCCCGCTCGGCCCGCAGCAGGTCGGCGGCCTCGTGCGTCATCTTCACCACGCGCACGCCCGTATCCGGCCCGTAGTGCCAGAGCCGGTGCAAGGTGTTGTGATACTCCCGCGCCAAAAGGGAAACGTCCGCCAGCGGGTCGGCCTCTTGGCTCGACTGCACGAGCACCGGCAGGAACCGTTGCAGCAGCCCGTCAGCCGGCAGCTTGCGTGCGAGTTTCTGTAGCGCGCTCGGCGTCGTGGCGCTCAGGATCGAAAGGCCCCAGTTCGGCACGAAAAAACAGCCGCGCTTGATGCGGTCCACTTGATGCGGCCCACCGTCATATGCCCGCAGCCATTCGCCGCGATCCTTTGAACCGCCCGAGCGGTAGGCATCGTGCGACCCGAGCCAGGACTCGAATTCCTCATTGAGAAACAGCAGCCCGCGAGGGTTGCCCGCGAGAGTTTCGGCGAGTGCCTCGGTTGTCGCGTCGGCTGTGTAGAGCGCCGGCCGCGCGGGCAGTTTGGGTGCCTCGCCGGTTCCTTCGCTGGCCTTCCGCAGCCGGACGCACTCGCGCTGCCATTCCTCGAGCAGCTCGCGGTGCATGCTCTTAATCGGCCCGGTGGCCGCGCCCAGGCTCGGCGTCTTTGCAACGCCGGGCGGCCCGACGAGCAGCACCCATAGTCGCGGACTCTCGAAGTATTCGCTCGCCCGGTTCACCTCGAGGCGCAGCCCGTCGGAGAGCACCGCCGCTGCCGCGCCCACGGTCGCCACGATGACACCGGACGGATCGAACCCGGCCGCCGCCGCCCATTCGGTCGCGTACTGGCCTAACTCATCCGGCACCTCGTCCGCGTGGAATCCAGGCGCAACGGTCTGTCGCAGAAAGTCGAGCGGCTCGGCCGACCATTTCGCGTCGATTCTCGCGTCGAGCTTGTCCTGCGTCTGCTTGATCCGCTGCTCATCGCGTTTTTGCTGCGTGCTCCCTTCGTACTCCTCGCGCGAACGCCGGAAGTACTCATCGTTTATTCGCTCTTGGTCGCGCGCCGCTTCTGCCGCCGACAAGTTCACGGCCGCACCTCGTCGCGCCGGATCATGCGACAGAGCGCCCGCGCCTCTGTGTAGTCGAATTTTTCTGCGCGAATGGCTCGCGCCGCGTCGATTACGTCCTGCGGGTGCCGGATGCGGCCAAGTTCGTACATGGTTGTGAGCTTCACGCGCGCGCCGTCGCAGAAGTAGCGCCACAACTCAGGGTCCGCTTCGCGCAAGATTCCGGTGGCCCGGACCATGCTCGCTTTGTTCCGGTGACTGCGCCTCGTCGTCACGTCGGGCCAGAGGCTCGCGGCAATTTCGACAAGGCGCGAACGCGGTCGGCCGCGCTTCTTTTCGGGAAAAGTTTTCCCGGTATTCATCGCCACAGCCCGCGCATGGATACCTGCGCCAGCATCCTGGCCGAGCACGCGCCGCAGAATTTCACACTCTCGGATAGTGGTCGGTGCCATCGCTGGCAGCGGGCGCAGCGGCGTTTGCCGGGGCCGCGGGCTTTGCGCGGCGCAGCTCCGCCGCTACGCGCAGCCTTCGGCCTCGACGGAAACTGTAGTAATCTGCTCATCGCTTGATTCCTTTAAGCCTCGCGTCGTGTCCCGGCCCGAGGCTTTTTTCTTGCCTTGGTGCAGGGCGCGAGGCATGGGTTAGGCGGCCGCGGTGCCGCGGTCCGACGTGGAGCAGCGCTCGACATACCGCGCGAGTTCTGCGGCGGTTACGAACGTGCGCTTGCCGTCCTTCTGCGCAGCGATCGCGCCGGACTGGATGCGCTTGTAGAGCGTGGCGCGGCTGATTCGCAGCGCCTCAGCGGCTTCGGGAACCTCGAGCCGCAGCGGAGTGAGACTGACGATTCGATCGGACATGGACGCCACCTTTGCAGCGTCCGGCCCGGTTTGGACGCCGCGTGATCTACGGGCGTCACAAATAGTCTCACCGGATTACAGCCCCCCCGGGGGAGGAATCTCAACAGTCGGTACTGCGGCCACGAGCCGCACGCGGGATAGGTGCCGGAATGTCTCTAGTGCCGGGTGCCGCTGAGCCGCGTGCTCGAGCAGCACAAGCCAACGTTCCGAACTCGGCAGCGCCTCACGTACCCACTGCGGATTGGCGAGCAGCGTGAATAGACCGAAGCCGCGCGGGTCGGTCCAGTTTCTGCGGATGCCGCGCAAGGCAAATGCCAGGTGCAACACCGCGCGCGACGATCGCCACGTATCGCGCTCGAAGTCGCCCACGCCGACCATTTGTTCGCGGCGGGACCAATGGTTGACCGAGAGCAGCGGTCCCAGTTCGGTGCGGTGCGTAGCCACCAGTATTCCCCCGCCGGTACGCCGGATTTCGTCGGCCGATGCCGCGATGCGCCCGCCTGCCCGCATCACAAAGAACCGGGCACGCTGAATCTCGGCCGGCCCGAGCTTCACGGCGCGCCCGGGCGTTCGGGTGCCGAAAACGAACCACGCTGCGGCCTCGGCCGCCGCGAGCCGCTTCTGTAGACGACTGGCAAGCCGCCGCAGGGTGCCGTGCTGCTGCTGCGCCAACATCGGCGGCTTGCCGTACTTGAGGCCATGCCTGCGCGCGGCGCGCAGCATCATTGCTTTCATTGCCTCGATTGCGCGGTCGCGCTTCGTCGTGCTCTCTGGATAGGCGACCGCGGCCAGGTAGGCCATTGCAGCAAAAAGTTCGCCGCCTGGCTCGTCTAGCGGCAGTGCGGTGATTTCATCCACGCCCCTGCCCCTTCGCCGCCGTTTTGCGCAGCGTGTCCAGGTAGTTGCTCCACGCCTGCATCATCTTCTTGCGCTCGGGCAGGTGCGCCGCGCGGTTATAGGCGGCCTTCGTCTTGTTCCCTTCGGTGTGCGCGAGCTGCCGCTCGATCACGTCCGAGTCGAAGCCTTGCTCGTGTAGCAGCGTGCTCGCCATCGTCCTGAATCCGTGGCCCGTCATCTGCTCTTTCGTGTAGCCCATTCCCCGGAGCGCAGCGTTGATGGTGTTCTCGCTGATCGGCTTGTCGGTCGTGCGGACGGACGGAAACACGTAGCGCCCCGTCCCGGTGATCCGGTGTTGTTCGCGGAGGATCGCCGCGGCCTGCCGTGACAGCGGGACGATGTGCGCCTGATCCATCTTCATGCGCTCGGCGGGGATGCGCCACTCCGCGGCCTTCAGGTCGATTTCCGCCCACTCCGCGCCCCGCAGTTCGCCAGGACGGACGAACACCAGCGGCGCGAGGCGCAGCGCCGCCATGACGCTCGAGAAGCCCGCGTAGCCCTCTATGGCCAGCATGAGCTTCCCCACCTCGCGCGGCGTCGTAATGGCCGCGTGGTGCGTTGCGCGGACTGAAACGAGGGCGCCTTTCAGGTCTGCACTTGGATCGCGCTTGGCCCGCCCGGTGGCGACGGCGTAGCGGAAGATCCGGCCCGCCAGACTCTTGCAGCGGTGGGCGGTATCGTGGCGTCCCTTGTTCTCGACGGAACGCAATGCCGTCAACAGGTCGGACGGCTCCACGCTGCCCACCTTGTGGTGGCCAATCTTCGGGTAAAGGTAGCTGGTGAGGCGAGCGCGGAACTGCTCGATGGTGTCGGCGGAGAGGTCCGCTTGCTTGCCGAGCCATTCTTCGGCCACGGCCTTGAAGGTGTCGCCGTCCGCGTTGCGCTCGGCCTGTTTCTTGGCGCTCGGATCAATGCCATGTCGAAGGTCGCGGCGGTAATCGTCGCGGAGGTCCTCCGCTTCCTTGATGCCGACTTCGGGGTAGACGCCGAGCGAGATGGTTTTCTCGCGGCCCTGGAACCGATACCGGAAGCGCCACCAGCGGCGGTCATCGGGCGTCACCAGCAGGAACATTCCCTTGCCGTGGTAGAGCTTGTAGGCGGCCTCGCGGGGCTTGGCGGCCTTGATGTCGGTGGCCTTCAACATGGGGTAACTCCTTCGGCAAAAGGCCGGTTACCCCACTTTGTTACCCCACCTTGTATTTGTCCGTCAACGTCTAGGACGGTCCAGAGACGTGCATAAGTCCCTGAAACGGCTGGATTCCCCTAGCCGGTCAGACACTTATGGATTTCGGTAGACGGGGTGATGGAGGCTAGGGTCGGAATCGAACCGGCGTACACGGCTTTGCAGGCCGCTGCATGACCACTCTGCCACCTAGCCTCAGAAGCACGTAACCCCGGGGGTCGCCCGGGGTTACGTCTGGGAAACTGGAGCGGGAAACGAGACTCGAACTCGCGACCCCGACCTTGGCAAGGTCGTGCTCTACCAACTGAGCTATTCCCGCGCGGGCGTTCCACCGGGACCCAGGCCCCCGTGGAACGGGAATTTTCAAAGACTTAAGCCACCCTGTCAAGGGACAGGCGTGCGACGCAGCTCCGGCCAGGCCGCTTTCAGGTAGCTCGCCATCGACCAGAGCGTCAGGACGGCAGCCAGGACCAGCAGGATCACGCCGAGTTCGTAGACCGGCAGTCCGAACACGTCGTTGCGGAACATCATCATGCTGAGACCCGTCATCTGCATGATGGTCTTGACCTTGCCCATTCCGGACACGGCCACCTTGGCCCGCGCGCCGAGGTGCGCCATCCACTCGCGCAGCGCCGAGACCGTGATCTCGCGACCGATGATCACCACCGCGGTGATGACGATGAGCGGCCGCGTGTCGTGGCCCACCAGCAGGACGAGCGCAGTGGCGACCATGAGCTTGTCGGCCACCGGATCGAGGAATTCGCCCATCGGCGTCGTGATGCCCATGCGCCGCGCGAGGTACCCGTCGAGCGAATCGGTGATCGCCGCGGCGATGAACACGATCGCGGCGAGCGGGTTCGACCAGGGATGGCTCCAGTAGAAGAGCGCGACCACCAGCGGCACGGCGACGATGCGGGCGCCCGTGAGGATGTTGGGGAGGCTGGCGAGGCTCACGGCTTGTTTCTAAGGACCCGGGTTCATCCGTTCGTAGATCTTCTCGGCCAGCGGCCGCCCGATGCCGTGCACCTTGGCGAGGTCCTCGACCGACGCCTGCCGCACGCCCTGCAGGCCGCCAAACGCCTTCAGCAACTCGCGGCGGCGGGCCGGGCCGAGCCCCGGTATCTCCTCGAGCAGCGACTCGCGCCGCGTGCGGTCACGGGCCTTGCGGTGCCCGGCAATCGCGAAGCGATGCGCTTCGTCGCGCACCCGCTGGATGAGGCGCAGTGCAGGCGAGTCCGCAGGCAGTATAAGCGGCGTGTCCCGACCGGCCAAGAACAGGCGCTCCTGCCCCACTCGTCGGTCCGCACCCTTCGCCACGCCGATCGTGAGCGCTGGCGCTGCGCCGACGGCATCGAGCGCGTCCTGCGCCGCCTGCAACTGCCCCTGCCCGCCATCGATCAGCAGCACGTCCGGCATCGGCGACTCGCCGCGCAGCACCCGCGTGAAGTGACGCTCCACGGCCTGGCGCATGCCGGCGTAGTCGTCGCCCGGCGTGAGGCCCCGCAGGTTGAAGCGGCGATAGTCGCTCTTGATCGGGCCCTCGGGTCCCATCACGACACACGAGGCGATCGCGGATTCACCCATCGTGTGGCTCACGTCGAAGCACTCGATGCGCGCCGGCGCATGCTCGAGCTGCAGCGCCTCGCCGAGTGCCTCGAACTGCTCGCCGAGCCCTGCGCGGCTCGCGGCCTTCATGCGCAGGCCGAGCTCCGCATTGGTACGCGCCATCGCGAGCCAGCGCGCACGCGTGCCGCGCACGCTCGTGCGGATCGCCACGGCACGCCCTGCCCGTTCCTGCAGGGCCTGCTGCAGCAGGTCCCCATCCTCGACGGCGTGCCCTGCGATGATCTCGTCAGGTGTCTCGCGCGCGAGGTAGTACTGCTCGAGGAACGCACCGAGCGCCTCGCCCTGCCCCGCGATGCCGCCCCGCGGGAAGAAGTTCGTGCTGCCGAGGTTGCGCCCGCCGCGCACGAACACCACGGACACGCAGAAATCGGGACCGTCGCCCGCGATCGCGACCGCGTCGATGTCCTGCCCGCCGATGCGCGTCATCGACTGGCTGGCCTGGACTTGTTTCAGCATCGCGATCTGGTCGCGCAGGCGCGCCGCGTCCTCGAACTGCAGCCGCTCCGCGGCCGCCTCCATGCGCCGGCCGAGGTCCGCGATCACCTCGTGATTGCGGCCCTCGAGCACCTTCACCGCATCGGCCACGTCCTGCAGGTAGCGCTCCCGCTCCACGTAGCCGACACAGGGCGCCGAGCAGCGCTCGATCTGGTACTGCAGGCAGGGACGCGAGCGGTTGGCGAAAAACGTGTCCTCGCAGGGACGGATGCGGAACAGCTTCTGCAGCAGCTGCAGCGTCTCGCGCGCCGCCACCGAACTCGGGTACGGGCCGAAGAACCGCCCGGGCAGCTTGCGCGTGCCGCGGAAGTACGCGAGCCGCGGGAATTCGTGCGCAGTGAGGTGGATGTACGGGAAGCTCTTGTCGTCCTTCAGCAGGACGTTGTAGCGCGGTCGGTGGCGCTTGATCAGGTTGTGCTCGAGCAGCAGCGCCTCGTTCTCGGAGGCCGTCACCGTGATCTCGACCCGCCGCACCTGTGCGAGCAATGCCTGGGTCTTGTCGGCATGCGCCCGGCCGTGGAAGTAGCTCGCGACGCGGTTCTTGAGGTGCCTGGCCTTGCCGACGTACAGGATGGAGTCGTCGGCGCCGAGCATGCGGTAGACGCCCGGCTTGGCCGGCAGCGAGGCGAGGAAGGTCGGCAGGTCGAAGGGGGGCGTGGGGGGCACGAGGAGAGTCTAAAGGAGAAGAAAGCGGATAGCGGATAGCGGATAGCGGATAGTGCGGACCCGGACCGCGCGCAGCGCTCTTCACTATCCGCTATCCGCTATCCGCTATCCGCTTTCCGCTTTCCGGGCGATCCCGCTCGCCCGGCCCACCACCGCCGCAAACATCTCCGCCGTCAGCCTCCTCGTCTGCGTGTTGTACCGGCTGCAGTGGTAGGAATCGACCAGCACCCGGCCGTCGGGCAGGACGTGCTCGGCGGCGTGGGCGAAGCGGTGTGCCGAGACCTTGAGACCGTGGGCACGCAGGACGGCGCCGTGGGCGATGCCGCCGAGTGCGAGGATCACCGCGGCGGGATCGAGCGCGTGCAGTTCCGCGGCGAGGAAGGCGTTGCAGGTCACGATCTCGGCGGGCGTGGGCTTGTTCGCCGGCGGCACGCACTTGACTGCGTTGGTGATGCGGCAGCCGATGAGTCGCAAGCCGTCGTCGCGTGACACGGAGAGCGGTGCGCTGGCCCAGCCGAATGCGTGCAGCGTCTCGTAGAGCAGCACGCCGGCGTAGTCGCCGGTGAACGGCCGGCCCGAGGCATTGGCGCCGTGGAAGCCCGGCGCCAGGCCGACGATGAGCAGTTGCGGCCGTTCATCGCCGAATGGAGCGACGGGCGCGCAGTGATACGACGGATGGCGCACCTTGCCATCGTCGAGGAAGGCCGCGAGCCTCGGACAGCGACGGCAGGCCGGGTCGAACTCAATCATCCATGTGGCGGATGATGGCGTCGCCGAACCCGGAGGTGCCCACGAGTCTTGCACCCGGCACCAGCTCTTCCAGTTCCTGCTTCACCTCCTCAGGGCTCCTTGCGTGGCCGTGCTTCGGCGCGCGGATCGCCTTGCGCATGCGCGCGAGGTCGAAGGTGAGTTCCTTGCTGGCGATGGTGCGCACGACACCATGCATGACGAGGTCCGCCGCCTCGGTCCAGCGCAGGTAGCGCAGCATCATCTCGGCCGACAGGATCAGCGAGCCCGGGTTGACGCGGTTCTTGCCCGCGAAGCCGGGCGCAGTGCCGTGCGTCGCCTCGAACACGGCCACGCCCTCGCCGATGTTGCCGCCCGGGGCGATGCCGATGCCACCGACCTGCGCCGCGAGCGCGTCGGAGATATAGTCGCCATTGAGGTTCAGCGTGGCGATGACGTCGAAGTCCTCGGGCCTGAGCAGGATCTGCTGCAGGAAGTTGTCCGCGATCACGTCCTTCACCACGATCTCGCGGCCGGTGACCGGGTTCGCGAACGACATCCAGGGCCCGCCGCCCATCTCGAGAGCGCCGAACTCGTCGCGCGCGAGCTGGTAGCCCCAGTTACGGAAGGCGCCTTCCGTGAACTTCATGATGTTGCCCTTGTGCACCAGCGTCACCGAGCTGCGGTCCTGGTCCACGGCGTACTGGATCGCCTTGCGGACCAGCCTCTGCGAGCCTTCCTTCGACACGGGCTTGATGCCGATGCCGGAACTCGACGGGAAGCGGATGCCCTTTGCGCCGAGCTCGGTCTGCAGGAAGTGGATCAGCTTCTGCACCTCCTGGGAACCCGCCGGGTACTCGATGCCGGCATAGATGTCCTCGGTGTTCTCGCGGAAGATCACCATGTCCACGTAGCTCGAGTCCGCCATCGGCGTCACGACGCCCGGGAAGTAGCGGATCGGGCGCACGCAGGCGTAGAGGTCGAGGTTCTGGCGCATCGCGACGTTGAGCGAGCGGATGCCGCCGCCGATCGGCGTGGCGAGCGGGCCCTTGATCGACACGACGAACTTGCGCAGCGCGTGCTGCGTCTCCTCCGGAAACCACGCCTCAGGCCCGTAGACCTCGAGTGCCTTCTCGCCCGCGTAGACCTCCATCCAGGCGATGCGGCGCCGGTCGCCGTACGCCTTGCGCACGGCGGCATCGACCACCTTGCGCATCACCGGCGTGACGTCGATGCCGATGCCATCGCCCTCGATGAACGGGATGATGGGAACGTCCGGAACGCCGATGGTGCCGTCGAGGTTGACGGTGACTGGCTGGCCGTCCGGCGGGACGACGATCCTGTCGTATTTCATGGCGGGGCCCTGGAAATCGGGGGCGGGAGGATACCAGAGTCGTACCGGCATGCGGTCCTGCGGGTGTATTGACACCGCATCGGGCAGGGACTAAATGGGCTTGGGTCGAACAATCACCAACAACGGGCCGGCGACCGCCGGCAGCCCAGTCAAACGAGCGCAGGGAGAAACGGCTATGGCAACGAAAGGCTCGGAGTACACCAAGCGTCAGGACGGGAATGCGACCGTGTTTGACGTGACCCCGGCGGAAGCGCCCAAGTTCTGGTTCCTGGTCATTTTCGGTGCGGTCCTCTGCCTGGGTGGCTTGCTCGCCATGCCGGGCGGCATTGCGTTCGTTGCCATGGGTGGATTCGCCCTCTGGTACGGCTGGACCCGCGACCTGCGGCCCAAGGCGACGCGCCAGCGTACGACGTTCCGTGTGACGGCGGATGGCATCGAGTCCGGCGGCCAGACCTTCAAGAAGGACGACATCCATCGATTGCTATTGCGGAACAGCATCACCGACCAGGAACTGCCGATGGAGGTCTACGCCACCAATACGAGCCAGCAGGCGGGCATGGCTTTCCGGGCGCAGGCGTCCATGACAGCGAACACGCTCAACGTCGAACTGGGCGGCCGGTCGACGGTGCTGGCCGGGGGAATGGACAGCACGACGGCATACGGACTGCTCACCAACGTCTCCAAGGTACTCGGCTTCAAGTAGCAGCCCCCCTTGACGAAACGGCCCGGACGGTCGCCCGCCCGGGCCGCATCGGCTCGATGCCGGTCGATGGTCAGTGGTGCGCGCCACCCGTCGCGAACTGCTCCTCCTCGGTGGAGCCATGCATCGCGGTGGTCGACGAATGGCCACCCTGGATCACCTGGGTAACGTCGTCGAAGTAGCCGGTGCCCACTTCCTGCTGGTGCGACACGAAGGTGTAGCCGCGGTCGCGCGCCGCGAACTCGGGCTCCTGCACCTTCTCGACGTAGGCCGTCATGCCGCTCTTCGCGTATTCCTGCGCGAGGTCGAACATGTTGAACCACATCGAGTGGATGCCGGCCAGCGTGATGAACTGGTACTTGTAGCCCATCGCGCCCAGCTCGCGCTGGAACCTGGCGATGGTCGCGTCGTCGAGGTTCTTCTTCCAGTTGAACGACGGCGAGCAGTTGTACGCGAGCAGCTTGCCCGGATACTGCTTGCGGATCGCTTCGGCGAACTTCCTCGCGAACTCGAGGTCCGGCTTGCCCGTCTCGCACCACACCATGTCGGCGTACGGTGCATAGGCGAGGCCGCGAGAGATCGACTGCTCGACGCCCGGCTTGGTGCGATAGAACCCCTCGGGGGTGCGCTCGCCGGTGCAGAACGGCTTGTCGTTCGGATCGACGTCGCTCGTGAGGAGGTCCGCTGCCTCGGCATCCGTGCGCGCCAGCACGATCGTCGGCACGCCCATCACGTCCGCCGCGAGGCGCGCGGCGATGAGTTTCTGGACTGCTTCCTGGGTCGGCACCAGCACCTTGCCGCCCATGTGGCCGCACTTCTTGACCGAGGCCAGCTGGTCCTCGAAGTGCACGCCCGCTGCACCCGCGCGGATCATCGCCTTCATCAGCTCGAAGGCGTTCAGCACGCCGCCGAAACCGGCCTCGGCGTCCGCGACGATCGGGGCGAAGAAGTCCACGTAGTCCTTCGAGCCCGGCGCGATGCCCTTGGCACACTGGATCTCGTCGGCGCGCTTGAACGTCGAGTTGATGCGCTCGACGACCTTCGGCACCGAGTCCACCGGGTACAGCGACTGGTCGGGGTACATGGTCATGTAGCTGTTGTTGTCGGCCGCGACCTGCCAGCCCGACAGGTAGATGGCCTTGATGCCGGCCTTCACCTGCTGCATCGCCTGCCCGGCCGTGAGCGCGCCGAGGCAGTTCACGTACGGCTCGGTGTTCACCAGCTTCCACAGCTTCTCGGCACCGAGGCGCGCGAGCGTCTGCTCGATGAGGACGCTGCCGCGCAGGCGCACGACGTCTTCGGCGGTGTAGGTGCGCTTGATCCCCTTCCAGCGCGGATTGGACTCCCAGTCCTTGCGCAGTGCTTGGGCTGCCTGGTTGGTCATTTCACGGTCCTCGTGTGTGCGTATTCGGTCAGTCGATGGCCCGGTAGGCGGGCAACGTCAGGAAGGTCTCGAAAGTCTCGGCGGTCGTGATCGAGTCGATGATGCCGGCCGCGCGCTCGTAGTTGCCGGCGGCGTAGGCGGCCTCGCCGAGCCCGGCGCGCAGCTTCGCGAGTTCCTCGCGCGTGATCTGCCGGAACAGCTCGACGGTGACCTTGCGGCCGTCGTCCAGCACGCCCTTTGGATGGCGGATCCACTGCCAGATCTGCGCTCGCGCGATCTCCGCCGTGGCGGCGTCCTCCATCAGGTTGTGGATCGGCACGCAGCCGTTGCCGCCGAGCCAGGAGGCCATGTACTGGATCGAGACGTTGACGTTGTTGCGCAGGCCGGTCTCGGTGATCGTGCCCTCCGGCACCTTGAGCAGGTCCGCGGCCACGACCTGCACGTCGTCGAGCGTGCGGTGCAGCTGGTTCGGGGTCGGCATCAGCCGGTCGAAGATCTCCATGGCCACCGGCACCAGTCCCGGGTGCGCGACCCAGGTGCCGTCGTGGCCGTCGCCCGCCTCGCGCTCCTTGTCGGCGCGCACCTTGGCGATCGCGGCATCGTTGGCCGCGGGGTCGTTCTTGATCGGGATCTGCGCCGCCATGCCGCCCATGGCGAACGCGCCGCGCCGGTGCGTCGTCTTGATCAGCAGCTTCGAGTACGAGCGCAGGAAGTGCGTCGTCATCGTCACCTGCCCGCGGTCCGGCAGCACGAACCCGGGGTAGCGGCTGAACTTCTTGATGAAGCTGAAGATGTAGTCCCAGCGGCCGCAGTTCAGGCCCACGATGTAGTCGCGCAGCTCCCACAGGATCTCGTCCATCTCGAACGCGGCGAGGATGGTCTCGATCAGCACCGTGACCTTGATGGTCTGAGGTGCGAGCCCGAGGCGTGCCTCGGCGTGGCGGAACACCTCCGCCCACAGGCGCGACTCGAGGTGGCTCTCGGTCTTCGGCAGGTAGAAATACGGGCCCGTGCCGCGGCGCTTGAGCTCCGCGTGGTTGTGGAACAGGTACAGGCCGAAGTCGACGAACGCGCCCGGCACCAGCTTGCCGTCGAGCGAGACGTGCTTCTCGTAGAGGTGCCAACCGCGCGGCCTGACGATCAGCGTGGCGATCGTCGGGTTGAGTCGGTACTGCTTGCCCTCCGGGCTCGTGAAATCTATGCGGCGCGCGACGGCGTCCCGCAGGTTGATCTGTCCCTGCACGACGTTGTCCCAGGTCGGCGTCATGGAGTCTTCGCAGTCCGCCATGAACACCTTCGCGCCCGAGTTGAGCGCGTTGATGATCATCTTGCGGTCGGTCGGACCGGTGATCTCGACGCGCCGGTCCTGCAGGTCGGCCGGGATCGACGTGACGTGCCACTCGTGCTCGCGGATCGCCCGCGTCTCGGGCAGGAAGTCCGGCAGCTTGCCGGCGTCGATCTCCTCCTGGCGCGCCTCGCGGCGGGCGAGCAGTTCCTCGACGCGCGGCCCGAACTTGCGCGCGAGCTCGACGACGAACTCCAGGGCGTCACGGGTCAGGACGGTCTCGTAGCCTGGGCGAAGGGCACCGGATACCGCGCAACCCGGCGGCAGATCGAGCGTAGGCTTGTTGGTCAAGGCAGGCTCCAAGGTGCGGCGACGCCCGGACGGGGTCCGCTACCGAGCGACGCGATGTTGCAGCGCAATATGCAGAATAGACTTGCCGCGCCGCGATCGGCAAGCGCTAATTTCCACGATGATGCGTCTGATACTGCTTAACAAGCCCTTCCACGTGCTGCCGCAGTTCACCAGCCCGGACGCGCGTCGCTGCCTGCGCGACCTGCTGCCGCTGTCCGGCGTCTATCCGGCCGGCCGCCTCGACTACGACAGCGAGGGCCTGATGGTCCTGACCGACTTCGGCCCGTGGCAGGCCCGCATCAGCCAGCCCGGCGCGCCGTATCCGAAGGTCTATCTCGCGCAGGTCGAGGGCAGCCCGACGGAGCAATCGCTCGAGTCGCTGCGCCGCGGCGTGCTGCTGAACGACGGGCCCACCCTGCCCGCCCGCGCCCGGCCGGTGCCGGAACCCGGCTGGCTGTGGCCTCGGGACCCGCCGATCCGCGAGCGCAAGCACATCCCGACGGCCTGGATCGAGCTCGAGATCAAGGAGGGCCGCAACCGGCAGGTCCGGCGCATGACGGCGGCGGTCGGACACCCGACGCTGCGGCTGGTCCGCTGGGCGGTCGGGCCGTGGAACCTCGAGGGCCTCGCTCCGGGCGCCTGGCGGGAAGTGCCACGCGCCGAGGCCGAGCGCCAGCTGGCCGCGGGCCGCCAGCGCTGAAGCGTGACCCCCGGCACGGCGGTGGCGGGCCCGTCGGAATTATGGTCGCAGGGTCGCGTGCCCAAGGAGTTGCGATGAAGTTCCTCGTGCCCCTGCTCGCCGCCGGCTCGCTGTTCGCGGCCGGCTGCTCGACATCGACGTTGACCAAGGACGAGTGCCGCACCGTGGACTGGCGCACCGTGGGCTACGAGGACGGCGTCGCCGGCCGCTCGGGCGAGCGCATCGGCGGGCACCGCAAGGCCTGCGCCGAGTACGGCGTCGCGCCGGACCTCGAGGCCTACCGGGCGGGACGCGCCGATGGCCTGCGTGAGTTCTGCCAGCCGCACAACGGATACCGCGCCGGCGTGAACGGCACACCCTACTACGATAGCTGCCCGGCGGACCTCGCCCCCGCGTTCGTCGAGGCCTACGACTCGGGCCGCCAGCTCTACGTCCGCACGCGTCGCGTCGCGGATGCGGAGGCCGCGATCGACTACCGGCACCGCGAAATCGCGCGACTCGAGGACTCGATGGCGCGCCGGACCTTCATCCTCGTGAGCGAGACGGCCACGCCCGAGGAACGCGCCCAGGCCCTGCTCGACACCAAGCAGGTCGCCGAGCGCATCGGGCGCCTGAAGGCCGAGATCGCCGACTACGAGAAAGAGCGCGCCCGGGCGCAGTACGAGCTCGACGCCTACCGGGCCACGGTGGCCGCGGCGTACTGACCGCGCTCAGCCCGAACGCGCATTGCCCGCGATCCGCATCGCGAGCTCGAGTGCCTGCTCGTAGTTGAGCCGCGGGTCCACCTGGGTGCGATAGGCGCGCGCGAGGTCCGCGTCCCCGAGTCCGCGGGCGCCGCCCGTGCACTCGGTCACCTCCTCTCCCGTCAGCTCGAAGTGCACGCCGCCGAGGTAGCTGCCGAATTCGCGATGGATGCGGAACGCGCTCTCGAGCTCGGCGACGATGTTGTCGAAGCGCCGCGTCTTCACCCCCGAGCGGGTCGACTCGGTGTTGCCGTGCATCGGGTCGCAGATCCACAGCACCGGCACGCCCGTGTCGCGCACGGCCTCGACCAGCGGCGGCAGCGCCTGCTCGATCTGCTTCGCACCCATGCGGTGGATCAGCACCAGCCGGCCCGGCTCCCGCTGCGGATTCAGGGTCTCGCACAAACCCTGCACCCACTCGCGCCCCATGCCGGGACCGACCTTGACGCCGACCGGGTTGGCAATGCCGCGGCAATACTCGACGTGCGCGCCGTCGAGCGTGGCGGTGCGCATGCCGATCCACGGCAGGTGCGTCGAGAGGTTGTACCAGCGCCCGCGCCGCTCGATGTAGCGCGTCTGCGCCTGCTCGTAGTGCAGGTGCAGCGCCTCGTGGCTCGCGTAGAACGGCGCGCGGCTCGCCTCGTGCACGCGACTGCCGCTCATCGCCTCGAAGAAGTCGAGCGAGTCGGAGATCGAGGCCACGAGCTGGCGATACTGGTCGCGCCACGGCGAGTGCGGGACGAACCCGAGGTCCCAGTACTCGGGATGGTGCAGGTCGGCGAAGCCGCCGTCGATCAGCGCGCGGATGAAGTTGAGCGTGAGCGCGGCGCGTTCGTAGCCGCGCAGCAGCAGCTCGGGGTCGGGCTCGCGCTCCGCGGCCGTGAAGCCCGGCCGGTTGACGATGTCGCCGCGATAGCTCGGCAGCGTCACGCCGTCGCGCGTCTCGGTGTCGGCGGAGCGCGGCTTGGCATACTGGCCCGCGAAGCGTCCGACGCGGATCACCGGCTTCTTGAGCCCGTGCAGCAGCACCAGGCTCATCTGCAGCAGGATCTTGAGCTTGCGGGCGATCTGGTCCGACTCGCAGTCGGCGAAGGACTCGGCGCAATCGCCGCCCTGCAGCAGGAAGCGCCGGCCCTGCTGTGCCTCGGCGATCTGCTTCTTGAGCGCCTCCACTTCCCACGAGACCACGATCGGCGGCAGGCGCGACAGGGCCGCCACCGCGGCCTGCAGGGCCGCCGGATCGCGGTAGGCAGCCTGCTGCTCCGCAGGCTTGCCAAGCCAGCTGTCGGGCGTCCAGGCCGGGCTCGATTGGGGGTTGTCCATCGCTCAATCGTACCGCGTATCGCTGCACTGCAAAAGAAACGAGGGTGACGCGTCGCGGCCGTTTCGTCAGAATCGCGCCCTTCGACGAACCCGGAGACTCGGCATGCACAAGGTCCTGATACTCGGCGCGGGCAAGATCGGCTCGCTGATTTCCGGCCTGCTCGCGGAGTCCGGTGACTACGAAGTCCACGTGGCCAACGTCAGCGCGGACGTCGCACGGTCCGTCGTCGACGCCCACCGGCTCGACAACCTGCAGGCTTACGGCCTCGACGCGCGCGACACCGCCGCGCTCGCCGCGCACCTGCGCGCCCACCCCGTCGAGGCGCTGATCTCGAGCCTGCCGTACTACTGCAACGTCGGCGTCGCGGAGTCGGCCAAGGCGGCCGGCGCGCATTACTTCGACCTCACCGAGGACGTCGCCGTGACGCGCGCGGTGCGCAAGCTGGCCGAGGGCGCCGACCAGGCCTTCGTGCCGCAGTGCGGGCTCGCGCCCGGCTTCATCAGCATCGCCGCCAACGAGCTGATCAAGCACTTCGACGAGCTGCGCAGCGTCAAGCTGCGCGTGGGCGCCCTGCCCCAGCACCCGAACAACGTGCTCAAGTACTCGCTCACCTGGTCGACCGAGGGGCTGATCAACGAGTACGGCAATCCCTGCGAGGCGATCGTCGACGGCCGCGCCACCGAGATCGCGCCGCTCGAGGGCCTCGAGGAGATCGAGATCGACGGCACCGCCTACGAGGCGTTCAACACTTCGGGGGGCCTGGGCTCGCTCGGCGAGACCTACGGGCAGCGCGCCGAGAGCATGGACTACAAGACCATCCGCTATCCCGGCCACTGCGCGCAGATGCGCCTGCTGATGAACGACCTGAAGCTGAACCAGGACCGCGGCACGCTGAAGCGCATCCTCGAGAACGCCGTGCCGCAGACACTGCAGGACGTGGTGATCGTCTACGTCGCGGTCACAGGCCGCCAGGGCGGCGAGCTGCGCGAGGAGAACTACGTGAGCAAGATCTACCCGCAGCTCATCGCGGGCCGGCTGTGGTCGGCGATCCAGGTCACCACCGCCGCCGGCGTCACCGCGGTCGTGGACCTCGTGTTGCGCACGCCGGGCCGCTACCGCGGCTTCGTGCGCCAGGAGGACTTCAGCCTGGTCGACGTGCTCGACAATCGCTTCGGCAAGCACTACGCCGACGGCGGCGGCAAGGACCTCTCCGGACGCATGGTGGTGGCGGGACAGACCGGCCAGCAGCGCTCGGCCAACGGGAGCCAGTCATGAAGCAGGTCCTCGCGAACCTCGGCCTCGGCGAGCACAACCCCGGCACCTGGTCCGCGGACGGCGGCTGGCTCGCGGATCCTGCCGCGTCCCGCGTCGAGTCGTTCAATCCCGCGACCGGCGAGGCAATCGCGAGCGTGATCGCGACCACGACCGCGCAATACGAGCGGCTGATGGCCTCCGCGCGCGAGGTCGCGCTTGCCTGGCGCAAGGTCCCCGCACCGAAGCGCGGCGAGGCGGTACGGCTCGTCGGCGACGAACTGCGCCGGCACAAGTCCGACCTCGGCAGCCTCGTGTCGCTCGAGATGGGCAAGATCAAGGCCGAGGGCGACGGCGAGGTGCAGGAGATGATCGACATCGCCGACTTCGCCGTCGGCCAGTCGCGGATGCTCTATGGCCTCTCGATGCACTCCGAGCGGCCCAACCACCGCATGTTCGAGCAGTGGCACCCGCTCGGCGTGGTGGGCGTGATCAGCGCGTTCAACTTCCCGGTGGCCGTGTGGGCGTGGAACGCCTTCCTCGCGGCCATCTGCGGCAACGTGACGGTGTGGAAGCCCTCGCTCAAGACGGCGCTGTGCGCGGTGGCCGTGCAGCGCCTGTGCAACGCGGTGCTCGAGCGCAACGGTTATCCGGGCATCTTCCAGCTGTTCGTGGATGCCGGGCACGAGCTCGCCACGCGCTTCGTCGACGACCGTCGCGTGGACCTCGTCTCGTTCACCGGTTCGACGCACGTCGGCCGCGACGTCGGCCAGCGCGTCGCCCGCCGCCTCGGCAAGAGCCTGCTCGAACTCGGCGGCAACAACGCGATCATCGTCGACGAGCACGCGAACCTCGACCTGGCGGTGCCCTCGATCGTGTTCGGCGCGGTGGGCACGGCGGGCCAGCGCTGCACCACGACCCGCCGCGTCTTCGTCCACCAGTCGCGGCTCGCGGAGCTCGAGCGGCGGCTCGTGACGGCCTATCGGCAGGTGCGCATCGGCGACCCGCTCGAGACCGGCACGCTGATGGGCCCGCTGATCGATGCTCAGGCCGTCAAGGCGTTCGAGTCAGCCGTGGCGCAGGCCGTGGCGAGCGGCGGGACGCTGCTCGCGGGCGGCAAGGCGCTCGCCCGACCTGGCCACTTCGTGGAGCCGGCGATCGTGCGTGCCCGCCACGACTGGGAGATCGTGCGCACCGAGACCTTCGGCCCGATCCTGTACCTGGTCCCCTTCGAGTCCCTGGACGAAGCCATCGCCATGCAGAACGACGTCGCGCACGGCCTGTCCTCCGCGATCTTCACCGACCGCCTGCAGCACGCCGAGCGCTTCCTGTCGGCGGCCGGCTCGGACTGCGGCATCGCGAACGTCAACATCGGCACCTCGGGTGCCGAGATCGGCGGGGCGTTCGGCGGCGAGAAGGACACCGGTGGCGGCCGCGAGTCGGGGTCGGATGCGTGGAAAGCCTACATGCGCCGGCAGACCTGCACGGTCAACTGGGGCGCGGACCTGCCCCTGGCGCAGGGCATCAACTTCGACGTGTCGGCCTGAGGCTTCAGCGGCGGGCGGCGAGGTCCGCGTAGAGGATGCGCACGAAGCGCTCGGCGCTCACCGGGCCCTTCCCGTACCGGTCGTCGTGGGCCTCCGTGGGGCGCGCGGCGAGCACCTCGTCGAGGCTCCTGCCCTGCTCGACCAGTTCGCGGACGCGCCGGCCGCTCGCCACCAGCATGTCGCGGTACGCGACGAGGTCCGCACGGCGCGCCACCGGGCCGTGCCCGGGGATCACGACCGTGGCGTCGTCCGCGCGTGACAGCACGCCCTCGATCGTCGCGACCACGCCGGCGATCGATCCGCCGTGCGCGAGGTCCACGAAGGGATAGCCGCCGTTGTAGTACACGTCGCCGAGGTGCACGACGTTCGCATCCCGCCACCACAGCACGAGGTCGCCGCCCGAGTGCGCGGCAGCCACGTGCGCGATGCGCAGCAGGTCGCCGTTCAGGTGCAGCGCCGCATCGCCCGGCAGCGTCAGGGTCGGCAGCGCCGCGCGCGGGCTGGCCGGAATCCTGACCGAATATTCCTCCGACTCCTGCGTGGTGGACATCACTTCGCGCGTCGCCTCGTGCGCGATGATCACCGCGCCCGCACGACTCGCGCGCTCGTTGACCCCGGTGTGGTCGGGATGCCAGTGGGTATTGACGACGAAGCGCACCGCGCCGGGCGCGATACGGGCGACCGCTTCCAGCGTGCGTTCCGCCTGCGCCTCGAGGCCGCCATCCACCAGCACGATACCGTCCGGTCCCGTCCAGACCGCCACGTTGCCGCCGGCCCCGGTCACGACGTAAATCCCCGGTGCGACCAGCAGCGCAACCAACTCCTCCGTCGGCGCCGGGGTGCCGGCTGTATCGACCTGTGCCGGCACGGCGACACTCGCCCACGTGGCGATACAGAGGGCGGTGACGATGCGGCGCGTCATCGGATTGCTGGACATGGCGTGTCGACTCCTGCCGACCGGAGTATACGGCGCGCCGCCACGATCGCGTCACGCTGCTATGATCGGTTCATGGACGTGCGACTGCTGGTCCATCTGCGTCGATTCCTGGCCTGCGCGGCGGCGGCCCTCGGCGCGTGGGGACTGCTAGGGCACGCGCTGCCCCAGGGCGCGACGGGAATGCTGCTGCCCGTGAGCGGTGCGATCGGACCCGCCACCAGCGATTTCTTCGTCCGCAAGCTCGGCGAGGCCGCCACCACCGGCGCGAGCCTCGTCATCGTCACGATCGATACGCCCGGCGGGCTGGACACCTCGATGCGGGACATGGTGCAGGCGATCGTCGGCTCCGACGTCCCGGTGGTCGCCTACGTGGCGCCGGGCGGGGCGCGCGCCGCGAGCGCGGGCACCTACCTCGTCTACGCGGCCCACGTGGCGGCGATGGCGCCCGCGACCAATCTCGGGGCGGCCACGCCCGTGCAGATCGGCGGCCCCGGCGGCGGTGGGACGAAGCCCGGCGACGGCGAAGGCGGGCCCGCGGAGGCGCCGACAGGAACGGCGCTCGAGCGCAAGGCGGTGAACGACGCCGTCGCCTACCTGCGCGGCCTCGCCGAGCTCAGGGGCCGCAATGCGGAATGGGCGGAGGACGCGGTTCGCCAGGGCGCAAGCCTGCCTGCCAGCGAAGCACTGGCGGCAAACGTGATCGACCTCGTCGCGCCCGACCTGCCGGCGCTGCTCGCCGCGCTCGACGGACGCAAGGTCAAGGTCAAGACGGGCGAGGTCGAGCTCTCAACTGTAGGATTGCTGCTGCGCGAGGTGCAGCAGGACTGGCGCACCAAGCTGCTGACCCTGATCACCAACCCGAACGTGGCCTATCTCCTGATGCTGATCGGCATCTACGGGTTGCTGCTCGAGGGCTACAACCCGGGCGCGGTACTGCCCGGCGTGGTCGGCGCGATCTGCCTGCTGCTCGCGCTCTTCGCCTTCCAGGTGCTGTCGGTGAACTATGCCGGCCTCGCGCTCATCGCGCTCGGCGTGCTGCTGATCGTGGCCGAGACATTCGTGCCGTCCTTCGGCACGCTCGGCCTCGGCGGCATCGTCGCGTTCGTGATCGGGTCCGTGATGCTGCTAGACCGGGACGTGCCCGGCTTCGGCATCGCCTGGCAGGTCATCGGCACGATGGCGCTGGCCGGCTCGCTGCTGCTGCTGGCGATCGTCTCGTTCGCGGTGCGGGCGCGTCGCCGGCCGGTGGTGAGCGGCACCGAGGGGCTGTTGCGCGAGGAGGCTCGCGCCGTGGAGTCGTTCGACCGGCAGGGGCTGGTGCAGGTGCACGGCGAGACGTGGTCCGCCGTGACACGCGTGCCGGTCGGTGCGGGCCAGAGGCTCAGGATCGTGCGAGTGAACGGATTGACGCTGGAGGTGGAACCGGCGCCGGACGGCAACTCAAGAGGGTAACGCCATGTTCAACATCACCACGCTGGCCTTCGTGGCCGTCCTGCTGGTCGTCGTGGCCACGCAGATCTTCAAGGTCCTGAACGAGTATGAACGCGGCGTGGTGTTCACGTTCGGCCGCTTCACCGGCGTGAAGGGCCCCGGCCTGATCATCCTCATCCCGCTGGTGCAGCGCATGGTCAAGGTCGACCTGCGCGTGAACGTGCTCGACGTGCCGACGCAGGACGTCATCTCGCGCGACAACGTCTCGGTGAAGGTGAACGCCGTCATCTACTTCCGCATCGTCGACCCGGCCAAGGCGATCATCCAGGTCGCCGCGCCGTTCGAGGCCACCAGCCAGCTCGCGCAGACCACGCTGCGCTCGGTGCTCGGCCAGCACGAGCTCGACGAGATGCTGTCGCAGCGCGAGAAGCTCAACATCGACATCCAGCGCATCCTCGACCAGGCGAGCGAGGCCTGGGGCATCAAGATCGCCAACGTCGAGATCAAGCACGTCGATCTCGACGAGAGCATGATCCGCGCCATCGCCAAGCAGGCGGAAGCCGAGCGCACGCGCCGCGCCAAGATCATCCACGCCGAGGGCGAGAAGCAGGCCGCGGCACAGCTCGTGGAGGCAGCCCAGATCCTCGGCGGCGACCCGAAGGCGCTGCAGCTGCGCTACCTGCAGACCATCGCCGACATGTCGAGCGAGAAGACCAGCACCATCGTGTTCCCGATCCCGATCGACATCATCCGGCCGTTCCTGGACCGCAAGCCGGACTGAACCGGCCGGTCCCGAGCGCATTTCAGGCCCGCCCCGCCTCCGTGCGTGCGAGCCGCACCTGCTCGTCGAGCCGCTTTGCGGACACCGGCAGCAGCGTGCGCAGTTCCTGCGCAAACAGCGACACGCGGAACTCCTCGAGCATCCACCGCAGGCGCTCGTGCTCCACGCCCGCTCGCTCCGGATCCGCGGCCGCGTCGATCTCGCGCAACGCGGCCTCGTAGGGAGCGATCTCGGCCTGCAGCCGGCGGTCGCGCTCCACGCCGTCGCGCAGGCGCTCGAGGCGCCGGGCTGCCGCCCGCACGTATTTCGGCAGCTGGAAGAACCACGGCTCCGGCGTATGCCGCACCCAGCCCGACGCGAGCCGCGCATCGAGCTGTTGCTTGACGGCTTCGCGGGTCGCCGTGAAGGCCGGTGCGCCGAGCAGGGCGAGTGCGGCCCGCGCATCCTTCAGGGCGAGCAACGTGGCCTTCGCCACCCGCGTCACCTCGACGCCGCAGTCGGCGACGCGGGCACGGCCGGCGTCGATCCGCGCCTCGAACTCCGCCGAATTCCGCGGCTGTCGGCCGTCTGCCACGGCCACCGCGTCCGCCACGGCGCGGTCGGCGATCTCCTCGAACAGGGACTTGCCGAAGCCCGCGGTGGCCGTGAGCAGCGCGAGTTCGCGATCGGCGGCACAGGCGCGCCGCACCAGGTCGTGCTGCTGCGGCATGGCCAGCGCCGCCAGTCTCGTTACCCCGTCACGAGTCCGCGCGTGCGCGTGCGCCGCCGTCGGGTAGACACGCAGCTGCACCGCGACCCCGGCATCCTCGATGCCTGGATACATGCGCAGCACCACGCCCGCCGACAGCAGCCGTACCTCCTCGGGCAGCTCGCCGAAGTCCCAACGCCGCACGCCCACGCGCTCCCACGGGTGACCCGACCCGAGGTCGCGCGCCGAGTGCCCCGCGACGCGCAGACCGCGGCGCAACTCGTCCAGGTCGCGACCTTGCGCGATCACGCGCCCCTCCACGTCGAGCACGCGCACGGCGAGCTTCAACCAGGGCGGCACCGCGACCGCGTCGAGCTGCGCGGTCTCGGTCGCCTGGCCGGCCGCCTGCGTAACGAAGCGCGCCAGCTGGCTGTTGAGCGAACCTGTCCCCGGCTCGGCGTCGGCGAGGAACCGGTCGGCGGCGTCCGGAATCGGCACCAGCGCGCGGCGCAGTTCCTTCGGCAACCCGCGCAGCAACGCGATGACCTTCTCGCGCAGCATGCCCGGGACCAGCCATCCGATGCGCTCCGCCGGCAATGCGCCGAGCAGCGGGAAGGGGACCTCGAGCGTCACGCCGTCCTCCGCGTGCGTCGGGTCGAAGACATAGCGGAGCCTGAGCTCGTTGCCGTCGACGCGCCAGGTGTCGGGGTAGGCGTCGCGCCTATACCCCGGCAGCGGCTGCGCGAGCAACGTCCCCTGCGGTGCATCGAGCAGCCGCGGCCGGCGATGCTGCTCGTCCTGCCACCAGCGCTCGAAGCTGCGCGTGGTCGCCACCGTCGGCGGAATACGCTCCAGGTAGAACTGCGTGAGCGCCTCGTCGCCCGCGAGCAGGTCGCGACGGCGCAGCTTCGCCTCGATGCGCTCGATCTCGTCGCGCGTGCGGGCGTTATGGTCGAGGAAGGCCGCGCGCAGCGAAGATTGCCGGCGCACCAGCGCTTCCTCGACGAAGATGCGTCGCGCGGTGTCGGGATCGACCGTCGCGAAATTGACCTGCCGGCCGCTCGAGAGCACGCGCCCGTACAGCGAGACGGTCTCGCGCGCGAGCACCATGCCGCGCCCGGCGACCCACTCGGCCTCGCCGTAGGTGCGCCGCACGAGGTGGGCGCCGGCCGACTCGATCCACGAGGGCTGCACCTGGGCCACCATGCGTGCGTAGAGCCGCTGCGTCTCGACGAGGCTCGCGGCCACGATCCAGCGCGGCGAGCGCTTCTGCAGCGGCGTCCCCGGCGCGATCACGAACCGCGCGTCGCGCGCCCCGAGGTAGGTACGGCCTTCGTCCAGCACGCCGATCCCGCCGAGGAAGCCGCTCAGGATCGCCTGGTGCAGCACGCCCCCGCCGGCCGGCTGCTCGTTGATGCGCAGTTGCAGGGCCGCCGTCATGTCGGCGAGCTGCTCGTGGAGGTCCTGCCATTCACGCACGCGGAGGTACGACAGGAAATTCTCCCGACACCAGCGCCGCAGCACACGATTGCCGGCGGCTGCCTGCTCGCGCGCGACCCGCCACAGGTTCAGCACGCCGACGAAGTCGGATCGCTCGTCGGCGAACTGGGCGTGACGCTCGTCGGCCGCCTCCGTCTTGTCCGCCGGACGCTCGCGCGGGTCCTGGATGCTGAGGAAGGCGGCGAGCACCAGCGCCTCGGCCAGGCAACCGAGCCGCCCTGCCTCGAGCAGCACGCGCGCGAGGCGCGGGTCGACGGGCAGCGCGGCCATCTGCCGCCCGAGGCGCGTGATGCGCCGATCCCCGTCGACCGCGCTCAGTTCCTGCAGCAGCCGATAGCCGTCGTTCAGCAGGCGCGTGTCCGGTGCGTCGAGGAACGGGAAGTCCTCCGGCGCACCGAGGCCGAGCGCGGCCATCTGCAGGATCAGGCTCGCGAGGTTGGTGCGCAGGATCTCGGGGTCCGTGTACTCGGGGCGGCTCGCGAGGTCGTCCTCGGAGTACAGCCGGACGCAGATGCCCTCGCCCACCCGGCCGCAGCGGCCCTTGCGCTGGTCGGCGCTCGCGCGCGAGACGGGCTCGATCGGCAGGCGCTGGAACTTGGCGCGCGGGCTGTAGCGACTCACGCGCGCGAGCCCGCTGTCCACCACGAAGCGCACGCCGGGGATCGTGAGGGAGGTCTCGGCGACGTTGGTGGCCAGCACCACCCGGCGTCGGTCGTGCGCTGCGAAGATGCGTTCCTGCTCCGTCGCCGAGAGGCGTCCGTAGAGGGGCAGTACGTCCCAGCCGCGACCTCCGCCGCGCTCCAGGAAATCGCGCGCCTCGGCGATCTGCTTCTCGCCGGGCAGGAACACGAGCGCATCGCCGCGGATGCCGCGAGCGTCGCGGTCGAGCTCGTCGAGGGCCGCCGCGATCGCCTCGGGCAGGGAAGGCGCCTCGGCATCGTCCTCCTGCAGCGGCCGGTAGCGGACCTCCACCGGGTAGCTGCGGCCCTCGACGTCCACCACCGGCGCGCCGTCGAAGAACTCCGCGAAGCGCCGCGTCTCGATGGTCGCCGAGGTCACGATCACCCTGAATTCCGGCCGGCGCTGCACCAGGCGCTTGCACACGCCGAGCAGGAAATCGACGTTCAGGTTGCGCTCGTGCGCCTCGTCGAGGATCAGCGTGTCGTAGCGCTCGAGCAGCGGGTCGCTCTCGAGCTCCCGCAGCAGCAGCCCGTCGGTCATGAGCTTGACCAGTGTCCGGGGGCTGGTGCGGTCGACGAAACGCACCTGGTAACCGACGAGGTCGCCCGTGGAGGAGCCGATCTCGGCTGCGACGCGGTTGGCGAGCGCCTGCGCGGCGATGCGCCGCGGCTGCGTGTGGCCGATGAGTCCGGTCGCGCCGCGGCCCAGCTCGAGGCAGATCTTCGGCAGCTGGGTGCTCTTGCCGCTGCCGGTGGCGCCACTCACGATCGTGACCGGCGCGGCCGCGATCGCCGCGGCGAGGTCCGCGCGCCGCGCGTGCACGGGCAGGCTCTCGTCGTAACGTATCGCGGGAATCGAGGCACGTCGCGCCTCGGCCTGCGCGACCGAGGCCAGCAGCCGTCCTTCGAGGCGCTCGAACTCGCGCGGGTCCGCACGCCCGCCCCTGCGCGCGAGCTGCTCGATCGCGGCCGCGAGCCGGCGGCGGTCGCGCAGCAGGCTGCCCGCCAGCGACTCGCGCAGCGCCGCCACGCGTGCCGTCAGCCGATCTCCTGCTTGGCCCTGGCCCACGCGGCCTCCAGTTCCCCGGCGTCGACGTCCGACGGCCCGAGCCCGCGCTCGGCGAGAGCCGCCTCCATGTGGCGAAAGCGACGCTCGAACTTGGCGCCCGCATCGCGCAACGCTGCCTCGGGATCGACCTCGAGGTGGCGCGCGGCCTGGGCGATGCTGAACAGCAGGTCACCGAGTTCCTCGTGCACCTGCCGGTCGTCACGGGCCACGATCGCCTCGTTCAATTCGTCGATTTCCTCGCGCAGCTTGTCGAGCACGCCCGCGACGTTGGGCCAGTCGAAACCCACGCGGGCCGCGCGCCGGCCGAGCTTCGCGGCGCGCGTCAGCGCCGGAAGCCCCAGTGCCACGCCGTCGAGCGCGCCGGCCGGACGGCCGGCCACCCGCCGCTCCTCGGCCTTGTGCGCTTCCCACGCGGCCGACTGTTCCGCCACGCTGGCGATGCTCGCATTGCCGAACACGTGCGGGTGGCGCCGCTCGAGCTTGTCGCCGATGGTCGCAGCGACGTCCTCGAATCCGAACAGGCCCTGCTCCTCGGCGATGCGCGCCTGGAAGACCACCTGGAACAGCAGGTCGCCCAGTTCGTCACGCACCTGAGCGGGTTCACCACGCGCGATCGCATCGGCCAGTTCGTAGGCTTCCTCGATGGTGTGAGGCGCGATCGTCGCCCAGGTCTGCTCACGATCCCAGGGACAGCCGCGCACGGGATCCCGCAGCCGCGCCATGATCTCGAGCAGTCGTGCCAGGGACATCGCTCAGGCCTCCCGCAGCAGCCGGTACAGCGACATGATCATCCCCGCCGTCGCACCCCAGATATTGCGGTCGCGGTACTGGATGTCGTGCGCGATGAAGGAATGGCCGGCGTAACTGTGCTCGCACACCACGTGGTTGGCCGGATCGAGCACGTACTCGAGCGGCACCTCGAACACGTCCTCGACCTCGGTCGTGTCGAGCCGAAGCGTGAAGCCCGCACGCACGAACGCCACCACCGGCGTGACCACGTAGCCCGAGATCACCATGTGGTCGTGCAGGTAGCCCGCCAGTTCCACGAACTCGCGGCCGAGCCCGATTTCCTCCTGTGCCTCGCGCAACGCGGCCTCCCAGGCGCCCGCGTCGCCCGCCTCCATGCCTCCGCCCGGGAAGCTCACCTGCCCGGGATGGTGCTTGAGGTGCGAGGCGCGCTGGGTGAGCAGCAGCGCGAGCCCTTCGGGCCGGTCGACGAGCGGCATCAGGACCGCAGCGCGGCGCATCTCCGTCGGAAGCTTGCGGCGCAACTCCGCGAACTGATCGTCCGTGATCTTCGACGCCCACGGCCAGTGCGGCGCCGTGCCGGGCACGCTGCCGCGCAGGCGTTGCTCGATGAGGTGGCGTAGGTCGCGGCCCCGGGCTTGCGGGCTGGCAGTCAATCAACCCCCCGAATCGCCGTGCCGTACGCCGCCGCGCGTGAGCGCGGCCGGGTCGAGCAGCTTCGCCAGGCGTTGCTCGTCGAGGTCGGTCATCTCCGCAGCGACCTCGCGGATCGGGCGGCCCTCCGCGTAGGCACGCTTGGCGATGGCCGCGGCCTTGTCGTAGCCGATGACCGGGTTCAGCGCCGTGACCAGCATCGGGTTGCGATCGAGCGCCGCGGCGATCTGGCGCGTGTTCGACGCGAAGCCGGCGATCGCGCTGCGTGCGAGCGTGCACGAGGCGTTCGCTAGCAGCTCGATGCCCTGCAGCAGGTTGTAGGCGATCACGGGCAGCATCACGTTCAGCTGGAAGTTGCCGGACTGGCCCGCGACCGTGACCGTGACGTCGTTGCCGATCACCTGCGCGGCGGCCATCGCGACCGCCTCGGGCACCACCGGGTTGACCTTGCCGGGCATGATGCTGCTGCCAGGCTGCAGTGCCGGCAGCGCGATCTCGGCGAGTCCCGCGAGCGGGCCGCTGTTCATCCAGCGCAGGTCGTTCGAGATCTTCGTCAGGCTCACGGCCAGCGTGCGCAGGTGTCCGGAAACCTCGACCGCCGTGTCCTGGCAGGCCAGTGCGGCGCACAGGTCGCGATTCGGCCGCAGGTCGAGCCCGGTCTGTCGCGACAGCAGCGTGGCGAACTTCGCGGCAAACCCGGGCGGCGCGTTGACGCCGGTGCCGACCGCGGTGCCGCCCTGTGCGAGGCAGTGCAGCCGGGGACGCGCCGACTGCAGGCGCGCGATGCCGTCGTCGACCTGCGTGCGCCATGCGCCGAGTTCCTGGCCGAAGGTAACTGGCATTGCGTCCATGAGGTGGGTGCGGCCGGTCTTGACGGTCTCGCCCACGTCGGCGGCCTTGCGGCCGATCGTCTCGGAGAGTTCCTTCAACGCCGGCAACAGCAGCTCGGCGATGCCGAGCGCGGCGCTCAGGTGGATCGCGGTCGGGACGACGTCGTTGCTGCTCTGGCTGCGGTTCACGTCGTCGTTCGGATGCACCGCCGTCCCGCCGCCATACTGCGTGGCGAGGCGTGCGATCACCTCGTTCGCATTCATGTTGCTGCTGGTGCCCGAGCCGGTCTGGAAGACGTCCACGGGAAAGTGGGCGTCGTGCCGGCCCTCGGCGACCTCGAGCGCGGCTCGCTGGATCGCGAAGGCGCGCACCCGGTCGAGGTCGCCGAGTTCGAGGTTGGCGCCGGCCGCGGCCCACTTGACGAGACCGAGGGCGCGGATGAAGCCGCGGGGCATCGGCAGGCCGCTGATCGGGAAATTCTGGATCGCGCGCTGGGTCTGCGCGCCCCACAGGGCCCAGGCCGGGACGCGCAGCTCGCCCATGCTGTCGCGCTCGGTTCGGAACTCGTTTGCGGACATGCGCTTGCGCTCCGGGAGAGTACTCAGGCGCCGTGCATGGGGCCTGCGGTATCATCGTGAATCGTAACATCTCCCGGATTCCCGCATGAGTCTCACCCCCCTGACGGCCCTGTCTCCCGTGGACGGTCGCTACGCGTCCCGTTGCAGCGAACTGCGCGAGCTGTTCAGCGAGGCTGGCCTGGTGCGGGCCCGCGTCCGGGTCGAGATCGCCTGGCTGCAGGCGCTCGCGGCGCACCCGGGAATCGCGGAGATGAAGGGGCTTTCGGCCGCGGACCTCGACGCGGCGGCACGCGTCGCGGCCGGTTTCGGCGAGGACGACGCGGCAGTGATCAAGGCGATCGAGTGCGAGACCAACCACGACGTCAAGGCGGTCGAGTACTTCATCAAGGGCCGCCTCGGTGAACACCCGGCCTGGCGCGCAAGGATCGAGTTCGTGCACTTCGCCTGCACCTCCGAGGACATCAACAACCTGTCCTACGCCCTGCTCTGCCGCGACGCCCGCGAGCGCGTGCTGCTGCCGCGGATCGACATGCTCGCCGATGCGCTGCGCGCGATGGCACACGCGCACGCCGACGACGCGATGATGTCGCGCACGCACGGGCAGCCGGCGACGCCGACCACGCTCGGCAAGGAAGTAGCGGTATTCGCACACCGCCTGCGGCAGGCCCGCGAGGCGCTGGCGAAAGTGCCGGTGCGCGGCAAGATGAACGGCGCCGTCGGCAACTTCAACGCGCACGTGGCCGCCTATCCGGACGTGGACTGGGCCACGCTCACGCGTCGCTTCGTCGAGTCGCTGGGACTCGTCTTCAATCCCTACACGACGCAGATCGAACCGCACGACTGGATGGCGGAATACTTCGACGCGCTCGCCCGCTGCAACACCGTGCTGCTCGACCTGTGCCGCGACTTCTGGAGCTACATCTCCATCGGCTACTTCCGCCAGAAGGTCGTGGCCGGCGAGGTCGGCTCCTCGACCATGCCGCACAAGGTCAACCCGATCGACTTCGAGAACGCCGAGGGCAACTTCGGCGTCGCGAACGCACTGCTGCGCTTCATGGCGGACAAGCTCCCCGTGTCGCGCTGGCAGCGTGACCTGACGGACTCCACCGTCCAGCGCAACATCGGCGTGGCGCTCGCGCACTCCGACCTCGCCGTGCAGTCCGTGCTGCGCGGGCTCGCGCGGCTCGAAGTGGCGCGCGAGACGCTCGCGGCGGACCTCGACGCAAACTGGGAACTGCTCGCCGAGCCGATCCAGACGGTCATGCGGCGCTACGCCGTGCCGGACGCCTACGAGCAACTCAAGGCTCTCACGCGCGGCCGCCGCGTGGACGCCGCCGCCGTCGCGCAGTTCGTCGATGGCCTGCCGATCCCGGAGGCCGAGAAGCGCCGCCTGCGCGAGCTGACCCCGGCCCATTACCTCGGCCTCGCCGCCAGGCTCGCACGCGGCGTCTGAGCGCGTGCCCGCGCCGCTGCAATTCACGCTCCAGGCGGCCAGCTGGGCCGTGGACAGGGACCGCGCCTCGATCGAGGCCGTCCGGCGCGCGGTTTTCATCGTCGAGCAGGGCGTACCCGAGCACGAGGAATGGGACGCCGCGGACCCGGCCTGCCGCCACGTGCTCGCCCTCGGCCCAAAACGTGACGCAGTTGGCACAGGAAGGCTGGAACCCACCGGTAAGATTGGCCGCGTCGCAGTACTGCAGCAGTACCGCGGCAGCGGGGTCGGCAGCGCGATCGTGAGCCACCTCGTGAACCTGGCCACCGGACTGGGTCTCACGCGGGTCCACCTTCACGCCCAAACGACCGCACTGGGTTTCTACGGGCGGCTGGGCTTCCGGGCCGAAGGGCCCGAGTTCGACGAGGTAGGCATCCCTCACCGGCGCATGAGCCTTGGGATCGAGCAACGAGATGAACTACAGGCTGGACCTCACGGGCACACGCAGCATCCTGTCGACGCTCGATGAGTATCGCGCGGCCGTCGCGGAGATCGCGACACGCGCCCACCGAACCCTCTCGATCTACACGCCCGACCTCGAGCCGCAGCTCTACGACCAGGACATGTTCCTCGACCCGCTCAAGCGGCTGGTGCTCGCGCGCAGCCACGCTCGCCTCCGCGTGCTGATCTCGGACCCGGCCCGCGCCTCGCGGGAAGGCAACCGGTTCATGCAGATGGCGCGTCGGCTCACGAGCTACATCGACCTGCGCAACGTCGCGCCCGAATACCGCAGCAATCCCTGTTCGTTCATCGTCGCCGACGACAAGGCGATCGCCTACCGCCAGCAGGCCTCGCGCTGGGACGGCATCGTCGAGTTCAACGACAAGGAGATCGTGCGCCGCTACCTCGCGTACTTCGACCAGGTGTGGGCCGGCAGCCAGATCCAGCCCGAGCTGCGCGCGACAGCCATCGACTTCTAGCCGGTATAATCCCGGTCATGGTCTGGAAGCCGGACGTCACCGTTGCCGCCGTCGCCGAGCGCGACGGCCGGTTCCTCCTCGTCGAGGAACGCGCCAGCGGCCGGGTGGTCATCAACCAGCCTGCCGGACACCTCGAGGACGGCGAGACCTTCCTCGGCGCCGTCGTGCGCGAGACGCTCGAGGAGACCGCCTGGCAGTTCGAGCCGCAGGCCGTCGTGGGCGTTTATGTCTGGCGCCCGGTACATCTCTCGCGAACCTTCCTGCGCGTCGCATTCACCGGCGAGTTGCGCTCCCACGACCCCGCCCGGTCACTCGACCACGGCATCCTGCGCACGCGTTGGCTGAGTCGCGAGCAGCTGGCCGCACCGCAGGCGCGGTTGCGCAGCCCGATGGTCCTGCGGTGCGTCGACGACTATCTCGCGGGCGTGCGGCATCCGCTGTCGCTCATCAGTCACCTCATCCAGGTTCCCACGTCGCTCGCGGCCAGCGGCTGACGCTACTCGTGTCGCGTTGCCGCGATTGGCTGCGCGGGGCGCTAGCGCAGCGACCGCGCTAGAATCGCGCGCATGCCAGCCACCTCGCGCGTCGTGCTCGGAATCTCCGGCGGAGTCGACTCCGCCGTGTGCGCGGCACTGCTCGAGGACTTGGGTTACGACGTCCACGCGCTTTTCATGCGCAACTGGGACGAGGACGAGGACGGCTACTGCACGGCCGCGGCCGACCTGCAGGATGCGCGGCGGGTGTGCGACGACCTCGGCATCCCGCTGCACACGGTCAACTTCGCGGCCGAGTACCGCGCGCGGGTCTTCCGCCACTTCCTCGACGAACTGGCCGCGGGTCGCACGCCCAACCCGGATGTGGCCTGCAACCGCGAGATCAAGTTCGGCGTCTGCTTCGAGCACGCGCGCCGGCTCGGTGCCGAGTGGTTCGCGACCGGCCACTACGCGCGCACGGACCTCGTCGACGGCCGCGCGCGGCTGCTGCGCGCCGCCGATCGCACCAAGGACCAGTCCTATTTCCTGCACACGGTGCCGGGCGAGCTTCTCGCGCACACGCTGTTCCCGATCGGCGGGCTGCCGAAGGCGGAGGTGCGCCGCATCGCGCACGAGCGTGCCCTGCCCGTGCACGACAAGCGCGACAGCACCGGCATCTGCTTCATCGGGGAGCGGCCGTTCGCCGAGTTCCTGGCGCGCTACCTGCCGGCGCAGCCTGGAGCCATCGAGACGCCCGAGGGTCGCCGGCTCGGCGAGCATCGCGGCCTCATGTACTACACGCTCGGGCAGCGCCAGGGCCTCGAGCTCGGCGGCATCCGGGGCGCGGCCGAGGCCCCGTGGTACGTGGCGGCCAAGGACCTCACGCGCAACGTGCTCGTCGTCGTCCAGGATCACGATCACCCGCTGCTGATGTCACGCGAAATCCTCACCGAGCCCGCGCACTGGATCGCCGGTGCCGCGCCCGGGGAACGTTTCGCATGCACGGTCAGGACCCGCTACCGGCAGGCCGACCAGGCCTGCGAAGTGCACGTGGTGGACGGCGGCCGCTGCCGGATCGTCGCCGGCGCGCCACAGCGGGCCGTCACGCCGGGGCAGTCAGCCGTGCTCTACGACGGTGAAACCTGCCTCGGCGGCGCGGTGATCAGCCAAGCCCTCGCCTGAACCCCTGCCACGGGGCGCCCGCGAGCCGTTATAATTTGCGGCTCAGTCGGGCCCGTTCGAGTCCCCGGAGGTTCCATGAAAGACAGTTTCGAGACCCGCCAGACGCTGGCGGTGGGCAGCCAGTCCTACGAGATCTTCAGCCTGCCCGCGATCCAGGGCCACGACCTCGGTCGCCTGCCCTTCTCGCTCAAGATACTGCTCGAGAACCTGCTGCGCTTCGAGGACGGCGTCAACGTCACCCGTGACGACATCGAGGCCCTGCTCAAGTGGGATGCCAAGGCGGCCCCGAGCCACGAGATCGCCTTCACGCCGGCGCGGGTCATCATGCAGGACTTCACCGGCGTGCCGGTCGTGGTCGACCTCGCCGCGATGCGCGAGGCCATGACGCGGCTCGGCGGCAACCCCGACGAGATCAACCCGCTCGCCCCGGCCGAGCTCGTGATCGACCATTCCGTGCAGGTCGACGAGTACGGCACCGCCGACTCGCTGCGCAGGAACAACGCCATCGAGTTCAAGCGCAACGGCGAGCGCTACTCCTTCCTGCGTTGGGGCCAGACCGCGTTCAGCAACTTCAAGGTCGTGCCGCCGAACACCGGCATCGTGCACCAGGTGAACGTCGAGCACCTCGCGCGCGTCGTGTTCGCCGAGGACAAGGGCGGCGTCAAGCGCGCCTATCCCGACACGCTGGTCGGCACGGACTCGCACACCACGATGGTGAACGGCCTCGGCGTGCTCGGCTGGGGCGTGGGCGGCATCGAGGCCGAGGCGGCCATGCTGGGCCAGCCCGTCACGATGCTGATCCCGCAGGTCATCGGCTTCCGCCTGAAGGGCGCGCTGCCCGCGGGCGCCACGGCCACCGACCTCGTGCTGACCGTGACCGAGATGCTGCGCAAGAAGGGCGTGGTGGACAAGTTCGTCGAGTTCTTCGGCGACGGCCTCGCCGCGCTGCCGCTCGCCGACCGCGCGACCATCGCCAACATGGCGCCCGAGTTCGGCAGCACCTGCGGCATCTTCCCCATCGACGAGGAGACCATCCGCTACCTCGAGCTCACCGGCCGCACGCCCGAGCAGCTCGCGCTGGTCGAGGCCTATGCGAAGGCGCAGGGCATGTGGCGCACCAACGGCATGCGCGAGGCGGACTACACCGACGTGCTCGAACTCGACCTCGCCACCATCGAACCGAGCCTCGCCGGCCCCAAGCGTCCGCAGGATCGCGTGCCGCTGCGCACGTCGAAGGACACCTACCGCAAGCACCTGGCGAAGATGGCCGAGGAGCGCGCGCTGAAGAATCCCGCGGCGACCGGCAAGGCCACGGTCGTCTCCGACGGCCGGTCCTTCGAGGTGGCCGACGGCGCGGTGCTGATCGCGGCCATCACGAGCTGCACCAACACCTCCAACCCCGCGGTGCTGGTGGGCGCAGGCCTGCTCGCCCGCAACGCCCGCCAGCGCGGCCTCACGGCCAGGCCCTGGGTGAAGACCAGCCTCGCACCGGGCTCGCGCGTCGTGACCGACTACCTGCAGAAGGCCGGGCTGCTCGCCGACCTCGAGGCCATCGGTTTCTACGTCGTGGGCTACGGCTGTACCACCTGCATCGGCAACTCCGGGCCGCTGAAGCCGGAGATCTCCGACGGCGTGCGGTCGGGCGACGTGATCGCGACCGCGGTGCTCTCGGGCAACCGCAATTTCGAGGGCCGCGTCCACCCGGAGGTGAAGATGAACTTCCTCGCCTCCCCGCCGCTCGTGGTGGCCTATGCGCTCGCGGGCACCATGGACATCGACATGAACGCCGAGCCGATCGGCACCGGCAGCGACGGCAAGCCGGTCTATCTCAAGGACGTTTGGCCATCGGCGCACGAGATCCAGCAGACGGTGGCCGCATCCGTCACCTCCGGCATGTTCAAGAAAGGCTACGCGAGCGTGTTCGCCGGCGACGAGAACTGGAGCGGCATCGAGGTGCCCGAGGGCAAGGTCTACGAGTGGGATTCCACCTCGACCTACGTGCGCAACCCGCCGTACTTCGAGGGCATGGGCATGGCGCCCGCGCCGGTCGCCGACATCCGCGGCGCGCGCGTGCTGGCGGTGCTGGGCGATTCCGTCACCACCGACCACATCTCGCCCGCCGGCAACATCTCGAAGACCAGCCCCGCTGCGAAGTACCTCATGGCGCAGGGCGTGCAGCCGGTGGACTTCAACTCGTACGGCGCCCGCCGCGGCAACCACGAGGTGATGATGCGCGGCACGTTCGCCAACATCCGCCTGCGCAACCTGCTCGCGCCCGGCACCGAGGGCGGCGTGAGCGTGCACGTTCCGAGCGGCGAGCAGATGTCGATCTACGACGCCGCGATGAAGTACAAGGCCGAGGGTACCCCGCTGGTCGTGATCGCCGGCAAGGAATACGGCACCGGCTCCTCGCGGGACTGGGCGGCCAAGGGCACTATGCTGCTCGGCGTGCGCGCGGTCATCGCCGAGAGCTTCGAGCGCATCCACCGCTCGAACCTGATCGGCATGGGCGTGCTGCCGCTGCAGTTCAAGGACGGCGAGAACGCGCAGAGCCTCGGGCTCAACGGCAAGGAGAGCTACGAGATCATCGGGCTCAACGGCGGCGCGGCCCGCATGGTCACGGTAGTCGCCACGCCCGCGTCCGGCGCCCCGATCAAGTTCGAGGTGCGGGTGCGCATCGACACGCCCAAGGAGCGCGAGTACTACCAGCACGGCGGCATCCTGCAGTACGTGCTGCGGCAGCTCGCGGGGGCGGGGAAAGCGGCCTGACGGAAGGAAGGGGATAGGGGGTAGGGGTTAGGGGATAGTGGAAGAAGGCTCGGCTGGCGCGCTGGCTGACGCTGTTGCGCGGGCGGCGGTCGCGCTGAGGAAGGCGCGGCACGTCTGCGTGTTGACGGGCGCCGGGATGTCCGCGGAGAGCGGCATCCCGACGTTTCGCGATGCACTCACCGGGCTGTGGTCGAGGTTCCGGCCCGAGGAACTCGCCACGCCGGAAGCGTTCGAACGCGACCCGAAGCTCGTCTGGCAATGGTACGAGTGGCGCCGCGAACTGGTACGGCAGTCGCAGCCGAACCCGGGTCACTACGCACTCGCCGAGCTCGCGCGCCGCGTGCCGCGCCTGACGCTCGTCACGCAGAACGTCGACGGGCTGCACCAGCGTGCGGGCAGCAGCGACGCAATCGAGTACCACGGCAACATCCTGCGCGACCGCTGCACGCGCGAAGCAGCCGTCGCCGCGCGCGCGGACTGGTCGGCCAGCGGCCTGCCGGAGTGCGCGGCATGCGGCGCGCCGCTGCGTCCGGACGTGGTCTGGTTCGGCGAGCCGATCCCGAGCGGACCGATGTTGCGGGCCGCGGATGCCGCCAGCCACTGCGATCTGTTCCTGTCGATCGGCACCTCGGCACTCGTCTATCCGGCCGCTGGTCTCGCCGAGGCCGCGCTCGGCGCGGGGGCGACGGTGATCGAGATCAATCCGAACCCGACCGACCTGACGCCGCACGCCCACCTGGCGCTGCAGGGGCCGTCGGGCCAGTTGTTGCCCGCCCTCCTCGCAGCCCTGCGCGACGGCTGAGGCCTCGCCGGGAGTTCAGAGCCTGCCGATCACGAGCAGGCCACCGAGCACCAGCAACGCCACGAAGACGGTCTCTGCCACGACGAGTGCGATCGGCCGCCAGCCGACCCGCACGAGGTCACCGAGCGAGGTCTTGGTGCCGAGGGCGGCGATCGCGGTCACGAGGCACCAGCGCGATGCTTCCTGCAGCCCCGCGTTGACGGCGGGCGGCACCCAGCCCGCGGAATTGACCGCTACCAGCACGGCGAAGGCGACCAGGAAGAACGGCAGCAGTGGCGGGCGCGTGGCGGCTTGCGCCTGCGCCACGCGCGTGTGGAAGAGGAAGGAAATCGCGAGGACCGCTGGTAGCAGCAGCGCGACGCGGAACAGCTTGACGATCGTGGCGGTGTCGCCCGCGTCGTTCGAGATCGTGTAGCCGGCGCCGACGACCTGCGCCACGTCGTGGATGGTGGCGCCGAGGAAGATGCCCGCGGTGTGCGGGTCGAGGCCCAGTGCGGCGGTGATGAGCGGATAGACGATCATCGCGATGGTGGACAGCGCGGTGATGCTGACCACCGTCATCACCGTGTCGCGCTCGTGCGTCGGCCCGCGCGGCAGCACCGAGGCGATGGCGAGCGCGGCCGACGCGCCGCAGATGGCGACCGCGCCCCCGGTGAGCGCGCCGAAGCTGGACTCGAGCTTGAGGCTGCGGGCCAGCAGCCAGCCGCTCGCGATGGTGAACGCGACCGCGACCGCCGTGATCGCCAGCACGCCGAATCCAAGGGACTGCACTTGGTCGAAGGTAATGCGCATGCCGAGCAGTGCGACGCCGATCCTGAGCACCGTCCGCGAGGCGAACTCGATGCCTGGCTTGCAGCGGGGATCGCCCGAGAGGAAATTGACGGCGATGCCGAGCAGCAGCGCGAACAGCATGACGGGCGCGCCGTAGTGTTCGGACAACCACGAAGCGGCGAGCGCGACGAGCAGTGCAATGACGATGCCGGGCGCCAGTTCGCGCACCCGGGCGACGATTCGGTCTGTGGTGGGCATCCGGACAAGGTTACTCTGCCAGCCCGGCCCACGAGAAACGCGTCTGCAGCAGTCGCGGGGCGGTTTGGTAAGAATCGCGCCCCTGGGACGGTCAAGTCAGCATGAGCAAGCCAACGAACCACGCGCCACGTCCCTCGGAGATCACCCCCGAGCACATCTACCTGAGCCGCAGGAGCATCGTCGCAGGCCTGGTCGCGGCGGGCGTCGGACTGGGTCTGCCGCGGCATAGCGCTGCGCAGTTGCCGCCGTTCCGGCGCAACGCTGCGCTCAGCACGACTGAGAAGCCTAATTCTTTCGAAGATATAACAACCTACAACAACTTCTACGAATTCGGCACAAGTAAGGAGGACCCGGCCCGCAACTCGGCGAAGTTCCGTCCCCAGCCATGGAGCGTCGCGGTGACCGGTGCGGCGGAGCAAACCGGCACCTTCACCCTCGAGGACATCCTGAAGCCGCACACCCTCCAGGAACGCGTTTACCGGCTGCGTTGCGTGGAGGCGTGGTCCATGGTCATCCCCTGGGTCGGCTTCCCGCTCGGCGACCTGCTCCGGCGCTTCCGGCCGACCTCGAAGGCGAAGTACGTCGCGTTCAAGACCGTGTTGCGGCCGAAGGAGATGCCGGGCCAGCGCTTCCCGGTGCTCGACTGGCCGTACGTCGAAGGACTGCGCATCGACGAAGCGATGCATCCCCTCGCGATCCTGGCGGTGGGTCTCTACGGTCGCGTGCTGCCCAACCAGAACGGTGCGCCGCTGCGGCTCGTCGTGCCGTGGAAATACGGCTTCAAGAGCATCAAGTCGATCGTCGAGATCCGTTTCCTGGAGAGCGAGCCGCCGACCTCCTGGAACCGCTCGGCGCCGCACGAGTACGGTTTCTACGCCAACGTGAACCCCGACGTCGATCATCCGCGCTGGAGTCAGGCGAAGGAGCGACGCATCGGCAGCGGCCTGTTCGCGCCCCGCCAGCCGACCCTGCCGTTCAACGGTTACGCGAAGCAGGTGGCCGGGCTGTACAAGGGGATGGACCTGAGGAAGAGATTTTGAAAAGAGGGGATAGTGAGTAGGGGATAGGGACTAGGGGATAGGGGATAGTGGGGAATTCGGACCGCGCGATGCGCGGGCTTCTTCCTATCCCCTATCCCCTATCCCCTATCCCCTATCCCCTATCCCCTATCCCCTATCCCCTATCCCCTATCCCCTATCCCCTATCCCCTTCCCGCTCCACCACCATGCGTTGCTTCGCCAAACCCTTCCTCTTCCTCGCCTGCGCGCTCCCGCTCGCGTGGCTGCTTGCGCGCGCCTTTGGCGTCGCCGGCGCGGGCCTCGGGCCGAATCCCATCGACGAGATCATGGACCGGCTCGGCGAGTGGGGCCTGCGACTGCTGCTCGCGACGCTGTGCGTGACGCCGCTCGCCGTGACCCTTCGCAAGCCCTGGCTGATGGGGCTCAGGCGCATGCTCGGCCTCTATGCCTTCACCTACCTCTCGCTGCACTTCCTCAACTGGCTGGTGCTCGACCAGTGGTTCGACCTGCAGGCGATCGGCGCGGACATCGTGAAGCGGCCCTACATCACCGTGGGGTTCAGCGCGTTCCTGCTGCTGGTGCCGCTCGCGATCACCTCGACCAACGGCTGGATGCGTCGTCTGGGCCGGCGCTGGCATCGCCTGCACCGCCTGGTCTATCCCGCCGCGATCCTGGGCTGCGTGCACTTCTGGTGGCAGGTGAAGGCCGACTGGCGCGAGCCCCTGCTCTATGCCTCGATCCTGGCCGTGCTGCTCGCCTGGCGGCTGCGGCGCGCGAGGCCCCAGCTGTGGGCGAAGACCGCGCCCAGGATGACGGCCACGCCGAGGTAGAACGAGCCGGACAGTTCGCGTTGCTCGCCGAGCAGCACGATCGCGAGCACGATCGCATACACCGGCTCGAGACTCACGGCCAGTTGCGCCGTGAATGCGCTCGTGTGGCGCAAGGCATGCAGCGCCAGGGCGAACGGCAGCAGCGTGCAGCCGAGCGCCAGCAGCGTCAGCAGCAACGCATCGCGTCCATCGGGAATCGCGACCAGGGGACCGCCGCCCGGCAACGCGAGCGCCACCAGCGTCAGGAACACCGTGCCGGCTGCGAGTTCGACCCCCGTCACGACGAGCGGGTCGGCCCGCTCGACGTAGCGCTTGTTCAGCGAGCCGAAGATCGCGACGAAGAACGCCGAGAGCACCCCGACCGCGATGCCGAGCCGCATTCCGTCCGGCGTGCCACCGATCACGAGCGCCACCCCCGGCAGCGCGACGACGCCGATCAGGAGCTCCCGTGCCTCGAACGGACGCCGCACGATCCAGGGCTCGATGACGGCCAGGAAAATCGGCCCGGTGGCCATGCAGGTCGCGGCCACCGAGGCGTTCGAGAGCTTGATCGCGCCGTAGAACGTCAGCCAGTGCAGCGCCACGACACAGCCGATGCCCGCGAAGATGGCGAGCGTGCGGGCGTCCGTCCGGCGCAGTCCCCGCCAGGCACGGGGCCACAGCGCCACGGCCGCCACCACGATCAGCATCCGCCACCAGACTAGGTCGAGGGCGGGCAGGCTGATCAGCTTGCCGAGGATGGCCGTGAAGCCCCACAGCAGCACGCAGAAGTGGATCTGCAGCAGCGCCCTGCGCTCGGCCGTCATGGGCGCAAGCCCGCGCGATCGCTCAGGCGAGCTTCCCCTTGGCGCGCATCATCCCGTGCACCAGCTCGAGCGCCGTCTTGTCGCAGGGCGGCAGTTCGACGTCGGTGGTTCCCTTCGGCGTCACGCGGTCGCCCCAGCGCACGAGGTGCGCGCACCAGGTCAGGCCCGCACCGAACGCCGGCATCAGCAGCAGGCCGCCGGGCTGCACGCGGCCTTCCTCCAGCGCCTCGACCAGCGCCACCGGAACGGTCCCCGCGGACATGTTGCCGTAGCGATGCACGTTGACGAACACCCGTTCCATCGGCACGCCCGCCCGCTTCGCGACCGCTTCGATGATGCGCAGGTTGGCCTGGTGCGGGATCACGAGTCCCACGTCGTCGGCGGCAACATGGCGAGCCTCCAGCACGTCCGCGCAGGCGCCCGCCATGCTGATCACGGCGCGCTTGAAGATCTCCTGGCCCTCGAAGGTCCACGCCGTGTCGCCGTAGATACGGCCCTTGTTCACGTAGCGCCCGCCCATGCCCTCGACGACCAGCGTATCGCGCCCGTCGCTGTCGCAGCCGAGGCGCTCCACGAGCAGGCCCTCCTCCCGGTCCGTCGCCTGCAGGACGACGGCAGCGCAGCCGTCGCCGAACAGCACGCAGGTGCCGCGGTTCTGCCAGTCCAGGAAGGCGCTGATCAGTTCGCCGCCGACCACCAGCGCGTTGCGTGCCACGCCGGTGCGAATGAACGCGTTGGCGGTGCTGAGCGAGTACAGGAAGCTGGTGCAGGCGGTGTTGACGTCCATGGCGGCCGCCCGTTTCGCACCGAGGCGCGCCTGCAGGCCCGACGCCTGGTTCGGCACCTGGTCGTCGTAGCTGGTGCTGCCGAGGATGATCAGCTCGATTTCGGCCGGGTCGAGACCCGCGGCTGCGAGCGCCCGCATCGAGGCGACGTAGGCCAACTCGGCGAGCGGCACGTGCGAGATGCGTCGTTCCCGGATGCCGGTGCGAGTGGTGATCCACTCGTCGGTCGTGTCGAGGAACGTGGCGAGGTCGTCGTTCGTAAGGACGGCGGGCGGCAGGCATTTGCCCCAGCCCGTGATGGCGGCATAGGTCACCGGGTCCACCTTGCGGCAGGAATTCAGGTGCGACACTTTAGCAGCCCGCCGACCCCGGCGACGTCGCGTGAGCGCCCGGCCCCGGCTCCCACGGAACCGCCCCGGCCGCCCATGGTCTCATCCCTTGCGAGACCGCCCGCGGGGATTCCCGATGCGCGGGCACCCCCGGTGAGCGGGTAGAATGTGCGGTTATCGCCCTTCAGGACAGGCTTGCGAGGAAGATGATGAAGAAGAGAAACCTGGTCTTGGCCGCCGCGCTGGCGGCAGCTGGTCTCGTCACCGTGGTCGGCGGAACTCTCGCGCCGGCGGTGGCCGTCGCAGCCAAGAAAGAGGCGGCACCGGCGGCGAACAAGCTCGGCGCCAAGATCGTTCCGCCGCTCAAGGCGGCCCAGGAGGCCATGCAGGCCAAGAACTGGGACCTGGCCGCGACCAGCGTCGAGGAGGCGCGCGCCATCGAGCCCAAGACGCCGTACGAGGCCTACATGGTCGACGAGATCGGCTGGTACGTGAGCCTGCAGAAGAAGGACTACGTCGGCGCCGCGGCCGCGCTGGAACGCTCGGTCGCCTCCGGTTTCGTCGCACCCGCCGACCTGCCGCAGCGCCACAAGGTGCTGGCGCAACTCAACTACCAGATTCCGAACTACGACAAGGCCATCCAGTTCGGGACCCAGGCCCTCGAGGGCAATCCCGCCGACGCCGATCTCGGCGTGCTGGTCGGCCAGTCGTACTACATGAAGAAGGACAACGTCGGCACGCGCGACTTCGTGCAGAAGTACACCGCGGGCGGCGCCAAGCCGAACGAGCAGCTGCTGTTGCTCGCCCTGCGCAGCAACTACGAGCTCAAGGATCGCCCGGCGACCGTGCAGTCGCTGGAGTCGCTGGTGCGTCATTTCCCCCAGCCCAAGTACTGGGAGGACCTGCTCACCAACCAGCTCTACCAGACCAAGACGGACCGCGAGCTGCGCGCCCTCTACCGCCTGTTCGACGACACCCGGACGCTGGACAAGGCCGACGAGTACTCGGAGATGGCATCCACGCTCATCACCGGCGGCTACCCGACCGAGGCCAGGCAGGTGCTCGACCGCGGCCTCGCGGCCAACGTCTTCACTGGCGAAGGCAAGACCCGCGCGCAATCGGACCTCGCGCGCGCGAAGACGGGTGCCGATGCCGATGCCAAGGAACTGCCCGGGGCCGACAAGGCGCTGGCAGGCGCGAAGACCGGCAACGAGATGGTGGCGATGGGCAAGCTATTCTTCAGCGTCGGCGACTACGCGAAGGCCGCGGACGCGATCCAGAAGGGCCTCGCCAAGGGTGGCGTCGTCGACGTCGAGGACGCCAACGCGCTGCTGGGCATCGCGCTGACGCGCTCCGACAAGCATGCCGAGGCGCGTGCCGCCTTCGACGCCATCAAGGATCCCAAGCTGGTGGAAATCGCCAAGCTCTGGAAGCTGTATCTCGAGACCGAGACTGCGGCCGCGGTGACGGCTCCCGCCGCACCGGCGGGCTGAGGGCGGAGAGGGCTGTAGGCTGCAGGCTGCAGGCTGCAGGCTGCAGGATGAAGAAAGGCCCCGGGCAGCGCGCTGCCCGGGGCCTTTTCGTTGGTGCCTGGCAGCGGCGCGGATCAGCGCGCGCGAAGCTTCCAGAGGCGACCCACCTCGGCGAACTGCGGGTCCTTGATCGCGTCGAACGCCTTGCCAGCCTCGGCGTTCTTGCCCTGCCGCACGAGCGCCACGCCGAGCAGCATGTAGGCGCTGTCCGCATCGGAGAGCCCGCCCTTGGCGAGACCCTTGCGCAGCGCATCCGCCGACCTGGCATAGTCGCCGCTGCTGAAGTAAAGCTGGCCGACCTTGTACATGTCCTCGCCGCCCTTCGCCGCGACAAGCGTCGCGGGTGCCCTGGCCAGCGCCTGGCGCTCGACGTTCGCGCGGCGCTTGGCCGCCTCGAGCGTGCGCTGCGCGCGGTCGTGTTCTTCGCCCTGGAACAGGTTCGCGGCCAGGCCCTTCTCGATGATGCGCTGGCCCTCGATCGCGAAGCCGCCGACCACCAGGGCCTGCGACATGTCGGTGTACTGCCGGGCCTTGGTGAGCGAACCCACGTCCTCCGAGAGCCGATAGAGCGCCATGAGCTCGTGGTCGTGCTTGGCCTGCGACAGGTAGCCGTCGAGCAGTCGGTCCCAGGTGTCGGGGCTCGGGTAGTACTTGAGCAGCTGCTCGAGGGCCTTGGCGGTGCCCGCCTTGTCCTTGAGCTCGTAGTTGCTGCGCAGCACCAGCTGCAGCAGGTCCTCGCTCGGCCGCTGGCTGCCCTTCAGCAGGCGCTCGGCCGCCGCGATCGCGTTCTTGTAGTCCTTCTGCTGGTAGTAACCATTGGCCACCAGCAGCTGCACTTCGCCGTCGCCCGGCACCGACTTGAGGTACTGGTTGGCGGCCTGGATCGCCTTGCCATGGTTGCCGGCGCGGAAATAGAGCTGCGCCAGCGTCTTGGTCCGCTGCACCTTCTCGCCACCGGGCATCTGCGGGGAGCCGATCTGCTGCTCGAGCAGCCGCGCGGCATCGGCATTGCGGCCCTGCTGCAGGTACACGTACCACAGCAGTTCGTTGATCTTGTAGGTCTCGAACGCGGTCTTGGAATCGACGGCCTGGGCCTGCTTGATGGCCCCGAGCGCCGCGTCCCAGCGCTTCTTCTGGATGGCGTCCTGGGCGACCTTGAGGTGCTTGCCCACGTTGACGCCGACCTTCTGCTGCGCCACCGCCACCGTCGGGGCGAGCAGGCCCGCGGCCGTGAAGGTCACGCCGAAGATCGCCATGCTGGCACCCAGGACGAACGTCGCTTTCCTCATCAGTCGCCTCTCTCGGGGCACAGGCCGGCCCCTCTCAATGAGAAAGCTGCCGGAACGATTAGTTCCGGCAGCCCCTTTTCTTCGATCCGGGCCCTGCGCGACGTTACCGCGTGGGAACGCCTGCCCGGCTCACATGAACTGCTCGTTGCCCACGAAGCCGATCTTGCGCATGCCGTTGCGCTGGGCCGAGGCCAGCACCCGCGCGACCACGTCGTAGTCGGCGCGCTTGCTCGGGCGGATGTGCAGCTCGGGTTGCGGCTCGATGACCGACTCGCGGCGGAAGTACGCATCCAGCGTGTCGAAATCGGCGACCGGGTTGCCGTTCCAGAGCACGGTCCCGTCGAAGTCGATCTCGAGCTGGATGATCACCGGCTGGGCCAGCGAGGGCGCATTGGACGCCCGCGGCATGTCGAGCTTCACCGCGTGGGTCATCACCGGGATGGTGATGATGAACATGACCAGCAGCACCAGCAGGACGTTCGATCAACGGCGTCATGTTGATGTCCATCATCGGCTCTGCTTCGCCGCCGCCGCCAACGCTCATTGACATTCTATAGTCTCCCGGGGATGACCGGACCGCAGGCGCCGCTCAGCGCGCGAGGCCACGATCGGGCTCGGTGATGAAGCCGACCTTCTGGATGCCGCCGCGCTGGCACAGCACGATCACGCGCCCGATGAACTCGTACTTGGTCTTCCTGTCGCCGCGCACGTGGATCTCCGGCTGGGGATCGAGCACCGCCACCGCCTTGATGCGCTCGAGCAGCGCTTCCTGCGTCGGGACCAGCGCCGTGTTCCAGTACACGTTGCCGTCAGCATCCACCGCGATGTTGACGTTCTCGGGCTTGGTCTGCGTGGGGATGTTGGCCGCCTTCGGCAGTTCCACCTTCACCGACTGCGTGATCACCGGGATGGTGATCAGGAAGATGATCAGGAGCACCAGCATCACGTCCACCAGGGGCGTGACGTTGATCTCGGAGATCGACTTCTCGTCGTCGTCGGCGTCGTTTATCGACATGCTCATCGTGCCTGCCTCCGGCGGCTACCGGCCGTCGCCTACTTCTTCGGCCCGCCGGAGATGACCTTGGCGCCCGCGCCTTCGATGCGCGAGCCGCTCACGATCACCTGCTCGAGGTCGGCCGAGAACAGCTTGACGCGCTCCATGATCTGCTTGTTGCGGCCGAGCAGGTAGTTGTAGCCGAGCACTGCAGGCACCGCGACCGCGAGGCCGATGGCCGTCATGATCAGCGCCTCGCCGACCGGACCCGCGACCTTGTCGATGCTCGCCTGACCGGCGACGCCGATCGACACCAGCGCGTGGTAGATGCCCCACACCGTGCCGAACAGGCCGATGAACGGCGCGGTGGAGCCGGTGGTTGCCAGGAACGGCAGCGAGGTCTGCAGCGCGCTCGAGATGCGCGCCACGCCGCGGGCGATCACGTTGTCGATCCACTCGTGCAGCGGGACCTGCTGGGTGAGGCGCGAGTCGTGGTGCTCGGCGGCGTCGATCGCCTCGGAGGCGATGGCCTTGAAGATGTTGCCCTTGCCGGTGAGCTTGCCGAGGCCGTTCTTGATGTTGTCGGCGGCCCAGAACGACTTCTCGACCTCGTGCGCCTGCTTCAACAGGCGGCGCTGCTCCCACCACTTGGTGAAGATGATGAACCACGAGTATGCGGACATCAGCACCAGCAGGACCAGAACGCTCTTGGCGACATAGTCGCCCTGCGCCCACAAGGCCTGGATGCCGTACGGGTTGTCGACGGTTACGCTTTCGGTGGCCATGAAACTCTCTTCCTCTGGACGAATCGTTTGCGGTGTTGGGATCTGGTTAGGGCGGCTGCGCCTGCCTTGCGGCGCGTCAGTCCGTCAGGCGGAACGTCACGGCGAAGGTGTGCCACATGGCGACCGGCTTGCCGTCTTCCTTGCCGGGGACGAAGCGCCAGTTGCGCTGCACCTCGCGGACGGCGGCTTCGTCGAGCTTGGGGAAGCCGCTGCTCTGGGCGATCTTCACCTCACCGGCGCGACCGCTCTCGAGAACGTAGACCTGCAGCCTCACCGTCCCTGCCTCGCCTGCACGCCGTGAAGCCGGGGGATACTCGGGCTGGGTGATGCGTGCGCCGCGTCCGGCGGTGGACGGCGGCGTCTTCACCACCGCGCGCTCGACCGGCTTCGGCGGCGGCGGCGGCGCAGCGACCGGGCGCTCGGTGGTGCCGCCCGTGATCGCGGTGGTCGGCCCGCTGTCGACCGGTATGTCGATCGAGATCTCCGGCGGCGGCACGTACGGCGGCGGTGTCTCGATGTCCGGCGGGGGCGGCGGCGGCTCCTTGTCCTCGTCGGGGAGCTCCTCGATGATCTTGGTCTCGACGGGGCCCATCACGACCTCGACCATCTTGGCGCCGAGACCGGACGCCAGCACCCAGAAGAACAGCAGGTGGAGGATGACGACGAGTATGAACGCGAGCGTCCGCTTGCTGTTCTTTGCCGGGTCGTCGATCGAATACGTGTACGCCACATCCCCTCCGTCGCTGCGGGGTCTTTTTTCAACGCAATGACCCGAGGCCCTCTTGAGCGCTCGGGGCTGCCGACAGTACAGAACCCCGCCAGCAGCCGCAACCCCTCGGGCGGGCGCGAACTTTAACCACCCTGCCCCGCCAACTCAAGCAGATATGTTTCAAAGCCCGCCCGCCGGACGGCCCCGCGGCGTACCCGCCCGGTCCGTGACCGCACCGAACGACGCACTGCTCACCAGCTGCGCGTACTTCGCCAGGACGCCGCGAGTCGCGTACGGCGCGGGCGGCTTCCAGGCGGCGCGCCGGCGCGCCATTTCCGGCTCCTCGACGTGCAGGGTCAACTCGCGCCGCGTCGCGTCGATGGTGATCGCGTCGCCGTCGCTTACCAGCCCGAGCGGGCCGCCCGAGGCCGCTTCCGGCGAGACGTGTCCCACGACGAAACCGTGGCTGCCCCCCGAGAAACGCCCGTCGGTGATCAACGCGACCTTGTCGCCGAGGCCCTTGCCCATGATCGCCGCCGTCGGGCTCAGCATCTCGCGCATGCCCGGACCGCCCCGCGGCCCCTCGTAGCGCAGGACGATCACGTCGCCGGCCTCGATCGTGCCGTCGAGGATCGCCTGCAGCGTCGCCTCCTCGCCGTCGAACACCCGTGCGCGCCCGGAGAACGCGAGGCCTTCCTTGCCGGTGATCTTCGCGACCGCGCCCTCCGGGGCGAGGTTGCCGTACAGCACCACGAGGTGGCTGTCCGGCTTGATCGGCCGGTCGAGCGGACGGACGATTTCCTGGCCTTCGGGATACGCCTTCACGCCCCTCAGGTTCTGCGCCAGCGTGCGGCCCGTGACCGTCAGGCAACCGCCGTGCAGCAGGCCCGCGCCGAGCAGGGTCTTCATCAGCGGCTGGATGCCACCAATCCGGATCAATTCGGACATCGAGTACCGCCCGCTCGGCCGCAGGTCCGCCAGCACGGGCACCCGCGCGCCGATGCGCGTGAAGTCGTCGAGCGCGAGCGGCACCCCCGCTGCATGCGCGATCGCAAGCAGGTGCAGCACGGCGTTGGTCGATCCGCCGAGCGCGATGGTGACGACGATCGCGTTCTCGAAGGCCTCGCGGCAGAGGATGTCGGAGGGCCTGACACCGCGACGGATCAGCTGCACCACCGTCCTGCCAGCCCGCTCGGCGTCCTGGCGCTTGTGGCGCGAGACGGCCTCCTGCGCCGAGCTGTTGGCGAGGCTCATGCCGAGCGCCTCGATCGCCGAGGCCATGGTGTTGGCGGTGTACATGCCGCCGCAGCTGCCCGCGCCCGGGATCGCGGTACGCTCGACTTCCTTCAGCTTGCGGTCGGAGATCGTGCCGGCCGCGTGCCCACCCACCGCCTCGAAGACCGAGACGATGTCGCGGCGTTCCGCGCCCGGACGGATCGTGCCGCCGTAGACGAACACCGCCGGCCGGTCGAGCCGCGCGATCGCCATCATGCAGCCCGGCATGTTCTTGTCGCAGCCGCCGATCGCGACCAGCCCGTCGAAACCCTGCGCGCCGACGACGGTCTCGATCGAGTCCGCGATCACCTCGCGCGAGACCAGCGAGTAGCGCATGCCCGGCGTGCCCATGGAGATGCCGTCCGAGACCGTGATCGTCCCGAACACCGTGCTCTTGCCGCCGGCCGCGTCGGCGCCCTTCGCCGCCGCGTCGGCCAGCCGGTCGATGTGCATGTTGCAGGGCGTGAGGTTGCTCCAGGTCGAGGCGATGCCGACCTGCGGACGCTTGAAGTCACGGTCGTCGTAGCCGACCGCCCGCAGCATCGCCCGGCTCGGCGTCTGCTTGACGCCGTCGAACACGAGGCGTGAGTGGGCGCGCGGATCGACCTTCTTGCGGGGCATGGGCGGGACTCCTTGCGTGAGCATGCAATTCTGCGACTTTGTCGGCCGAGGGTCACGCGGCTCCAGAGAGTCACGGTCGCGCGCGACGCATGAGCGAGAACTGCCACGCGCCGGCGACGACCAGGGCCACCGGCAACAGCAGCGACCAGCTGCCGGCTCCCGGAATCGAGCGTTCGATTACGTGGTAAGCCACGATTGCCAATGGCGGTGCAATCAGTCCGCGCAGTCCCGTCAGCGTCACGTGCAGCGCCATGTAGCGGGTTTCCTCGCCGCGCGGCGCGAAGTCGTTGTGCCCGAGCGACCAACCGAGGCTGCCGGCGGCGAATGACACGCCGAGCATGACTGCGCCGGGCCACAGCAGCAGCGGCACGCGCGCGAGCACCGCGGTGCCGAGCAGCGCGGCAGCGCCGACCGCGATCCAGCCGTGCACCGAGCGGAACACGATCACGTGGTGCCGGTCGAGGAAGCGCGCCCACGGCTGGATCGCGAACGGCATCACCAGGACGGGCACGGCCGTCGTCACCGCCACCTGCATCGTCTCGGACACACGCAGCACGTCGTCGAGGCAGACGACCATGAGCGGCGTGAGCGACAGCAGCCCGGCCCCGAACAGCGACATCGCGAACATGTAGTGCCGGAAGACGGCATCGCTCGCCAGCAGGTCACGGATGCCAGCGAGGTCGAAGCGCGCGCCGCCCTCCATCCGCTCACGCTCGGCCTCGAGCAGCTGCTGCTCGCGCCGCACCCGGAGGCGGCGAAACGCCACCGCGCCACCGACACCGCAGACGGCGGCGGCGGCGAGCGCGGCCCGGAACCACGGCCCTTCGCGCTCGAGCAGCCAGCCGAGCAGCAGGCCCGAGGACGCGAGCGCTAACGAGCCGTTCACCAGGATCCGGCCGGTGATGCGCGCACGCAGGTGGCGCGGGTAGTTGACGCTCCACATCACCGAGCGCACGGTATCGACGCCCGCCCACAGCAGTCGCGCCGCGCAATAGAGCAGCAGGAATCCCACGAGGCCTGCGCCTCCGAGCGGCAGCAGGGCCAGCGCCCCGACACAGGCCGCCACCGCGAACAGCAGTGGCTGCAGGAACTGCACCTTCGGGTGTCCCTGCGCCCGGCGCGCATAAAAGAGACTCGCCAGGTTGGACCAGGCCGGGGCCGAACTCACCAGCGCGACGACGAGGTCGACCGCGATGCCGTGCACCGTCGTGCCGAACAGCGAGCGGACCATGACGGCCGCCGTGCCTCCCTCGATGACCCCGAGGCACAGGTAGATCAGCGTCCAGGCGCGACGCTCGAAGCCGAGGTCCATGGTCGGGGCGCGCGCGATCAGCCGTAGCGCTCGACCAGCAGCGCGTACAACGCACGCACCGCTTGCGGCTCGCCACCCACCGGGCGGCCGGGGCGCTCCCTGGGATTCCAGGCGTAGAGGTCGCAGTGCAGCCAGTCGCGCGACTCGGTGACGAAACGGCGCAGGAACAGGCCGCCGATGACTGCGCCGGCGAAGGCGGACCCGGACACATTATTGAAGTCCGCCACCTTGCTCGCGAGCTCGTCGTCGTAGCCATCCCACAGCGGCATCGGCCACAGCGGATCGGCGAGCGCCCGGCCGTGGCGCTGCACTGCCGCGACGGTATCGCCCTGCGTGCCGAACAGAGCCGGGAGTTCCGGACCCAGTGCGATACGCGCGGCGCCGGTGAGCGTCGCGAGGTCGATGAGCAGGTCCGGACGCTCGGCATCGGCCGCCGCCAGCGCGTCGGCGAGCACGAGGCGGCCCTCGGCGTCCGTGTTGCCGACCTCCACGGTGAGGCCCTTGCGCATGCGCAGCACGTCGCCGGGCCGGTAGGCGTTGCCGGCGATCGCATTCTCGACCGCCGGGACGAGCACGCGCAGCCGCACCGGCAAGGCGCTCTCCATGACCATGCGCGCGAGCGCAAGCACACAGGCGGCGCCGCCCATGTCCTTCTTCATGAGCAGCATGCCCTGCGGATTCTTGATGTCGAGGCCGCCGGAGTCGAAGCAGACGCCCTTGCCGACGAGGGTTACCGACGGGGCTCCCGGGTCGCCCCAGCTGAAATCGATCAGTCGCGGAGCCGAGTCCGCGGCCCTGCCGACCGCGTGGATGGCGGGAAAGCCCTCGCGCAGCGCATCGCCCGCGACGACGCGGCCGCGCGCACCCGAGCGTGTCGCCATCTCCATGGCTTCCTCGGCCAGGCGTTGCGGCGTGAGGTCGGCCGCCGGCGTGTTGATCAGGTCGCGCGCCATCGCGAGCGCCGCCGACATGCGCCGCACGTAGCTCATGTCCGCGAGTTGCGGCGGCACGAGTGACGTCGCGACGGATGCACGCGGCTTGCTGCGGAAACGCTCGAAGCGATACCGGCCGTGCGCCCAACCGATGGCGGCGGCCGTCGCGGCGGGCGCCGGCAATGCCGTCTCGATGCGCCAGGCACCGGCCGGCAGCCGGTCGGGCGCCCCCGCGAGATGCCAGGGCTCGAGGCTTTCGACCGACACGAGCGAACCGAGCCCGAGCACAGCCCCTCGGACGCGGCCGTCCGGCGCAGCCAGCGCGGCGACCTGGTGCCGCTCCGCGCGGAACCCGGTGGCCGACAGCCACGAGCGAGTCGAGGCATCCTGCCCGGCGAGCCACGATTCCAGGTCGCGCTCGGCGACCAGCCAGAGCGGCCTCGCGGCCGCGGTCTCTCGATCTTCGAACATGACGCCAAGCTTAGCCGAGTTTCTTTTTGCAGTGCGGTTGACAATCAACTGCCCGCTATGCTGCTATCTCCCACTCTGGCCGACCGTTCCACAGGCAGGCTTTCGATGGAGTTCGAGGTTCGAACCGCTCTCGACGTCAACCCGGCCGCCCGACTGCCGGGCCTGCTGCTTGCTCTGCTGGCGCTGCTTCCCCCCGGGAGGTGCGGGGCCCCGGCCTGAAGGCGCTTAGGCGCAGACGGATACCAGGAACCCCGCACCGGACCCGCTCCGGCGCGGGGTTCTTCGTTTCTACGGACATACTTTCACTGGATGCATTGAGGAGTTTCAGATGCGCGCGTACTCGAAGAAAGACGTCGACAAGAAGGCCCTGAAGGGCGCCCGGATCGCCGTGGTCGGCTATGGGAGCCAGGGTCGCGCGCACGCGCTCAACCTCAAGGACTCCGGCTACGACGTGGTGATCGGCGTCCGCAAGGGCGACAGCTGGAAGAAGGCGAAGAAGGACGGCCTCGCCGTCGCGACGCCGGCCGAGGCGGTCAAGGGCGCGACGCTGGTCGCCCTGCTCACGCCCGACACCACGCAGGCCGAGAACTACAAGGAGATCCGGCCGAACCTCGCGCAGGGCGCCACGCTGCTGTTCGCGCATGGATTCAACATCCACTTCAAGCAGATCAAGCCGCGCAAGGACCTCGACGTGGTGCTGATCGCGCCCAAGGGCCCGGGCGACCTCGTCCGCCGTCAATACCAGCAGGGCCGCGGCGTGCCGTGCCTCATCGCGGTGTTCCAGGATGCTTCCGGCAAGGCCAGGGCCAAGGCGCTCGCCTATGCCGACGGCATCGGCGGCACGCGTGCCGCCGTCATCGAGACGACCTTCAAGGAGGAGACCGAGACCGACCTGTTCGGCGAGCAGGCGGTGCTGTGCGGCGGCGCCACGGAGCTGGTGCTGAAGGGCTTCGAGACGCTGACCGAGGCCGGCTACCAGCCGGAGGTCGCCTACTACGAATGCCTGCACGAGTTGAAGCTGATCGTCGACCTGCTGCACGAGGGCGGGCTCGCGAAGATGCACAAGTACATCTCGCACACCGCCAAGTGGGGCGACCTGACGCGCGGTCCGCGCGTGGTCAACGCCGCCACCAAGAAGGAAATGAAGAAGATCCTCAAGGAAGTACAGGACGGCACGTTCGCGCGCCAGTGGATCCGCGAGAACAAGACCGGTCGCAGGAAGTACGACGCGCTGATGAAGAAGGACCTCGCGCACCCGATCGAGAAGGTCGGCGCCGGGTTGCGCGGCCACATGCCCTGGTTGAACGACGGAAGGTAATGCCCATGTCCACCCCCGCCCGCGACCCGAACCGCGTCCTGATCTTCGACACCACGCTGCGCGACGGCGAGCAATCGCCTGGCTGCAGCATGACCCAGCCGGAGAAGCTGCGGGTCGCGCGGGCGCTGGCGGAGCTCGGGGTGGACATCATCGAAGCGGGTTTTCCCGCCGCCTCGCGCGGCGACTGGGAAGCGGTGCGCGAGATCGCGCGCGAGGTGCGGGGGCCGGTGATCGCCGGCCTCGCGCGCTGCAATCGCGAGGACATCGACAAGGCGTGGGGCGCCGTGCAGGAAGCGGCCCGCCCGCGCCTGCACGTGTTCCTCGCCACCAGCGCCATCCATCGCGAACACAAGCTCAACATGGCCAAGGAGGAGATCATCCACACGGCCGTGCAGGGCGTGCGCTACGCGCGCAGCCTGTGCGAGGACGTCGAGTTCTCGCCCGAGGACGCCTCGCGCACCGAGCTCGAGTTCCTGCGCGAGGTGGTCGAGGCGGCCATCGAGGCCGGCGCCACCACGATCAACGTCCCGGACACCGTGGGCTACGCGGTGCCCGAGGAATTCCACGAGGTTTTCGACTACCTGAGGCAGAACGTGAAGGGCGCCGACCGGGTGACCTTCAGCGTGCACTGCCACGACGACCTCGGCATGGCGGTCGCCAACAGCATGGCGGCCGTGCGCGCCGGTGCGCGCCAGGTCGAGTGCACCATCAACGGCATCGGCGAGCGGGCGGGCAACTGCTCGCTCGAAGAGATCGTCATGGCCATCAAGACCCGCGAGGGGCTGTTCGGCCTGCACACCGGCATCGACTCGCGCAAGCTCTTCCCGACCAGCCGCCTGCTCTCGAGCATCACCGGCATGCCCATTCCCCGCAACAAGGCGGTGGTGGGCGAGAACGCATTCGCGCACGAGTCGGGCATCCACCAGCACGGCATGCTGAAGCACCACTCGACCTACGAGATCATGCGTCCGCAGGACGTCGGCATGTCCCGGACGCACCTCGTGCTCGGCAAGCACAGCGGGCGTGCGGCGCTGCGCGAGCGCATCAGGGAGCTCGGCTTCGAGCTGTCCGACGCCGAACTCGCGCGCGTGTTCGAGGAGTTCAAGGCGCTCGCGGACAAGAAGAAGGAGCTGTTCGACGGCGACCTCGAGGCGCTGGTGCTCAAGGCCGAGTTCGGCGCGAGCGGCCCGTGGCATCTCGAGAGCCTGCACGCGGTCAGCGACTCGGCCGGCGGCGCGATGGCCGGCATCGGGCTGCGCCACAACGACGGCCGGCTCGTCTCGCTCGAGCAGACGGGCGACGGCCCCGTGGACGCGGCCTTCAAGGCGATCGAGGCCGCGACGGAGGTTCCCGTCACGTTGCGCAAGTTCGAGGTGCGCAGCGTCACGATGGGCGAGGACGCGCAGGGCGAGGCGGTCGTCACCGTCGAGCACAACGGCCGTTCCTATCGCGGCTCGAGCGTCACCACCGACATCGTGGAATCGGGCGTGCGCGCCTTCCTCGAGGTGGTGAACCAGATCGAGTCCACGCGCGCGACCGGCGCACGCGCCGAGCGCCGCGCCCCCGAGGCCGAGGAAGCGGCCTCCAGCATCTGAACGCATTGCGCCGACCGGAGCCCGAATGACCGCGAAGACCCTGTTCCAGAAGGTCTGGGAACGGCACGAAGTCGTGCCCGAGACCCCGGACACCCCTGCCGTCCTCTACATCGACCTGCACCTCGTGCACGAGGTCACTTCGCCGCAGGCGTTCTCGGTGCTGCGTGGGCGCGGGCTGCCGGTCCGCCGGCTCGACCGCACGCTCGCGACCATGGACCACTCCACGCCCACCGACACCGCGCAGGTCTTCGGCGGCGTGCCGATCGCGCTCGAGTCGGCGGCGAAGCAGATCCGCCAGCTCGAGGCGAATTGCGCCGAGTTCGGCGTCGAGCTGATCGGGCTCAAGGACGGTCGCCGCGGCATCGTGCACGTCATCGGCCCGGAGAGCGGCGCCACCCAGCCCGGCAAGACCATCGTCTGCGGCGACAGCCACACGAGCACCCACGGCGCGTTCGGCGCACTCGCCTTCGGTATCGGCACGACCGAGGTCGGCTACGTGCTCGCGACCCAGTGCCTGCTGCAGCGCAAGCCGCGCACGCTCGCGATCGAGGTGGACGGCCGCCTCGGGCCCGGCGTCACGGCCAAGGACCTCGTGCTCGCGATCATCGGCCGCATCGGCGTGAACGGCGGCACCGGCCACGTGATCGAGTACCGCGGACCCGCCATCGAAGCGCTCTCCATGGACGAGCGCATGACCCTCTGCAACATGTCCATCGAGGCGGGGGCGCGCGCCGGGATGGTCGCACCGGACGAGACGACGTTCGCCTACCTCGCGGGCCGCCCGCGCGCGCCGCAGGGCGAGGCCTGGGACCGCGCCGTGGCCGACTGGCGCACGCTCGGCACCGACGCGGGCGCGACCTTCGACCGCACCGTGCGCCTCGACGCCGGCGCCGTGGAGCCGATGATCACCTACGGCACGAATCCCGGCATGGTCGCCCCGGTGTCGGGCCGCGTGCCGGAGCGTCCGGGCGACGCCGTCTTCGCCAAGTCGCTGGCCTACATGGGGCTGCAGCCGGGCGAGTCGCTGCGCGACAGGCCGGTGCAGGTGGTGTTCATCGGCAGCTGCACCAACGCACGCCTGTCCGACCTCGAACTCGCCGCGAAGGTGTTCGCCGGACGCAAAGTCGCGCCGGGCGTCCGCGCACTCGTGGTGCCCGGCTCACAGCAGATCAAGCGTGAGGCGGAAGCGCTCGGCCTCGCGCAGGTGTTCCTGGATGCGGGCGCCGAATGGCGCGAGTCGGGCTGCTCGATGTGCCTCGGCATGAACGGCGACCTCGTGCCGGCGGGCAGCTATTGCGTCAGTACCAGCAACCGCAATTTCGAAGGCCGGCAGGGAGCGGGCGCACGCACGCTGCTCGCCAGCCCGGCGACCGCGGCCGCAGCGGCCGTGCGCGGGCGGGTCACCGACCCCCGCGATTTCATCCACTGAGGCCGCCATGGATCCCATCACCGTCATCCGCTCGCGCACGGTCGTCATGCCGTCGACCAACATCGACACCGACCAGATCATCCCGGCGCGGTTCCTCACGACCACGACACGCGAAGGACTCGGCAGCGCGCTGTTCGCCGACTGGCGCTACGACGCGGGCGGCGCGCCACGCCCCGAGTTCGTGCTGAACCGCCCGGAAGCGGGCGGCTGCCGGGTCCTGGTCGCGGGCCGCAACATCGGTTGCGGTTCCTCGCGCGAGCACGCGCCCTGGGCCTTGCTCGACTACGGGTTCCGCGCCGTCGTGAGCAGCGAGATCGCCGACATCTTCCGCAACAACAGCCTGAAGAACGGGCTGCTGCCGGTGGTGGTCGACGACGACACGCACCGGTGGCTGCTCGAGCACCCCGGCCTCGAGGTCGAGATCGACCTGCCCTCCGCCACCCTGCGCCTGCCGGACGGCCGCGAGGCGGGCTTCCCCGTGGAGGCCTTCGCGCGCTACTGCCTGGTGAACGGCGTCGACGAGATGGGCTACCTGCTCGGCCAGCTGCCGGCGATCGAGGCCTACGAGAGGCGCACGGCATGAAGCCGCGCATCGCGGTGCTCGGTGGTGACGGCATCGGGCCGGAGGTGACGTCGGAAGCGGTGCGCGTCCTCGAGGCCGTGGCCGGGCGCTACGGCCACCAGTTCGAGTTCGTCGAGGCGCTGATCGGCGGCGCCGCGATCGACGCGAGTGGCTCGCCATTGCCAGCGGCCACCATCGAGACCTGCCGCGACAGCCACGCCGTGCTGCTCGGCGCCGTCGGCGGTCCGAAGTGGTCCGATCCGTCCGCCAGCGTGCGTCCCGAGCAGGGGCTGCTCGAATTGCGCCGCACGCTCGGGCTGTTCGCCAACCTGCGGCCGGTGAAGACGCAGCGCGAGATGCTCGACGCCTCGCCGCTGAAGCCCGAGGTCGTGTCCGGCGTCGACATCATGGTGGTGCGCGAGCTGACGGGCGGCATCTATTTCGGCCGCAAGAGTCGCAGCGCCGACGAGGCGGAGGACGTTTGCAGCTACACGCGGGCCGAGATCGAGCGCGTGACCCGCACGGCCGGACGACTCGCCATGGGCCGGCGCAAGCGCATCGTGTCGGTCGACAAGGCGAACGTGCTCGAGACCTCGCGCCTGTGGCGCACCGTCGTCGAGCAGCTGCTCGGCGCCGAATTTCCCGAAGTGCAACTCGAGCACATGCTGGTCGATGCCGCGGCGATGCACCTGCTGCGCCGTCCGGCGAGCTTCGACGTGCTGCTGACCGAGAACATGTTCGGCGACATCCTCACCGACGAGGCGTCGATGCTGGCGGGCTCGCTCGGCCTGCTGCCGTCCGCGTCGCTCGGCGATGGAACGGTCGGAATGTACGAGCCCATCCACGGTTCGGCGCCGGACATCGCCGGGCGCGGCATCGCCAATCCGATCGGCACGGTGCTGAGTGCCGCGATGCTGCTCCGGCACTCGCTCGGGCTGGAAACCGAGGCACGGGCCGTCGAGGCGGCCGTGGCGGCTGCACTGTCGGGCGGCCTGCGGACGGCGGACCTCGCCGCCCCGGGCGCCACGGCAGTGGGCAGTCGGGCGGCCGGCGACGCCATTATCGAGCGTCTTTTGTCTCAGTAATTAATACAATAAAAACATCTAGTTACGTAATTATTCAAAGAATTTACACAAACCGCCCGCCCGCGCTTCGCACGGAGGCCGCCGCCGGCGAAATTCGACTGTACAAGGGCCGGAAAGCCGGGGTTATACTGCGCGTCCGCGGGCGGCCCCCGATCCCCGCGCCCAGGTTTTCGCGAAGCTTTTCACGTCGAGTGATGAGGACTTGAGTCGGGTTAGTCTTTGCCTCAGGGAATGAGGCAACTCGGGTCCTGTCTCGAAAGGCCGGCAACGCTGCCGGCCTTTCTTTTATCCGCGATGCGTCAAGCATCCCGTGCAGCATCGAGCCCGCGCTCGAGATCACGCACGAGATCACTGCCCTCTTCTATCCCGACCGAGAGTCGCACCAGCGCGTCCGAAATTCCGGCGCGTGACCGCGCCACCGCGTCCATCGCGGCGTGCGTCATGCTCGCCGGGTGAGCGACCAGGCTCTCGACGCCGCCGAGCGACTCGGCCAGCGAGAAAAGTTCGAGCCGGCCGAGGAACGCGCGCACGTTGTCCAGGCCGCCCGCCAGTTCGAAGCTGACCATCGCACCGAAGGCCTGCTGCTGCGCACGCGCGAGTGCGTGCCCCGGATGGCTCGCCAGCCCGGGATAGTAGACGCGCGCCACCGCCGGATGCCGCGACAGCATGTCCACCACCTCGGCGGTGTTCTCGCCGTGGCTGCGCATGCGCGCATGCAGCGTGCGCAGGCCACGCAACGTCAGGTAGCTGTCGAACGCCGCCCCGGTCGCGCCCACGCAGTTCGCCCACCACGCGAGCTTCTCGTGCAGGTCCGCCCGCGCCGCGACGACCGCGCCGCCCACCACGTCGCTGTGGCCGTTCAGGTACTTGGTCGTCGAATGCACCACGAGGTCCGCCCCCAGCGCCAGCGGTTGCTGCCACACCGGCGACAGGAACGTGTTGTCCGCGACGACCAGCGCGCCGGCCGCGTGCGCCGCGGACGCGACACGGGCCACGTCGGTGATGCGCAGCAGCGGATTGCTCGGGGTCTCGATCCACACCAGGGCCGGCTGGCCCGCGAGCGCCGCGTCCAGTTCCTGCGGCTGCTGGAAGTCGATGAACCGCACGGCTAGCGACCCACGCTCCCGCAGCGCATTGAAGAGCCGGTAAGTGCCGCCGTAGCAATCGTGCGGCACGACCGCGATGGCGCCCGGCCGCAGCAGCTGCGTCACCAGCGAGACGGCCGCCATGCCCGAGGAGACGACGACGGCGCCCGCGCCGCCCTCCAGGTCCGCGAGCGCACCGGCCAGCGCATCGCGCGTCGGGTTGCCGGAGCGCGAGTAGTCGTAGGCGCGCCTCTCGCCGAAGCCGGCGAACGAGAACGTCGATGTGAGGTGGATCGGCGGCACCACGGCGCCGTACTGGCTGTCGGTGTCCAGGGCGGCCCGGACGGTGCGCGTCTTCTGGCTGGGATCGTTGCTCATGCCTGGTCCAGTGCTTGCTCGAAGGTCTCGCGCAGCACCTCGGTCTCCTTGAGGAAGGCGTCGTGGCCGTAAATGGAACTGATCTCGACCAGCCGGCAGGTGCCACCGTGCCGGTCGCGCAGGTAGCGCATGTCGGCGAGCGGCACCAGCTGGTCCTCGTCCACGCCGACCAGGGTGGTGGGCACGTGGATGGCCTCCGGCTCGACCCGGTGCAGGTCGATGGACTCGGACAGGCAGACGAAGGCCTCGGGCTTGTACTGCGCGGCGTAGGCCTCGCCGCGCGCGAACAGGTAGGACTCGACCGGGAAGCGGAACTCGCCGTCGATCCGCGCGGCCTCGCCCGGGAAGCGCTCCTCGAACTCGCGCGCCGACCGATAGGTCGCCATCGCGAGCGCACGGGCGAGCACGAGGCCACGCGGGCCCTCGCCGTGGCCGAGCGCATAGCGGACGATCGCGCGCTGCACGCTGCGCCAGGCGGTGGACATCGGGTGGGTGCGATGCGCGGCGCTGATCACGACGGCGTGGCGCAGGCGCCCGGGATGCCGCTCTGCGAGCGCGAGCGTCACCATGCCGCCGTAGGACGCGCCGACGCTGGCCTGCAACCGTGCGAGTCCCAGGTGATCCAGCAGGTCGACCAGCAGCCGGGCCTGGTCGTACGCGCTCACGGACGGGAAGATTTCCCCGGTTGCAGGCCCGGTCGTCTCGTGGCTGCCGCCCAGGAAATCGATGCCGAGCACCCGGTAACGGTCGGTGTCGAGCGCGCGTCCGGGTCCGACGACGGGCTCCCACCAGCCCGGAGCCTCCCCCGGCAGCGCGAACACATGCCGGCCGGCCGAGATCCCGCCGAGCACGGCGACGACCGGGGCGCCCGCGGCCCCGGCCAGGCGATAAGCGACGTTCACCGCGGGGAGCTGGCCACCGAAATGCAGCGCGAACGGGCCAGCGAGGGCCTGCATGCCCTGCCGGCACTCGTATCCCGCGGGCGGTCTCCCGGCGGGCGCGTCAGGTTCGATTCGGGCCGCAGGCGGCATCGGGCGCAGCACTCCACATGCGGCACCCTGGCCGCAACAGGCTTCGAAACTCCCGGGAGCTACGCTCGTGGTTGCCGCGACCAACACCCCCGGACCGTCAGGACCGGGGCAGCCTCGCGACAACTCATCTTCCGGCGGACGTGGGTCCCCGTGGAGTTGGCACCATTTCGGGCTGGTTGGGCCCGGCGGTTGCCCCGGCTTCAAAGGGCCATTCCCTCAGCCGGTCTCGATGAGCGGGCGCAGTTTAGGGGCCGCCCCGCCGCAGCGTCAAGGCGTGGTCGGCCCGCCTTGCGCGAGGCGTCATATTGTAATAACGTGCTATCACATTAAGACGCTGGGACGGACGTGAAGAACCACCGTGGCATCTCGCCTCGCCAGGAAGCCGCTGCCGAACGCGCGCTCTACCAGGCCGTGCTGACCCTGCGCTCCAGCGAGGAGTGCCGGGACTTCTTCCGCGACCTGTGCACCCCCGCCGAGCTGCAGGCGCTCGCCGACCGCTGGGCGGTCGTGGGCCTGCTGCAGCAGGGCATGCCCTACCGGGAGATCCACCGAGCCACCGGCGTCAGCGTCACCACCATCGGGCGTGTCGCCCGCTACCTCGCTGCCGGCAACGGCGGCTATGCACTCGCCGCAAGGCGCATCGCGGAGAGATGACATGGACCGCCAGCAACGCCTCAGGATCGCCGTCCAGAAATCCGGCCGGCTGACCGACAACTCCCTCGACCTGCTCGCGCGCTGCGGCCTCAAGTACAGCCGCGGCAAGGACCAGCTGATGTGCTACGGCGAGAACATGCCGCTCGACGTGCTGTTCGTGCGCGACGACGACATCCCCGACCTCGTGCAGGAGGACGTCTGCGACCTCGGCATCGTGGGCTTGAACGTCATCGAGGAGAAGCGCCTCGCGATGGCTTCCCGGGGCACGCAGGCGCGCTTCGAGATGATCCAGCGGCTCGAGTACGGCCGCTGCCGGCTGTCGCTCGCGGTGCCCGACGAGTTCGCCTACGGCGGCCTCGAATCGCTCGCCGGCCGCCGCATCGCCACCACCTACCCCAACACGCTGGCCCGCTACCTGCGCGAGAACTGCATCGAGGCCGAGATCGTCACCCTTTCGGGCGCGGTCGAGATCGCGCCGCGGCTCGGCCGTGCCGACCTCATCTGCGACCTGGTCTCCACCGGCTCGACGCTCAGTGCAAACCACCTGCGCGAGGTCACCACGGTGCTCGAGAGCCAGGCCGCGTTGATCCGCACCCCGGTGCCGCTGCCCGACGAGAAGGCCGACTGGGTGCGACGGCTGCTGTTGCGCATCGACGGCGTGCAGCAGGTCCGCGAGAGCAAGTACATCATGCTGCACGCGCCGCGCTCGGCCCTGCCGCAGATCAAGCAGCTGCTGCCGGGCAGCGAATCGCCGACGGTCATCCCGCTCGACGGTGCCGGCGACAAGGTCGCGGTGCACGCCGTGTGCCGGGAGAACGTGTTCTGGGAAACGCTCGAGAGCCTCAAGGCGGCCGGGGCCAGCGCAGTGCTGGTGCTGCCGGTCGAGAAGATGCTGGCATGAACGCTCCACTGGCCATCCTCGACTGGTCCGTCCTCGACGCGGACGCGCGCCGGGAGACCCTCACGCGACCGGCGCAGCGCGACAACGAGGCCCTGCTCGCCAGGGCCGGCCGCATCGTGCGCAACGTCCGCGAACGTGGCGATGCGGCGCTGCGCGAGTACACCGCGACGCTCGACGGTGTCCAACTAGAGTCGTTCGAGGTCGGCGCCGACGAGTTCGCCGCCGCCGAGGCCGCGCTCACCGCCGGGCAGCACGCTGCGCTGCGCCGCGCCATCGGCAACGTCACCCGCTTCCATGACCTGCAGACGCTCGAACCGCTGCGCGTCGAGACCTCGCCCGGCGTGACTTGCGAACGCATGGTGGTGCCGCTGAATGCCGTCGGCCTCTATGTACCCGCGGGCACCGCGCCGCTGCCCTCCACGGCCATCATGCTCGCGGTGCCCGCGCGCATCGCCGGTTGCCCGGTGAGGGTGATGTGCACTCCGCCGCGGCCCGATGGCCTGGCCGATCCGGCGGTGCTGGCGGCCGCGCGCCTCTGCGGCGTCGAGCGGGTCTTCAAGCTCGGCGGCGCACAGGCGGTGGCCGCGCTCGCCTATGGCACGCAGAGCGTGCCGAAGGTGGACAAGGTCTTCGGACCCGGCAATGCCTGGGTCACCGCGGCCAAGCAGATCGTCGCCGCCGACGCGGACGGTGCTGCGCTGGACATGCCGGCCGGACCCTCGGAAGTGCTCGTCATCGCCGATGCGACTGCGCGACCGGAGTTCGTCGCGGCCGACCTGCTCGCCCAGGCCGAGCACAGCGAGGACGCTCAGGTGGTGCTGGTCACGACCTCGGCGGACCTCGCACGCGAGTGCATCGCCGCGGTCGGGCGGCAGATGGAAGTGCTGCCGCGACGCCGCATCACCGAGCGCTCGATCGCGGCGAGCCGCGTAATCCTGGTCGCCGACCTCGAGACGGCCTTCGACGTCAGCAACGCCTACGCGCCCGAGCACCTGATCCTGCAGGTCGAATCGCCACGCCGCTGGCTCGGCCGCGTCCGCAATGCCGGCTCCGTGTTCCTCGGCGCGTGGACGCCCGAGACCATGGGCGACTACTGCAGCGGCACCAACCATGTGCTGCCCACCTACGGCCACGCCCGCGCCTACAGCGGTCTCGGCGTGCTCGACTTCGTCAAGCGCATCACCGTGCAGGAAGTCTCGCCGGAGGGGCTTGCCGACCTTGGCCTGACCGCCCGCACGCTGGCACGACTCGAGTCGCTGGACGCGCACGCCAACGCCGTCACCGTCCGCCTCGATGCGATAGCGCGCGGAGAGACGACATGAGTTCCGTCCTGGCGCTCGCCCGGCCCGACATCCTCGAGTTGCAACCCTACCAGCACGCGACCTGGGACCCCTCGCTCGAGCGGATGCACGCGAACGAGATGCCGTGGCGCGCGCAGGGCGACAACACGGCCGCCGGCCTCAACCGCTATCCGGAGCCTCAGCCGAAGGCTCTCGTCGAGCGGATGGCGCAACTCTACGGCGTGCCCGCGAGCCAGGTGCTGGTCGGTCGCGGCAGCGACGAGGCGATCGACCTGCTGGTGCGAGCGTTCTGCCGTGCCGGCACGGACAGTGTCGTCACCTGCCCGCCAACCTTCGGCTTCTACAAGGTGGCGGCACGCATCCAGGGTGCGAAGGTGGTCGAGGTACCGCTCACGCGCGCGGGATTCGCGCTCGACACGGGCTCCGTGATCGAGGCCGGCCGGGCGGCGAAGGTCGTCTTCCTGTGCTCGCCCAACAACCCCACCGGCAACCTGCTCGATGAGTCGGCGATGCTCGACATCTGCCGGGCGCTCGCATCCACCTCGCTCGTGTGCGTGGACGAGGCCTACATCGAGTTCGCCGGGCGTACCAGCCTCGCGTCGCGGCTGGCGGAGTTCCCGAACCTGGTGGTCCTGCGCACGCTCTCCAAGGCCTACGCGCTCGCCGGCGCCCGTCTCGGCACGCTCCTCGCCAGCCAGGAGATCGTCGGGTTGCTGAAGCGCATCATCCCGCCCTACGCGATTCCCGCCTCGACCGTCGAGGACGTGCTGCGGCTCACCGAGGCCCCGCAACGGGCCATGGCCGCGGCCCGCATCCGCACCCTGCTCGACGAGCGCGAGCGTGTGCAGAGGCGGCTCGAGGCTGCGGCGGGCATCTTGCGCGTGTTCCCCTCCGATGCGAATTTCCTGCTGGTGGAGTGCCGGGATGCCGAGCGTATGCTGCAGGCCGGCAAGGCTGCGGGCCTGCTGGTCCGTGACTTCAGCGCCGCGCCCGGGCTCACCGGCTGCCTGCGCATCTCGATCGGCACGCCCGAGCAGAACGACCGCCTGATGGGCGCGGTGGAGCGAGCATGAGCACGCAGAAGATCCTGTTCATCGACCGCGACGGCACGCTGATCGAGGAGCCGGCGGACGAGCAGCTCGACAGCCTCGCCAAGCTCAGGCTGCTGCCCGGCGTGATCCCGGCGCTGCTCGACCTCAAGCGGGCCGGGTACCGCTTCGTGCTCGTGAGCAACCAGGACGGGCTCGGTACCGACTCGTTTCCCGAGCCGGCGTTCCACGAGCCGCAGGATTTCCTGCGCGCGCTGCTGGCCTCGCAGGGCATCGAGTTCGACGCCGAGTTCTTCTGCCCGCACTTCCCGCAGGACGACTGCGAGTGCCGCAAGCCGCGCACGGGCCTGCTGACCGGGTACCTCGCGGAACGCGAGCTCGATCGCGAGTCGAGCTTCGTGGTCGGCGACCGGCAGACCGACCTGGACCTCGCCGCGAACCTCGGCATCGAGGGGCTGCGCGTGCGCGTCGACGGCGGCGAGGGCGAGACCTGGCCCGCCATCGCCGCACGCCTCGTCGCCCTCGCGCGTCCGCAGCGAACCGCGAGCGTCACGCGCCGCACGCGCGAGACCGACATCGTGGTCGAGGTGAACCTCGACCGCGAGCAACCCGTGTCGATCTCGACGGGCATCGGCTTCTTCGACCACATGCTCGAGCAGGTCGCGCGCCACGGCGGTTTCTCGCTCAATCTGCACTGCAAGGGCGACCTCGAGGTGGACGAGCACCACACCATCGAGGACTGTGCGCTCGCGCTCGGCCAGGCGCTGCGCGAGGCACTCGGCGACAAGCGCGGCATCGGCCGCTACGGGTTCGTGCTGCCGATGGACGAGGCGCTCGCCCAGGTGGCGATCGACCTGTCCGGCCGTTCCTACGCAGTGTTCACCGGGCGGTTCGGCCGCGATGCGGTGGGCGGCCTGCCGACCGAGCTGGTGCCGCATTTCTTCCGCTCACTGGCCGACGCGCTCGGCGCTGCCATCCACATCGAGGTCAAGGGCGAGAATACCCACCACATGATCGAGGCCTGCTTCAAGGGCGTGGGTCGCGCGCTGCGCCGCGCCATCCGCGTGCAGGGCACGGAACTTCCGAGCAGCAAGGGCGTGCTGTGAGGCCGGCGACATGAGCGACGTCGCGATCATCGACAACGGCGGGGCGAACATCGCCTCGCTGCGTTTTGCGCTGGAGCGCCTGGGCGCGAGCTCGCACCTGACGGCCGACCCGCTCGAGCTGCGTGCGGCGAAGCGCGTGATCCTGCCCGGCGTGGGCGCCGCGGCCGACGCCATGTCGAGGCTGCAGGCACTCGACCTCGTGGACTTCATCCCGCAGCTCACGCAGCCCGTGCTCGGCATTTGCCTCGGCATGCAGTTGCTGTTCGCGCACAGCGAGGAAGGCGACGACGGCGAGGACACGGAATGCCTCGGCATCATCGCCGAGCGTGTGTCGCGCCTGCCCGCGCGACCCGACTACCCCGTCCCGCACATGGGTTGGAACCAGCTGCGGATCCGCGTGCCCTCCCCGCTCCTGGCAGGAGTCCAGGACGGCGACTACTGCTATTTCGTGCACAGCTTCGCCGCACCCACGGGTCCCTGGACGCTCGCCACCACCGACTATGGCGGCGAGTTCTCCGCCGCGGTCCGCCACGAGAACTTCCTCGGCGTGCAGTTCCACCCCGAGCGCTCGGCCGCACCCGGCAGCCGCGTGCTCGCCGCCTTCCTGGAACTGGCCTGATGCTGCTCATCCCCGCCATCGACCTGCGCGGCGGCCGCTGCGTTCGCTTGCTGCAGGGACGATTCGACGCAGAGACCGTCTACTCCGGCGACCCGATGGAGATCCTCGGGCGCTACCAGGCGCTCGGCGCGCGCCGCATCCACGTCGTCGACCTCGACGGCGCACGCGAGGGCTCACAAGGCAATCGCACAGCCATTGCACGGCTGGCCGTGGCGCCGGGCGTGAGCATCCAGGTGGGCGGTGGCGTGCGCAGCCGCGCCGTCGCGGAAGAACTGCTCGCGCTCGGGGTCGAGCGCGTCGTGGTCGGCAGCGTGGCCGTAACGCAACCGCTCGAGGTCGCGTCCTGGCTGAATGAACTCGGCCCGGACAAGGTCGTACTGGCGTTCGACGTGCGCATCGATGACGGCGGCACGCCGCGCCTCGCCACCCACGGCTGGGAGACGCAAACCCAGGCGAGCCTGTGGGACGCCGTCGAGAGCTATTTGCGGCACGGGTTGCGCCACGTGCTGTGCACGGACGTTGCGCGCGACGGGGCGCTCTCCGGGCCGAACGCAGCGCTGTACGCCGAGGCAGTGCGCCGCTACCCGACCATTGAATGGCAGGCCTCCGGAGGCGTGAGCGCCGCTGCGGACCTGCACGAACTCGCGGCGACGAACGTCGCTGCCGTGGTGAGCGGGCGCGCGCTGCTCGAAGGCCGAATGCAGGCAGAGGAGCTGAAGCCATTCTTGCCAGGCGAATAATTCCCTGCCTCGACGTCCGCGACGGACAGGTCGTGAAAGGCGTGCGCTTCCGCGACCACCGGGTCGTGGGCGACATCCTCGAACTCGCGATCCGCTACCGCGAGGAAGGCGCCGACGAGCTCGTCTTCTACGACATCACCGCGAGCCCCGAGGGTCGCTCGGTGGACCGCGGCTGGATCTCGCGTGTGGCGCAAGTACTCGACATCCCGTTCTGCGTCGCCGGCGGCATACGCAGCGTCGCGGATGCCGAGGCCGTCCTCAATGCCGGGGCCGAGAAGATCTCGGTGAACTCCCCTGCCCTGGCGAACCCGTCCCTGGTGGACGAGTTGGCCAAGCGCTTCGGCTCGCAGTGCGTGGTGGTCGGCGTGGACAGCCAGACTGCGGGGCAGGACTTCGTCGTTTACCAGTACACCGGCGACCCGAACCGCTCGCATGCCACGGCACGCCTTACGCTAGACTGGACGCGAGAAGTACAGGACCGGGGCGCGGGGGAAATCGTCTTGAACTGCATGGCGAGCGACGGCGTGCGCTCGGGCTACGACATTGCCCAGCTCCGCCAGGTGCGCAAGTCCTGCCGTGTGCCGCTCATCGCCTCCGGCGGCGCGGGGACGCGCGAGCACTTCGCGGAGGTCTTCGAGCAGGCCCACGTCGACGGTGCGCTGGCCGCGAGCGTGTTCCACAGCGGCGCGATCCCGATTCCGGACCTGAAGCGATACCTGCGTGACCGACACATCGAGGTGAGGTCGTGACCCCCGAGAAGATCCGTGCGCTCGACTGGAGCAAGGACAACGGACTGCTGCCGGCGATCGTGCAGCACGCTCGCACTGGCCGCGTGCTGATGCTGGGCTACATGAACCAGGAGACGCTGCGCGAGACGCTGGAGGGCGGCCGGGTCGTCTTTTTCAGCCGCTCGCGTGGCCAGCGCTGGCTCAAGGGCGAGACCTCCGGTCACTTCCTGAACGTGGTTCAGGTGAGCGCCGACTGCGACAACGACACGCTGCTGGTGCTGGCCGAACCGGTCGGGCCGACCTGCCACAAGGGCACGCCGTCCTGCTTCGCCGATGCCGATCCCACGGACGGCCAGCGCCTCGCCTTCCTGTCCATCCTCGAGAGCACGATCGCGCACCGCATCGCCGAGCAACCGGATGGCAGCTACACCGCGCGCCTCTTCGCGCAGGGACCGAACCGCATCGCGCAGAAGCTCGGCGAGGAAGGGGTCGAGACCGCGCTGGCCGCCGTCACGCGGGACGATGCGGGCGTGGTCGGCGAATGCGCGGACCTGATCTATCACCTGCTGGTGCTGCTCAAGTCGCGCAACCTGACGCTGGCCGACGTCGTGCAGGAACTGGGGTCGCGGCACACTACGCGGCCTTAAACGTTCCGTACCCGGCAAGCTGCTGGTTCGCACGTGGCGTCTGCCGGAGCCGGAACACCCGCCCTCGGAAACCTCTCGACGACCTTCTGCCTGAGCAGCAATTGCTCCCGCTACGTCATGCACCGGCATAGACCTCCGCAGGGCTCGCACCACATCCACGCCATGCCGACGAGATGAAACCCGACCCCACCGCATTGCAGCCATCGCCGCGAAACTCCGCGCATGGGTTCATCGGCGACCTGTCGATGCAGCCCCGACGGCTTCAATCCCGTGGCCCGCTGATACGCCGCCAACGTCGGCCAGCCACCGCGCTCCCGCGCGGCATCGGGGCGCTACCACGCAGCACGAACTGCTCATCTACGAGCAGCGTCTAGTCGCCCCTTCCTATTGCCGTGTGCGGCCGTTGCGTTGCAGTTCGATCTCGCAGAACTGGGCCCGCGAATTGTCGGGCGGCAGTCCGAGCCGCAACCTCGTGCACTGTAGTTCGAAAGTTAACGGACGATGCTTTTTTTACTACTTCTTCATCTTTCGAGTATCCCTGTGACAATGGTCTGATCGGCACGAACCCGAATTTCGATCTCTTCGCGCGCACCTCGAGCACTGTGGTTGCCGTCGAATCGAAGTTCCTCGAACCGCTGCGGGCGAAATCCGCGGCGTTCTCGACGCAGTACGCCGGTCCCTTCCTGGGACACTCACAGCAGCCGCTGATTGCCGAGGGCCCCTGGGGGAGGATGTACCAGACCCTGTGCAGCGATCCGCAGACCTACCGCTATCTCGATGCCGCACAGCTCGTGAAGCACTACCTCGGGCTCATCCACTCGTTCGCGACGCTCGAGCGGACGCTCGTGTATCTGTACTGGGAACCGAGCAACGCCACGGAACTGGCCGTGTATCGGGACCTGCGACGGGAAGTCAGCGACTTCGCCACGGCCGTCGCGGGCTGCAGGACGCGGTTTGTCGCGATCGCTTATCCGGGCCTCTGGCGGGAATGGCAACAGAACCGCGCTCAATTCGACTTGTCACAGCACATCGAGCGCTTGCGCCAGCGCTACGACTTCTCGCTCTAGGCACGCCCCCCGTCACGTCGTGATGGACAATCATGGACGTGCTCTGCGCATGCGGTGTTGCAGCAGCTGGTGAAGTGACCGCGCGGGCGGCCGCCCGCGCAGACTTGGCGTGCGCTAGCCCGACGCCTGGCCATTGGCGAATCGAACGGTTGGCAAGCCGGCGGGTCTCGAGCATTGCGGCAATCCACAGCGGTGGTACGTCTTCCTGCGAATGGTTCGCACCACCAAAGCGGGGAGACTGGCTCCATGACTCGCAGGGGGCAATCCGTCGCGTTTGCGGCGCTGCCGGTGGTAGCGCAACTCCTGTTCGGAGTCATGTCCGGCGGGGTGATGGCGCACGATGGCGCACAGCATTGCGGCGGCTGTCCCGGCGGTGATTCGAGCAACATGTCGCATGACATGGGTTCGAACGGCAGCATGCTGAGCGCTGACCACGGCGGCACGCACTGCTCGCACAACGGCTCAACCGACACCGGAAGCTCGGGCTGCGGCGCCGGCTGCGCGATGCCGGGCAGCGGGCATTGCGGCTCCCATGCAAATTCTGCGCTCATCGTCACCTCTTTGATCACTCCGGTGGTGCAGATCCGATCCTTCGGCGTCGACGCCCGATCGGTCGACCTGCCCGACTCTCCGCTCTTCGATTTTCTCCGTCCACCGACTCGCGCCTGACTCTCTGCGCGCTTTCGGTTGGCTTCTGCGCCTGGACACGTCCCAGGCGACTCGATGACTGTCTTCGACGGAGATTCACATGAACACGCTAAAGATCCTTGTCGCTACCTCGACTGCATTCGTGGCGCTTGCCACGGCTCCCTACGCCAGCGCTGCTGGCGCGGCCGACATGATCGACCACCACGCGGCCATGGCACAGGACTTTGAGAGCAAGTCTGCCGCGGCGAACGAAACCGCTGCTGCACATCGGATCATGGCTCGCATGGGCGGCTCGCCGAAGGCTAACCGACAGGCCATGGCCAGCCACTGCGCAGGGCTGATTGCGCAGTACCAAGCCGCGGCCGCGGAGTACGCGGCGAAGGCCGCGCAGCATCAGCAACTATCGGGCAAGGACGGCGCTGGTTTGACGCCCGAGCGGCATCGCGCGGCAACCCGGGAGTTCCAGGCCAAAGTGGCGGTGGCGAACGCGAAGGTGGCCGAGCACGAAGCGATGGCGCGCGCGGGTGGCTCGCCCAAGTCCGACGGTCGATCGATGAGCAGCCACTGCGAGCACCTCATAGCCCAGTATCGCGCAGACGCCGAATCGTACGCCGCGCAGGCGGCGGAGCACGACCGGCTCGCGATGGCCCAGTAACGACCCTACGAGGAGGACACGGGCAACCGCGGCCTCCTCTTTCATCGCGGGCCATCAGGCTCGCCTGGAGGATTACCCATGAAGACCAGGACCCTGATTTTCGCAATCGCGGGTGCGCTGACTGTTGCCGCATGTGGCGGCGGTGGCAGCGGCGACTCGGATCCCACCTCGCAGGACGACGGCGGCACGACCGGCTCCAGCAAGACCACCCCCGGCGTGTGGCAGGGAACCGTCACGTCGCCCACGACCGGCGCAGCGAGCGTCATCGGCCTGACGACCACCTCGGGTCACAGCGTGTGGATGACGACCGACGGTCGTGTGTGGTCGGGGCCACTGCCGATGACCGGTACGCAGATGAACGCGAACATGGCCGGGTACATGTACCCCGGTCGCCAGTTCCCGGACGGCAGCAACTACGACACGTGGTCGATGATGGGGAGCTATGCGAACGGCACCTGGAGTGGCCGGCTCAATGGCGCGGGTGATGGCGTGACGTACAGCTTCTCGATGCACCCGGACCATGACCAGCCAGCCTCGCTGGATCTGCTCGCTGGGACTTATACGCGCACCACGTCGATCGGCTACACGATGACGATGTCCGTCACCCAGGGCGGCCAGCTCACCGGGAGCGATTCGCGCGGCTGCGTCTTCAACGGCAGCGTCTCGATTCCCGATCCGACGCATAACCTGTACCAGATCGACGCAACCGTGACTTCGTGCGGCATTCTCGATGGTTCATACCAAGGTCACGGCACGCTGCTCGATGCGACGGCCATGCAGAGCTGGATGGGCTCGATGGGCTGCTTCCAGTACGGCGCGGGTGGCTGGGGCGGCGGCATGATGGGTGGCGGCATGATGGGCGGCATGGGCGGCTGGTGGCCGTACAGTGGCTCGAACACCGTGCCGACCGGCAGCAGCAACCTGTTCATGTTCGCGATGACGGACGGTCGGCACGCGATCATGGACGCACTGGCGAAATAGTCCGCCACGGTCCGGAATACCGCCGGTCATGCCGGCCATTCGCATCCCCGCGGTATTCCGGCTTCCGTCATCACCCGACCCAGCTATCGAACCTTGGCGGATCGATCAAGGGCGGCGCAGCGCAAAAAGACATTCAGTCTCGTCGCCGACGAGGACTGGGCCCACCGCCCACCCCCGATACGTCCCGCGCCCGGCAGTCCAGGCGCCCGCCCGAATCACTCATCCGAAAGCCGACGTTGCGCGCTCGAGAACGACCCGGAGCGGGCACTTCTCGGCACGTCGGCCCGGCACCGGCCGCATCGAGATTCAGGCTTGTGCCTGCACCATCGGGAGCAGGCGCGAATCTTCCAGTGCTGCAACGCGATGCCCGATTCCCGCCAGGTAGGCCTGGTTTGATGCAAACGCAAGAAGTGATGCAACGCTGGACTGACGCACGAGCATGACGGCATCCCAGCGCTCGTCGCTCGGACCGACGAGAAATGCCCCGCCCTGACCATAAGACAACACTTCCCCTCCCGACGCCTTCAGGAAAACACAAGCCCCATGACCAGCAGCAGCACGAACATCCAGAACATCGTCAATTCTCCGGGGTGTGATTCACTCTGGAGACAGCTTGCACCCGACCAACGACAGGTCATGTCGTCGGTCCTGCAGCCGCAGACATTCTGCGACACTCGTCGAAATTGATTGCCTGGGCAAGCTCACTCGGTCAACCCGCGCCGCGCGTGTTGCTGCGCGCAAGCCACAGCATGATCGCCGCCGCCACGGTGGTCACCCCAGCGGCGGCCGCAAAGGCAGTGGCCGACCCGAGGGCTTCCCAGAGCGCACCGAAGATCATCGCGCCCGGCAGCACCAGCAGGCCGCCCGAGAGGTGGTAGAGGCCGTAGGCGGTCCCGCGCTCCGTAGCTGCGGCGTGATCGCCGATGAGCGAGCGCTCGGCCGGCTCGGTGATTGCGAGCGTGGCTGAATAGGCGATGAACAGCACCCATACGCCAATCGCACCCGGCTGCGCGAATGCCAGCAGCAGCAGCACGATCACGCGCGCCGACCAGCCGCCGAGCAGCAGCGGCACGCGGCCGAGCCGGTCCGAGAGCACGCCGGCAGGCATCGCGATCGCCATCTTCGCAAGGCTTGCCGCCGCCCACACCAGCGGCACCCAGGCGACGGCCATCCCCGCTTGCGTTGCCCAGAGCACCACGAACACCTCGGGCACGCTCGCGAGCGCCAGCAGGCCCGCGGCGACGATCATCGCCTTGAGTCGCCCGTGCAGCGCGTTCCAGCTGAAACGCTCGGGTGCCACCGGCGCCCGCGGCTTGCCGGCGGGCAGGCCGAGTACCAACAACGCAATGACGAGAGCCCCAGGCACGGCCGAGGCCAGGAACACCTGCTTCAGGTCGGCATGCATCGACAGCAACGCGAACGCGAGCAAAGGACCGATGACGGCACCCGCATGGTCCATGGACCGATGGAAGCCGAAAGCCCGGCCGCGCTGCTCAGGACCGACCGCACCGGCGATGAACGCATCCCGCGGCGCAGTGCGCAATCCCTTACCGACACGATCGAGGAAGCGGAACAGCAGCACTGCAGCCCAACCGGTGGCCAGTCCGATCAACGGTCTCGTCGCGTTGGAGAGGCCGTAGCCGCCGACCACCAGGCCCTTCGCCGACACACCACGATCCGCCAGCCGGCCCGACACCAGCTTGAGCACGCTAGCGGTGGCCTCGGCGAGGCCCTCGACGAAACCGACGATGGCCGGGCCGGCGCCGAGCGTCGCGGTGAGGAAAATGGGCAGCAGCGGCGTGATCATCTCGCTCGCGGCGTCGTTCAGCAGCGAGACGAGGCCCAGCACGATCACCGTGCGCGGGAGTGCACCACTGGACAGCTTCATTGGAAACGTTGCCGCGAAAAGGCGGACGCAGTTCAGCCGGCGAGGATCCGCAGCATGCGACGGATCGGCTCGGCGGCGCCCCACAGCAACTGGTCGCCGACCGTGAACGCCGAGACGTACTCCCCGCCCATGGCGAGCTTGCGCACCCGGCCGATCGGCACCTCGAGCGTGCCGCTGACCCGGGCCGGCGACAGCTCGCGGATCGACGCCTCACGGGTGTTCGGCACCAGTCGCACCCAGTCGTTGCCGCTCGCGATGATCCGCTCGATCTCGGCCAGCGGCAGGTCGCGCGTGAGCTTGAGGGTCATCGCCTGGCTGTGGCAGCGCATGGCGCCGATGCGCACGCAGATACCCTCGACCGGAATCGGGTTCCCACTGCGGCCGAGGATCTTGTTGGTCTCGGCGCTGCCCTTCCACTCCTCGCGGCTCTGGCCGTTGCCGAGGTCCTTGTCGATCCAGGGGATCAGGCTGCCGGCGAGCGCCGCGCCGAATTGCGCCTTCGGTAGCGCATCGCTGCGCAGGCTGTCGGTCACGGCCCGGTCGATGTCGAGGATCGCGCTGCCAGCATCACGCAGCAGGCCAGCGCTCGACGCATGCACCACGCCCATCTGCTCCAGCAGTTCGCGCATGTTCGGGGCGCCGGCCCCGGACGCCGCCTGGTAGGTCATCGAGGTGATCCACTCGACGAGACCCTCGCGCAGCAGGCCGCCGAGCGCCATCATCATCAGTGACACCGTGCAGTTACCGCCGATGTAGTCGCGGATGCCGGCGCGAAGCCCGGCGTCGATCACGTCGTGGTTGACCGGGTCGAGGATGATGACCGCGTCGTCCTTCATGCGCAGCGCGGACGCGGCGTCGATCCAGTAGCCCTGCCAGCCGCCCGCCCTCAGCTTCGGGTGGACCGCGTTCGTGTAGTCGCCGCCCTGGCAAGTCACGATGACCTCGCAGGCCGCCAGCGCCTCGAGGTCGTTCGCGTCGAGCAGGCGCCCGGCGCCGCGCCCCACGTCGGGGGCCGCGCCGCCCGCCTGCGAGGTGCTGAAGAAGATCGGCTCGACGTGGTCGAAGTCGCGCTCCGCGCCCATGCGCTGCATGAGCACCGAACCCACCATGCCACGCCAGCCGACGATGCCAGTCTTCACTATCCCGCTCCCGCCGCGCTAGATCACCAGTTCCTGCGCGGGCTCGCGCAGGTTGTACCACGAACTCATCACGTGGCCGTAGGCGCCCGCGGTCGCGACCAGCAGCGTGTCGCCCTCCCAGGTCGGCGGCAGCAGCCGCTCGTGGCCGAGGTAGTCCGCCGACTCGCAGATCGGGCCCACCACGTTGTAGATCTCAGTGCCGGTCTCGCCGAAGCGCGTCAGGTTCACGATGTCGTGGTGCGAGCCGTAGAGCGCGGGGCGGATCAGCGAGTTCATGCCGGTCGAGATGCCGACGTACTGCACGGCGCCCTTGCCCTTGAGCTGCGTGACCTGCGCCAGCAGCACGCCCGCCTGCGCCACGAGGTAGCGGCCCGGCTCGAGCCAGATCGCGACCTGCGGCCACTTCGCGTGCAGTTCGTCGATCACGCCCTGCAGCTGCGCGAGATCCACGGGCACCTGGCCGGGCTTCTCGGGCACGCCGAGGCCACCACCCAGGTCCATGACGCGCACGTCGGGGAAACGCTGCGCGAGATCGCCGAGCAACTGCCCCACCTGGTGCCAGTTGCGCACGTCGAACACGCCACTGCCGGTGTGGGCGTGCAACCCCACCACCCGGGTGCCCGTCGCGGCGACCAGCCGATCGAGCTCGTCGAGTTCGAACAGCGGGATGCCGAACTTCGAATGCACGCCGGCCGTGCGCACGTGGTCGTGGTGACCGCGCCCGAAATTCGTGTCGACGCGCACCAGCACCTCGCGGCCCCGGAACAGTTCCGGCCAGGCGCGCAGCGTGTAAATATTGTCGAGCGTGACATGCACGCCCTGCGCGAGTCCCCATTCGTACTCGGAACGCGGTGCGAAATTCGGCGTGAACAGGATGCGGCCGGGGTCGATGCCCGGCACGACCTCGAGCACGCGTTCGCACTCGCCCTGCGACACGCACTCGAAGCCGAGGCCCAGCGCGGCGAAGCTCTTCAGGATGTCCGGATGCGGATTGGCCTTGACCGCGTAGAACACGCGCTCGACGCCGCCGAGCGCCAGCACCTGCCGTGCGGTGTGCTCGAACGTGGCCCGGTCGTAGACGTAGGCGCAACCGTGTTCGCGCGCGATGCGCTGCAGCTCGTCGCGGCGCCCCTGCCACCACGGTGGGCCGCCCGCGGGGACCATGGGCACGAGCCCATGGATCTGTTCCCAGGTCGGCCCGAGCACGTGGTCCGAGGGGGCGTTGCGCACGATCACGTCGTGCAGCCGGCTCACCAGCCGGTCACCCTGCTCCTCGTCCACCACGAAGGTGATGTTGAGGTCGTTGGCCGCCTGCGTGACGAGGTAGATGCGCTGTTCCTCGAACAGCTCGAGCGCGTCGCCGAGGCGGTGCAGCGTCGCGCGGATGCTGCGGCCGACGAGGCTCACCGCCGAGCAGGGCCCGATCACCTCGACGCGGCACAGGCGCGACAGCGAGGCCACCAGCGCCTCGAGCGCGTGCGCGTCGAGCGTGTTGGCCGCCGGGTCGAGCGACACCGTCACGGTGGTCTCGGAGGTGGAGACCAGGTCGACCGACAGGCCGTGTTCCTTGAAGACCTGGAAGGCGTCCGACAGGAAGCCTACCTGGTGCCACATCCCGAGCGTTTCCATCGAGATGAGCGTGATGCCCTTCTTGGTGCAGACCGCCTTGACGCGCGCACCGCCGTTGCCGCCCGTCGCTGTGACGACCGTGCCGGCGAGGTCGGGCTGCTGCGTCGCGTGCACCGAGAGCGGGATCGAGTACTGCTTGGCGGGCAGGATGCAGCGCGGGTGCAGCACCTTGGCGCCGCTCGAGGCGATCTCCTGCGCCTCGTCGTAGTCGAGCGACTTGAGCAGGCGTGCGTTCGGCACGTGGCGCGGGTTCGCCGTGAACATGCCCGGCACGTCGGTCCAGATCTCGAGGTGGTGGGCGCGCAGCTTGGCCGCGAAATAGCTGCCCGAGGTGTCCGAACCGCCGCGCCCGAGCAACACTGTCTCGCCCTTTGCGTCGCTCGCGATGAAGCCCTGCGTCAGCAGCACGCTGCCGCCCGCCGCGAACCGCTGCTGCAGCGCCGTGTCCGGCTCGAAGTTGCAGGTGGCGGACAGGAAGTTCGCGCGCGCCGTGGCGCCGGGACGCTCCTCGGCGTGCAGCACCGTGCGCGCGTCGATCCACTGCACGTCGAGCCCTTCGGAAGCGAGATACGCCGCGCCGATGCGCGTCGCCATCAGTTCGCCCGTGGCCATGACGCGGGCGCGCAGGCGGTCGCTGACCTCGCCGATCAGGTGCATGCCCGAGGCCATCCTGCGCAGGTCGTTGAAGTGGTGCTCGAGCTCGGCGCTGATGGGAATGCCGAGGTCGCGCGAGAGGTCGCAGTGACGGCGCTCGATCTGCTCCATCACCGGCTCCCAGTCGCCGCTCAGCGCCTTCGCCAGCAGTTGCTCGAGCCGGTCGGTGATGCCGGACAGCGCCGAATGCACCACGACCGGGCGCAGGCCTTCCGCCAGCCGGGCGCGCACCACGCCGGCGACGTTCTTCCAGTTGCTGACACTCGAGACGCTGGTGCCGCCGAACTTGAGGACGACCCAGTGCGATTCAGGAATGGTGGTCATCGAGCGGTCCCCGGAGCGGCGCCCGGGGTCGGGTGCCGGGGGCGCATTGAGCGTAAATCGAACGTCGTCGAACAGGTCCTTCAGTTCCTTCTGGAGGCGTTTCTCTGCCAGCACGTCCTCGAGCTTGCTCCATGCAGCCTTGCCGCGCTTCACGGCCGCGGCCTGCTTGCGTCGGTCGACGCGGTCGATGAAGCGGTCGTAGTCCTCTTCCTCGGCGCCCGCCACGAACTCTTCGTCGAGGTCGAAATGTTCCTCGTCTCGTTCCATGTCACGACCCTGAGAAAACCCTGAATTTTCAACGTACTGCCCGAATCTCCGGGCACAAGGCTGCGAACTATATACGAATCGCGCGGCTTCTCAAGCGTTCCTTGTTGCGACGCAATGGCCGCCCCGCCGGGCACCCTCCGCCGGTCAGTCCCGCCCGCCGCGACGGCGCGGCCAGGGCGGGCATTTTTATTTCTGAATCAATGGTTTGGTCAGCGATGCACGACCGTGATCGGTGCCCCGCGGTCGAGCCCGAGGCCCTCCGCGGCGCTCTGCTCGGCGCGGGCGATCTCGACCACGCCGAACGAATTCACCAGTGCGAGGTAGTCGCCCGGGCGGACGTCGGCATAGGTGCGCCGCAGCGGCACTTCCCTGCCGGCGACGCGCACGACGGCGTGCGGGATGCCATCGAGGTGGCGCGCGTCGATGTTCGTGATGAGGTTGCCGAAGTGGTCGATCGTGACGACCGTGCCCGTCACCTGCCCCTGGCCCACGACGGGCTCCTCGATCCAGCCCGGGATCAGGTCCGGCACGACGGTCCCCAGGTCGGATGGCTGGATGCGGCCTGCGGCGAGTTCCGCGGCCATCGGGGCGAAGATGTCCCGTCCGTGGAACGTGGCGCTCGGCGTCCCGACGTGGATGCGCGCCAGCGCCTTCGGGTCCATGCGACGCATGGTGAGCGAATCGGCAGCCTCGACGACGCTGCCGAGCAACCCGTTGTCGGGCGCGAGGAACACGTGCCCCTCGCATTCGACGATCGCGATGTCGCGGGCGGTGCCGACGCCGGGATCGACCACCGCCACGTGCACCGTGCCTTGCGGAAAGTAGCGGAAGGAGCGCGCCAGCCAGAACCCAGCCTCGGCTGGCCAGTGCGCGAGCACCTCGTGCGTCAGGTCGACGATGCGCACCTCTCGGAAACGTAGCAGCAGTTGTCCCTTCATGACCCCGACGAACGGGTCGCGCAGGCCGAAATCGGTCGTCAGCGTCACCACGCCCGATGCCGCGAATCGCGCCGTCCATTCACTCACGATGACCTGCTCCCTTCGGCTCGCGCCGCAACGCCCGGATGCCGACAGGGTAAACTTCGGCGTTCCACATCGCCACGCAACCGATGCCCTACCTCTACCTCGTACGCCACGCGCAGCCGGATTTCATCGGCCACTACGACTCCGTCACCCGTCTCGGGCACGAGCAGTCCGCGTGGCTCGGCGAGCATTTCGCGGCGCGCGGCCTGCGCTTCGCCCGCGTGATCTCCGGCACGCTCGAGCGCCAGCGCGGTACGCTCGAGACGATCCTGAAGCGCCTGCCCGCGATCGCCGATCGCCGGGCCGACGCGCGCTTCAACGAATACGATCCGGCGAGCGTGCTCGCGAATTTCCACTCCGGCGACGACGAGCAGGCGCTGCGCGCCCGGGGCGACCGCCGCGGCTACTTCACGGCCGTGCGCGAGGCGCTGCTCGCGTGGTCGCGCCACGAGGGCGCCGTGGCCGGCGGCGAGACCTGGGCCGAATTCGGTGCCCGCATCGCAGGCGCGGTGGTGACGGCCTGCGAAGACCTCGATGCGTCCGCGCCAGTGCTGGTGGTGACCTCCGGGGGCGTGATCGGCCGCTTCGTCGCCGAGACGCTCGGCGCCGGCCCCGAGGCTGCCATCCAGCTCAACCTGCAAACCCGCAACACCGGAATCACGGAGATCGCCTGCGGGCGCTCGGCGACTCGCGTGGTGGCGTTCAACGCCGTGCCGCACCTGGAGCGGCCGGAGCGCGCCCACGCGGTCACGCATTCCTGAGGCGATTCAGGCCTGCTTGATCAGCGAGGCAAGGCCGCGCACGTCGATCGTCGCGGCCTTCTGCTCGATCTGTTCGCGGTAGCGCGGCGCGAGGCCACGGGCCTCGTCGAGCAGGCCCGCAAACGTCTGCTCGAGCGACGCCGCATCGAGCGCACGACCGGCGGCGTAATAACGCTGCGCGACGCGGCCGATCGCGTAGGTCGTCGCGAACGTCATGCCGGAACTCGCCGCCTGGCGCCCCACCGCGCGACCGAGCCCGCCGCCCAGCCCGCCGAGCACGCCGCCGAGCAGCTTGCGGCCGAACTGCTCGAGGTACTGGCCGGTGAGGCCGACACCGAGCGTGGCGATGAAATCCTTGGCGTTGCTGGTGTCCATCGGATAGCCGTAGGACTTGCCGATCCTGTACACCAGCCGGACCTGCAGCGGGATGATCGCCATCGAGGCGAGCGACTCGGGCAGCAGTTCGAGCGCGGCGTTGGTGATGGACGCATTCACGATCGTCTTGTCCATCTCGGCGTCGGACATTGTCGCGCGGCCGGTGACCGCACCAGCAGCAGCCGTGCCACCGGCAGCCGCGCCTGCAGCCGACGGCGGCTCGGCAGCGGCCGCGACAATTTCGTCAGCCCGCATGCCGGTTGCAGCCGCAGCGCCTGCGTCCAGACCGAGCGCCGCGGCGAGTTCCCGCAGGAATTCGCGCTCGGCCGGCCCCTGTGCACCGTCCGCATCGCAGACCCCGACCGCCATTTCGTAGGCGAGTTGTCGCGTCCCGTCGCTCTGCAGGCCCGCCGCCACTTGCGCGAGCTTGGGCTTCGCGACGAGCACGTCGCGATAGAGCGCCGGCAGGTCGAACCCTGCGTCGGGACCGAGCGCCTCGGCGACGCGCCGGACGGCGGCGCGCTCGCGTTCGTCCTTCATGCCATCGGCGAAGGCCGCCATCAGGGCGATGGTCAGGACCGACTTGGTTTCCTGTTCGTTCATGAGGATATCGGGGACCAGGGGGGAATCGGGGGAGATTGGTCGGAGCGCCGAGATTCGAACTCGGGACCCCTTGCACCCCATGCAAGTGCGCTACCAGACTGCGCCACGCTCCGACCGGGCGGAAAGTATAGCCGAAAGGGAAAGCGGATAGCGGATAGCGGATAGCGAAAACGAAAAAGGCCGGCAATGCCGGCCTCCTCACTATCCGCTATCCGCTATCCGCTATCCGCTTTCTTCAGCGCCGGATCATCTTCAGCAGCTCTTCCAGTTCGCCGCGCAACTGCCGCGCAAGCTGGTGGGTCTGCGTGACGTCCTCACGCGCTTCCTCGCCCTCGAGGCGATTGCGTGCGCCGCCGATGGTGAAACCCTGGTCGTAGAGCAGTGCACGGATCTGGCGGATCACGAGCACGTCCTGGCGCTGGTAGTAGCGGCGGTTGCCGCGACGCTTCACCGGCTTCAGCTGCGGGAACTCCTGCTCCCAGTAACGCAACACGTGCGGCTTAACGCCGCAGAGGTCGCTCACTTCGCCGATGGTGAAGTAACGCTTGCCCGGGATCGCCGGAAGCTCGTCGTTATTGCTGGGTTCCAGCATACGCTTCCACTCTCGCCTTCAACTTCTGACCCGGTCGGAACGTCACGACGCGACGCGCGCTGATCGGGATCTCTTCGCCGGTCTTCGGGTTGCGACCGGGGCGCTGGTTCTTGCTGCGCAGGTCGAAGTTGCCGAAGCCGGACAGCTTCACCTGCTCACCCGCCGCGAGCGACGCGCGCAGTTCCTCGAAGAACAGGTCGACGAGCTCACGCGCTTCGCGCTTGTTGAGCCCGAGCTGGTCGAAGAGTGCTTCCGCGATTTCTGCCTTGGTCAATGCCATCTTTATTTATCTCGTATCGCGGCGCCTTGTTCCCGCTCCAGGTCTGCGATGACCCGCGCCACGACGGCATCTGTGTCTGCGTCGGTAAGGGTGCGTGAAATGTCCTGTAAATTCAAGCCTATCGCCACACTTTTGCGACCCGGCGTGATGCCGCTGCCGCGGTAGACGTTGAACACCACGAGCCCGGTCAGCAAGGCGCCGGCGCTGGTCCGGACCGAGTCCAGAATCGCCTGCACCGCCACGGCCTCGTCCACGACGATAGCGAGGTCGCGCCGGACCGCGGGAAAACGCGAGATTTCCCGGTGCGCGGGCACCTTCGCGGCCAGCCCTGCCTCGATCTCGAGTTCGAAGACCAGCGCGGAATATGTCAATTCCAGTCTTGCCTCCACTTCCGGATGCAGTCGCCCGATCCAGCCGACCATGCGCTCGCCGCGCAGGATGCGGGCCGACTGGCCGGGGTGCAGCGCCGGATGGGCGGCGGCGGCGAATCGGAACTCGTCGAACGCTCCCGTGGTGCGCAGCAGTGCCTCGAGGTCGGCCTTCACGTCGAAGAAATCGACGGGCTGCGACTTCGTGCCCCATTGCTCCGGCTCGACCGGCCCGGCGGCGATGCCCGCCACGACCGCGATCTCGGCGAGCGATGCGCCGTCAGGCAGATACTTGCGGCCGACTTCGAACAGGCGCACGCGAGGCTGCTGGCGACGCTGGTTCTCCGCCAGCGCCTTCGCGAGACCCGGCCACAGCGACAGGCGCATGGCGGCGAGATCCGCGGCGATCGGGTTGGCGAGTGTGAGTGCACCCTCACCCGGGTTGAACAGGGACTGCAGGGCGGGATCCACGAAGCTGTAGGTGATCGCTTCCCAGTAACCGCGCTGCACGAGCAGGTCTGCCACCGTTTCCGCGGCAACGTGTGTCTCGGTGAGGGCACGCAGCGGCTGGCGCACGTGAGGATTCGCCTCCGGCACGTTGTCGAATCCGTAGATGCGGGCGACTTCCTCGATGAGGTCCTCCTCGATCCCGATGTCGAAGCGCCACGGCGGTGCCGTCACCTGCCAGGTCGCGCCGCCCGCGCCAGGCTGCATGCCGAGCTTGCCGAGGATTCGTGCCATCTCCTCGTCGGCGATGTCCGCCCCGATCACGGCCCGCGCGCGCGAAGGCCGGAATGCCACCGCTGTCCGGCGCGGCAACTCGGACGCGAGTTCGGTGACCTCGACCGGTCCCGGCACGCCGCCGGCACATTCGAGCAGCAGCTGTGTCGCGCGCTCGATCGCCCGCTCCTGCAGCGTGGGATCCACGCCGCGCTCGAACCGCTGCGAAGCGTCCGTCACCAGGCCGTAGCGGCGCCCGCGGCCGGCCACGGCGTGCGGCAGGAAGAACGCGACCTCGAGCAGCACGTCCGTCGTGTCGTCACCAATGCCCGAGTGATCGCCACCCATGACGCCCGCGAGCGCGAGTGGCTTCGCGCGGTCGGCGATCACCATGACCGTCTCGTCGAGAGTTACCTCGCGGCCGTCGAGCAGCTTGAGCGTCTCCCCGGCCCGCGCGCGCCGCACGTGGATGTGGCCCTCGAGTTCGCGCAGGTCATAGGCGTGCATCGGCTGGCCGAGCTCGAGCATGACGTAGTTCGTGACGTCCACGACGGCGCTGATCGGCCGCAAGCCCGCACGACGCAGGCGCTCGCGCATCCAGAGCGGCGCCGGCGCGTTCGGCCGCACGCCGCGGATGACGCGCGCGGCGAACCTCGCACAGCCCGCGCCCGGATCGAGCACCACCGCGAAACGGTCCGGGGCTTGCGCCGGCACGGCCGCCGCCGCCGGTCCGGCCAGCGTGCCACCGGCGAGCACCGCGACCTCGCGGGCGACGCCCAGCACGCTCATGCAATCACCGCGGTTCGGCGTGAGATTGACCTCGAGCACCGTGTCCGCGAGCGCGAGCGCCTCGGTGAGCGAGGTCCCGGTCACGAGTTCGGGCGGCAGTTCCATCAGGCCGCTCGCATCCTCGGAGAGCCCGAGTTCACGGGCGGAACAGAGCATGCCGAACGACTCGATGCCGCGCAGCTTCGCCTCGCGGATCTCAATGCCGCCGGGCAGCTTCGCGCCGATGGTCGCGAGCGGCGCCTTCATCCCCGCGCGCACGTTCGGTGCGCCGCAGACGATCTGCACGGTCTGCGTACCGGTGCTGACCTTGCAGAGGCTGAGCGCGTCGGCATCGGGATGCCGGCCGCATTCCACGACTTCACCGACCACCACGCCGGGCAATGGGGGCGCGGCGGGCTCCACCGCCTCGACTTCGAGGCCGGCCATCGTGAGGCGTGCAGCGAGGTCCTGCGCGTCGAGCGCAATCCCGAGCATCTCACCCAGCCACTGGACACTGACTCTCATGGTGATGCCTTCCTCGCCTCAGCCGAACTGGCGCAGGAAGCGCAGGTCGTTCTCGAAATACAGGCGGATGTCGTTGACGTTGTAGCGCAGCATGGCGAGGCGCTCGAACCCCATGCCGAACGCGTAGCCGGTGTAGCGGCCGGGGTCGATGCCGACGTTGCGCAGCACGTTGGGGTGCACCATGCCGCAGCCGGCGATCTCGAGCCAGCCCGTGTTCTTGCAGACGCGGCAGCCCTGACCGCTGCAGAACACGCACTCGATGTCGACCTCGGCCGAAGGCTCGGTGAACGGGAAGTACGAGGGCCGGAAGCGGATGCCGAGCTTGCGCTCGAAGAAGCGCTCGACGAACTCGTGCAGCACGGATTTCAGGTGCGCGAGGCTCACGCCCTCGTCCACCACCAGTCCCTCGAGCTGGTGGAACATCGGCGTGTGAGTCATGTCCGAGTCGCAGCGATAGACGCGCCCCGGCATGATCATCCTGAGCGGCGGCTTCTCGCGCAGCATCGCGCGCACCTGCACTGGCGAGGTGTGGGTGCGCAGCAACCGTCCGTCCGGGAAATAGAAGGTGTCGTGCATCGCCCGCGCCGGGTGGTTGGCGGGGATGTTGAGCGCCTCGAAGTTGTGCCAGTCGTCCTCGACCTCCGGGCCTTCCTCGACCGAGAAGCCGGCATTGCGGAACAGCGCCTCGATGCGGCGGCGAGCGCGCGTGAGCGGGTGCAGGCCGCCAGGCTGCTGGCCACGCCCGGGCTGGGTGACGTCGACGCGTCCCGCGGCGAGCTTGCGCTCGAGTTCGGCGCGCTCGAGTTCGGCCCTGCGCGCTTCGACCAGGGCGCCGATCTCGTCGCGCACCGCGTTGATGCGTACGCCGGCCTCGCGGCGTTCATCCGGCGCGAGCGCGCCCAGCGACTTCAGCTGCGCCGTGATCGCGCCCTTCTTGCCGAAGAACTCCACCTTGAGCGCCTCGAGGTCGGCGAGGCTCGCGGCGGCGGCGACGCGCCTGCGTGCCGAGTCGGCGAGTTGCTGCAGGTCGGTGTGTGACTGTTCGGTCATGGTGTTCCAGGAAGGGGACAGTCCCCGTCAGGGACAGTCCCCAAAAAGAGGCCGGGCCGCTTGCGCGCCCCGGCCTCGACCGTGCGGACGATGCGCGGCTCGCGCCGCGCTCGCAGCGATCAGTTCCCGAGACTCGCCTTGGCCTGCTCGGTGAGCTTGCCGAACGCCTCGATGTCGTGCACCGCGAGGTCCGCGAGGGACTTGCGGTCGATCTCGAGTCCGGCGGCCCTGAGGCCCGCCATCAGGCGACTGTAGGACATGTCGAACCCGCGCGCAGCCGCGTTGATGCGCGTGATCCACAGGGCGCGGAAGTCGCGCTTCTTGGCCTTGCGGTCGCGGTAGGCGTACTGGCCGGCCTTGATGACCGCCTGCTTCGCCGTGCGGAACACCTTGCGGCGTGCGTTGTAATAACCCTTCGCCTTGGCGAGGACCTTCTTGTGCCGGCGTCCAGCGATGACGCCACGTTTGACTCGTGCCATGGGTCACCTCGCTCAGGCGTGGGGAAGAAGCTTGTCGAGCCGTACCAGGTCCTGCTTGGCGACCATGGTGGTGCCGCGCAACTGGCGCTTACGCTTGCTCGTCTTCTTGGTGAGGATGTGTCGCTTCTGCGACTGGCCGCGCTTGAAGCCTTTCGCAGTCTTGCGAAAACGCTTCGCCGCAGCCCGGTTGGTCTTCAACTTGGGCATGTCGACTCCTGTTTGTGTAGCCCGTTTCACCATGGGCGAACCCGTGGATCGAGGGCGAAGCGCGGCCCAATGCCGCGCTTACTTCTTTTTCGGCCCCATCATCATGACCATCTGCCGGCCTTCCATCAGCGGGTGCTGTTCGACCACCGCGTAGGCGGCGAGGTCGTTCTGCAACCGGATCAGCATTTGCCGGCCGAGGTCCGTGTGGGCCATCTCACGACCGCGGAACCTCAGGGTTACCTTGGCCTTGTCACCTTCCTCGAAAAAGCGGATCAGGTTCCGTAACTTGATCTGGTAGTCGCCTTCGTCGGTTCCGGGACGAAACTTCACTTCCTTGACCTGGATCTGCTTCTGCTTCTTCTTCGCCGCGTGGGACTTCTTGTTCGTTTCGAACACGAATTTCCCGTAGTCGATGATTCGGCAGACCGGTGGTTCCGCGGTGGGCGAAACCTCCACGAGGTCCAGTTCCTGCGAGGCAGCGAGCTGCAGCGCGTCGTAACGGCTCATGACCCCCACCTGCTCGCCGTCTGCACCGATGATGCGCAGTTGCGGGGCGGTGATCTCGTCGTTGCGCTTAACGCGCTTTACTGGTGGAGCAGCGATGCGTCATACCTCCAAACTAATACGGCCGTGGCTCGCGACTTCCTCGGCAAGCCTCACAGCGATCGTCTCGAGAGACATCGCTCCGAGATCCTTGCCGCTGCGCGTGCGCACGGCCAACGAATTCGACCCCGACTCGCGGTCTCCCGCGACCAGCAGGTACGGGACCCGCTGCAGGGTGTGCTCGCGGATTTTAAAGCCGACTTTCTCGTTACGCAAATCCGTTTCGACCCGAAGCCCCTGATTTTTCAGGAATTCGGCCGCCCGGGCGCAATATTCAGCCTGTCCGTCGGTGATATTCATCACCACGGCCTGTACCGGGGCCAGCCAGGCCGGGAAACGCCCGGCGTGGTTTTCGATCAGGATGCCGATGAACCGCTCGAACGATCCCAGGATCGCCCGGTGCAGCATGACCGGCCGGTGCGGCGCGCCATCCTCGCCGATGTACTCGGCCCCGAGGCGCTCCGGCAGGATGAAGTCCACCTGCAGCGTGCCGCACTGCCAGTCGCGCCCGATCGCGTCGCGCAGCACGAATTCGAGCTTCGGACCATAGAAAGCGCCCTCGCCCGGGTTCAGCGTGTACTCAAGGCCCGCGACCTCGACGGCGCTCCGGAGGGCCTCCTCGGCCCGGTCCCAGGTAGCTTCGCTGCCGGCACGCTTGGCCGGGCGATCCGAGAACTTGACCGCGATCTCCGTGAAGCCGAAGTCCGCGTACACGCTCTTCAGCAGGTCGCAGAAGGCCACCGTCTCGGAGTTGATCTGCGCCTCGGTGCAGAAGATGTGCGCGTCGTCCTGCGTGAACGCACGGACCCGCATCAGCCCGTGCAGCGCGCCCGACGGCTCGTTGCGGTGGCAGGCGCCGAACTCCGCCATGCGCAGCGGCAGGTCGCGATACGACTTGATGCCCTGGCGATAGATCAGCACGTGACCCGGGCAGTTCATCGGCTTGACCGCGAGGGTGCGCTCCTCGGACTTGGCGATGAACATGTACGGGGCGTAGTTCTCCCAGTGCCCGGACTTCTCCCAGAGGGCGCGATCGATCAGCTGCGGCGTGCGCACCTCGACGTAGCCCTGCTCGGCCAGCCGGCCGCGCATGTAATCCTCGATCGTGCGCCACAGCGTCCAGCCCCTCGGGTGCCAGAAGACGCTGCCGACGGCCTCTTCCTGAGTGTGGAACAGGCCGAGCTCCCGCCCGACGCGGCGGTGGTCGCGCTTCTCGGCTTCCTCGAGGCGCGTGAGATAGGCCTTGAGGCTTTTCTCGTCGGGCCAGGCCGTGCCGTAGATGCGCTGGAGCATCTCGTTCTTCGAGTCGCCGCGCCAGTAGGCGCCCGCGACCTTCATCAGCTTGAAGGCGCCGAGCTTGCCGGTGCTCGGCACGTGCGGGCCGCGGCAGAGGTCGAACCACTCGCCCTGCCCGTACAGGCTGATGTCCTCGCCCGCGGGAATGCTCGCGATGATCTCGGCCTTGTAATGCTCGCCGATGCGCTTGAAGGTCTCGACCGCCTTGTCCCGTGGCATGACACGGCGGCTCACGGGCAGGTCCGCCTTCGCGAGTTCGTGCATCTTCGCCTCGAACTTCTCGAGGTCCTCCGGCGTGAAGGGCCGGCTGAAGGCGAAATCGTAGTAGAAGCCGTCCTCGATCACCGGGCCGATCGTCACCTGCGCTTCCGGATAGACGGACTGCACGGCCTGCGCGAGCAGGTGTGCGGTCGAGTGACGAAGGATCTCGAGACCCTCTGGATCGCGGGACGTGACGATGGCGAGCCCAACGTCTCCCTCGATGAGGTACGAGGTATCGACCAGCCGGCCGTCCACCTTGCCGGCGAGCGCCGCCTTGGCGAGGCCAGGGCCGATGTCGGCCGCCACCTGCGCCACCGTCACCGGCTCGGCATAGGTTCGCTGGCTGCCATCGGGCAGGGTTATGACGGGCATGTTGGTCCTTGGCTGGTCAGGGTCTGGTGGGCGCACGTGGGATCGAACCACGGACCCCTACCATGTCAAGGTAGTGCTCTACCGCTGAGCTATGCGCCCTCAAACGAGCCGCGAAGAATACATTAGGCAGAGGGAGGAAGGGAAGAAGGCTGTGGGCTGTGGGTCGGAGCGCCTTCCGGACCCACAGCCCACAGCCCACGGCCCACAGCCTCTTGGCGATCAGCCTCTATCAGTCGATCAAGTCGCCTGGCGTCGGCGGCAACCGTGGCATTTCCTGCGTCGGGAACGGCCCGGTGAGCGCCTCGAGGAACGATACGATGTCGGCGACCTGGGCGTCGGCCAGGGTCGCATTCAGCTGCGTGCTCGCCATGATGCGCACCGACTCGCCAATCGAGTGGATCTGTCCATTGTGGAAATACGGCGCCGTATAGACGAGGTTGCGCAGGCCTGGGACCCGCCACATGTTCCTGTCCGCTTCAGCCTTGGTCACGCTCTCGCGACCGGTGTCGCTCAGGAAATCGTATTTCGCCACGTAGGGGCTGTCCGGGAAGGTCGGGAACTTCATCAGGAAGGCCGTGCCTGCCGGCAATGGCGGGCCGGCGAACGTCGGGCCCTGGTGGCAGCTGGTGCAGCCCACGTCGGCAAAGGCCTGCAGGCCGCGGGCCTGCTGCTCCGTCAACGCCCTCTTGTCCCCCTTTGCATACTTGTCATACGCGCTGTTCGGAGTGATCAGCGTGCGCTCGTAGGCAGCGATGGCCCGGGCGGCGTTGTCCATGGTCACCACGTCCCCTGTCCCGAACGCCTTCTCGAAGTAGGGCTTGTAGCCGGGGATGTTCCGAATGCGGCCGATGACCGCATCGAGGTTGGGCATGCCCATCTCGATCGGGTTCGCGGGCGGCCCCTTCGCCTGGTCCTCGAGCGTCGCCGCGCGACCATCCCAGAACTGGCTCGACAGGAAGGCCGCGTTCCACACCGACGGTGCATTGCGGCCGCCAAAATGTCCGTGCACGCCGATGGAAGTCGGCCGGTGATCGTCGCCGCCTTCCATGACGTTGTGGCACGAGAAGCAGGACACGTTGCCGCTCGACGACATGCGCGTGTCGAAGTACAGCATCTTGCCGAGTTCGACCTTGGCCGGCGTGGTCAGGTTGTCGGCGGGCGCCGGGGCCACGTCCGGCAGGGGCTGCCAGTCAGCCGCGGCAGCCGCACCGGCTGCAATGAACAGGCTCGAGCTGAGGAGGATCGACGAAATCGTTGCTGGTCGCATGAGTCACTCTCTCCAGAGGGTTGTGACTCGTGACGCTAGTCCGATTGCCGGCGGCGTATAAGTCGGGAAAATACGGCGGGATCAAACGGCCTTTGCCGCCGCGACGCCGAACGCCTGCTGCCGCAGTTTCTCGATCTGGTCGCGAATGCGCGCCGCGTCCTCGAACTCGAGGTTGCGGGCGTGACGGTACATTTCCGCCTCGAGCTTCTTGATCTTCCTCATCGCCTGCTCGGGGCCGAGGATCACCGCCTCCACGTCGTCCCTGGCGCCGCGCCCGCCGCTGCCGCCACGGGCGGCGTCGAAGCGCGCGCCCTCCATGACGTCGCTCACGGCCTTGACGATGCTCTGCGGGGTGATGCCGTGCTCCGCGTTGTGCTCGATCTGTTTCGCGCGCCGGCGCCCGGTCTCGGCGAGCGCACGCTCGATCGAGCCCGTGATGCGGTCGGCGTAGAGGATGGCCCGGCCGTTCACGTGGCGTGCCGCGCGCCCGATGGTCTGGATGAGCGAGCCCTCCGAGCGCAGGAAGCCTTCCTTGTCGGCGTCGAGGATCGCCACCAGCGACACCTCGGGCATGTCGAGACCCTCGCGCAGCAGGTTGATGCCGACCAGCACGTCGAACTTGCCGAGCCGCAGGTCGCGGATGATCTCCACCCGCTCGACCGTCTCGATGTCCGAGTGCAGGTAGCGGACTCTCACGCCGTGCTCGTCGAGGTACTCGGTGAGGTCCTCGGCCATGCGCTTGGTGAGCGTCGTGATCAGCACGCGCTCGTCCTTCGCCACGCAGCGGCCGATCTCCGACAGCACGTCGTCCACCTGCGTACGCACCGGCCGCACCTCGACCACCGGGTCGACGAGCCCCGTGGGGCGCACCACCTGCTCCACGACCTGCCCCGATTTCCTGGCCTCGTAGGGCCCCGGCGTGGCCGAGACGAAGATCATCTGCGGCGCCATCGCCTCCCATTCGTCGAAGCGCAGCGGTCGGTTGTCGAGCGCGGACGGCAACCGGAAGCCGTACTCGACCAGTGTTTCCTTGCGCGAGCGGTCGCCCTTGTACATGGCGCCAAGCTGCGGGATGGTCACGTGGCTCTCGTCGACCACCAGCAGCGCGTTCCGCGGCAGGTAGTCGAACAGGCACGGTGGTGGCTCGCCCGCCGCGCGGCCCGAGAGGTAACGCGAGTAGTTCTCGATGCCGGCGCAGTAACCCACTTCCATCATCATCTCGAGGTCGAAGGTCGTGCGCTGCTCGAGCCGCTGCGCCTCGAGCAGCTTGTCGCGCGACCGCAGCTCCGCGAGCCGCTCGCGCAGTTCCTCGCGGATCTGGGCGATGGCGTGGTCGATGCGTTCCTTCGGCGTCACGTAGTGCGAGGACGGGTAGACCGTGAGGCGCGGCACCTTGCGCAGCACCTCGCCGGTCAGCGGGTCGAACCAGGAGAGGGCCTCGATCTCCTCGTCGAAGAGCTCGACGCGCACCGCCTCGCGCTCGGACTCGGCGGGAAAGATGTCGATCACGTCGCCGCGCACGCGGTAGCTGCCCTGCGACAGGTCGAGCTCGTTGCGCGTGTACTGCATGTCGGTGAGCCGGCGCAGGAGCTTGCGCTGGTCGAGCCGGTCGCCGCGCACGAGGTGCAGCACCATGCTGAGGTAGGCCTTGGGGTCGCCGAGGCCGTAGATCGAGGAGACCGTCGCGACGATGATCGAGTCGGGCCGCTCGAGCAGCGCCTTGGTGGCGGAGAGCCGCATCTGCTCGATGTGCGCGTTCACCGAGGCGTCCTTCTCGATGTAGGTGTCGGAAGTCGGGACGTACGCCTCGGGCTGGTAGTAGTCGTAGTAGCTGACGAAGTACTCCACCGCGTTGTCCGGGAAGAACTCGCGGAACTCGCCGTAGAGCTGCGCCGCCAGCGTCTTGTTGTGCGCCATCACCAGCGCCGGCCGCTGCAGGCGGTCGATCACGTTTGCGACTGTGTAGGTTTTTCCGGAGCCCGTCACTCCGAGCAGCGTCTGGTGCGCGAGCCCGCTCTCGAGCCCGTCGATGAGCTGCGCGATCGCGGCGGGCTGGTCGCCGGCCGGACGGTAGTCGGAGCGCAGGCTGAAGGGTCTTGGTTCCATGGCCGTCGTGGTTTCGATCGTGCTTGGGACGTGCGGGCGAATCGCCTAAGATACGCGTTCACCTTCCCTCCCGGAATACACACGTGGCCGTCGTTCTCGCCGAGCGCTTGAAGCGCGTCAAGCCGTCCCCCACCGTCGCCCTCACCGGCCGAGTCGCGAAGCTCAAGGCCGAGGGCCGCGACATCATCGGCCTCGGCGTGGGCGAGCCCGACTTCGACACCCCGGCGCACATCGCGGACGCCGGCGTCGAGGCCATCCGCAAGGGCTTCACGCGCTACACGGCGGTGGAAGGCATCCCGGACCTCAAGGACGCCATCATCGCGAAGTTCAAGCGCGACAACGGCATCGACTACACCCGCCCGCAGATCCTGGTCTCGACCGGCGCCAAGCAGACCATCTACAACCTGTTCATGGCGACCATCGACCCGGGCGACGAGGTCATCATCCCGGCGCCGTACTGGGTCTCGTACCCCGACATCGCGCTCCTCGCCGAGGGCGTGCCGGTGACGCCGTACGCGGGCCCCGAGCAGGGCTACAAGATCACGCCGGCGCAGCTCGAGGCGGCGATAACGACCAAGACCCGCATCTTCATGTTGAACAGCCCGAGCAATCCGACCGGCGCCGCCTACACCAGCGCCGAGTTGCACGCGCTCGGCGCAGTGCTGCGCCGGCACCCGGACGTGCTGATCGCCACGGACGACATGTACGAGCACATCTACTGGGCGAAGGAGCCATTCGCGAGCTTCCTCACCGCCTGCCCCGACCTCTACGGCCGCACCGTCACCATCAACGGCGTCTCGAAGAGCTACGCGATGACGGGCTGGCGCATCGGTTATTGCGGCGGGCCAGCAACGATCGTGGATGCGATGTCGACGATCCAGAGCCAGAGCACCTCCAATCCCTCCTCCATCGCGCAGAAGGCCGCGGTGGTGGCGCTGAACGGCGACCAGTCCTGCGTTGCCGAGATGAACCGTCACTTCAAGGAGCGGCACGACTTCTTCAATGCCGGCCTGAACGCCCTGCCCGGCTTCCGGGTGCTGCCCGCCGCGGGCACGTTCTATGCGTTCTGCGACGTTTCGGGCGCCATCGCCAACCTCGGCCTGGCCGACGACCACGAATTTGCCGAGTTCCTGCTCGAGAAGGCGGGTGTGGCGGGCGTCCCCGGCACCGCATTCGGGGCGCCGGGGCACATGCGGTTCTCGTTCGCGGTGAGCATGCAGACGCTGGAAAAGGCCCTGGAGCGCATGGGCAAGGCGCTCCGCGGCGGCTGACCGGTTCCTTGACTACCGGGCGCGCAATCCGGACAATTCCGCGCCCTCCGGTTCCGACATAGCTCAGCGGTAGAGCAGCTGACTGTTAATCAGCGGGTCCCTGGTTCGAATCCAGGTGTCGGAGCCAATTCACCCAGGGTCCTTCACCACGCCGCCTGCCAAGGCCGAGTCCGGCCAGGCCGAAGGCGAGCAGCACTAGCGTACCGGGTTCGGGAACGGGTACGGGCACGAGGCCCGCGAGCTGACAACGTAGTTCCGTTCTGCACCGTGAAGTCGTAGGTGGCCAAGCCGCCCGCCGTTCCCACTCTGTCAGCCGGATACGAGATTCCGACTTCGTTATAGAGCGTGGCGACGCCAAAGCCGGAACTGCCGACCGCAAACGGCGTCAGCACGATGCGCAGGTTCGGGGATCCAACGCATCCCAGCGTGAGCCACGGGTTGGAGTCGAAGTCACCGACGCCCGCCACGTTCAACAGGACTTGGCTCTCCAAGGCCCACGACGCCAGTTCGGCGTCGGCGGCGGTGCCGAATGCGAAGTCGGCGGGCGAGTCACAGCCGTCGAACAACGCGATGCAGGTGCCATCGACGAACTCGACGTCGTAAAGCGTGCCACCGACGTTGACGCCCGTGGCACCGGTCAGCACGCCGCCTGTCACCTGCAGGGTCATGGCCGGTGCCGCAATTGGCCCCGCAAGCAACCCCGCTGCCAGCAGGCCCAGGATCCTGGATTTCATTGTTGCTCCCCTTCCTGCGAGTTCACCCCGTTGTATGCAAGAGCGAGATTGGAGCGAGAATCCGCCATCTGGCGCCCGCGACGCCGCAGTCCGCAAGCCGGGCGGGGTCCAACCAGTGTTTCGTGCAATGATCCGGGCAGCATTACGGGGGAGACATAATCAATGCCACAAGCGGCACTGGCAGCCCTGGTCCTTTTCACGGCTGCGACCACCTTTGCGGCCGATGCGCCGCCACCGAACGAGGCGCTTGGCAGCATCCTGTTCTGGACACCGACGCAGCAGGAGACCGGCTACCGCAGCATCGAGAACATCTTCCCGACCCGGGTGATCAAGGCCGGCACGAGCGCCTACCCGCTGCCGGTCGCGGGCGATGCGTTCGACGTGAGCTACGGCTTCCGCGGCGTGCAGTGGACGACCGACTCGTTCATGAAAGCCAACCGGGTATCGGGCCTGCTCATCATCAAGGACGGCCGGATCGTCCTCGAGCGCTACGGTCTCGGGCGCACGGCCGCGGATCGCTGGACCTCGTTCTCGGTCGGCAAGTCGGTGACGGCGACGCTGATCGGCGCCGCGATCCAGGATGGCAGCATCAAGAGCCTCGAGGCGGGTGTCACCGACTACCTGCCGGGTTTGAAAGGCAGCACCTATGAAGGCGTGACGATCCGTCACCTGCTCACGATGACGAGTGGCGTGAAGTGGAACGAGGACTACGCCGATCCTAACTCCGACGTGGCCCTCTTCGCGGCTGGCGCGCCGGGTCCGGACGGCGAGAACCCCATCGTCGCCTACATGGCGAAGCTGCCACGCGAGGCCGCGCCGGGCACGAAGTTCGTCTACAAGACCGGCGAGAGCGACCTGATCGGCGTGCTGCTCGAGCGCGCGACCGGCAAGCGCCCCGCGGAGTACCTGTCGGAGAAGATCTGGTCGAAGTTCGGCATGGAGCAGGACGGCCTGTGGATGCTCGACCGCGCGGGCGTGGAACTCGGCGGCTGCTGCATCTCGATGACCTTGCGCGACTACGGCCGCTTCGGCCTCTTCATCCTGAACGGCGGTGTCGCGGGCGGCGAGCAGGTCGTGCCGGCCGACTTCCTCGCACAGGCGACCCGCTCGCAGGTCAAGAGCCACATCCCCATCTACGACTACGGCTTCCAGTGGTGGATACACCCGGACGGTGCGTACGAGGCGAGCGGCATCTTCGGCCAGTCGATCTACGTCGTTCCCGCGGAAAAGCTGGTCATCGTCACCAACAGCGCGTGGGCACAGGCGGAAATGATGGAGATGTACGCCAACAAGGATGTCTATGTGGAGGCGGTGCGGCGGGCGCTCGGAGGACGGTGATGACGGACGGTTCCAAACGCGGCTCGCGCTGGCGACTCGTACACGACGTCGTCGTGTTCCAGGTGAAACTGGGACTGGAAGCGATCCTCGACATCACGCTCATTCCGGTGTCGCTTGCAGCGGCGGGGCTGGACCTGGTGCTCGGGAACTGGCGACGCCCGCGACTGTTCCATGCCGTGCTGCGCTTCGGCGAGCGCTGCGAGCGCCGCATCGACCTGTGGGGCGCGGCGGCGGACGACGCGGATGTTTCGAAGTCGGAGGTCGATGCGGTCATACGCAGCATCGAGACCCTGATCCGCCAACCAGGTGCCGGACCGCAGAAGGTGCGTGACCTGCGGCGCTGGGCCGCGACGAAACTTGCGCCGGGTGGCGATGACGCGCCACCGCCTCCGAATCGCGGCGACGACACTGGCGGCTGAGCGCGCCGTGCGATAAGCGCCTGATGCCGCTTCGCTCAGCCTGCGATCGCCACCGCCAGCTTCACCAGCACCTTGTCTGCCGTCAGCAGCCGCAGTGTCTCCACCTCGCACTGCGCCAGCAGCAGTCGGTCGAACGGATCCGCGTGCGGCACGGCCACCTGCTCGATGGCGGCGGCGTGGCGAACGGTCACGTCGAGCGTCCGGAACCCGGCCTCCTCGATCGCTGCCCCGAACCTCGCGAGCGGCTGCCCAAGCTCGTACTTGCCGAGCATGACCTTGATTGCGATCTCCCACACGCTCGCACAGCTCACCCAGCACTCATTGTCCGCATCCGCCAGTATTGCTCGCGCCTTGGGCGACAGCCGCGGGCTGTCGGCGAGGGCCCACAGCACCATGTGAGTATCGAGCATTACCCTCACGGCTCGAGCCCACCGCCGAAGAGCCGATCGAGGTCCTTTCTGGACAACGGCCTGGCAATGTCCTCGACGAGCTTCTCGGGCAGCTTGCCCTTCAGCACGCCGAGCCTGATGCCGCGTTTCTTCTTCAGGCGTACCAGCTGCACCACGGGCTTGCCGGCACGTGCCAGCACCACCGTCTCGCCCGATTCCGCGGCCTCGACGAGCTGCGACAGCGTCGTCTTCGCCTCGTGTATGTTGACCTTGCGCATCGGAGTCTCCCGGTCGCGATTAGCTAGCTTAGCTAACTGTACGCCAGCGCCTGGCTGGCCGCAACATACCCTGGCATGCCGGGTCGCGGCGTACCAGCCCGCGCGCCATCCTTTCTTTCAGCGAAGATTGCACTGCAGGCCACTGCGGGCCACTGCGGCCACGCCACCGCATTGACCTGCCGTCAAGCTGGTGTACACTTTTGGTGTACACTCTCTGGAACCACCATGAAGCACGTCGGCATCAAGCAGGCACGCGAGGCCTTCCCGGAACTGGTGCACCGCGCCGAGGCCGGGGAAGAGATCGTCATCACCCGCCAAGGCAAGGCTGTCGCGAGGCTCGTGGCCGCCACGCGCACGCCGCAAGCACTGCCGCCGCTGAGGGAGTTCCGTGATTCGCTCGGCACGGGCGGCACTCCCGCGGTCAAGCTGATCCGCGACGAGCGCAATGCCCGCTGAGTCGGCCTACGTCGACACCAGCGTGCTAGGCGCCTATTACTGCCCGGAGCCGCTGAGCCGGTCGGCCGAGGTCGCCCTGCTACGCTTGAAGGACCCCTGCATCAGCTCCTTGACTGAAGTCGAGTTTGCTTCGCTCGTCGCCCGCAAGCGCCGGCTGGAGGAACTGACCGAACGCGGAGCGGGCGACGTACTGCGCCTGTTTGGCCAGCACGTTGCGGATGGCCACTATCGTCGCCTGTCACTCGGTGCGGAGCACTATCTTCTTGCGCGCGACCTGATCGTGGCGATGGCGAGTGCACTCAGCACGCTCGATGCATTGCACCTGTCGGTCGCCGTGTCTACCGGCTTGCCCCTCCTCACCGCCGATCGCGATTTCGCACGTGCCGCGCGGCGGCACGTCACCAACGTCGGCCTGGTCAAGTAGATCAGCGCAGGTTGCGGTCGAACCAACGGTATCCGGCATACATGCCGACACCGGAAGCGACGACACTGAGCATCAGGCCTGTCGCAAAGCCGATCTTCGAACCCAGCCACCAGCCCGCGTAACCCGCGAGGAACGCGGCCAGCCAGCCGATCAGCATGCGCATGACGCCTTATGCGTATTCCGCTGAAGATGACCGGCTGTTCCGCCGGAACGTGACCGGCGATTCCGCCGAGTCTGCGCTGCAGGTGTTTTCTACCCGGGTCGGTCACGATCAGTCAAGGTTTCTGCATTGTCTGGGGTCATGACCGCGCATGATCGGCGGTTGGTTCTCGTGAGTCTCGAGCCGGCGCGATCTGCCGCGCCAGCGGCAGCCACTCGGGGGACCTGAGCATCGACCGACCCACCGGTTAAGCCTCGGCCCGCGCTTTCGCTGTGGCGGTTTCCCTGGCCGCCTCGCGCTTGCGCATCGATTCCTTGGCCTCGAGATGGATTCGGTGCGAGCGATGCACCAGACGGTCAAGGATAGCGTCGGCCAGTGTTGGGTCACCGATGTAGTCATGCCAGTCGTTGACCGGGAGCTGGCTGGTGACGATGCAGGCGCGGGTACCGACGCGATCGTCGAGTAACTCCAACAGATCGTTGCGTTCACGCGGACCGATGGGGGCGATGGCAAAATCGTCGATGACCAGCACGTTGATCTTGGCGATCGCGGCGAGACGCCTGCGGAAGCTGCCATCGGCGTGGCAGAGGGCGAACTCCTCGAACAGGCGCGGTGCGCGCACGTACAACGCGCTCAAGCCCTGGCGACACGCTTGATGCGCGAGTGCGCAGGTCAGGTAGGTCTTCCCGCAGCCAGTGGCGCCCTGGATCAAGACACTTTGGTTAGCACGGATCCAGTCGCACGAGGCGAGGCTCGCGAGCTGCGATCGATCAAGGCCGTTGCGAGAACGGTAATCGAGATCCTCGAGCACCGCGTCGCGATATTTCAGCGTCGCGAGTTGCAGCAGGCGCGTCATGCGGCGGTTTTCCCGGTGCAACGCTTCACGGTCGAGCAACAAGGCGAGTCGCTCCTCGAAGGCGAGGCCCTGCGCGGCGCCGTGCGTCATCTGCTCGGACAAGGCCAGCGCCATGCCGTGCAACTTAAGGCGGTTCAGTGTATCGAGCGTGGGTTGGATAAGCATGAGTCATCGTCTCCTTCATCAGTGATTGGCGTTTCAGTGGTCATCGTCAACGAGTCACGGAAGTAGTCGGCGCCGCGCACGTTGCCGTGCGGGCGCGCGGCTGTCGCAGCCGCCGTGTCAGCCGCGGGGAAGAGGTCCGGATGCTGGTCGAGTCTGGCTTTGAGGATCGCGATGATGCGTCTGCGACTCGGCGCACCGATGGCGAGCGCCCGGCGGCACGCGGCCTCCAGGCGCTCCTCGCCGTAGGTCCTGGATAGGTTCAGCAGCCCGAGGCACGCCCGGTAGCCCTGCTCGGGATGCGGCCGGTTGTCCAGCTGCCACTGCACCACCGCACGCGTACCCACACCGATGTTCTGCCCCCAGTTGAGCAGCCGCCCCGGCGTCCATTTCATATGCTTGCGGTGCGCGCTCGGCATGTGTTCGGCGAGCGTCGTGTGCTTTCCCTTCAGGTAGCTGCGCAGGTGCGCCGCGACGCGCCCGCCTTTGAAGAAGCATTCAACCGTCGAGTCCGTCAGTCGCACCATGACGTGCTCGCCCACCAGTGAGTGCGGCACGCTGTAGTAGTGCCGATCCGCTTCGGCGTGGTAGTCGATGCCGACCTTCGCTTTGCTCCAGTCGGCGTATTCGTAGCGGGTCGCCGGCAGCGGCTTCATCGCCGGCCGGTCGATCGATTCGAACGCCTCGGCGCGGCAGCCGGGCAACTTCTTGAACGGCCGGCGGTTCAGGTCAACGAGCAGCTCGGCAATCGCGAGATTCAGCTCGCGCAGCGAGAAGAACTGGCGGTGGCGCAGGCGCGCCAGGATCCAGCGCTGCACCACCAGCACGCTCATCTCCACGGCAGCCTTGTCTTTTGCATGATAAGGACGGGCCGGTAAAATGGCCGCACCGTAGTGCCGTGCACAGTCCTCGTAGGTCGAGGTCGCCTCCGGCTCGTAGCGGCACGCTTTCCGGATCGCGGCTTTCAGATTGTCTGGGTTATGTGCCCACCTCCGTTATGTGGCTAACCGCGACGATCTCGGCGTTTCCTGCCGTGTTTTCTAGCATGTCGGCCACATAACGAGCCCGCCATGGCATGGTGATCCTCCGCTTTTAAACGGAGATTATCCATGCTCGATCAATACTATGTTCGTCCAACCACGGTCGATCGCATTCGCAGCTCGTGGATCGCTTCAGCGATTGAAGCGTATGCCAACTGGCTCACCGCGCAACGATATCGACAGCGCAGCGTCTTGCAGCGTATTCCGATCGTTGTTGCCTTCGGTGAGTTCGCTAAGACCCGCGGCGCCGCGGAGATTGCGGATTTGCCTGATCAGGTCGAGCCGTTTGTGGCGGCATGGGTCGTCGATCGCTCGGGACGCAAAAGCAAGACCCGCACTCGCAGGAAGATGGCTCAGTGCACACGTAACCCGATTCGTCAGATGCTGCGGCTGGCGATCCCGGGTTACGTGGGTCGCGGTCGTCCCCACCTCCCCGACAACCCCTTCGAGCGTCAGGCGCCCTATTTTCTTGGGTATCTTAAGGAAGAGAAGGGGCTGCGCCCACGCTCGATACACCAGTATCAGTTCCATTTGCGGCAGTTCGCGGCTCACCTCGATCGGATCGGCGCGCGAGATATTTCGAGTCTGACGCCTCTCGTACTGAGCGGATTCATTGCCGAGTATGGTCCTCGGGTCGCGTGGTCCACACTCCGCAACGCGTGCGGTACATTGCGGGTATTCTTGCGCTACCTGCACCGCGAGCGCCTCATCGCCAGAGACCTCAGTGCCCTGGTCGAGTTTCCCCAACACTTTCGGCATTCTGGGATTCCGCGCTCGATCAGCTGGGACCAAGTCGAGCGCGTCCTCGCCGGTATCGATCGGCGCTCGATTTCTGGCAAGCGTGATTTTGCGATGCTGGCGATGCTCGCAACCTACGGCCTGCGCGCCTCTGAAGTCGCCTCCCTGAGCCTCGATGACATCGATTGGCGCAATGACCGGATCAAGATCCGCGAACGCAAGGCCGGCAATACGACAACCTACCCACTGGCCGCCGCCGTGGGCGCCGCGCTCGTCGATTACCTGAAGAACGCGCGACCAGCGACGACCGATCGGCATGTATTTTTCCGCACGCTGGCGCCATACGAGCCGATTGGCTCGGCGGCCATCACGGGTCGCGCGACGTTCTATATTCGCAAGGCCGGCATCAAGGTACCGCGCCCTGGATCCCACACGCTCAGACATAGCTGCGTACAGCGACTCGTCGACGCCAACTTTTCTCTCAAGCACATTGGCGATTACATCGGCCATCGCAACGCGTCCTCAACCCAGATCTACGCCAAGGTTGCCATCGAGCGATTGCGCTCAGTGGCGCTTGGCGACGGGGAGGAAGTGCTATGAAGGCGCGTCACGGATTTGGCAGTTTCCTCGGTCCCGACATCGAACGCTTTCTCACCCATAAGCGCTCCGTCGGCCGTCGCTACGAGGTCGAAGAGAAGACGCTCAGACTCCTCGACGACTTCCTGCTCGAACGTCACGTACTCACACTCGAGAAGGTGACACCGGCCTTGATCGATGAGTTTCTGGCCTCCCGACCGCGATTACGCCCCCGAAGCTATAACCACCTGCGTTGCACGATTGGCCGCCTGTTTGCATACCTGGTCAGCCACGGCAAAGTTCTCCAAACGCCACTACAGTCGCCGCCGCGCCGCTCGCGCTACCAGCGAACACCGTTCATTTTCGATCAAGCCGCCGCACGACGATTGTTGGCGACCGCTCGGGCCCTCACCGACCGGGGCGGCACGATCGATCGTGGCAACACGTATCACGTGATCTTCGCCATTCTCTACGGCTTGGGGTTGCGAGTCGGGGAAGTCTGTCGATTGTGCGTCAAGGACGTCGACCTCGAGCGCCGCGTGCTCGTTATCCGCGAAACCAAGTTCTACAAGAGCCGACTGGTGCCGTTCGGTCCGAAGCTCGAGGCGCTCCTTCTTCAGCATCTCGCCCGCTGCGAGACGGGCTTGTACGGCAGCGCCAGCTCAGAGACCGCGTTATTTCGTTTGCGCGGCGGCCGAGCGATAAATCCAGGCACCGTCAGTCTTACCTTTCATCACCTCGTACCGCGACTTCGTCTCACAATTCCACCCGGTATTTCACCACCACGACTTCACGATTTGCGCCATGCCTGTGCCGTGGGAACGCTCGCCCGCTGGTATCGAGATGGCGGCGACCCGCAGGCACGGCTGCACATTCTCGCCACCTTCCTCGGGCACGTCGATATCAACTCGACCGCCGTGTACCTGACAACGACTCCCGAACTCTTGGAGTTGGCAAACCGGCGTTTTGAGGCCTTCGCCGCCGCCACACTGCGGGAGGGGCTCGCATGATTCCTCCACTTGGTCAACTCGTGCAGTCCTTCTTCGCCGATTACTTGCCGGTCCAGAAGGGGTTGCGCCTGGGCTCGATCCGAAGCTACCGCGATACCATGAGCTTGTTCTTGCGTTTCTTGGGCGACCAGAGGCGCCGACCGATCGCAAAACTGGCGCTTGAGGATCTCACGCTCGATTCCGCACTCGGCTTCCTCAAGCATCTCGAACAAGAACGAGGCAATTCACCGCGCACGCGCAACCAGCGGCGCGCAGCGTTGAACACGTTCTTTTCCTACCTCGCCGTTCGCGTCCCGGATACGCTCGCCGTCTGTCAGCAGATCGCGGCGATTCCGGTGAAGCGAACACCGCTTCCCGACACCCATTATCTCGAGCGCGAAGAGATGACCGCACTGCTGCGCTCCATGCCCCGGCACGGACGTTTCGCCCTGCGTGACCGGACCTTGGTGCTGTTTCTCTACAATACTGGTGCTCGCGCGCAGGAAGTCGTGGATCTTCACATCGAGCACCTGGATCTCGAAGCGCCCAGCAAAGTTCGCCTGCACGGTAAGGGAGACAAGTGGCGCCTCTGTCCACTCTGGGAGGAGACCGTCAAGCATCTCGACCAGCTGCTCACAGAGCGTAAGCTCGCGGCCACTGACCCTGTATTTTGCGCGCGGCATGGTCGCCCGCTGACGCGGTTTGGGATCTACAAAATAATTCGTCGCCACGCCGCCGCATGGGATACCGCGGGTCCCCAGCCAAGACGCGTCAGTCCGCATCTGTTTAGACACACCGCTGCAACTCATTTGCTCGAGTCCGGTGTCGAGATCAACGTGATCCGTGGATGGCTCGGACACGTCAGCTTGGATACTACCAATCGATACGCCGAGCTGATGCTGCGAGCCAAGACCGAGGCGCTGCGTAACTGCGAGATCGGCTCTGGAACTTCAGTGGGATTCCCCGCTCGTGCAGTCTGGAAGGATGACAAATCCCTGCTGCATTGGCTCAACTCTCTGTAGCAGATTATGTGCCCACCAGCCCGAGCGCCTCCCGAGCAACGCCTTCGCCTGGTGCCGTTCGGACACATAACGGGAACGGGCACATAAGCTCAGATTATGTTGCCGGGAACAAAATCGAGCATCCACAGACCCGGAACCGCCCCAAAAAACTCCAGCATGCGGATGTTCGAGCCGATCCAGTCCGGTAGCGTCTGTGTCCAGGTCGCCTCGGCGTACGCGTACTTGGACGCCCCGAGCGTCGCCACAAAGATCTCGGCGCTGAGGATCTCGCCGCTCTTCGGATCGATCACCGCGACGGTATCGCCGCTGTAGTCGATGAACACCTTCTCGCCGGCCCGGTGCACCTGCCGCATCGAGCGCGCGAGCGTGCCGCGGTAGTCATGGTAGTGCACGCAGAACTGGCTGTAGCGGTACGCGTGCTCGCCGTGCGCTTGCCGGTATTCCTCCCACAGCAGCTGCAGCGTCACCCCTTTGCGCTTGAGCTCCTGGTGGATCACGGCATAGTCGGGCTGCGCGTAGTGCGCGCGCGGCGCCGCCTGGACGTACAGCAGTGCCTCCAGCTGGCTTTCATCCAGATCCGCCGGCAACGGCCAGCTCAAGCCCTTCTGCACCGCCCGCTGCACGGTATTCGTCACCGCGCCCTTCGACATGCCGGTCGCCGCCGCGATCTTCTCGTGACTCAATTGCGCCTCAAATTTGAGGCGCAGAACTTCTTTGATCTTGCGCATGGCACTCCGTTTGGCTGGCATCGGCTCCCCCGGTGAAAATCGGGCAGCTTAGCCAGCAAAATGTAAGTTCCAGCGCAGACCCGGGATCATTCCGGTCGAACGTAACCGACGATTCCGGCCAGCGCCGAAAATCGGTCACCTTCAATCAGAATGGGCGGTCACGTTCGGTCGGAACGACCGGTCACGTTCAATCGGAATCAGCGGTCAACTTGGCCCGGAATACGCAGCCTTACCCACGTCCTGTCACCCCTTTGATGCGACCGGCTGTGACGCAGGCCGTGCCGTGAGGTGCAGCGCCACCCCGAGCACCGCCATCGCCCACACGATCACCGGGCTCGACGGCAGGTCGGTCACCAGCGAGACGGCGAGGCCCGCCACGTAGCTCGCAATCGCGAGCAGGCAGCCGAGCGAGAGCTGCCGCTGCCTGGCGTGGCGATACGTTGCAAGCGCGGGCACGATCAGCGTCGTGAACACGAGATAGACGCCCACCATCTGCACCGACATCGTCACCATGACTGCGAACAGCACGTAGAAGCCGATGGTGCCGATGCGCTCCCTCCACTTGAACCAGACGACCAGGAATACTGCGGTCAGCACTGCCGCACGCACCAACTGCTCGGTCGATACCCAGAGTATCTGTCCGGCGAGCAGGTCCTTGAGTTGCTCGCCGCCGTGCGGGTTGTTCGCAAGCAACAGGATCTGCGCGGCCGATGCCAGCACGAACAGCACGCCGATCAGCGCCTCCTGGGCCTCGGGCCGTTTGCGCTCCGTCCAGGTGAGCAGCAGCGCGCCGAGCAGCGCGGCCACGACGGCGGCGACCTGCGTGTTCCAACCCTGCAGCTCCAGGCCGGACGCCTGCGCGGCGATCACGCCTAGGCCCGCCACCTGCGCGATGGCGAGATCGATGAACACGATGCCGCGCCTCAGCACCTGTTGTCCGAGCGGCACGTGCGACAACACGACCAGGATGCCGGCCACCAGCGCCGGCCAGAGGATGCTGACGTTCCCCGCGAAGTCGCTCATTTCACGCTCGCCAGCAGCCGGTCGAGGGTGTCGTCGAACAGTGCGAACAGGTCCCTGGCCTCGGGTGTGCCGCCGACCGAGAACGGCAACAGCACGACAGGCGCCTTGACGCGCCGTGACAGCCACTCGGCCGCCTTGGGATCGTTGTAGGCATTGCGCAGGATCGCCTTCGGCGGCGCTGCCTCCAGGCGCGACACCAGTCCGGCGAGATAACCGGCGCTCGGCGGCACGCCGGGCTTCGGCTCGATCGCCGCCAGTTCCTTCATTTCGAGCCAGCGCACCAGGTAGGCCTGGTCCCTGTGGATGACCACGATCGGCAAGCCCTTGAGCGGCTCGACCCGGGCCGCCCAGCGGGTCATCGCCTGCTGCCATCGCGCCTGGAATTCCGCGCCCCGCGCCTGATAGTACGCGGCATTCGGCGCGTCGACGATGGCAAGCCGCGCCGTCATCGCCTTGGCAACCATGGCGATGTTGCGTGGGTCGAGGTGCGCGTGCGGATTTCCCTGGGGGTGGATATCCCCCATGGAACGATCGACCGTCGATGGAATATCGATCAGGCGCAGGACCGAGATAGCCTCGAAGTAACCCGGCGAACCCGGCTTGATGCGTGCGTTGCCGGACTCCTGCAGCAGCACCGGCAACCAGCCGATCTCGAGCTCTGCACCGTTCGCCACGACGAGATCGGCCGTGCGGGCCCGGGCGACGAGACTCGGCTTGGCATCGACGCTGTGCACATCCTGCAACGGGCTGGTGGCCGTGTAGACGTTGACCTTGTCGCCACCGAGTTCGGCGGCAAGTGCGCCCCAGTCGGACGTCGTCGCGAGAATCTTGATCGCCGCGTGGGCCGGGAGTGCGAAGGCGAGCGCGCAGGCAATGCACGCGCTGCGGATGAATCGGTTCATGTCGGACTCCTAGAACTTGTGGGCGCCGTGGGCGCCGATCGCGTAGATGTACTGGATGAGCAACTGCCGATCGGTCGCGGCATCGCGCGCGTCGTCCCAGGCGTACTGGGCGCGCAGCCGCGAGAACTCGCTCGGGCTCCAGTCGATCATCGTCGTGACGCGGCTCGGCGAGGCCGGCAGTAGCAACGGGAAATCGCCGGCCGCGAGCTCGCCCTGCTGCACGAGGCCGATGCGCGTCGAACCGGCGTCGAGTTCGTCATAGCGCAGGCCCACGCGCCACCGCGGCATGAAGCGATAGGTGCCCTGCACGTACCAGCCGGATTGCCGGCTGCGATAGCTGCCACTCTCGCCCGCGCCATCGGTGTCGAACCCGAGGTCGCCCTCCTCCGTGCGCTGCAGGTACTCGGCCTGCAATTTGAGCTCGCGGCGGCGCGTGTCGGCGGTCGGCGTCCACTTGAACGTCGCGTCCGCGATCCAGGTGCGGGAACTGCCGGTAAAGGCATTGACGACCGGACGGCCGACGCTGTCGACGTCCTCGTACGTTCGGTCTTCGGCGTCGAGGTCCATCCACGAGACGCCGGCGCGCCAACCGATGGAGTCGCCCAGGTCACCCCCGGTGTGCGCAAACAGCGTGGTTCCGTTCAGCCCGTTGCGACCGAGCCGGGTGCCCGGAAAGCCACCGCCGTTGCCGGTCTCGGCGCCGAACTCGAGGAAGATATCCATGGGCGCGAGCCACTTCACCTGCGCACCGTCCTGCGCGTACTGGCCGCCGAAGAAGGCCTGGTAGGCCAGCGGCTGATCGACGAAATCCCAGGCGTGCGCGTGCATCTCGTTCAGGTAGCCGACGCCTGAAAAGAAACGCCCACCCTTGACGGTGAATCCCGCCGGCAGCGAGGAGGTGCGAAAGAAAGCCTCCTCGACCCCGATTTCGCCTTCGCTGGACAATGCTGCCGTCAGGCTCGCGGTGAAATACGGATCCACACTCGCCGACAACGTGATCTCGGATTCGCCGGGATTGAAGCTGCGCTCCCCGGGTCCGATCTCGCCCCCGCTCGGCATGAAGCCGGCGAAGTGGTAGTCGGCCGGGTCCTGCGCGAGATCCCCGTAGTTACCGGTGAGTATTGCCGCGATCGCGGGATTGAACGCCGACGACGTACGCGACGGCGTGGACGATGGCGGGGCTGGCGGCTCGGCCGTGGCCACCGTGGCCGCAGCCGGCGATGCGGACTCGAGGTGGTCGATGCGGGCCTCGAGTGCAGTCACGCGCGCGGCGTACTCGGCCTTGAGCGCGGCGATCTCCGCGCGCAGCTCGGCAAGGTCGTCAGCCGCCCGGCCGGTGGCGGGCAACAGTGCCGCCGCTACGGCGACGGACGCAATGAATCGGGATGCGTGTCCCATGGCAACTCTCCTCGTCAATTCTCGGTAAACCGGCCTCAGGCGGCCGGCATCGGTCACTCGGCGATACCGATCAACGAGGAGGAGCGCGGGAGCGGAATGCGTGGCGGAACGTGCGGCCCGACGGCCCACGCGTCGCGCGCGGTCGGACGACGCGAAAAGCCTGTAATGCCAGGAAGAACAACAGTACCGCGGCGGCACCCAGGACGAGCAACGGTGTGTGCGAGAGGCAATCGGTGCACACAGTCGCGTGATGGCCGGGCAAGGTCGGCGCGTCGCGTTCGCCGAGATGCGACAGTGCGTGGTACTGCGCCGCGGACTGTGCGACGCACAGCACGATCAACGCAATCAGGACAACGAGGTGTCGCCGGCTAGCGATCAGGGTCGGTACTCCCTGCTGAGGCGGCCATGGTAACCGAACGGCCGCCCGGTTTCCGCAGCGACAGCGCCAGCCCGACGACCATCAACCCGACCAGCGCGAGGTTGATGAAGTAGCCCGGTGCGTCGGCGGTCCGGTCGATGGGCATGACGGCAAAGATCGCCTTGCGGCTCAGGTGCTCGGGCAGGAGCAGCGCATACATGAACGGAACCAGGGCGCGGTAGCGGACCAGCACCACGACGCACAGCAGGCCGATGGTGGCCTGTGCGAGCCCCCAGGCGGCGAAGATCGACACGAACGCCTGCGCACCGGCCGCGCCGAAGCTGTCGAGCGGGATCCCATCGGCGGAGGTGGCCGCCTCGCGACCGTTGAAGATCGTGCCGAGGCCGATGCTGGTCTTCATGAACACGAGTGCGCCGAACAGCCACAGCGCGAGCTTGTGTCCACGATACGAGTTGTCGACTTGCCTCGGCAGAATCCGTTCAATCATGACGACTCCTGCGCTGTCGATGCATTCACACTGGACTCCTCCGGTTCGATCGCCGCGGCGCGCGCGGCTTCGCTCGATTCGGGTACGAACGCGAGCAGGTCCGCCGGTTGGCAATCGAGCGCCGCGCAGATCGACTCGAGGGTCGAGAAGCGGATCGCGCGCGCCTTGCCGGTCTTGAGGATCGACAGGTTCGCGAGCGAGATATCGACGCGCGCGGCGAGTTCCGTGAGGCTCATGCGGCGCTGGTAGAGCACTTCGCCCAGTTTCACGACGATCGGCATGTCACACCGTTCCCTCGAGGTCCCGGCGCATGCGCGCACCTTCCTCGAATACCCGGGCGAGCACGAACAGCAGGATCACTGCGAGCCATCCGCTCACCGAAAACGTCCACTCGATGACGGCGTTCGTCGACGACAGCATCTTCGCCATTACGCCGAACACGGGGTGCAGCATCTGCACCCAGAGCAGCGCCCAGGCAATCTGCTGCAGCCGCTCGGCGTTCTCCGGCACGAACGGATCGCCCAGGCGCACCGTGTCGACGATCGCGATCAGCTTCGTCAGGACGCGATGGAACAGCGGGAACATCCAGATGCCGACGACCATGAAGACACGCATGCCGACGACGATTGCCAACGCGAGGACGATATTGAGGACCACCAGTGTCTTGAGGATGGTCCGGGACCACTCGGTCCCACGATGGCTCAGCGGCATGGCAACGTTCTCCGGTCGGGTCGGCAGGACCTTTACGAGAAACGATATTCAATTTACTGATAAGCAGCAAGCCGCTCAACGATTAGCAATATCTATCCTGTTGAAGCGGGCTTCGCCGCGGCACGCGGCACGCCCACCAACGCTGCCTGACCCGCCTCCGCTCACGCGTTGACCGCCGCTTTCACGCCTGCCGTGAGCTCGCGCAGCGACTCGGACACGATGCCGAGACCCTCGTGCACGATCTCGTCGGAGGCGGTCAGCGGCACCAGGAAGCGGATGACGTTGCCGTAGAGCCCGCAGGACAGCAGCACGAGGCCCTTCTCCGCGGCACGCTTCGTCAGTGCCTTGGTGAGATCCGCGTCCGGCTGGTGAGGATCGCCGTTCTTCACCAGTTCCATCGCGACCATGGCGCCGAGGTTGCGCACCTCGCCGATCGCCGGGATTTCGCGCTGCAGGTCGCGCAGCGAGCCCACCATGATCTCGCCGATGGCGACCGCGCGGGCGCAAAGGTTCTCCTGCTCGATCGCCTCGAGCACCGCGAGCCCCGCGGCGCAGGCGATGGGCGACCCTGCATAAGTGCCGCCTAGCCCGCCGGGGCCGGGCGCATCCATGATGGCGGCCTTGCCGACGACCGCCGCGAGCGGGAAGCCGCCGGCGAGGCTCTTCGCCATGGTCATGAGATCGGGCTCGACGCCCGCGTGCTCGAGCGCGAACATGCGGCCGGTGCGCGCGAAGCCGGTCTGGATCTCGTCCGCCACGAACACGATGCCGTGCTGGTCGCAGAGCTTGCGCAACGCCCGCAGGAACTCCGGCGGCGCGACGTAGAAGCCGCCCTCGCCCATCACCGGCTCGATGATGATCGCCGCGACCCGCGCCGGCTCGATGTCGTACTTGAAGAGGTGCTCGAGCGCATCGAGGCTGTCCTGCACGCTCACGCCGTGATAGGCGATCGGGAACGGGGCGTGGTAGACCTCGCCCGGGAACGGCCCGAAGCCCGCCTTGTAGGGCGCCACCTTGCCGGTAAGGGCCATGGCCATGAAAGTGCGGCCGTGGAAGCCGCCACCGAACGCGATGACGCCCGATCGACCCGTGTGTGCGCGAGCGATCTTGATGCAGTTCTCGACCGCCTCGGCGCCGGTGGTGACGAAGATCGCCTTCTTCGGCGTCGGGCCGGGTGCGAGCGCGTTCAGCTTCTCCGCCAGTTCCACCGCGACCGCGTACGGCGTGATCATCAGGCAGGTGTGGCTGAACGCATCGAGCTGTTTCGCCACGGCATCATGCACCTTCGGGTGCAGGTGACCGGTATTCAGCACCGCAATGCCGCTGCCGAAGTCGATGTAGCGGCGCCCCTCCACGTCCCAGATCTCGGCGTTGCGCGCCCGCTCGACGTAGACCGGCAACTGGTTGCCGAGCCCGCGCGCGAAGGCCGCGTCACGACGTCTCTGCAGGTCCTGGTTCTTCGACATGGCGTATCTCCGGTCGTTGGCGCGTCAGCGGCGGAGCCGCTCCGCGACGAGCGTGGCGAGGTATTGCGCGAATTGTTCCCCGAGCTGCTCGTGCTTGAGGCCGAACTCCACGGTGGCCTCGAGGTAGCCGAGCTTCGAGCCGCAGTCGTAGCGCTTGCCCTCGAAGGCGTAGGCGTACACGGGCTCGTCGGCGATCAGCGCCGCGATGCCATCGGTGAGCTGGATCTCGCCGCCCGCGCCGCGGCCGGTGCTCTCGAGCCTGTCGTAGATGGCCGGCGTGAGCAGGTAGCGGCCGACCACGGCGAGGTTCGACGGGGCATCCTTCGGCCTGGGTTTCTCGACGATGCGCTCCACCTTCGAGACGCTGCCGCCGAGCGGCTGCGCAGCGACGATCCCGTACTTGTCGGTCTCTTGCGGCTCGACCGTCTGTACGCCGAGCACGCTCGAGCGCCGCTCGGCGAAAACGCGCGCCATCTGCTCGAGGCAGGGCGACTCGGCATCGATCAGGTCGTCGGCGAGGTGGACGAAGAAGGGCTCGTCGCCCACCACCGGCCGCGAGCAGAGCACGGCGTGGCCGAGGCCGAGCGGCGCCGGCTGGCGGATGTAGATGCAGCTCGCATAGGAGGGCACGATCCCGCGGACCGCCTCGAGCAGCTCGTGCTTGCCCTGCGCTTCGAGTTCCTTCTCGAGCTCGTGGTCGGTGTCGAAGTGGTCCTCGATGGCCCTCTTCGCATAGCCCGTGATGAACACGAGCTTCTCGGCACCCGCCGCCAGCGCTTCCTCGGCCGCGTACTGGATGAGCGGCTTGTCGACGATCGGCAGCATCTCCTTGGGACTGGCCTTGGTCGCCGGCAGGAAGCGCGTGCCCCGGCCTGCGACCGGAAAGACTGCCGTCCGGATGCGTGTCATGCGTGATCCCTGCTGATTGCCGCGGAAACCGTGGAATCATAGCGGATCGCGCGGCCCACCCTCCATCGCGCGGGCGGAAAGGGCCAGGCTGCGGGCCGCAGCTCCCGGCAGCCTGGCCGCGCGGGCTCTAGCGCTTGGCGGCTGGCTTCTGCGTCGTCGTGGCCGTGGCGGCCTTGTCGAGGCGGATGTTGCCACGGTTCTGCTCGAGCACCCTCTGGCCGATGCCATCGACCTTGAGCAGGTCCTCCGCCGTGCGGAACGGGCCGTTCTTCTGGCGGAACTCGACGATGGCCTGGGCCTTGGCGGGCCCGATGCCGTCGAGCTCCTTCGCGATGGTCGAAGCGTCGGCGGTGTTGACGTTGACGGGCCCGGCCCACGACACGGCGGGCACGAGTCCCGCGATCAGCGCCTGGACCAGGATTCGGGTCTCCCTCTTCATGACTGCCTCCTTGGCATGCGATCGCCGCGGCCCGACGTGGGTGCGGTCGTGCACAAGCTAGCGGAGGCGCGCGTCCCGTGCCGGCGCGAACCTGTCGTATTCGCGCAGTTTCGCGTTCAGCCGTGCGAGGAGCGCGGCCGGGCGGCACGCGGCAGGAACTCGAGCGCCGCGATGGCGCGCAGCGTGTCCCAGGCCCTGCAGCCGGGGCACTGCCAGAGGAAGGTCGAGCTGTCGAGGCCGCACTCGCTGCAGCGATAGCGCGCGTGGCGCAGCACGACGTTGCGCAGGGCGCCGGCGACCGAGCGCAGCTGGTGCCCGTCCAGCGCGAGATCGGCCGGCAGCAGCGCGCTGGTGAGGTCCCGCAGGTCATTGTCGGTCTTGAGCAGCTCGCGCACGCACTCGAGGATGACCGGGTCGTCGTAGTAGCCGCTCACGATCGCGGCATAGGCGAGCTCGGAGCGGTTGCCGACGCCGTTCTCGAGCAGCTCGAGCAGCGCCGCGTCGAAGGCGCCGGCGTCCCCCGCCTGCTGCGCAGCCTCGGCCAGCCGCGACAGCACGAGCGGCAGCAGGTGCAGGTCGCGCCGTACGACGCGGCGGTACAGGCGCAGCGCGAGCCGCGGGTCGCCCTGCAGCCGCGCCACGTCGCCGCGCAGGATGCCGCTGCGCTCGAACTCGGGCTGCTCGCGGCAGGCGCTGCGCAGGTGCTCGCGCGCGAGGTCGAGGCTGCCTTCCGCGATCGCGGCTTCGGCCATCTCGCAGTAATAGTGCGCGATGGCGAAGGGCTGCTGCGGCACGCCCACGGTGCGCAGCCGCTCGTGCATCGCGATGGCGCGGGGCCAGTCGTGCTGCAGCTCGTTGATGCGCACCAGGTGGGTGAGCGCCACGGCCGGCTCGCGCCCGCTGTCGGCGAGTTCGAGGAACAGCTTCTCGGCGTGGTCGTAGAGCCCGGCGCGGAAGTAGTCGCGCGCGAGCTCGGTGAGCGCCGCATCGCGGTGGCGCGGGTCGAGGCCCGCGCGGTCCACGATGTGCTGGTGCACGCGGATCGCGCGCTCGACCTCGCCGCGCCGGCGATAGAGGCTGCCGAGCGCGAAATGGGTGTCGACGGTCTCGTCGTCGAGCTCGGCGAGGCCGAGGAAGACCTCGAGCGCACGGTCGGGCTTGTCGTCGAGCAGGAAGCGCAGGCCTTCGACGTAGCGCTCGCGGCGCCGCTTGCGCCGGCGCCGGCGGTGCTCGTTGTAGAGGACGGTGGCCGCCCAGCCTGCGGCCAGCGTGCCCGCGAGCGTCAGCCAGAACACGCCGACGGGTTCAGCCAGCATCGGCGGACGCGTCGCCCCGGTTGGAGCGGCGGGCCTCGGCGCGTCGCAGTGCATTGCGGAGCCGGCCGCGCTCGGCCAGCAGGCGCGCAACCCAGGTCGAGCGCCAGACCGCGCCGCCCAGCACGCCCGCGGCGAACGCGATCGTGAGCGCGAGGCCCGAGGACACCTCGAACTCGGCGAAGGCGAGGTCAACGTCGAAGTGCTGCTGGTTCAGCGCCGTGAAGATCACGGCCACCACCACCAGCAGGAGGACGGCCAAGGCGAGGGCGAAGCGCCGCAGCACGATCACTCCGCGACGGCGGCCTGGTCGTGTCCGTCGGGTTCGTTGACCCGCTCGCGCAGGTCCTTGCCGGGCTTGAAATGGGGAACGTACTTGCCCGCGAGCGCGACGGTCTCGCCGGTCTTGGGGTTGCGGCCCTGGCGCGGCGGGCGGAAGTGCAGGCTGAAGCTGCCGAAGCCGCGGATCTCGATGCGCTGCCCCTGGGCGAGCGCATCGCTCATGATCTCGAGCACCTGCTTGACGGCCAGCTCCACGTCCTTCGCCGGCAGGTGGCTCTGCTTCGCCGCGATGAGCTCGATGAGCTCAGACTTGGTCATGCTGCGCTCGCCGTCCACTCTGACACTCCCCGCGGTCTGGTCGGATAGCTGGCACCGCGTTCGATCGGGGCGGGAACCTGGCCCGCCCCGGTCGCCGCGATTTACTCGTTACTGGCCGGAGATCTGCTCCTTGAGCAGGTCGCCGAGGCTCGTGCCGGTCGTCGACTCGGAACGGTAGGCCTGCATCGCCTCCTGTTCCTCGGCCATGTCCTTCGCCTTGATGGACAGCGCGATGGTGCGGACCTTGCGATCGACGGCCGTGAACTTGGCCTCCACCTCGTCGCCCACCTTCAGCATCGCACGCGCGTCCTCGACGCGATCACGCGACAGCTCGGAGGCGCGCAGATACCCGTCGATGCCGCCGCCGAGGTCGACGACCGCACCCTTGGCATCCACCTCGCGGACGATGCCCTTGACGATGCTGCCCTTCGGGTGCTCGGCGATCCAGGTCGAAAACGGGTCCTTGGCGAGCTGCTTGACGCTGAGCGAGATGCGCTCGCGCTCCGGATCGATCGCGACCACGATGGCCTCGACCGTCTGGCTCTTCTGGTAGCCGCGCACGGCCTCCTCGCCCGGGACGTCCCAGGAGAGGTCGGAGAGGTGCACGAGGCCGTCGATGCCGCCGGGCAGCCCGATGAACAGGCCGAAGTCGGTGATCGAGCGGATCTGGCCGGTGACGTGGTCGCCACGGTTGTAGTTGTCGGCGAACTCGCGCCAGGGGTTCGGCTTGCACTGCTTGATGCCGAGGGAGATGCGACGACGCTCCTCGTCGATGTCGAGGACCATGACCTCGACCTCCTCGCCGATGTGCACCACCTTGGACGGATTGACGTTCTTGTTCGTCCAGTCCATCTCGGAGACGTGCACCAGGCCCTCCACGCCCTCCTCGATCTCGACGAAGCAGCCGTAGTCGGCGATGTTCGTGACCTTGCCGAACAGACGCGTGCCCGACGGGTAGCGGCGGCCGATGTTCTGCCAGGGATCCGCCCCGAGCTGCTTGAGGCCAAGGCTGACGCGCTGGCGCTCGCGGTCGAACTTGAGGATGCGCACCTCGATCTCGTCGCCCACGTTGACGACTTCCGAGGGGTGCTTGACGCGCTTCCACGCCATGTCGGTGATGTGCAGCAGGCCGTCGATGCCGCCGAGGTCGACGAACGCACCGTAGTCGGTGAGGTTCTTGACCACGCCGCGGATGACCGAGCCTTCCGTCAGCTTGTCGAGCAGCTCGCTGCGCTCGGCGCTGTATTCCGACTCGACGACGGCGCGGCGCGAGACCACGACGTTGTTGCGCTTCTGGTCGAGCTTGATGACCTTGAACTCGAGCGTCTTGCCCTCGAGGTAGCTCGGGTCGCGCACGGGGCGCACGTCCACCAGCGATCCCGGCAGGAACGCGCGCACGAAATCGATCTCGACCGTGAAGCCGCCCTTGACGCGACCGTTGATGAGGCCGGTGACGACCTCTCCCTTCTCGAACGCCGTCTCGAGGCGCTCCCAGGTGCGGGCCCGCTTGGCCTTCTCGCGCGAGAGGCGCGTTTCACCGGAACCGTCCTCGACGCTGTCGAGCGCGACCTCGACGTTGTCGCCGACGCTGACTTCGATCTCACCGCGCTCGTTCTTGAACTGCTGGATGTCGATCACGGCCTCGGACTTGAGGCCTGCACTCACCACGACCTTGTCGGGACCGATCTCGATCACGCGGCCGGTGAGGATCTGGCCCGGGCGAATGCGCTGACTCGCCAGGCTCTCTTCGAACATTTGGGCAAAGCTTTCGGTCATTACCTTGGTTTCCAGGGCCGTTGCGGCCCGTTGCTCCCGCCGGCTCCATGCCCGCGAGGGTTGATGAAAACGCGCGCGGCTTCCTGCCGTGCGCCTCTAGGAACGGATCGAGGGGAACCGGAGCGCGGCGAGTGCGAGTACCCGGTCGACCACCTCCTCGACCGGGATGCCCGTCGAATCGATGACGACCGCGTCCGGCGCCGGGCGCAGGGGCGCCACCGGCCGGTCTGAATCGCGCCGATCCCGCTCCAGGATCTCCTGCGAAAGGCCGGCGAGATTAGCAGCAAGTCCCTTTTCCTTCAACTGCTTATAGCGCCTGCGCGCGCGTTCCTCGGCGCTCGCGGTGAGGAAGACCTTGAGACCGGCACCCGGGAAAACCACCGTCCCCATGTCCCGGCCGTCCGCAACCAGTCCCGGCGGCACTGCAAAGCCACGCTGGCGACCGAGCAGGGCCTCCCGCACGGCCGGCATGACGGCCACCCGGGAGGCGGCGTTGCCGGTCGTCTCGGCCCGCAGCTCGCGGGTCACGTCGCGCCCCTCGAGCAGGACCCGCTCGGCGCCTTCGGCGTCCGCCTCGAACCGGACGTTGAGGCCCGCGGCCAGCGCCGCGTGACCGGTTTCGTCGTCCGGGGCGAACTCGCGCAGCATGCCGGCCAGCGCCACCAGGCGGTAGAGCGCGCCGCTGTCGAGCAGGTGCCAGCCTAGGGCTCCCGCCAGAATGCGCGAGACGGTCCCCTTGCCGGAGCCGCTCGGTCCATCGACCGCAATAATGGGGACGCTACCCTTTTCTCTACCCTTTTCTGCCATGTCCGGTGCTGCGCCTCAGGCGCGCTCCTCGACATCGAGGCCCACCGAGCGGGCCAGGACCCCAAAACCCGGGAAGGAGGTCGCGACGTTCGCGGTATCGCGGATCTCGATCGGCGCCGAGGCGCGCAGGCTCGCCACCGCGAACGACATCGCCACGCGATGGTCCCCCGAGCTCTCGACGACGCCGCCGCCGAACGGGCCGCCCTCGATGCGCAGGCCGTCCGCCAGCACCTCATTGTGCACTCCGAGCGCGTCGAGGCCGCGCGCCATGACGGCGATGCGATCACTCTCCTTCACCCGCAGCTCCCCCGCGCCCGTGACGAGGGTCTCGCCCTCGGCGCAGGCCGCCGCGACGAAGAAGGCCGGGAACTCGTCGATCGCGAGCGGCACGAGGTGCTCGGGCACGCGGATGCCGCGCAGGGTCGCGGGACGCACCTCGATGTCCGCGACGGGCTCGGCCCCGCAGCTGCGGTGGTTGATGAGCCGCAGGTCCGCGCCCATCAGCGCGAGCATCTCGAGCAGTCCGGTGCGCGTCGGATTGACGCCGACGCCGCGGACCGTGAACGGCTCGCGCGCGCCGATGCAGGCAGCGACGACGAAGAACGCCGCCGAGGAGAAATCCCCGGGCACGCTGATGCTCGCGCCCTCGAGCCGCGCCGGCGGGCGCACCGTCGCGCGGCCGTCGCGGGCCAGCACCTCGCAACCGAAAGTCTGCAGCATGCGCTCGGTGTGGTCGCGCGTGACGGCAGGCTCCACGACCGTGGTATCCCCCTCCGCATACAGGCCGGCCAGCAGCACCGCCGACTTCACCTGCGCGCTTGCGACCGGCATCTGGTAGTGCAGGCCGCGCAGGCTCGCGCTGCCGCCGATGCGCACGGGCGGGCGTCCCTGCGTCGTCTCGATCCGCGCCCCCATCTCACGCAGCGGCGCGGCGACGCGCTCCATCGGCCGGCGCATCAGCGACTCGTCGCCGACCAGCACCGAGTCGAAGGGCTGGGCACTCAGGAGTCCCATGAACAGGCGCATGGCCGTGCCCGCATTGCCCATGTCGAGCACGCCCGGCGGCGCCCTGAGCCCCCGCAGGCCCGCGCCCTCGACCACGACCTCGCCCGGCCCCGGGCGCGTCACCGTGACGCCGAGATTCGCGACGGCCGCAAGGGTCGCGAGGCAGTCCTCGCCCTCGAGGAACCCGTCGACGCGGGTCGTGCCAGAGGCGATGGCGCCGAACATCAGCGCGCGGTGGGAGATCGACTTGTCGCCCGGGACCCGCACCTCGCCGGCGATGCCGCGCGCGGGCGCGACTCGATAGGAGCTCATGTCAGAGCACGGCCTTCGGATACGACCCGAGCACCCTGAACAGCGACGCACGGGCCTTGACCTGGGAGAGCGCGGCGGCCAGCGGCTCGACGTCGGCGTGGCCCTCGAGGTCGATGAAGAACACGTAGTCCCACTTGCGACGGCGCGACGGGCGCGACTCGATGCTCGTCATGCTGATGCGGTGGGTGGCGATCGGCTCGAGCAGGCGGAACAGCGCGCCGGGCGCGTCGGTGTGAGACGCCGACACCAGCAGCGTGGTCTTGTCCGCGCCGCTCGGCGGGAAGCTCTTGCGGCCGATCACCAGGAAGCGCGTGGTGTTGTCAGGCCGGTCCTCGATCTCGGGCACCAGCACGTTCAGGCCGTAGACCTCGGCGGCCGAGACGCCGGCGATGGCAGCCGTGCCGTCCTCGTCGCGCGCGCGGCGGGCACCCTCCGCGTTGCTCACCACGGGCACGCGCTCCACGCCCGGCAGGTATTCCGAGAGCCAACTGCTGCACTGCGCGAGCGCCTGCTGGTGCGCGCAGACGCGCTGCACTTTCTCGAGCGAAGCCATGCGGCCCATCAGGTTCTGGTGGATGCGCAGCTCCACTTCGCCGCAGATGCCGAGCGACGAGGCCAGGAACATGTCGAGCGTGTTGTTGACCGTGCCCTCGCTCGAATTCTCGATCGGGACCACGCCGAAGTCGGCCGTGCCCGCCTCGACCTCGCGGAACACTTCCTCGATGGAGGTGAGCGACAGCGCCCGCACCGAGTGGCCGAAGTGCTTGGTCACCGCCTGCTGGGTGAACGTGCCCTCGGGCCCGAGGAACCCGACCTTGAGCGGCTCCTGCTGCGCGAGGCACGCCGACATGATCTCGCGGAACAGCCGCACGACTTCCTCGTCGCGCAACGGGCCACGCTCGGCGTGATTGCGCTCGATGGCCATGCGCAGCACCTGGGCCTCGCGTTCCGGCCGGTAGAAATCCACCGTGTGGCCGGCCGCGTGCTTGGAGATGCCGACCTGCTGCGCCAGTCGCGCCCGCTCGTTGATGAGCGCGTGCAGCTCCGCGTCGATGCCGTCGATGCGCTCGCGGATGCTCTCGAGCGCCGACTTGGCCGCCGGCGCCTTCCCGGGTCGCGCCCTGGCGGGCCGCGCCATCCCCGGCCGTGCCGGCTTGCGGGAGGGCCTGGTCTTGCGCGCCATGGTCACACCAGCCTCGCGGCCAGCACGCCCGGGATGGCGCGCAGCCGCTCGATCACCCGCGCGGGGATCGCCGCGTCGGTGTCGATCAGCGTATAGGCGAGGTCGCCGCGGGACTTGTTCAGCAGGTCCGCGATGTTGAGCTTCTCCTCCGCGAGACAGGTCGAGATCTGGCCGACCATGTTCGGCACGTTGTCGTTCGCGATCGCGATGCGGTTGCCGCCGACCCGCGGCAGCACCGACTCCGGGAAGTTGACCGAGTTGCGCACGTTCCCGTTCTCGAGGTAATCACGCAACGTGTCGGCGACCATGATCGCGCAGTTCTCCTCGGCCTCGCCGGTGGACGCACCGAGGTGCGGCAGCGCCACGACCTTCGGGTGATCCTTCACGGCGCGGGTCGGGAAATCGCAGACGTAGGACGCAAGCTGTCCCTCGTCGAGGCCGGCCAGCACCGCCGCCTCGTCCACGATCGGCGCGCGCGCGAAGTTCAGGATCACGCTGCCACGGGGCATGAGGCGGATGCGCGCCGCGTTCACCAGGCCGCGCGTCGCGTCGTTGAGCGGCACGTGCACGGTGATCATGTCCGAACGCGCGAACAGGTCGTCCAGGCTCAGCGCCTGCTCGACGCCCGAGGAGAGCTGCCAGGCGCGCTGCACGGTGATCTGCGGGTCGTAGCCCAGCACCTTCATGCGCAGGCCGAGCGCGGCGTTGGCGACCTCGACGCCGATCGCGCCGAGGCCAACGACGCCGAGCGTGCGGGTCGGCAGCTCGTGGCCGACGAACCGCTTCTTGCCCTTCTCGATCGCTTCCTCGATGGCGTGGTCGTCGCCCTCGAGCGAGCGCACGAAACCCCATCCCTGGCAGATGTTGCGCGCGGCGAGGAACATGCCGGCCAGCACCAGTTCCTTGACCGCGTTGGCGTTCGCGCCTGGTGCGTTGAAGACCGGGATGCCGCGGCGGCTCAGCTTCGCGACCGGGATGTTGTTGGTGCCCGCCCCCGCCCTCGCCACGGCGATCACGCTCGCCGGCACCTCCATCGCGTGCATGTCGGCCGAGCGCAGCAGGATCGCGTCCGGGTGGCCGATCTCGCTGGCGACTTCATAGCGCTCGCGCGGCAGGCGCTCGAGGCCGCGGACGGAGATGTTGTTCAGCGTGAGTACTTTGAAGGACATGGGATAGCGGATAGCGGATAGCGGATAGCGGATAGCGGATAGCGGATTGCGGATTGCGGATTGCGGATTGCGGATAGTGAAGAGCGTATCGCCTGATCGTGGGTGGCGAAAGGTCGGGAAGCATGGCGGTCGGTGTGCCGACCGGTCCGATTCTTCCACTATCCGCTATCCGCTATCCGCTATCCGCTATCCGCTATCCACCACTGGTTCAACCGTGTCGGCGCTGGAAATCCTCCATGTACCCCACCAGCGCCTCCACGCCCGCCATCGGCATGGCGTTGTAGAGGCTGGCGCGCATGCCGCCGACGGAGCGGTGCCCGGCGAGCGCGACGAGGCCCGCGGCCCTGGCGCCCTCGAGGAACGGCTTGTCGAGTTCGGCGTTGGGGAGCACGAACGGGACGTTCATCCAGGAGCGGCAATCCATCGCCACCGGGTTGCGATAGAAACCCGAGCCGTCGATCGCGCCGTAGAGCCGCTCGGCCTTGGCGCGGTTGTGGCGCTCCATCGCGCCGAGGCCGCCCTGGCGCTTGATCCACTGGAACACGGCGCCGGCCACGTACCACGAATAGGTCGCCGGGGTGTTGAGCATGGAGCCGTCGGCCGCCATCGCCTTCCAGTCGAAGACGGTGGGCGTCTCGGCGCGCGCGCGGCCGAGCAGGTCCTCGCGCACGATGACCACTACGAGTCCCGCGGGACCGATGTTCTTCTGCGCACCGGCGTAGATGACGCCGAAGCGGCTCACGTCGACGGGCCGCGACAGGATCGTGGACGACATGTCCGCCACCAGCGGCACGTCGCCGACGTCGGGCACGGTGTGGAACTCGACGCCGCCGATGGTCTCGTTCGGCGTGTAGTGGACGTAGGCGGCGCCCGGCGTGAGCTGCCACCCGCCGCGCGGCGGGATGCTGCTGTAGTTGCCCGCCGCCGCGTCCGCCGCGACGTTGACCTTGCAGTAGCGCTTCGCCTCGCCGATGGCCTTCTTCGACCACGCACCGGTGTCGACGTAGTCGGCGACCGAGCCCGGCTGCGTCAGGTTGTAGGGGATGGCGGCGAACTGGGCCGTGGCGCCGCCCTGCAGGAACAGCACCTTGTAGTTCGCGGGCACGCCGAGCAGCTCGCGCAGGTCGGCCTCGGCCTGTTGCGCTATGCCGATGAAGGCCTTGCCGCGGTGGCTCATTTCCATCACGGACATGCCCTGGCCGTGCCAGTCGAGCATTTCGTCGCGCAGCTGCTCGAGCACTTCCGCGGGCAGCGCGGCGGGGCCGGCGCTGAAATTGAATACGCGACTCATGCGAACTCCATTCCCGATCGATACGTCAGTGTGCGGGCGGCTGGTCGGGCGGGCCCGCGGCGCTCTCCGCGCCCTCGCCCGCCGCGTCCTCGTCGTCCCCGTTCTCGGGCTCCACCGGCTCCACGCCGATCAGCCGCTCGCCTTCGTCGAGGCGGATCAGCCGGACGCCCTGGGTGTTGCGGCCGAGCACCGAGATCTCGCCGGCGCGCGTGCGCACCAGCGTGCCGCTCGAGCTCATCAGCATCAGCTCGTCGGTGGTAGCCACCTGCGTGGCCGCGACCAGCCGGCCGTTGCGCTCGGTGGTCTGCATCGCGATCACGCCCTGCCCGCCGCGCCCGTGCACCGGGAACTCCTCCACCGGCGTCAGCTTGCCGTAGCCGTTCTCCGAGGCGATCAGGATCAGGCCGTCCGCGTCGGGGATGATCAGCGAAATCACTTCCTCGGTTGCCGGGAAGCGGATGCCGCGCACGCCGGCGGCCGTGCGGCCCATGGCGCGCACGTCGTCCTCGGTGAAGCGGATCGCCTTGCCGCCGGAAGTGCAGAGCATCACGTCGCGCGTGCCGTCGGTGATCGCCACGCCCACCAGCTTGTCGCCCTCGTCGAGGTCGACCGCGATGATCCCGGCCGAGCGCGGCCGTGAAAAGGACGTCAACGGCGTCTTCTTCACCGTGCCGCTGGCCGTGGCCATGAACACGAAGCGGTCTTCCTCGTATTCTCGGATCGGCAGCACGGCGGTGATGCGCTCGCCGTCCTCGAGCGGCAGCAGGTTCACGATCGGCTTGCCGCGCGAGCCGCGGCCGGCCTGCGGCAGGCGGTAGACCTTGAGCCAGTAGAGCTGCCCGCGGTTGGAGAAGCAGAGCAGCGTGTCGTGCGTGTTCGCGACGAACAGCTTGTCGACGAAGTCCTCGTCCTTGACCGCCGTGGCCGACTTGCCGCGGCCGCCGCGGCCCTGCGCGCGGTACTCGCTGACGGGCTGCGCCTTCGCATAGCCGCCGTGCGACAGCGTGACCACCACGTCCTGGGGCGTGATCAGGTCTTCGATGGTGAGGTCGGACTCGTCGTGCTCGATGCGCGTGCGCCGCTCGTCGCCATATTGCTCGCGGATCTCGAGCAGCTCGGCACGGATCACGCCGAGCAGGCGCTCGGGCCTCGCCAGGATGTCGCACAGGTCGGCGATCACCGTCAGCAGCTCGCCGTACTCGGCGAGGATCTTGTCCTGCTCGAGGCCCGTGAGGCGGTGCAGGCGCAGGTCGAGGATCGCCTGGGCCTGCGCTTCGGAGAGGCGGTAACCGGCCTCCTTCAGGCCGCACTCGTCCGGCATGCCGTCGGGCCGCGTCTGGATCGACCCCGCGCGAGCCAGCATCTCGGGCACGGCGCCGGGCCCCCAGGTGCGGGCCAGCAGGCCGGCCTTCGCCTCCGCCGGCGAGGGCGAGGCCTTGATCAGCGCGATCACCTCGTCGATGTTCGCGAGCGCGATGGCGAGGCCCTCGAGGATGTGGCCGCGCTCGCGCGCCTTGCGCAGTTCGTACACCGTGCGGCGCGTGACCATCTCGCGCCGGTGGCGCAGGAAGGCCTCGATGAAGTCCTTGAGGTTGAGCAGCTTCGGCTGGCCGTCCTGCAGGGCGACCATGTTGATGCCGAACACCGACTCCATCGGCGTCTGCTTGTAGAGGTTGTTCAGGACGATGTCCGCAACCTCGCCGCGCTTCAGTTCGATCACGACGCGCATGCCGTCCTTGTCGGACTCGTCGCGCAGTTCCGAGATGCCCTCGATCAGCTTGCCGCGCACCAGGTCGGCGATGCGCTCGAGCAGGCGCGCCTTGTTCACCTGGTAGGGCAGCTCGGTGACGATGATCGCCTCGCGGCCGTGGCTGTCGATCTGCTCGATCTCGGTGCGCGCGCGCACCACGATGCGACCACGACCCGTGGTGTAGGCGCTGTAGATCTCGCGGGCGCCGTTGATGATGCCGGCGGTCGGGAAGTCCGGCCCGGGAATGATCTCCATCAGCTCCGGGATCGTCACCGCCGGGTTGTCGATCGTCGCCACGCAGGCGTCGATGACCTCGCGCAGGTTGTGCGGCGGGATGTTGGTGGCCATGCCCACCGCGATGCCCGACGAGCCGTTCACCAGCAGGTTCGGCACGCGCGTCGGCAGCACCGAGGGCTCGGACTCGGACTCGTCGTAGTTCGGGACGAAGTCCACCGTCTCCTTGTCGATGTCGGCGAGCAGCTCGCCGGCGAGTCGCGACATGCGCACCTCGGTGTAGCGCATCGCCGCGGGCGCGTCGCCGTCCACCGAACCGAAGTTGCCCTGCCCGTCGACCAGCAGGTAGCGCATCGAGAACGGCTGCGCCATGCGCACGATCGTGTCGTAGACCGCGGTGTCGCCGTGCGGGTGGTACTTGCCGATCACGTCGCCGACGACGCGGGCCGACTTCTTGTAGGCCTTGTTCCACTCGTTGCCGAGCTCGCGCATGGCGTAGAGCACGCGGCGGTGCACGGGCTTCAGGCCGTCGCGGACGTCCGGCAGCGCACGCCCCACGATCACGCTCATCGCGTAATCGAGGTACGACTGCTTCATCTCGTCTTCGAGGTTGACGTGGAGGAGTTCGCGGGCGATTTGGGCCATGGTTCTGGGGCGTTGCGGGGGCGTGGCGCACCCCGGTAAAAAGAAGCGGAATCATACCACAGCACCCCCTGCCGGCCCGAGCCTGCGCAGCTCCGCGCTATACTGCGCACCCCTCCCCTGGCCCGGTCCGCATGGAACCCGTCGACACGCTCGTCTCAGCACGCTGGGTGATTCCTGTCGAGCCCGATGAACGCGTGCTGGAGCACCACGCGGTGGCCATCCGGGGCGGCCGGATCGTCGCGGTGCTGCCAGCGGACGAGGCACGCATGCGGTACGACGCGGCCGAGGTGCTCGACCGTCCGCACCACGTGTTGATGCCGGGACTGGTCAACGCGCACACGCATGCCGCGATGGTGCTGCTGAGGGGACGCGCGGAGAACCTGCTGCTCGGTCCCTGGCTGCGCTCGGCCATCTGGCCGCTCGAGCGTCGCTGGGTCGATCCCGAGTACGTCCGCGACGGCACGGAACTCGCCATCGCCGAGATGCTGCGCGGCGGCGTCACCTGCTTCTCCGACGACCACCTGTGGCCGGAGGTGGTCGCGCAGTCCTCCGCCGAGCTGCACATGCGCGCGAGCGTGGGCCTCGTGGTCACCGAGGCCGCGACGAGCTGGGCCGCGACCGCGGACGAGTACATCGACCGCGGCATGCAACTGCGCGACCAGTACAAGGGCGACCCGCTGATCGCGACGCACTTCGCGCCGCATGCGCCCTACTCCGTGTCGGACGCGACGCTCGCCCGCGTGCGCCGCCTCGCCGACGAGCTCGACCTGCCCGTCGCGATCCACCTGCACGAGACTGCCTGGGAAGTGGAACAGAGCGTGCAGAAGACCGGCCGCCGGCCGCTCGCGCGACTCGTGGCCCTCGGGCTCGCGAGCCCGCAACTCGTGGCGGTCCACATGACGCAGGTGGACGACCAGGACCTCGACACGCTGGCCGGGTCCGGGGCGAGCGTGGTGCACTGCCCCGAGTCCAACCTGAAGCTCGGCAACGGGGTGTGTCCGCTGCCGCGACTGCTCGGCCGCGGCATCCGCGTCGCGCTCGGCACCGACGGCGCCGCCTCGAACAACGATCTCGACGTACTCGGGGAAGCGCGCACCGCAGGACTCCTCGCCTCGGGCGTCTCGGCGTCGCCGGGGACCCTGGTCGCCTCCGACCTGCTGCGCATGGCCACCCTCGAGGGCGCCCGGGTACTCGGCCTCGGGGAGACCACCGGCAGCCTGCTGCCCGGCAAGTGGGCCGACCTGTGCTGCCTCGACCTGCGGCAGCCGCGCAGCTGGCCGGTGAAGGACGTCCCCGCGGCGGTCGTCTACTCCACCTCCCCGCAGCAGGTCACCGACACGTGGGTGGCGGGCCGGCGACTGCTGGCAGACCGCGCACTCATCTATCTCGACGAGGAAGCCGTGCTCGCGCGCGCCGCCGCCTGGCGCGACCGTCTCGACGCGACGGCCCCGGAGGTACCGCAGGATGAATGAGACCGGTAACGTCGATCGCGCCGAGATCGCGCGCTTCGAGGCCTCCGCCAGCCGCTGGTGGGATCCCGAGGGCGAGATCCGCACGCTGCACGAGATCAATCCGGTGCGCCTCGCGTACGTGGAACGCTCCGCGCCGCTCGCCGGCCGCAGGGTAGTGGACGTGGGTTGCGGCGGCGGCGTGCTGGCCGAGGCCATGGCGCGCGCCGGGGCACGCGTCGTCGGACTCGACCTCGCCGCGGAACTGCTGCAGGTCGCCGAACTGCACGCTCTCGAGTCGAACGTGCCGGTGACCTACCGGCGCGAATCCGCCGAGCAGCATGCCGCGGCCAACCCCGCGGCCTACGACGTCGTGACCTGCATGGAGATGCTCGAGCACGTGCCCGACCCCGCGGCCGTGATCGAGGCGCTCGCGGCCCTCGTCCGGCCCGGCGGCGAGGTCTTCGTCTCGACGATCAACCGCACGCCGCGCGCCTACCTGCACGCCGTGCTCGGCGCCGAGTACGTGCTGCGCCTGCTGCCCACGGGCACGCACACCTACGCGAAATTCATCCGTCCCTCGGAACTCGCGGGGTGGGCGAAGGCGGCGGGCCTGCAGGTCATGGACGTCGCCGGCATGGACTACGACCCCTTCGCGCGCAGCGCCCGGCTCTCGAGTGATGCGCGGATCAACTATCTAATGCACCTGCGCAAGCCGGGCACCGCGGGCAGCCCCACGCGATGAACGGATACGCCGCCCTGCTGCTCGACCTCGACGGCACGTTGCTCGACACCGCACCGGACATGGGCGGCGCCTTGAACCGGCTGCGCGTCGAGCGCGGCCGCGAGCCATTGCCGTCGAACGTGTTCCGTCCGGTGGTGTCGCACGGGGCCGCCCGCCTCGTCGCACTCGGCTTTCCGGACGCAACGGGTGACGCATTCGAGCGCCTGCGCCTGCGATTCCTCGAGCTTTACGCGCAGAACCTCGCCGGGCACACGCGCCTCTTCCCGGGCATCGACGAAGTGCTGACCGAACTCGAGGACCGCGGACTGCCGTGGGGCATCGTGACCAACAAGCCTGCGTGGCTCACCGATCCACTGCTCGAGGCGCTGGCGCTCACCCACCGTGCCGCGTGCGTGGTGAGCGGCGACACCCTGCCGGAACGCAAGCCGCATCCGCTGCCCCTGCTGCACGCGGCGGCGCTGGCCGGGGTGCCGCCTGAGCGCTGTGTCTACGTGGGGGATGCGGAGCGCGACATCCAGGCCGGGCGTGCCGCGGGCATGGCCACCGTCGTCGCGGCATACGGCTATCTCTCCGTGGACGACGACCCCCGCAGCTGGCAGCCGACCGGCATCGTCGCGGAGCCCGCCGACCTGCGCGGGTGGATGGCGCCGCGGGCGGTGAACGTGGCGGGCATCCACCGATGAACTGGAACTCGACGGCGCTGATCCTGCTGCTCGCGCTGGCGCCGGTCGCCGCGTTCGTGATCGGCTGGCTGGTCGGTCGGCGGCGTACGCACGCGCTCGAGGTGGAACTCGCCACCGCCCGTGCCGAGGCCAGCTCGGCGGCGGAACTCGCGAAGGAACGCGAGCAGGCGCTCGACCTCGCGCTCGAGCGACTGCGCGTGGGCTTCGACAGCGTCGCCGGCGAGGCCTTGCGCAACAACAGCGAGATGTTCCTGCGGCTCGCGCGACAGGCGCTCGGGCAGCAGCAGGAGCTCGCGGCGCAGAAACTCGGCGAGCGCGAGAAGGCGGTCGAGGGCATGCTCGCCCCGGTCCGCGAGGCGCTCGCCCGCACCCACGAGCAGATCGCGCGCATCGAGAAGGAGCGCGCCGAGAGCTTCGGCGCGCTGCGCAGCTCGCTCGAGGGCGTGACGCTCGGCCAGCAGGCGCTGCAGCGCGAGACCCGCAACCTCGTCACCGCGCTCAGGCGCCCCGAGGTGCGCGGCCAGTGGGGCGAGATGACGCTGCGCCGCCTCGCCGAGCTCGCCGGCATGGTCGAGCACTGCGATTTCGTCGAGCAGGTGCACGTGCCGGGCGAGGACGGTGCGCTGCGCCCGGACATGATCGTCAACATGCCGGACGGCCGGCAGATCGTGGTGGACGTGAAGACGCCGCTCGACGCCTACCTCTCGGCCGTCGAAGCGGTGGACGACGACGCGCGCGCGCTCCACATCAAGCGCCATGCGCAGGCCGTCGTCGAGCGCGTGCGGCAGCTCTCCTCCAAGGCCTACTGGTCGCAGTTCGAGCGCAGCCCCGACTTCGTGGTTCTGTTCATCCCCGGCGACCAGTTCCTGTCGGCGGCGATGGGGGAGATCCCCTCGCTGCTCGAGGACGCGATCCGCCAGCACGTGATCATCGCCACGCCGTCGAGCTTCGTCGCGCTGCTGAAGGCCGTCGCCTACGGCTGGCGGCAGAACGCGCTCGCCGACAACGCGGCGCGCATCCAGGAGCTGGCCGAGGACCTCTACAAGCGTCTCGCCAAGTTCACGGAGCACGTCGGGAAGATCGGCAGGTCGCTAGGCCAGAGCGTGGATGCCTACAACAGCGCCGTGGGCTCGCTCGAGCGCCAGGTGCTGCCGGGCGCGCGCAAGTTCACCGAGCTCGGGCTGCGACCCGAGCGCGAGATCGAGGAGATCGCGCCGATCGAGAAGCTGGCGCGGGTGCCGCGTGGCACCGAGGGAGAAACGGTCGATGAGTGAGACGGAACTCGACGTGCGCGCCTACGCGCCGCCCGCCGCGGCGCTGGCGGATCGGGTGATCCTCGTCACCGGCGCCGGTGGCGGCCTCGGCAGCGAGCTCGCCAAGGCCTGCGCCGCCCTCGGCGCGCGCGTCGTGCTGAGCGGCCGCAAGGTGGCCAGGCTCGAGGCCGTCTACGACGCGATCGTCGCGAGCGGCGCGCCGCGGCCGTCGATCGCACCGCTCGACCTCGAGCGCGCGGATGCGTCGCACTACGCCACGCTCGCCGATGCCGTGCGCAACGAGTTCGGGCGCCTCGACGGGCTCGCGCACGTCGCGGGCCAACTCGGCGAGCGCGCGCCCATCGAGCATTACGACGTGATCACGTGGCTGAAGGTGATGCACGTGAACGTGAACGCCGCGTTCATCCTGACGCAGGCCCTGCTGCCACTGCTGAAGTCGTCCGAGGACGCCTCGGTGGTCTTCACCTCGAGCGGCGTCTCGGCGCGCGGTCGCGCCTACTGGGGCGCTTACGCGGCCTCGAAGTTCGCGGTCGAGGGATTGATGCAGGTGCTCGCGGACGAGATCGAGAACACCACCCGCATCCGCGTGAACAGCATCGACCCGGGCCGGATGCGAACCCTCATGCGTGCAAAGGCCTACCCGGGCGAGGATCCGGCCACGGTGCCGCTCCCCGCGCAGGTGCTCGCGCCGTTCCTCTACCTGCTCGGCCCCGCCAGCCGCGGCGTCACCGGCCGCCGCTTCGACGCCCAGTAGCGCGGCGCGGCGTTCGCGGACGCGACCTGCCGGCGATCGCGAGCACCGCGTCGAGTTCCTCGCGCTCGAGATCGCGCGACCGACCGCGCGGCAAGTCGCGTGGCAGGGCCACCGGCCCCCAGCGCACCAGCATGATGCGGCTCACCTTGAGCCCGGCGGCATCGAACAGCGCGCGCACGGCGCCGCGCGGCAGGTTGTGATCGGCCGTGACCTCGAACCAGGCGTTCGTGGTGCTGCCCTCGAGTCGTTCGACGGATGCGACCGTGACCTCCTCGCCCTCGACATCGACCGTGAGCGGTATCGCGGGCCAGGCGTCGGTCTCCTTGGGCCTGAGGACGCGGACGCGATACTCGACGGGCAGGGCGCGACCGAGCCGGGCGGCGGCCATCGCGAAGGCGCCGTCGTTCGTCATGACCAGCAGTCCGTCCTCGCCGAAACCGAGCGCGCTCACCGGCAGCCAGCGACCCGAGCGCAGCGTGGGCAGCCGCGTCTCGACGCCGGCGCGCTCGTCGCCCTGCTGGCGCTTGAGCATCTCGCCGCTCGGCTTGTGGTAGACGATGACGCGCAGCGCCGGGGTGCTCGCGATGCGTTTCGTCACGTCGCGTCCGTCGACCACCACGCGATCGGAAGGGCCCACGCGCTGCCCGATCACGGCAAGCTTGCCGTTCACCAGCACGCGTCCCTCGACGATCCAGCCCTCGACCTGGCGGCGCGAGCCGATTCCATGCTGCGCGAGCAGCTTGTGCAGGCGTTCGTCCAAGTGCTTTGGCTAGTGCTCGGTGTCCGCGGGGGGCGCGGCGACCAGCGTCGGCGCCGGCGATTCGTCGGGCGCGTCGCCGTCATCGTCGTCGTCGCCGCCCGCCTCCTCGTCCAGCAGCTCGTCGGCCACCGCCGGCGCCTCGAGCGCGGGCTGCTCGCCCGGCACGGCCTCGCCGCCGGGAAACTCGAGCTGCACCTTGATGTCGTCGAGGTCGCGCAGTTCCGCGAGCGTCGGCAGGTCGTCGAGGCTCCTGAGCCCGAAGTAGTCGAGGAACTCGCGCGTGGTGCCGAGCAGTTCCGGGTGGCCCGGCACTTCGCGATGCCCGACGACGCGGATCCAGTTGCGCTCGTGCAGCGTGCGCATGATGGTGGAGGCGACCGTGACGCCGCGGATGTCCTCGATCTCGCTGCGCGTGATCGGCTGGCGATAGGCGATCAGCGCGAGCGTTTCGAGCAGCGCGCGGGAGTAGCGGCTCGGCCGCTCCTGCCACAGCCGCGAGACCACGTCGGCGTGCTCGGCGCGCACCTGCACGCGCCAGCCGCTCGCCACTTCGCGCAGTTCGACGCCGCGGCCCTCGAGGCGGCGCTCGAGGTCGGTGAGCGCCTCGCGCACGTCGTCGGCGGAGGGACGCTGGTGCTCCTCGAACAGCTCGAGCATCTGCCCGACGGTGACGGGGCGCCCGGCGGCGAGCAGCACGGCCTCGAGCACGTTGGTCAACGGGTGTTCTTCGCTCATGATTCAGTCCGGTTGCCGGCGTCGAGCCGGTCGTTGTCGACGACGAGCGTGACGTGCCGCGGCGCGCCCGCGCGCACGTGGATGGGCGCGAACGGCTCCGACTGCACGATCTCGATCAGCCCCTCGCGCAGCAGCTCGAGGATGGCGGAGAAGGTCACCGTGACGCCCATGCGCCCCTCTTCCGGGCGGAACAGCGCCACGAACTCGACGAAGGCCTGGCTGCCGAGCGCACCGAGCACGTCGGACATGCGCTGGCGCACCGAGAGCCGCTCGCGCTGCACCTGGTGGTGCGCGAACATCTCCGCGCGGCCCATCACGTCCTTGAGCGCGACCAGCATCTCCTGCAGCGTGACCGAGGGCAGCATGCGCACCACGCGGCGCTCCGTGAGCTCGGCCGAGGTCGGGAACGTGTCGCGATCGACCCGCGGCAACTGCTCGATGTCTGCGGCGGCGCGCTTGAAGCGCTCGTACTCCTGCAGGCGGCGCACCAGCTCCGCGCGCGGGTCGTCCTCCTCGGCGGCCTCGCCCTGCGGGCGCGGCAGCAGCATGCGCGACTTGATCTCCGCGAGAGTGGCGGCCATCAGCATGTACTCGCCTGCGAGCTCGAGCTGCAGTTCCTGCATCAGCTCGATGTACTGCATGTACTGCTTCGTGATCTCCGCGAGCGGGATGTCGAGGATGTCGAGGTTCTGGCGGCGGATCAGGTACAGCAGCAGGTCGAGCGGTCCCTCGAACGCCTCGAGGAACACCTGCAGCGCGTCGGGCGGGATGTAGAGGTCGCGCGGCATCTGCGTGAGCGGCTCGCCCTCCACGACCGCGAACGGCATCTCCGACTGCTCCTGCAGTTCCGCGACGTGCGCCTCCGCCACCACGGGCGGCGGGATGCTCTCGACGAGCCTCAAGTCGGGCTTGGTCATGCGGTTCCCTCAGCGGTAGACGAGGCCCATGGCCTGCTTCACGTCGTCGAGCGTCTGGCCGGCGACGGCGCGGGCCTTCTCGCAACCCTCGGCGATGATGCCACGCACGAGGTCGGGGCTGTCCTCGTATTCCTGGGCGCGCTGGCGCATCGCCGTGATCTCCTCGACCACGCGCTCGATCAGCGGCTTCTTGCACTCCAGGCAGCCGATGCTCGCCGTGCGGCAACCGTGGTCCACCCAGCGCAGGGTCTCCGCGCTGGAGTAGAGCTTGTGCAGGTCCCACACCGGGCACTTCTCGGGATTGCCCGGGTCGGTACGACGCACGCGCGCCGGGTCGGTCTGCATGGTCTTCAGCTTCGCCGCGACCGCGTCCGGGTCCTCGCGCAGCCCGATCGTGTTGCGGTAGGACTTCGACATCTTGCGGCCGTCGAGGCCCGTGACCTTGGGCGTCGCCGTGAGCAGCGCGTCCGGCTCGGGCAGGATCGTGCGACCCGTGCCCTCGAGGTAGCCGAGCAGGCGCTCGCGGTCCGCCACCGTCAGGCGCGAATTGCCATCGAGCAGCGCGCGGGCCCGGGCGAGCGATTCCTCCTCGCCCTGCTCCTGGTAGCTGCGACGCAGCTGGCGGTAGAGGGTGGCGTTCTTCGTGCCGAGATTCTTGACCGCGCGCTCGGCCTTGCCCTCGAAGTCCGGCTCGCGGCCATAAATGAAGTTGAAGCGCCGGGCGATCTCGCGGGTGATCTCGACATGCGCCACCTGGTCCTCGCCGACCGGCACGTACATCGGGCGGTACAGCAGGATGTCCGCGCTCTGCAGCAGCGGGTAGCCCAGGAAGCCGTAGGTCGCGAGGTCCTTCTCCTTCAGCTGCTCCTGCTGGTCCTTGTAGGTGGGCACGCGCTCGAGCCAGCTCAACGGCGTGATCATGGAGAGCAGCAGGTGCAGCTCGGCGTGCTCGGACACGCGCGACTGGATGAAGATCGTGGCCACCGCCGGGTTCAGGCCCGCCGCCAGCCAGTCGATCACGATCTGCCAGGTGTTGGACTCGATGTCCGCCGTGTCGTCGTAGCCGGTGGTGAGCGCGTGGTAGTCGGCGATGAAGAAGTAGCAGTCGTACTCGTACTGCAGCTCGGTCCAGTTCTTGAGGGCGCCGTGGTAGTTGCCGAGGTGCAGGCTGCCGGTCGGACGCATTCCCGAAAGCACGCGGCGCGGGGCCGATACGGAGGAACTCAAGGCGCGTCACCCCTGCGACTCGCTGGCCGCAAATACACTTTTAATATCATATAGTTACAATGACAAACCAGAAGCCAGCGCAACAGCGGCGGGCGTCGGCCGTGGCGCAAACGCGGGATTATACGCAGCCGCGCGCAGCCGTCGTCATTCGAATGCGGCGACGTCGCCCCGGCCGCGGCGCACCACGACCGGCGCCGGACCCGAGAGGTCCACCACGCTGCTCGGCTCGACCCCGCCCGGTCCGCCGTCGATGACGAGGTCCACCACGTGCTCGAGCCGTTCCTTGATCTCGTGCGGGTCCGTCAGCGGCGCCGCGTCGCCGGGCAGCAGCAGCGTCGAGCTCATGAGCGGCTCGCCCAACTCGGCCAGCAGCAGCCGCACGATCGCGTTGTCCGGCACGCGGATGCCGATGGTGCGCCGCTTCGGGTTCTGCAGCCGCTTCGGCACCTCGCGCGTCGCCTCGAGGATGAAAGTGTAGGGGCCCGGCGTGAACGCCTTGAGCGTGCGGTACTGGCTGTTGTCCACGCGCGCGTAGGTGGCGATCTCCGAAAGATCGCGGCAGACCAGCGTGAAGTTGTGGTTCCTGTCGGTCTGGCGGATGCGCTCGATGCGCTCCATCGCCGCCTTGTCGCCGATCAGGCAACCGAGCGCATAGCTCGAATCCGTGGGGTAGACGACGACGCTGCCGTCGCGCAACGCCGCGATCGCCTGTCGCGCGAGGCGCGGCTGCGGATTCACCGGGTGGATGGAGAGCAGGAATGCCATGTTTTCTGCGCTTGCCGTTGGGGAAGGCCAGCGACTTGGCTATGATACCCGCCCCGGCTGGCAGCCGCCGTCCCCCCGCCCCGCCTGAATGCAGTTCCTCGTCGACCTACTCCCGGTCATCGCCTTCTTCGTGGCCTACAAGGTCGCGGGCATCTACGTCGCCACCGCGGTGCTGATCGTGGGCGTGCTGGCGCAGACTGCCGTGAGCTGGATGCGCCATCGCAAGGTGAGCGGCATGCTGCTCACCTCCGCGGTGCTGGTGCTGATCTTCGGTGGGCTCACGCTGCTGGTGCGCGATGCCACGTTCATCAAGTGGAAGCCGAGCATCGTCAACTGGCTGTTCGCGGCCGCCTTCCTCGGCAGCGAGTTCCTGCGCGGCCCGAGCATCATCCAGCGCATGCTGGGCGAGAACGTGGTGCTCGACGCGGCCAACTGGCGCCGGCTCAACTTCATGTGGGTCGCGTTCTTCGTGTTCGCGGGCGCGCTCAACCTGTACGTCGTCTATCGCTACGATGAGGCGACCTGGGTTAACTTCAAGCTGTTCGGGCTGATGGGACTCACGCTGGTCTTCGCGCTGCTGCAGGGCGTGTGGATCGCGCGCAGGGCCGAGCAGCCCCCGGCCGACGGCGAGGCAAAGCCATGACCAGCACCCGCGTCGAGCGACTGACCGAGAGGCTGCGCACGGGCCTCGCGCCCGAGGCGCTCGAAGTCATCGACGACAGCCACCAACACGTGGGCCACGCCGGCGCGGCCGACGGTCGCGGGCACTTCACCGTGCTCGTGGTCGCGCAGCGCTTCGCCGGTCTCAACACCGTCCGCCGCCATCGCCTCGTATACGAGGTGGTCGGCGACATGATGGACACCGACATTCACGCGTTATCGATCCAGGCGCTCGCCCCCGGCGAGACGCCCGTCACCTGACCGGCATACCACCCAGAGGCTCCAGATGCGCATCACTCGTTTCCCCCTCGTCCTGATCGCAGCCACCGCGCTGCTCGCCGCCTGCACCAAACCGGCGGAGGACGCGTCCAAGGCAACCGCCGCCACTGCCGCGACCACCGTCGCGACCGTCAACGGCAAGGCGATCTCGAGCGCGGTGCTCGACACCTTCGTGCAGGCGGTGACCGGCAAGCCGACCGCGGAAGCCACCGAAGAGCAGAAGACCCAGCTGATCGACCAGCTGATCAACATGTCGCTTGCCGCCGACGCCGCGGAGAAGGACGGTCTCGCGAAGGAGACCGACGTGCAGGCGCGGCTCGACCTGCTGCGCATGCAGATCCTCGCGGAAGCCGCCAGCCAGAAGTACGTCGCGGCGCACCCGGTGTCGGAGAGCGAGATCAAGGCCGAGTACGACGCGCAGGTGGCGAACATGCCGAAGGAATACAAGGCGCGCCACATCCTGGTCGAGACCAGGGAGGCCGCTGAGTCGATCATTCGCGAGCTCGCAGCAGGCGGCGATTTCGCCAAGCTCGCGGCCGCCGAGTCGAAGGACGGCAGCAGCAAGAGTGGTGGCGACCTCGGCTGGTTCTCGCTGCAGACGATGGTGAAGCCGTTCGGCGATGCCGTGGCGGCGCTCGAGAAGGGCCAGACCACGCAGACGCCGGTGCAGACCGAGTTCGGCTTCCACGTGATCCAGCTCGAGGACGTGCGCAGCCCCGAGGCGCCGGCGTTCGAGGACGTCAAGCCGCAGGTCGAGATGTTCTCGCAGCGGAAGAAGCTGCAGGCCTACCTGGACGAGCTTCGCAAGACCGCGCAGATCCAGAAAACCGAGTAACTGTCAAGCTCACATTTTCACCTGAACGGCCGGTTCTCCCGCGGGGGGGACCGGCCGTTTTGCTTGGGGTCGGGCGAGGTCGCCGGGCGGTGGCGATCCGGCGTCCCGGGAGCGTCCCACGGCGACGTACATCGGCGTCAGGTCCAGGTCGCTGCGCGACCTTCCCGCGGGAACGCCAATCGACGGAAGGGCGACCTTCCAAGCCCCAATGGCAGATCTCGAAAACTTCGAGCTGTCTGGCTTAAATATTTGTTTTTAATTCACTAACAGACATTCCCGCGGGAACTGTGATGCAGGTCACAGTTTGCTCTCCGGCCCGCTCCGGCCAAGCCTCTCCATGCTCGATCGGGACTTTACATAGGCTCCCTCGCACCCGCCCTGACGTGCCACTTCCGCCTCTTCCCCCGCCGTCTAGACTCCCGCGCCAGCCTCCTGAATAGCTGGAATTTTTTCCTCAAGCTGCCCCGCCGCCCCTGCCGGGCGTGGCCCCCGGACCACAGCCCGAGTACCCGAATATGTTTAACGCTTGACCCGTCATGTCCGGTCGTTATATTCGGCCTCGGGGAGTTAACAATAACCTCTAATGTCAGCGGCAGTTGCAATCTGGTCGGAGCCACCCGGTTACGGGGTTGGAATGAGCGAGAACGTCAAGAAACCGTTGCTTGCCGCATGCCGGCACCTCTTGCACCCGCTCGTCCGGATCTTGCTGCGTCAAGGTGTCTCGTACGGCGAGTTCTCTGACTCCGTTCGTGGGGCTTACATCGATATCGCCAGTATTGATCTCATTCCTCCCGGCAGCCCACACACCGATTCGCGACTGGCGATTTTGACGGGCCTGACTAAACGAGAGGTCACTCGCATCCGTACAGCGGACGCGAACGACGATGACCAGGTCGGGCTCAATCGAATTGCCCGCGTACTTCAAGGCTGGAGCCAAGACCCTGAGTACCTAGGGCCGTACGGTCTACCACTGGAAGTGCCTTTTGCCGGTGAGGGTAGATCCTTCGAGCAACTCGTTCTGAAGTATGCGGGGGACGTCTCTCCAAGAGCCCTGCTCAATGAACTCCTGCGAGTGGCTGCAGCGCTGGAGACTGACGACGGCTACGTCCGTTTGCTCAATCGCACTTATTTGCCGACACCGCTCGATCCAGTTGGATTGGAACGACTCGGAAATGTCGTCAATTACTTTATCGACACCGTCGATAACAACATGCAGATCAAGCGCAAGGGCGAAGGCCGCTTTGAGCGCTATGCAATAACGATGGAAGGTCTGTCTCCGACCGACTTCGAGGCGTTTGACGCCTTGGTGCGGGAAAAGGCGCAGGAGCTGCTCGAGATTCTGGACGACTGGCTGGGACAGCACGAAATCAAAGGCGGCCACAAACTGTCGCCGACGGAATCTATCCGAACCGGCGTTGGCATCTTTCATTTCGTGGACAAGGCTCCGCCGAACGCCGACGAAACCCTGCAATGACACGCAGGCACCACAAGCTCATTTTTTGCATCTGACTTCGAGCGACGACACATGAAGAACAAGGGGATTCCGATGACCGCAAAGCGCCGGTATCACGCTCTCGCGTTTGCAGTCTCCTTCGCACTCGGCACTTTCGCGACAACCGTGTCGGCGAAGCCCGCGGTGGATGGGGACAATTCAAAGCTGAGGCGCCCCAACGCCATCATTGGCAGTGACGCCATCATCGGTAGCGATGCGATTATTGGCAGCGATGCGATTATTGGCAGCGATGCGATCATCGGTAGCGATGCCATCATCGGCAGCGACCGTCAGAAGGCCAAGCGCCCCAACGCCATCATCGGTAGCGACGCCATCATTGGCAGCGATGCGATTATCGGCAGTGACGCCATCATCGGTAGCGATGCCATCATCGGCAGCGACCGTCAGAAGGCCAAGCGCCCCAACGCCATCATCGGTAGCGACGCCATCATTGGCAGCGATGCGATTATCGGCAGTGACGCCATCATCGGTAGCGATGCCATCATCGGCAGCGACCGTCAGAAGGCCAAGCGCCCCAACGCCATCATCGGTAGCGACGCCATCATTGGCAGCGATGCGATTATCGGCAGTGACGCCATCATTGGCAGCGATGCGATTATCGGCAGTGACGCCATCATCGGTAGCGATGCCATCATCGGCAGCGACCGTCAGAAGGCCAAGCGCCCCAACGCCATCATCGGTAGCGATGCGATTATTGGCAGCGATGCGATTATTGGCAGCGATGCGATCATCGGTAGCGATGCCATCATCGGCAGCGACCGTCAGAAGGCCAAGCGCCCCAACGCCATCATCGGTAGCGACGCCATCATTGGCAGCGATGCGATTATCGGCAGTGACGCCATCATCGGTAGCGATGCCATCATCGGCAGCGACCGTCAGAAGGCCAAGCGCCCCAACGCCATCATCGGTAGCGACGCCATCATTGGCAGCGATGCGATTATCGGCAGTGACGCCATCATCGGTAGCGACGCCATCATTGGCAGCGATGCGATTATCGGCAGTGACGCCATCATCGGTAGCGATGCCATCATCGGCAGCGACCGTCAGAAGGCCAAGCGCCCCAACGCCATCATCGGTAGCGACGCCATCATTGGCAGCGATGCGATTATCGGCAGTGACGCCATCATTGGCAGCGATGCGATTATCGGCAGTGACGCCATCATCGGTAGCGATGCCATCATCGGCAGCGACCGTCAGAAGGCCAAGCGCCCCAACGCCATCATCGGTAGCGATGCGATTATTGGCAGCGATGCGATTATTGGCAGCGATGCGATCATCGGTAGCGATGCCATCATCGGCAGCGACCGTCAGAAGGGCAAGCGCCCCAACGCCATCATCGGTAGCGATGCGATTATTGGCAGCGATGCGATCATCGGTAGCGATGCCATCATCGGCAGCGACCGTCAGAAGGCCAAGCGCCCCAACGCCATCATCGGTAGCGACGCCATCATTGGCAGCGATGCGATTATCGGCAGTGACGCCATCATCGGTAGCGATGCCATCATCGGCAGCGACCGTCAGAAGGCCAAGCGCCCCAACGCCATCATCGGTAGCGATGCGATTATTGGCAGCGATGCGATTATTGGCAGCGATGCGATCATCGGTAGCGATGCCATCATCGGCAGCGACCGTCAGAAGGCCAAGCGCCCCAACGCCATCATCGGTAGCGACGCCATCATTGGCAGCGATGCGATTATCGGCAGTGACGCCATCATCGGTAGCGATGCGATTATCGGCAGTGACGCCATCATCGGTAGCGATGCCATCATCGGCAGCGACCGTCAGAAGGCCAAGCGCCCCAACGCCATCATCGGTAGCGATGCGATTATTGGCAGCGATGCGATTATTGGCAGCGATGCGATCATCGGTAGCGATGCCATCATCGGCAGCGACCGTCAGAAGGCCAAGCGCCCCAACGCCATCATCGGTAGCGACGCCATCATTGGCAGCGATGCGATTATCGGCAGTGACGCGATCATCGGCAGCGACCTTTTCAAGGGCATAGTAAGGGACGCTGTAGTGCAAGGGCCGGTCGAAAAGATCAATACGGCGACCGGTCACGTAACAATTCTGGGCCAGACGTATCAGGCTGCGCCCGGATCTGCAGCGCTCGCACAACTTTCACGCGAATTGGCAAGTGGCCAGACGGTGATTGCTAGCGTGCTTGGAAAGCCCGACCAGCTAGGCCGAAGTCGTGCTGAGCGCATGCTGGTTGATCAGCGCCAATATGTGCCTGGTGTGACTAAGGTAATGGTTGCTGGGCGCGCCGCAAATGTCAGCGTCGCCAGCGGCACTTTCACAGTGGGCGAACTCGTAGTGGACTACACTGGGTTGCTTTCCCGACACAAGGTGAACATTAAGGCTGGGGATTTTGTGACCGTAGTCGGCGTGCAAAGCTCGAGCGGTGCCCCATTACAGGCCTACGGAGTCAGGGCGCCCACAATTTCACGAAAGTAGTCCCGCGGAATCGACAAGCAGACCGGCCTCATGAGAGGCACTTCTTGTTCTTTCTCAGTCTAACGCTGGTTCTTGAATGGCCTGCGTTCGCCTGCTGGTTACTAGTAGCTGTTTCGTAAGCGTCCGCTCAGCGCCGTCTTGACTTCGCAGGCGAGGGACTTAGCCCGTTGATCTCGTCGACGTAAATCTGCTCTTCGATAGCTGGGCCGAGCGCACCCTCGAGGCGGTCGAGTAGTTGGTGCAGTGATTCGTTCGGATCGCGAACCAGGGCCACGAGCATATTGCTCTCGTCGCTGGCGACCGCGGTGTAGCCGAGCGATGGGTTGTAGCCGATGCTGCCGAGGGAGATCGTGCCCTCTTCGGCGGCGAGGAACTCCTCGATCGTCGGCCAGGGCGTGGACGCCACCGGCTTTGCGGCCGGTTGGCGCTTCAGGTTGCGAGGGCGCGCTGGGCGGCGAGTTCCTGTGCGACGTTCCACGGCAGCAGCTCCTCGATGCGATTGATCGGATGCTCGGCGATGCGGGTGAACACTTCGCGCAGGTAGGCTTCCGGATCCAGGCCATTGAGTTTGGCGGAGCCGATCAAGCTGTAGAACGCCGCCGCACGCTCACCACCGGCATCGGACCCTGCAAAGAGGTAGTTCTTCCTGCCCAGAGCCACGGCACGAAGTTCCCGCTCGGCAGCGTTGTTGTCCATCTCGATGCGCCCGTCATCGGCGTAGCGCGTCAGTGCGGTCCAGAGCGAGAGCGTGTAGCCGATGGCACCGGCGAGCTCCGACTTCCTGGAGCCTTCGTGGCGCACGGTAGCGTGCAGCCAGGCCTTCAGATCCGTCAGCAGCGGTGCGGCCCGCGCCTGGCGCGCCGCTTTACGCGCCTCGGGCAGCTGGCCGCGGATCTCCGCCTCGATCTTGTACAGTGCTGCGATCCGCTCGAGCGCTTCCAGGGCCCGCGGCGAGTCGCTCGAGGCGTGCAGATCGAAGAACTTGCGCCGCGCGTGAGCCCAGCAAGCCGCTTCAATCAGCGGTTCGTGAGCGCGATCGTACAGACCGTTGAACCCGCCATAGGCATCGGCCTGCAGGATGCCGCGAAAGTCCTGCAGATGTGCGCGGGGCCGCTCGCCCTTGCGATCGGGCGAGTAGCGCAACAGCACGGCCGGCGGATCGGTACTGCCGGCGGGCCGATCATCGCGCACGTAGGCCCACAGCCGGCCGGTCTTGGTCTTGCCGGTGCCGGGAGCGAGGACGGGGATCGGGGTGTCGTCGGCGTGGAGCTTGTCGGCGCCCATGACGTAGTCTTCCAAGGCGCCGAGCAACGGATCGAGCAGTGCGCTGGCGGCTCCGCCCCAGTCGGCGAGCGTCGCGCGCTCAATCTCCACGCCGTCGCGGGCATAGATCTGGCTCTGGCGGTAGAACGGCAGGTGATCGCAATACTTGGCCACCAGCACATGGGCCAAGAGCCCAGGGCCAGCATAGCTGCGCTCGATCGGTCGCGAGGGCGCGTTGGCCTGCACAATCTTCTGGCAAGCGCTGCAGGAATACTTGGGCCGTACGTGCTGGATCACCTTCCAATGCTCGGGCACGAACTCGAGCATCTCCGCGACATCCTCGCCCAACGCGCGCAGTGTCCCGCCGCACTCCGGACAGTGGCACGCGCCCGTGGCGGGCTCGTGCACCTGCGGCTCGCGGCGCAGATGCTCGGGGAAGGGCTTGCGGGCGGGCCGGGTCGGGGGCGCACCCGCCGGCGCCGCGGGTGTGGGCGGCATCGCGGCGGCGGCGTTCCCTTCCAACTCTTCGAGACTGAACTCGAGCTGTGCGATCTGGGCGTCGAGTTGCTCGCTGGAGCGACCGAACTTCATCCGCTTGAGGCGTGCGAGCTGGAGCTTCAGATGCTCGATCAGCACGTCGCGCGAACGCAGCTGCGCAGACAGCGCCTCCAGGGCGCCGTGGGCGGTGCGCAAGAGCGCTTGCAGACTCTCCACATCGTTCGGCAGGGCCGCGGCTCGAGGCATGCGGCATGATAGCAAAAGGCATCACGCCACACCACGCCAAGAGCCTATAAAACAAGGGGTTTTATGCAAATAGAGGCGACTCTGCCGTGCGTTGTGGACGGCGCCAATCGATGCCTTCGAGCAGCATCGCCAGCTGCGCACCCGAGAGCGCCGCGCTGCCCTGTGTGGCCTGCGGCCACACGAAGCGACCGCGCTCGAGACGCTTCGCGAACAGACACATCCCGTCGCCACACCACCACAGCACCTTGATCAGGTCACCGCGTTTACCGCGGAACACAAACACGTGACCCGAATACGGGTTGTCCTGCAGCGTCATCTCCACCAGTGCCGCCAGCCCGTGCATCCCGCGACGCATGTCGGTCGCACCGGCCGCCAGCCAGATCCTCGTCCCCGACGGCGGACTGATCACAAACGTGCGGCGAGGCAGTCGATCACGATCCGCAGCTGCGCCGCATCGACGCGGCCGTGAACCCGGATCGTGCCGCCCGCAACCAAGATCTCGACCCGCGCATCGGTCCCGCTCGTCGCCGCCGACACGACCGGTTCCGCAACAGTCCGAACCGGTAACAGCACGGGGCCCGCCCTGCGCCGGCCGTCGATCGTCGTCGGGATCCCGTTCTGTCGGGCGTAGGCCACGACCCACTTGCGTAGCAGGTTGGCGTTGAGCCCGTGCGCCAGCGCCGTCCCGGCCAGTGACACGCCCGGCTGCAGGCACCTCAGAACGAGTGCCTGCTTCGCCGCCCGCTCATACACACAGCGGCCGTTACTCTTACGCCGGCGAACCAGGTTGGGTACCAGATCGACCGCATGCTCTGTCACAGGTGTCCACCTCCGCCTTGGTGGACACCATCCTCCTCACTCCAGCGAGCGACCGCCAGACGGCCTTGGCGTGACGCTTACGCTGTTTCGGCTATCCAAGCGCAATTTACTGAGTCGACTCCGTAGCAGGCGAGATGCTCGTTGCATCTTATGTCGCAGCCTCCCTCGCTTGGGAGAAACCAGAAGTTCGACTCGACCGGAAATCTAAGCCAAGAAAATCTGTCGCCGGCAAGCGAACAAGCGAACCACCGGCACACTGGATCTCAGGTCGTGCTGGCAGGTGTTTCATTCCGACCGGAGGGTGTCACATGCGACTTTTCAGTGTCCGCACTACGTTCGGCATGCACGCTGAATTGATCGCCCTCGTAGTAGAAGATGCCAATTCCTACTGTATCGCTTTGCACCCCTGAACGACCTGATACCTGCTCATTCGAACCAAGCCAGTCGTCCATCGTCTGCAGGAATTCCGCAGCACGAGCGCCCGCGACCCGCCTGAACAAGGGGATAGCCTCCGGCGTAAGACGATCTGAATAAGCAAGCCGCTGAATGAATGGATCGCCCTTTTCAGGCCCCGTGTTATGGGCAAGGCCCTCGAGTACAGGTGCCAAGATGTGCGTCAAGCCAACCAACAACTCCTCGCCAACGTCGCCAGGAACAAAGTAACGACGCAACGGAACAAGTCGGCCGTCAGGTAGTTCATCAATCGCGCTCGCCGAATGCAGCTCCGCTCTTACAGCACCCGGCGGCACGTCGCCTCCAGCCAGCTTGACAAGCGACGCAAAGGATCCTTCATCACCTAACGCAGTTAGCAACTTTGGCTGGCCATCGGCAGAAATGTAGGCGGGATTTACGTGCCAAAGCTGCAAGACGCGTGCTGCGTGACTGCTTCGACGCGATGTCACCTGCGATGCATCTTGGCCCTCGGCCGGCGCGAGGAACTGCCTCTTGATCCGAGCGACTTCCTTTCTCGACAACCCCGTCCGTATCGCTACACGCGAAGTGTTCTTGACCCTTCCACGCGGGTCCTTTTCGCCGATTGCCTCTTCAACGAATGCTAGCTTGGCGACCTCCGAGAATTGCCTGTAACTGATACCCGACCGCAGCAGCACACGCGCCAATGGTCGCAGACACGACCTGAGCGCATGCAAAACACGGTCCTGCAGTGAGCTATTCATCGATGACGAATCCCTATGCGGCCACTTCGCGGGGCTCAGATCAGATCGAAGCGAAATCCGACTAATGCGCGCCCGGCCAGCTATCTAACAATAAGAAAAGTCGCTTTGTAGTGCTGCAACTCCGCAATCGACTCCCGAACATCATCCAGCGCAAGGTGGGTCGCGGTCTTCTGCACCCCGGCAAGCACGGAGGGGGCCCACCGCCGGGCGAGTTCCTTGATGGTACTCACGTCGAGATTGCGATAGTGGAAGAACTTCTCGAGCGAGGGCATCTCCCGGGCGAGGAAACGCCGGTCCTGGCAGATGCTGTTGCCGCACATTGGCGAGGCGCCGGGGACGGCGTGTTCCCGCAGGAACTCGAGCGTCTGCGTTTCCGCTGAAACGGCATCGACCTTGCTGGCACGCACGCGGTCGAGCAGCCCCGACGCGCCGTGGGTGGTGCGATTCCACTCGTCCATGTGCGCGAGCACGGCATCCGGCTGGTGTATCGCGATCACGGGACCCTCGGCCACCACATTGAGCAGCGAGTCGGTAACGATCGTGGCGATCTCGATGACGTGGTCGCGCAGCGGATCCAGCCCCGTCATCTCAAGGTCGATCCACACCAGGTTGTCTGCGCTTGCCGCCATGATTGTCCGCCATTCTAGTGTACTGAGTTGGAAATTCGCATGCAGAATCTCTGCAGGCTGTCGAGTATCTGGTCGGCGGTCTTGGTCCACACGAAGGGCTGCGGGTCGCGGTTGTGAAGGTCGAGGTAGGAACGGATCGCCTTCTCGAGTTCCAGGGTGCTGCGGTGCGTACCGCGGCGGATCTGTTTCTCGGTGAGCAGTGCGAACCAGCGCTCGACTTGGTTGAGCCAGGAAGCGGAGGTGGGCGTGAAGTGCGCGTGGAAACGCGGGTGGCGGGCGAACCAGGCTCTGACCGACGGCGTCTTGTGCGTGCCGTAGTTATCCATGACCAGATGAACGTCGAGGTTCGCGGGTACGGCCTCGTCGATGGTGCGCAGAAAGGCGAGGAACTCCTTGGCTCGATGGCGCCGATGGATCTCACCGATGACCTTGCCGGTGGCGATGTTCAGGGCGGCGAAGAGCGTGGTGGTGCCGTGACGGCGGTAATCGTACGTGCGCCGCTCGGGGATGCCCGGCATCATCGGCAGGATCGGTTGCGTGCGGTCGAGCGCCTGGATCTGGCTCTTCTCGTCCACGCACAGCACGAGCGCCCGATCGGGCGGGTTGAGATAAAGACCGACGATGTCGCGCACTTTGTCGATGAACAGCGGGTCGGTCGAGAGCTTGAAGGTCTCGGCGCGGTGCGGCTGCAGACCGAAGGCGTGCCAGATGCGCACCACCGCCGTCTGCGACAAGCCACTCGCCTTGGCCATCGCGCGGCTGCTCCAGTGCGTGGCATCGCGCGGCGTTTCCTGCAATGTCAGGGCGATGACACGTTCGACCTTCGCATCCGAGATCGTGCGGGGCGCACCCGGTCGCGGCTCATCGAGCAGTCCGTCGAGCCGCTGCGTGAGAAAGCGCGTGCGCCACTTGCCCACCGTCTGTGCCGTCACGCGCAGCTGCCGCGCAATCTCGCGGTTGGAACGATCGGTCTGCGCCGCGAGCACGATGCGCGCCCGCAGCGCGAGCGCTTGCGAGGTCTTGTGCCGCCGTGTCCACTCGACGAGCCGATTGTGCTCTTCCGTCGTCAGCGTCACGCTCTCAAGTTTCCGACCACGCCGCATCGCATCGCCCTCGAAGTGGAGTCTATGCTTGGACTTCGAGGCTGCATAAAAGTTCGACGAATTAATGACTCAGGACACTAGCTGTTCGCCATGCTAAGTGGCGGCGGTACGAATTCAATCATGTCAAATGCCGCCGCCGGGACGGGCTTTCCTGCCAGAGCCTGAATATCGTTGAGAGCTTGCGGGGCCTGACCGAAGCCACGAGACAGTTCGCGCCACATTTCACGACCCTTGTTTCGGAGCTCAGGATAGAGAGCGATGACTCGTACCGAGTGAAGCCACACCATCGCTCCCGCCGCATCCGATGATTGCCCTTCCTTCTGAAACAATTTTATCAATCGTGGAAGCTGCATGACTGCAGTAATTTCTTCGTCAGGTGTCGCCGGCAAACCGATGCCTAAGACGGAGTCGGGCAGAATTCCCTCTTTGCGAAGGTTGGCCCTCAGAAAAGTGGCGATTGCCACGAGCACTCCCAACTCCTCTGATGTCGCTCCTTGGAGCCCTGCGAGAAACCGATCCAAGTCCTCGGTGGCCGCCCGAAGGCTTGCAAGTTCCGCGCGGCGTTTAAGCCAGCCTAGCATTGCCACCTCACGTTGATTCGAACACCTGGCGGTTGAGCGCCGCGCGCGCTGCTGGTTGTGCTTGGCACCTCATTCCTCACGCGCGCGCTCCAGCGATTTATTAGGCGGCCCTTCATCCCCAGCCGCACTAGCCCCAACAGCGGCGCCTGCAAGTGCGCCGCCAACAATCCCAAGCACTTCGAGCGAAGTGCGATACCAAACACCCACACCTACGTCAGCTCCTGAGGAGACGAGTGACCAGACTAAGTAGATGAACAAAACAATAGCCGCGACTCCGACCACAAACGCGCTCGCGAGTCCAATCGTGCGGTTGTACTTCGGCACCAAGTATGCGATGACTCCCACCAGTGCAGCGGCGGAAACAGCGCGGGTCACGAGGACAATGTAAGTCCCAGAGACGGGCATGCCGTTCATATCCGATGCGCGCCAGAAGCTCGCGATTGTATCGAAGCCGTGGCCAATGCTGAGCGCGAAGCTAACGAGGAAGTGCGCGGCAATTGCGGCGATAAGTGCCGCAGGAAGTGCAACTAACCAGCGGATCGTGCGCATCGCCTAGCCGCCTAACGAAATTTGGGCCGCACTGTTATGCGGCAGTGATCCGGGTTGCATCTCGGCAAATAGCCGCAGTCATGCGGCAGAACGTCTTCGCCCTCTCCATAACACATAGAGCGGAATAGACCACCGATCAGTTATGCGGTCAATTGTGTGCGGCATCTTATGCTGCGTCGTCGGCAGACAACGCTCGCGCTATGACGCGGACCCCCGTTTGAGTAACACGGGGGCCTACGGATACATGGAGCCAGGTAAAAGGGTTGCTGAAGTCCCCTTTGTTGGCTATGGTATCGGGATAAGGAGACACCAATGCCCCGTGCAAAGCAACCCTCCAAAGTTTCCGTTAAGGCATTGACCGATGAGGAACGCCAGGACCTCGACCGCATTGAAAAGGACGCGTTCCTGAATTTCGTTGGGTCCATCGATGAGCTGGAAAAGGCGCTCGGCATGCTACGCATAGGGCACCAGGTCGGGTGGAAGGTCTTGGTACTGGTGCATAGCAAGAAGACTGTGGCCAAGTACGAGGAGATTCTCGGTATCAAGCTGACCGAATACTTCCCGGCGGAAGGCCCCTCCTCCCAACGTTCGTTGGCGTTCAAGATCGCCTCGAAGCTTTCCAATTTCTGGAAGGCGGTTAGCGGGGAAACGCCCGTGCCGGACCGTCAGCAATTCGGTCGCGGCTGAAAGGAGACTTGACGGCCCCTTTGCCATTTGGCATAAGGGGACATGGATACCCCTCCCTCTTTTCGTCGCTTGCTGACGGGTCTGGATACGGTTCAGGTTGCGTACTTCCTGCGCGCCACAATCGGCTGCGAGTTTAAGTTCGAGCCGCTCATGGTTGCCAAGGAGCGGGCGCGGGCAGACAAAGCACGGGAAGGCGTCCGGGTCGAGATTGGCGGCTGGTCGTTCGCCCTTCGCCCCTACGGGTCGGGTTCCGGCTACCCGCTTGTTCTGGACCATCCTCACTACACGGTCGAATGCGGCGAATTCAACACTCCGGCCTTCTTCGTCACCTTCCGCAGTCAAGCACTGTGGGAGCACGGCGCTCGAGCGCTGCATGCAGAGTTTCTCACCTGGGCTGAGTCGGTCGGGCTGCTGACCATCCGTCCTGAGTCCCTATCGCGAGTTGATTTCACGTTCGACTACTGGCTGCCCGCCGTCGACTTCACGGCCGATCATGTGGTGTCGCAGTCGTCCAAGGATTCACAGTACCGCGAGGACGGCCGCCTCCAGACGCTAAACTTCGGCAAAAGCGACGTAGTACTGCGCATTTACGACAAGATCGCGGAGATTGACCAGCAGAGCGACAAAGTCTGGTTCTTCGATCTCTGGGGCGTCAATGAGAACGTTTGGCGCATCGAGTGGCAGGTCCGAAAGCACGTACTGCGCCGATTTGGCATTCGCACCTTTCAGGACCTGTTCGAACAGCAAGGCGACGTTCTGCGGTACCTGGCGACCGAACACGACTCGCTGAAAATGCCGACCAGCGACAGCAACCGGTCCCGCTGGCCACTGCATCCGCTGTGGGAGGATCTGCTCGCCCAAATCGAATCCTTCGAATGCCAGGGCGTCCACCGGGAGATGGATCCGCAAGCGGTTTTCAATGCTCAGCTCGCCCGAATTGCGATCAGCGTCTACGGATACGAAAAGCGAGTGGCAGCCATCTTGAGTCTGCGGGATGGCCACGACTCGGTAACTCTTGGGCACGCAGTATCGCGGCTGAATGAATTGATCGTGCGGCTGCACGATCCACTCAGCTGGCAAATCGACGTCGCCGCGAAGCGTGAGCAAACACGGCTGGGGCGGGTTCGGTGAGTAGCGAGACCCTCAGGTTCCCTGCCCTGCCTGGTACTTGGCTAGGCGGTTCAGTGTCCAGAGTCGCACTCAAGTTCCGCGCGGGATATTCTGAGGACCGGCTGTCCGAGCGCGAGCTCGATGCGCTCTGCCCGGTCCTGCCGGAACTGGTATCCGAGTTGTTGGCGGTGATGGCCTTGGACAATGAACGGGAGTGAAGAACGATGGCCGTTGCACTCTATGCGCGGCTATCTACCGCGCGCCAGGCGGAACAGGATCTCTCGATCCCGGATCAGCTGCAGCAGATGCGGGACTGGTGCGCTGCCCACGGCGTCCTGATCGCCAAGGAATACGTTGAACCCGGCGCGTCGGCCACCGATGACCGGCGCCCGGTCTTTCAAGAGCTAATCGCGGACGCGTCGCTGGACCCTGCGCCCTTCGACGCGATCATTGTGCACAGCCTGTCGCGCTTCTTCCGCGACATCATTTCGTTCGGCATGTATGAGCGGAAGCTGAGCAAGCACGGCGTCAAGGTCGTTTCCATAAGCCAGCAGACGGCCGACGATTCGTCCGGCCAGCTCGCCCGCCGAATCTTCTCGGCATTCGACGAGTACCAGAGCCAGGAGAATTCCAAGCACACCTCCCGGGCCATGCGTGAGAACGCCCGCCAAGGGTTCTTCAATGGATCGAACGCGCCCTTTGGCTACCGTGCTGCGGCGACGGAAGCGCTCGGTAATCGAGGCCGGCGCAAGCGCAAGCTCGCTGTTGATGAAGCCGAGGCGGCCACCGTGCGGCGGATTTTCGCACTGTACCTCAAAGGGTTCGAGGGTCGCCGGATGGGGATGAAGGAAATCGCCAAGCATCTGAACGAGCGTGGCCAGCTGATGCGGGGCCGCACCTGGGGAATCCAGAAGGTCTGCAAGGTGTTGTCCGGTGCCGTCTATCGAGGCGAGCATCATTACAACGTCATCGACTCTCGCGCCGGCAAGAAGCGTCCCCCGTCCGACTGGATCGCCGTCCAGGTCGATCCGATCATCGACGCTGAGACGTTCGAGCGCGTGCGGCAACGGCGAGCGAGCCGTAGGCCGTCCGCCGTGCCGCCGCGCCAGCTGTCGTCACCGGTGCTGCTGACGGGGCTACTGAAATGCGGCCACTGCGGCTCGGGGATGACGCTGACGACCGGCAAAAGCGGCCGATATCGCTACTACAAGTGCACGCGACGGGTGAACAAGGGCAATGCTCAATGCCCGGGCCGCAACCTGGGCGTGGCGATGCTGGATGAGCTGGTGCTGTTCCAGCTCGAGGGGCGTGTGTTCACGCCCGGTAAACTCGGGGAAATACTCACGGTGGCACGACGCCAGCTACGGGAGCGGACGGCGGCCGATAGGCAGAAGCTTGCCCACCTGCAAAACGAACTCCGGAAGGCCGATGAGCGCCTCGGACGGCTCTACGAAGCGGTGGAGTCAGGGCTGCTGCCTCTGGATGAGACGCTACAGAAGCGCGTCCAGCAGGCTAAGGCGGCCCGGGAGGGGGTGCTGGTGGAAATGGCGGGCTTGCGGCGGCTGCAACTGCTGCCGGTTGACCGCGTGCTTCCCAGCCAGGTCGAGGCGTTCAGCAAGGTGGTGCGGGCCAAGCTGCGCGACCGGTCATCGAGCTTTGCTCGGGACTACCTGCACGCCGTGGTGGATTCCGTCGTGGTTGGTGACGACACGGCGACCATCACGGGTAGCCATGCCAAACTGATGCGAGCCATCGGCGAAAAGAAAATGGGCACCGGTCAGGTGCCCAGATTCATACCAGATTGGCGCGCCCGGAGAGATTCGAACTCCCGACCTTCTGGTTCGTAGCCAGACACTCTATCCAACTGAGCTACGGGCGCATGTAAACGAGCCGCGAATAATACCATCGGCCATCCGGACCTGTCACGAACCGGCCGGGGGGCCCGTCAGGCCAGCCCGTGGGCGACCCGGCTGCGTTCCTCCTGGGTCCGGAAGGCATTGAAACGCGGCAGGAACTTGTCCCAGTCGATGCTGTGGGCCTCGATCTCGGGACCGTCGATGCAGGCGTGCTTGCGCACCATCCTGCCGTCGATGGTGACGGGAACCATGCAGGCCCCGCACATGCCGGTGGCGTCGACCATGATCGAGTTCAGGCTGGCGACCGTGAGGACGCCGTAGGGTCGCGTGAGGTCGCTCACGGCGCGCATCATCATCGGCGGCCCGATGGTGACCACCTCGGCGATCCGGCGGCCGTTGCTCGAGGTACCGTCGGCGAGCATTTCCTGCAGCGGGCCCGTGACGAAACCCTTCACGCCGAAGGTGCCGTCGTTCGAGGTGTAGATCACGTCGAGCTGATCGCCGTACTCCGCCTGCAGGCGGCCGATGCGTTCGTGCTCGCCCGTCCAGAACAGCAGGTTGGCCGAACGGAAGCCCGAAATCAGCGTCACGTGGTTCCCGAGCCGCAGGTGCTCGCGCATGATCGGGTACACCGGCGGCAACCCGACGCCGCCCGCGGTGAAGACCACCGTCTGGTCCGCGCCGTACTCGTGCAGTTCGCTCGGACGGCCGAGCGGCCCCGCGATGCCGGCGAAGGAATCGCCCACTGCCATCCGGTTCATCAGGGTGGAGCTCGTGCCCATGCCCTGGATGACGAGGTCGATGGTGCCCTCCTCCGCATCCCAGTCTGCGAGCGTGAGCGGTATCAGCTCGCCGTTGCCCCAGGCCAGCACGCGCACGAACTGCCCGGCCCGCGCCGAGCGCGCCACCAGCGGCGCACGCACCTTGAACTCGACGATGCCTCCGGCCAGCTCGACCTTGTCGACGATCGTGGGGCTCGCCTGCCCAAGCTCGGTATAGCGTGCGGCGCTCGCGACGCGCCTGCGGATCTCCTCCGGCTCGAACGGGATGTCGCCCACGATCTCGCGCGCCGCGGCCTGGCCGTCGCCGGCCGCGCGAATCGCCGTCGATCCGCCGCGCGCCGCATCACCGCCCGAATACACGTCGGCAATCGACGTTCGCTGCGAGCCCTGCCCGAGTTCGATCGTGCCCCACTTCGTCGTCTTCAGACCGGGCTCCGCCTCCGTCATGATCGGGTTGGCGGTGTTGCCGAGCGCCATGATCACGAGGTCCACCGGCACACGCTCGGTCCGGCCCGTCTTGACGGGACTGCGACGCCCCGACGGGTCGGCCGGGCCGAGGCTCGTTCACGTCGAGCACGGCATGGGTGACGAAATTGGTCTTGCCGTCGCCGATGAATTCACTGGGTGCGCGCAATTCACGGACGCGGATGCCTTCCTCGAGCGCGTGATGCAACTCCTCGACGCGCGCCGGCATTTCCTTGAGCGTGCGCCGGTAGACGATGGTGACGTTGGCGCCCAGGCGTCGCGCGGTGCGCGCGGCATCCATCGCGGTGTTGCCGCCACCGATCACGAACACTTCCTTGCCGCGCGTGTCGGGCAGCGGTGTCTCGTACTTCTTGTCGATCGCCCGCATCAGGTTGACGCGGGTGAGGAACTCGTTCGCCGACATCACGCCGAGCAGGTGCTCGCCCGGCACGTTCATGAAGGTCGGCAAACCGGCGCCCGTGCCGACGAAGATCTTCCAGAAACCCGCGGCCTTGAGATCGTCGAGCGTCGCGGTCTTGCCGACCACGAAGTTGCGCACGAAGCGCCCGCCGAGCAGCGTGATCTTGCCCACCACGTCGTCGATCAGGTCGTTCGGCAGGCGGAACTCCGGGATGCCGTAGCGCAGCACGCCGCCCAACTCGTGGAAGGCCTCGAACACCGTGACCGGGAAACCCTCCACCGCGAGCAGGTAGGCGTTGATCAGTCCCGACGGTCCGGAGCCGACGACCGCGATCGGCGGCTTGTCCGCCCGCGCCCAGGGGCTCACACGACCGGCGAAGCGCCCCGCCATGTCCGGGTTCACCAGCTTGTCGCGCTGCGGCAGGTACCACTCGAGCTGGCCGATCTCGATCGGCCGCTTCGTGTGCGTGCACACGCCCTGGCACTGCAGTTCCTGCGGGCAGACGCGGCCTGTCACGTTCGGCAGCGGATTGCAGCCCTCGATCAGCTCGAGCGCCTCGCGGAACTTGCCCTGGCCGAGCAGGTCGAGCATCTCGGGAATGTGGATCTTGACCGGGCAACCGCCCTTGGGCTCGAGCTTGTTCTTCAGCAGCACGCCGACTTCGCACGGCCGGTCCTGGCACTGCTTGTCGCGCAGCGCCTCGAGCCAGACGAACAGTTCCACCTCGCGCGCCGAGTAGCCGAGGTTCATGTAGCCGAGGTAGCCCTGGTTGACGAGTTCGAAGTCCTGCGCACGCTGCTCGGGCGGGCGAATGTAGGCGGAATGGAAGATCTGCCCGGCCAGCCCTTCGGACAGGCCCTTGAACATCGGGTAGCGGTCCGACAGGTGCGCGTCGATCGCCTTCACGAACCGGCGCTTGAACTTGAGCGGCATGAACCAGATGAAGCGCAGCAGGACGGTGCTCATCTCGTCGTTGCGCACCAGCAGCTTCCACAGCGTCTCGGTGAACGCCCTGCCGAGTTGCTCCTGCTGGAATTCCCAGGCGATTGCCTGCACGCCGTCCGCCACGAACACGCTGCGCAACGAGCGCGGGTCGGCGAGCAGGTGCCTGCGGAGCAGGCCGAGCTGCGCCTGGAACAGCTCGTTGTCGTCGCCCGGCTGGCTGGCCGGCTCCGGGTTCACCGGATGATCTCCGAGTCGCAGTTCGCCGCGAGCCGCGCGACCCGGCTCACCAGCTCCGGCGTGACCTTGATCCGGGACAGCACGCCCGGGATCACGTGTCCCACCTCCTTGGCGACGCCGTCCACGACGATCGTCGTCTTCTCGAAGATCTCCGGCACCTGCTGGTAGCAGGTCTTGCAGTTGACGCACGTCGCGACGTCTCCCCTCGCGGATCGTGCAGTCCCGGCCCCGACGCATCGCTCGCAGCCGGCGTGGCCGCTGTGGCTGCAGGCGGCCGCGGCTGCATTCGCCTGCCCTGCCGGCGCACCTCCGAACGGCGCCAGCGCCGCGCCGAGGCCCGCCGTTGGTGCGCTCGACGACGCGGCCAGCTCGCTCATCGCGCGGGCGATCGTGTCGAGCGAGGATTCCTGCCGCGTCACCGACTCCTGGTAGCGCTGCTGCAAGGCCTCGAGCGACACTCGGTGCCTCGGCATCGAGCCGCTCGACGTGCCGGCCCGCCAGGTACTGCAGCGTGCGCCAGTAGCGGCGCCGTTCGTCCACGAGGTGGACGATGGTGCCCGCCACTTCGAGCTTCTCGAGGCGTTGCTGGTCGTTGGTCGACCAGACGAACGGCACCTTGCCGACCCGGGCCGCGGGCGCGAGGTCGATGTACTCGTGGATCGGCACCGCGTCCTGCTGCGACCCGGCGGGCAGCTTGCGGAACTGCTTCTTGAAGCGCGTCTCGGCGAGCGCGAAGTCCGCGGGCGTGAGCGGAACCTCGAGCAGCCGGGTGGCGCCGTCCTCGACGTAGGTGAGCGTGGTCGTGGCCCAGTCGCTGTCGAGGTTGGGGTTGCCGTCGTAGCGAGGAAAACGGCGTGCAGGTTGCCGCCGCGGCGCGGATCGTGCACGAACACCGGGTTCATGCGGCTCTCGACCGCCAGGCGCGCGCGCCGGCTCGCTGCCGCATCCGCGATGCCATGCTCCGCCTGGCACGGCGTGTACACGTCCAGCACGGCGGGCGAGGCGCTGTAGTTCAGGTACTCCATGACGTTGCCGAGGAAATGTCCCTGCAACGCCGTCGAGGTCTGCGCGACGAACACATTCGGGTGGAACGCGGCGATCAGGCCGAGCTCCTTGCGGTCCTCCTGCTTGCCGGCGTGGGCCCAGCCGGTCGAGCGGGTCAGGTCCGAGTCCTGCCCGGTCAGGCTCGCGGTGGAAGCCTGTCCGCCGGTGTTCGAGTAGGCGCCGGTGTTGAGCACCAGCACCTTGATCGGCGTGCTCGTGGTGAGCAGCCGCGACAGTGCGCCGAACCCGATGTCGTAGGTGGCGCCATCGCCGCCCACGCTGAAGGCCGTCGGCAGCATCGCGATCTCGCGCGGCGTGAACTCGTTCCACCCGAACATGCGGAAGTACCGGTCATAAATGGCCGGCTGGTACGCGTCCTCCAGCTCGAGCGCGGCGATGCGCAGCGCCTTGATGTCGTCGGAGGCACCGGCGGTGATGCCCTCGAACAGGCCCTTGGCGACGGCCGGGGTGTCCTGGAACAGGCTGTTGACCCACGGGTCGTGGTAGGGATTGAACGGGAAGTCGAGGCGTAGACGCTGCTGCAACCCGTGGCATTGGCGATCACGGCCGAGGCCGGCCCGTTGCCGGTCGGCCCGCTCTCGAGCAGATAGAGCCGCTTCAGCGTCGCCAGCACGCCGTCGATGCGTTCACGCCGGTGCGGCGTTGTCCTGGACGCCGCCTTCGCGCCCAGGCGCTCGATCAGCGCCTCGAGTTCGCGGACGTGCTCCTTGCGGCGCTTGCCCTGGATGGCGTGGTCGGCCCACATCACGAGCCGGATCGCCGTGACCTCGCCACAGCCACGGCACGCGCCATGCCCGCCGGTGGTGGCGTAGTAGTTGGCACGGTCGAGCATCATGCGCTTGATGTCGCCATCGGGCTGGATCGCCGGATCCACGAATCGCGCCGGCGTGTTCGCCGTCTTGCTCAGGAACTCGAAGCGTTCCTGCGCAGTTGTTCCAGCAGTCCGGCGTCCTGCACGCGCGGCCGCAGGGCACCCGGGCCGCACACGTCGATGCA
>CAVPMU010000005.1:0-148586 GCA_963706535.1 uncultured Gammaproteobacteria bacterium
TACTCCTATGGGCAATCCGAGGAAATCCTCGGCCGTGCCCTTGAGGCGCGGCGTCATGATGTGGTGCTGGCCACCAAGGTGCGCGGCCGCATGAGCACCGAGATCAATGACGTGGGGCTGAGCCGTCATCACCTGATTCGGAGCTGCGAGGCCAGCCTGCAGCGGCTGGGGACCGATTACATCGATCTCTACATCGTGCACAGCTTCGATTTCGCCACGCCGCTGGAAGAAACACTGGCGACACTGAACGACCTGGTGCGGCAAGGCAAGGTGCGTTACCTCGGCTGTTCCAATTTTGCCGCCTGGCAACTCATGAAGGCGCTTGCACTCGCCGACAGGCATCATTGGGACAAGTTCGTTTCGCTCCAGGCGCTCTATTCTCTGGTCGCACGCGATGTCGAAACCGAACTGGTGCCGCTGTGCCAGGATCAGGCGCTTGGTCTGACGCCCTGGTCACCGCTCGCGGGCGGCTTTCTGACCGGCAAGTTCCGTCGCGGCGAAAAGGGTCCGGCCGATGCCCGTCGCAGCAAGGAACGGCACAACTTCATTCAGGTGGAGGAAGATAGAGGCTTCCGAATTCTGGACGAAGTTCAGCGCATTGCGCAGGCGCACGGAGTGAGCGTTGCGCAAGTGGCACTCAACTATCTGTTGCGCAAACCGGCGGTGAGCTCCGTTCTGGTCGGTGCGACCAAACCGGAGCAACTGCAGGACAACCTCAAGGCCACCAGTTGGTCCCTCGACGAAGCAGAAGTAAAAGCGCTCGATACGGTCAGCCAACCAGCGCGCCCTTATCCGCACTGGATGCTGGATTTCACCCGCACGGATCGCTTGTCACCGCAAATGATGTGAGGTCATCGCACTATTCAGCTGCGGCCTCCATGAGGCCATTGTGAGAGACGAGATGAAGGAACGGCGCACAACCCGGCCAGATCCGATCGATCTGGCCTCAAGCCCCGGGAAAGCGCAAACGGTCGTACTGGATGCACAATTGTGTTTTCCGCTCTATGCCGCTTCGCGCCTGTTGACGCGCCAATACCAGCCCTTGCTGGAACGATTCAGCCTGACCTGTCCGCAGTATGTGGTGCTGATGGTGTTGTGGGAGCGGGCGCCACGTACGGTGGGCGAGATCGGCGAGCGCGCCTTGCTCAATTCGAACACGCTGACGCCGCTGCTCAAGCGGCTCGAACAGCAGGGTGTGATTACCCGCACACGCGATTCGGGCGATGAACGTGTCGTGATGATCGCCTTGACCGAGCAGGGCTGTGCGTTGAAATCGCAATGCGCCTGCATACCGACCAAGATGCAGCAAAGGCTGGGCTTTGATCCCGACAAGGCGATCGCGCTAAAGCAGTTGCTGGACGAGTTCCTAAGGCATCTTCGGGAGCATGAGTTCTGATTACCTTCCGTGACGACTGCAACGGAAGAATGGAAGGTGGGCTACTCCGAGTTGGCCGCCGTAGCATGCGATTACAGATTGCAGCGCCTCTTGGGTGATTCATTCAACTCTGCTCACGAGGGATGCGACTCGCCACCCTCTCGGCGGCACCCGACGATCCACCAGCGAGACGCTGCCGCAAGTGCACCAACTGGTCATTGAATTGCGTGACCTGACCGGTTCATTGCAGCGCGCCAGCAGTGAGCTGGAACAGAACCCAGGCGCGTTGCTGCACGGCAAGCCCGCAGCGAAGCGCGGACCCGGGGAATGATTCCGCCGGTTGACGTGATCCTGACGGCAGTCCACCGAGCGAACATGAACAGACAAAAGCGCATGCCCCACTGGATACTCCTGACTCTGGCATCCGCCATGCTGCTCGCCGGCTGTACCGGCCTGCGGGCTGCTCGAGTGGATAGCCTTTACCTCCACGTGTTCGATGCACGACCGGCTGGCGACATCCTGGGCATCGTGGCGCCGGGATCGGTGATGTTCGATTTCGCCGCAGCGCGCTTGCGTTGGCGGGTCGGCTGAGGAAAGCTTCGATGGAGCAAGACCGCAAAGCGAACAGCGCCCCCCGGGCATCGAGGGCCATGGCCGCCCTGCTATCCGTTTTTTTCCTGCTCTATGGCGGGATACAGGTGTACGCCTTTGCCAAGGTTGATGCCGCTCTGGGTCTGGCGCCGGTCGGACGCCTCGCCATCGCTGCCTGGATGGTGCTGATGACGTTGCTGCCGCTCATCCTCTGGTGGCTGGAGAAACACGAGCCGCATGCGCTGGTCCGCATCGGCGCGTGGGTGGGTTATACCTGGATGGGGTTCATCTTCCTGTTCTTCTGGATCGCGCTGGCATTCGACGTGCTCGGGCTGTTGGCAGGCTATGCCGGCGCGGAGCCGTATTGGCATCCCGGCGCCATGCCGTTCACGGATTCCTCCCTCTTTTACGCCGCCACGGACCTGGCGTTGGGCGCGACCGTGTATGGCCATTTCGAGGCGCGTGCGATCCGCGTGGAGCGCATCCGCCTGCGCACGGCGAAGCTGCCGGCCGCCTTCGGCCGGGTGAAGATCATCCAGATATCCGATGTACACCTCGGCGCGCTGGTCGGCGCGCGCCGGCTGCGCCGGATCGTGGCACGCATACAGGCGCTCGATCCCGATCTGCTGGTCTCGACCGGCGACCTGGTCGATGGCCAGGCGGATCATCTGGACGGGCTGACCCGGCTGTTCCAGGAATTGCGTCCGCGCTTCGGCAAGTTTGCCGTGACCGGCAACCACGAGTTCTTTGTCGGGGCCGACCAGGCGCTCGGTTTCACGGCGCGCGCCGGTTTCACCGTGCTGCGCGGCGAGGCCGCATCGATCGCGGGTGTGCTAACGATCGCCGGCGTGGACGATCCGGCCGGGAGATGGATGGGTGTGCCCGTCCTTGCCGACGAGCAAGCACTGCTGTCGGCACTGCCGCGCGAGCACTTTACGCTGTTGCTCAAACACCAGCCGGTAGTGGACCGCAACAGCCTGGGGCTTTTCGACTTGCAGCTTTCCGGCCACACGCACGGCGGGCAGATATTTCCCTTCGGCTTGTTGGTGCGCTTGGCCTATCGGATGAGCAGCGGCCTCACGCCGCTCACACCTCACGGCCACCTGTACGTGAGCCGCGGCGCCGGCACCTGGGGGCCGCCGCTGCGGGTGTTGGCGCCGCCAGAGATTACGCTATTCGAGATTGAATCGGACGGCTAGTGCTCATCGGTTGCGCTGTAGCTTGGGTATCAAGATACGACCCGGCCAACGGGGTCACAGACTTGCGACCGACCCGCCGTCGACGCGGTAGTTGGCGCCGGTGACGAATGAGGCAGCCGCCGAGGCGAGGAACACCACCACCGCCGCCACTTCGACCGGATCGGCGGGCCGGCCGAGTACGATGTTAGGGCGCAGTTCCTCGAGAAATGCCGCCGTGGCTTCCTCGGCGCTCACGCCGCGCGCCTGTGCCTGTTCGCGCAGCATTCCCTCGACGATCTCGGTTCGCGTCATGGCGGGCGAGACCGCGTTCACGAGAATGCCGTCGCGCGCGTAGGCCTTGGAGAGGCTCTTGGTGAGGTTGATGATCGCGGCCTTGGCGGCGTTGTAGTGCGGCATGAAGGGATCGGGCTGAATGCCGGACTCCGAGGCGATATTGACGATCCGCCCATGGCGCTGGCTCTGCATGGCGGGCAGCACCACGCGCGTCATGCGCACCGCCGACATCAGGTTGAGATGCAGGATTTCGAGCCACTGTTCGTCGCTGATCTCGTGGAACGCGGCGAAGCGGCCCACGCCGCCGACGTTGTTGACCAACACGTGGACCGTCCCGAATCGTTCGAGCGCGGCTTGGGCGACGCGCTCGGCTTCGGCGGCTTTCGTGAGATCGGCGGGGACGGCAAGCACCTCCGTTCCACCCTGTGCCAGGGAGCTGGCGACAGCATCGAGCGCCTCGCGCCCGCGCGCGCAAAGCACGAGACGGCAGCGCTCGGCCGCGAACGCCTGGGCGATCGCGCGCCCGATACCCCGGCTTGCGCCGCTCACCAGCACCACCTTGCCTTCGAGATCGAGATTCATGACGGTTCTCGTTTTTTGCTGTTTGCGAAGGACGGCGAAGCTTGTCCGATGGGCGAAAAAAGATTGATGCTCGGATCGGATGAGGTACTCATAGCTGACTCCTTATTGTTCGACGGCTTCAACCGGGATGGTCAGCGTCACTTCGTCGCTCACATAGGGTGCGTGTTTACCCATGTTGAAATCGGAACGCTTGATCGTAGTGGTGGCATTGGCGCCGCACGCATGCTTCTCGAGCATGGGATGGGGCATGCACAGGAAGGAGGTCAACGCCAGCGTTACCGGCCGGATCATGCCCTTGACGGTGAGGTCGCCTTCCACTGCGACCGGCTTGTCGCCGTCGAATTTCATGCGGCTGGACTTGAAGGTGATGGTCGGGTACTTGGCTGTATCGAAAAAATCCTCGCCCTGGATGTGCTCATTGAAGAGTGCGTAACCGGTATTTACGGATTTCGCGTCAATGGCCACATCCACCGACCCGCTCTTTGCGGCGCGATCCAGCGTAATCGTACCCGTAGTCGTATCAAAACGGCTGAGCTGAGTGGAAAAGCCAAAGTGGCTGTATTCGAAACGAGGTTTGGTGTGATTGGTGTCAATAACGTAGGTTTCCGGGGCGGCATGAGCGACAGATGCCAGTGAGGCTGCAAAGGTCAGGGCAACTAGTTTTTTCATGGTTTCCTCCTGTTGTGGCAAGTGTTGCCGGAGCCGATGATCGGCACGCTTTCATCGCGCAGCGGCGCCAGCGCCCGCCCCGCCGCCCCCGGTAGTTCTGCCACGCGTTCTGCCAGCGAGGGTGCCCCGGGCGCGGGCCAGGTGAGTTGGTAGGTCTGCGGTGGAAAACCGCCAAAGTCGAAAAGCAACGGCGGCGCGGCGTGCCGCTGCACGGGGAAGCCTGGCGCCTCCAAGTGGGCAGAGATCACCAGCAGGGCGCGTGGCCGCTCGGGCACGGTCAACGGCACCCCTGCCAGGAAGGCGCGATGCCGCGCCCAGGCGTCCGGCGGGTCCCGGTCCATGAAGAAGCAGGGCCCGCCGCCGCGGGGGATGAACAGCGCCGGCTGGCGCATCAGAACTCCGTATAGCCCTTGGCATCCGGCGTGTAGAGGGTGGCGGGATCGGCGGGCATGAGTTCGCCGCCCTTCTTCAGCTTTTGCACCAGGTCCGGGTTGGCGATGAATGGACGCCCGAAGGCCACGAGGTCACCCTTGCCGGCGACGAGATCGGCCTCGGCGCGCGCGGCGTCATAGCCGCCGGACAGGATGTAGCGGCCCTTGAAGGCTGTGCGCAGCCTGGCTTTCAGTTCATCGCCGACCGGCGGTGCGCCCATGGAACTGTGATCGACCATGTGGATATGGACGAGACCGATGTCGTTGAGCGCGACGATCAGGCGCAGATACAGGGCGTCCATGTCCGCATCCGGCGCCATGCCGTTGAACACGCCATGGGGTGAGATGCGCATGCCGACCCGCTCCGCGCCGATCGCCGCCGCGGCAGCGCGCGCCACCTGCACCGCGAAACGGATGCGGTTTTCGATCGAGCCTCCCCAACGGTCGCTGCGCCGGTTGGACGCGGTGTTGAGGAACTGGTCGATCAGGTAGCCGTTCGCCCCATGCAGTTCGACGCCGTCGAAGCCGGCGCCGATGGCGTTCTTGCAGGCCGCCACGTATTCCCGGATTGCCTCCCCGATGTCGTCCTCTGTCATCTCGGCGGGCACGGGATGCGGCCGCATCCCATCGCTGTCCGTCCACATTTCGCCCGGCGCGGCGATGGCCGAGGGCGCGAGGATACGTGCCGTGGCCGGCAGGTTGGCCGCATGTCCAACCCGCCCGGTGTGCATGAGCTGCACGAAGATGCGGCCGCCGGCGGAATGCACGGCGTCCGTCACCTTGCGCCAACCGGCGACTTGCGCCTGGGCGTATATGCCCGGGACGCGCGCATAGCCCAGGCCGTTGGGCGACGGCGAGGTGCCCTCGGTGATGATGAGCCCGGCCTCGGCGCGCAGGTGGTAGTACTTGACCATCAAGTCGTTCGGCACGTTGCCCAGCGCCCGCGAGCGGGTCATAGGCGCCATCACGACGCGGTTGGGCAGGGTCAGGGGGCCGAGTTGGACAGGGGTGAACAGCGTTGTCATCGTCAATTTCCTTGGGTCGAGACGGGAATCGAACTCTCGGCCGCCAGCGCGGCCTGGACTGCCGGGCGGGCGGCCACTCGGCCGAGATAGGCGGTGAGCACAGGGAAGGGCGAGAGGTCGAGGCCGACATATTTGCCCCAGCCCAGCACGGTGAAGAGATAGGCATCCACCACCGTGAAAGACTTGCCCATCGCGTAGGCCTTGTCCCCAAGCAGCCGCTCGGCATGCCCGATGCGATCCACGAGCCGCGACTTCATGGTTGCCTTCACGTCGTCAGTCAGCTTGGGGTTGAATAGCGCGCCGAAGCCTTTGTGCAATTCCGTGGAGATGAAGTTGAGCCATTCCATCAGCCGGTAGCGTGCCAGCGTGCCTGCCGGAGGTGCCAGGTGCTTCTCGGGAACACGATCGGCGAGGTACTGAACGATGGCCGGGCCTTCCGTGAGCACGGTCCCGTCTTCGAGCTGCAAGGCCGGGATATAGCCCAGGGGGTTGATCGCCTTGTAGTCGGCGCCGGTTTCGGTGAGCGAGCTTTGGAGATCGACGCGCTCGAGCGCGAAATCAAGTCCACCTTCACGCAGGACGATGTGGGGCGAAAGCGAGCATGCGCCGGGGCTGAAATAGAGCTTCACGAAGTCCCTCATGGTTTACTTACGGAGCCTGGTCTTGTAAAGTAACCACCAGCCTGAAACAAGAGGGCACCCGCGCCACCCATGGTTCCTTCGCGAGAACCTCCATGACCCCAAACGACTTGCTTCCCGTTGCCGCTTCGGCCGCCCCCGACCAGGTACCGCTGGCAGCCGGCCACCGCAGTTGTCCGGTGCGCGACGTGCTCGACCGACTAGGCGACAAGTGGTCGACGCTGATCCTGGTCACCCTGTCGCAGGGCCCGCAGCGATTTAACGCGCTGGCCCGTGCCGTGCCAGACATCTCGCGCCGGATGCTGACCGAGACGCTGCGTCATCTCGAACGCGACGGTCTCGTGTGGCGCGAGGTCACGCCATCGACACCGCCGTCCGTACGCTACGGGCTGACCCCGCTCGGCACTTCGCTGATGCCGCCGCTGACCGAACTCATCGCCTGGGCCGAACGCCACCAGCCCGGGATCGCGGCCGCCCGCGCCCGATTCGAGCGAAGCACGGGGAGCGGCTGAACGGACCACGGTCACGGACGAGCAGCAGCCCGACTTTGACAGTTGGTGAGCACATGGCGGGGTCCGAGCAGGACCGAGGTGCAGTGATTTTCAGCGAGTTACGTGTGCGAGGCGGGCATTCTGGCCGAAAACACCCAGGAGCCTGTCGGATTGGACTCATCGCCGATCAAGCGCAACGCGGATGACGCGTTGAGGTTGTGGGGTCATGACTGTTCTTGCGGGTAATCGGCGAATCAGGCGGGCAGGCGAGCTTTGAGTTCGTTGAGACATTGCACGCGAAGACATTCCCAGTCCGCAGCACTGTTCTGACGGCGGCGCAGAAAATGTCGTAGGAGGAAGCAGTGATGAACGAGAGCGCGGGTCGGGATCCATGGGCCTCTGTCACGGCCATACCGTTCGGCCGTGAACTCGGCATAGCGCTGGTCTCCGCCTCGGAAGCGGGCTGCGTGCTGCGTCTGCCGTACCGCGCAGAGCTCGTCGGCAACACGGACAACGGCGCACTGCATGTGGGCGCGTTATTTTCGCTGGCCGATTCCGCATTCGGACTCGCTGTCCTGCGCAAGGCCGGTGCGGCGCGCGGCTTCGCCACGCTCGATCTGCGCATCGATCACCTGCGCCGCTCAGGGTCCGGCCGGGACGCGTTCTGTGAAGCGGACTGTTACAAGGTCACCCGCGACCTTGCCTTCGTCCGTGGCGTGCTGCATGAGGGGGACCCGGCCACCCCGCTGGCTACCGCGGTGGGAATATTCGTCTTCACCGGAGTCGGCATGCCGGACGGACGCCGCGTCGACCGGCGAGGCGGGGCGTCCGCATGAAGTTCGCCGATACCATCCGCGCAGCGCGCGAGGCCGACGACTGGTCGCTGCTGGTCGCAGCGATTCCGTTCGCGGCTTTCCTCGGGCTGCGCATCGAGGTGCAGGACTACGGCGCCACCTGTGTCCTGCCTGCGCAGGGGCGTCTGGTCGGCAACCCGTTGCTGCCAGCGTTGCACGGCGGTGCCATTGCGGGTTTCATGGAGTGCGCAGCGATCCTCTACCTGCTCCGGCACCGCGACTCGGCGGATTTGCCCAAGACCGTGGATTTCAGTGTGGATTACCTCCGTAGCGGCAAGTTGCTCGACACTTTCGCCGCCGTGCAGGTGGTCAAGGCCGGCGCGCTGGTCGCCCACATCCGGGTCGAGGCGTGGCAAACGGATCCAGCCAGGCCCATCGCGACGGGCCACGGAAACTTCCTGCTGCAGCCTTGACGATGGCGCCGCGAAGGCGGCGCGCCTCAAGCGCTGGCACGTACGCTGCTGATTCGAGCCATACCCGGGTCACCTCCAGAAATGGAGTTCTTGGCACGCCAAGTCCGTTCAGCCGGGCATTTGGCGTCAGTCCTTAATCTTACTATGTCAGTAATATCATGGCATTATCCGCGCTTCTTCGTCTGCTGGGTGAAGAAGCATGGACCAGGAGCGGGAGTTTGCGAGTTACGTGGGTGCGCTGTCCGAGACGCTGGCGCACGCGGACCGCGTCGAACCGCTCGCCGAGACCGAACCCGCCAAGTACTGGCTCACGACGCTGCCGCCGGGTATCGCCTTCAAAGAGATGATCCGTCTGATCAAGCCGCGTTGGCGCATCGAGCGCGACCATCAGAAACTGAAGCAGGAACGCGGACTCGGTCACTACGAGGGGCGTTACTGGCGGGGCTTTCGCCATCACGCCACGCTGGCCATGGCCGCCTACGGCTTCCTGATGCGCGCGCGCCTCACCGGTCGCGCCAGAAAAAACCGTGCGCTGCGTGCCGCCGACGTCCCGCTCCGCCAACCGCCACAACCCAGGAACTTCATCCCCCGCGGATCCCCCCATGCGGCCTGAACGCCATGCCGCCGATTCGATCCGCAGCATGCGCCTCGAACTGGCGACGCCGCTCGTCCGTTTGCTGCCAATCTGTCCATGTTGTCGGCGATCAGGAGCAGTGTCTTGCCCTTGGGCGTCTCGCGGTCGATCTGGCGCAGGAATTTCAGCCACTCGGCGTGGGTGTGGCGCTGCTGGCACTGGCCGATCACCTTGCCGTCCAGCACGTTCAGCGCGGCGAACAGCGTGGTCGTGCCGTGGCGCTTTGTAGTCGTGCGCCATGGTCTGCGCGCGGCCCTTCTTCAGCGGCAGCCCGCGCTGCGTGCGGTCCAGCGCCTGCACCTGACTCTTCTCGTCGCAGCACAGCACCAGGGCGTGCTCGGGCGGCGACATGTACAGACCCACGATGTCTTCGAGCTTCTCGATGAATTGCGGATCGCGCGACACCTTGAAGCCGCGCACGATGTGCGGCTTCAACCCGTGAGACTGCCAATGTCGCCACACGGTGCTGGCAGCAACACCCCACTCGGCGGCCAGCGTGCGCGTGCTCCAGTGGGTGGCCGCCGCGGGGCAGGTCACACTAGATGCCTTCCACCCCGGCTTGCAGATAGCGCTCGCGCCACCCGCACGCGTCCGATGCCGAGCTGCACGGCGAGGTCCTTGTTCTGCAGGCCCTGCACAGCCAACAAGACTTGGAGTGGCGTGCAGCATGTAAGTAAGTTCCCGCGAGAACAGAGCACTACACTAGTGCCCATTGCGTGGCAATCAATCGGAAGGTTTCCTTGCGTGCTGGACTGACCGCGCTGGTGCTGGCCGGTAGCCGAGCCGGCGGCGACCCGCTAGCCGCGTACGCCGGCGTCAGCCACAAGGCGCTGATCGAGATTGGCGGGTGCACGATGCTCGAACGCGTAGTCGCGGCGCTGGCCGCAGCGCCGGAAGTCGGCCGGATCATCGTCGCAATCGAACGACCGGAAATCGTCGCGGCGCTGCTTCCCTGCGGCAAACCAATCGTCGCGATGGCTGCCGTCAGCGGGCCCGGCGCCACCGTCGCGGCTGCGCTGCAGGCCGAGGGTACGCCGCTGCTGGTGACTACAGCTGACCACGCGCTGCTAACGCCTGCGTGGGTGAGCGAGTTTCTGTCCGCCGCGCCGGACGCGGCCGACGCCACTATCGCGCTGGCGCGTCGCGAGGCCATTTGCGCGGCAGTACCGGATACGCGGCGCACCTACCTGCGATTCGCTGATGGCGACTACTCCGGTTGCAACCTGTTCCTGCTCCGCCGTCCGGCTGCGGCTGGCGTCGTGCGTCTATGGCAACAGATCGAGGGGCATCGCAAGCGACCCCTGCGGATGTTATGGCAGCTTGGGTTCACTTATGGATTGCGCTACCGATTCGGCTGGCTGAGCCTGGATGGCGCGCTGGCACGGCTGGGCACGCTGTCCGCGGCGCGGATCGACTTCATCACGCTCCGCGACGGCAAGGCAGCGGTCGACGTCGACAAGCCTGCCGATCTGGATCTGGTGCGGCGCCTGGTTGGCTCCGCCCATGACCCCGCCAAATGACGCCTGGGAAAACTGATTGAAATCTGAAGGTGATCGAAGCTGCGGATGGTCACCAACCAATGGCGTAAATGCAAAGATTCCCTAGACGGCCGCGCGGGCTGCGGGTGGTGCTGCGGTCTCCACCAACCAGCCGGCGGCAATGACGCGGCAGTTCACAAGGTCGGCAGGGAAGTCGAGCTCGCCCCACTGCAGGCCTTCGATCGATGCCACACGGACGTCGGTGCCGGCATTCGCAAGGCGATGAATGGCCGACAGATACCACAGACCTGCACCTTCCAAGGTGCGCATCGTTCGCTCGAGTTCGGCGACGAACGCCGCTGCACCATGGGCATCGAAGCGCACGAAGCCAATCGATTCACCGGTCACGTCTGCCGCCGGCAACTGCTTGCCAATCGCCGTGAGGCGGTCGCCCACCGTCGTCACCTTCATGTCATCGTCGTCATAGGACCGCTTGCGGTCGATCGTCACGGTGACCGGCGCGCTGGGCGCATCGAGCAGGCGCCGTGCGATTTCCGGCTCGAACAGCGTATCGCCGTTGAGGATCAGCGCGGGACCGCCGAGCTCCTCGCGCACCATCCAGCAACTCGCCAGGTTGTCGGCGACCTTATAAAACGGATTGAACAGTGCGCGCACCCGCATCTGCGCCGGCGCGACCTCCACGATCGTTCGCTCCACGAGCTCCGTGCGGAACCCTGTAACCACGACGGTTTCCCGCACTCCGGCCTCGGCGAGGCCGCGCAACTGCCACTCCAGCATGCTTCGGCCTGCCAGCCCGAGCAGGCATTTCGGGACGTTCTGGGTCATTGGCAACAAGCGGCTGCCCTGGCCCGCGCTGAGAATGATGGCTTTGTATGGAGCTGTCCGATGGTTCACGCGTTAAACCCGTCAAATTGGGGCCAGCAGTCTACATGGGCGAAGGCGAGTAGTAGTCCGGCGGCCCCTCCAAGAGGCTAAGCTGTCGGACGTTCCCACGTGCGCACCAGACAATCGCAGCCCCTCGCCCAGCACGTCAAGTTTTAAAAAAAATTGCGTTGATGTGTCGCCAATATTAAATTGGCGGGCGCTCGCGCTCGTGCATCAAATTCTCTCCGGTGAGAGAGTAGCGAACTCGGCGTGTCAGTTTTGGTGGATTGCATAAGGTGGCTGGAGTCACGAATTGGACGGTAACTCGCCTTTACGAATCGAATCGACGCCAACGGCCAGCAAGATCGCCTTGCGGTGCGCGGATTTCTCCACGTTGACGGAAGCCCTCGATTACGCCGCGGATGGGCAGACGGGCTTCAATTACTACAATGGTCGCGGCGAATTGACGGCCACGCTGCCGTATCGGGTCCTGCGTGACAAGGCGCGCGCACTGGCGCGCCGGCTGCAGTGTCTGGGGCGGGGAAGCCGTATTGCGCTGGTAGCGCATACGCACCCGGATTTCGCGATCATGTTTTTCGCCTGCCAGTATGCGGCACTGGTGCCGGTGCCGTTACCGGCGGCGATTCATATTGGCGGTCGGGAAGCCTATGTCCATCACCTGCGCCGGATGATGCTGGATTGCCGGGCCGCGGCTGCATTCGCACCTGGCGAATTCATCGACCTGCTGAACGAAGCCGCCACCGGCCTGCCGATGGAGCTGGCCGGTACCATGGACGAGTTCATGGCGATGGATGTCGGTCGGCTGCCGGCGCCGCCGACGTTCTGACGAGCTGGCTTATCTGCAGTACACCTCGGGCAGCACGCGTTTTCCGCGCGGCACCATGATCACGCAGGCCGCGGCGCTGCATAACCTGGAAGCGATCTTCAACCACGGCTTTCCGCTGACACGGGACGATCGCTTTTGCTCGTGGCTGCCGTACTACCATGACATGGGCCTGGTCGGCATCGTGCTCGGCTGCGTCGCAACGCAGCGATCGGTGGACTTTCTCGGCTCGCGCGATTTCGCGATGCGGCCATGGCTATGGCTGAAGCTGATGTCGCAGAACCGCAGCACAATCTCGTTCAGCCCGCCGTTCGGCTATGTGCTGGGCGCGCGCCGCCTGCGGGCCAGCGACATCGGAACGCTCGATTTGTCCGCTTGGCGCATCGCCGGCATCGGTGCCGAGATGATTCATCCCGAGGTACTCGATGCGTTCGCCGACGCGCTGGCGCCGGCCGGTTTCAAGCCCAGCGCCTTCCTGCCGTGCTATGGCATGGCCGAATGCGCGCTGGCGGTCAGCTTCGCGCCTGTCGGCAGCGGCTTGCAGATCGACTTCGTCGATGGCGAACATCTGTCGCGGTCCGGTGAGTCGCTGCCGCTCGTGGACGGCGCGCCTGCACGTCGCAAGGGATTCATCAACTGCGGCGTGCCGTTGCCCGGCTTCGAAATCGAGGTCCGCGACGAAAATGGCCACAGGCTCGCGGATCGCCGCGTCGGCCGCATCCATCTGCGCAGCCGCAGCGTGATGTCCGGTTACTTCGACAATCCACGGGCGACGCGCGATGTGCTGTCGGTCGATGGTTGGCTCGACACCGGCGATCTCGGCTATTTCGTCGACGGGTCCCTTTACATTACGGGTCGCGCCAAGGACTTGCTGATCGTCAACGGCCGCAACATCTGGCCGCAGGATCTCGAAAACCTGGCCGAACTGCAGGACGAGGTCCGGCATACCGATGCTTCGGCGTTCTCGGTTCCCGCGGGCGACGGCAGCGAAATCGCCGTACTCGTCGTGCAATGCCGCGAGCCCGATCCGCTGGTGCTGGCCTCGCTGGTCGAGCGCCTGCACGACGCGATCGCCGCGGAATTCGGCATCCGTTGTCTGATCGAGCTGGTCCCGCCGCATACACTGCCGCGCACCTCCTCCGGCAAGCTGTCGCGCAGCACCGCGCGCAAGGAATTCCTCGAGCGCCACAGCGGGGAGCACCTGGATGAAATGCCGCCGCGTCGCCTTCTGCTCGGCGATGGCGGCACACGCCGCTCGGCGGCCAGGTCAATGGCGCCGGAAAACGACTAGTGTAGTGTTTCGTTCTGAAAACAAAAGCCCCCGTTGTGCTAGAAAGGCTTTGGCACAAGCATTTTCCGCACTCAAGAGGCTTTTGCGTGATCGACGATAGCACACGACAGTCTGTCCTGTTTGCGGATTTGTGCGACCAGCCGGTGGTCGCGAAGTTTGACCAACCGCACGCCAGTTCCGAGGGTGGAGTGATCCTGCTGCAGGCGTGCGATCGGCGGCTCGGTCTCAGCGCGGCGTTGATCAGCGGCATCGATGACCACCGCCAGTCGGGCAAGATCCGCCACGCGATCGGGGATCTGCTGCGGCAGCGCCTGTATGCGATCGCCTGCGGCTATCCGGACGGCAACGACGCGAGCCGCCTGGCAGCGGACCCGATGCACAAGCTGCTCGGTGGTCGCGATGCGGTCGGTGGCGAGGACCTGGCATCGCAGCCGACGCTGTCGCGGTTCGAGAACGCGGTGACACGGGTGGATCTGTACCGGATGGGCGTCGCAAGTGGGTGCGCTCGGGATCCTGTCGCGGCTGCGGGTCCGGCTCGATGGCGGTTACGCCACGCCTGAGATCTTCGCCTTCCTCGCGCGCGAGGCGCTCGAGGACGTGGTGGCGATGGCCAAAAACAAGGTGCTCAAGCGTCGCGCCGCACGCTTGATGGGCACGGCCCGACGCCTGTCGCGCGAATCGGGCGAGACCGCACATCTGTACGGCGAGTGCCGCTACGCGGCCGGCACCTGGCCCGAACGTCGGCGCGTGGTCATCAAGGCCGAAGTCGTGCGCCATCCCGGGCGCGAGCCCAAGGACAACCCGCGCTTCGTGGTGACGAACTTGCCGCACTCGCCCCGCCATCTGTACGAGGCGATCTACTGCGCCCGCGGCGACGTTGAGAATCGAATCAAGGAGTTGCATCACGGCCTCGAGATCGACCGCACCAGCTGCAGCCGCTTCCTCGCCAATCAGCTGCGCGGACTGCTCACCGCCGCCGCCTACGTGCTGTATCAGGAACTGCGCCTGCGCGCCGCGCGCACCGCCTTCCGCTGCGCCCAGGTCAGCACCCTGCGCGAACACCTGGTGAAACTCGGTGCCTGGGTCGAATCCTCGGTGCGACGTATCGTGCTGCACCTGCCCGCCACCTGCGCTCACCGCCACGACTGGCAGATCATCGCCAGAGAGCTGGGCGCAGCACCCGTGTAGCACTGTCGGACTGACACTCACCACCGTGCACCGTGGCCGATGAGGGCCACGCCGAACACCCGTCGCTGAAATTTCACCTTCGCCGACCCGCGGCCGCCAGGAACGCTCGTCGGCCACCATCCGCCGTGCAGAATCAGCGCCACGCATCGACATCACGCCTCGGCGTCGCAATACTCGTGGCCATGACCTGAAAATCAGCGCCCTTCACGAATGGTGCAGGCTGGCCACTCCATCGCACATCCAACAGACCCCAAGGCATTGTCGGCATGACCAGATTTTCGATAGTGATCCCCACCCTGAACGAGGCCGCCAACATCGATCCGCTGTTGGCGCGCCTGTTCGCGCTGGCGCTGCCGGCCGGCAGCTTCGAGGTGATCGTGGTCGATGATGGCTCGCGCGACGGCACCGCCGACAAGGTGCGCGCGTGGCAGGGCCGGGCGCCGGTGCGACTGCTGGTGCGGCGGGAGCAGCCGGATCTGGCCGCTTCCATCCTGGCCGGCGTGGCGATTGCCCACAGCGACGTGGTCCTGGTGATGGATGCCGATCTCAGCCATCCCCCCGAGAGCGTGGTCGCGGTGGTGGCGCCGGTACTGGACGGCAGCCACGATATTGCCGTCGGCAGCCGCTGCGTCCCCGGCGGCGGCAGCGACGACTGGCCGCGGCACCGCCGTCTGCTGTCCCAGGTAGGCAGCTGGCTGGCCTGGTCGCTGTGCGACGTGCGCGACGCCACATCCGGCTTTTTTGCCTTCCGCCGCCCGCTGGCGGCGCGGGTGTCCCCGCAGGCGCGCGGCTACAAGATCCTGCTCGAACTGCTGGCGGCCTGGCAGGGCGAGCTGCGGGTGGTGGAGGTACCTATCCGCTTTCGCGACCGCACCCACGGCAGCTCCAAACTGACGCTGGCGCATCAGTGGATCTACTTGCAGCGGCTGCTGGCGCTGGCCGGCGGCACCGTGTCGACGGGCACCGCCGGCCGCTTCGCGGCGGTGGGGGTGGTCGGGCTGATCGTCGACCTGGCGCTGTTCCAGGGGTTGATAGGCGGGGGCGCTGGCCTCGCGCCCGCGCACATCGCCGGCTTTTTTGCCGCCACCCTGACCAACTACACGCTCAACAAGTGGTGGGCGTTTCGCCACGGGCGGAAGGACGACGCGCCACCCCCCCGCTACGATCGGTTTCTGACCATCTGCCTGCTGGCATTGTTGATGCGCGGCGGCATTCTGGCGCTGTTGGTATACAGCTGGGGCATGCCGGCCGCGCAGGCGATCTTTCCGGCCATCGCGGCGACCGCCATCGTCAACTATCTGGGCGCCGCCTTCTATGTATTCCCGTCCCGGCGGCCACCACCGGATCTGCGCTGGCGGGTCGTCGCCGTCGGCGTCGTCGGCTTCGTCATCGCGCTGCGGCTGGTCTACCTCGGCCAATTGGAACTGATTCCGGACGAAGCCTACTACTGGGCCTACGCCCAGCACATGGCGCTGAGCTTTCTCGACCACCCGCCCCTGGTTGCCTGGCTGATCTGGCTGGGCACCGCGGTCGCCGGCGACAGCGAACTCGGTGTGCGCAGCGGCGCCTTCATCTGCGGCCTGTTGGCGATGGGCTACCTGTACGCATTCGCGCGCAATCTGCACGGCAAGACGGTGGCCATGCGCGCGGTGATGCTGCTCGCCATATTGCCGTTCGGCTTCGCCTCCGGGCTGTTGATGACGCCGGATGCGCCGCTGATGGCGGCCTGGGCCGCTACCCTGTACTACCTGGAGCGCGCGCTGGTCGCCGGTCGCCGCGGCGCCTGGCTGGGCGTGGGCATCGCCGGCGGGCTGGGCCTGCTCGCCAAATACACGCTGGCGCTGCTCGGGCCGGCGGCGCTGCTGTACATGCTGCTCGACCCTGCGGCGCGGCGCTGGCTGCGCCGCCCGCAACCCTATCTGGCGGCGGGCCTGGCGCTGCTGCTGTTCGCCCCGGTGCTGATCTGGAACGCGGAGCACCAGTGGGCATCCTTTCTTTTCCAGACGGTGCGGCGGATGGCGGCGGACGATCGCTTCTCGACGCCCTGGCTGTTGGCCCATGCAGCGGCACTGCTTACACCCACCGGTCTGCTCGCGGCGGCATTGGCGCTGCGATCCGGATCACCGTCCGCCGGGGCTGCCGACAGCGCGCGCCGACGGCTGTTCGTGCGCGTGTTCACCGGCGTACCGCTGGCCGTGTTTGTGACTTTCAGCCTGCTCCAGTACCCGCGCTTTCATTGGACCAGCCCGGTGTGGCTGGCGCTGCTGCCGGGCATTGCCTCGATGATGGGCGACGACAGCGATCGGCGCTGGAGCGTCCGCCAGTTGCGGCGCGCCTGGCAGCCGACCGTCATCGTGACGGTGCTGGCCTACGCGGCGCTGCTCCACTACCTGGTGCTCGGCCTGCCGGGCGTGCCCTACCCGCGCGCCGCCCAGCACTATTTCTGGCGCGAGACCGCCGCCCAGGTAGACCAGGTCGCGGCCGAGCTGCGGCGCCAATCCGGGCAGCAGCCGGTCGTGGTCGGCATGAGCAAATGGTCGATCGCCAGTGCGCTGGCGTTCTACGACAGCGCCGGCGACGCCCAGGTGCGCTCGCGCAACCTGTTCAACGACAGCGCCGCGATGTATGAATTTTGGTTTCCGTCGCTGGCACCGATAGCGCGGCCAATCCTGTTGGTCGGCATGGATCGCAAGACCCTCGAGCGCAATCGCGACGGCGATGACCTCGGTCTCTACCTGCAGCATCCGGGGCCGATCGAGGCGCGGCCGATCCGGCGCGACGGCAAGCTGCTGCGCCACCTCTACTACCGGGTCGCCGCCGGCTACCGCGGCTATCCACCCGCCCCGGCGCAGGGGCCCATCGCCCGGGCCGAGCCGGCGGCGGGATCAGCGAACACATTGCTGTCACATCCGGCTTTTACCATGGCGCCGCCATTGCCACACTGACGTCAGCGCTGCGGACACCCCGGATTGCTGGTCGTCAAACCGAGTCATCACGGCGACGCCCTGCTTTGCGCGCCGGTGTTCACCACCCTGAAACGCCAGTTTCCACACTTGGAACTCGACGCGCTGGTGTATGCGGAAACGCGGGACATGCTCGCCGGGCACCCGGCGCTGGCCGAGCTCCACAGCATTGACCGACGGTGGCAGGCGCAGGGGTTGACAACTCGGCTGCGCGCCGAGAATGCGTGGTTGAGCGGCGATCCCGAGCGGGTCAGAAGGTGTTCACGCTGCCGACCGTGGCGGTGCAAGAAGTAAGGGGAAGGGCACAACGGTGCCGCACAGGCGGGCGGGTTCTCACGGCACGCGGGCCTGGGCATTCAGCCCGGGCAAGGCGCGAAGCTGGAACGGCTGTGCCGCTATGTCGGCCGCCCGCCGGTGGCGGAGGGGCGCCTCGCTCTGACCGCATCGGGTCAGGCGCGCGATGCCCTCAAGACGCCGTACCGCGCTGGCACGACGCATATCGTGGTCGAGCCGCTGGAGCTGATGGCGCGTCTGGCGGCGCGGGTGCCGGATGCACCTGACGCGCCATCACGGCGTGTTCGCACCGCACCGCCGGCTGCGAGCGGCGGTCACGCCGGCCGGGCGCGGCCCCGTGCGCAACACCAGCCATGTGGCGATGAGCCGGGCGCAGCGCCTGAAGCGGGCGTTCGGGATCGAGATCGACACCTGCGCCCGCTGCCATGGACGGCAGCGGGTGATCGCGGGCATCGAAGACCCTGCAGTCATCACGCGCATTCTCGCGCATCTGGATCGAGCCCCCGGCACGGCTGAGCCGGTGCCGCTGGCTGCGCGGGCACCGCCGCTGCAGGGCACGCTGCTCCAGCCGCCGTGCGTCGGCAACCCGATCGAGACGAGAACTTGCACGGCGATCGCGGTAGCGAGGCGGGCCAAGTCGCATCCGGTGCGGCTGATCGCAGAAGCGATGAAACTTTCCGGCGCCAGGACCAAGCGCGAGGCAGTGGAGGACAGCCTGCGGCTGATGGTCCAGTTGAAGCGCCAGGAGCGGATCCGCCGCGCACGTGGCAAGTTGAAGTGGACCGGCGACCTGGACGCAATGCGTCGCGACTGACGGCAACGATAAGTGATCGTCGTCGACACCTCGGTCTGGATCGACTACAGCAACGGCGCGCCCACACCGCAGGCTGGATTGCTGCAGGGATTCGCGACCGACTTGGACGCCAAACGAGCGCTCAGCCTGCTTGACCCGCTTGAGTTCCTTGAAATGGCCGGCCGCAACGTCGCGATTCAATCCGCCGCCACCTACCGACGCCTCCGTCGCCGAGGCGTCACCCTGCGAAAGACCATGGACATGCTCATCGGCACCTGCTGCCTGATGCACGATCACGAGATCCTGCACAACGATCGTGACTTCGATGTGCCGTCCAAACACCTCGGGTCGAGAGTCCTCCGGACCTGACGCGCAAGACCAGTTGCGATGCCCTCATCATCCGTCGTCGTCCTCGACTGTGAAACCACAGGCCTCTCTCCGAGGAGCGACCGCATCACAGAAGTGGCCGCCCTGCGGATCGTTGGTGCACGAGTTGTTGAGCGTTACATCTTGCTGGTCAATGCGGGCGTTCGGATTCCTGCCCATATCACCAGCCTGACCGGTATCACCGACGAAATGATCGCGACTGCGCCGCGGGCGAACGACGTGATACACGCGCTCGTGGATTTCATTGCGAGTGATTTGGTCGTTGCTCACAACGCGAGTTTCGATTACGGGTTTCTCTCTGCGGAGTGCTTCACGGCCAGAATACTCAATCGATCCTTCCAGCTGCTCTGCACGATGCGGCTTGCACGTCGACTCCTGCCGGGCTGCAGCAGCTAGGCACTGTCATCGGTCGCCGGTCGTCTCGGCGTCACTCGCTCCGGGAACGCCCACCGCGCCGAATCCGATGCACGCGCGACGGCGGACGTGCTCGTGGCACTTACGCGCAAGGTGATCGATCAATATGCGGTCTCGGACGTCGATCCGCACCTGTTGCGTCGAGTCACCGGTTGGTCGACGCGAGAAGTTCCCTCCAAGCTCGAGCGAGCCCTCTCGCAACCGGCGAGGGCTGACAGACCTCGCTACTCGGCCGAAGGCAACGAACACGTGCGGGATGGTGCGCCGAACGTTCGCTATCGCATGTATCCAGCTGGCAATGTACGCGACGAGCAAACGGGGCAACTGTGCAGGCGCGGTGATATGGCCTATCTGTCGTCGCCGGTTCCACGGCTCGTCCTGGGCGATCCCGTGCGAGGCGCACGACCAACACGCCTTGCGAGCCGGAACCGTCCCCAATCGAAACATTTCCAACGCAGGTCCCGTGGACCAGTCAACCCGCTCCCGCATCACCGAGCGCTCCGTGGTCCCCAGTCCGTGTGGAAACGGCTCGATGGGCCGCCGCGATGGACTCGCCACCAGTTGGGCATCGTTGGTGGCTTGACCGAGCTGGCGACCTGCACGATAGGGACCATGGTTCCATCCACCTGAAGTCACGAGATGCATTCCGGCTGGTCGAACAGCCGCGGGTGGGTATCGTTGTGTCGGATCCTGACGTTGGCGAGAAATTCATCCCGGCGGGGAACATTCATGGGTTCGAAGCGTACACACGCTTTGTATCGTCAGTGGAGCGTCACACCGGGGTCTCGGTAGCACGTTCGATCGGGCTGGACCCTGAGGCGCCAAAGCCGTGGATTCTGGACCTCGAGGCGAACACCTTGCGACACCGCGAGACTGGGCGGCAGTTCAAGCACGGTGAATACACGCGCGTCACCGGCGCGGTCTCCGGGTACGCCACACGCGATCCCAATCATCCTTGGGCTGGTGATCTCGAGATCGACATCGAGTGGGGCACGTGATCATGAGAACTGACGTTGTCCAATGCGCGACGCTACTTATCAGGTAGAAGACGATGTCTCCTGCCACTGCTGTCCTAATTCAGACCTCCTGACATAGCCCCGCGTTTCGGCGCAAAGGCGGTGTTCGCGGCGCATAGGGTGCGAACCAATACCTGTCCGGTTGTTCGGCCGAACCGAATGCAAGCGGCTTAGATTTAGGCATCGCGTCACAATTGCCTGTGCGGGACCGTGCGCCGCGTATCGCGCGGCTCGCGCAGGCCCTGCGTGCGCGAGCATGCAGCGCGATCTCGGTCCCCAGGAAATTCTGGATGCAGTTGCAGAACCCCACGCTGGTCTGCGATATTCTGCATATCACAGCCAGCTGGTGGCTGTGCTGACCGTTCGCTGACCGTGACGCGTCGGATCCTTCAGGATGGGAGCATGTCAATGGCGGACGCAACCGGAAAGGTCGAAAGGGTAGCCCGCGAAGCCCTGCAGGCGGTGTGCCCGGACGCCGGGATCATCGACGGCAGCGCCTATCTGGCCGGTGACCTGGGCATGGACTCGGTGCAGATGATGGATCTGATCATGGAGATCGAGGATCGTCTCGAAATCTCCATTCCGGTCGCCATCGTTGCCGAAGTGCGCACGTTCGACCAGCTGTGCGCATCCGTCAGCGGCCTGGCAAAGCGCGCTTGAGCCTGTTCGAGAAATTCGCTTCTCTGCGCGCCTTGCAAGCGGCGCTCGGCGCTGACGGCGAAGTGCCGTCGGTGGGCTCGCCGATGGATGAAGTGCACTCCGCCACGGAGGCGACGATTGGCGGCCGCCGCGTCCTGCTTGCCGGCACCAACAACTATCTCGGTCTGACGTTTGACGCCGAATGCCGTGCCGCCGCGATCGAAGCGATTGAAACATCGGGCACCGGCACCACCGGCTCGCGCATGGCAAGCGGCAACTACGCCAGCCACCGCGATCTCGAGCGTGCCTTGGCCGAGGCTTTCGGCTGGCCGGCAGGTATCGTCTTTTCGACCGGCTACCAGGCCAATCTCGGGGTGATTTCGGCGCTCGCCGGGCAAGACGATTTTCTGCTCGTCGACGCCGACAGCCATGCCAGCATCCATGACGCCAGCCGCCTGAGCGCAGCCTCCACAATCCGTTTCCGGCACAACGATCCTGCAGACCTGGACCGCCGACTCACGCGACTGGGCGGCGACGCCAAGCGCGCGCTTGTGGTCATCGAAAGCCTCTATAGCACACTCGGCGATCGGGCCCGGCTGCGCGAGATCGTCGAAATCAAGGAGCGCCACGGCGCCTGGCTGGTCGTCGACGAGGCACACTCATTCGGCGTATTCGGTCCGCGCGGCCTCGGCATCTGCGAGGAGCTGGAGCTGCTCGATCGCGTCGACTTCATCGTCGGCACGTTTTCCAAGAGTCTCGGCAGTCTCGGCGGGTTCTGCCTGAGCCGACATGCGGATCTCGAGCTCCTGCGCATGGCGAGCCGGCCGTACATCTTCACCGCGTCGCCGCCACCGCCGGTCATTGCAGCCGTGCGGCAGGCGCTATCTCGCCTGCTTACAGGCGGCGATTTGCGCGCGCGGCTGTGGCGGCACATCGCGCGCCTCCACTCGGAGCTGGCGCGGCTCGGTTGTCGAATCGGCTCGGAATCCCCTGGGCCCGTCACGGCGCTGGTTTTCAGCGAGCGCGACAAAGCCATGGCCTACTGGCACGGACTGCTGGACGCCGGCATCTACACCAACCTGATGGTGCCGCCGGCGACCCCCAGAGGCTTGAACATCGTGCGTATCAGCCTGTCCGCCGCCCACAGTGACCAGGATCTTTCTCGCATCGTGAACGCGCTTGAAGGGCTCGCCAAGCGATTCCCCGTCGATACGGCGGCGTGAGCCACGGCCGGCAACTGAGCATGCTGTAGCTGGTGGCGTAGTGACTTCGATCTTCGGCTGAGTCCGAGACAGCGAAGATTCACAGTGAGCGATTGCAGTTGGCAATCGGTGCGAGCTGCCGTAGGTGGACCGCCCCTTGGAAACGCCGAACTTGATGCGCATCGCGTTCCTCTACAACGCTCAGAATCACCACGTCTTGCATAGCTTGCCCATCGCATGCGAGCTTTCGCGAATCTCCGACATGGCCGTCACCATCCTCGCGCGAACGCAGGAGCAGCTCGAGCTAGCACGGCGACTGTCGCTGCTTTACCCGGACAACCGGCTCACCTACGAGATGCTCGATCATCCAGCGTTTCTTCCCAGGTTCAGCGGGGCCTCAAAGTGGGCGAAACGCTTGTCGCTGGTAACCAATCGCCGCCGTCTCAACGCCTTCGATGCGCTGGTGCTACCGGAACGCACGTCCCTGCAACTCAAACGCTTCGGGGTAACGAGACCGCGATATATCCACACCTTCCATGGACCCAGCGGTCACGACCGCGTTGCCGACAGGCGCCTTCGGGAGTTCGATCTCCTGCTGGCACCTAGTGCGCGGCGACTCGATCGCATTGCGGCCGTGACGGCAAGTCGACCCGGCCATTGCGCTGTGATCGGCTATTCGAAAATCGATCTGGTCAGGCGGATGGGGCAAGCAGACGCAAGCTTGGTTCGCAATGACCGCCCGACCATCCTCTACAATCCGCATCACTGGCCCGACAAGTCGTCCTGGCCTGTCATGGGGCGCGACGTTCTCTATCATTTCAGGGACCGAGCGGACTTCAACCTGATCTTCGCACCTCATGTTCGCCTGTTCGATCCGCCCGCGCGGTACGCAGCCGAATTTCGCGAGTTCTCCGGATTCGAGCATCTGCTGATCGACTTGGGCTCGGAGCGCAGCATCGACATGACCTATACGCTGTCGGCGGATATCTATCTCGGTGATGTCAGCAGCCAGGTGTTTGAGTTCGCAGCTCGGCCACGTCCATGCATATTCCTGAATCCGCGCGGACTGGCCTGGGAGCATGACGACAATTTCGCCTCGTGGCGGCTAGGTCGCGTGGTCACGGACCTGCACGAGCTTGATGCAATCCTGGCAACCATCCCGCAATGGCAGCCGCAATGCGAGGCGCTTCAGCGAGAGTCTGCCGCGGAAAACTTTCCGGAGCTGGGCATGCCGGCGCCAATTCGCGGAGCGCGGGCGATCGCTGCTTTCCTTCGCCATGGAGAGCTGAGGCCTGGTTGGGATGACGAGCATTAGCCAACAGTCGGGCACTCCCATGCGAAAAGTCAATATTCGCGAGGCAAAGACCACGCTCTCTCGATTGATTGAAGTGGCAGAGGGCGGAGAAGACATGTTGATCGAGATCGACGCTCGCCGCGCCTATCCGCGGGACGATCTGCTTTCTCATGGGTTACGGGTTGAGGTGGAGGGCACTGGTGTGACCACTGTGGACCGACGCGGTGAAATGCACCAGTTGCTCCCACTGCGCGTCGACGCGGTCGAGATCCAGATTGGCGCTGCAAAATCGGTGCAACCATGAGTATCGACCGCGAGCTGGGTGACTTCAACCGGTTGTTGCCGAATCACCCCTTCAATGGCAGCGCCGGCCTGACGTTCGTTGAGCACGATGGGCCGTGCATGGTAGATACCCCAGCGATCGCGCACGTGCGAGCAGATGCCGATGCTGGCCGTCTGCCGGCGTGGGTCGAGTCGTGCTTGCCAGACACGTTTGCTGTTCTCCAGGCTCATCATGTCGGACGACGCGAGATCAGCACGCCCCCATGAAGTGGTGACGGGATGGCGGTGCATGTAAGCCAGCACCGCCGCATAGGCATCGGACAAGCGTCGTTCATCGCGGCGGCCCAGCGCATCGCTTGCCGGACGCTGTTGGCATCGAGCCGCGGCATCATGCGTGCGGTCTCGGCCGCTGACATGGAGGTGCCATGAGCCAGAATGCCGCCATAGGCCATCAACGGTTCGGTGGACGAATGTGGTTCGTGGCCGAGCATGATCCGGCTGAAACGCACCTGGGCATCGACCGCGAGAATGATCTGCGACAGTTGTGCTTCGTCGATGCGGTGATTGATCTCAGCGCGCAGCTTCTTGATCTCTCGGGCTTCTTCCTCCGCGGCCATGGAGTCAGGTGCAGGTCATCTTCAATGGTCAGTTCGCCGCGCGCGGCAGCCTCAGCGACAGCGGTCACGCCTTCCTTCGCGTAGTATCCGCGCCGCTGCTGTTGCCACTGCGCTGCTGGAACAAACAGGCTTGCGAAACGCGAGGCTGTGATCGATCCACACGGTGCCGTTACGCAGGCACGGCGTGGCGCCAACAACGTTGCAACTTCGAAGCCCCGCAATGCGCGGACGCGATCGGTACCGGTGAGCACGGAGCGCCACACTTTGCCGGACGCAATGGAAGTCGAGGGCGGCAATTCAGTGGTGTCGTGCTGATACAGCTCTTTCAGCAGCTGCGGCTCCGCCACCACCGGATGATCCACCGTCGCTCGCCACGGCAAGGTCACCAGTGCGGATAAGAGGGATCGCACGGGACGGATCTCGTCCATCAAGCGTTCTCGTACCAGGTGCGCACGCGTAGGTGGCTTGCGCTGCTCATGCGCCGCAATCAGCGCCTTCAATTGCGTACGCAACTGCTCGGCATCTAACCTGCACTATTCGTGAAGCGAGCTGTTGCGCTTGATCATGTGGCCAAGTATTGCGAGGCCGGGGCGTGATGTCGATGCGCGGCGGTGATTTTGGCGTGGGCGCGGGTGTCGTCGAGCGATTTCGGCGGGGCGGGGTGTCAGCCCGACAGCGCTACGCGGGTGCGGCGCCGAGCTTCAAGAGCTGCTCGCGCAGGGTGCTCACCTGAGCCCGACCGAAGGTGGTGCGCGCCGCTCGCAGACGCAGTTCCTGGTAGAGCACGCAGGCGGCGGCGGTCAGCAGCACGCGCAGCTGATTGGCGAGGAAGCGGCCGCAGCTGGTGCGATCGATCTCGAGTCCGAGGTGCAGCTCCTTGATGCGGTTCTCGACGTCCCCGCGGGCGCAGTAGATCGCTTCGTACAGGTGCCGCGGCGAGGCTTGGAGGTTGGTGACCACGAAGCGCGGGTTGTCTTTGGGCTCGCGACCGGGATGGCGGACGACCTCGGCCCTGATGATGACGCGCCGGCGCTGCGGCCAGGTGCCGGCGGCGTACTCGCGCTCGCCGTACACGTGAGCCGTCTCGCCCCGTTCTCTGGACAAACGTCGGGCGGTTCCCATGAGGCGTGCCGCACGACGCTCGAGGACCTTGTTGTTAGCCATCGCCACCACGTACTCGAGGCGCTCGTGCTCGAGGAAGGCGAAGATCTCGGGCGCTGCGAAGCCGCCGTCGAGCCGCACCCGCAGCCGGGCGCGCGGGAACGCCGCCCGCAGTCGCGGCAACGGCCGCGCGAGGATCCCGATCGCCCCGACTCCGGCGCTGGCGTTGCCGGGTCGCAGCACGCAGGCGAACAGATACTGCTCGGCCTCCTCGTCGAAGGTGAGGAACCCCGCGACCGGCAGGTAGCACCAGCTGTCGTAGTGGCCGTTGAAGAAGCTGAGCGGCTGGGCGCCATGCGTCGGATCGTCGGTCGGGTCGAGATCGATGGTGATGCGCCGCACCTTGCGCCCGAGGCGCCGACGGTGCCGCTCGATCACGGTCTCGGCGAGCGCCACACCCATCCGGTACAGATCCACCCGATCGAACGCGTTCTCGAACCGCGACAGCGTCGGCTGCGAAGCGAGATCTTCGCCACTCACCGGATCACGACCGCAGAGCAGCTTCTGGATCGGGTCACGCCCCAATCGGCTCGCATCGTTGCCATCCGGATAGCCGCAGGCAATCGCATACAGTCGCTGCCGCAGCAGATCGCCAATGGCGTGACGGATCTTGGCCGACTGCCGCCGATCCTCGATGGCTTCAACCAGTCGCTCGGTCAGGCCCAGCCGCTGATCACAGGCCTTGAGCAGGATCGCACCGCCGTCGGAACTGCCGTGCTCCTGGTCGAAGCTCGCCACCACCGGGCGGCGGAACAGCTCGGAAAACAGGACAGTCTGTCGTGTGCCATCGTCGTCCATGCAAAGGCCTCTCGAGTGACGGAAACTGCTTGTTGCAAAGTGTTTCTATCACGCCTGGGGCCTTTGTATTTCATCAGTTCGCGAATGATTCAGGTTAGTGCCCGCCCGACGCCCGTCGCACTTGTCCGGCTTCGGCCGCCGCAGTATTCTTCACAGGCTATGTCACCTTCTGCTGCACAAGCTGCTGCCCTGCAGCCTGAACGGAACGCTGCTGCCGACGCGCCGAACGAGAGTGCATCTCGGTGGGTGAGTCACGCGCGCGGCATCGTTGGCGATCTGCAGCAGCGTTCGCCGGCGATTTACTGGGTGGATTTTCTGCTGACAACCACTGCGGCCTGGGCGCTGGCCGGCGTGTACTTTGTCGCAGCAGCCTCGCGCACGGTGCAGATCGGGGCGTTCATCGGCGCCAGCATCCTGTTCTTCCGCACCGGCACGTTTGTTCACGAAATCGTGCATTTTCCACGACGCGAGATGATCTGGTTCCGCCGCACCTGGAACCTGCTGGTAGGCATTCCGCTGCTGATGCCATGGATTTTCTATCTCAATCATCTCGATCATCACAATGCGCGCCGCTTCGGCACGCCGGAGGATGGAGAGTACCTGCCGCTCGCCGCGGCGCCCGTGCGCGAGACCGTGAAGTACCTGCTGCAGGCGCCGCTGCTGCTGCTGGCGGCGGTGATCCGCTTCGGCGTGCTCGGCCCCTTGTCCTGGTTGCATCGCGGCCTGCGCAAATGGGTGCTTACATCCGCTACCGCGGCGGTCACGAATCCGTACTATCGCAAGCGTTTCCCGGCACGCGAAGAGCCGTATCTGAGAATCGTCGAGGCTCTGTGCTTCGGCTACCTGACGGTCATGGCGGCGTTGCTGGCTTCAGGTATCGTTACAGGGATGCAGCTGCTAAGGGCCTATCTGCTGATCGGCTCGACACTGACGCTCAACTGGGTGCGCAATCTCGCTGCGCATCGCTATGGCAATCGCGGCGATCGCATGAGCTATGCCGATCAATTCAGCGACTCGATCAACATCACCGGCCAGACCTGGCTGACCGTAGTGCTTTTTCCGGTCGGCCTTCGTTACCATGCGCTGCATCATCTATTGCCGACACTGCCATACCACAACCTTGGGAAGGCGCACCGGCGCCTGGTCGCAATGCTGCCAGTCGACTCGCCCTATCACGCAGTGAACCGCAGCAGCTTCTTCGCAGCCGTTGCGGAACTGTTCCGCTGCGCCGCGCGGACCACGCCGCAAAACTCAGCAGTCGTGCGCTGGCGCCAGCAGAAGCCGCAATCTTGAGCGCGCTGCTTTCCGACCTCGTGGCGCCGGCTTCGCCGACGGTGTCGGCGCAGCCCTGCCTGATCGTCAATCCGCTCAGCTTCCGCGCATCGAAGGGCGGGCTTGCGGCGCGGGCAACGGCGCTCGCTCGCCGCTATGGCGCCGAAGTCATCCAAGCCAGCGAACCGGCCCAGCTGCACGTCGTGCTGGAAATGCTGCGTAGGCGCCGTCAGACGGTGATCTTCGTGCTGTCCGGCGATGGCACCGTTCAGGCAATCGTTCAGTACCTTGCGCTGCTGCCGGCAGGCGCCTGGGCGCCGCAATTGCTGCTGTTCGGCGGCGGGCGGACGAACATGACCGCCCGCAACTTTGGCGGACGAGGGGCGGTGCGCGATTTCGAATCGGCGCTACGCCGCTGCCGCGATGGCCGGGCGTTCGAGGTCCAGGACCATCGGCTGCTGCGAATCGAGCAGGAAGGCGCGCCCGCGCAGCACGGCTTCTTTCTCGCCGCAGCCATGATCGACAGCGGCATCCGCCTGTGTCGCCAACATCGCCGAGCCGGTCGCGGTTGGTTGCATGACAGTGTCGTCAGCGACCCCTATTGCCTGATCAAGCTGGCCGTGCGGGTTATGCTCGGACGCAGTACGCTGCCACCGTATTCGCAGCTGCGGATTGCCACCGACACGGGCGATTTGCTGAGCGGCCCGAGCCGCGTGCTGTTAGCGACGACGCTGTCGCATCGCCACGGCCTGTACAATCCCTATGCCGAGCGCGGCCCGGGCGCCATACGCGTCACTGCAGTCACGGCTGCGGCCACGCGCTTCTGGCGCCGCTTGCCAGGATTGCTGACCGGTCACTTTACGCCGGAGATGAATCTGCAAGACGGTTATCTCAGCGGCAGTTACGACTGCATCGAAGTCATGGGTCTGGGCGGCTATTCGCTTGATGGTGAAACGTTCGACACCGATCCTGCCCGTCCGGTGCTGATCCGGGGCGGCCCGCATCTGCGCATCCTGCAGCCGTGAGCGAGTCCACTGGTCCTGCGCCAGCTGAACACGGTCACGGCGCGCTGCGCATGCTCTTCATCTTCGTGCGCTCCTATCCGGCGCGCTGCGCGCTCGCGCTTGTTTCGCTGGTCGCCGCTGGCCTGTTCGACGGCCTCGGCATGTCGATGCTGCTGTCGATGCTGACGTTGGCGACCGGCGAGGCTCACGACGCGCAGTCGACCCCACAACGCATAGCCCTGCAGGTCATCGGCTTCTTCGGCGTAGCGCCGAGCGCGTTGAACCTGCTGCTGATTGCCGTCGCGCTGATTTCGTTGAAGGCTGCGATGTCGCTGCTCGCCAATCGCCAGGTGGGCTACGCCGTCGCCCATATCGCCACCGATCTGCGCCTGGCGCTCATCCGTGCGGTGATGAATTCGCGCTGGCGGCACTACCTGCAGCAATCGGTCGGTCGCCTGTCGAACGCTGTCGCCACCGAAGCCCAGCGCGCCTCGGAAGCATTCCAGTACGGCGCCGAGATGGCGGCGATGGTGCTCAATTCATTCATCTACTTCGTCATCGCGCTGTCGATATCGCTGCAGGCCGGACTTGCTGCGGCGATCGCCGGCAGCGCGCTGCTACTGGTCATGCGCGCGCTGATCCGCTCGTCGCGGCACGCCGGCCAGCACCAGACGCAGCTGCAGAAGTCGCTGCTTACCGTGATCAGTGCGCAGCTGATGGCCGCCAAGCCGCTGAAGGCCATGGCGCGCGAGGACCACGTCGACGCCCTGCTTTCGGACCAGACCCGGCAGCTCGAGCGGGCGTTGCGCCGCCAGGTCATCAGCAAGGAGGCGTTGGCGGCGCTGCAGGAGCCGTTACTGGCGATCATGGTCGGCGTCGGCTTCTTCCTCGGCCTCACCTTCCTGAAGATACCGATGGCGGAAGTGGTGGTGATGCTGTTCATGCTGGCGCGCGTCGTCAACTATCTCTCGAAGGGCCAGAAGGCCTACCAGCAGGTCGTCATTCGCGACAGCGCGTATTGGTCGATGATCCAGGCGATCGAGAGCGCCCGCGCAGAGCGCGAGCCGGTTGGCGGAACGCGCTGCGTGCCACTGACCCATTCCTTGAGCTTCGATGATGTCAGCTTCGCGCACGAAGGCGGCGGCCCCATCTTCGATCAGCAGTCCTTCGACGTACCGGCCTGCGGCCTGACGGTGATCGTCGGCTCTTCCGGGGCCGGCAAGACGACGCTGCTCGATCTGGTGGTCGGCCTGCTGCAGCCGGATACCGGGCGCATCCTCATCGACGGCGTGCCATTGAGCGACATCAATCTGCGTGCCTGGCGCCGGCAGGTGGGCTATGTGCCGCAGGAGTCGGTGATGGTCGATGAATCGGTGGCTTACAACCTGACGCTTGGCGAATCGATTCCGGACGACGAGATCTGTGAGGCGCTGCGCGCCGCCGATGCGCTCGCGTTCGTCGAAGCCATGCCGGAAGGTCTGCGCACGCGCGTGGGCGAGGGCGGTTCGCGCCTGTCTGGCGGCCAGCGCCAGCGGCTGGCCATTGCCCGCGCGCTGATCCACAAGCCGCGCCTGCTGATCCTCGACGAAGCGACGAGCAGTCTCGATCCGGAAGCGCAGAACGCCGTGATTGAAACGGTGAGCCATCTGAAGAGCAGGCTTGCGATTCTGGCCGTGGCGCACCAGGAACGGTTGATCCAGGTCGCCGACCGGGTGTACCGGCTCTCGGGCGGACAGATCACTCAGGTAACGGCGGCGGTCAGCCGCGTGTCGTCGCATGGCTGACTGGCGTCGCGCGCTGCGCCGCGGCCGAAGGCGCGTGTTGTTCTTGGCTGCACGCACGCTGGTGCGCTGCTGCAGCTTCGCTGGAACGCGCCGGCTTGGCGCGGCACTTGGCGCCATGCAATACCGCTTTGGAGGAAAGGACCGTCGGCGCTGCCTGCGTGATCTTGCGCTGTTGCAGAACCGCGCACCGGGTGACCCGCTGGTCGTCCGCCAGTTGCAGCAGGCGTACCGCTTCCACGCGGTCGCCGTATTCGAAGTCGTGGCGATGTTGGATCGCAAACTCGACGCCGAGAGGCTTCGAGAGGTGTGCCGGATCGACGGCCTGAGCGAGCTCGAAGCGGCGCGCGGCGGCGGGGCAATCCTGCTCGCGACGCATTCCGGCAATACCTTGCTGGCTGCCGCGCAGCTTGCCGGTGCGGGCTGGCCCGTGACGATCGTCTACCGGCAATCGCGAATGATGTCCGCCGACCTCTTCGCGCGCGGCCTCCCTCGGTACGGCGTCGAGGGCATCCTCGCGAATCAGGCGGTGAGGGCCTATGCCAACATGCTCCGTGCATTACGCCAGAACCGTATCCTGTTCGTGATGATCGACCAGGGTGTCAAGTCAGCGAAGGATGGCTTGCCTATGCGATTCCTCGGCAAGGACATGCCAATGCCAGCCGGTCCCGCGCACCTCGCGCGGCGCACCGGCGCGCCGATCCTGCCGCTGGTGACGGTGGCTGCGGAACCGGTCTGGCATTTCGTGATCGAGCCTCCTGTTCCGTGGACGCCGCACGGCACCGTCGAAGGCGACACCGAGAACCTGCTGCGAGTGATTGAGCGTCAGGTGCTGGAACGTCCGCAGCTGTGGAGCTGGCAGTATCGGCGCTGGCGGAAATTCCCGCTGGCGGCGCCCTCGCCTTGAACACCATGTCCCGATCAGCGTGACTCCTGCTTTTTCGACCGGCATGCCGGATTCCGCCAGCGCGCCGCTAGTCGCCGTCACCGGCGCCACTGGCTTCATCGGCCGCCGTCTTGCGCCGGCGCTGGCGCTAGCCGGGTGGCGCGTGCGTCTGCTGCTGCGTCGCGATCCGGTGGTACCCGAATGGAGAATGTTCCGGCCGCAAGTGGTGGCTGGCGATCTCGGCGACAGTGTCGCGCTCGAACGTCTCGTCGAGGAAGCGCACGTTGTGATTCATCTCGCCGGTCTCATCAAGGCTGCGCGGCGCAGCCAGTTCTTCGCCGTCAACCGCGACGGCGCTGCTGCACTCGCCGCCATCACCGCGCAGGTCGCGCCGACGGCGCATTTCCTTCTCGTGTCGAGCCTGGCGGCGCGCGAGCCGCGACTGTCCGACTACGCAGCGAGCAAGCGGGCTGGTGAGGACGCCGTGCGCGAAATCGCCGGCACCCGGGCCACTGTGCTGCGCCCACCGCCGGTCTATGGTCCAGGCGATCGCGAGACGTTGGTGCTTTTTCAGCTTGCGCAATGGACGTGGGTGCCGCTCCCCGGCCCGACTGACGCGCGCTCCGCAATGATCCACGTCGACGACCTGGTGAACCTGATCGTCGCGCTCGCGGGCAACGCACCCCATGCCGCGGTGCTTACGGCGGCCGACGCCCGCCCGACCGGTTACCGTTGGGACGAGATTTTCACGGCAGCCGCACGCGCGGTTGGAAATGCGCGGCCGCGGCTCTTCCATGCGCCGGGCGCACTGCTGCGCACAGTCGCTGTGGCAGGCGACATCGGGCGCGGTTTCGGCGCAGCCAGCATGCTGAACTCACAGAAGCTGCGCGAGCTGCGCCACCTCGACTGGTCGGTGACAGACGATGAACGGGCGCAGGTGCCAGGCTGGACTCCGCGTTTTTCACTCGATGCCGGCTTCGCGGACGCCGTTGCCTGGTACCGCGCCGCGGGTTTGCTGCCGCGTGTCCGAGCTTCGCTGTTGACCTGATACCGATGCAGTCGGCATCAGCGCAGCACGCCGCGTTTGCGCAACCGCCAGTACAGCCCCGGTGCCGCCAGCAGCGGAAAGCGCCGCTGCCATGTCGAGACTTCGATTCGAACTCCGCTGTGACGCTCGACTTTCCACGCGACGTAGTCCATTGCGCCATCGAACGTAACCGTTGCCTTCAACAGGCGCAGCATGTTGAGCGGCCTGCCAAGCCACTGACGCCGCGCCCAGCGGCGCGCCGCCGCGCGGCGCGCAATGGCGTCGAGACGCGGTGCGAGTTGGCCATTCGCCAGTACTTCGTAGTCGATGCCGGCTACGCGCCAAGCCGTGGGCAGCAGGCGGTTGTAGCGGGCGGCATCCCGGTCGACGATATCGCCGCCGCGTTCTGGGCCTTCGACGCGCAGCTCGGCGGCATAGGTGCGCGCGAACAGCGCGCGCCAAAACTCGGAGGCGGCAGCCGTTGATGGACCCAATTGCGCGGCCCAGCATGCGGCGGTGACAACCGCTTCCCTGACTGCTGCGGCCGCGGTTTCGCGATCGGCATCCGAGCGTGCCCAAACGCAAACGCAGGGCTGCGAGAAGCGCGCCCACAGCGTCGTGTCGAGCGTTTTTGCCGACATGCCGCTTTGGAACTGCCGGACGCTCATCACAGCGTACTTTGCGCGCAGCCTTTGCCCTGCGACTTCGCCTTCGCAATAGCCGACGTTCGGCGGCAGCAGGCGGTTGGCGGCCGCCGCCGCGCGTGGCCCCGGCCAGGCGCTGACGCGATCGAGCAGGATGTAGAAGTCGAGCACACCGTCGAGTGCGTCACTGCGCAGAGCCGAGCCATAGAACAGCACCGCTGCGGCATGGCCGCCGCCACGCTGCGCAAGTTGTTCGGCAAGCGCCGCAATCGGCAACGGCGTCGGGCGGCGCAGTTCAGCGTCAATCAGCCGGTTCAGGAGTTCGGCGTTCACGCCATCACCGTCAACGATCACGTCTCAATTCGCCAGCCACGAACGCAGCGGCCCGTGGCGCCGTGCCAGCGCTGCCTGGCCGAGTCGCACGGCGTGAATGACAAGACAGAGCGCAACCCAGACGGCAACTGCGGCGATGCCCCAGTCGGGGCGACCGATCAGTGCCGCGGGAGTGAGGATCAGCAGATTCGGATTACGCCGCGCGGTGAGCAGCCGCAGCCGGCTGTCAAAGCGCTGCCAGACATGCATGTCCATCTTGAAGAAGACCATGAACAGTCCTTCCTCGATCCGCTGCAGCACGTAACCAGCGATGATCACCGTCAGCACCAGAGATGCCTGTCGCAGCGGCCGGCCGGCGGCGGTCAAGCCGACGATCCACGCCCACCACCAGAACGGCGGATGAATCAGATCGATCGAATGATCGAAGACATTGCCGAACTTTGACGACTGCAGGGTCACGCGCGCCAGCTTGCCGTCGACAGTGTCGAGGAAGGTCATGGACCAGGCGGCCAGCAGCCCCAGCAGGAAATGGCCTCGCCAGAACGCCGCCATCGCCGCCACCACCAGCACCAGACTGGCGCTGGTCACCATGTTGGGCGTGATGTGGAGGTTCGCACAGATGCGCGTCACTGCTCGCGCCGGACGTGGCCACACGTACAGCGTGACCAGATCCGTGACACCCTTGTAAGCGCCACGGAAGATGCGCGCTTCGATGGCCGGCAGAGTCTCAGCCGTCAACGGCATCTGGTATGGCGGCTCGCGCTTGCGTAGCGTATCGTTGTAGCCATCGGCAATCTGCGCCGGCGCGAACGTGTGTAGATCGGCAGGTGCGTGACCCGCCGTGAGCAGCGGCGCGACTTCGGCGCGGCGCGCGGGCGGTACCACAAGTGCGATGCATTGACCCCGCGCCGTGATCAGCGCGAGTTCGTGCTGGCTCGTGACCAGTCCTCGGACGATCGTTTCGTCGTAGACCCAGTCGGCTCGCAGTAGCACCAGGCGCGTCGCGGCGTTGAAGTCATCCGTGGCACCGGTGCGGGCGAGCTGGCGGCGCAGCCGCACCGACGAGGGTAACCCCCAGATGCGCAGCTCGGAATGTCCGACGACATCGCCGGCCGTGGTAGGCACAGCAGGCTTCCGCGAGGGCTGAAGGTGGACCGGGGCGTATGGCATGATCGGAACGTTCGGGAAACGGGTCGACATTATCGATGAACGCCTTGACGATTGCGCATATCTCGGACTTGCACCTGTCGTTCGATCCGCAGCTCTCTGCCGCCCAGCGGTTTTCCAAACGTCAGCTCAGTGTCTGGTCGTGGCGGCGCCGGCGCGCGGTGCAGCGCCCGGAGATCATCGATGCGCTCGCCGCCGACCTTCGCGCGCAGCAGCCGGACCACATTGTAATCACGGGGGACATCACCAATTTCTCACTGCCTGGTGAATTCCGACAGGCGGCCGCCTGGCTCACCGGGCTGGCCCCGTCTGAGCGCATCAGCCTGGTCCCGGGCAATCACGATGCGCTGGTAGACGTCGCCGAGGCCGACGGTCTCGGGAAATGGTCGGCGTGGACGCACGCCGGGAACGGCTGGCCCTACGTCCACCATCGCGACAGCCTGGCACTGATTGGTTTGAATTCGGCGCGGCCGTGCGCTCCGCTCTTGGCGCGCGGCCGTCTCGGCCTGGAACAGCTGGCCCGGTTGGAATCGATCTTGGTCGCCGAAGGCGCCTCCGGCCGCACGCGCGTGGTATTGCTACATCATCCAGTCGCCGAGCACGCCATCAACGGGCGCAAGGCGCTGGCCGACCGCACCGAGTTGCGCGGCGTGCTACGACGCGCCGGTGCTGAGCTGGTACTTCATGGTCACGTTCGTCACGCGCGACTTGACACCGTTCCAGGTCCGCACGGGCCGATTCCCTGCCTGTGCGTGCCATCATCGTCGGCGTTGCCGAATCCGCGTGACGAAGGGGCGCGCTGGCACCGGATGTCCCTGCTGGCGACGGGCGCGTCGCCGCACGCTGAAGTGTTGGTGCGGCGGTGGTCGGTCGCCGAACAGGCCTTCGTCGATACTGCTTGCTACGAACTCTGTTTGCCGCGGTCCGCCACGACGAGCAGGGGAAAAGGCATCGATGAAGTACATCCCGGCCTTGCGCCGTAAGGCGCTGCACCGAGCGTTCACATATGGGGAGCCGAGCAGTAATGGCGAATTCCACCGAAACCAGGTTCGGCGATCCGACCACGCGCATCGCGCAAACCGCACATTGGACCGTTCTGCTGCGACCCAAACAGCCGACGCTGGGGTCACTGGTTCTGGTCTGCCGCGAGCCGGTGCAAGCATTCTCCGCGCTCAGTGCCGACGCCTTCGCCGGCCTGCAGGGTGTAATTCGCTGCGTCGAGACCATGCTGCGAGATGTGGTGGCCTATGAGCGCATCAATTACCTGATGCTGATGATGGTCGATCCGGACGTGCACTTTCACGTCATTCCGCGCTATGCCGACGTGCGAAAGTTTTCGGGCACCGAGTTTCCCGATGCGGGCTGGCCGGGCGTGCCGGTCCTGGACGTCGCGATAACGCCGGACGCCACTGTTCGGGACGCGCTGCTCGCAAGCCTGCGCGCAGCGTGGTTGCGCGCCGGATACTGACCGTCCGTGCCTATCCCGCGGTTCATTCCCGATCGGCTCGATCTGTACACGCTGCGATCGCTCGCCGGTCCGCTGGCGCTGTCGCTCGGCGTGCTCCTGCTGGCGCAGCTGCTTGAGCGCCTGCTGCGGCTGTTCGACATGGCAGCCGCCAGCGGCGCCGCACTTTCCGTGGTGCTCACGATGGCAGCTACGCTGGTTCCACACTATCTTGGTCTGGCGGTACCGACTGCATTCTTCGCGGCGATCTTCATGGCTGTCGCCCGGCTCAGCGACGACAACGAACTCGATGTGATGCTGGCCACCGGCCGCTCGATCGCTCGCGTGGCGACCCCGTACTTCGCCGTCGCTGCGCTGCTTGGCGTCTTCAATTTCTACCTGTTCGGCTATCTGCAGCCGCTCTCCCGTTATGCGTATCACGTCGCCGCCCACACTGCCGCGCAGGCCGCCTGGAATGCACGCGTCGAGGACAACCGCTTCGTCAGAACCGTCCATGGGTTCACGCTCACTGCCGATGCCGTCGGCAGTGATGGCCGCCAGCTGCAAGGCGTATTCGTCGAGCGCAGCTTCCAAGGCCGCGAGGAAGTCATCACTGCAAAGCGCGGCCGGCTGGTGTCGTCCACGGATGGTACGCGCCTGTTGCTCGAGCTCAGCGACGGGATGATCCTCCGCGACAATGCCGACGGCGGCATATCCACCATGCGTTTTGCGGAAGGCCGCATCGACGAAGACTTTGCGGCCACCCCGCCGCCCTACCGGGCACGTGGCCAGTCGGTTCGGGAGCTGACGCTGCCGGAGCTCTGGCAAGGGAGGGCGACGGGCAGCGGCAATGACGCCGCGAGCGAAGATCATGAGCGCGCTGGTGAGCTTCAGGGTCGCCTTGCTCGGATATTGCTGCCGCCGCTGCTGCCACTGCTGGCGCTGCCGCTCGGCATGGCCGTCAAGCGTGGTCGGCGCGCGCACGGCACGGTATTCGCTGTCCTCGCCCTGCTGGCATTGAATCAAAGCCTGCAGTTCGGTGAAAGCCTCGCGGAAAGCGGACGCGCGGCGGCCCTGCCTGCGGTATGGACGCCCTTTGCGCTGTTTGGCCTGCTCGGCATCTGGCTGTTCCGGAGCAGCCTGAGAGCGCCCGGCGACAACCCGGTCGTCCGCGCGGTCGCCGCAATCGAAGTCGCCTTCGAAGGCTTGCACCTGATGCAGAAGAAGCGCAAGTCATGAGAGGTGTGCTTGGGAACTATCTGCGGCGGCGTGTCGCCGGGCAAACGCTGGCGCTGATCGCGGTGCTGACGGGACTGATGCAGGTGCTGGAACTCCTAGATGTCACCACCGAGATCCTCAATCGCAATCTCGGTCTTGCCGGCGTTGCGCGCTACGCCCTGCTGCGCCTGCCGAGTGAATTGGCCGTGGCATTGCCGTTGGCATCGCTGCTCGGCGGGATGTCGGCGTTTTATGCGATGGCGCGCAATCGGGAAATCATCGCAATGCGTACGGCCGGCGTCAGCCTGACACGCATGCTGGGACACCTGCTGCCGGTGCCGCTGCTGCTCGCGACGGTGCAGTTTGGTTTGTCGCAGAACGTACTGCCGTTGGCCGAGGCGGAGCTCAAAGTCTGGTGGGACTCCACCGCGCCGTTGGATGAGAATCCGTCCGAGCCGCAGTGGATGCATACCAGTACCGGCCCGGTTGCGTTCGATCGCGGCAGCGCCGATGGCCGGCATCTTCGCGGTCTGCGCATCTATCTGCGTGGCGACGACGGCCTGCTGGCGGTCCGGACGATTGCGCGTGGCGCCGAGTGGACCGGCCATCAATGGTTGCTCGATGGCATCCGGGATTTGCACATCGACAACGGCGTCGCGAGCTGGGTGCAGGAAAAGCAGCGGAATTGGCAGACCAATCTGCGCCCCGAAGACGTGGTGCGGCTCGAGCTGCCGCAGCCGCACATGTCCAGCGTTATGCTGGCCGATGTCATCGTCGGCGACCGCGTCGGGAGACAGCCTCTCAGCTACTACCAGACTGTGCTACTGCGCATGTTCACCGCACCGCTGGGCATCTTCATCATGCTGCTGCTCGCGGTGCCGTCGGCAACCATACTGGAGCGCGGCGGCGGCACTCGCATGCTGCTTGCGTTGGCACTCGGACTCGGCTTCCTGCTCTGTGACGGCATCATGTCGGCACTGGGCACGGGCAGCCGCTTGCCCGCGTTGGCGGCGGCGCTGACGGCGCCCGTACTATTCACCTTGATAGGCCTGGCGCAATTGAGCGCTTGCGACGGGAAATGAAACTCAAGACGGATCTGTGGATTGACGGCGGCGGCCTGGCGCGCGCCCAAAGCCTGTTCGGCATCGCGCCGCTGGAGCGTTTGCGGCGGAGCCCCGGCACGGTTCTCGACGGCGCCCGGGTGACGATCTCCGGCCCGACGAGCATGAGCGTGAATTGGCCGGGCGCGCGCGTGGATATTGATACCGCCCCGACCGGCGAGCGCCTGCGCCAAGCGCTTGCTGCGACGGATCGGTTGGTAGTGCTCGATGGTGCCACCGTTGTCGATCCGAGACTGATCGGTTTTCTCGCCGCTGTTGCCCGGCCATGCGTCGCAGCGTGCGGTGATGGCGCCGAGCGCGCAGTGGCCTTTTGCGTTGATTCGGTGGCGGTCGACGCGATTCCACGCGATGCGGCCGATCTTGCCACCGTCGCCGACGCTCTGCTGCGCGCCGGCGTTATCGCGAAGCTCGATGAGCAGGCGTTCCCGGCCTACATCGACAAGCTGCGGCGCTCGCTGCCGTACTGGCTGTACCGCGTCGATGACGCCGCGACGCGGCGCCGGCTCGAGAAGCAACTGTTCTGGGACAATTACAAGGGCTCGACTGACCTGCTGACCGCCTACGTCTATCCGCCGCTGGTCTGGCCCGCAGTGCTGTTCTGCGCACGCTGGCATATCCATCCGAACGCCGTGACGGTGGCATCGATCATTTGTGCTTTCGCCGCGGTGCCGCTGTTCGCCGGCGGAAACTGGCTGGCCGGCTTCGCCTGTGCCTACGTGATGAGCGTGCTGGACAGCGTCGACGGCAAGGTCGCGCGGTTGACGCTGACAGATTCGAAGATCGGCAACGTCCTTGATCACGGCCTCGACTACGTGCACCCGCCATTCTGGTACTTTGCCTGGGCTTTGGGCTTGGGCGCGCACGCCGGCGATCCGCTCTATGCAGCGGCGATCTGGCTGACGGTCTTTTACATCGCCGACCGCATCGTGCTCGGCGTCGCCAGGTTCCGACTCGGCCATGCGCTGCACTCGTCAACTCGTCTCGACGAGCGCGTCCGCAGCATCATCGCGCGCCGGAATATCACGATGACGATCATGGCGGCGGCGCTGCTCGCGGGAGTCGGACCCGCGGGTTTCTTCTTCGTCACCGCCTGGCAAGGCCTGACCTTCGCGTGGCACGGCTGGCGCACGCTGAGGCTCGGCTTTCTCTGCCCTGGGCGCCGACAAAAAGAGAGGCCGGAATGAGTTCTGTCGAAATCGTGGCTGTCCACACACCTGCTCAATTGAGCCGTTTCATCCGACTGCCGGCGCGGCTGTATGCCGCCGATCCGCGTAACGTCCCACCGCTCGAGATCGAGCGGCGCGACGCTTTCACACCCGGTAAGAATCCTTACTTCGAGCATGCCGAGGCGCAGTTCTTCATCGCCGTGCGCGACGGCCGCGATGTCGGCCGCATCAGCGCTCAAATTGACCGCCTGGTCAAGGAGCCGGAGGTCGGCCACTTCGGGCTGATCGCGGGCGAGGACGATGCGGAAGTGTTCGCGGCGCTGTTCGCCGCCGCAGAATCCTGGCTCCGCGCCAAGTGCAAGTCTCGCGTGCGGGGGCCGTTCAACCTCTCGATCAATGAAGAGACCGGACTGCTGATCGACGGCTTCGACACGCCGCCGATGATCTTCATGTCGCACGATCCGCGCTACGCCGCGGCACACATTGAAGGACAGGGCTATGCGAAGGCGAAGGATATCATTGCTTATCTCTATGACCTCGTCCAGGACCTGCCCGCTGCGGCGCGTAAGCTGATCGATCGCCATGAGCCGGGAGGGATGACGGTCCGCCATCTGGACATGAGCCGTTACGAAGCGGAGTTCGACACCGTCCTTGAGATCTTCAACGATGCCTGGAGCGAGAACTGGAGTTTCGTCCCGTTCACCAAGGCTGAGTTCAGACACATGGCCAAAGGTTTGAGGCCGCTGCTCGATCCGCGCTTGGCCGCGATCGTCGAGATGAATGGCGAGCCGATTGGTTTCGGCATCATGCTGCCGAATCTCAACGAGGCGATCCGTGACTTCAATGGCCGTCTGCTGCCATTCAACTGGCTCAAACTGCTGTTGCGCCTGAAACGCGGTATCGCTACCGCCCGCGTGCCGTTGATGGGCGTCAAACGCAGCTACAGCGGCGGATTGCGTGCCGGGTTGGTGCCGTTCCTCATCATTGACAGCATGCGCAATGCTGCCCGGCTGCGCGGCATTGAGCAGGTCGAGCTGTCGTGGATACTTGAAGACAACAGGCCAATGCGGCGAATGATCGAGTCGCTGGGCTGCGTCGCCTACAAGACCTACCGGGTTTACGAAAAGCAGTTGACCTGACTATCGACGCCAGCAGCCTGTCGGTCCTGCGTTGATGACATGGGCGATGGAGGCATGGGTAAGCCAGTGGAACAGTGATCCTCGTAAGAGGGCTGCCGGGGCATCACTACCGTGCCGGTGATGCAGTGGCCGAGGCGTATGCGATGGTGTTGTTGGTCGAGTCGGGTTTCGCGCAGAGCGGGATGGTGGGGCTGGGACGGGAAGAGGGTTGGCGTCGCGGTCGACGCCGTGTGTCCGGCAAGCGGCTGCGAAGTATCGCAAGACTCAAGAGCGAGGGGTCGAGCAACCGGGCGATCGCGCAACGGCTGGGCGTCAACGAGAAAGCCATCAGGAAGCTGGTGGGGCCGTCGACGTGCGGGGAGGTGGAGCAGCTTGCGCTGGCGACGATGCCGAACACACCGGCGCGCCGGCATCCGGCGATGCCGGCGACCACCGACCATTGGCTCAACGATCGCACCGGTGATCCGCTGCTGGTGATTACCGGGGACGTCAATGCCGCGTTGACCAAAGCCTTTCCCAATCTGCTTCGAGAGGTGCGCGGCGTCATTGGCGAGCGACGCGCGACCATCGTCTTGGGCCGCGGTGGGTGGAGTCCGAAGCTGTTCCACACGATGATCGAGGACGGCTTTGACATCCTGACCTTTCGCAAAGGCAGGGGCCGCCTCATCAACCAGCGGCGCTTTGTTCATCGCCGCGCCAAGCTCGACGGACGCTGGGTGAGCTATGACCCGCATGATCAGCCGGTGCGCTTCCTCAAGGGCAAGCGGCGACTGAGGCAGGTCACGCGCTTGTGCGACAACGGACATCAAACTCGCGTGATCACGAATCGGTGGGACCTGCGTGACATCGAGGTGGCCTGCCGCATGTTCGATCGCTGGCGACAGGAGAACTTCTTCAAGTACATGCGTGAGGAGTTCCTCCTCGATGCGCTCGTGGACTATCGGATCGAACCGGAAGACTCCACCCGTACGATTCCCAACCCCGAGCGCCGCGCGCTGGACAAGCAGATCCGTGCCGCCCGCGCCGAGCTCGCCACCGAGCGCAAGCACCCGACCGATATCGTCAAGATGGTCGCCTACCAGGTCGAGAGCGATCTGCTTGCCTCGCTGCAGCCTCACTATGCCCGTGCCGAGCAAGAGGGGCGCACACTGCTGCATGAGCCGTTCGCCGCCGCGGGAGACATCCGAGTTTGCGACAGCGAGCTGCGCATCCGCTTCGCCGTGCGTCCGCCACCGCGCCTCGGTCTCGCCTTCCCCGGCTCCCCGGTCCAACGCAGCACCGTACCGGTCGCTGCCTCAGCTCCTTGAGCAGCACCGAAACCGCCGCATCTTCTCGATGCGCCATGTCAGGAGGTCTGAACTCAATGAAACGGGAAGACTAGGCGGGCTCGCGACTCGCGGCCAGTACGGCGGCGAGCCGTTCCCGCGTGAGCTGCACGACGACCGGGGACAACGCGAGCAGCGCTACGAGGTTCGGCACGGCCATCAGCGCGTTCAGCGTGTCGGCGATGGTCCACGCGAGGTCGAGGTGCGTCACGGCGCCGACGAACACCGCCATCGTCCACAGCACGCGATAGGGCTTGATCGCGCGCGGCCCGACCAGGAACTGCCAGCAGCGCTCGCCGTAATACGACCAGCCGAAGATCGTGGTGAGCGCGAACACTGCGAGCGCGATGGCCACGATCTCGTCTCCTACACCGGGCATGGCGCTCTGGAACGCGAGCTGCGTGAGGGCCGCGCCGGTCTTGCCGCTGGTCCATGCACCCGAGACCACGATCGCGAGCCCTGTCATGGAGCACACGACGATCGTGTCGAAGAAAGTACCCATCATGCCGATCAGGCCGCTGCGCACCGGGCTCGCGCTCATGCCCGCGGCCTGCGCGATGCCGGCGGTGCCGAGTCCCGCCTCGTTCGAGAAGATGCCGCGCGCGACGCCGTAGCGGATGCCGGCCATGACGGCCGCGCCCGCGAAGCCGCCGACGGCCGCCGTCGGCGTGAACGCGTTGCGCACGATGATCATGAACGCAGCCGGCACGTCGGCGGCATGCACCACCAGCACGACGAGCGCGGCCAGGATGTAGCCGACGGCCATGAACGGCACCAGCCACTCGGCCACCGCGGCGATGCGCTTGATGCCGCCGAGCACCACGGCACCGGTGAGCACCAGCAGCACGAGGCCGGTGACGGACGGGTCCAGGCCGAACGAGCCCTGCAGTGCCGCCGCGATGCTGTTCGACTGCACCATGTTGCCGATGCCGAAACCCGCGAGACCGCCGAACACCGCAAAAGCGGTACCGAGCCACGCCCACTTGCGCCCGAGCCCGTTCCTGATCGCGTACATCGGGCCGCCGACCCAGCGGCCGTGCTCGTCCCGCTCCCGGTAATGCACGGCGAGCACCACCTCGGCGTACTTGGTGGCCATGCCGACCAGCGCGGTCATCCACATCCAGAACACCGCGCCAGGGCCGCCGAGCGCGATGGCGGTGGCCACGCCCGCGATATTGCCCACGCCGATCGTCGCCGCGAGGCAGGTCATGAGCGCCGAGAACGGGCTCACTTCGCCGTGGTGCTCGCCGTCGCCCTCGCGGCTGCGCCAGACCATGCGCAGGCCGCTGCCGATGCGCCGGATCGGCATCCAGCCGAGGCGCATCTGCAGGTACAGGCCGGTGCCGAGGATCAGCACCAGCATCGCGGGTCCCCAGACGAAGGAGTTGAGCGAGTTCATCCCGGCGGTGAAGGTCTGCATGCGCGTCGCGTCTCCTGCCGGGGGCGGCCGGCGAAATTCCGGCCATGTTAACGTATGCCACAGGCCGCGCCATGAACTCCCCGTCCCTCACCCGCTACGCCTGGCTGTCGATCGCCGCGGCCATCGCCACCATCGCGCTCAAGGGCTGGGCCTACCTGCTCACCGGCTCCGTGGGCCTGCTGTCCGACGCGCTCGAGTCCTTCGTCAACCTCGCCGGTGCGCTTATGGCGCTCGCCATGCTCACGGTCGCGGCGCGCCCGGCGGACGAGGACCACGCCTACGGCCACGGCAAGGCAGAGTACTTCTCGGCGGGCGTCGAGGGCGCAATGATCCTGATCGCGGCGCTCAGCATCGCGGTCGCCGCCGTCGACCGGCTGCTGGATCCGCGCCCGCTCGAGCAGGTGGGCCTGGGCCTCGCCGTGTCGGTCGTGGCGGCGGCACTCAATTTCGCCGTGGCGACGGTACTGATGCGCGCCGGTCGCACGCACCGCTCGGCCACGCTCGAGGCGGACGCCCATCACCTGATGACCGACGTGTGGACCTCGGCCGGCGTCGTGGTCGGGGTGGGCGCCGTGGTCCTGACCGGCTGGCTGTGGCTCGATCCGCTGGTGGCGCTTGCGGTGGCCGCCAACATCGTCTGGACCGGTGCGCGCATCCTGCGCGGGTCGGTCGCGGGCCTGATGGATGCGGCGTTGCCACCCGAGGACGTGACGCTGCTCAAGCAGGTGCTGCAGCCGTACGTCGACCAGGGCATCGAGTACCACGCGCTGCGCACGCGGCAATCCGGCGCGCGCCGCTTCGTCTCGCTGCACGTGCTGGTGCCGCCGGAATGGACCGTGCAGCGCGGCCACGAGTTGCTCGAGCGCCTCGAGGCCGATGTGCGCCGCGCATTGCAGCCGGTCACGGTGTTCACGCACCTCGAGCCGCTCGGCGACCCGGCCGCGATGGCGGATCTCGACCTGCACCGCGACGACTAGCTTCCTCGCGGGTGCCCGGACGCATAGTGGAATACCCTCATGGGTGATCCACGGGGCAGCGCACCTGCCTAGAATGGCGGTTGAAGTCGCGGCCACCGGGAGCGGGTTGGCGATGCAGCGAAACGGATCAGCGGGACGGTCCATGTCGGGTGCGGGAGCAATCACCCTGCTCGCGGTACTGGCGGGCGTGCTGATCGGCGTCGGCGCATTCACCTTCCATTACGCCGAGGGCTTCTCCTACCTGAGCACCGATCCGAAGGCCTGCGTGAACTGCCACATCATGCGGCCGCAGTACGACAGCTGGCAGAAGAGCTCGCACCACGCGGTCGCCAAGTGCATCGACTGCCACCTGCCGCACGATTTCATCGGCAAGTACATCGCCAAGGGCGAGAACGGCTACCACCACTCCAGGGGGTTCACGTTCCAGGACTTCCACGAGCCGATCATGATCAAGCCGAAGAACGCGCGGATCCTGCAGGCGAACTGCCTCGCCTGCCACGGGGACCTGGTGCACGAGCTCATCGGCGGCGTCAACGGGGAGCCGGACGAGGTGCAGTGCGTGCACTGCCATTCCGGCGTGGGCCATGGCGAGACGACGGGACTCGGCGGTCCCGAGCGGGTGGACGAGATCGAGGGAAGTGAATCATGAAGAAGTTGCAGAAAGGCTGGTCCCTTCCGGCGACCATCGGCATCGTGCTCGTCGTGGCGGCGATCACCGCCGCGGTCACCGCGCTGCTGATCAACATCAACGAGCGCAAGACCGAGGCGAAGACGCCGTTCGTGCGGCTCGTCGAGGTCACCGAGGACACGACCGACCCGTCGCAATGGGGCGTCAACTGGCCGAAGCAGTACGATTCCTACCAGCGCACCGCGATCACCACGCGCACGCGCTTCGGCGGGCACGGCGGCAGCGAGGCGCTGCCCGACGAGAAGATCGAGCGCGACCCGTGGTTGAAGCGCATGTTCCTCGGCTACGCGTTCTCGATCGACTACCGCGACCGCCGCGGCCATGCCTACATGCTCGTGGACCAGGAGCAGACCGAGCGCCTCACCAAGCCGCAGTCGGGTTCCTGCCTGCACTGCCACGCCTCGCTCATGCCGCTCTATCGCGAGCTCGGCGGCGGCGACGCGATGAAGGGCTTCGAGGAGAGCTACAAGTACTCCTACCAGGAGCTGAACGCGAAGCTGCACGAGTCGGGTCACGCCCACCCGGTCTCCTGCGTGGACTGCCACGACCCGAAGACCATGCAGCTGCGCGTCACGCGACCCGGATTCCTGAACGGCATCCAGGCGCTCGCCGCCTCCGACGCGCCCGTGCCGCACCTGCCGACCATCGAGCAGTGGCGCGCAGGCTCGCGCGAGAAGCCGTACGATCCGAACGTCGACGGCTCGCGCACCGAGATGCGCTCCTACGTCTGCGGCCAGTGCCACGTCGAGTACTACTGCTCGACCAAGATGCCGCTGACCTTCCCGTGGGGGAAGGGCCTGCGCGCATCCGACACGGAGAAGTTCTGGAACGAGACGAAGTTCCCGGACGGCGAGCAGTTCTTCGACTACAAGCACGCCGAGAGCGGCGCGAAGGTCCTGAAGGCGCAGCATCCCGAGTTCGAGCTGTGGAGCCAGGGCGTGCACGCGCGGAGCGGCGTCGGCTGCGCCGACTGCCACATGCCCTACATGCGCGACGGCGCGTCCAAGGTCTCCGACCACTGGGTGCGCAGCCCGCTGCTGAACGTGAACCGTGCCTGCCAGACCTGCCACCACTTCTCCGAGGAGGAGATCCTGGCGCGCGTCGACGTGATCCAGACGCGCAACTTCGAGTTGCTGCAGCGTGGCGGGACGGCGATCGTGGCGCTGCTCGACGCGGTGCAGGCGGCGAAGGCGGCCGGTGCGACCGAGGAGCAGCTGGCGCCGGCGCTCGAGCTGCAGCGCAAGGCGCAGTGGCGGCTCGACTTCATCGCGGCCGAGAACTCCATGGGCTTCCACGCGCCACAGGAGGCGGCGATGGTGCTCGGCGAGGCGGTGGACTACGCGCGCCAGGGCGAGCTTGCGGCGCTCAACTGGGCGAAGCCGGCCGCCGCGAAGGTGGCGGCTGTCCAGCCGTAACCGCGCGCGAAGGTGAAATGACGAGGGCCTGCAGGCTCGCTGCCTGCGGGCCCGCTTGATTTGCGGCGATCCCGAAGTTCGTCACGTACGCTGCACCGTCCGCGCCGATCGCCACCCCGCCTGGATAGAACAGCTGGCCATGGACCGCCGTCTGCGCGCCGCCGGCATCGACGCGGATCAGCGCAGGTGCGCCCTCGGCCCGAGGCCCGTGCTGGCACTCGCGTTGGCGCCGGTCGGGTCGATCCAGGTAACGGCGCCGGACTCACCGTAACAGGCGTTCTGCCCGTCGCCGGGCAGCGTGCGGTTGACGTTCCCGCCGCTGCCTGCAGGGTGGCCGATGCACCCAGGAGCGCCATTGCAAGGAATCTCCACCTGACAGTCATTGCACGATCCTCCGCTTTCTCGTAGGGGCTTCGTTGCCCCGGGGCTGTTGTGGCATTGGCGTCCTGCCGAATGCGTGCGTCCCGAGAGCTAGTGCTAGGCTACCGCCCCGTCAACGCACGCCCGGAGTTCCCGTCGCATGTCCTCACCGCTCGAAGCGCTGCGCACGCCCGACGCGCGGTTCGCCAACCTGCCTGGGTACGATTTTGCACCGCACTACATCGAGGGGCTCGCCGGCTACGCGGGCCTGCGCGTCCATTACCTGGATGAGAACCCGGCCCCCCGCAGCGGACGCACGGTGTTGTGCCTGCACGGCCAGCCGACGTGGTGCTATCTCTACCGCAAGATGATCCCGGTCTTCGCCGCGGCGGGGCATCGCGTGGTCGCGCCGGATTTCCTCGGTTTCGGCCGCTCCGACAAACCGGTGGACGACGCGGTCTACACCTTCGGCTTCCACCGCGGGATGCTGCTCCGGTTCATCGAGGCGCTGGCCCTCGAGCGCGTCACGCTGGTCGTGCAGGACTGGGGCGGATTGCTCGGCCTCACGCTGCCGATGGAATTCCCCGGGCGCATCGACCGGCTGGTCGTGATGAACACGGGACTCGGCATCGGCCGGTCGCCGGGGCCGGGCTTCGACGCCTGGAAGGCTTTCGTCGCCACGAAACCCGACTTCGACATCGCGGCGCTGATGAAACGCTCGGTGCCCGGGCTGTCGGACGAGGAGGCGGCCGCGTACGACGCGCCGTTCCCGGATGCGCGCTACCGGGCCGGCGTGCGGCGCTTCCCGGCGCTGGTGCCGGTGGAGCCGGGCATGGAGGGCGTGGCGGAGTCGCAGCGGGCCGCCGAGTTTTTCCGCGAGCGCTGGAGCGGCCAGTCCTTCATGGCGATCGGCCTGCAGGATCCGGTGCTGGGGGCGCCGGTGATGCACGCGCTCTCCCGGGTCATCCGCGGGTGTCCGGCCCCGGTCGAGCTGCCGCACGCGGGGCACTTCACCCAGGAACACGGTGCGGGGATCGCGCGGCAGGCGCTTGCGACTTTCGGCGATACATGACGCGCAATGCCCGTGGCGTCGGGCATGATTGCAGTACTGATCAGGGAGGACGGTCGGATGAAACACCGCGAGCTGCAGCTGCCGGGCTGCCAGGAGACCAGGCTCTACGGCCAGGGCTGGCTGCCGGAGCGTGAAGCGCGCGCGCTGGTCGTCGTGTCGCACGGACTCGGCGAGCACGGCGGGCGTTACCGCGAGCTCGCCGCCGCGCTGGTGCCGACCGGGGGATTCGCCGTTTACGCGCAGGATCACCGCGGGCACGGACGCTCCGAGGGGAGCCGGGCAAACATCGGCCAATTCGACTATCTCGTCTCGGACCTCGGCGCCTTCGTCGGCCGTGCCCAGCGCGAGCATCCCGGTGCACCGGTATTCCTGCTCGGACACAGCATGGGTGGCCTGGTCGCGCTCGCCTGCGCGCTCAAGTACCGCGACGTGCTGCGCGGGCTGGTGTTGTCGGCGCCGGCGCTCGCCACCGGGGAGGCCGTTTCATCGCTCAGGCTCGCGATGGTTCGCCTGCTGTCGAAAGTGTCGCCGAACACCGGCGTCATGAGCATCGCCGCGTCCGCCGTCAGTCGCGACCCCGCCGTGGTACAGGCCTACGAGCAGGACCCGCTGGTGCACCATGGCCAGGTTCCGGCGCGAACCGCGGCCGAGCTGTTGAAGGCGATGGCGGCGTTATCGGCGCGTGTCGCCGAGTTGCGCATCCCCGTCCTGGTGCAGCACGGCACGGCCGACACGCTGGTGCCGCTGGCCGCCTGCCACCCGATCTACCAGCACCTCGGCAACTCGAAGACGCGCACCCTCGACATCTACGAGGGGCTCTACCACGAGGTCTACCACGAGCCCGGGCGCGATCGCGTGATCGCCAACCTCGAGAAGTGGCTCGCCTCGCACCGTTGATCGAGTCCGCCTATCCGGCGCCGATGGCTTCGACCTTGCGGGCGCCCTCGTCGAGCAGGTAGTCGCGAAACGCCGTCGCCGCAGGGGGCAGCCAGCGGCCGGAGTGGTGCACGACGTACCAGGTGCGCATGATCGGCGTGTGGTCAACGTTGAGCTTCACCAGCGCGCCGGTCCTGAGCTCCAGGAACAGCGTGTGCATCGAGGTGAGGCTGATGCCGAGCTGCGACATCACCGCGTGCTTGGCCATCTCGTTGCCGCTCACGGTGAGGCGTTCGCGCGGCGTGATGCGGTGCATGGCGAGGAAGCCGTCGAGCATCGCCCGCGTCCCCGAGCCAGACTCGCGCTGCACGATGCACTCGTGGCGCAGCTCGATCGGCGCGATGCCGCGTTCGTGCGCGAGGGGATGCCCCGGCCACGCGATGATGACGTGCGGATTGCTCGCGAACGGCTCGCGCGTCAGCACGTCCGCGCCCGCCGCCATGCCGTCCGATGCGGACTCCGGACCGCGACCCATCAGCGCGAGGTCGACCTCGCCGTCGAGCACCAGTCGCGTGAGTTCGTCGCGTGAGGAGACGACCATGTGCACGGCGATGCCGGGCGAGCGCCGGCGGAACTCCGCCAGCAACGGCGGCAGGATGTGGGTGGCGGTGGCGAGGATGCCGAGGTGCAGCGTGCCGTCGTCGCGATTGCGCAACGCGTCCATTTCCTTCGTGAGCACCCCGAGGCGCGTGAGGACGTCGTTTGCGGCGGCCAGCACCCGCTCGCCGGCGGCGGTGAGCCGTAGTCGGCGCCCGATCCGGTCGAAGGCCGGCACCCCCAGTGCCTTCTCAAGCTGTTGAATCTGCTGGGTAATCGCAGGGCCCGTCAGGTAGAGCTGTGCACCGGCGCGAGCCATCGTGCCGCAGTCGGCCACGGCCTTGAGGACCTCCAGCTGGCGCAGGCTCAGGTGTCGCGGAGCCATAACTAATACTTAGTGTATTAGCAAGAAAGACTAAGTATCAATTAATCAATGTGGGATCTACATTTGATCCATGCCGCGTCTGCCGCGGCCACGAGGGCGGTTACATGTCAAAGACGGCCACACATGCCGGTGCAGAGCCCGGCCAGCGCATCGCGGGCAACACGTCCGCCCGCTACAAGGCGGGGGTGCTCAAGTACAAGGAGATGGGTTACTGGGTCCCGGGCTACGAGCCCAAGGACACGGACCTGATCGCCGTCTTCCGCATCACGCCGCAGGAAGGCGTGGACCCCGAGGAAGCCGCCGCCGCGGTCGCGGGCGAATCCTCGACCGCGACCTGGACCGTGGTGTGGACCGACCGCCTCACCGCCTGCGAGAACTACCGCGCCAAGGCCTACGAGGTGCAGCCGGTGCCCGGCCTCGAGGGCCAGTACTTCGCCTGGATCGCCTATGAACTCGATCTCTTCGAGGAAGGCTCGATCGCGAACCTCACCGCCTCGATCATCGGCAACGTGTTCAGCTTCAAGCCGCTCAAGGCGGCGCGCCTCGAGGACATGCGTTTTCCCGTCGCCTACGTAAAGACCTTCAAGGGTCCGCCCACCGGCATCGTCGTCGAGCGCGAGCGACTCGACAAGTACGGCCGTCCGCTGCTCGGCGCCACCATCAAGCCCAAGCTCGGACTCTCGGGCAAGAACTACGGCCGCGTCGTCTACGAGGCGCTGCTCGGCGGCCTCGACTTCACCAAGGACGACGAGAACATCAACTCGCAGCCGTTCATGCACTGGCGCGACCGCTTCCTGTTCTGCATGGAGGCCGTGCAGAAGGCACAGGCCGCGAGCGGCGAAGTCAAGGGCCACTACCTCAACATCACCGCGGGCACGATGGAGGAACTCTACAAGCGCGCCGAGTTCGCCCGTGACCTCGGCTCCTGCATCATCATGGTGGACCTGGTCATCGGCTGGACCGCCATCCAGTCCATCTCGAACTGGGCCCGCGAAAACGACATGATCCTGCACATGCACCGCGCGGGACACGGCACCTACACGCGCCAGAAGCACCACGGCGTCTCCTTCCGCGTCATCGCCAAGTGGCTCAGGCTCGCGGGCGTCGATCACCTGCACGCGGGCACCGCGGTGGGCAAGCTCGAGGGCGACCCGCTCACCGTGCAGGGCTACTACAACGTCTGCCGCGATGCCTACACGAAGCAGGACCTGACGCGCGGCCTGTTCTTCGACCAGGACTGGGCGGGCCTGCGCAAGGTGATGCCCGTCGCGTCCGGAGGCATCCACGCCGGCCAGATGCACCAGCTGCTCGACCTCTTTGGCGACGACGTGGTGCTGCAGTTCGGCGGCGGCACCATCGGCCACCCGATGGGCATCCGCGCCGGCGCCACGGCGAACCGCGTCGCGCTCGAGGCCATGGTGCTCGCGCGCAACGAGGGTCGCGACATCGCGACCGAGGGTCCGCAGATCCTGGTCGACGCCGCGAAGACCTGCCGGCCGCTGGAGGCCGCGCTCGCGACCTGGAAGGACGTCACGTTCAACTACGCTTCGACCGACACCTCGGACTTCGTGCCGACGGCGAGCGTTGCCTGAGGAACACGCCATGCGCATCACACAAGGCACGTTTTCATACCTGCCTGACCTGACCGACGAGCAGATCTCCCGCCAGGTGGAGTACGCACTGGCACAGGGCTGGGCCGTCTCGATCGAGTACACCGACGACCCGCATCCCCGCAACACCTACTGGGAGATGTGGGGCATGCCGATGTTCGACCTGCGGGACGCCGTGGGCGTGGTGGGCGAGGTCCGCGAGTGCCGCAAGGCGCATCCGGAGGAGTACATCAAGCTGAACGCGTTCGACTCGACGCGCGGCTTCGAGACCATGCGCCTGTCGTTCATGGTGCACCGGCCGCAGCAGGAGGCGCGCTACCGACTGCGCCGCGAGGAAGGCGCCGGCCGGCTCGTGCGCTACACGCTCGAGCGGGCCTGACGCGGCCGCGGGGCAGGCCATGACCGAGTCCATCGACCTCAAGGCGCTGCTCGCCGAGTCCGGCGTCGCGAGCGTGCTCGACGAGCTCGAGCGCGATCTCGTCGGGCTCGTGCCGGTCAAGACCCGCATCCGCGAAATCGCCTCGCTGCTGGTGGTGGACAAGGCGCGCGCCGCGCTCGGCGTGGCGGGGGCGAAACCCTCGCTGCACATGTGCTTCACCGGCAACCCGGGCACCGGGAAGACCACGGTGGCCATGCGCATGGCCACCATCCTGCACCGCCTCGGCCACGTCCGTAAGGGCCACCTCGTCGCGGTGACGCGCGACGACCTCGTCGGACAGTACATCGGCCACACCGCGCCGAAGACCAAGGAAGTGCTGAAGCGCGCGATGGGCGGCGTGCTGTTCATCGACGAGGCGTATTACCTCTACCGGCCGGAGAACGAGCGCGACTACGGCCAGGAAGCCATCGAGATCCTGATGCAGGTGATGGAGAACCAGCGCGAGGACCTCGTGGTGATCTTCGCCGGCTACAAGAGCCGCATGGACACGTTCTTCCAGAGCAACCCCGGACTGGGCTCGCGCGTCGCGCACCACATCGACTTCCCCGACTACACGGTCGGGGAACTCGAGGAGGTCGCCGAGCGCATGGTGGCCGGGCTCGGGCTCGGCCTGTCCGCGCCGGCGCGCGATGCACTGGCCGAGTACCTGCAGCTGCGCCGCGCGCAGCCGAACTTCGCCAACGCCCGCTCGCTGCGCAACGCGCTAGACCGCGCGCGCCTGCGCCAGGCGCGCCGGTTGCTCGAGACGGGGCGCGTCGATGCCGCGATGCTGATGACGCTCGAGGCCGACGACATCCGCGCGAGCCGCGTGTTCGACGCGTCGCGCGGCCACACCGAGGCCGAGGAGGCCGCATGCTGAACCCGGGCTACACCACGATCTCCAAGTTCCTCATCCAGCAGGTGCCCGAGGGGCCGCACGGACGCGAACTGGCGGCGCTGCTGGTGGATGTCGCCGCCGTGATCAAGGCGATTTCCGCCGCGGTCGGCAAGGGACCGCTGGTCGGGCTCGCCGGGCTCGCCGGGACGGACAACGTGCAGGGCGAGGCGCAGAAGAAGCTCGACGTGCTAGCGGACGAGCTGTTCGCGCGTGGCGTCGAGTGGAGTGGCCTCGTGGGCGCGCTCGCGTCGGAGGAACGCGAGGACGTGCACTTCGTCGACGGCAGCGGCCGGCTCGCGCTGGTGTTCGACCCGCTCGACGGCTCGAACAACCTCGACGTGAACCTCCCCGTCGGCTCGATCTTCTCGGTGCTGATCCTGTCCGAGACCTCGCAGGGCACGGCGGCCGTGCTGCAGCCCGGCACGCGACAGCTCGCCGCGGGGTACGCGATCTACGGGCCCTCCACGCAGGTGGTGCTCACGGTGGGCCGCGGCACGCACGGCTTCACGCTCGACCGAGAGATCGGCAACTTCGTGCTCACGCACCCCGACATCCGCGTGCCCGAGGAAGGCTCGGACTATCTGATCAACGCCTCCAATCGCCGCTTCTGGGAGCCGCCGATCACGCGCTACGTGGACGAGTGCAAGGCGGGCCGGGAAGGGCCGCGCGGCCGCGACTTCAATACGCGCTGGGTGGCCTCGATGGTGGCCGACGTGCACCGCATCCTGCTGCGCGGCGGCATCTACATGTACCCGCGCGACCAGAAGGAAGCCAATCGCGAGGGACGGCTCAGGCTGCTGTACGAGGCGAACCCGATGGCGATGATCGTCGAGCAGGCGGGCGGCGCCGCCTCCACGGGCCGCGGCCGCATCCTCGAGATCGAGCCCGAGCGCACCCACCAGCGCGTCCCGGTGGTGCTCGGTTCCCGCGCCGAGGTGGCGCGGGTCGAGCGTTACCACGCCGAGTTCGACCGCGGCGAGGACAAGCCCTACAGCTCGCCGCTGTTCGGCGAACGCTCGCTGTTCCGCAGCGGCTGATCGATCACTCCGGAGTGCAAGACATGTCGGCGAGGCATCCCATCATCTCGGTGACCGGCTCCTCGGGTGCCGGCACCAGCACCGTCAAGACCACCTTCGAGTGGATCTTCCGCCGCGAGAAGATCGACGCGGCCATCGTGGAGGGCGACGCCTTCCACCGTTACGACCGCATGGCGATGCGCCAGCAGATGAAGGAAGCCGAGGCGGCCGGGAACAAGAACTTCAGCCATTTCGGGCCCGAATCGAACGTCTTCGGCGACCTCGAGGAACTGTTCCGCAGCTACTCGCTGTCCGGCCGCGGCCGCTCGCGCACGTACATCCACGACGCCGAAGAAGCGGCGAAGTACGGCGGCGAGCCCGGCAAGTTCACGGCATGGAAGGAGATCGGCGAGGGCTCGGACCTGCTGTTCTACGAAGGACTGCACGGCGCGGTGAAGACCGAGGAGCACGACGTCGCGAGGTACCCCGACCTGCTGATCGGCGTGGCGCCCTCGATCAACCTCGAGTGGATCCAGAAGCTGCACCGTGACCGGCGCACGCGCGGCTACTCGACCGATGCGGTGGTCGACACGATCCTGCGCCGCATGCCGGACTACGTGAATTTCATCGTCCCGCAGTTCTCGCGCACGCACATCAACTTCCAGCGCGTGCCGACCGTGGACACCTCCAACCCGTTCATCGCACAGGACATCCCGACCGCCGACGAGAGCTTCCTGATCGTGCGCTTCGCCAACCCGCGCGGCATCGATTTCCCCTACCTGCTCTCGATGATCCACGACTCGTTCATGTCGCGGCCGAACACGCTGGTGCTGCCGGGCGGCAAGCTGCCGCTCGCGATGCAGATCATCCTGACGCCGCTGATCCTGCGGATGATGGACACCAAGAAGCGCGCCTACTGACGCCGTTTCAGCACGAGCTTCGCGAGGTCGAGCACCGGCAACACGCTGGCCGCGACGCCGAGCACGAGCGCCCAGTCCGCGACCGACAGGTCGAAGGTGCCGAAGGGCCCCTGCAGCGCCGGAAGGTAGAGCACCAGCGATAGCAGCATCACTTCCCAGACGACCGCGAGGTTGAGCCAACGGTTGGCGAACGGTCGCTGCAGCACCGGCGCGTGGTCGGAGCGGTAGCTGTAGGCCTTGAGGAACTGGATCAGCACCAGCGACACGAACGTCAGGGCCATGGCCTCGGGCAGCGGCCGGCCCGCGTGCAGCAGCCAGGCGAACAGCCCGACGTTGACCAGCATCGACCAGGCGCCGCCCACCAGCATCAGCGCGATGACCCGCGGCCCGAAGATGCCGGCATGCGGGTCCCGCGGCGGGCGCTTCATCAGGTCCGGCTCCGGCGGGTCCACGGCGAGCGCGAGCGCCGGCAGGCCGTCGGTCGCGAGGTTGACGTAGAGGATCTGCACGGCCGTGAGTGGCAGCGGCATGCCGAGCAGCGCGGTGCCCGCCATCAGGCCGATCTCGCCGACGTTCGACGAAAGCAGGAACATCAGGTACTTCTTGATGTTGCCGAAGATGCCGCGCCCTTCCTCCACGGCGGCCACGATCGAGGCGAAGTTGTCGTCGGTCAGGGTCATCGCGGCGGCTTCGCGGGCCACGTCGGTGCCGCTCACGCCCATCGCGATGCCGATGTCGGCCTTCTTGAGCGCCGGGGCGTCGTTCACGCCGTCGCCGGTCATCGCGACCACGTGGCCGAGCTTCTGCAGCGCCTCGACCACCCGCATCTTGTCCGACGGCGAGACGCGCGCGTAGACGTCGATGCGCTGCACCTCCCGCTCGAGCGCCGCATCGTCGAAGGTCCCGAGCTCGGCGCCCGTCACGACCCGGCCGTTCTTCAGCAGGCCGAGCTCGCGTGCGATCGCCTCGGCGGTGAGCGGATGGTCGCCGGTGATCATGACCACCCGGATGCCGGCCTGCTCGCAGGTCTCGATCGCCGCGCGAGCCTCGGGTCGCGGCGGGTCTGACATGCCGACGAGCCCGAGCAGGGTCAGGCCTTGCTCGGCATTGCTGCGCGTGGCGTCGCAGCGTGAGCCGACGGCCAGGACCCTGAGCGCGTCGCCTGCCATGCGGCGTGCCGCGGCCATGACGCGCTCACGCGCGGGCGCATCGAGCGGCACGGGGCCCGCCGCCGTGAGCTCCGCGATGCAGCCGGCGAGGACCACCTCGGGTGCGCCCTTGGCGAAGGCGACGCAGCCGTCGCTCGCGGCATGCAGCGTCGTCATCCGCTTCGATTCGGAGGAGAACGGTATCTCGTCGATGCGCGGCAGCGCCGCGTCGAGGTCCGCCTTGCGCAGGCCGGCCTTCGCCGCGGCGACGACGAGCGCGCCTTCAGTGGGGTCGCCCTTGATCGTCCAGACGTCGTCCGCGATCTCGTGCACGAGGTGCGCGTCGGACGCCCGCGCGCCCGCCTCGAGCAGGTCCCGCAGCATTCCGCAGGAGACGTTGCTGCCCGGTGCCGCGACTTCGAGCGTGGCGCCGTCGAGCAGGAAATTCCCGTCGGGCGCGTATCCCGAGCCGGTCACGTCCACGAACCGGCCGCCGACGTACACCCGGCGCACCGTCATCTCGTCGCGGGTCAGCGTGCCCGTCTTGTCGGTGCAGATCACCGACGTGCTGCCGAGCGTCTCCACCGCGGAGAGGCGCCGCATAAGCGCGCGGCGCTTTACGAGGCGCTGGACGCCGAGTGCCAGGGAGATCGTGACGACGGCAGGCAGCGCCTCCGGCACGACGGCCACGGCGAGCGCGATGCCGAACACCAGCATCTCGATGAACGGCTGGCCGCGGAACAGGCCGAGTGCCACGATCAGCGCCACGACCGCGATCGCGGCGCGCGCCAGCGAGCGCCCGAGCCTGTCGAGGTTCACCTGCAGCGGCGTGCGGCCGGTCTCGACATCGAGCAGCATCTGCGCGATGCGGCCGAATTCCGTCGTGGGACCGGTAGCGACGACGACGGCGAGGCCGCGACCGTAGGCGACGCTGGTGCCCGCGTACACCATGTTGCGTCGGTCCCCCACGGGTGCGTCGGGTGCATGCACGTCCTCCGCGTGCTTCTCCACCGGCGTCGATTCGCCGGTGAGCGCTGCTTCCTGCACCTTCAGGTTGACGGACTGCAGCAGCCGGCCGTCGGCGGCGATGCGGTTGCCGGCGGCGAGGACCAGCAGGTCGCCCGGCACGACCTCGCGCGCGGGCAGCTCGAGCTCCGCGCCGCCGCGGACCACGGTCGCGTGCGGGGCCGTCATTTCCTGCAAGGCCTCGATTGCGCGCTCGGCGCGATACTCCTGGATGAAGCCGAGCAGCACGGCGAACAGGACGATGACGGTGATCGCAATGGCTTCGACGGCGTGGCCGAGCACTGCCGACAGCGCCGTGGCCAGCAGCAGGATCACGATCAGGACGTTCTTGAACTGCCCGGCCAGCAGCTGCCACGGCGAGACGCGCCGCGCGGCCTGCAGCTCGTTCGGGCCGACACTTGCGAACCGGTTGCGCGCCTCGTCGGCGGAGAGTCCGCCGTGGGTCGATTGCAGCAGGCGCACCGACTCCTCGGCCGTTCGCGCGTGCCAGGGGCACGCCGCGACGCCGGTGTCGGCGGTGGGACTCGAGGTCGCAGCGGATGTCATGCGTAGTGCCTTACCGCTCCGATTATCACGATCCGGCGGCATCCGCTCATCGGGTATTATCCCCACCCGACCCCGCGTCGACCGCAACCTCAGCCGAACACCTGCTTCAACACCGGCGCCATGCGGCGCATGCCCGCGATGGCCGTCGCCGAGGCCAGGCCACCCATCATCGCGCCCGTCACGCCGCAGGACATCACGTCCTGCCCGGTGAGCCAGAGCCCGGGTACCCGTGTGCGCGGCCTGAGCCAGCGCTGGCGCATGCGCTCGGGGTCGTGGTCGAGCCCGTACAGCTCGCCGCGCTCCCAGCCACAGAACCACTGCATCGAGAGCGGAGTGGAGAGTTCCCAGTAGTCGATGCGACCCCTGAGTTGCGGCGCCGTGCGGTACAGCTGCTCGAGCAGCCGCTCGCCGAGCGACAGCTTCAGCGCCTCGTAGTCCTCGCCGCGCTTGCCCCAGGTGCTGCCTGCCCAGCGCTCGAACCTCCCGTAGGGCGCGGGCGCAACGATCTCGATCGTCGAGCGGCCATGGTGGCGCCGCGCGAAATCCGGGTCCTTGGCCGACGGGAACGAAACGTACACGACCGGGAACGGTCCGCTCGGATCTTCGACGAAGCGGTCGAGCGCCGCGTCGTAGTCGTTGCCGGGGTAGATCCAGTAGTTGGTCTTCGGCAACCCGAGCTCGTCCGCGGTGCCCTGCAACCCGATGTACGCGTACAGGTGACCGATGCTCGGCTTCACGGTCGGCAGCAGCCGGTCGTAGCCGTGCTCGCGTGCAACGGTGGCGGGCAGCAGGCGCGCGAAGGTGTTGACGGCGCCGGCGTCCGAGATCACGCACCGTGCCTCGATCTCGTGGCCGTCCTTCATGCGTACGCCGCGGGCGCGCCCGTCGCGCACCAGGATCTCCTCGACGCGTGCGTAGGTGAACACCTCCCCGCCGGCGGCGCGGATGCGGGGCAGGATCGCGTCCGCGATGCGCCAGGCGCCGCCGATCGGGTAGTAGCCGCCATTCAGGTAGTGCCTGGCGATGAGCGCCTGGATGACGAACGACGAGCGCTTCGGCGGCAGGCCCATGTCGCCCCACTGGCCAGTCAGTACCGCGATCGACTCCGGGTCGGAGGTGAGTTCCGACAGGACCTCCCAGGTGGTCCGGTCGAAGCTGCGCGGCAGGCGCCGACGCAGCAGGGGTCCCGCCACGGCCGCGGCCCACGGCGGCAGCGTGCGGTCGAGCGCGAACGTGCGCATGCCCCGCGAGACCTCGGCCAGCAGCTCGAGGTAGCGGTCGATGGCGCCCGACTCGCGCGGGAAATGGCCGGCGAGATTGTCGCGGAAGGCCTCGCGGCCGGCGACGGCGTCGTAGACGTTGTCACCGATGAAGAAGCGGTCGTAGTGCGCGTCCATGGACGCCCACGTCCCACTCGTAGCCTGCGCGATCGTAGCTGTGGGTGGCGCCGCCCGCGGTGTAGTGCTGCTCGAGCACCGCGACCCGCCAGCCGAGCTCGGCGAGCAGTGCGGCCGTGGTGAGCCCGCCGATGCCAGAGCCGACGACGAGCGCGTCGTAGGGGCCCTGCAGCCGTGATGCGCGGTAGCGGTGGCCGATGCGTATGGTACTGGGCGCGAGTTCTGCCATGGGACCCCCGTTGGCAGCTAAGGTACCATCGCCCCAAGATGGCGACGAATCGCACCAGGCGCGCGCGGCCGCGCCATTGGGAAACTCTCGACGACGAAGCGCTGCTCGCGCTGCGCTTCCGCGACCTGCGCCTCGCACTCGAGGACAGCCTCGCCTGGCCCGCGCTTCAGCGCCTCGCGGCCGAGCTCGAGCGGCGCAACCTGCGCTTCCGGCCGCACGCATGGCTCGCCGAGGAGTGGTTCTCGCCGGACGGTGTGCCCGGCATCGCGATCCCGTTCTTCGTCGCCCATCCGCGGCTGCGCCATCTCGAGCGCCGCTGCATGGGCGAGGTGGAAGGCGGCAGCCGGCACTGGATGATCCGCATCCTGCGCCACGAGGCGGGACACGCGATCGACGCGGCCTACGGCCTGCGGCGCCGCGCGGACTGGCGCGCAGTGTTCGGGCCCGCGTCCAGGCCGTATCCGCGCGATTACGCGCCGCGTCCGAGCAGCCGGCGGCACGTCCTGCACCTCGGCCACTGGTACGCGCAGAGCCACCCGGCCGAGGACTTCGCCGAGACCTTCGCCGTCTGGCTGCAGCCGAAGTCGCGCTGGCGGCGCGAGTACGCCGGCTGGCCGGCCCTCGAGAAGCTCGAGTACGTGGACCGGCTGATGGCCGAGATCGCCGGCCACCTGCCGCCGAACCGCGACCGCACGCGCATCGAGCCGCTGGCGCAGAACCTGCGCACGCTGGCGACGCACTACCGCCGCAAGGCCGCTCTCTATCGCCAGTACGACCGGCGCTACGATCCCTGGCTCAAGCGCGCCTTTGCCGCGCGGGCCGCTCGACCGGGCGGCGTGCCGGCGTCCCGCTTCATACGCGAGATCGAGCCACAGCTGCGACGGCTGCTGGTGCGCCGGGCACGGCTGCACCCTTACCTCGTGGAGCACGCCATCGCGATGCTGGCGCGCCGGACGCGCCAGCTCGACCTCGTGCTGCGCGGCCCGCGCCGCGAGTGCAAGCGCCGCGTCGTGCGGCTCCACGAGCGGGTCGTGCTCGACGTGTTGCGGCGCAACCGGGAGAACTACGCGCTATGAGGCGAAAACGCGTGTTGCTGATGGTGCACGAGACGCTGGTGCCGCCGGACGACATCGCCGGCCGTCCCGAATCCGACATCGAGCTCTGCCGCACCGAGTACAACGTGCTCTCGACGCTGCGTCACCTCGGCCACCACGTGCGCGTGGTCGGCGTCGGCGACCGGCTCACGGAGGTGCGCGAGGCGATCCGCGACTGGCGGCCTCACGTCGTCTTCAACCTGCTGGAGGAATTCTCCGGCATCGTCACCTACGACCACTACATCGTGGCCTTCCTCGAGCTGATGCGGCAGCCCTACACCGGCTGCAACCCGCGCGGCATGATGATCTCGCGCGACAAGGTGCTCACCAAGCAGGTGCTGGCCTCGCACCGCATCCCCACGCCGCGCTTCCAGCTGTTCCCGCACGGCGAGCGCTTTCGCGAGCCGCGGCGGCTCAGCTTCCCGCTGTTCGTGAAGTCGGCCACCGACGACGCGTCGCTCGGCATCTCGCAGGCCTCGATGGTCGAGGACATGGAGCGGCTGCGCGAGCGCGTCGAGTTCATCCACGAGCAGGTCTCGAGCGACGCGCTGGTCGAGGAGTACATCGACGGCCGCGAGATCTACGTCGGCGTGCTCGGCAACGAGCGGCTCACCGCGCTGCCGGCGTGGGAGATGGACTTCGGCACGCTGCCCGAGGTGCAGTCGGCGATCGCGACGCGCAAGGTAAAGTGGGATCCCGCCTACCAGGCCAGGCACGGCATCGCTACCGGCCCGGCACGCGGGCTCGCCCCCGGGCAGCAGGAGTCGCTCGGCCGGCTCGCCAAGCGCATCTATCGCGCGCTGCACATGAGCGGCTACGCGCGCATGGACTTGAGGATGCGACCCGACGGCAGCGTGTTCGTGCTCGAGGTCAATGCCAACCCGAACCTCACCTATGGCGAGGACTTCGCGGAATCGGCCGAGGCCGCCGGCATCGGCTACGAGGCGCTCATCGGCCGCATCGTGCGGCTCGGGATCGACTACCGGCCGGAATGGCGGCTGTTCGAGAGCTGAAGGAGCAGGCATGCAACGCACGACCATCACCCTCGACGACGACCTGATGACCCGGCTCGACGAGTTCATGACGGAGCGCGGATACGCGAACCGCTCGGAGGCCATGCGCGACCTCGTGCGCTCGGGCCTCGAGCAGGTGACGCTCGAGGCGTCGCCGCAGGCACATTGCCTGGGCGCCGCGATCTACGTCTACGACCACGAGTCGCGCGAGCTGTCGAGTCGCCTGACGCGCGCGGCGCACGAGCACCACGACCTCTCGCTCGCGACGCTGCACGTGCACCTCGACCACGACAGCTGCATGGAAGTCACCGTGCTGCGTGGCGCCGTCGGCGAGGTGCGCCACTTCGCGGACCACGTGATCGCCGAACGTGGCGTGCGCCACGGGCGCCTGGTGCTGGTGCCGGTGGAAGAGCGCACGGAGACGCACTCCCACGGCGACGGCCACGCCGCGCCGCACGAACACCTGCACGTGCGCCGGCGCTGAATCCTGCTGTGGTGCAGCGCGCATGCGGCCGCGCGGGAATGGACCGCGAGGCTGGCGAATTTACGTAATGCGGGCGATCGCCCCGCCAACCCGCAGGTCGTGTCACAGATTCGAACGGTCCCGGGCCCGGGGTCTTCCATCGGCCGCGGTTGGCGCTACCGTGGCATTACGTCGGCAAACCCGTCGCGAGGCGGGGACGCAAAGCCTCCGGTCCACACGCGGGTCCCGCCCGGTGCGGATAGCGGGGTCGCCGGACATCAGGCAGGTGGACGATGGCCGATCGAACATGGAACTGCTTGGTCCTCGGACTGGCCCTTTGCGGCACGGTGCCGTGCGCTGCGGCCGAGGAGTCTCCCCGCGGAATGGTGCGTGATGCACGCGCGTTCCTGCAGGCGAGTCCATCGCGCCTGCACGACCTGCTGCTGCGCCACATGACGATGGCGCGACGCACCAGCCCGGAGTGGCTGCTCGAGCAATCCCACGACGACATGGATCCCGAGCCGGCGCCCGGCGACGACGGGCTGCAGCTGGTGCTGCAGGAGGACCGCCGCGATGGCGCGGAGCTGCTCACGCTGCGGCATCCGCTCGCCGACCTGGGGCCGCTGCGCACCTATGCCGGCGCGGGCCTGAACCAGGCCGTCTACCACACCGACGCCGGCGACAGCCCGGCATTGAACAACCGACGCAACCGACACCGTTCGCTGGGCGGGGCGGCCGAACTCGGCGCCGAGCTGCGGTTCAGCGAGCGGGTCAATCTCACGGCCGACGCGCGCTGGATCGAGATCGACGATGCTGCCGAGATCATCAGGACCGACAGCGGGCTGGTCGGCGCCGATCCCGTGACCTACGGCGTCTCGCTCGGCTGGCGATTCCGCTGAGCGCCCGCTAGGCGGCGAGCAGCGCAGCTGCCAGCACCGCTTCGATCGCGAGCGCCGTGCCCACGCGCAGACGGCCCTGCATGACAGCACCGGTGAGCCACAGCATGGCAACGATGCCGGCGGAATACGCGCCGAGGCGCGCTGTCGGTAGTTCCGCCGAGTACCAGAGCAGCGGCATCGTGGCGAGCACGGCGCCGGCGAGTTGCGCGGCGGCGAAGACCCGCGCGCCCCTCGACATCGGCGGGTCGTAGCGTAGCAACCGTTGCACGTCGAACTCGGGCTTCCGCGAGGCCGCGCCCGCAAGGGCCGGTTGCCAGCCCGGCGGCTCGATCCACACCAGCAGCTTGTCGCGCCAGCGTGGCGCCCGTCGCGCCTTGCGGGCGAGGTCGACGTAGACCTCGAGATTGGCCCACAGGGGGTCCCATGAATCGAGCGGCGCGCGCGTGCCATATACGCACTTCTCGTCTTCCTCGACGAACGTGCCGAACAGCCGATCCCAGGCCATGAAGATGCCGCCGTAGTTGCGGTCGAGGTAGCGGTCGTTCACGGCGTGGTGCACGCGGTGATTGGATGGCGAGGCGAACCAGCGATCGAACCAGCCGAGCTTGCCGACCTGCTCGGTGTGGATCCAGTACTGGTAGAGCAGGTCGACGAGCGCCGCGGCCGCGAACACCTCGGGCGGAAAGCCCACGACCGCCATCGGCAGGTAGAAGACCCAGCCGAGCAGTGCGCCCGAGCTCGTCTGCCTGAGCGCGGTCGAGAGGTTGTATTCCTGGCTCTGGTGGTGCACCACGTGCGAGGCCCAGAAGACGGCGCTCTCGTGACCGAGACGGTGGTTCCAGTAGTAGCAGAAGTCATAGGCAACGATGCCGAGCACCCACACCCACCACTCGCCGGAGGGCAGTTGCCACAGCGCGGCTGGCGTGTACACGGCCGCGTAGATGCCGAAGCCGAGCAGCCGCGTGAAGAGCCCGACGACCTGGCTCATGACGCCGAGGCTCAGGCTGTTCACGGCGTCGTTCAAGCGATAGTTGCTGCGGCCGCGCGCCCGGCCGAGCGCGTACTCGAGCCCGATCAACAGGAAGAACACCGGCGTGGCGAGCGCGATCGCGGGTCCCATGACCGCTACCTTAGCCTTCCTGGTGCCAGTCGCGCGAGCGGCCGACGGCGCGCTCCCACTGCCGCAGCCTCGCCTCCGCCGCATCGCGCGGCATCGCGGGCTCGAAGCGCCGGTCCACCTGCCAGTTGGCCGCCACCTCGTCCAGCGAGCGCCAGAAACCGACCGCCAGCCCGGCGAGGCAGGCCGCGCCCAGCGCCGTGGTCTCGGTGACCCGTGGCCGTACCACCGGCACGCCGAGCAGGTCGGCCTGGAACTGCATCATCAGGTCGTTCGCGGTGGCGCCGCCGTCCACGCGCAGTTCGACCAGCGGCTGGCGCGCATCGCGCTGCATCGCGAGCAGCACCTCGGCGCTCTGGAACGCGATCGACTCGAGCGCCGCCCGTGCGATGTGCGCCCGGGTCGTGCCGCGGGAGAGCCCGACGATGGTGCCGCGCGCATGGGCGTCCCAGTGCGGACTGCCGAGCCCCGTGAAGGCCGGCACGAAGTAGACGCCGCCCGCATCCGTGACGCTGGCCGCCAGCGCCTCCACGTCCGCGGACTTCTCGATGAAGCCGAGCCCGTCGCGCAGCCACTGCACGACCGCGCCGCCGACGAACACCGCGCCCTCGAGAGCGTAGTGCAGTGCGTCCGTGTGCCAGGCCACGGTCGTGAGCAGCCGGTTCGCCGACGCCTGCGGCTCGCGGCCGGTGTTCATCAGCATGAAGCAGCCGGTGCCGTAGGTGTTCTTGGCCATGCCGGGGCGGAAGCAGGCCTGGCCGAAGAGCGCCGCCTGCTGGTCGCCCGCGATGCCGCCGAGCGGCAGCTCGCGCCCACCCACGAGCGCGAAGGCCTCGCCGCGCGACAGCTGCGAGGGCACGATCCTCGGCAGGACCGCGCGCGGGATGCCGAGGAGCCCGAGCATGAAGTCGTCCCAGTCGCCGGTCGCGAGGTTCGCGAGGAGCGTGCGGCTCGCATTCGAGGCGTCGGTCACGTGCAGCGTACCGCGCGAGAGTTTCCACGCCAGCCACGCATCGATGGTGCCGAAGGCGAGTTCGCCGCGCTCGGCGCGGGCGCGCAGGTCGCGGTCGCTGTCGAGCAGCCAGGCGAGCTTGGTGCCGGAAAAATACGGATCGAGCAGCAGCCCGGTGCGACGCGCGACCTCGGCTTCGTGCCCGTCGGCCTTGAGACGTGCGCAGGCATCCGCCGTGCGCCGGTCCTGCCACACGATGGCGGGCGCGACCGGGCGGCCCGAGGCCCGTTCCCACAGCACCGTCGTCTCGCGCTGGTTGGTGATGCCGACGGCGGCCACGTCCTCGGGCCGCGCGCGTGCGCGGGCCAGCACCTCGGCGATGGTCGCGGCCTGCGTCGCCCAGATCTCCTCCGCGTCGTGCTCCACCCAGCCCGAGTGCGGGAAGTGCTGCTCGAACTCGCGCTGCGCGCTCGCGACGATGCTGCCCGCGTGGTCGAACAGGATGGAGCGCGAGCTGGTGGTGCCCTGGTCCAGCGCGAGCACGAGGCGCGCCACGTCAGTGGTCCCGGTGGGCTGCGAGCCAGCGGTCGAGCGTCGCGGCGGATTCGGGCGGCAGGCCGAGCCCGAGCTTGGTGCGACGCCACAGGATGTCCTCGGCCGTCATGGCCCACTCCACGCGGCGCAGGTGATCGATTTCCGCGGCGTAGAGGCCAGGGAGGACCTCCTCGCCGAGGCCTGCCATGTCGCGCGCGGGGCCGAGCAGCCGTTCGACCCGAGTCCCGTATGCGCGCGCGTAGCGGCGCAGCAGCGTGGCCGGCAGCCACGGGTAGCGGCCCGCGGCTGCGGCGAGGAACGCATCGAAGTCGGCGTTCGGCATGTCGCCACCCGGCAATGGTGCGCTCGACGTCCAGTGGCTGCGGCGCACGCCGAGGCCGGGGGCCAGCGCGTCCACCACGTCCTGCGCCAGCTTGCGGTAAGTCGTGATCTTGCCGCCGTACACCGACAGCAGCGGCGGACCGTCGCGGTCGAGTTCGAGGACGTAGTCGCGCGTGACGCTCTTCGGGTCGTCCGTCGACTTCGCGAGCAGCGGCCGCAGGCCCGCGAACGTCCACACGACGTCCCTGCGGGCGAGGTCGCGCGCGAAGTAGCGATTGGCCATCCCGAGCAGGTAGTCGATCTCCGTCTCGTCGATGGCGGGCGTGGCCAGGTCGCCCGCGTAGTCCCGCTCGGTCGTGCCGATCAGCGTGTAGTCGCCGACGAACGGCAGCGTGAACACGAAGCGACCGTCCGGCGCCTGGAAGAAGTAGGCGTACTCGTGGCCATAGAGCCGCGGCACGACGATGTGGCTGCCCTTGATCATGCGCGGGTGATGCCCGGCGCGCACCGGCGTGGCCTCGTCGAGGAATTGCGCCACCCACGGGCCCGTTGCATTGACGACCGCACGCGCGCGCACCACGGACCGCGCGCCGCCCTGCTCGAGGGTCGCCGTCCATGCACCGTTCTCGCGCCGGATCGACTTGCAGCCGGTGCGGGTCATCACGGTCGCGCCGTGTTCGTGTGCATCCACCGCCGTCAGCACCACGAGCCTCGCGTCGTCCACCCAGGCGTCGGAGTACACGAAGCCCCGGCGGTAGCGGCGCTCGAGCGGCTCGCCCGCCGGGTGCGTGCGCAGGTCGATGGCCCGCGAGCCGGGCAGGAGGCGCCGGCGCGCAAGGTGGTCGTACAGGAGGAGCCCCGCGCGCATCATCCAGGCGGGGCGCTGGTCGCGGTCGTGCGGCAGCACGAAGCGCAGCGGCCAGACGATGTGCGGCGCGGCTCTGATCACGATCTCGCGTTCGCGCAGCGACTTGCGCACGAGCTTGAGATCATAGTACTCGAGGTAGCGCAGGCCGCCGTGGATCAGCTTGGTGCTGCACGACGAAGTGTGCGCGGCGAGGTCGTGCTGCTCGCAGAGCAGCACGTTCAGGCCGCGGCCGGCCGCGTCCCGCGCGACGCCCGCGCCGTTGATTCCGCCGCCGACGACGAGCAGGTCGAATTCCGTGGATGGCATTCCCGCTATTATGGGTGAATCCGCGACTCGGGGAGTACGGCGTGCAGGCCAGTTTCGACTACGACCTCTTCGTGATCGGTGCGGGATCGGGCGGAGTGCGCGCGGCGCGGGTAGCGGCCGGCTTTGGCGCCAGGGTGGCGATTGCCGAGAGCTACCGCCCGGGCGGCACCTGCGTCGTGCGTGGCTGCATTCCGAAGAAACTGCTGGTGTACGCCGCCCATTTCCGCGAGGACCTGGACGATGCGGCTGCGTACGGTTGGACGACCCAGTCCTCGTTCGACTGGGGCACGCTGCTCGCCAACAAGGACCGCGAGATCGCCCGTCTCGAGGACATCTACCGCACGCTCCTCAAGTCCGCCGGCGTGGCGTTGCTCGACGGCCGCGCGGTCCTGGCAGACGCCCACACGGTGGAGTTGGGAGGGCGCCGGTACACCGCCGCGCACGTGCTGGTCGCGACCGGTGGCCAGCCGGTGCGGCCGGACGTGCCGGGCGCCGCACTCGGCATCACGTCGAACGATGCGTTCCAGCTGCCGCAGCTGCCGCGGCGCGTGCTCATCGTCGGCGGTGGCTACATCGCGATGGAGTTCGGCGGCATATTCAGTGGCCTCGGTTCCCGCGTCACGATTGCGTACCGGGGCGAGCAGGTACTGCGCGGCTTCGACGACGACGTGCGCCGCCACCTGCACGACGAGCTCACGCGCAAGGGGCTGGACCTGCGCCTGCACTCGGACCTGCGCCGGATAGAGCAGCGGCCGGACGGCACGCTGGCCGCCGAGCTGTCGACCGGCGGGGAGGTGCAGCGACTGGAGGTCGATGCAGTGATGTTCGCGACGGGACGCCAGCCCGCGACCGCCGGGCTCGGCCTCGAGGCGCTCGGCGTGCGGCTGGACGCGGCCGGCGGCGTGGTCGTCGACCGGTATTCGCAAAGCAGCGTGCCCGGCATCCACGCGGTGGGCAACGTCACCAACCGCATCGCCCTCACTCCGGTCGCGATCCGCGAAGGGTCTGCGTTCGCGACGACGTTGTTCGGCCGCCGCGCGGTGGCGATCGACCACCTGGAGGTTCCGCACGCGGTGTTCTGCCAGCCGCCCGTCGGTACGGTCGGCATGTCCGAGGCAGAGGCGGTCGCGGAGTTCGGCGCCGTGGAGGTCTATGCGGCGACGTTCCGGCCGCTCAAGTACACCCTTTCGGGCCGCAACGAGCGCACGCTGGTCAAGCTGGTGGTGGACGCGGCGAGCCAGCGCGTCGTCGGCGCCCACATGGTCGGACCCGACGCGCCCGAGATCATCCAGGGCGTGGCGATTGCCGTCAAAGCCGGACTCACCAAGGAGCAGTTCGATGCGACGGTCGCGATCCACCCGACGGCGGCCGAGGAGTTCGTGACGCTGCGCGACAAGCGCACGGTGCGCCGCTGAGGCGCGCTCAGCGATAGAGCAGCACTTCCGTGCGCTCGTCGCGCCAGGCACTCTCGTCGGCGGCGGCGAGCATCTCGAGGTCCGCGGGCGTGGCCGCCGGGTCGTCCACCCACTGCCGCAGCCGCTCGCTGCCATTGATCAGGTCGATGGCGAGCCGATCGTGCTCGTACTCGTAGGGGAAATCCCGCCACAGCTCGTAGTCGGGGCGCAGCCTGCGCAGCGCCTTGAACGCGAGCGCCTGCAGCCGCCACGGGCGGAACGCCTCGTGATCGTACGACGCGTCTTCCACGTGGACCTGCAGCCCGGCGCAGAGCCGGCCCGAATGCTTGTGGAACGTCGGTTCGAACCAGCACGGGCGGAGCCGACAACCGCGCAGCCACTCGGGCGCGAGTCGCTGCATTTCGTCCACCAGCGCGGCGGCCTGCAGGTCGGGCGCGCCGAACAGCTCGAGCGGGCGCGTGGTGCCACGGCCTTCGGAAAGTGTCGTGCCCTCGAGCATCACCGTGCCGGGATAGCAGCGCGCCATCCACAGGCTCGGCGCATTCGGGCTCGGGTTCACCCAGGTGCGCTCGCCCAGCGGCCAACCGCAGCCCGGCGCACTGTCGGGCGACCAGCCGCGCATCTCGACCACCCGGTAGTCGACGTCGAGGCGCAGGCGCCGGACGAACCACTGCCCCAGTTCGCCGAGCGTGAGGCCGTGCCGCATCGGCATCTCGCCAGCGCCGACGAAGCTCTCCCAGCCCGCGCGCAGCGCGAGGCCCTCGACCGGGCGCCCGACGGGATTCGGCCGGTCGAGCACCCACACCGCCTTGCCGTGCCGGGCGGCGGCCTCGAGCACGTAGCGCAGCGTGGTGATGAAGGTGTAGATGCGGCAGCCGAGGTCCTGCAGGTCCACCAGCAGCACGTCGAAGCCGTCCATCATCGCGTCGGTCGGCCGCCGCACGGCGCCGTAGAGGCTGTACACCGGGATGCGGTGCACCGGGTCGTCGAAGTCCGGCGACTCCGCCATGTTGTCCTGCTTGTCGCCACGCAGCCCGTGCTGCGGCCCGAAGGCGGCGGTGATACGCAGGTCGCCGCCAGCCGCGAGCGCGTCGAGCGAATGCCTCAAGTCCGCCGTGACCGACGCCGGGTGAGCGAGCAGGGCGACGCGGCGTCCCGCGAGCGGGGCTCGCAGCCCGGGCTCGGCGAGCAGCCGGTCGATCCCGAAGCTCACCATGTGCTTTCCCGCGCGAAACTGATCACGAAGCCGTCCGGGTGGTGGAAATCGGGCTCTTCCGCGGGATGCGCCAGTGCCCAGCAGGACACATGGCCGTCGGTCGCCTCGACGACCGCGGCGAGGCCGAGTCGCAGCGTGCCGTCGCCCGGCAGCGCGAGCAGTGCCTCGAGCGGCACGTGGGCCTCGAGCGCGATGCGGTCGTCGGTAATGCTGGCCGCGACCCGCGGGTCGGTCGCGTAGTCGAGCGGGGCCATGTCCTCGCGGTAGCCGGAGAATCCGTAGATGGCCCACTGCGACGACGGTGAAAAATTGAACTCGCAATAGGCGCGCGAGGCCTGTCCGCCGACGAAGGCCTCGAAGCAGGTGTGGCGCCACAACTCCTCGGCGGGCCCGGGCTCGGCCGGAGGCGGCACGAGGATGGCGTTCACGTCGCCGTCCAGGAAGTACCTGAGCCTGAGTCCGCCCCCGGGCGCGGTCGCGATCTCCACGTCGATGCGTCGCACCATCCCGTCGGGGGACGCGGGATGCCTGACGAGCGATACGCTGCGGGGTTCGAGTCCGGGCATCCGGCCATGATACCGGGAGCTCAGATCGGCTGTAGCAGGGACGGATCGGGCCGCACGAGCCAGGCCATGACCGCCTCGGCGAAGCGTCCGCATTCACCGATGGCGCGTTCCCAGTCGCGGCGGCGGGCGCGGTGGTCCTGGCCATAGCGGTAGAAATCCTGGCGGTCGGGCAGCTTGCCGTTCGGCAGCGTGGCCAGGAACGCGGGCGAGGGCGCCACGAGCAGCATGTCGTCGAGCCAGGGGTGGCTGCGCGGGGACCGGCGCCAGGGCAGGTGCTTGTCCAGCCAGCCGGGCGTCACGTAGTCGTTGAAGTGGGGGTAGAACACGATGCGCCGGCGGCCGCCGGCCCGCGTCAGCCGATCGTAGGGCAGCAGCAGGTGATAGTCGACCAGCGCCCCGTCCCAGTAGTTGCCCGGCGGCGCGCCGGCGATGTCGCGCACCGGGGAGCAGACCAGCGGGATGGTGCCGGAGGCGAGGAGCGCGTCCTCCTCGTTGTCGGGACACAGTGGGACGCGCTGCAGGCCGAACGCGTCGAAGGGCTCGGCGAGGAAGCCCGGCGCGCCCGCCGTGAACAGCACGCGCTCGAGGTGGGTCGCGAGTCGATGCCGCGCGACGGCGTTGGTCAGCACCGCGCGACCGAACGCGAGCTTCGATTCCGATCTGCCGAGCGGGCCGCGGGCGCGCGACGTGACGATGGTGAGCGAGACCTCTCGCCGCACCGCGAGCGGCCGTCCGCCGAGCACGGCCCGGGCGATGCGACGGCAGGCCATGCTCACTTCCGCGGGCGTGGGCTTGCGGTCGTAGTCCTGGTCGTGGACATAGGAGTGCTGCAGCCGCTCGAGTGCCCCCGGCGCGTCGGGCTGCGCCAGCGCCGCCATGCGCCACGCGCCGACCGAGGCCCCGATCAGCTCGATGCCGGGGTGGTCCCCGAGCCATTCATCGTGCAGCAGTCGGTCGAGAGGGATGAGCGCCAGTCCCTTGGGCCCGCCCGCGGCGCCGGGAATGCAGGCGATGTCGCCGGGCGCGACGCCGTGCTCGCGGATGTGGGCGGCCGCGCCGGGCCCTGCGCGGAAGGTGACGATCGATCCGGGGTTCAGCAAGGGTAAGATTCGCGCAGTGCAAGGAACATCGTAGCCATGAATCGAATCATACTGCTCGTCGTGCTGGTCATCGTCGCGATCCTGCTGCTCAGGCGGTTCCGCGGCGGGCGCTGAAACTCACAGCAGGTCGCGCAGCCGGAACCACAGCATGGCGAGCACCAGGGCCGGCGTGCGGAACGTCGGTCCGCCCGGGAAGAGGTGGTGGCGCAGTCGGCCGAACAGGTCGAAGCGTTCCGCCTGTCCCGCGATGGCTTCGGCCGCAAGCCGCCCCGCCATGCCGGCCATCGCGATCCCGTGCCCCGAGAATCCCTGCAGGTACAGCACGCCGGGCCCGAGACTGCCGAAGTCCGGCGCGCGGCTCATGGTGATGTCGACGTAGCCGCCCCAGACGTAGTCGAGCTTCGTGTCGGCGAGCTGCGGGAAGACCTCGAGCATGCGCGCACGCGTGGCACGACCGGAGTCGCGCTCGTTGATGCCCGAATAGCTCACGCGTCCGCCGAACAGCAGCCGGTGGTCGGCCGAGCGACGGAAATAGTCGAGCACGAAATTGACGTCCGCCACCGCGACGTTCTCGCGCATCAGCGCCGTGACGCGTTGCTCGCCGAGCGCTTCGGTGGCGACCACGTAGGTGCCCACCGGCATGATGCGCCAGTTGGACGGCGCCTCGAGGCGGTCCACGTAGCCGCCGCGCGCGAGGACCGCGAAATCCGCCGTCACGGCACCTGCCGTGGTGGAGATGCGCACGGGCGCGCCGGGCTCGACCGCGGTCACCTGCGTGGCCTCGTGAATCACGGCACCGGCCGCCTCGGCGGCGCTCGCGAGACCGAGCGTGTAATTGAGCGGATGCAGGTGACCGCTGCCCGGATCGAGCAGACCCGCGCAATAGCGCCGGGTCGCGAGCAGGCCCTCGACTTCGCTGCGCCCGAGCAACCGCGGCGAGCCGTATCCGTAGTCCTCGGCGAGTTCCGCCTGCAGCTCCGCGAGCTCGCGCCGCTGCCGCTCCTTGATCGCGACGTGCAGGTGACCCCAGTGCAGGTCGCAGTCGATGGCGTGCCGCGCCACGCGATCGCGCAGCCACGCCAGCGCCTCGATCGACACGTCCCACATGCGCCGCGCGGCGTCGAGTCCGACCTCGGCGGCCAGGCTCTGCTGGCTGGTGCCGAAACCGAAGATCGCCTGGCCGCCGCTGCGTCCCGAGGCCCCCCAGCCGATGCGCCGGCCCTCGAGCAGCACGACGCGGTAGCCGCGTTCCGCCAGTTCGAGTGCCGCCGCGCAGCCGGCGATGCCGCCACCCACCACGCACACGTCGGCCCGGACCTCTCCCCGGAGCGGCGGGCGGGGCGGGGATCGGTGCGCGGTGGCCGCGTAGTAAGAGGCGACGTGCTCCATGGGGGAGCACTGTAGCGACCCGGGCGGGGTCCCGGAAACCCACGGTTGGCGCTTATTGCGGACGCGGGGCAAGCTGCGCACATGGAACTGCCAAAACTGCACACGCCGTGGCCGGCCCAGTCCGACCCGTTGACGATCTCCAGGACCGGCCGCGAGCTGATCCGCGACCCGCTGCTCAACAAGGGCACGGCCTTCACCGCCGAGGAGCGCGAGCGCTTCCGGCTGCACGGCCTGCTGCCTCCGGGACAGCTCTCGATGGACACGCAGGAGCGACGCATCATCGCGGCGCTCGACCGGGTGGCCGCGCCGTTCGACCAGTACCTCGAGCTCTCCGCGCTGCAGGATCGCAACGAGCACCTGTACTACCGGGTGCTGATGGGCGACCTCGAGCGCTTCATGCCGATCATCTACACGCCCACGGTGGCCGAGGCGACGCGCAACTTCAGCCAGGTCTACCGGCGTTCGCGCGGCGTCTACCTGACACCGGGCTTCCGCGGGCACATGGCCCACGTGCTGCGCGACGCGGTCGATCACGCGCAGATCCGGCTCATCGTCGCCACCGACAACGAGTCGATCCTCGGCATTGGCGACCAGGGCGCGGGCGGCATGGCCATCTGCATCGGCAAGCTCTCGCTCTACACCGTGGCCGCCGGGATCCCGCCGTCGGCGACGCTGCCGGTGAGCCTCAACGTCGGCACCGACAACGAGGAACTGCTGCGGGACCAGATGTACGTGGGCTGGCGCGAGCCGCGGCTGCGCGGCGCCGACTACGACGCCTTCATCGACGAGTTCGTCGACGCCGTCGCGGGCGTGCTGCCGAACGCGCTGCTGCAGTGGGAGGACCTGCGCAAGGACATCGCGCTGCGCGTGCTCGACCGGCATCGCAGGCGGCTGCCCTCGTTCAACGACGACATCCAGGGTACCGGGGCGGTGGCGCTCGCGGGCGTGCTGGCGTCGCGGCGCGTGACGGGCCTCGAGCTCGCCGACCAGCGCATCATCGTGCACGGCGCGGGCGCCGCGGGGCTCGGTATTGCGCGGCAGCTCAAGGCGGCAATGCGTCTCGAGGGCCTGTCGGAGGAGGAGTGCCTCGAGCGAGTCGCGGCGCTCGACAGTCGCGGCTTGCTGGTGGCGGGGCCCGGGCTGCGCGATGCCTACAAGCAGGAACTGGCGTGGCCCGTCGCGCTGGCACAGCGCTACGGCGTGGCGACGGACGCGGATCGCCGGCTCGAGTCGCTGGTGCGCGCCTACCGCCCGACGGTGCTGATCGGCACGTCGGGGCAGCCACGCTGCTTCACGGAAGAGGTCATCCGCGAGATGGCGCGTCACTGCGAGCGCCCGGTCGTCATGCCGTTCTCCAATCCCTCCGACCTGAGCGAGGCGGTCCCAGTGGACGTGCTGCGCTGGACGGCAGGGCGCGCGCTCGTCGCGACCGGCAGCCCGTTCGCGCCGGTTTCGCACGACGGCCGGACGGTGCGGATCGGGCAGGGCAACAACGTGCTGGTATTCCCGGGCGTCGGGCTCGGCGTTCTGCTCGGCGGCATCCGTACCGTCACCGACGAGATGCTCACCGCCTCGGCATTCACCCTGTCGGGCAAGCTGACGAATGCCGAACTCGCGAGCGGCATGCTCTTCCCCGCGGTCTCGCGCCTGCGCGAGATCTCGGCTGACGTCGCGGCGGCCGTGATCGCCACTGCCCACGGGGCGCCGGTGCAGGCAGCCCCCGACCCGAACCTCGTGGTGCGCGTGCACGACCACATGTGGCGGCCGCTGTACCAGGAGTACCGGTAGTGATCCCTGCCGGCCCCGCCGCGCTGTGCGTCGTGGCGGTGGCCGGCCTGCTGGTCGCCGAGTGGCGCAACTCCGCGCGTGGCGTGTGGCTCACCAAGCCGGCGGCCTCGGCCGCGTTCATCTGGGCGGGATTCGAGGCGGGTGCACTCGATACCGGCTACGGTCGGCTGGTGATGCTCGGGCTCGCGCTGTGCCTCGCGGGCGACGTGGTGTTGATCCCACGCGGCAGACCAGCCATGTTCCGCGCCGGCGTGTTCGCATTCCTGCTCGGCCACGTGGCCTACAGCGCTGCGTTCCTCACGCGGCCGCTCGCGCTGTCCGGCGTGCTCGTCGCAGGCGCGGTGCTCGCGGCCGTGCTTTGGGCCATCCTGCGCTGGCTGGGCCGCTCGTTGCCGCCGGACATGGCCGGGCCGGTGCGTGCCTATCTCGTCGTGATCGGCGTGATGTCGACGCTCGCCTGCGGCGTGGCCGCTGCCGGCGGGCCGCTCGCAATTGCGGTTGGCGCACTCGCGTTCACGGCCTCCGACGTGTCGGTGGCGCGCGACCGCTTCGTCGCGCACGAGTTCGTCAATCGCGCCTGGGGCTTGCCGCTCTACTACTCGGCACAGCTCCTGATCGCCGCGACGCCCGCGATGAGCTGATCGGCGCATGCCCGGCATCTGCAAACCAATCTAAACGCCCGGGACAGGATTTCTCGTTTCCGCGACCACGAGCGGGTCCCTAAAGTGCAAGGTCCACCTTCGAGCGGCCGCCGAGCCGCGGGAGTGACCCTTGCTCGACTGGCTGCACTCGACGCTGCCGGCCATGGCGGGCGTCGAGTGGCCGCGCATCGTCGCGGCCGCGGGCGTCGCGGCGATGGTCCTGGCGACACTGTGGATCGCGCGCGTATTCGTGCGCAGGCATCACGCACGCCTCGCTCGCACCGAGGCGACCGAGATGCTGGAAATCCCGCTGCTCGCGGCCGGGCGCACGGGCCTCGTGTTCATGCTGGCCGTCGCGGCCTGGGCCGGCGCTTCCGCCTACGGCATGACGGGGCCCGGTGCAGCGTTCCTCCGCAAGGTCGTCACCATCGTCTTCTTCTGGCAGGCCGGCCTGTGGGCCTCGACGGCGGTCGTCGCCTGGCTCGACCACCGTCGCAAGGCGACGCTCGAGGACGACAGGGCAGCGGCCGGTTCCATCGGCATCATCCGCTTCGTCGCGCGAGTGCTCATCTGGGCGATGGTGCTGCTCGTCACGCTCGACAACCTCGGTGTCGACATCACCGCGCTCGTGGCCGGTCTCGGCATCGGCGGCATCGCCGTCGCGCTGGCGCTGCAGAACGTGCTTGGCGACCTGTTCGCGTCGCTCTCGATCGCGCTCGACCAGCCATTCGTGCTCGGCGACTTCCTGGCCGTCGGCGAGCACCTCGGCACCGTCGAGATGATCGGCATCAAGAGCACGCGCCTGAGGAGCCTCACCGGCGAGCAGATCGTGATGTCGAACGCGGACCTGCTCGCGAGCCGCCTGCGCAATTACGGGCGCATGTACGAGCGGCGCGTCGTTTTCACGCTGGGCGTCACCTACGAGACGCCCCGCGAGAAGCTGCGCCGGATCGCGCCGCTGATCCGCGAGATCATCGCCGGGCGCGACGGCGTGCGGTTCGACCGGGCGCACTTCGCGAGCTACGGTCCGTACTCGCTCGATTTCGAAGTCGTCTACCACGTGCTGAGCCCGGACTTCGGGCGCTACATGGACGCGCAGCAGGACATCAATTTCCGCATCCACGAGGCGTTCGAGGCGCTCGGCGTCGAGTTCGCCTACCCGACGCAGACGCTGTGGTTCGCAGGAGCGGGCCGCAGCCCGGCGCCGGGAGCCGCATGAGCAGGGAGAGCCGCTTGAAGTACACCCAGTTTACCGCCGCCAGCATGGACGCGATCCCGCAGCCCGGCATGCTCGAATCGGCCGACCTCGGGCGCATCAGCGCGCTGGTGAGGGAGGGCGCCTCGCCGCAGCGCATCCGGCCGGTCGCGGACCAGATCCGCCTGAAGTTGAATCCGCACCCGGCCGGGCAGCTCGAGCACAACGTGCCGCGGCTCGACGGTGTGCCGTTGCCCGGCCTGCAGCACAAGTACAGGGAGACGGTGCTGTTCTTCCCGGGGCGCGGCCAGACCTGCCACGCGTACTGCACGTACTGCTTCCGCTGGGCGCAGTTCGTCGGCATGGAGGGCCTCAAGTTCGCGAGCCGCGAGACCGAGACTTTCCACGAGTACCTGCGTCGCCACACGGAGGTGAGCGACGTGCTGCTCACCGGCGGCGACCCGCTGGTCATGCGCGGCTGGCACCTGCGCGCCTATGTCGAGCCCCTCCTGAAGCCGGCGTTCGAGCACGTCCGCCACATCCGCATCGGCACCAAGTCGCTGGCCTTCTGGCCGTACAAGTTCCTCACCGACCCGGATGCGGACACGCTGCTCAGGCTGTTCGAAAAAGTGGTGAAGAGCGGCCGCCATCTTGCGCTCATGGCGCACTTCACCCATCCGCGCGAGCTCGCGACGCCGGCGGTCGAGCGGGCGATCGAGCGCATCCGCGGCACCGGTGCCGTGATCCGCACCCAGGCGCCGCTGGTGCGCCACATCAACGACTCGGCGCGGACGTGGGCCGGGATGTGGCGCGCGCAGGTGCGGCTCGGCTGCATCCCCTATTACATGTTCGTCGAGCGCGACACCGGGCCGAAAGGCCATTTCGAGGTGCCGCTCGCCACGGCCCACGACATCTTCCGCCGCGCGTTCCGCCAGGTCTCCGGGCTCGGTCGCACCGTGCGCGGGCCGTCCATGTCGGCCACGCCCGGCAAGGTGGTGGTGCTCGGCACGCAGCAGGTCCGCGGCGAGAAGGTGTTCATCCTGAGCTTCCTGCGCGGCCGCAACCGGCAGTGGGTCGGGCAGCCGTTCTTCGCGAAGTTCGACCCCGGGGCGACGTGGCTCGACCAGCTGCGCCCCGCCTTCGGCGAGCGGCGCTTCTTCTTCGAGGACGAGACGCAGGAGCGCGGCCACGTCGTGGCCCGGGAATGACGCTCCTCAGGCGGCCTTGTCCGCGACGACGGCCCCGCTGATCGCCGCCCGCGCCGCCGCCAGCCGCGCGATCGGCACGCGCGGCGCCGAGCACGAGACGTAGTCGAGCCCGATCGAATCGCAGTAGCGGATCGACGCCGGGTGGCCGCCGTGCTCGCCGCAGATGCCGACCTTGAGCCCCTCGCGGCTGGCGCGTCCCCACTCGACGGCGAGCGCCATCAATCGCCCCACGCCCTTCACGTCCAGCACCTCGAACGGGTTGTCCTGCAGGATGCCGCGCTCGTTGTACATCGGCAGGAACTTGTTCTCGGCGTCCTCGCGCGAGAACGAGAACGTGGCCTGGGTGAGGTCGTTGGTGCCGAACGAGAAGAACTCGGCGACCTCGGCGAGGTTCTCCGCGCGCATGCAGGCGCGCACCACCTCGATCATGGTGCCGAACTTGCACGGCACCTGCACGCCGTAGGTCAGCTCGACCTCGCGGCGCACGGCGTCCATGTAGTCGCGGACGAGCTTGAGCTCCTGCGCCGTGCAGACCTGCGGCACCATGATCTCCGGGTGCACCTCGATTCCGGCGCGCGTGCAGTTCGCCGCCGCCTCGAGCACCGCGCGGATCTGCATCGTGTAGATCTCGGGGTAGGTGATGCCGAGGCGCACGCCGCGGTGGCCGAGCATCGGGTTCACCTCGCGCAGCGCGCGCGCCTTGCGCAGGATCGCCTCCTTGCGCGCGATCACCGCGTCGATCGTGCGCGTCTCGCCGAGGTCGCGCAGGGTCGAGCCGAGCCGGCTGTCGCCGAGGCCGCGCGCCGCTTCCGAGAGCACCTCCATGCCGCGCGCCGCGCCACGCAGTTCGTGCAGCCGCGTGATGTCGTCCTCGAGCTGGCGCTCGGTCGGCAGGAATTCGTGGATCGGCGGGTCGAGCAGGCGGATGGTGACGGGACTCGGCGCCATCGCCTTGAACAGCCCGATGAAGTCGGCGCGCTGGATCGGCAGCAGCCGGTCGAGCGCGGCGCGGCGCTCGTCCGGCGTGTCGGCGACGATCATGTCCACCACGATCGGCAGGCGGTCGGCCGCGTTGAACATGCGCTCGGTGCGGCACAGCCCGATGCCTTTCGCGCCGTACCGGATGGCTCGCGCCGCGTCATCCGGCGTATCCGCATTCGCGCGCACGCCGAGTCGCGCGTGCGCATCCGCCCAGCCGAGCAGCTTGACGAGCGACGGCGAGAAATCCGCCTCGACGGTCGGCACCTCGCCGCGGAACACCTGGCCATTGCTGCCGTCGATGGTGACCACGTCGCCTTCCTTGATCACCTGGTCGCCGACGAAGGCGACCCGCATGGCGACGTCGACGTGGATGCCTTCGGCGCCGGCGACGCAGGGCTTGCCCATGCCGCGCGCCACCACGGCGGCGTGCGAGGTCTTGCCCCCGCGGCTGGTCAGGATCCCCTGCGAGGCGAAGAAACCATGGATGTCCTCGGGCTTGGTCTCCTCCCGCAGCAGGATGACCTTGACGCCCTGCTTGCCGAGCGCCTCGGCGCGATCGGCGTCGAACACCGCCTGGCCGCTGGCCGCACCCGGGGACGCCGGCAGGCCGGAGGCCAGCACCTGGCCCTTGTGCTTCGGGTCGAGCCGCGGGAACAGCATCTGCTCGAGGTGCGCGGGGTCGACGCGCATGATCGCCTCCTCGCGGGTGAGCAGGCCCTCCTCGTGCATCTCGACCGAGGTGCGCACCATCGAAGCGGCATTCATCTTGCCGTTGCGGGTCTGCAGGCAGTAGAGCGTCCCGTGCTCGATGGTGAACTCGAAGTCCTGCACCTCGCGGTAATGGCGCTCGAGGCGGTTGCGCAGCTCGACGAGCTGCGCGTGGATCGCGGGCATCTCGGTGGCGAGTTCCGCGATGGCCTTCGGCGTGCGGATGCCGGCGACCACGTCCTCGCCCTGCGCGTTGGTGAGGTACTCGCCATAGAGCTGGTTCTCGCCCGTGGCCGGGTTGCGCGTGAAACCCACTCCGGTGGCGCTGTCGTTGCCCATGTTGCCGAACACCATGGCGACGACGTTGACCGCGGTGCCGTTCGCCATCGCCGGCGTGATCCGGAACTCGCGCCGGTAATCGATCGCGCGCTTGCCCATCCAGGAGTTGAAGACCGCCTTGATCGCGATCTCGAGCTGCTGGTAGGGATCGGCGGGGAAGGGCCGTCCCGTGTGCCGCTGCACGACCGCGAGGAAGCGCTCGCCGATCTCGTGGAGCGCGTCCGCGCCGAGCATCACGTCCTGCTTCACGCCCACGCGCGACTTCACGGCCTCGAACTGTTCGTCGAAGAGCGCGTCCGGCACGCCGAGCGCGACCTTGCCGAACAGCTGCACGAAGCGCCGCCAGGCGTCGTAGCCGAAGCGCTCGTTGCCGGTGCGGCGGATGAGCGCGGCGAGCGTCGTCTCGTTCAGGCCGAGGTTGAGGATGGTGTCCATCATGCCGGGCATGGACATCGCCGAGCCCGAGCGGACCGAGACCAGCAGCGGGTCGTCGCCGCCGCCGAAGCGCTTGCCGCTCCGGCGCTCGAGCGTGGCCATGTGCTCGCGGACGGCCTCCATCACTCCATCCGGCAGGCGGTGTTGCGAATCGGCGAGGTACTCGAGGCAGCACTCCGTGGTGATGACGAACCCGGGCGGTACGTTGAGCCCGATGCGAGTCATCTCGCAGAGGTTGGCGCCCTTGCCGCCGAGCAGCATCTTGTCGCGGCCGTCGCCGTCTTCGAACGCATACACCCACTTCCGTGCGCTGGTGGCCATCGCGATACCTCGCCGGGCCCGGGCGGGCCCCTGCGAGCGCAGTGATAACGCGGCCGGCCGGCGCGCAACATACGTGGAATTCGCGAATGCGCCCGGGGGCCGGGCGATGGCGTACCCGACCCCCGGGGCCTCCCGCTGACTCAGCTGACCGTGGGTCTCGTCGCCTGTTCCTGGTGCAGCGCCTGGAGTCGCGCGCTGTCGACCTTGCTCACCGCGCCCGCCAGTGCCTGCTCGTAGCAGGACTTGAAGGCCTTCTGCTCGAAGACCGCGATTTCCCGCAGAGATTCCGCTCGCGGCTCCCCGCCGCAGACCTGCTCCGCGGCGTCGGCGAGGCGCGCATAGAGCGCCTGCGCACCGGCCGTGGACGACAGGTCGAGGTCGGCATAGGAAACGCTGACGCTCGCGACCCGGGTGCCGAGCATCACGCGCTCCGCTGCCTGGCCCGACAGAGCGACCAGCAGTCCGACCGCACCGAGGACGATGGCCTTGCCGAATCCGAAGCGACCGATGGTGATGTCCGTGTTCATTGTCATGCTCCTCTTCAACTGGTTCCCTGCGTGGTGCTGTTGCACGCAGGAATTCTGATGCATGCGGGCACCCGTTGTTCGGCGCCTCGTCGCCCGCAGCCGTCGCTTCGTCGCAGAAGCGCGCGAGACTTGTGCAGGCGCGCCGCGCAGGCGACCATCGCGGACAGCGGACACCCGGCGCCGGACGGTGGACGGCGTCACGAAACAGGGAGCGACGATGAATCACACGATAGGCATGGTCGGCCTGGGCCGCATGGGGGGCAACATGAGCCGGCGCATCGCTCGCGCGGACCTCGACGTGGTCGCCTGGGATCGGGCCGCGGGCGCACGCGCCGGCCTAGCCGCGGAGCCGCGGGTGCACACGGTCGAGACGCTCGAGGCGCTCGTGCAGCAGCTCGCCGCGCCGCGCGTCCTTTGGCTGATGCTGCCGGCGGGTGAGCCGACGGAAGAGACACTCGTGCAACTGCGCCCGCTGCTCGCCGCGGGCGACGTGATCGTCGACGGCGCGAACGCCATGTATCGCGACAGCATGCGGCGCGCGAAGGAGTGCGCCGCGCGCGGCGTGCACTTCGTCGACGTCGGCGTGTCGGGCGGCGTGTGGGGACTCGTGAACGGCTACGGGCTGATGGTGGGCGGTGCGATCGACGCGGTGCGACACGTCGAACCGTACCTCCGCGTGCTCGCGCCGGCGCCGGAGCGCGGCTGGCTGCACTGCGGCGCGAGTGGCGCCGGACATTTCGCCAAGATGGTGCACAACGGCATCGAGTACGGGCTGATGCAGGCCTATGCCGAGGGTCTCGCGCTGCTGCGCGCGAAGTCCGAGCTGTGTCTCGACGTGGCGAAGATCGCGGAATCCTGGCGCCACGGCACGGTGATCCGCTCCTGGCTGCTCGACCTCACCGCGGAGATCCTCGCCGAGGACGCCGACCTCGATTCCATCGCGCCGATCGTCGCCGATTCCGGCGAGGGCCGCTGGACGGCCATCGAGTCCATCGAGCTCGGCGTGCCGACGCCGGTGATGACGCTCGCGCTGATGGAGCGCTTCGGCACGCAGGGCGGCGACGAATTCGCCAACCGCCTGCTCGCGCGCCTGCGTCAGTCCTTTGGTGGCCACGCCGTGGCCCGCAACACCAATCCGGAGAAATGATGACCATGAACCGACCAGCCCCGTGGCTCGCGCTGCTCTCGCTGCTGGCATCCGGGGCCGTCCCCGCGGCCGAACCAGCCGCACCCGGCGCTGCGGCGCAGGCGCCCGCGCCAACGACACCAGCGCCCGAGTCCGCGTCCTCGACGACGAAGCGACAGGTCCGGATCGACGGCCAGACGGTGCGCTACACCGCGACGGCCGGCTGGCTGATCATGAAGAACGACGAGGGCAAGCCGATCGCACGCTTCGGCTATACCGCCTACACGCGCGACGGCGTCGCGGACCTCGCCCGCCGCCCGGTGATGTTCGCCTACAACGGTGGCCCGGGCTCCTCGTCGATCTGGCTGCACATGGGCATCCTCGGCCCGCGTCGCGTGGTCGTGAACGATCCGGGTTTCTCGCCGCCACCGCCGGCCGAACGCGTGGACAACGCCTACAGCGTGCTCGACGTGACCGACATCGTGATGATCGACCCGGTCGGCACCGGTTACAGCAAGCCGCTCGGCGACGCCAAGGGGGCGGATTTCTGGGGCGTGGACCAGGACGTCAAGTCGGTCGGCGCCTTCATCAAGCGCTACGTCACCGAGAACGGCCGCTGGGCGTCGCCGAAGTACCTGCTCGGCGAGAGCTACGGCGGCATGCGCTCGGCGGGCCTCGCCTATCACCTGCAGACCGCGCACGGCATGAACCTGAACGGCGTGGTGCTCGTCTCGCCGTTCCTGAACGCGGGCTCGGGCGTCGACGGCATGGAGATCGACCTGCCTCACGTGCTCTACCTGCCGACGCTCGCGGCGACAGCCTGGTACCACGGCCTGGTCGCGAACAAACCCGCCTCGCTGGAGGCCTACATGGAGGAGGTGTCGCGCTTCGCCTACGAGGAGTACATGCCCGCGCTGATGAAGGGCTACCTGATTCCCGCCGACGAGAAGCGCGCCATCGCGGCGAGGCTGGGCGCCTACACGGGGACCAGCGCGGACTACTGGGAGAAGGCCGACCTGCGCGTCGGCCATCCGCAGTTCCTGCAGGAGCTGAAGCGCGGCGACCGCGTCATCGCCGGCCGCATCGATTCGCGGTTCGCGGGTCCGTCCGTCAATCCACTCGCGGAGACGATGGACTACGACCCGTTCTTTCCCGCGGTCGGACCGGCCTACACCGCCGGGTTCCTCGATTACATGCACAACGAGCTCGGGTTCGGCCGGGACGAGGAATATCGCGTGTCGGCGTTCGACGTGAAGTGGGACTGGCAGCACAAGCAGCCGGGCGTGGACGAGTGGATCACGCCGTTCCCGAACACCGTCCCGGACCTGGCGCGCGCGATGACGATGAACCCCGGCCTGCACGTGCTCGTGCAGCAGGGCTGGTACGACCTCGCCACGCCTTACCTTGCGACCAGGCACGATCTCGCGCACCTCGACATCGGCGCCGAGGCCCGCAGCCGCATCCGCTTCGCGACTTACGAGGCGGGTCACATGATGTACGTGCACGCCCCGTCGTTGAAGAAGTACCGCGACGACCTCGCGGCCTTCATCCGGGATACGGACCGTCTCTGAGGCCGGGCCCGGCGGCGTCCTCGTCCGCGACCACGAGGACGTCGGTGCGGCTCACCGGGAGCGCGGGTGCCGAGCCACTCGCGGCCAGCAGTTCGGCAAGGCGCGCGCGCTTGTGCATTCCCGTCACCAGCCACAGCCGGCGCCGCGCGCGGTTGATCGCCGGCAGGGTCAATGTCATGCGGCGCTGTCCGTGATACTCGCCGGTCACGGCGGTGTCGCGATCGAGCACGTGTAGCGCCGCGTCGCCGGGCACGAGTGACGCGGTGTGGCCGTCGGCACCGAGCCCGAGCTGCACCAGGTCGAACCTGACGGGCGTGCCCGTCTGGGACTCGAGCGCGCGCTGGTAGTCGGCGGCGGCACGGTCCAGGTCCGCCCGTTCGACCGGCATCGCCAGCAGGTTCGCAGCGGGCAGCGGTCCTTCGTGCACGAGGATCCGCTCCATGAGGGTCAGGTTGCGCGACGGGTCGCCGCGTGGCGCCACGCGCTCGTCCACCTGTGCGACGCAGATGTGCGCCCATGGCAGGTGGAAGCGGCACAACTCGCGCAGCATCAGCCAGGGCGTCTCGCCGCCGCTCATGGCAACCGTGGCGGTACCGCGACTCGCGACGGCGTCGGCGCAGGCGTGCGCGATGTCCGCCGCGGCGACCTCGGCGGCGCGCCCGGGATCGTGGGCGATCTTCAGCCGCAATCCGCATCTCCCTCGGACGGTGGGTCGTACCAGCCGCCGTAGCGCTCGACCATGCGCGATGCGAGACCGGGGCCCCAACTGCCGGCCGCGTAGGGCTCTGCCTGGGGGCCGGTCGCGAGCAGGCGGTCGACGATCTCCCAGGACAGCTCGACCGAGTCCTGGCGCGCGAACAGCGTCGCATCGCCGCGCATCGCGTCGCCGAGCAGGCGCTCGTACGGCGTCATCTCGTCCGCGTGCGAGTTGCAGGCGATGAGTTCCGTCTCCTGCCCGATCATCGCCTCGCCCGGCGACTTGATGCGGGTGCCGAGCGCGATCGCAACGCGGTCGGGCCCGAGGCGGAAGCGCAGGTAGTTCGCGCGCCGCGGCAGCGGCTCGTCGAACAGCCGCTGCGGTGGGTGCCTGAACGTCGCCATCACCTCGGTGGCCGTGACCGGCAGCCGCTTGCCGGTGCGCACGAAGAACGGCACGCCGGCCCAGCGCCAGGAATCGATGTCGAAGCGCAGCGCAGCGAAGGTCTCAACGTCGGAGTTGGCGGCCACGCCGTCCTCGCGGCGATACCCCTCGTACTGGCCGCGCACGATGTCGCGCCGGTCCGGGTGCTGTACGGCGCGCAGCACCTTCGTCTTCTCGTCGCGCATCGCCTCGGCGCCGGTCCCGACCGGCGGCTCCATCGCGAGGATCGCGAGCACCTCGAGCAGGTGGTTCTGCACCACGTCGCGCACCGCCCCGAGCTCCTCGTAGAGGCGGCCGCGGCCCTCCACGCCGAAGCTCTCCGCCATCGTGACCTGCACGCTCTCGACGTGCGTGCGGTTCCAGACCGGCTCGATGATCGAGTTGGCGAAGCGGAAATAGAGCAGGTTCTGCACCGGCTCCTTGCCGAGGAAGTGATCGATGCGGAAGATCGCGCCCTCGTCGAACACCGAGTGAAGTGCGCGGTTGATGGTCCGGGCGCCCGCAAGGTCGCGCCCCAGCGGCTTTTCGACGACGACCCGCGCACCGGCCGCGCAGCCGGATTCGCCGAGCTTGCCCGCGACGGTGGCGAACAGGCTGGGCGGGATGGCGAGGTAGTGGCAGGGGCGGGCGGCGTCGGCGAGCGCGAGTCGCAGGGCCGCGAACGTCGAGTGCTCGCGGTAGTCGCCGTCCACCATGCCGAGCTTCGACTCGAGGCCCGCGAGCACGGCCGCATCGTACCCGCCGTGCTTCCCGAGGCTTTCGCGCATGCGCGCGACCAGTGCCTCGCGGGTCGTGCCGCCGCGCGCCACGCCGACGACCGTCCGCGGCAGCCGTCCGCGCCGCTCCAGGTTCGCGAGCGCCGGAAAGATCTTCTTGAACGCGAGGTCGCCGGTGATGCCGAAGACCACCAGCGCGTCGCTTGGTGCCGGGTTCGAGTTGTCAACCATTTATCGGGTTCGCCGCGCCGCGCGGTATGCCACGTTGCAATCTAGGTACGCACAAGTCCATAACATTGCAAGCCCAGACAACCGCAACGACTGGAACCCGGCACCTCCGCACCATGCCTGCCAACCTGTCACCGGAATACAAGGCGGCGGCGGACGCCTACCGCAAGGCGCGCGATCCGCTCGAACGCCTCGGCCACCTGCGCGAGATGCTGCGCGTGATCCCCAAGCACAAGGGCACGGACCACCTGCAGGCGGACCTGAAGCGGCGCATCAAGGAACTGGACGAGGAACTCGCCGGGCCGAAGAAGGGTGGTGCGCGCGGCGGCCCGGCGCTGGTGATCCGGCCGGAAGGGACCGCGCAGCTGGTACTGGTCGGCGCGCCGAACAGCGGCAAGTCGCTGCTGCACGACCGCCTCACCGGCTCGGGCGCCCGCAGCGGCCCCTATCCCTACACGACGCAGCATCCGGAGCCCGGCATGCTGCGCTGGGAGGATACGCACTTCCAGCTCCTCGACCTGCCGCCGATCGACCCGGAGCATCCGCTGCCGTGGCTCGCCGGGACCCTGCAATCGGCGGACGCGTGCCTGCTGGTCGTCGACCTCGCCGATCCCGAATGCCTGCAGCACGTCGCCTCGGTGCAGGAGGAGCTGGCCCGTCGCCGGGCGAGCCTCGTCACGCGCTGGCCGGCCGACGCGTCGCCGCAGGAACCGCAGGGTCTCGGTCCGGCCGTGGACGAGGACGTGTTCGCGCTGCGCCTGCCGACGGTACTGCTGGCGAACAAGGCGGACCGGCTGGAGCACGCGGACACCGACCTCGCGGTGCTGGCGGAGCTCGAGGAGCCGCACTTCCCGGTGCTGCTGGTCTCGGCACAGACGGGCCTCGGCCTCGGCCAGCTCGGCGCCTGGCTGTGGCGGCGACTCGGGCTCGTGCGCGTGTACACGAAGGCGCCCGGCAAGCCTGCCGAGCGCGAGCGCCCGTTCACCTTGCGTGCGGGGGAGCAGACGGTGGCGGATGCGGCGCGACTCGTGCACCGCGACATGGAGCGGACCCTCAAGTACGCCCGGGTCTGGGGACGGTCGGTCGCGGCGGACGGGCAGCATGTCGGTCGGGAGCACCGCTTGGCCGACGGAGACGTCCTGGAGCTGCATGCCTGACGCGCAGTCGCGCAGATCGCCATAATGGCGAATGGCAGAACGGCGGCCGATCGCAACACGCAACACCGGATGGGCGCGGTCGCTGGCCACGAGCGTCGCGCGCACCGGTCTCACGGCCAATGCGATCTCGGTGCTGGGCGCCGTGTTCGCCCTGGTCGCGGGCGCTGCATTCGCGCTTTCGGACGGCCCCGCGTGGCGCCCGTGGCTCGTGCTCGCTGCGGCCTGCATCCAGTTGCGCCTGCTCTGCAACATGCTCGACGGCATGGTGGCGGTCGAGCACGGGCAGGCCACGGCGGTGGGCGCGCTCTACAACGACGTTCCCGATCGCATCGCCGACACCGTGATCCTCGTCGGCGCCGGCCATGCCGTGGCTGCGGGGCCCTGGGGACCGACACTCGGCTGGGCCTGCGCCGTGATGGCGATGTTCACCGCGTTCGTGCGCGTGCTGGGCGGCGCACTCGGCACGCCGCAGTTCTTCTTCGGGCCGCAGTCGAAGTCGCAGCGCATGGCGGTGCTCACCGGCGCGGCACTGCTCGGCGCGGTCATGCCGCACGCGGGGTGGGCCGGTCGCCTGGTCGGGCTGGCGCTCGTTATCGTGCTGGTCGGGTCGACGATCACGGTGGTGCGGCGCGTGCTGCGCGTCGCGCAGGAACTCCGCGCCCGTGGTCCTTGAGAAGCTCGTTTCGGCACTGCTGCGCGCTGCGTGCCGGATCGTCACCGGTGCGCACCCGCGCTGGCTCTGCGACCCGCGGGTCACGACACCGCGCGTGTATTTCGCGAACCATTGCTCGCATCTCGATACGGTCGTGGTGTGGAGCACGCTCCCCAGTGACCTTCGCGAGCGTACGCGCCCGGTCGCGGCGCGCGACTACTGGGGCCACGGTGCGGTGCGGCGCTTCATCGCCGGCCGCGTGTTCGACGCGTTGCTCATCGACCGCAAGCCGGTGGAGGACGCCGAGCTCGTCGAGCGCCAGCGCCGCGAGACGCTCGGGGCGATGGCCGCCGTGCTCGATGCCGGGCGGTCGCTGATCCTGTTCCCGGAGGGCACGCGCGGCAGCGGCGAGGCCGTGGCTCCGTTCCGCTCCGGACTCTATCACCTTGCGCTCTCGCGGCCCGGGGTGCCGCTGGTGCCCGTGTACCTCGGCAATCTCGCGCGAATCCTGCCCAAGGGCGCGGCATTGCCGGTGCCGATGCAGGGACGCGTCGTGTTCGGGCCGGAGCTGCGACTCGGGCCGGGCGAGGAGAAGCACGCATTCCTCGCGCGTTGCCGCGAGGGCGTGCTGGCACTGGCGGAGGGGCGGGCATGAGGCTGTTCGCGGATCGGGAGATGGTGTGGTTGATCGGCGGGATCCTGGCGTTCCTCGCCGTGGCGTCGGTGATCGCCTGGGTCCTCAAGGGACGCGCCTGGTCCGAGTCCGCGCGCGCCACGGTCGGCAACCTCGTCGCACGCATCCGTGCGTGGTGGGTGATGGTCGCGGTGTTCGGCATCGCGATCGCGACCGGCGGCTACGGTTCGCTGGTGATGTTCACCATCGTGTCGTTCCTCGCCATGCGCGAATTCATGACCTTGCTGCCGACGCGCCGCGCCGATCATCGCGCCATGCTGTGGACCTTCTTCCTGTTCCTGCCCGCGCAGTACTACTTCGTCGCGACCGGCTGGTACGGCATGTTCGCGCTGCTGATCCCGGTGTACGCCTACCTGCTGCTGCCGTCGCTGATGGTGCTCGCGGGCGACACCGAGGATTTCCTCTCGCGCACATCGCGGCTGCAGTGGGTACTGATGATCTGCGTGTTCTGCGTGAGCCACGCACCGGCGCTGCAGATGCTCGAGATCCCGGGCTACGAGGGGCAGGGCGCGAAGCTGCTGCTCTACCTCGTGGTGGTGACGCAGGTCTCCGACGTGCTGCAGTACACGGTCGGCAAGCTCATCGGCCGGCGCAAGGCCGTGCCGAGCGTGAGCCCCAATAAGACGGTGGAGGGCTATCTCGGTGGCGGCGGGCTCGCGGTGGCGCTCGGGACGGCGCTGTGGTGGGCGACGCCGTTCGCGCCGTGGCAGGCCGCGCTCATGTCGCTGGTGATCGTGCTGGCGGGCATCGCAGGGGGACTGGTGATGTCGGCCGTGAAGCGCGACCGGCAGGTGAAGGACTTCGGCGCGCTGATTCCCGGCCACGGTGGCGTGCTCGACCGGATCGACTCGCTGTGCTTCGCGGCGCCGCTGTTCTTCCACCTGACGCGCTTCTTCTTCACCTGAGCCATGTGGGTCGTGCTCGCCGCGGCGTGGGGATTCGCGGAGGCGACGCTGTTCTTCGTCGTGCCGGACGTGCTGCTCACGTGGCTCGCCGGTTTCCGGCCGGGCCTCGCGTGGCGGGCCGTCGTGGCCTGCCTCGTGGGGGCGCTCGTCGGTGGGGCGCTGATGTTCGTGCTGGCGCTGGAGTCGCCCGAGGCCGTGCGTGCATGGGTGGCGGCGGTGCCGGCGATCAGCGAGGCCTTCATGGCGAGCACCGCTGCGGCATTGCGCGAGGACTTCGGGCCGGCGATGCTGCGGGCGGGGTTCACCGGCGTGCCGTACAAGGTGCTGGCCGTCGAGTCGGGCGCCGACGGCCGGTCGTTTGCAGCGTTCCTCGCGCTCAGCGTGCCGGCACGGCTGTCCCGCTGGGTATTGCTGGTGCTGGTTGCTCAAGGCGTGGCGGCGTTCGTCCGCGCCCGCGTGCGTGAGCCGGACCGTGTGTTGCGGACGTTGTGGGCCGGCGGCTGGGGGCTGGTGTACGCGGTGTATTTCAGCGTGATGGAGTGGTGAGCAGCGTGGCGATTCCACTGTGGTTCAAGCTCGCCTACACGGCGTTCGTGCTGTACATCGTCGTGATCTGGTGGCGGCACTACGGCTGGAAGAACTTCCTGTGGTTCTCGGACATCGCGTTCATCGGCGCGGTACCGGCGATGTGGCTCGAGCACGTGGCGCTCGCGAGCGTGCTCGCCGTGGCGGTGCTGGTGCCCGAGATCCTCTGGAACGTCGATTACGCGGGACGCCTGCTGCTGCGCCGGCGCATCACCGGGCTCACGGACTACATGTTCGAGCCCGAGCGGCCGCTGATCCTGCGCGCGCTGTCGCTGTTCCACGTGCCGCTGCCGCTGGTGCTGCTGTGGCTGCTCGCCGCTTACGGTTATGACGAGCGCGTCGCGCTGCCCGGCGCGATCGTGCTCGCCGCCGTCGTGCTGCCCTGGAGCCGCTGGGTGAGCACCCCGGACAAGAACATCAACTGGACGTATGGCCTCGGCGCGCGACGGGTTGCCTGGCCCGCGACCGTGTACGTCCCGGTCCTCTTCTTCGGCTTCGTGGCGCTCGTCTTCATCCCCACCCACTGGGCCCTGTCCCGGTACTTCTAAAAGGGGACGCTTCCCTTTTCAAAAAGGGAAGCGTCCCCTTTTTGCGACGTCCCGCACCTCTGATATAATCCGCCCCAGCATCAAGAAAGGGGCTCACGCCCCGGCCAACCTGCCTCCCCGGGCAAGGTGGCGCGCGCCGCGAGGCGCGGATGTGGCCGGAAGGCAACGAAGCGGGTGAAAGCTCTCTCGAACCCTCCGGCGCTCGTATCGTGGCGCGGAGGGTTTTTCGTATCCACATCCCGCCCGGCGCGCGCCGCTCGTTGGACCCACCGGTCAGGTCTGCAACGCCCGACAGGGGCTGAGGAGGTTTGACCATGAACGCGATTTCGAACGCACTGATCGACTACTGGCACCGGCTGCCCGCCACCCCGGCGAGCACCCGCTGTCGCAACCTGGAACGCACTTGCCAGCACGTCCGCGACGGGGACCTCGCCCCGGATGCGCTCGTCCCGTACGCGCTCGCCGACAGCGACGAGGACGTGGTGTACGCAGCCGTGTCGCATTACCTCGACTCGGCACGCTCGCACGACCCCGGTCGCGGCCCGGCCACCGACGACGCGCTCGAATGGATCCGCCGCCACCTCGCACTCAACCGCGGCGCGGTATTCGCGGCGGTCCTCGGTCGCGGCGACCCGGCGCTGAACGAGCGCCTGTCCTCGCTGCGGCTCACGCTGTCGGCAGACGACGTCGCGACGGTGGCCCGGCGTGCGGCGCGGAGGCCCTGCACGCATTCACGCCGGTTCCTGCACGACTGGTTCGAGCTGCTGTCGGGGGAAGGCGCGCGGCCGGAGCGCGAGCACCTTGCCGCCGCACTCGGAGCAGGCGCCGTCGCACGCGCCGCCTGACCACGCTGCGCAACGGCAGCGCGCCACCGCGCCTCACTCCGTCGCGGGTGCCCGGATCGTCCCGAGCCACGACGAAACATCGCGTGGCTTGCGGTCCTCGAGCCACGCGAATACCAGTTCGTGCCACGACACGCGCTGCACGTAGGCGCGCGTCTCGTTGAACGGGATGTTCTCGACCCAGACGTCGGTTTCCATCGGCGCGGGTGGCAGCCAGCGGCGTGCTGCGGCCGGGCCGGCGTTGTAGCCCGCGATGGCGAGGAGCGGCTGGCCCCCCGACCGATCGATCAGGTCGCGCAGGAATGCGGAGCCGAGCGGCACGTTCACCGACGGCGTCAGCAGGGCCGCGCGGGTGGGCGTCGGCAGGCCCGCGCGCCTGGCGGTGATCCTTGCGGTCGACGGCAGCAACTGCATCAGCCCGAGCGCGCCCGCCGACGACCCCGCATCGGCGCGATACAGGCTTTCCTGGCGGATGATCGCGTAAATCAGTTCACGAGGCAGCCGTGTGCGCGCCGCCGCGCGCCGCACCTCCTCCTCGTAAGGTCGCGGATAGAGCAGCTCGTAGTCGTTGAACAGCCCGAGACGCGCGGCCGCCGCGATCGCAGGCAGGTGCCAGCCCCAGCGTGACGCGAGCCCCACGGCCTGCGTGCGCTGGCCAGGCGTCAGCGCGTCGTAGGCCGCGTTCCATTCGAGATTGGCCGCGTCGGGCATCTCGCACAGGATGAGCTCGCGCGTGCGCACGAAGGCAGGCTCGGCCGCCAGTGCGGCGATCGCGTCATCGTTCAGGCCGATGGGCTCGAGCGTCGGTGCGAAACGTACGCCGAGGCGCGCGGCCGACAGCACCGCATACCAGTTGTCGGTCGGCAGCACGGCGGAATAACCCTGTTTCGCGAGCGCCGCGTCGCCCAGCTGCGCCGCGGCCCGGGCATGCCAGTACCGCCAGCGATTCTGGTTGCGCAGTGGCTCCGGCATCGCCTCGATCGCCCGGCGCACGCGTGCCCAGTCGCCGGCCCACAGCGCCGCGCGCGTGTACCACTCGTGGGCACGCTCGTCGAAGTCCTCCGCGTGCACCCGCGCGAAGAACTCGAGCGCGCCATCGTGGCGGCTCCACGACAGCGACAGTGCCACCGCCAGTGCATACGGACTCGCCGCGCGCGAATCGAGGCCGCGGGCCGCGACGAGTGCTGCGTAACGGCCAGCCGCCGCGTCCGCGTCCGCGCGTGCGTAGCGTGTCCAGCCGTCGAGCAGGGCCTGGGGCTCGACCTTGCGCGTCGGATTCGCGATCAATGCATCGACTGCCGCCCGCGGCTGCTCGATCAGCGAGGCCCACTGGTTGAGCGGCGCCGCCGCGGCGTCCGGCAGCGATCGGGCGAGGTAGCGGGCCAGTGCCGCCTGCCCGTCGCCCAACGCGAGACGGGCGCGGCGCTCGATCAGCTCGGGCGTGAGCTTGCCCTGGGCTTTCAGCCATTCGAACGCCGGGTCGCACGATTCCGGCAGGCTCTTCGGGCTCAGCCACTGCGCCGTGACGTCGTCCGCGAGCCCGTCGAGACGGCCGAGCGCGAGGCGCGCGGAAAAGGAGCCGCAGCGCGCGGCCAGCGTGTCGTCGAGTTCGGGGCGGTAGGCGGCGAGGAACGCGCTCCACTGCCGGCGCAGGGCAAGCTCCATCAGCCAGCTGCGTCGCAGCGAGCGGGCGACCGGCTGGTCGCCGTGGCGTTGCAGGAACGCCTCGATTTCCGCGGCCGCCGCCGGGTCGGCAAAGCGCCGCTGCAGCCGGGCCGCCTCGAGGTACGGGTACAGCGGATAGGCGCGCAGGGCGTCGCTGTCGGGTGCGGGCATGGCCGGCCGGCCGGTGGTCGCCTGCGCGCGTGCGTCGAGGAACGCGCGGCGGGCGTCGGCGTAAGGGTCGGCTGCCGCGCAGCTCGCCACCGGCAGGGCGGCGACGAGCAGGATCAGCGGCAGGGCGGCAAGCAGAAAGTGGCGCGTTCCATGCATTGCAGGGAGTGTACCTGCCTTGCGCGACGGATCGGCAGTCGAACGCAAGTGCCTGATGGGAAGAGATATTCCGGCGCGGCGGCGCGACTCTCGGTAAGCCGTATTAACAATCATTGTGCGCTGCGGCAAACTCGGCGAGTCGTACGCGCCGCGCCGCGGCATCGCAGCCAGTTTCCTGGGATCCTGAACGAAGGGAGATGACCCCATGCTCTACACCGGACCCGCCTTCAGCGCCGCGGCGCTGGGCGACGGCATCGTCGAACTCAAGTTCGACCTCACCGGCGACTCGGTCAACAAGCTGAACGCCGCCGCACTCAAGGACCTCGACGCGGCGACGCACGCCATTGCGCAGGCGCCCGGCGTCAAGGGCCTGGTCCTGACCTCCGGCAAGCCCGTGTTCATCGTCGGTGCCGACGTCACCGAGTTCACCGGCATGTTCGCCGCGGGCGAGGAAGCGGTGGCCAAGGGCGTGCTCGAGGTGAACCAGATGCTCTGCCGCTTCGAGGACCTGCCGTTCCCGAAGGTGGCCGCGATCAACGGCGTCTGCCTCGGCGGCGGGCTCGAACTCGCGCTCGCCTGCGAGTACCGCGTCATGTCCACCGCAGCCTCGGTGGGTTTCCCGGAAGTGAAGCTCGGCATCTTCCCGGGCTTCGGCGGTTCGGTGCGCATGCCGCGCCTGATCGGCATCGACAACGCGGTCGAGTGGATCGCCACCGGCGCCGACAAGAAGGCGGACGCCGCGCTCAAGGACGGTGCGGTCGACGCAGTCGTGGCGCCCGAGCAGCTGCGTGACGCGGCGCTCGCGCTCGTGCGGCAGGCGATCGACGGCAAGCTCGACTGGCAGGCGCGCCGCGCGGAGAAGCTCGCACCGGTGAAGCTGAACCCGATCGAGCAGATGATGGCCTTCACGAGCTCGATGGCCGTGGTGGGCGGCAAGGCCGGCCCCAACTACCCGGCGCCGATGCTCGCGATCAAGAACATGCAGGAAGGCGCGACCAAGGGTCGCGACGAAGCGCTCGCGATCGAGGCGAAGTATTTCGCCAAGGCCGCGGTGACCCCGCAGGCGACCGCGCTCGTGGGCCTGTTCCTCGCCGACCAGGCCGTGAAGAAGTTCAGCGGCGCGTGGGCGAAGAAAGGTGCCAAGGAGATCAGGCAGGCGGCCGTGCTCGGCGCGGGCATCATGGGCGGCGGCATCGCCTACCAGAGCGCCTCGAAGGGCACGCCCATCGTCATGAAGGACATCCGCCCGGAGGCGCTCGACCTCGGCATGAACGAGGCCGGCAAGCTCCTGGCGAAGCAGGTGGAGAAGGGCAAGCTCAAGCCCGAGCAGATGAGCGCCACGCTGGCGCGCATCCGCCCGACGTTGAACTACGGCGACTTCAAGGACGTGGACATCGTCATCGAGGCCGTGGTCGAGAACCCGAAGGTCAAGAAGGCGGTGTTCGCCGAGCTCGAGGGCCTGGTGCGCGAGGACACGATCATCGCCTCGAACACCTCGACGATCTCGATCAGCCACCTCGCCGAAGGGCTCGCGCGCCCGCAGAACTTCGTCGGCATGCACTTCTTCAACCCGGTGCACATGATGCCGCTGGTCGAGGTGATCCGCGGCAAGCAGTCGTCGGACGAAGCCGTGGCCGCGACGGTGAAGCTCGCGCAGAAGATGGGCAAGACGCCCATCGTCGTGAACGACTGCCCGGGGTTCATGGTCAATCGCGTGTTGTTCCCGTACTTCGCCGGCTTCCACATGCTGCTGCGCGACGGCGCGGACTACATGGCGGTGGACAAGGTGATGGAGCGGTTCGGCTGGCCGATGGGCCCGGCCTACCTGATGGACGTGGTGGGCATGGACACCGGCGTGCACGCCGCCGCGGTGATGGCGGAAGGCTTCCCCGACCGCATGAAGCCCGACTTCACGAGCACCACGCAGGTGCTGGTGGAGCACAAGCGTTACGGCCAGAAGACCGGCAAGGGCTACTACAGCTATGCGCCGGACAAGAAAGGCAAGCCGAAGAAGACCCCGGACCCCGAGGCCTACGAGCTGATCAAGGGTGTCGTGGCGGAGCGCAGGGAGTTCACGCCCGACGAGATCATCGCGCGCTGCATGGTGCCGATGGTGAACGAGGTGGTGCGCTGCCTCGAGGACAAGATCGTCGCCTCGCCCCACGAGGCCGACATGTCGCTCATCTACGGCATCGGCTTCCCGCCGTTCCGTGGCGGCGCCTGCCGCTACGTGGACCAGACGGGCGCCGCGAACTTCGTCGCGCTGTGCGACAAGTACGCCGCGCTCGGCAAGCTCTACGAGGCGCCGCAGCTGCTGCGCGACATGGCCGCGTCCGGCAAGAAATTCTTCGGCTGAAGCACACGCCACCACGAATCCTGGAGAGATCAAGATGAGTCTCAATCCCCGCGATGTCGTCATCATCGATGGCGTGCGTACCGCCATGGGCCGCTCGAAGGGCGGCATGTTCCGTAACGTCCGTGCCGAAGTCCTGTCGGCCGAGCTGGTAAAGGCGCTGTTCAGGCGCAACCCGGCCGCCGACATGAACGAGGTCGAGGACGTGATCTGGGGCTGCGTGAACCAGACGCTCGAGCAGGGCATGAACATCGCCCGCAACGTGCTGCTGCTGGCCGGCCTGCCGCACCACGTGGCCGGCCAGACGGTGAACCGGCTCTGCGGTTCGTCCATGCAGGCGCTGCACACGGCCGCGGCACAGATCATGACCGGGCAGGGCGACGTGTTCGTGATCGGCGGCGTGGAGCACATGGGCCACGTCGGCATGATGCACGGCATCGACCTGAACCCGTCCGCGTCGAAGCACTACGCCAAGGCCTCGAACATGATGGGCCTCACGGCCGAGATGCTCGGGCGCATGCACGGCATCACCCGCGAGATGCAGGACGAGTTCGCACTGCGCTCGCACCGGAAAGCCTGGGAAGCCACGCAGGGCGGCCGGTTCAAGAACGAGATCGTCGGCATCGAGGGCCACGACTCGAGCGGCTTCCGCGTGCTGTGCGAGGTGGACGAGGTGATCCGCCCCGACACCACGCTCGAGGGACTCGCCGCGTTGCCGCCGGCCTTCGATCCGAAGGGCGGCACGGTGACGGCGGGATCGTCGTCGGCGATCTCCGACGGCGCGGCTGCGATGCTCGTCATGAGCTACGAGCGCGCCAAGGCGCTGGGTCTCAAGCCGCGCGCGAAGATCGTCTCGATGGCGGTGTCGGGCTGCGACCCGGCGATCATGGGCTACGGCCCGGTGCCGGCGACCAAGAAGGCGTTGAAGCGAGCGGGCATCGAGATGAAGGACATCGAGGTCGCGGAGCTGAACGAGGCATTCGCCGCGCAGTCGCTGCCGGTGATCAAGGACCTCGGGATCATGGACCGCATGGAGGAGACCGTGAACCTGAACGGCGGCGCGATCGCGCTCGGCCATCCGCTCGGCTGCTCGGGGGCGCGCATCACTACCGCGCTGCTGAACACCATGGAGCAGAAGGGCGCGACGCTCGGCCTCTCCACGATGTGCATCGGGCTCGGGCAGGGCATCACGACCGTGCTCGAGCGCGCCTGAACGCGCGGTCCAGGGGGTTCAAGGCACGGCTCGCGCCGCGGGCAGCGTGAGCCAGGCCGCGAGCCCTCCGCCCTCCCTGTTCTCGAGGCTCACGGTCCAGCCGTTGGCCTGCGCGAGCTGTCGCACGATCGCAAGGCCGAGCCCGGCGCCACCGGTACGCGGATCACGCGACGCATCCACCCGATGGAAGGGACGAAACACCGCCTCGAGCTGTTCCGCGGGAATGCCGGGCCCGCGGTCGAGCACGCCGATCCGGACGGCGGTGCCCACGCTGCGCGCGTCCAGCTCGATCGGCAGCCCGCTGCAGTGACGCTGCGCATTGGCGAGCAGGTTGCCGACCAGCCGGCGCAACGCCATCGGCGCGGCGGAGGCGACGCAGGGTTCGCCTGAGATCTCGACCGCCGTTCCGGACTCACGTGCGCGCCTCGCGAGTTCCTCGAGCAGTCCCTGCACATCGACCACCGCCGGCTTCTCCCGCCCGAGTCCTCGAGCGAGGTCGAGCATTTCGCCCACCAGCCGATTCATTTCCTCAACGTCCCGGTCGAGTCGATCGAGCAGCGACGGGTCGTGGTGGCGGGCCAGCAACTCCAGTCCGAGCCGCATGCGCGCGAGTGGCGTGCGCAAGTCATGCGACAGACCTGCGAGCAGCGTCGTCCGTCCCTCGAGCAGGTCCTGCACCTGCCGGGTCAGTTCGTTGGTCCTGCGCGCGAGGGCTGCGAGCTCGCGCGGCCCCGATTCAGGCAGCTGTTCCGGCGTCTCGCCGCGTCCCAGCACGGCGGTGGCCTCGCCGAGCCGGCGCAGCGGCGCGACGATGCGCAGCGCGATCCACGCGGCTGCAAGCACCGACAGCGCCATGCCCGCGACGAGGGTGACGACGACGGTGGTGAGCGGCTGCGTGCCGAGGCGGCTGTGCGGGAAGCCGACCCAGGAGAGCCGGCCGCCGCTCGGAATCGCGACCCAGTGCCACGACTCGCCCGATCGCCGCGCGGCCGCGAGCCTCACCTCCCCGCCGAACTGCGCCGCGAGCGTGCGCTCGACCCGGCGCGCGTAAAAATCGCTGCCCTGGTGCTCGCGGGCATCCGGCGGAGGCTCGAGCCGGAACTCGATGCCGTGCGCCTCGACGAGATGGCGCTCGAATGCCGGGCGGGTCATTGGCGGCAACTCGCTCCAGGTCTCGGCCGTCAGCGCGAGCAGGTCGGCAAAATCGTCCGCCGCGCGCCGCGCGAGCGGAATCACGAGGAACCAGGCGACCGTGGCGGCGGCCACGACCTCGAATGCAACGAAGACCGCGACGAGGCGCAGGACATTCTGCTGCGCGAGACTGAGAGGTCGTCGCATGCCCTGCCTCACCAGCGGTCGCCGCGCGGATTGAACAGGTACCCTTCGCCGCGGACGGTGCGGATGAAGGTGGGGCTGGACGGGTCCGTCTCGATCTTGCGCCGCAATCTCGCGACACGCAGGTCGACGGTACGGTCGTACGGCTCGCGCTCGTAGCCCTTGAGCAGGTCGAGCAGCACGTCGCGGCTCAACACGCGTCCGGGCCGCTCGGCGAGCACCTTCAGCAGGTCGAACTCGGCACTCGAGAGTTCGACGTCGATACCGTCGCGCAACAGCCGCCGGGCCGCGAGGTCGATGCGATACGGCCCGAACTCGAGCAGGTCTCCGGAGCGTGTGGCCGGGGTGGGTTGCGCCCTGCGCAGCAGTGCGCGCAACCTCGCCAGCAACTCGCGCGGACTGAACGGTTTTGCGAGGTAATCGTCCGCACCGACCTCGAGGCCGACCACGCGGTCGAGCTCCTCGCCACGCGCGGACAGCATCAGGATCGGCACGTTCGAGGTGGCGCGTATCTCGCGGGTGAGCGCCAGCCCGTCCGTGCCGGGCAGCATCAGGTCCATGACGATGGCGTCGGGCGGGTCGCGCGCGAGGACCCGCCGCATCTGCTCGCCGTCCCCGGCGAGGTCCACTGCGAAGCCGACGTCGGAGAGGTACTGGGAGAGCAGCGTGCGCAGCTCCGGGTCGTCGTCCACCACGAGGATGCGATCCACCTTGCCCATGGCCCGAAGTCTAGACCCGCTGCGCGCCGGGGTCTGCCCCGCGATACACGCCGATGCAGGCTGATACACGCCGATACACGCGCGCGGTTCTGCCGATACGGGCGGGGTGCAGCATTACCTTCAAGGAAGCGACGAACTCGATACCGAGACCGCATCATGAAGACCCATCCAATCCCGACACTCCTCCTGCTCGTGCTCGCGCCGCTGGCGGCGCTTGCGGAAGAGCCCCCGCCCGCCGCCGCGCCCGAGGCAGCGGCGACTTCGCCCCCCGCAGGCGGGGACTTGCCGTTCGGCGCCGGCTACGAGGCACGCCGGCGACTCGTGGAACACGAGCAGGAGGCGACCGAGGAGCAGGTCCGCAACGAGACCGAGACCCGGGCGCAGGAGCGGGATCGCACCGAGTCCCGGTCCGCGACGGAGGCGCGCGCGACGCGCAACGCGGAGCGGTCGGCGGCGTCGAGGGAATCGCGCCGCGAGGCGCGCGGCGAGCGCCGGCAGCACGGGCCGGCTGGCCACTGAGGAGGTAGGACGATGAGGACAACCGTAAAAACTCTTGCGACGCCGATGACCGGATTCGCGGCCAAGGGCGTGCAGCCCGCCGGCAAGCTGGCGAGTGCGGCGACGCTCACCCCGCTCAGCGAGGCGGAGGTCGCGACGCTCGAGTGGATGCGCGAGGAGGAGAAGCATGCGCGCGACGTCTACCTCGAGTTGAACGCCTTCTGGCCGGCGAAGACATTCACGAACATCGCGGCATCGGAGCAGCAGCACTTCGACGCGATCGGCCGCAAGCTGGCGCTCTATGGCATCGCCGACCCGGCGCTGCCCAACGTCGGCGACTTTGCGGATCCCGAGCCGCAGGCCCTGCACGACGAACTGCTCGCGCTGGGCATGGTGTCCTTCGTCGACGCACTGCGGGTCGGCGTCACGATCGAGGAAACGGACATCGTCGACCTGCAGGCGGCCATCGACGGCACCACGAGCGTGCCCCTCAGGACGACCTACCAGCATCTGCCGAAAGGATCCGAGAACCACTTGCGCGCCTTCATCAAGGTGCTCGGGCGGCAGTGTGGCGTCGATTAGCCACGAGTCCCGGTTAAGCCAAACCAAAGGTTCACCTGTCAACGTAGCGCACCCGGATGGACGTTGCACGGTGGTCCCCCACATGGAGCTACGATCATGAAAACCACCACAGTTCTCGCATCCCTCGCCGCGGCAACGTTCGTCTTCGCGTCCGCGGCGACGGCCCAGGGCCAGCAGGGCGGCCAGCAGGGCGGCCAGCAGCGCGGCCAGCAGGCTGGACAGCAGCAGCGCCAGGCCGACCGGGCCATGAGCCAGGACCGGGTCATGGACCAGGAACGCATGCAGGCCCGCGACCGTGACCGCACCAAGGACCAGGAGCAGGTCCAGTCCCGCGAGCACGCCTCCGCCGGGAAAGGTGAAGGCATCTACGGCGGCAACCTGATGACGGTCCAGGAGCGCAACCAGTACCGCGAGCAGTTCGGTGGCCTGAAGACCGACCAGGAGCGCAACGAGTTCAAGGCGCAGCACCAGGAGCAGATGCAGTTGCGCGCGAAGGAGCGCGGCGTCGAGCCCGAGGTCACGACCGACTGAGCCTTGTCCGTTCCCGATGGAGTCCCGCGGCGGCCCGGCGACGCGAGTCGTGGCCGGGCCGCCCGCCCAGGACAGGAGAGCATCGACATGAAGCGCCTGTGTGAACGTCATGCCTCGTCCCTTTGCCTGATGGTTGCGGCGATGCTCCTGGCATCGGGCGGCGTCCGCGCCGAGGAGGCGCGCTTCTCGCTCAGCGTCGGTGCGGAGTACACGACGGGCGACTACGGCGGCGAGGAGTCGGTGGACGAGACGTACGTGCCCGTCACCGCCGCGCTCGAGCTGGAGCGGGTGTCGTTGCGGCTGACTGTTCCTTATCTGAGCGTCAGGGCGCCCGAGCTCACCACGATCAGCGGGCCTGACGGACAGCCGATCGTCGGCGAGGGACCACGAATCACGGAAAGCGGCCTCGGCGACGTGCTCGCGTCCGTGACCGTGTTCGACGTGCTGACCGCGGCCGGCGGCGACGTGGCGATGGATCTCACCGGCAAGGTGAAGTTCGGCACCGCGGACGCGGACAAGGGGCTCGGAACGGGCGAGCAGGACTACCTGCTGCAAGCCGACCTCTATCGTTTCTTCGAGCGCTCCACCCTGATGGCGACCGCAGGCTATGCGGTGCGCGGCGAGCCGGACGGCTTCGAGCTCGATGACACGCTGTTCGCCTCGGTTGGCCTGTCGCATGCCGTGGCGGACGGTGCGCGAATCGGGGCGTTCTTCGACTACCGCGAGGCCAGCGTTACCGGCACGGACGCGATACAGGAGTTGTCGGTTTTCGCATCCACGCGCCTCGGCCAGCGCGGCAGCTGGCGGTTCTACGCGCTGGGCGGGTTCGGTGACAGTTCACCGGACTGGGGCGGCGGCCTGTCGTTCAGCACGAGCTTCTGATCCCTGGTCGCGGCGATCCGGCCGCGAGCCCGATCCACCCGGTCTCCTCCAAGGGGCGGCGAAAATCGCACGCCCCTTTCAGCGATTCTTAAGCTTCAGCGCGTAAAAAAACGTCGGCGCCGCACTTGCGGACCTGATCGAGACCCGGCGCGGCTTCGGCTATGTCGTGGCTTGAATCGGCGCGCCATTCGCTGCGGGGCAGGCTTGCGCTCGGCCTGGTCGCGGGCCCGATGACGGTCATGACCGTGAGTTTCGGCGCGCTGCACGTGCTGATTCGCGACGAGCTCTATCGCCACATGGACAAGGACCTCGCCGGCCGGATGACCGCCATCGCCATGTATGCGGCGACGCATCCCGCCCGGGAAAGCGTCGTCGAGTTCATGCCGCAGTTCCGGACGCGCACACACGAGGACTTCTTCCAGGTCTGGGACCACGCAGGCCGGACCCTGGCCCGGTCGGATTCGAGCGTGGGCCGGGACCTCCCGCTCCTCGATGCGGTCGGCGGCCGACCCACCTATTACGACCTGACCCTGCCGGATGGGCATGTCGGGCGCGCAGTTGTGCAGGTCGTCGAACTGCCGCACCGCGACACCCGGGGGTCCCTCACCGTGGTCACGGCGGAGGAGACGGAGGGCCTGGTTCAGCTCGAGGGCCGCATCCATCTCATGCTCATCGCCGTCGCAGCGGCGACAACCCTGGCGCTGCTCGCGTTCACACAGGTCGCGGTGCGACGGGTCATCCGACGCGTGGACAAATTCGCCCGGTCGCTCGAGCGGGTCGACCCGGACGACCCGAAGCCGCACCTGGAGACCGGTGCGCTATCACGGACGTTGGGGCGGCCGGCCAGGATGCCGCGACGTGCCAGGCGGCGATCCGCGACATCGGTGCGGCTGCAGCCGAGATGGAGCAGATCGTGGATACCCTGATGGCGTTGACGCGCTACGAGGCGGGACTCGAATCGCCGCAGCCCGAACCCGTCGACCTGGTGGCCGAAATGGGCCGGCAGGCTCGTGCCGAGGCGCCGGCGGCACACCAGCGCGCGATCAGGATCGAACTCGACCTTCCGACGGAATGCTGGGTGTACACGGACAGCACCCGGGTCCAGCGTCTGCTCGCCAACCTGATGGACAATGCCGTCGCACACTCGCCCGGCGGTTCCACCGTGACGGTGACGATGAGCGAAGTGGGCGAGGCCACGCTCGCCAATCCTGCCCCGCACCTCGAGGCCAGGGACGTCAGCCAGCTCGGCGAGCGGTTCCTGAGGATCGACAGCGAGGGGGCCGGTTCGCACGCTGGACTGGGTCTATCCCTGGCGGGTGCCATTGCGAAGATCCTCGGCCTGGACTTCGGACTCGCCTTGCGGGCGGACGGCCAACTCGTGGCGTCGATACGGGGTTTCCGTTTGCTCGAGCACTCCACCGCGGCCGCTCCTTAGCTGCACTGCACAAAACCGCAATACCGGCCGGCCTGGCTTTGCGGGATATTCGGCCGCACCTGTAGCCCTTCGACCCATTTCATCCCGGCTTGCCCGGGGAGGATCGTGCATGGACACCAAGGCCAAAAACGTCTCGATGCAACTCGCCGAGGATGCCCGCCAGGCGGACTGGGAGGCCGTGAGCTTCACCGCCGAGGTGTTCAAGGGCAACTTCCGCTGGGACCTGCTGCACCCGTTCCCGGCGCAGTCGGCCGAGGACAAGGCGATCGGCGACGCCTACATCGCGAAGATCCGTCCGGTCATCGAGAAGCACGTCGACCCGTGGGACATCGACGAGAAGGGTGAGTATCCGCGCGAGGCGCTCGACGCAATGGCGGAGGCGGGGCTCTTCGGCATGAAGATCCCGAAGGAATACGGCGGCCTCGGCCTCTCGGTCACCAACTACGCGCGCGTGCTCGGCGTCATCGGCAGCTACTGCGCGAGCACGGTGGCCTACCTCTCGGCGCACCAGAGCATCGGCGTGCCGCAGCCGCTCAAGGAATTCGGCACCGAGGAACAGAAGCGCAAGTATCTGCCGCGCCTCGCGAAGGGCGAGATCTCGGCGTTCGCGCTCACCGAGCCCGGCGTGGGCTCCGACCCGGCTCGCATGTCGACGACGGCCACGCCGTCCGCCGACGGAAAGTACTACACGCTGAACGGCGACAAGCTCTGGTGCACCAACGTCAGCGACCCGAAGACGACGCTGATCGCCGTGCTCGCGCGCACGCCCGACAAGGTACTGCCCGACGGTCGCAAGCTGCCGCAGATCTCCTGCTTCGTGGTCGAGACCACGTGGCCCGGCGTCGAGCGCGTGCGTCGCTCGCGCTTCATGGGTCTGCGTGGCATCGCGAACGGCGTGGTCGCCTTCAACGGCGTGAAGGTGCCGGCCGAGAACCTGATCGGCAAGCCGGGCGAGGGGCTCAAGATCGCCCTTGCGACCCTGAACGTCGGCCGTCTCGGTATCCCGGCCGCGGCGATCGGCGGCGCCATGGCGCTCGTCGACGACGCGAAGTGGTGGACCTCGACGCGCCAGCAGTGGGGCCAGCCTGTCGGCAAGCACCAGGCGGTGGCGAAGATGGTCTCGAGCTACATGGCGCAGCTGTTCGCGATGAAGGCGATGGTGAACGTCGCCTGCGCCTTCGCCGACCACAAGAACGCCGACATCCGGCTCGAGGCCGCGGCCGCCAAGTACTGGTGCTCCGAGACGCTGTGGAAGATGTACGACGACTACCTGCAGGTCCGCGGCGGTCGCGGCTACGAGCGGGCCAAGTCGCTCTATGACCGCGGCGAGCGTCCCACTGGCGTCGAGATGGGGCTCCGTGACGCGCGCATCAACCGCATCTTCGAGGGCTCCTCGCAGGTCATGCACCTGATCATGGCGCGCGAGGCGCTCGACACGCACTTCAAGCTCGTCATGCCGATCATGCAGCCGAAGCCGGGGCAGAAGCTCACCAAGCGCGAGGCCGTGATGAAGGCGGCCGGCTTCTACTCGACGTGGCTGCCGAAACTTTTCATGCCGCAGACGGGCAGGCACCTCGAGGCGCCTCACCTCGACGAGAAGAACCGCAAGCACCTCGCCTATGCGGCGAAGACCTCGAAGCTGCTGGCGCGGCGGCTGTTCGCGACGATGGCGAAGTACGGGCCGAAGCTCGAGAAGGAACAGGTCATCCTCGGCAACTTCGTCGACATCGGCGTCGACCTGTTCGTGATGGGCTCGACCCTTGCGTATGCGGACCACCTGGTCGCGACGAATCCGTCCGACCGGTCGCCGCTCGAACTGGCGGACCTCTTCTGCCGCGAGGCGCGCCGCCGCATCGAGGGCAACTTCCGCGCGGTGAAGGACAATTTCAACCGCTCGTACAACAAGGTCGCGGGCCTGCTGATGGACGGCAAGCTCGGCTGGCTCGCGGAAGGCGCGATGAATCCCATCCCGCCGCAGTACCGCGACTGGCAGAAGAACGACTACGAGCACCCGGCCGAGACGGCCGCCGGCAAGGAAGCCGCGTAGACCCGCTACTCCAGCACCGCGACGAGGTTGGCGAAGCTGCGTGCGCGGGCGACGTTGGTCGGCGCGGCCCCGTCGCGATTGCGGAGCTTGCGGCTCGCGCCGGCCGCGACCAGGGCCTGCACCGTGGCGAGGTCGCCCGACTGGCTGGCGAGGATCAGTGCGGTGTCGCCGTGACGGTTCTGCGCGTCGACCTCGGCCCCTGAGGCCAGAAGGCGTCGCACTACCGTCGCGTGGCTGCCCGCCGCCGCGAGCATGAGGGCGGTGTCGCCACCCTTGGTACGCGTCGCAACCCTGGCCCCCGCACGAGCGAGGCGATCGACGATGTCCGCGTGTCCGCGGGCCGCCGCGCACGCGAGCGGAGTCATGCCGTCACGATCTGCCGCGTCGACTGCGGCGCCGGCCTGCAGCAGGGCGGCCACGACTTCCGGTGCGCCGTTGCACGCGGCAAGCCACAGTGGCGTGCGACCCGCCGCGTCAGCGACCGCCGGGGATGCCTTCGCCTGGAGCAGCAGTCCGACGATCTCGACCTGGTTGCGGCCGGCTGCTGCCAGCAGCGGCGCATGCCCCGGGTCACTCGTCGTGTCCGGATCCGCGCCGGCTCCGAGCAGCAGCCGGACCGCGGTTGCGTTGCCAGTGTCCACCGCGACCAGGAGGGGTGCCGGCTCCTTCGCGGCACGTGCGTGCGCATCGACGCCGTTGCCGAGCAATGCACGCAAGGCTTCGTCACGACCGAGGCGCACGGCGATGCCGAGCGGCGTACTGCCGCGGGCGTCGGTGCGCGACGCGTCAGCGCCGGCGCGCAACAGCGCTGCGACCGATCGCGGCGCATTGGACGCCACCGCGATCGACAGTGCCGGATCGCCACCCGCGGTGCGCGCATTCGGGTCGGCCCCGCGCCGCAACAATTCCTCGAGCATCGCCGGGTCCGCGCGACTCGCCGCCACGACGACGTCCGGCCACCCGGCGTAGGCGTCGCTCGATGCCCGCGACATCGCGCCCGGCACGGTGGGCGCCACCGTGGCGACCGCAACGCGCACCGGCACGGCGCCGGCCGCGACCAAGCCCCTGGCCTGCTCGGTCCTGCCGTACCTGGCTGCGTAGACGTACGCTGTATTGCCGGCGCGATCGGCCGCGGCGACGTTCGCCCCCGCCTGCAGCAGGCGCCCGCATGCCGCCGGGCGCTGCGCACCGCACGCCAGCATCAGGGGCGTCACGCCGAATTGGTCCGTGGCTTCGATGCTGGCGCCGCGGGACAACAGGAGTCCGACGGTCTCCGCCGCTCCGGCCTCCGCTGCGTGATGCAGGGCCGTGCGCCCGAACACGTCCGCGGCATTCAACCGGCTCGAGTCCGCCAGGCCGCCGACCGTGGCTGCGTCGCCACGCGCCGCAGCACGCCAGAGCGCAATTCGCAGGGAGGCCTCGTCCGGCAATGCATCCCGCAGGCGGAATCCGAGCGGCAGCGCACCACGTTGCTGCAGTTCGCGCGCCTCGGGATCGCCGAGTTCCGCGGCGCGTGCAAGCCAGCGGTGCGCACCTGCCGCATCCGGGGGATCGTCCGTCGCGAGCAGCGCGGCCAGGCCATAGGCCGCGCGCGCTTCGCCCGCCGCCGCGGAGGTCGCATAGAGTCCCGCTGCGAGCGAACGATCCGGCGCCGTGCCGAGCCCGGCGAGATGCAGGCTGCCGAGCAGGTACTGCGCACGCGCATCGCCGCGATCGGCCAGTCCCTGGAGCGCCCCGATCGCCTTGCCGTAGTCCTTCACGCGGATGGCGGCTTTCGCGGGCTCGAGCGGGTCGACCGTCGGCGCCGCACTCGATCCGGCTGCGGCGGACGCCGCCACGAACGGCATCGCGCACGCGAGCAGGGCGAGCCAGCATCCTCGATGAAGCTTGCGGTCAAGCCGTTCCATACTTGGTCTCGACCTCCAGTCCGACGTTGCGCAGGAAGTCGGCGGGCAGCACGCCGCCGACGCTGACGATGACCGCGTCGTTGGGACGCTCGATCGCATTGCCGTCGCACACCAGGGCCACCGAGCCGGGCCCGATGCTCCGAACCTCCGACCTGAGCAGTACCTCGAGGCGGCCCGAGTGTTCGGCCGCCGCAATCCGCTCGCGGTTGCGTGGCTTGGCGCGCGAAAACGCGTCGCCGCGATACGAGAGCGTCACGCGACGTCCGCCGCTTTCGGCGATGCTCGCCGCGGCCTCGAGTGCGCTGTCGCCGCCACCGACCACCAGCACGTCCTGGCCGGCGTACTGCTCCGGATCGATGAGTCGATACACGACCTTGGGCAGGTCCTCGCCCGGGACCCCCAGCTTGCGCGGCGTGCCGCGACGGCCGATCGCGAGCAACACGCTCATCGCCCGGTGCTCGCCCCGCGACGTGCGGACGACGAACCCGTCGCCCGCGCGGACCACCGACTCGACGCGCTCTCCGTATCGAATCGGTAACCCGGTCCTGCGCTCGACGCCCCGCCAGAACTCGAGCAGCGCCTCCTTCGAGGTGTGGCCGAAGCGCACCTTGCCGACGATCGGCAGCGTGACGGGCGTGGTCATCACCATCTTGGCGCGTGGGTACTGGTATACGCAGCCACCGAGCGAGTCCTGCTCGACGGTGGCGAACCTCATGCCGTGTGCCTGCGCCGTGAGCGAGGCGGCGAAACCAGCCGGGCCCGCGCCGACGATCAGCAGGTCGAGCGCGCCCGCGTCGCGCGCCTTCGGACGCTGCTTGTGTATCGCGTCCACGGCCTGGCGCCCCTGCGCCAGCGCATTGCGGATGAGGCCCATGCCACCGAGCTCCCCTGCCACGTAGACCCCGGGCACGGTCGATTCGAAGCTCGGGGTCAGCAGCGGAATGTCCACGCCGCGCGTCGACGAGCCGAACACGAGCGTGATCGCGTCGACGGGGCAGGCGCTGCGGCAGGCGCCGTGGCCGATGCAATCCGACGGGCTGACGAGCTGGGCCTTGTTGCCGATCAGGCCGAGCACGTGGTGCTCCGGCTGCTCCGGGCAGGCCTTCACGCACGAGCCACAGCCGATGCAACGCACCGTGTCGATGACCGGGTGGAGCGACGCAGGCTCGGCGTGGCCGGCGGCCACGGACCGCTCGCGCACGGCGACGCTGTGGCGCTCGCGGCGACGCGCACGGGCGAGGTACCACGCCCAGATGAACGTGAGCGGCGCGGCGTAGACCAGCAGCAGTGCGTCATTCCCACCCATGAGGTGGCAACGATAACCGGGAATCGCGTGCCGACCCACCGGCGGCGTTCCGCAACACGCCAACTGCATCACAGAAACCGAATCTGCACTGCGGACCCTTCTGGAATTCGCTTGCGCCACGCGTAATGTGGCCCACGCAACATCGTGCGTGGATGAGAACAACAGGTGCGGACCAGCCGGTCCCGGGGTAGCTCGCACGATACGCCGGCATGTTGCCGGAGCGAGCTGCTTTGGAGGACCGCTAGTGTCGGACGATGCGTCGATAGCCGGCTACCTGGGATCCTTCGGTCTCGGCCTGTCGGCCGCCCTCTTGCTGGTACTGCTGGCGCGGGGCTGGAGCCATCGGTTCCTGTCCGCAGCAGGTCCGCGGACCCGTAGCCTCGCCTTCGCCGCGGTCGGCGCCGTCGCCGGCCTTTCGATCGTGCTCCTTGCCGTCCAGGCTCGTGGGCCCGACGGCGGACCGGTCATGGCGGCGTCGGGCGCGCTGCCTGCACGCCACCCCGTGGTCTCGACCGGTGGTGGCCTGCGCGAAGCGGTCACCGCAAGCGTCGCGCTCCTCGGCAGGGGTGGCACGGGAAGGGGGGGTACCGCGAGCTCACCACAGGGCGAGCTCGGAGCGCTGCTCGCGAAAGCGGAAGAGCACCGCCGCAAGCGCGAGTTCGAGCAGGCCTGCGAGGTGTATGGGACGCTCGTCGAGCGCGGCGGGATGACGGCCGGCTCCTGGGCCGACTATGCCGATGCACAGGCCTCGCTCGCGGGCAGCCTGTCAGGTGAACCCGCGCGTGCCATCGAGGCTGCGCTCGCCATCGACCCGCGCCACGCGAAGGCGCTCTGGCTCGAGGCCAGCCTCGCCCAAGAGGAGCATCGTTACCGGGACGCGGCCGACACCTGGCAGCGTTTGCTCGCGATCGTGCCACCCGGATCCTCCGATGCGCGCATCGTCGAGGCGAACCTCGCCGAAGCCACCCGGCTCGCCAGCAGCTGAGGCTGCGAAATGAGCGCACGACCCCAGCAGGTGGAGGCACTCGAACTCGACGGGCGGCTCGACGCACGCGACCGGACACGCGCCCGGCTCGTGGTCGCAGGACCGGCGGCCGAGGAAACCGCGGGCGAGGCGGTGCAGTCTTCGCGGCGCTGGCTCACGCTGCCGCGCACATTCGCGGCTGCGACGCTGGTCCTGCTCTACTTCGGCTACCGCTTCCCGACCGAGCAATACCTGACGCCACAGGCGGGGTTCGGCTACGCGCTCGGGATCCTCGGCGGCTCGTCGATGCTGCTGCTGCTCGTCTATCCGCTGCGCAAGCGCGTGCGCATGCTGTCGTTCATCGGCACGACCAAGCGCTGGTTCCAGGCGCACATGGCGCTCGGCATCATCGGCCCGGTGCTGGTGCTGTTCCACGCCAACTTCAACCTCGGCGCGGTCAACAGCAACGTCGCGCTGGCCTGCATGCTGGTCGTATCGGGCAGCGGCCTGTTCGGCCGCTACTTCTACATCCACATCCACCACGGGCTGCACGGGCGCAAGGCCAACCTGCGCGAGTTGAAGGCTTACGCGGAGAAGCTGCGCTGGGTCACGACCAACGTCGAGTTCCTGCCGGACCTCGTGAGCCGCCTCGACGAGGAGGAGCGCAGGATCCTCGAGCGCAGCGAACACACGCTGCTGCTCGCACGCCCGCTGGTCGGCACTGCGGGAGTCATGCTCGCCCGGCGCAGACTGAGGCGCTACGTCTCGCGCGCGGTCCGCGAGGCCGAGGCGACGCCCGGGGCCTCGCGCGCGCGGCACGACCAGCTCCACGGTACCGCGCGCCAGTACATCGACGACCGTCTCGCGGCGGCGCGTCGCGTGGTGGAGTTCGGGGCCTTCGAGCGCCTGTTCTCGCTCTGGCACGCATTCCACCTGCCGCTGTTCGTGCTGCTGCTCGTCGCGGGCGTCGTGCACGTCGTCGCGGTGCACGTCTACTGACGGCGACGGGCAGGGGGGATGTCACTTGCACGCTCAGTGCTGGCCGCGGTGTTCCTGATGGCCGGCCTCGTCGCAGGCGCGCCGTCGCGCTCGGCCGGCATCGAGACCCTGCTGATGCCGGGCAAGGTCGTCGCCGGTCACGCGAAGTTCGAGCAGGAGTGCGCGAAGTGCCACGATCGCAGCAATCGCGATCGCCAGCGCGAGCTGTGCATGGCCTGTCACGTGGAAGTGGGTGCCGACGTGCGCGGCCACATGGGCTTTCACGGCCGCCTGGCGGGCATCGACCGGGCGCAATGCAAGGCCTGCCACTCGGAGCACGTCGGGCGCGACGTTGACATCGTCAGGTTCAATGCCGCGGCGTTCAGCCACGGATCGACCGACTTCGCGCTCACCGGCGCGCACGCCGCTGCGCCGTGCGAGTCGTGCCACGAGCGCGGCCGCAGGTACCGGCAGGCGCCACGCGGCTGCGTCGACTGCCATCGCGGCGACGAGCCGCACGGCGGCAAGCTCGGCAGCGATTGCGGCGCCTGCCACGCGACGGCGACCTGGGCCCGGGCCCGCTACGACCACGGCAGGACGGGCTTCGTGCTGCGCGATCGTCATGCGCAGGCGACGTGCGCGGCTTGCCACGCCGGCAACCGCTACGCCGGTACGCCGACGCAGTGCGTCTCCTGCCACGCCCCGGACGACGTGCACCGCGGCGTGCGGGGGTCGGACTGCGCGAGCTGCCACGCCACGTCGGGCTGGAAGACGCAGCGATTCGACCACGCACGGGAAACGGGCTTCGCGCTGGCCGGCGCCCATGCATCGCTCGACTGCAAGGGTTGCCATACAACGCCGAGCCTGAAGGACCCGCTGCCGCGCGACTGCGCGGGCTGCCACCGCAAGGCCGACCCGCACGCGAATCGCTTCGGCGACGCCTGCGAGAAGTGCCACGGCTCGACGGCGTGGAGGCCGTCGACGTTCGATCACGCCCGCGACGGACGCTTCGTACTCGCGGGCCCGCACGCGAGGCTCGGCTGCCATGCCTGCCATACGGGTGTCGTCGCGCAGCAGAAGCTCGGCAGCGAGTGCCGCGATTGTCACCGCACCGACGACGTGCATGCGGGACGTCTCGGCACTGACTGCGGAAGCTGCCATGACGGCGAGAAGTGGGGTTCGAACGTCGCGTTCGACCACGACCTGACGGATTTCCCGCTGGTCGGGCTGCACGTCGCGGTGCCCTGCCACGAGTGTCATGCGGCGCGGTCCTACGAGGGCGTGGGCCAGGATTGCCACGGCTGCCACCAGCGCGACGACCGGCACGAGGGAGCGCTCGGCAAGGACTGCGAGGGCTGCCACTCACCGAACGGCTGGAGTCTCTGGGAGTTCGATCATGCCAAGGCCACGGGATTCGCGCTGGTCGGCGCGCATGCGAAGGCGGCCTGCGACGGCTGCCACGAGCAACCGCCGCAGACCGTGAAGCTCTCGGGAGACTGCGCGTCGTGCCACGTCCGGGACGACGTGCACCTTGGCCAGTTCGGTCGGCAGTGCCAGCGCTGCCACGGTTCGGTCACGTTCAAGGGCGCGCGGATGCGCTAGCAGGAACCGGTCATGCACAGATACAGCATCGCCGCCGTCTTCCTCCTCGTGCTCGCACTGGCCTGCGGGCCGGCACACGGTCAGGCCGCGGGCGCGAAGTTCGACCACCTCACCACCGGCTTCGAGCTCACCGGCGCGCACCGGCTGCAGGCGTGCGAGTCGTGCCACGTGGACGCGGTCTTCCAGGGCACGCCACGCGACTGCTTCTCCTGCCATTCCCCGGGGTCGCGCATCGGCGCGACGCCGAAGACCGCCGGCCACGTCCTGAGCGGTCCGCAATGCAGCGACTGCCATTCCACCGCGGCCTGGGTGCCTGCGACGCGCTTCGAGCACGAGCAGGTGATGGGCAACTGCGCCGGGTGCCACAACGGGGTGCAGGCGCTGGACAAGCCTGCGGACCACGTGGCGACGACCGCGGAATGCAGCGCCTGTCACTCGACCACGGCCTGGGAGCCGGTGCACGGCATCGACCACGGCAACGTGCTCGGCAGCTGCACGTCCTGCCACGACGGCGCCGCGGCCACCGGCAAGGACGCGAAGCACATCCCGACCACGGCCGGGTGCGAGAACTGCCATGCGACCTCGGCGTGGACGCCGGCCAAGTTCGATCACACGGGCGTCGCGTCGAACTGCGTGCAATGCCACGACGGCACGCGCGCGGGCGGCAAGGACACGGGCCACCTGCAGGCGAGCAGCGTGTGCGAGGCCTGCCACGTGGTCGCCGGCTGGGCGCCGGCGTCCGGTGTCGATCACACCCAGGTCGGCGGCACCTGCGCCTCGTGCCACGACGGCACGACCGCGACCGGCAGGCACGCCAACCACATTCCGAGCGCCACGACCTGCGATACCTGCCACTCGACCACCGCGTGGACGCCGGCGCAGTTCACCCACACGGGGCTCACCACGACCTGTGTCAGTTGCCACGACGGTACGCGCTCCACCGGCAAGGGCACGACCCACATCCAGTCGAGCACCGCATGCGACGCCTGCCACGCGACTTTCAGCTGGCGGCCGGCCACGACCGTCGACCACGTGCAGGTGAGCGGCAGCTGCTACTCGTGCCACAACGGCACGACGGCGTCCGGCAAGCACGCGTCGCACCTCCAGACCACCAATGACTGCGCCGCCTGCCACGAGACCGCGACGTGGAAGCCCGCGGCGCGAGTGGACCACGCGAGCGTGATCGGCACCTGCTCGTCCTGCCACGATGGCACCCGCGCGACCGGCAAGGCCGCGACGCACGTCGCGACGCAGTCGGAATGCAGCAGCTGCCACGCCACCTCCGCGTGGCGACCGGCTACCTTCGACCACGCGCAGGTCGGCGCGGACTGCTCGAGCTGTCACGACGGCGTCCGTGCCGCCGGCAGGAACGCCAGCCACGTCCCCACCGTGGAGGAATGCGGCACCTGCCATTCCACGACCGCCTGGATACCGGCGCGCTTCAGCCACGTGGGCATCACCGCGACCTGCGTCAGCTGCCACGACGGAGCGATGGCCACCGGCAAGAGCACTTCGCACATCGTCGCGAGCAACTCCTGCGAAGCCTGCCACTCGACGGCGACGTGGCGGCCGGCGATGCGCGTGGATCACGCGCAGGTGTCGGGCAGCTGCAGTTCCTGCCACGACGGCACCGTCGCGACGGGCAAGGACGCGACACACATCGCCTCGAGCAGCGCCTGCGCGGCCTGCCACTCGATCAGCGCATGGACGCCCGTCACGCGGGTCGACCACGCGCAGGTGGTGGGATCCTGCTTCTCCTGCCACGACGGCACGACGGCCACCGGCAAGCCGCCAGCACACATCCCTAGCGGAGACGGCTGCGACAATTGCCATTCGCCGCTCGCGTGGACGCCTGCGCGCGTCGATCACACCGGCATCACCGCGGACTGCGCGAGCTGCCACGACGGCGCCCAGGCGACGGGCAAGCATGCGGCCCACCTCCCGACCAGCAATGCCTGCGAGGCCTGCCATGCCGTCGCGGCCTGGACGCCCGCGACCCGTGTCGATCATGCGCAGGTGAGCGGCACGTGTTCCTCGTGCCACGACGGTGCGAGGGCCGTGGGCAAGGGCTCGAACCACGTCCCGACGACCCAGGAGTGTGGCGCGTGCCACACGACGATCGCCTGGCAGCCCGCGAACTTCAGTCATGCGGGGATCGTGGCCGGCTGCGCGAGCTGCCACGACGGCGCGAAGGCGACCGGGAAGGGCATCGCGCACATCTTTACGAGCAACACCTGCGAGGCGTGCCATGCCACGAGTGCGTGGACGCCGGTCACGAAGGTCGACCACGTACAGGTCATGGGCACCTGCGCGAGCTGTCACAACGGCTCGCTCGCGACCGGCAAGCCGGCGAGGCACATCCTGACGACGGCCGAGTGCAGCGACTGCCACGGCACGGTCGCGTGGCTCCCCGCCACGGGATTCGACCACGCCGGCATCTCCGGCAACTGCTACAGCTGCCACAACGGCACCAATGCGACCGGCAAGGGCGCCTCCCACATCACGACGGACACCAGTTGCGAGAGCTGCCACACGAGCAATGCCTGGCGGCCGGCGACGCGCGTCGACCACAGCCACGTCACCGGGACCTGCAGCTCGTGCCACGACGGCACGACCGCCGCGGCCAAGGGTTCGAACCACATCCCCACCACCCAGGAGTGCGGTACCTGCCACTCGACACTCGCGTGGTCCCCGGCCACGTTCAGCCACGCAGGGATCGCGACCGGCTGCTCGACCTGCCACGACGGCATCAAGGCGCCGGGCAAGGACGCCTCGCACATCTTCACGAGCAGCGCGTGCGAGGCCTGCCACGGCACGGCCTCGTGGACGCCGGCCACGAAGGTCGACCACGCGCAGGTGCTGGGCACCTGCTCGAGCTGCCACAACGGCGCCGTCGCGATGGGCAAGCCGGCGACGCACATCGCGACGACGGCCGAGTGCGGCAGCTGCCATGGCACGACCGCCTGGTCACCCGCCACCGGCTTCAACCACGACGGCATCACCGGCAACTGCTACAGCTGCCACAACGGCACCAGTGCGACGGGGAAGGGCGTGGGCCACCTGCAGACCAGCAACTCCTGCGAATCCTGCCACGCGCCGACCGCGTGGCAGCCGGCATCGCGCGTCGACCACCTGCAGGTCCTCGGCACGTGCTACTCCTGCCATGACGGCACGACTGCGACGGGCAAGGGCGGGGCGCACATCGCGAGCGATACGAGCTGCGACGCCTGCCACACGACGACCGCCTGGCAGCCGGCCGCCCGCGTCGATCACGCGCACGTCAGCGGCACCTGCAACAGCTGCCACGACGGCGTCAAGGCGCCGGGCAAGCCGACCAGCCACATACCGACCACGGCGCAGTGCGGCGATTGTCACTCGACGCTCGCCTGGCTGCCGGCAGCGTTCGACCACTCGGGCGTGACGGGCGGCTGCAAGACCTGCCACAACGGCACCAGCGCGAGCGGTCCGTCCACCGGACACATGACGTTCCCGGTCAACGGCTTCGACTGCAACTACTGCCACGTGACGAGTGCCTGGTCGCCGAACTCGTTCCGCCACGTCACGGGCGGCGGGTACCCGGGCGACCACGGCGTACCGCTCACCTGCACCGATTGCCACACGACGAACACCGATGCGGCCTACTGGCGCTCGCCGGCGTACAAGCCGAACTGCGCCGGTTGTCACTCGAACTGGTGGAAGCCCGATCCGCACAAGAAGTACGGAGACGTGAAATACACCGTGAGCGAGCTGCGCAACTGCTCGGGCGCGTGCCACGTCTACACCGATTCGACGCTCACCACGATCAAGGAGCGTCGGTCCGGGCCGGAGCACCGGATCACCTCGACGGAGTTCCATTGATGCGTGCACGTCGCGGCGGATGGCTGCCTGCCTGCCTGCTGTGCTGGATGGCGAGCAGCGCGCAGGCCGAACTGGCCGGGCGGCTGGTCGAGGAGGTGGGCGTGACCGAGCAGCGCGGCCATGTCGCGGTCACGGTGCTCTTCGGCTGCGGGCTGCGTTACGTGAGCCACACGCCGGCAAGCAGCGGCGAGATGGTGCGCGTGCGGCTCGTGCCGCAGGCGGATTGCGGCGCGCCGGGCGCGGGCTGGTCAACGTCGCCGACGCTCGCGGATTCCGCCGTGGTGCGTTCGGTCGACGTGGACCGGACGCTGGGCACCGACCTCGAGCTGCGCATCCAGTGGTCGCGATCCGAGCAGTTCGTGCTGGTCCCGTCGTTCGACGGCCGCGGCCTGCGATTCCGACTGATCCGGCCCGACGCGGACCGTGCGCAGGTGACCGTGCGCGAGGTGACGGGAGCGTCCACCTATGCGATCAACCTCTCGGCTGAGCGTGAGCCGTACGCCGCCGCGGACATCGCGGCCGCTGCGCAGGCCCTGGGCGTGCGCACCTACGTGTCGGAAGTCATGCTGGGAGAGGAGCGGTGGTACCGGCTGCGCGCCGGTCCCTTCCTGTCCGAGCAGGACGCCCGGCGCGTGCTGGCAACGGCTCGCTCGCAGTACCCGAAGGCGTGGCTGGCGGTCGGGGACGACGCGGCGCTCAATGCTCCCGGTGCTCCGGATGCGGTCGCGAGCGTGCGGGCGACCGTCCCGCGTGGCAATGCGACGTTGACGCCCGTCGATCGCGAGCAGGTGTTCAAGCAGGCGCGCGATGCGTTCCGGCGCAAGGACTACGCCACGGCCATTCCGTTACTCACGCGACTCGTCGAGCAGCCCGAGTTCCCGGAGCGCGCGGCCTCGCTCGAGCTCCTGGGGCTGTCCCGGGAGCGCTCCGGGCAACTCGCGCATGCCGAGGCGGAGTACGAGGAATACCTGCGGCGCTATCCGCAGGGCGAGGCCGCGGGACGGACGGCCAAGCGGCTGCGTGCGCTCGTTTTCGCGACCAGTCCGGCCAGTGCCCGGGCGCGTGGTGCGGCCAGCGCGGAATCGCGCTGGAAGGTGTACGGCGGGGCCTCGCAGATCTACCGTCGCGACGAAAGCAGCTTCGACAACGGCTCGCTTGCGAGCGATCAGACGACGCAGGACGCCGTGCTCAGCGACGTCGCCGTGTCCGCGCGCCGGCGGGGCGAACGCTTCGATTTCGCCAGTCGCGTGAGCGCGGGCTACGGCGTAGACCTGCTCGACGACGGCCCCGGCAACCAGTCGCGCGTCTCGCTGATGTTCGCGGAATTGCACGACCGCGACCTCGACTGGACGCTGCGCGGCGGCCGGCAGTCGGGCAGCACGGGCGGGTTGCTCGGGACCTTCGACGGTCTCTACGCGGGATATCAGTTCCGGCCACACCTGAGGCTGAACGCGCACTTCGGCCATCCGGTAGAGTCCACGCGCGAGGGTCCGGAGGCGGACCGGCGTTTCTATGCACTGTCGGCGGACATCGGCACGTTCGCGAACGCGTGGGACATGTCGGTCTACGCAATCTCACAGCAGTATTTCGGGCTGACCGACCGACAGGCGGTCGGCACCGAGCTGCGCTACTTCCGCCCGGGGCTGACGTTCGTGGGGCTCGTCGACTACGACCTCCATTTCCAGGACCTGAACGACGTGCTGCTGCTCGGCACGTTCGCGCTGCCGGCGCGCTGGACGATGAGCGTCAACCTCGACCACCGCAAGAGCCCCTCGCTGTCGGCGCGCAATGCGCTGGTCGGCCAGCCGGTCACGAGCTTCGACCAGTTGTTCGGGCTCTATACGCAGGAGGAAATCGAGCAGCTGGCGCTGGATCGCACCGCCGAGTCGGACGTCTACACGCTGTCGCTGTCACGGCCGCTCGGCGAGCGATGGCAGTGGTCGATGGACGTTTCGAGCATGAGCCTGGGTGCGACACCGGCGTCGGGCGGCGTGGCAGCGACGCCTGAGTCAGGCACCGACTTCACGTTGTCGACGCAGGCGCTCGGTTACGGGCTCTTCGGCCGGGGCGACGTCGTTTCGCTCGGGATGCAGTACCAGGCCGGCGACACGACCGACACCGCCTCGCTCGGCCTGAGCGCGCAGGTGCCGGTTGGACGCGTGTGGCGCCTCGGACCACGCGTGCGGGTGGACCGGCGCGCATTCCACGCCGACGGATCGGAGCAGCTGCTGTACGCGCCCGGGCTGCGCAGCGAGCTGCGCTGGCAGCACCTGTCGCTCGAGTTCGAGGGCGGCGCGGAGTTCGGACAACGCTCGCTCGCGGATGTGGACGCGAAGGAGGATACGACGAGGTATTACCTCAGCCTGGGGTACCGGTATGACTTCTAGAGCGCCTTGCGGCCGGCTCGCGGTTGCGGTTGCGATTGCGGTGGCGGTCGGTGTGCTCGCCGGTTGCGCGGTCGCGCCGACGGACGGCGCGCGCGAGTACCTGGACGAGCGGACGGCGGCGACCATCACGGTCGGCGCACCCACCCTGGTGTTCGCGCGCGAGCGGCCCGAACTCGCCGTGCATGCGCGCGACTACCTCACGCTCGTCCCCATCAACGTCAATCGCGCCGGTTCACACGCGCAGTACTTCTATGCGTACGTCTGGTCGACGATCGACAAGCGCGGTGCGGATGACGCTGCCGGGCGGGCTCGATTCGAGCTGCTAGCCGACGGGCGTCGGATACCGCTCGCGCCGGTCCCTGGGAAGCCGCGTGATCTCGGCATCGGCACGCCCCCATTGCCGGCGCCCGCCCGGTCGGTCCAGGTGCTGCTGTCCGCCACGACGCGTGAAGCGCAGGCCTTCGTCGCAACCGCCGACGAGATCATCGCCGTCGCGGTGCTCGACGAGGCCGCCGAGCCGTTCCCGCTCTGGAAACGCTAAAGCCGCTGGTGATAGGTGTCGAAGGTGACGTTGAGTTCCCACCCCAGGGATTCGTACAGCGCGCGGGCCGGCGTATTCGTCCTGGCCGTCTGCAAGTCCATGCGCTCCACGCCGGCCGCGACGGCTTCGTTGCGCGCGGCCTCGAGCAGCGCCCTGGCGATGCCGCTGCGGCGGGCCGTCGCCGCGACGTACAGGTCGTACAGAATGAAGATCGGCGCGGCGGCCACCGAGCAGAACGTCGGGTAGATCTGGCAGAAACCGTCTACGGATCGTTCACTCGAGCCTGCGAGGAGCACCATCGATTCGCCACGATGCAGCCGCTCGCGGATGAATTCGGTGGCCCGGGCCAGATCCGGAGGCTGCTGGTAGAACTGTCGGTACTCGTCGAACAGCGTTCCTGCCGCCTCGACGTCCGCCAGGGTGGCGCGCCGCACCCACGACGGGCTCATGGCGATTTCACGGGCGACGGCGGCCGGGTTCCCGCATATCCGACGGATCCGACCACTGGCACCTCCGCGTGATCCGTGATGATGCGCACCACTTCGGCAGCGGAATCGGCGAGGTGCAGCACCCGTGCGTCGTCCGGCGATATCGTGCCTTCCCGCAGCATCGCCTTGCGCATGAAGTCGGCCAGCTCCGCCCAGAACTCGCCTCCCACCGCGATCACCGGGAAGTGCTCGACCTTGCCGGTCTGGATCAACGTCGCGATCTCGAAGGCCTCGTCCAGCGTGCCGAAGCCGCCCGGCATCACGACGAAGGCACAGGAATACTTCACCAGCATCACCTTGCGCACGAAGAAGTGCTCGAGCTGGATGAACTTGTTGAGGTAGGGGTTTGGCTTCTGCTCGGTCGGCAGCGTGATGTTGCAGCCGATGCTGAGGCCGCCAGCCTCCGCCGCGCCGCGGTTGGCCGCTTCCATGACACCTGAGCCGCCGCCGGTCATGACCGCGAAGCCCGCGCGCGCCAGCTGCGCGCCGATCTCGCGGGCGAGCTGGTAGTACTTGTGCGATTCCTCGAAGCGTGACGAGCCGAAGACCGTCACGCAGGGCTGCTCGAACATGAAGCTCTCGAACGCGCGCAGGAACTCGAGGAAGATGCGCACCGCGCTCTCGAGGTCGGCCTCGCGCGGGCGGCGCCCGGCCAGGAAGATCTTCTCCGCGTTCTCGACGTGCTCGAGGAGCGAGGCGAGCGGTTTCGAATCCCGGTGTTCGTTCGTCATGTGCCTGCCAATATGGCTGTTGGGCGCGCAACGTCGCATTGCCCCTACGTCGGCGACAAGTATGCCGCTTCGTGCCGCTTCGTGCCGCCCGTGCGGCAGGCGGTGGTGTGCGCGGTCCGATCGTGCCGAGAGCGTACAATGCCGCGTCAGGTCATCCCCAGGGCACACCGATGATCGGATACGTCACGCTCGGCACCGGTACGGCTGGTCCGAAAATCAGGTGAATGTCTCCTGATTTCGACAGGCAGGTCGCGCGCTGGCAGGCCGCCGGGGTCATCGACTCGACCACGGCCGAGCGCATCCGTGCCTGGGAACTGGAGCACGCCCCAGCCAGGCGAGCCGTTTCGGCCGCATCGCGTTCGCCTTCGGCGGGTTGCTGCACGCCGTGGGAACTGCAGCGCTCGGCGGCGGAATCTTCCTCGCCGGCCAGTTCTTCAACCTTGCCGAACACTGGCCGGAGGGCTTCCTGCTGTGGGCCGCGGTCGCCGCGGTCGCCGCGGTCGCCGCGGTCGCCGCATGGCTGGTGCGCGGCTGGCCGCAAGTCGTGTGGGTGGCGGTCCTGGCGCCGGCATGGCTGCTGAGCGAGTGGATCGCCGGCCCGGCCTTCCGCTCCGTACCCATCGGCGTCCCGCTGGCGGGACTTTTCGTGCCGTGCGTCGCCTACGTCGCCGCCGTCGGCCCGGCGCGCGACTCGACGTGGCGCCATGCACTCGCACTGCTCGGGGCGATCGCATTGCTGCACGTCGCCGTGCTGCTGCCGCTCGAGCCCGGCCTCCGTCCAGGCAGCGAGCCGGCCACGACAGGCACGTTGGCCTTCGCCTGGGGTCTCGCCATCGCGTTGCCGCTGGTCGTCGGCGCCTGGTTGCGCAGGCGCGAGGCATGGCCGCTGCTGGTTGCGGCCGTCGTTGCCGTCTGCGCGTCGCAGATCGACGCCGCTTCCTCCCGCGAGGTCCTGGTCCTGCATGCCCTCTACGCGGCCGCCTGCGTCGGGCTCGTCTGGTGGGGCGTGCACGAAGGCCACCGGCTGCGCGTCAACCTGGGCGTATCGGGTTCGCGATGACCGTGCTGTCGTTCTACTTCAGCAGCCTGCTGGACAAGCTCGGGCGCTCGCTCGGCCTGATCGGCCTCGGCGTGCTGTTCATCGGCGGCGGCAGGCTGCTCTATGACCGCGCGACCCTGCCGCGGGCCTGGGTGGAGACGGCCGGCGTGGACCCGGACCTGCCGATCCGCGGGCGTTACGTCGCGTTGAACCTGTTGTTCCCGGCGGCGCCGGACCCGACCCGCGACGTCCGCCCCGGGGAGCTGTGGCTCGAGGCGAGCTTCCCGGCGGACTCCGCGCCGCGCCCAATCCAGCTCGCGCTTCGGCGCCAGGAAACGCCTGGGATCGATGGCCGTCAGTGGCAGCTTTCTCGCCTGCGTCCTCGAGCAGCTCGAGGGGCTCGGCCGCGTGCGGTCGAAACGCATGTTCGGCGGCATCGGCCTCTACTGCGACGACCTGTTCTTCGCCCTCGTCGACGACGACACGCTGTACCTGAAGGCCGATGACGGCACGCGCGAAGAGTTCGTGAAACGCCGCCTGCGGCCCTTCCAGCCGTTCCGCGACAAGCCGGAATACTCGATGAGCTACTATGAGGCGCCGGCCGACGCGCTCGACGACCCGGAGGCGCTGGCGGAGTGGGCGCGCAAGGCGTTGCGCGTCGCGGCATCCAAGCGAAACAGGAAACACTCGAAGCATGCCCAGCAAGGTCCCTGAAGGCGAAACACGCGGCTGGATCATCCCGATCGGCGGTGCGGAGAACAAGGAAAACGACCGCCACATCCTCGAGCGATTCGTCGACTGCTCGGGCGGGCGTGACGCGGACATCGTCGTCATCCCCACCGCGAGTCGCCTGCACGAGACCGGGCCGCGCTACGAGCAGCTCTTCAGGGAACTCGGCGCCGCACGCGTCGCGTCCATGGACTTCGACACGCGCCGCGACTGCCAGGAGCCTGGCCGCCTGCAGCGGCTGCAGGAAGCCACGGGCATCTTCTTTACCGGCGGCAACCAGCTGCGACTCACGACCCTGCTCGGCGGGACGCCCGTGGCCAAGCTCGTGCGCGTGCGCAACGCGCACGGCGTGACGGTCGGCGGCACCAGTGCAGGCGCGAGCATCCTGAGCGAGCACATGATCGCGTTCGGCGACGAGGGGTCGTCGGTGATCTCGGGCAGCGTGCGACTCGCACCCGGGCTCGGCCTCACCAACCGCTTCATCATCGACCAGCATTTCCGCCAGCGCGACCGCCTCGGCCGGCTGCTCACCGCGCTCGCCTACAACCCGTTCGCCGTAGGCATCGGCCTCGACGAGGACACCGCGGCATTCATCGGTCCCGACGAGACCGTCGAGGTCGCGGGCAGCGGGGGCGTGACGGTCGTGGATGCCTCCGACGTCACTTACTCCTCGATGGACGCCGTGAGCGAGGGCCAGCCGGTGTGCATGCTGGGCCTGCGGCTGCACGTGCTCGTGGCGGGCGCGACCTTCAACCTGCACTCCCGCGTCGCCTCGGCCGGGGCGCTCGCGACCGCGAAGGAGTAGGCGCGCGCTGCGCGTTTCGCGACCTGCGCGTCGATCCGCAGTCGCTCCAGTGCCGCGACCGCGGCCATGCGCCAGCACGAGCTGCGCGAGCCGGCCCCGCGTATGCCATGATTCCGCGACATAAAGAGAACGACAGGGAGGCACGCGCCCGATGCGCATCCTGGACCGATCCGTCTACGTGGGACCGTCGCTGTATGCGCACTTCCCGGTCATCAAGCTCGAGCTAGACCTCGGCGAACTCGAGGCGTGGCCGACCGGACGTCTCGGCGAGGAGTTCATCGATGCGCTGGCGGATGCGCTGCCAGGCCTCGCCGAGCACGGCTGCTCGTACGGCGAGCCGGGCGGCTTCTTCCGCCGCATGCGCGAGGACGAAGGCACCTGGCTCGGTCACGTGCTCGAGCACGTCGCCATCGAGCTGCAGAACGTCGCCGGCGAGAACGTCACCTTCGGCAAGACGCGCGGCGCCGGCCGGCCCGGCGTCTACACCGTCGTCTACGAGTATGCCCAGCGCGACGAAGGCATCGCGGCGGGCGAGCTGGGCCTCAGGCTCCTCTGCTCGCTGCTGCCCGAGGCGATCCGTCCCGCCGACAGCGTGCCCGAGGGCTGGAGCTGGTCCGAGGCGCGCGACGAGTTCATCCGTTTCGCGCAGAAGCGCGCGCTCGGACCCTCCACCGCGTCGCTGGTACGCGCCGCGGAGGCACGCGGCATCCCCTGGCTGCGACTGAACGACCAGTCGCTGGTGCAGCTCGGCCACGGCAAGTTCCAGCAGCGCATCCAGGCGACGGTGACGGGGCGCACGCCGCACATCGCGGTCGAGCTCGCGAGCGACAAGGAGGAGACCAACAAGATCCTCGCCTCGCTGGGGCTGCCGGTACCCAGGCAGGAACTCGTGCAGAGCGACACGCAGGCGGTACGCGCGGCGCGGCGCATCGGCTACCCGGTCGTCACCAAGCCCTACAACGGCAACCACGGCCGCGGCATCTCGATCCGCCTCACCTCCGACGCCGAGGTGATCCAGGGGTTTGCGGTGGCGCGCGAGCACTCGCGTTCCGTGATCGTCGAGACCTATCTCGAGGGTGACGACCATCGCCTGCTGGTCGTCAACGGCGAACTGGTGGCCGCGACCCGTCGCACGCCGGGACACGTGGTCGGCGACGGCGTGCACACCGTCGCGCAACTCGTCGAGATCGTGAACCAGGATCCCCGCCGCGGCGTGGGGCACGAGAAGGTGTTGACGCGCCTCGAGATCGACGCGCAGGCACACAAGATGATGGAGCGCCTGGGGCTGGGCGCCGATTCCGTGCCCGTGAGCGGGCAGGTCGTGTACCTGCGCTCAACCGCCAACCTCTCGACGGGCGGTACCGCGACCAACGTCACCAACGTCATCCATCCGGACAATCGCGACATGGCGATGCGCGCGGTGCGCGCAATAGGTCTCGACGTGGGTGGCGTGGACTTCCTCTCCACGGACATCACCGAGAGCTACCGCAGCATCGGCGGCGGCATCTGCGAGGTGAACGCCGCGCCCGGCTTCCGCATGCACGTTGCGCCGAGCGAGGGCACGCCACGCGACGTCGCGGGTCCCGTGATCGACATGCTGTTCCCGCCGGGCGCGCCCTCGCGCGTGCCGATCGCGGCGATCACCGGCACGAACGGCAAGACCACCACGGCGCGCATGCTCGCGCACATCACCAAGATGGCGGGCTACACGCCGGGCCTCACGACCACGGACGGCGTCTACATCGACGGGCAGCGCACGGTGCAGGGCGACATGACGGGACCGGTCGCGGCGCGCATGGTGCTGGCCGACCCGCAGATCGACATCGCGGTGCTCGAGACCGCGCGTGGCGGCCTGCTGCGCGCGGGCATGGGCGTGCGGGAGGTCAACGTGGGCGCGGTGCTGAACGTGCAGGCCGACCACCTGGGGCTCAAGGGCATCGACACGCTGGAGCAGCTCGCCGAGGTGAAGCGCATCGTCGTCGAGGTCGCGACCGACTGCGCCGTGCTGAACGCCGACGACCCGCTGGTGCTGCGCATGTCGGGCTACACCGACGCGAAGAACGTCTGCTACGTGACGATGAACCCGAGCCATGCGCTGGTGCGCGAGCACATCCGTGCCGGCGGGCGCGCGTGCGCGCTCGAGGCGGGCGTGAATGGGCAGATGGTCACGCTCTACGACCGCGGCGGGCACATCCCGCTGGTCTGGACGCACCTCGTCCCGGCCACCCTCGAGGGCCGTGCCACCCACAACGTGCAGAACGCCATGTTCGCGGCGGCGGTGGCGTTCTCGCTCGGCATCAAGCTCGACGCGATCCGGCAGGGGCTGCGCACCTTCGACACCACGTTCTTCCAGGCGCCGGGCCGCATGAACGTGTTCAACGAGCATCCCTTCAAGGTGCTGTTCGACTACGGGCACAACGCGCACGCGGTCGCGGTGATGGCGGACCTCGCGCAGCGGCTCGACGTGACGGGGAGGCGCATCGTGGTGCTCGCGGGGCCGGGCGATCGGCGCGACGAGGACCTGGTCGCGATCGCGCACGCCGTGGCGGGGCGCTTCGACCACTACATCTGCCGGCGCGACGACGCGCTGCGCGACCGCGGACCCGACGAAGTGCCGCGCATCCAGGCGGACGCGCTGCGTGCGGCGGGCGTGCCGGCGGATGCGATTTCCATCATCCCGGACGAGCAGGAAGCGATCGACGCCGCCTTGCGCATGGGACGGGCAGGCGACCTGCTGCTGGTGTTCGCCGACGCGCTGACACGGTCGTGGAAGCAGGTGACCAAGTTCTCCGCGACGCCGGGTCACTCGCGCGAGGTCGAGACGGAGACCGGGACAGGCATGTCCGCGACTGCCGAGAACGTCTACGGCACGGCCACGCTCGCCAGCGTCGAGGGCCTGATCCGCGACGAGCGCGGGATCCGGCTGGCACGGGAGACAGACGACTGACCATCACGCTCGCACTGCCGTTCGAGGATTCCCGGCGACTCACCGGCGCCAACCTTTACTTCGCGACGACGGGCGCGGTGCTCGAGGTTCCGCGGGTGTCCGCGGACGAGGCGCTGGTCGATGCGTGGCGCGCGTGCGTGGAGCGGGCGCGTGCCCGACTCGGCTGGACCACGATGCCGGCGCGGCCGCAGGTCGTGGCACGGATCCATGCGAGCGGGACATCGCTCGCGCTCGCGGCGCCGCTGGACCAGGTCTACACGGCGACAGAGGTCAACGAGTGGGCGCTGTGCTCGGTACTGTACGAACGCGATCCGCTGCACTGGTCGGCCCTGCCGGATGCGCTCGCGGCGGCGGGAGAAGAGACCGCGGCGGTCATCGTCGGCGTGTCGCCGCCGATACTCGAGGAATCGGCGGCCCTTGAGCGCTTCGGTCGCCTGGCCGCGGCCGAGTCGCGGCCCGGGCTGGCTGCGCTGCTCGATGCAGCGCGGTCGCGCGGCTTGCCGTGGCTGCTCGACGATTCGGTCGTTGCGCTCGGCGCGGGCATCGGCGGTCGCAGTTATCCGCTCGACGAACTGCCGCTGGTGGCGGACGTGCCGTGGACGTCGCTGCACGGCATTCCCGTCGCCGCGGTCACCGGTTCCAACGGCAAGACGACCACCGTGCGACTGGTCGCGGCCTGCGCGCGAGCGCAAGGCTGGTGCGCGGGCTATAACTGCACCGATGGCATTTTCGTGGACGAGGTCGCGCTCGACGAAGGCGACTACTCGGGCCCGGCCGGTGCGCGCAAGGTGCTGCACCACCCGCAGGTGGAGGCGGCGGTCCTCGAGGTTGCGAGGGGCGGCATCCTGCGCCGCGGGCTGGCGCTCGAGCGCGCCACCGTCGCCGTCGTGACCAACGTTAGCGCGGATCACTTCGGCGAGTACGGCATCCACGATCTCGATGCGCTCGCGGACGTGAAGCTGACGGTCGCTGCGCTGGTCGGGCGCGACGGCCTGCTGGTGCTCGATGCCGATGACGCACTGCTGCGGGCCAAGGCGGCGCAGCTCGGCGCGCGCTTCGGTCGCTCGCCGCCACTCGGCTGGTTCGCGCTCGACGACTCGCACGCACTGCTCGCGGAGCATCGCCGCCGGGGCGGACCGACCTGCGGCGTCGCGGACGGGCGACTGGTGCTGAGCCAGGCCGGCCGACGGCACGACCTCGGCGAAGTGGCAGCGATGCCGCTCACGGTATCGGGCAGCGCCACGTACAACGTTGCGAATCTCGCGGGCGCCGCGCTCGCGGCCACGGCCCTCGGCGTGGCGCCGGGGACGATCGCCGGCGTGTTCGGGCGTTTCGGCACCGGGCCGGACGACAACCTCGGACGCATGATGCGCTACGAGTTCGACGGCATCCGGGCGCTGGTCGACTATGCGCACAATCCCGCAGGGCTGCGGGGCGTGCTGCAAGTCGCGCAATACCTGCGCGGCGCGTCGGACGGGCGGATCGCTCTGTTGCTCGGGCACGCGGGTAATCGCGAGGACGCCGACATCGAGCAGCTCGCGGTTGTCGCGGCCGGGTTCCGGCCGGACCTCGTCGTCGTCAAGGAGATCGAGGGCTACCTGCGCGGTCGGGAAGTGGGCGAGGTGCCGCGGATCCTGAGCGCGGCGCTGTTGCGCCACGGCCTGCCCGAGTCGTCGCTTGCCCTGCGCATGAACGAGGTGGACGCCGCGCGTTGTGCGCTGGAGAGGGCCCGGCCGGGGGACGTGCTGGTGCTGCTGGTGCATTCACTGGCCGCCCGCAAGGCGGTGCTGCGAATGCTGCAGCAGAGGTGCCGGGTTTAGGTTGTCAAGTTGAACCCGGCACCTCCGGCTACTCCCGCCACACACCTTCGCGGCGCGGATCGGCGGCACCGTCGACGATCCCGCCTTCGCGCACGACCAGTCCGTGCAGCCCGGATTCCTCGCCGCGGCCGGACTTGATCGCCACGCCGCGTGCCGCGAGCGCTTCGAGCACCTCGGGCGGGAACTTCGCGACCTCGCCGTAGAAGTCGGCGCCGCGCGCGATCAGGTTGGGCAGCTCGAGCGCCTGCTGCAGCGGCAGTCCCCAGGCGAGCAGGCCGACCAGCGCCTTGGCGTTGTACGCGAGGATGGCCGTGCCGCCGGGCGAACCGAGCGCAGCGACGAGGCGTCCGTCCCGGTCGAGCACGAGCACCGGTGACATCGAGGAGCGCGGACGCTTGCCGGGAGCGACGGCGTTCGCGACGGGTCTGCCGTCCTCGACGGCGGAGAACGAGAAATCCGTGAGCTGGTTGTTGAGGAAGAATCCGCCGACCGCGCGGCCGGAGCCGAACAGGCTTTCGACGGACGTCGTCATCGACACCACGTCGCCCCACGCATCCGCGACGACGAAATGGCTGGTGCCCGCGACCTCGGCGGTAGAGTCGGCGCCGAGTCGCGCCGTGATCCCGGGCGGGCGGCCTGGTGCGATCGGTGCCGGCGCTGCGGACACGCCGATCAGCGTCGCGCGGCTCACGACGTAGGCGGGGTCCAGCAACCCTGTCACGGGCACTGGTACGTAGGCCGGATCAGCGACGTAGCGGTCGCGGTCGGCGTACATCAGGCGGCTCGCCTCCGCGAACAGGAACCACGCCTGCGCGTCGGCGGGACCACGAGCGGCGATGTCGGTGCGCTCGAGGATCGCGAGCAGTTGCAGCAGCGAGACGCCGCTCGACGGCGGCGGCGGCACGCAGACCACGTAGAGGCGATACGGGGCGCACACCGGCTCGACCGCGCGCGGACGGTAGGCGGCGAGGTCGGCGGGCGTCAACGTCCCGGGCAGGGGTTCCGCGTGCGTACGCGCGACGATCTGCCCGGCGAGGGGGCCATCGAGCAGCGTGCGCGGCCCGTGCGTCGCGATGGTTCGCAATGTCTCGGCGTATGCGGGATTCCGCAGTGTGTCGCCGGCCTGCACGGGCGTGCCGTCCGGTCGTGCGAAAAGCCTGCGCGCGTCGGGCAGGGTCGCCTGCGGAAAGTTGCTGTTCGCAAATCGTGCGAGGCGTTGCGGCACGACGAAGCCGGTATCGGCAGCGCGTGCGACCTTTTCGAAGAGCGAGTTCCAGGGTAATCGGCCGTGTCGCTCGTGCACGAGGCCGAGCATCGCGATGGCGCCCGGGGCGCCGGTCGAGCGGCCGCTGGTCACGGCGTCGCGGTACGGCAGAGGCTTGCCGTCGGCACCGAGGAACATGTCGGGGCTCGCGCCGGCCGGGGCCGCCTCGCGCCCGTCGTAGGCGGTGACCTCGCCGGTCTCCGCGTCGTAGTGCATCAGGAACGCGCCTCCGCCGAGGCCGGAGCTCTGTGGCTCGACGAGCCCGAGCGCCGCCTGCACCGCAATCGCTGCATCCGCGGCGCTGCCGCCCTCGCGGAGCACCGCGAGGCCCGCCTCGACGGCAAACGGATTGGCGGCCGCCACGCCCGACTCGCCGGAGGGCCGGGTGGATGAAGCCGGCGCCGGTATCGGTGTCGAGCGGGCGGTGTCGGCCGGCGCTGGAGCCAGCTGCTGGCACCCTACGAGGCTGCATAGGAGGACGAGGGCGGGGCCTGGAGCCACAGCGAGGAGTATGGCATTTCGTACGTTCGTGCTCATGGCCCCCGATTATACCGTCCGGAGGTGTCAGTGGTCGGATCCGTCGGATCCGGGAAATGCCGGATCCGACGGATCCGACCACTGGCACCTCCGCCGCCCGCTACGTACTCGAGGCAACCGGCCGCAAACGACGCGCCGGCGCCTTCACAGGCACGCGCATCGCCGACCTCGTTCTCGGCCGCCCAGTCGTGACCGGCGTCGCGTGATGAGCTTTCGCTTTCGGCGTACGCGCGACATCCCTCGATGAACGGTTGTTCGGGACCCGTGCAGGCGTCGCGGTTCGCAATGCCGCTCATTTCGGCCCAAGCGTAGCCGGCCTTGTGGCTCGCACAGTCGTCCTGGCAGTCATAGCCGAGAAATGTGAGCTGCTCCGAACGAATGCCCTGCGAACGCGGCCAGCTTGCGGACGTGGGTGTATCGTCCGCAGCACTCGAGGCAACGGAGAAAATCCATCCGCACAGGATCCACGCCGGCGATCGCACCGTCCTTCCTCGAGCAGGGTGGCGTCATCGCGCCCGACGTCCGAGCATGCGTCGCTGCCGTCGCCGCTCGCAATGCCGATGCCGTGCGCGTCCGTGCAGAAACTCCTGGTGATGCCTGCAAGCGGCGGCTTCGAGTGAGCTGCCGCCCGTTCGCACACTGGTACTGCGCGCTGCTGGCCACGTCACTTTTTCTCACGCTCGATGCGACACTGCACGCTCAGGACCTGCCGCGACTCCCCGGCACCGTGGTCGGTGTGGTGGATGGCGACACCGTGGACGTGCGCTTGAGTTCCGGCATGATCCGTGTGCGCTTGCAGGCGATCGACACGCCTGAGCGCGGCCAGCCCTATGGCGACGCCGCGAAGCAGGTCCTGGCGCGAATCGTCTTCGGCAAGGCGGTCGAGCTCGAGCCCTACGAGCAGGACCGCTACGACCGGCTGGTCGCGCGCATCTGGCTGGGCAACGTGGACGTCAACGCTTCGATGATCAGGGACGGTTACGCCTGGGCCTATCGCAGGTACCTCGACGACGTGCGCTATTGCATCTACGAATACGACGCGCGACAGGCGAGGCGCGGGCTGTGGCAGGCGCCGGCGGGCCAGCGAGTCGCGCCGTGGGAGTGGCGGCGGCGCAAGGCCCTGGCGGGACGGTTCACCGACTACGCGGCGCAGACCGTGGCGGAGTGCATTGCGGAGGCGAGTCCCTAGTTCCCCAGCAGGTCCTGCAGCCGCTTCCTGACTTCCTTCTCGAGGTCCCGGGTCACCTTCTTCTTCACGACCTCGCCGAGCAGGGACGCGACGTTGGGCTTCACGTCCGGGCTGGCGAGCGGGCCCGTCACGGTGAGCGGAATGTCCGCGCCCTCGAGCCGGGTCAAATCGACGCCGAGCAGGCGCCCGGGCGGCGTCCGCAGCAGACGCGCCTTCAGATCGAGGTCCACTTCCTGTGCGCCGAAATTCACGTCGCCGCGACCCTTGACGCGGACGAAGTCCGTCGAGAACTGGAAGACGTCGTTGTGCAGCGTCTGGTTCGACAGCGTCCCGCGCCCGCTCAGCAGGTCGAAGTCCGTCCGCCCCGTGCCCGAGCCTGCGGGCGGCTGCTTGCCCTGGGCTACGACGATCGCGCGCTCGATCTCGTGCCACAGGTCGGCCCCGATCAGCGTCCCGTCGCGGACCGTGAGATCGAACTTGCCGCGCAGGCTTCGCTCGAGCGCTGCGGAGTCCGCACCGGCAGCATCGAGCGCGGCCTCGACGCTGCCGCGACCGGTCAGCTGTTGCACTCCGATCGTCCGGACCAGCAGGTCGTGGACGTCCACGTCCTGGAGCCGCGGCTCGATGTGCAGCGCCGGCGTTTCTCCGGTCACGTCCATCGCGAGTGTGAGCCACAAGCGGCCGCCGAACGCGCGCGCCTGAGCTCGATCGATGCGTACTCGTCCGTCCCTCGCGACGACCGGCAGCGCGAGCTCCGTGTACTCGATGCCGTCGAAAACGAGCCGGCCGGCGCGAAGCCTGCCGTTGCAGTCGAGCTTGCGCAGCCGTTCGGTGGGAAGCGGCACCGCCGGTTTGTCGCCGGCATCTCCGGCTGCGCCCTCCGTGGCGTCCGCGGCCAGCGGTGCGCGATACCGGTCGAAGTCGAGCTGGTCCACCTGCAGGTCGAACTGCAGGGCCCTGCGCTCGAAGTCCGCGATGCCGAGGCTTCCCTCGAGCCGCGTGTCGTCGAGCCGCGCCGTGAGTTTCTCGATGATCAGGCTGCGAGACGTGGCGCTCAGGTCGCCTCTTGCCTCGAGACGACCGAGCGCGCCCGCGTCACGTGTGTCGGGCGCCTTGCGGCCTAGCGCCGCCAGCAGCTTGCGCGGGCTGGTATTGCCGAGGCTCACCGGGCCGCGAACGCTGACTCCGTCCTTGCCGCTCGTGCCGTGCAACTCGGCCTCGATCAGGGCGTCGCCTAGCCTCGCCTCCAGGCCGGTGAGCCTGCCGGACTTGTTCGCGACTTCGAGCGCGAGTTCCTCCGCCTGGATCTCGAACTGGACATCGGACGGCCTGTTTGCGCCGCCGGGCAGCACGAGATTGCCGTTGATTTCGTGCATTCCGATGCGACCGGCCTGCGATGCATCGATCGCGGTCTCGAGGTCGAGCCGGACCAGCGGCGCGTCGCCGGACAGGAGAGTGAGCGCCGTGTCCAGGTCGAAGGGCCGGCCGGCGCGCAGCCTGCCGGTCTCGAGCGTCCAGTCGCGAAGCTCGTAACGGGTGTCTGCCTTGCGGTCGTCCAAGGTCACCCGGGCGTTCTCGAGCGCGAGGCCGGCGATGGCGACATCCACCGGTCCGCGCGGTTCGTCGCCCGGCGGCCGCGTGCCCTCCGGGTGGACCTTCGCCGCGCGCTCGAGCAGGTCCGACCAGTTGTCGCGGCCGTCGCGTGCGACCTGCAGTCTGAGCTCGAGCCCGTCGACCTCGACGATGCCGATGCGCGCCTCGCGACGCAGCAGCAAGGGCAGCAGGCGCACGGAAACACGCGCACGCTGCACGGACGCGAATGGCGCGCCGTCGAAGCCCTCGCGGTTGCTTATCGATGCGGCGCCCGTCTCCACGGCGAGCCAGGGGATGATCGAGAGCGAGAGATCACCCTCCAGCGTGAGGGTGCGGCCGGTGCGCTCGAGGAACGCCGCCTCGGCCTCGTCCTTGTACTCGTTCGGGTCGAAAGACAGCCAGGCGAACAGCAGCAGGGCCACGAGCAACGTGACCGCAGTGGCAATGGACTTCAGAAGCGTCGCCCTGCTCACCATGCGAGTTATCTGGCAGGTGACAAGGGCCACGACTCCACGGATCCGACCGAACCGACCACTGGCACCTCTTAAATTTCGCTCGACAATTCGGCGGGGGTGTCAACGTCGCTGGACGCGGACGGCATCGTGACCGTGGCCAGTCGATCGGCGTGACGCAACATCAGTCCTCGCGCACCCCGATCACCTCGAAGCGCCAGGAGTTCCGGGAACAGTTCCCGCGGGAAGATCGCCGGGGCGCCGATCGAGCCACCATGGTCGGCCGCCACGATGAGCGAGGGCTCCTGCTCCCACCGCGCGACGAGCCGGCGCAGGTCATCGAGGGTTACCGCGACCTGGTCGGCCAGCAGGATCAGCACTCCGCGGGCCGAGGACGGCGTGCCAGCAACCCCGACCCGGATCGAACTCGCGATGCCCTCCCGGTGATCGGCGTTGACGGCAATCGTGACAGGGCTCTCGCGCGCGATTGCCGTCAGTCGGTCTGCGTAGGCCCCGAGTACCACGGTGACCGCGTCGCCACGGGCGTTGGCGAGGGACGTGGCGGCATCCAGCGCGCGAGCCAGCATGGTGCGACCCCCGACGATCGCGAGTTGCTTCGGCGAGCCGAACCGGGTCGCCTTTCCTGCCGCCAGCAAGACGACGTGCAGCCCTTCGTTGGCCGTCCGCGCGGGCGGGTCCACTCAGGGCGCCCCTCCGTGCCCGCGACCGTGGAAGAAGGCCTGGACCTCCGCGACGATCGCGAGCGCGATGCTGGCCGGGTCGCGCCCGCCGAGGTCGAGGCCCACGGGCGAGCGCAACCGGCCGTCGAGCAGCGCGGTCGTCGCCGGGTCCAGGTCGGCCAGCAGCCGCTTGCGTCGTGCCGACGGGCCGAGCAGCCCGACGTATGGGATGTTCGTCGGCGCCAGCGCCGCGAGCGATGCGAGATCCGTCGCCAGGTGATGGCTCATGATCACGGCAGCGTCGAAGTGCGAGAGGTCGAGCTGACCCGCGATCTCGCCAGGACGGGCGGCGAGGACGTGCCGCGCGCCGGGAAACCTTGCCGCGTCCGCATACCTGGGGCGGTGATCGACGAGCGTGACGCGCCACCCTAGCGTCGCCGCGAACTCGACTACCGGCAGTGCGTCGGGGCCGGCGCCGAGGAGGAGCAGCTCCTTCTGCGGCACGACCGTGGCCGCGAATATGCGTATGCGGGGCGACTCGAACTCGGCGATGCGAGCCTCGCGCGGCGTGTCGTGAGTCGCGAGTACATCGTGAATCCAGGCGGACATCGGCTCAGGCAGGCCAGGTGGCAGCGAGCGGATTGCAGGCACCCATGCCACGGCGCCCGCCGGCAGGGCGGGGGCGCCTGATTCGAGGACCAGCCCGTACGTGACCGATTCGTGACGCTCGAGGCGGTCTGCGACGGTCGCCAAGGGCTCCCACCCGTTCGCCGCATCCAGCCGCATCAGCCAGATGTCCATGCCACCCTCGCAGCCGGAGCCGAGTCCCCACAGCAGGTCGTCCTCCCCGGAGTTCTCGTAGGTCACGAGTTTCGGCTGGCCTGTCTCGAGGACGGACGCGGCGCGCTCAGCGAGGTCGCCCTCGAGGCAACCTCCCGAAAGCAGACCCTCGAACTTGCCGCCGGGCCCGATCAGCAGCTGCGCGCCGGCCTTGCGGTAGGTCGAGCCGCGTGTCGCCGTGACGGTCGCGAGCACGAGCGGCGACCCCTCGGTGCGGGCCCGTTCGAACATGGGCAGCAGGTGATGCAGCGAGTTGTCCATTGAGGTGTCAGTGGTCGGTTTCGTCGGGTTTGCCGGTCTTGTCGAGTTTGCATCATGGCGGCCGCTTTCCGCGACCCGGTCCACAAACCCGACGAAACCGACCACTGGTACCTTTATACTGAAACCGACCGATCCGACCACTGGCACCTCGGCACCACGGGAGCAACCCGCATGATCGCGCTGTCCATCAACGGCAAATCGGTACAGTTGTCGGCCTCGCCCGACACCCCCCTGCTGTGGGCCCTCCGCGACGAACTCGGCCTCACCGGCACCAAGTTCGGCTGCGGTGTCGCGATCTGCGGCGCCTGCGTCGTCCACGTCGACGGCCAGCCGATGCGCGCCTGCGTCACGCCGCTCGCGGCGGTCGTCGGCAAGCGGATCACCACTATCGAAGCGGTGCACGAGACGCGCATCGGCGCGGCAGTGCAGGCAGCCTGGGTAAGCAACGACGTGCCCCAGTGCGGCTATTGCCAGAGCGGCCAGGTCATGAGCGCCGCCGCGTTGCTCGCGAGCAATCCGCGACCGAGCGACGCCGACATCGACGGAGCCATGCGCATGAACCTCTGCCGCTGCGGCACGTACAACCAGGTCCGCGCCGCGATCAAGGATGCCGCCGAGGCGCTTGCCAGCCGCGACATGGAGGCACGATCATGAGCAACGACACGGTTGCGGCGACGCGGACCACGCGCCGCGATTTCCTGAAGGGAACGGCTGCGACGACCGGTGCGCTCGTCATCGGTTTCACGCTGCCCGTGGTCTCGCGCTACGGGCAGGCTGACGCCGCGGCGACCACCGGCGCTCTGGCGCCGAACGCGTTCCTGCGCATCACCCCGGACGGGCAGGTCACGGTCATCTGCGGCCTTTCCGAGATGGGGCAGGGCGTGCACATGGGCATCGCGATGCTGGTTGCGGAGGAACTCGACGCAGACTGGCAGCGCGTGCGCGTGGAGCAGGCGCCGGCGGACAAGGCCTACGCAAATCCAATGCTGGGGATGCAGGGCACCGGCGGGTCGACCTCGATCCGCGCCCACTACGAGCCCATGCGCAAGGCCGGGGCGACCGCGCGCCAGATGCTCGTGACGGCAGCGGCTCAGGCGTGGGGCGTCGATGCCGCGACTTGTCGTACCGACAATGGCCGCGTCGTTCACGCCGATGGACGGTCCGTCGAATACGGCGCACTTGTCGAGGCCGCTGCGACGTTGCCGGTGCCATCGGAAGTGACGCTGAAGGATCCCCGGGATTTTCGTATCCTCGGCCGGGGCCTGATGCGACTCGACACTCCGGCCAAGGTCAATGGCAGCGCGGGCTTCGGGCTCGACGTGAAGGTCCCGGGCATGCTGACCGCAGTGATGGCGCACGCACCCGTGCCTGGCGCCAAGGTCGTGTCGTTCGACGATGCGGCCGCGCGGAAAATCCCCGGCGTGCGGCAGGTCGTCTCGCTGCCGCAGGGCGTCGCTGTGCTCGCGGACGGCTACTGGCCAGCGTTGCAGGGCCGTGACGCGCTGGTGGTGAAGTGGGAGGACGGCGCGCTTGGCACGCTGTCGTCGGAAGCGATCTCGAAGTCGCTCACGGACGCGACCACACGGCCCGGCAGGGTGGCCCGTAACGAGGGCGACGTCGACACGGCGGTGGCAAAGACGATCGAGGCGGTCTACGAGGCGCCGTACCTCGCACACGCCTGCATGGAGCCGATGAACTGCACGGCGTGGGTGCGTGCGGATGCGGCGGAGATCTGGGTGCCGACGCAGGCGCCGGGGCCACACCAGGGCATCGTCGCGCAGCTCACGGGTCTCCCGCCGGAGCGGGTCGCGGTTACGACGACCTACCTCGGCGGCGGATTCGGTCGTCGTTTCGCGCCCGATTTCGTCGTGGCCGCGACCCTGCTGTCGAAGGCGGCCAGCGCGCCGGTGAAGCTCGTCTACACGCGCGAGGACGACATGCGCGCGTGGTTCTATCGTCCCGCGTCGGTCACGCGATTCAAGGCGGGCCTCGACGCGAAGGGTAGCCCGGTGTCGCTCACGGCGCGCGTCGCATCGCCGTCGATCATGATCGCGGCGGGCTTCGCGACGGAGTTGCCCGAGGGGATCGACGAGTCGGCGGTCGAGGGCATCAAGGACTGTCCCTACGATTTCCCGAATCTTCGCGTCGAGTACGTGCGGACCGAGCCCGGGGTGCAGGTGTGGTTCTGGCGGTCGGTCGGGCATTCGCAGAACGCGTATTTCCTCGAATCGTTCATCGACGAGGTCGCTGCGGAGACCGGGCAGGACCCGGTCGAGTTCCGGCGCTCGCTGCTCGGCAAGCAACCGCGACTGCGCGGCGTGCTGGACCTCGCGTCGCAGAAGGCGGGCTGGGGATCGCCGCTGCCGGCCGGCGTGCAGCGCGGCGTCGCCGTCGCGAGTTCGTTCGGGAGCCATGTCGCACAGGTGGCCGAGGTGTCCCTGGACGCATCGGGGCGCCCGCGCGTCCGGCGCATCGTCGCAGCGGTCGACTGCGGCCGGACGGTGAATCCCGAGATCATCCGGCGGCAGATCGAAGGCGCCATCGTCTACGGCTTGAGTGCGGCGCTGTACGAGCAGATCACGTTCAAGGACGGGCGCGTCGAACAGGGCAACTTCAACGACTACCCGATGCTGCGCATCGACGAGATGCCGCGTGTCGAGGTGCACGTCGTGCCGAGCGCGGAGGCGCCGGGGGGCATCGGCGAGCCGGGCCTGCCGGCCGCGACCCCCGCGGTGGTCAACGCGATGTTCGCAGCGACTGGCCGCCGCGTCCGGAAACTGCCGATCTAGTCCGGAGGTGCCAGTGGTCGGGTCCGTCGGATCCGGCCGGCCACGTCCCGGCGGCTCGGGGTCGTACGTAACCGACGGAACCGACCACTGGCGCCTCCGGCCTGCCGCCGGCGGGTACCATTGCCCCATGGCGGTCCAGGACAAGCGCAAGCGCACGGCCGTGCCCGCCTCCAGGGTCGGTCGCCTGCTGCAATTCGGCATGCTGAGCGGCGAGCTCGCACTGTCGACGGCGCTGGCCACCGCACGGCAGTTCACCAGCGGCAAAGGCATCGACCTCGCCGCCGCCGTCCTGACACCGGGCAACGCGGAGCTGCTGGCACGGCGGCTCGCGTCGCTGCGTGGACCGGCCATGAAGGTCGGCCAGATGCTCTCGCTGCAGAGCGACGAACTCGTCCCGGCGGAATTTCGCAACGCGCTTTCCATGCTGCGCTCGCAGGGCTACGCGATGCCGGATACGCAATTGAAGCGCATGCTGGGCCGCGAGTACGGCAAGGGCTGGGAGTCGAAGTTCGCACGGTTCGACCCGGAGCCCGTCGCCGCGGCGTCGATCGGCCAGATCCACCGTGCACGCAAGCACGGCGGGCGCGACCTGGCGCTCAAGATCCAGTATCCCGGCGTGGCGCGCAGCGTCGACAGCGACGTGGACAATCTCGCGACCCTGCTGCGCAGGCTAGAGTTCCTGCCGATGACGCTCGATGTCGAGGCCATCGCGACCGAGGCCAAGCGCCAGCTGCGGCTCGAGACCGACTACCAGGCCGAGGCGCGCCATCTGGAGCGCTACGGGCGGATGGTGTCCGACATGCGCGACGCGGTCGTCGTGCCACGCGTGGAGCGGACGCTCACGACGCGCCGGATCCTGGCCATGGACTGGATCGAGGGCGACCCGCTCGAGGCGCTCGCGAGCGAGGCCGTGCCGGCATCGCGGCGCAATGCGGCGGCGCGCACACTGTTGCGATTGATGTTCCGCGAGCTGTTCGAGTTCCGCTTCATGCAGACCGACCCGAACATCGCGAACTACCTCTACCAGCCCGGTACTCAGCAGATTGCGCTGCTCGACCTCGGCTCGGCCTGCGAGTTCCCCGCGGAATTCGTCGAGCACTACCGGCGTGCCTGCCGTGCCGTGCTCGCGCGCGACGAGCGCGGCATTCGCGAGGCAGCATTCGGGATCGGGTATGCGCACCGTGGCGATCCGGCGGAAATGATCCGCGGCGCCGTGGAGATCATCCAGCTGGTCTGCGAGCCGATCACCCACCGCGGAACGTACGACTTTGCCACGTCGGGCCTCATCGGCCGGGCGCGCGACCTCGGTCTCGACGTGGCTTTCCGGCGCGGCCTGCGGTCGCCTCCGCCCGAAACGATGTTCCTGCACCGCAAGCTCGTCGGCACGTTCCTCGTCTGCGCCCGGCTACGCGCGCGCGTCAACGCCCACGTCCTGATCCAGCCGTTCCTGTAGCGCCCGGGAGGTGCCAGTGGTCGGATCCGTCGGTTCCGTTCGGGGCCGCCTCGGGGCCGTCGTCCGCCAGCAACCGACGGATCCGACCACTGGCACCTCCCGGCCTACTGACATGATGATAATAGAATTGTCATTCTTGTATCGTGGGTCGGAAATCAATATTCGAACGACGGGACATGACGGGCGCCGCCCTGCGCCTGGTGGTCGACCGCGGCCCCCAGGCGGTGACCGTCGCTGCCGTGGCGAAGGAGGCGGGGGCCCCCACGGGCTCCATTTACCATCGCTATCGCAGCCGCGAGCAACTGCTGGCCGAACTGTGGATGGAAGTGGTCGAGGGCTTCCAGGCCGGTTTTGCCGGGGAACTCGCCAGGGCGAACGACATCGACGGCGCCGTGCACGCCGCGCGCTTCATGGCCACGTGGACGCGCGAGCATGCGCTCGAAGCACGCCTCCTCCTGTTGCACCGCCGCCAGGACTTCGTGAGCGGCGACTGGCCGCCGGAGCTTGCCGACCGTGCCGCGGCGCTCGAACCCCAGCTCGGCGCGGCACCGCGCGACTTCGCCCTCCGCGCATTCGGCCGCGCGGATACCGACACGATGGCCCGCCTCCGGTACGCCCGCCTCGACGGGCCATTCGGCGCCATCAAGCCCTACGTGCAGGGTCGCAAGCGCATTCCGCCCGTCGTCGACGAACTCGCCGCCACCACGGTTTGCGCCGTTCTCGGCACGGCCGCCCGTCCCTGAAGCCTCCCGCGGAGGTCGCCACGAATGCCGTGTGTCTCGACTACGACCACCGCCCCTCGGCGGTCCCGTACATGGCGCGCGGAATGCTGCCCGTGAAGCGGCGGGCCAGCCTTGCGCCGCAACTCACCGCGCGCTGGCACGGACATCGCGTGGACCGGGACGAGCTCGCATCGTTCAACCGGATCGCGGGCCTGGCGCCCGGTGCCGCGACCCTGCCACTGCTGTATCCGCACGCGATCGGTTTCCGCCTCGCGATGGCGATCCTGACGCATCCGCGCTTCCCGGTGCCGATCTGGGGCGTGCTGCAGATTCGCAATCACCTCGGCCAGCATCGGCCGCTCTCGATCGAGGAGCCACTCGACTTCGAGACCCGCGTCATGAGCGGGCGGCCCGTCGCGAAGGGTGCCGAGTTCGACCTGCGGACGACCGTGCGCGTCGCGGGCGAACTCGCCTGGGAGGGCGTCGTGACGTTCCTTACGCGCGGTCGCTTCGGCGATCCAGGGCCCGCCGTGCCGCTCGCCCGGTCGCCCGTGGTTGCGGGGCCGGTGGTCGCCGGATGGCAGATGCGCAACGCGGACCACTGGAAGTTCGGTCAACTCACTGGCGACTACAACGGCATCCACATGTGGGACTGGTACGCGCGACGCTTCGGGTTCCGCCGTGCGCTCTACCACCCGCCGCGCGTGCTGGGCGAATGCCTCGCGCGGCTGCCGCGGCCGGCGGGCTCGAGCGACCACGATGGCCGGATGCGACTCGACGCGTGGCTCAAGGGACCCGTACCCCACGGCGCCAGGGTTCGCCTGCACGCCGAGACGTGCGCGACTGCGTCCACCTTTGCGCTGTATGCGGGTGACGACCGTCCCTCTATCGTAGGACGCCTGGAGGAGCCAAGAACCGCGCAGACCGGGACCGGCTGATCGAGCGATTCCTCGCCGCGTGGACGTCGCAGGAGGTCGAGCGGGTACTCGACTGCTACACCGACGACGTCCGTTACCACGATCCGAATACGCGCGGCGACGTGACGGGCCGCGACGCCATGCGGCGCTACCTCGCCAGGCTGTTCGGCGCCTGGAAGATGACGTGGACGGCGCGTGAGGTGTCCGACCTGGGGGACGAGGATGCCGTCATCGAGATCGACGGCATGGACCTCGCGGTGCTGCGCGGCGATCGCGTGGCCCGCAATGAGGTCTATTTCGATCGTACGGCCCTGGGGCTCGGACTCAGCACCGCTTGATTCGACCCTGAATCCGCGGCACTCCTGCAGGAAGCGGCCATCCCGGATGCGCCGGAGCGCGGCGATCTGGTAGCGTACTGCTGCTTGGTCCCGCGCGAGCGCCAGGGCGCGCAGGACGCGGGACTGCCCGACCCTTGACGTGGGAGCATCTCGATGAATCTCATCATCAGCTTGATCATCGGCGGCATCGTCGGCTGGCTCGCCAGCATCGTCATGAAGACCAACGCCCAGATGGGGTGGATCGCGAACGTGCTCGTCGGTGTCGTCGGTTCCGCGATCGGGTTCTGGATCGCCGGCATGCTCGGGCTTGCAGCAGGCGGCGGCATCGTGCGCTTCCTGGTCGCGATCGCGGGCGCAGTCCTCCTGATCGTCATCCTGCGCGCGCTCGGAGTGTTCAAGAAAGCTTAAGAGGTGCCAGTGGTCGGATCCGTCGGATCGGTCGGATCCGCCGTCACCCTGGCCCAACTGCTCGCCCCGCGGCGCGCTGCCGCCGCCGCTCGAGCGCCTCGCTCAGGGACGAGTGGCTGCGGTTGAGGCGCCGAGCAACCTCGCACAGCGACGCCGCGCCACCTGCCAGGGCGCGCTCCGCGACCGCGCAACGCGCACGGGTGAGCTCGGGTGACCGCGCCGCGGAGGCCAAGGCTTCGGCGTCCACTCCGAACTCGGCCGCCGCCACATCAATCAGTTGCTCGAGCGATGGCCGGTCGCGTCGCGGGCTCGGCCGTCGACCCTGCCGTGCAGCGAACCGCGGCACGGCACTACGTTTCGCTTCGAGATCCTTAAGGAACCGGTCGGCCCCGAGCACGCGGCAGTCGCCGGGAACGCCACGATTGAAGTCCACGGAGTCCTCGGGGTCCCCGCCGAGCGCGATCATGCGCCGGTAAGCGCGCCGCGCGCTCGCCAGGTCCGGGCCCAGCACCCGCAGCGTGAAATCCGTCGTGAGCCACGGTACTACGGCGAGACCGAGATACGCGCGGTGCCCGCTCCACGGGTAATCCGCCGGGTCCGCGACCATCCCCGCCCGCCGCGGGTTGAGGTGAATGTAGCGGTTCAGGCGCAGCAGCTGCTCGTCGGCATCGACGAGGACGGCGCGATAGCGGCCCTCGAACAGGTGCCCGGTCGTGGGCAGCCGTCGCTGCAGGCGACGCGCGTACTGGCCGGCGATGCGCTGCACCAGCGGACCGAGCGGCGTTTCCCCGACCTGGATCGCGAGGTGCACGTGGTTGCTCATCCAGCAGTACGCGTGCACTCGCGCGCCGAATCTCGCGAGAGCCTCGGCGACGAGGTCGTCGAGCATCGCTCGGTCGGAGGGCACGTGAAAAAGCGGCTGGCGGTGATTGCCGCGGAGGACCACGTGGTAGAGGCCCCCGGGGACGTGCAGGCGGTTGCGGCGGGGCATCCTTGCTCCGGTGCGACGTTGTGGAGGCGACAGGGTGGTCCGCTGGTGCGTCCGGCGCCACGCCGATATGCTGCGGATTCGCGCACAAATCCGACGGAACCGACCACTGGCACCTTCAGGCACCCGGAGGCTCATGAACCCCGACGCATTGGCACTGCAGCGCCTGTATCACTGGGAGCGGTCGGACCCTGAGAGGGTCGTCCTCTCGCAGCCGCTGGGCGGCGGCGTGGTAAAGGACTACACGTGGCGCGAGGTGATGGACCAGTCCCGCCGCATGGCGGCGCACCTGCGCAGCCTGGGCTTAGAGCCGGGCGCACGGATCGGGCTGCTCGCCAAGAACACGGCGCACTGGCTGATGGCGGATTTCGCGATCTGGCTCGCGGGATTCGTATCGGTGCCGCTGTACCCGACGCTCGCGGCCGGCACGGTCCGCCAGATCCTCGAACACAGCGAGGCGCGCCTGCTGTTCGTCGGCAAGCTCGACGACTGGCACCACATGCAGCCGGGCGTGCCGGCCACGCTGCCGTGCATCGCGCTGCCGCTCGCCCCGGATGACGCGGCTGCGACCTGCGCGCGCTGGGACGACATCGTCGCCGGCACCGCTCCGATGGCGGACAGCCCCCTTCGCGACGCCGACGAGTTGTCTACGATCATGTACACCTCGGGTACCACGGGCGTGCCGAAGGGCGTCATGCACAGCTTCGCGACCTTCGCGTGGTCGTTCGGCACTCTGCGCACGCGGCTCGGCATCGAGGGCGACGCGCGCCTGCTGAGCTACCTGCCGCTTTCGCACGTCGCCGAGCGCGTGCTCATCGAGCACGGATTGCTGGCAACCGGCTTCCGTGTGCACTTCGCCGAGAGCCTCGACACCTTCGCCGCGGACCTGCGGCGCGCACGGCCGACGCTGTTCTTTTCCGTACCGCGGCTGTGGGTGAAGTTCCAGCAGGGCGTGCAGGCGAAGATGCCGGCGGAGAAGCTCGAGCGCCTGCTCGGCATCCCGGTGGTCCGCGGGCTCGTGCGCGGGAAGATCCTTGGCGCGCTCGGCCTCGATCGATGCAGGGTCGCGGCCGGCGGCGCTGCGCCGATGCCGGCCGCGCTGCTGCGATGGTACGCGCGGCTCGGGCTGGACATCGTCGAGGTCTACGGGATGACCGAGAACTGCGGCATCTCGCACTCGACGCTGCCGGGCCGGCTGCGACCGGGGACGGTGGGCGTGCCCTACGACGGCATCGAGGGTCGGGTCGACCCGTCGAACGGCGAGGTGCAGGTCAAGAGTCCCGGCGTGATGCTCGGTTACTACAAGGAGCCGGACCTCACGCGAGAGGTGATGACCGCGGACGGCTGGTTGCGCACTGGCGACAAGGGCGAACTCGACGAGGAAGGCAATCTCCGCATCGTCGGGCGCGTGAAGGACCTGTTCAAGACCAGCAAGGGCAAGTACGTCACGCCGGCGCCGATCGAGGACCGGCTGGTCGCGCACGCAGCCGTGGAGGCGTGCTGCGTCACCGGCGCGAGCCTCGGCCAGCCCGTGGCGCTGCTGATGCTGAACGTGGAAGCCATGCGTCGCGCGGCGGACCTGGGCGGTCGAGGCGAGCTCGAGTCTTCGCTTGCGTCGCACCTCGCCAGCGTCAACGCGGGGCTCGACCCCCACGAGCGGCTCGACTGCCTGGTGATCGTCTCCGAGGCCTGGACCGTCGACAACGACCTCGTGACGCCCACCTTCAAGGTCAAGCGCAACCGCATCGAGGCCGTGTATGCGCAGCATTACGAGCGCTGGGTGAGCCTGCGGCGCCCCGTCGTCTGGACATGAGGTGCCAGTGGTCGGATCCGTCGGTTTCGGCGGCCAGCCGGAACCGACGGATCCGACCACTGGCACCTCCGTAGTCGCATGCTGCTGATCACGCTCATTGCCATCGCCACCTTCGCGGCGCTCTCCGCGACGGCGATCTATTCCTACGGGCGCTTCGCCCGGCGTGCGCAGGGCCCCGCGGGACACGCGATCCCGCCCGACGAGTCGCCGCCGACCGCGCTCGACCACGCGGTGGCACCCCTGACCGCCGCCCGGCCCGGCGAGACCGGAATCCTGCTCGTCGACGACAACCGCGAGGCGTTCGAGCTGCGTGCGCTCACGGCGCGCGACGCCGGCCGCAGCCTCGACCTGCAGTACTACATCTGGAAGGACGACGACACCGGCCGCCTGCTGGTGCGCGAGGTGCTGTGCGCGGCCGACCGAGGCGTTCGGGTGCGCGTCCTGCTCGACGACATCAACGCACGCGGCAAGGACCGCGCCATCCTCGCCCTCGACAGCCATCCCCGCATCGAGGTGCGGTTGTTCAATCCGGCCCGCAATCGCGACGACGCCTGGCGCCGCGCCGGGGAGATGTTGCTGCGCGCCGTGAGCCTGAATCGCCGCATGCACAACAAGGCGTGGATCGCCGACGGACGCGTCGCCATCGTCGGCGGTCGCAACGTCGGCGACGAGTATTTCGACGCGGCGGAACAGGTGAATTTCCAGGACGCCGACCTGTTGCTCGTCGGGCCGGCCGTGCCACAGGCCAGCGCGATCTTCGACGGGTTCTGGAACAGCGCGGCAGTGATCCCCATCAGGGCGCTGCACCGGATGCGCTGGCGCCGCCGTCACCGCATGCTGCCGGACGTGCGCGACGTGCTCGAAACCCTTGCGCTCGGCAAGGCCGACTCGCCGTGGCTCGGTCGCATGGCCGACGCGTCGCTCGGCCTGTCGTCGCGCATCGGGACGGCCGGTCGCCTGTCGTGGAGCACCAACGTCGAGGTCGTGTCGGACCCGCCGGAGAAGGCCGCTACGTTCTCGCAGCATCAGTTGCCCGAGCGCTGGCTCGTGCACGAGCTGACGCGACTGATGGCCGGAGTGCAGGGTGAGTCGCTCCTCACCTCACCTTACTTCGTGCCAGGCGAGGAGGTCGCGGCGCAGCTCGTGGCACGCAGCACGGCGGGTGCGACGGTGCGGGTGCTGACGAACTCGCTCGCCGCCACCAACGTCGCGCTGGTGCACGCGGGGTACTCGAAATACCGCAAGGCCCTGCTCGCGGGCGGCGTGTGGATCCACGAGTTGAAGCCCGTGCATCGCAGGCGCATCGGCCTGCTCGGGAGCCGGCGGGCGAGCCTGCACACCAAGGCCATGGTGGTCGACGAGCGGCGCGGGTTCGTCGGCTCCTTCAACCTCGATCCGCGCTCCGTGCAGCTCAACACCGAGATGGGCGTGCTGTTCGCCGACGCGCTGCTCGTCGGGCGGCTGCGCGCGCTGTTCGAGCGCTCGGCCGCTCCGTCCGCGAGCTATCGCCTGCGCCTCGAGGACGGCGCGCTGCGCTGGGAGGACGACTCACGGCAGGGTGGGAGTGCCTGGACGCACGAGCCCGAGACCAGCGCCTGGCGACGATTGCTGATCGCCATCGTGCGCTGGCTGCCCATCGAATCGCAACTCTAGTCGCGCTATCCTCCGCGCGGGGAGCACGATGAACGCAGAGCCACGCATCGCCTTCGCGGAAGACGGTGACGGGACGGCCGGACGGTCGATGCCGTCGGTGATTGCGCAGGCGGCGTGGCTCGCCGTGCTGCTCGGCCTCGTCTCGGCGCCCGTGGCCCGGGCTGCGGCGAAGGGCGTGCAGCGTGGCGTGCAGTGGATGATCGGGGCGCCGCTCGAGACGCTCGGGCCGCTCGTGTACCAGGTCGGTGCCGCGAAGACCCTCGGGTACGCCCTGCTCGGGGTGCTGGTGCGCCGGCTGTTGCGCAATCCGTCCTCGACCCTGCGCGCCCACGCACTCACCGGCCTCGCGGTCGGAGTCGTTTTCGGCGGCGTGATCCTCTGGTTGAACCACCTCCACGCGATGGCGGCCGGATCGTCGCTGCCACCGGTGCGCATCGCGGCCATCTGTACCAATGAACTGATCTTCCCTGTCGGCTGCTCGATCGTCGTCTATTTCGTCGCGCGACTGGCCGACCGCACCAGCGCGATCGAACGGCTCGCGGCGGGCGGCGGGTGAGGCGAGGCGACCGTCGGGGCTGCAGCTCGGGCCAGTGGTTCCACCGCAATTCCCGATCCCCCTGCCGCAGCGCAAATTGACACTCGCGACGGGACGTGCATCCTGCGGCCCATGGCCGGCACGATCTGGGTGGGCACGCGCAAGGGCGTATTCTCGCTGCGCGCCGACGCGAGTCGGCGCAGGCGGAAACTCGCGGGCCCGCAATTCCTCGGCCACATCATCCACCACGTCGTGCAGGACCCGGGCGAGCCGAAGGTGCTGCTCATGGCGGCGAAGACCGGCCACCTCGGCCCAACGGTCTTCCGCTCGACGGACCGCGGCCGCACCTGGCGCGAAGCCGAGCAGCCGCCCGCGTTCCGCAAGGCGGGCGAGGGCGAGCAGGCGAAAGCCGTCGACATCGTGTTCTGGCTCACCGCCGGCCACGCGAGCGAGCGCGGCACGTGGTACGCGGGCGCCTCTCCCGCCGGGCTTTTCCGCAGCGAGGACCTCGGACGCACCTGGCAGCCGGTCGCCGGCTTCAATGACCACCCGCTGCTGCCGGTCTGGGTCACGGGCCCGGGTTCACCGATCGGGCAGTTGCTGCATTCGGTCAGCGTCGACCCGCGCGATCCGCGCCACCTCTGTCTCGGCGTATCGAGCGGCGGAGTATTCGAGTCGCGCGACGGCGGTCGCGACTGGGCGCCGTTGAACGGTGGTTGCAGCGCGGAGTTCCTCCCCGATCCCGATCCGCAGTACGGCCACGACGTGCATTGCCTCGTCGTGCATCCTGAGCGACCGGACCGCCTCTACCAGCAGAACCATTGCGGCATCTATCGCCTCGACCGTCCCGGCACCCGCTGGATCCGCATCGGCAACGCCATGCCGAAGAAGATCGGTGACATCGGCTTCCCCATCGTGCTGCACCCGACGGACGCCGACCGCGCGTGGGTTTTCCCGATGGACGGCACGACCGTCTGGCCGCGTACCTCGGTCGGCGGCAGGCCCGCGGTCTGTCGCATGCGCAATGCAGGCAAGACCTGGCAACGGCTCGACCGTGGCCTGCCGCTGCACAGGGATGGTTCACGGTGTCGCGCCAGGCGATGTGCGCCGATGCGCGCAGCGACCGGCTCGGCCTCTACTTCGGCACGACGTCCGGCGAAGTCTGGGCGAGCGCGAACGAGGGCGAGTCGTGGCGCTGCATCGCACGCCACCTGCCGCAGATCTACTCGGTCACCTGCGCGGACTGACGGTGGACGCGATGAGCTGCAGCGTGAAAGTCGCGAGCCCGTTGCGTTCCTATACGAACGGACGCGCGCGTGTCACGGCAGATGGCACCACCGTGCGTGAACTGCTCGCCCACCTCGAGCGACGGTATCCCGGCATGCGTTTCCGCATGATCGATGAGCAGGACCGCATCCGGCCCCACATGCGGCTGTTCGTGAACACGACGGCTGTGGACGGGCTCGATGCCACGGTGCGCGAGGGCGACACGCTGCACCTCATCTGTGCGCTGAGCGGAGGCTGAGGCATGGGCCTGAGCGCTGCCGAAGTTGCGCGATACCAGCGGCACCTGTCGCTCGCGGAGATCGGCCGCGAGGGACAGGAGAGACTCAAGTCCGCGCGCGTGCTGGTGGTCGGCGCCGGCGGGCTCGGCTCGCCGTCCGCGCTCTACCTCGCGGCGGCGGGCGTCGGTACCCTCGGCATCATCGACTGCGACCGGGTCGAGGCGTCGAACCTGCAGCGGCAAGTACTGTTCGACTCGCACGGCGTCGGCCGGCCCAAGGCCGCCGTCGCGCGCGAGCGACTCGCGGCGCTTAACCCGCAGATCGAGGTCGTAGCGCACGAGCTGGAGCTGCGTGCGGCGAACGTGCGCGACGTGCTGCGCGATTACGACGTCGTCCTCGACGGCACGGACCGGCTGCCGACGCGTTACCTCGTCAACGACGCGTGCGTGATGCTCGGCAAGTCGCTCGTTTCCGCGGCCATCCATCGCTTCGAAGGCCAGCTGATGACGTACGTACCGGGGCGCGGGCCGTGCTATCGCTGCCTGTACCCTGAGGTGCCCGAAGGACTGGTGCCGAACTGCGCCGACGCCGGCGTGCTCGGCGTGCTGCCCGGCGTGCTGGGTGTGCTGCAGGCGACCGAGGCCATCAAGCTGGTGGTGGGGGTGGGCGAGCCGCTGCTCGGGCGGTTGCTGGTGTACGACGCGCTCGACCTGTCGTTCCGCGAGTTCACCTTCGACCGTCGCCAGGACTGCGCGGTGTGCGGCGAGCGCCCGACGATCACGGAGCTGCGCGACCAGCCACAGGCCTGCGATGCCGGCATGGCGGAGCGCATCAGACGGCTGCGTGCCGGCGAGCTGCGTGCGCTGCTGGGCGGCGACGGCGATGGCGACGGTCTCCGTGTCGACGGCAGGGCGCTGCTGCTCGTGGACGTGCGGGAGCCGCGCGAGTTCGAGGCCGGGCACCTCGCGGGCGCCGTGAACATTCCGCTGGCCGAGATCGGCGACCGGCTGCAGGAGATCGCGCTCGACGCGGTGCCCGTGTTCATCTGTCGCAGCGGTGCGCGCAGTCTCGTCGCCAGCGGGATCGCCGTGCGTGGAGGTCGTGCCGGCGTGTGCAACCTCGAGGGCGGCCTGCTCGCGTGGGCCGCCGAGGTGGATTCCGCGCTGGTGGTGTCGTCCTGATCGGACAGCTTGCGCGACCCGAACTCGATGCAGTAGGCGACGACCGTCGCCGCCGCGAGCGGGGCGTATGATGAACCCTCCGAGGCGCCGGCCGGGCAGCCCGCGCCTCCTGACCAGCGGGAGAAGCACCATGGCGAAGAAAAAAGTCGACAGCGGCGTCTATCGCGTCACCGAGATCATCGGCACCAGCACCGTGTCCTGGGAGGATGCGGCGACCAATGCGGTCGAGACCGCGGCCAAGTCGCTGCGCGACCTGCGCATCGCCGAGGTCACCAAGCTCGACATGAAGGTCGAGGACGGCAAGGTCGTCGCGTATCGCGCGCGGGTGTCGCTGTCCTTCAAGTACGAAGGCTGAGCCAGCCGCGCCACGGTCCGAGGCCGATTCGTCGGGGTCGCTGCGGCCTCGCGCGGCGCGGAGGAGACATTGCGCATTGAATGCTGAATCGGCGCAACGTGCACGCGAGACAGTCGATGCGGTGTACCGCAGCGAGTCGCGCGCCGTCTTCGCCACGCTGATCCGGCTGCTCGGCGACTTCGACCTCGCCGAGGAGGCGCTGCACGAGGCCTTCCGCGTGGCGCTCGAGCAGTGGCCGCGCGACGGCGTGCCGGCGAATCCCCGCGCGTGGCTGGTGTCCGCGGGCCGCTTCAAGGCCATCGACCAGATCCGCCGCCAGTCGCGCTTCGAACCGCTCGACGTGGAGGTGCACGACGTCGCGGCCGATGATCCCGCGCAGGCTGCGGTCGGACGCGTCGAGGACGACCGCCTGCGCCTGATCCCCACGTGTTGCCACCCGGCGCTTGCGCCCGATGCGCAGGTGGCGCTCACCTCGCGGGAAGTCTGCGGACTCACCACCGAGGAGATCGCTGCGGCGTTCCTGACGCCAGCACCGACGCTGGCACAGCGCATCGTGCGGGCCAAGGCCAAGATCCGCGATGCGCGCATTCCCTAGC